>NZ_JYGY01000003.1:2500-693267 GCF_000967825.1 Paracoccus sp. 228 | reverse complement strand
CATTAAATGACCGTTTGCAAACAGATGCAACGCCGATATCTGCGTCTGCCGTACGGAAGTCTAGATCCTCTGCATCCATCAGGGGACGGAAATGGGCGGCTTCGTGCGCTCTCAGGGCCGTATTCCAAGGCCTCGGGATCTCCTCTGCCTGAGTGGCGGAATGGTGGTGACTTCGGCCAATATCTGAAAGTACTAGGCAACTGCAGAATGCTGGCAATATGCTAAACTGTTGGCGGCATAATCATGGGCTATCAGATGGATGTCGGATCGCTTCTTCTGAGTGCCGAGACCCACGCCGCGAGGGTTGAGGGCATCCTCCTGGCCGACCCCGCCCTGGCTGCACTGTGGCGGATGGAGACGAGCCTTCTGGAGGCTGCCGCCTCGGTCGGCCTCGAAGGCGAGCGCATCTCCACGCAGGGGATGGTGCTTCGTCTGACCAGCGGCACGGCGGTGGAAGAGGATGCCCGGGCGGTCGAGATGGCCCTGAAGCTTCTGGTCGTCATCCGCCGGCCCGGAGACCCGTTTGGCGCGCCGATAGCGGCGCTGCGCCGGATCGAGGCGGCTGCGGCACCCATCGGGCAGACACGCGATGAGGGCGATCGCTTGGAGGATGCGGAGCTGCCCTTGGTCGTGGAGGCCAGTCGCACCTGGTCCCACGTTCCGATCCTGGCGGGATGGCGTGCGGCGGCCAGCTATGCCTTCCGCTCCCGACGGAGCAGCCCGGTGGCCGAGCGGCTGATCTTCATGGCCGTGGAGGGTGCCGCGCGTCATCTGCAGGGGCTGTCTCCTGATAAAAGGGCTAGCCGCGATGAGCTGGACGAGAGGGCAGGGGGCCTGCTGATGCCGGCGGCTGCCGTGTGGATCGTGCCGCCATCCGTGTCGCTGACCCGCACCGGCTTTCGGGTCTGGTCGCCGATGACCGGGCTGGCCACGTTCCTGGAGGCCGCCACGCGGAGCCTCTCTCATGACCTCGGTCATCTGGGGACCCTGCGCCATGAGCTGGCGCGTCTCTCGGCCATGGCGTCGTCTGCACACGGGCGGTCGCGCCTTGGCGACTTGATCGCCTATCTGAAGGCGCAGCCGGTCGTGAGCTCGGCGATGGTCATGGATCATCTGGGGGTGACGCGCCGGACGGCCCTGACCCTGATCGGCGAGCTCGTCGATGGTGGCTGCCTCAGCAATCTCACCGCCCGAAGCACCTCCCGGTTCTGGGCGCTGCCGTCCCTTGCCGCGCGGATGGGACATGCGGGAGGGGCGGGGGCGGTTCGGGGTGATGTATTCGTCAGCCGCAAGGGGCCGCGCGAACGCTTGAAACAGATCGGTGCCTTGGAGCGGATAAAGGGAGGGCGCGACGAGGGCCAACTGGACCGGATCATGGCGGATTTTGATGCCGCGATGTCGGGCCTGGATGATGTCGTGCGCCGGGCGGGGGGTCGAGAGCGGAAAGACGAGTAGATCCTGCAGCGGTCAATTCTTTGCATGTCTGGAGACGCACGCTGTGCGGTAGAGGTATCCTAAGGCGGAACTAAGAACGTCGAGTGTGAAAGACTCAGTTCAGGAGGGCGCGCAGCAATGAATTCAGAGCTTGGACCATTCAGTTACGACACGGTAGCTGGAATGCTGGTAGAATGGGGCGGTGCGCAGCGCCTTGGGACATTGCTGTCGGAGTGGTTTGAGCAGCGCAAGCTGCTGATCGTTACTGACCGCTTCCTGCATCAGTCCGGCCTTCTGGATCTCGCCAAGGTATCGCTGCAATCGGCAGGGTTCGAGATAACCGTCTTTGACGATGTCGTCGCCGACCCGCCAGAAGATGTGATGATCGCATGCGCAACGATAGCCAAGGTGACCCGGTTTAAGGAAAGCGGGACGGGCTAGCAGATCCGGATAAACTTTGCCCTGCGAGATGCCGCAGGGCTCTGATCCTGTTTAACCCCATAACCCCGGTTGATCCCATTCCCCTGCTGGGCGCGCCATATAACACCCAAAGGGAGGGGCATTGCCCTAGGTTGAATTAAATTATATGTTTTAAATTCGTGTTACAGAGGGATGCACACGACCTAAATACTTAACTGCCATTCGTTTTATTTTATTATTAGATTCAGGCTGATTATTTATTAAGTTAATATCAGCTTTATGTAAGGCAAGCGCTCTATTTTTCATAGGTATACGTAGAACGCCTCCCTCAAGAAAATCTTTCTGCAGATGCTGAGGTGTTTTTTTCCATATGGTTCGGCGGATATGTCGGATAGACGCTTTTAGATCAAGCTCACGACGCAACCAACCTCTTCCAAAGCCCAAATTACGCGTGGTTTCTTCTTCATTTTGCGTCCAGACAGCAAGTTTCTCGCGGCATATATAAATCGGCTCCACTACCATACATGTTCTAATATACTCATCAAGCGCAGGAATGGTATCTGTTTTAAATGATAATTCTTGCCGAATATTTTTTGACCAGAATGCTCCCCCGTTTGAAATTCCAATTCCACCAAAAAGTGAAAGGTGGAATTCCTCTGGCTGATACACACGCTCATCAAATGTCCCGTTAAGTATACCAAAACTGCTCAATCGATTTTCTGTAACATAATCTATAACTTGATTTATCTGACATATAGAAACGCCATTTTGTTCAATGATTTGTATGCCCCTGTCAATGAAATTCTCTTTAATCTGATTATCATCCTCAAGCATAAAAAAATAATCTGCTGAATATTGATTCTCAAGCCGGAAGCATGCATCCAAGTTAGCAATTAAGTATTGTTGAGGTCGGTTAGAAATATATTTAATGCGAGGATCGTTTATCTCTTCTATTACTTTTTGAGCAGATTTATCTGGGCAATCATCACGAACCTCACAAACCCAATCTTGGTGTGTTTGCGCTTGCAAGCAATTAAGGGCTCGTTTTAGCTGAGAAGGGCGGCGATAGGTAGGGGTGCGAACTAAAACTAGAGGCATAGTACTTTCCATTGTTTAGAACTAGTTTATATTACCAGTAAATTCTGTTTAGCATAGTTGACGAGCTATGGCTTGATAGACGTATTTTATAGGAGAAAAAATGCTAAGAACTATAGATCTTTCCCCTCCTGTAAAGCGTGGTTCATTTTATATCGCCAGCTATGTCCCTTAGCATTGTCTGGAGCGTCAGGATCTGTGATGATTATCCGTGGGTCTTGCCTTACACCGAAATTTGTTTTACTTATAGTAGTTCCTTTCCCATACACAGTCCTGCATTTGGAAGCGGCTGCGGACCCGAAAAATTGTGCATGGCGGCAGCCTGTTTTTGCCCGCTCTGAGTGGGCTATTAGGACAGGTAAGGCCGGGGCTGAGCCAATCTCGGGGCAGGCTCACATCTGTTTCCGATGCAGCAGCCTTACAGATTGGCTGCTTTTTATTGCCGTAGAGGGCGCCCCGCGTCACGCACAGGGACGTGGCTCAAATCTAAGGGCTACGTGATGAATTGGAAAAGACGTCAAGCTGCTGATTTCTGATTGGAAATAATTTAGGTGCAGGGTAAACCCGTCTTAGTTCTGACGCTAAGTCAACACTTATTCATGGCCGCCTCCTTCATGGCCGCGTTCCTGGCGAACGCGGTCACGCTCGGCGGTCAGCGCGTCGCTTACGCGGTCGATGCCCTGCTGCGCGGTCGGATCGTTGCTGGCGCGCAGATAATCCCGCGCCAGGGTCAACTGGTCCTCCCGATCCCCGACACCGCGCAGAACCGCCGCATCGCCGTTCTTCAACGCCGCCAGTTCCTCACGGGTCAGCAACCGCTCGATGGCCTCGCGCAGCTTGCGTTCATCTTCGGCACCGACGGGGTTGGCGTAGCGGGCCAGCTCAGTGTGATCGGTGCCTGCACCATCGCGCGACCCGATGGACGTGACGGGCGCCCGCTCCTGCGCATCGGCCTCGCGGACACGTTCGATCTGGGCGGCGGCATCATGGCCCGGCTCGGACGTCTCGATCACCGCCCCACGCTGTGCGGCCGCGCGCTGATAGATGGCGTCATCGACGCCATAGTCAGCCGCCACCCGGTCATAGGCCGTATCAACAACCGCGATAGCCTGCTCCAGCTGCGCCTCATCGCGCAGATCAAGCCCGCGCAGATCAGCGACAGCCTGCAAATCCTGCTGGACCCACCGGGTTTCCAGAGCCGCGGAATTGGCCGCAACCCGCATCCGGGCCTCCACCTCGACCGGATCAATGCCGGTCCCGTCCAGGGCTGCACTCAGCTTGTCGCGGCCTTCCAGCGCGAAACGCGTGTTCACCTCCTGGACGTTCTGCGCCGAATAGATGCCCTCCGCGCTGGCCGCCTCGCTCAGGTCGCGCGACCGGGTGCCAAGCGGTTGCATATGCTCGACCGAGGACAGCGCCTCGGACAGCTTGCGTTCCATGGCGGGGCGCTGGTTCGGTGCCGCGTCGGCAATCCGCACCTCCGCGTCATCAACCGCGCGCCGCAGCCCCTCTGCGGCTTTGTCAAAATCATCCTGGACGGACATGTAGGGTTCTCCCTTGGATACAATGACGCCGCCCTGGGACAGGACGGCTGATGCCTTCTCAAATGCGGTAGCCAAATCCTGCAAATTCGCTTGCGAGGCGTAGCTCGCAAGGTCGCGATAGCGCAGGGACCAATCGCGGACCTCCTCGGTGGCACGGCTCAGCGCGTCACCGGTCCGAGGCTTGCCCGAAGGGGCCTCGAAGGCAGTGCCTGTCGTCACAGCCTTTTCCTTTGCCCGCCGCCACTCGCCATCCGTGGGGGGGTAGTTGATATGCCCGCGCTGCAAGCGCGTCGTGGCCTCAAGCTGGATGCCATAGCGGGCGGCATGATCCACCATCGCCTCCTTGAAGGCCTGGTAGGTGTATTCCGTGCCCTGACGGAGGGTGAAGTAATCCCCCGGCTCCCTGCCTCGCCGGTTGACGATGATATGGGCGTGCGGGTTCTTGTTCGGGCTGTCGGTATGGACGGCCACCATGTAGTCGAACCGCCCGCCAAGCTTCTCCTTGCAGATCTCGCCGGCGATCAGACTGACATGCGCGGGCTTGGCCCCGCGCGGAAACGACATGATCACGTGGGTTGTCCGGGCCGCGTTCATCTGGCCCCGCCAGTCGTCGGTCCAGCGCGATACGGCACGCTTGATCTGCTCCGGCGTCAGACGCTTCTCACCGTCCAGAAGACCGCGTGAATCATGCACGTCCACGCTCTTGCTGAACAGGTAGCTGAACTGCGCCGACAGCTGCCCCCTGGAGGCACAACCGCCCGTGCGGATCATCTTGAAGACCGCGGGTGATGCCCCCTGCGCCGCGCGCGCCATGTGCCGGGCACCCGACAGCTGACGGCCACCCTTGATCCTGTCCCAACCGTCCTCGAAGAGCCTGGTGGAGACACCGGCAACGGCATTAGTCCGTCCCATGTTCCGACCCCTTCATTCCGGCCACGAAGCGGCGGACCGTCTCCGAGGCGCGCTTGCCTTCCATCTCGCGGACCTGGGCGGACACACCGTCGATGTGACCCAGAAGATCGCTGAGAACCTGCTGCTGCGGCTTGGTCAGCTTCAGCTTTTCGCCCCGCCGGACCTCGTAGTTCTTGGTGGCGACCAGCTGGTTCACGTTCCGACCGATGGCCGAAAGCTCCCGCGCCACGTCGCGCAGGGCACCGGCCAGGTCAGGATCAGGCTCCAGAAAACCGGAAGGCACGGAACACACGCGCCGCAGGGCGTCTGCCCGGCTCTTCAAACCAAGCCGTCCCGTGAACGCATCGAAGGCCAGAAGCCTGTCCCGATCCACCGTGAATGAGACAGGYGCRGTGCYKKTWYCSRMMACYTTGGCCTTGTCGTGGAAGCTGCGAACGGCGCGGTAAATGGTCGGYCGTGTCACGCCATAGGTCTTTGCCAGCACGGCCACGGGCACGCCAGCACGGACGGATGCGACGATCTTTCTCTCGTCGGCAGGCGTGATCTTCTTCGTTCTTCCGGCCATGTCCAAATTGTAAAAAATTACGGTTGCATTTCTTACCAATCAACCACGCGACCCTCGCCTAAAAGTCGAAGGCCGTCAAGGAATTCGGCTTTTAGGCGAGGGTCGCGTTCAATTCGCCTGGACTGAGGGTGCCGCGAAGCATGCACCCGAAGAAYGGCCGMAGAGGCCSWCASRRGGCCGACAGGGGGCCATCTCGCMATTYTRGSTAGRKMGGTAAGGGTSSAGMCCRAACAGGGCGCTCAGCGGYCATTAYAGGRACWAAACMGRMTRCGGTCTTACCCAGGGCGTCCGCTCATGCAGATCACGGGCAATTMKTCAYAATTMGGCGCAAGRKRCCYTACCTGCCACCTGAMTCAACRCTCTACCAACCACCTTACCRAACACGTTACMAMCYACCSCACCGGACACTTTATCTWTTACGTTACCYAACACCTTACCCAMTGCATTACCTATTACCTTACCTRTTGACAGAATGTCGGCGCAGGCAACAGAACGAGGTCAACGAGGGGCCGTCCTGCCATGGGATCAGGCCGATTGAAGGGGATGATCAGATGGCAATTGTGCTTGGACTCATGAGYAAGAARGGCGGAGCCGGAAAATCCACCATCGTCAAACTGCTTTCATCCGCAGTGACCCATGCCGGCCATAAGTGTCTGGTGATCGACCTCGATCCGAACAAGGACATCCTGACATGGTGGGCAGTTAGCAAGACCAACGACCTTGCCGAAGATAACTTGATTGTCCGAACTGTCTCTCCAGACAGGGACCTGTTCGATTTGATCGACGAATACGATGATAAGGTGAAATTCATCATCATCGACACAAAGGGCGAGGGTGTGGATTTTGGTGTCGATCTTGCCAGTGTTGCAGACGCACTGATCATTCCATGCCTCAACGCAAAAGCTGACCGTGACAGAACGCTTGAAACGATCAACTGGCATAAGGATCTGAAAGCCAGAGCCGAAGATCTAAGCAGAATACCCCCGCTGCATGTTGTCATGTCTCGGGTCAATCCAAAACTATTAACCCATGTAAAAGGCACACCCAAACCAGACGGCGTCGGTGTAAGGGAACTTGAAAGACACTATGAGATAATCGAGCAACTAAAGCCGCTTGATATTATGATCCCTGAAAAGCCAATATACCAAGAAATAGAAGAGCGTGGAGCGCTTGGCATGATCATAAAGGAGCATAAAGACCGAACTGACGCATCGTCAAAAATGAAGCTTCGGCACTTTGAAGCGGCTATGGCACTGGCTATTCTGCTTGGCAATTGCATTTTTGAAGAACGAAAAATGAGTGTGACCAATGGCTCGTGAAAGAATCAAAGTTACCCGACCGGACGCTACGGGCTTCGATGAGGTTGTCAAACCCGTCAGAGACCGTTCTGATTTCACGACCCTCAAGGTAGACTCTATTGACGCGTTCGAGAAAAAACGCAGGCAGTCGGAGCAGGTTCAAAAACCTGTATCAACAAGCGATGCTCCGGTAGAGAGCATGACGACTGGCGAAGAATCTGGAAAACTCCAAGAACCCGTCTCGGAAAGTGCTGGTGATCCTCGACCTGCAACAAGTCTTGCTCGTAAGAAATCTATCTCCAAAAATGAGAAGAGGGATCGACCTAGCAATAGTGCAATGCCAAGGGTCGAGAAGAATGAGCTTGTTGAACTCAGCCTGCCCCCGCGCCGCAGACCGGATGGGTATATAAACTTGTCATTACGGCTGCGCGTCCTTGGTCGCCACGCCGAAGCACTAAAGGTACTTGAAGATAACGGCGTAGATGTGCGTGATGTTTTCCGCACGGCTTACCGGAGCATCCCGCCCATCAATTTTATCCCCCGCTACGTTCCGCAGGTTGCGGAGCCAAGTGGACCAGGAAAGTATTCGTATCGCATTGGTCCGCCCGTATTGCAGGCTACAATCAAAGCGATTGAGGCACAGGTGAGGGGAGGGGCGAATGCCTCTCGCGCCAGCCTTTTGCTAGGTCAGATCGAGCCGGTGTGGTTTGAAAAACTGGATTTGACTATCAAGGAATATACAAAATGATGAGCCGGCTTGGCTGCGCCATGGTCTGCCCCCTGAAAAGTGGTCCTCCCTAAGGTATGGCTTTTGAGCCATTTGGAGGATGCAGGAATGCCCCAGAAAAAGCACAAGCCGGAGGAGATCGTCGCCAAGCTCCGGCAGGTCGACGTGTTGGTGTCGCAAGGCCAGTCGGTGGCCGAAGCCGTGCGGTCGATCAGCGTGACGCAGTTCACCTACTATCGGTGGCGCAAGGAGTTCGGTGGGCTGAAAACCGACCAAGTGAAGCGATTGAAGGAGCTGGAGAAGGAGAATGAGCGGCTCCGGAAGGCCGTCTCTGACCTGACGCTCGAGAAGCTCATCCTTCGGGGTGAGGCCCATGGGCCGAACGCATCGGGAAACTTCTGAGCCCCGCCCGCCGCCGTGCTTGCATCGAGCATGTCAGGCAGAAGTTCCGGATCTCGGAACGGCTCGCCTGTCGCGTGCTCGGGCAGCATCGCTCGACACAGCGGAAAGTGCCGAGCGGACGGGCCGATGAAAACGTACTGACGGCCGACATCATCGCGCTCGCCTCGCAATATGGGCGCTACGGATACCGCCGGAGTTGCCGGTGGTTGCGCCACTGGTCCAAGCGACCACCGGCGACGCCCTTCTGCGCGAGGCCGGTTGGGCGGTGAACGTGAAACGGGTCGAGGGGTCGGACGCATGCGTCCGACGGCGGCGGGAGGGGCTGAAGGTGCCACAAAAGCAACCAAAGAAGGGTCGGCTCTGGCTGAACGACGGGTCATGCATCCGTCTGCGGCCAGAGCGTTCGAACCATGTCTGGTCCTACGACTTCGTCGAAGCCCGGACCCACGATGGAAGGAAGTTCCGCATGCTCAATCTCATCGACGAGTTCAGCCGGGAGTGCCTGGCAATCCGGGTCGACCGGAGGCTCCGATCGACCGACGTCATCGACGTCTTGTCCGATCTCTTCATCCTGCGCGGTGTGCCGGATCATATACGGTCCGACAATGGCCCGGAGTTCATCGCCAAGGCGGTGCGGGAATGGATCGTCGCCGTTGGCGCGAAGACCGCCTACATCGAGCCGGGGTCCCCCTGGGAGAACGGTTACTGTGAGAGCTTTAATTCCAAGCTCCGCGACGAGCTGCTGAACGGGGAGATCTTCTACAGCCTCGCTGAGGCGAAGATTATCATCGAGAGCTGGCGCCGCCATTACAACACCAAGCGCCCGCACTCATCACTGGGGTATCGCCCGCCAGCTCCCGAGGCCATCCGGTGGCCGGCTTCGCCATCCGGAGCCGCTTCGCCGGCCACCCCAGCTGTAGCGCCAAGACCCGTAATGCACTAAGACTGAAACCGGACCACCCGATAGGGGCAGGCCAGCAATCCTACCCTTCGTCCGTTGTGTCAAACAGCGTCTGACCGTCGAACTACATTCTGACCGCTGCCTGTTTTAGGTCGACGGCGTGATGTTCGAGACGATCCGTCCCGCCGACATGGCCAACGGCTTCATCTGGGATACGACCATCGACGCGTATGTTATGGCAACGATCGAGCGGTATCGCTCGTGAGCAGGGTGGTCCGCTGCCAACTACGCTGAGCCAAGCAGCATGACCGTTCACGGCTTCCTTCTACCCTCGATGCCGTGAGGCATAGAAAAAGGGCCTCGCCTTCTGGCGAGACCCTGCTGGGTAATCCGGGCACTGGTTACGAATACGTCTGCACAACTTGCTGCAATGCAGAACCGTTCCGTATATTTTGCTTTAATATGTTTGGTCGGTCAGGCAGCCACCCCTCCCAGAACCACTGCCCGACTGAAGGCGAAGGTAGCGCCATTTTCGGTCCCGCGCGCCTGTCTAAATTGGCACATGGTTACCGGCGAAAGAACGGCCCCCGGAAGGGGTTTCCGGGGGCCTCCGCAAGACGCCGATACACCCGCCTAATATAGGCTGAGTGAGGGATAACCCCGACTATCGGACACGCCTGGCGTTCGGATTTGCAGATGGTGCATTTTTGACATTAGCACGGTTTATCCAGCTGTCTGCACTGATTTGTTCATTATCCCTAACCCGCTGCGCGCGGGCTTCTTTGCGCCCGGTCGCCGGGCGTGAACCCCACCCCATTCCACGGAGGCCGCGATGGCTGATGACACCACCTGCCGTCACACGGCCGGGGTGATACCATGAATGAGCTGATGACCCTCGTCCGGGAGGTGGGCGGCGGCCTCGCCGGTGTCGTGATCGTCGTCCAGGGCTGGGCAACCTGGATCCAGTACAAGCGCAACGGCGAGCTGCTGGCGAAGCTTCCCGGTGCCCAGGTCGTCGGCCACCGTGATTTGGGCGCCACCCAGTGCCCCGGCTTCGACGTGCGCAGCTGGTGGGCCGCGGCCAACGCCCGGCCGCCCGTCATCGCCAGCATCCCGGCGAGGCCCCTGCCCTCCCCAGCCATCCCCGTTGCCACCGGCCCTGCCAAGGGCGCGATCTACATCCTGGCTACGCTGGCTGCCGCCGCGCTGGCCTTCTTCGGAGTGAAATGACCATGAACCCGCTGATGATCTTCAAGCCCTTTCGCGACCTGTCGGCGCTGATCGAGCAAGCGAACCGTCTTGCCGGTTCGGACAAGCGCTGGTCGCTAGCCTTCACCAACCGCTCCTTCATCGTTGCCTGTGTGGCCGTCGTTGCCGCGGCCGCGCTGATGCTTGGCCTGCCGTTCCCCGTGCCGATCGATGTGACGGCGGAGACGGTCTATGCCGTGATCACCGTGGCGGGCCTGCTGTGGGCCGGCATCGAGCGACTGCTTGGCAAGACGCGGGCGGTCTGGAACAAGAAGCAGGCCGTTGAGGCAGTCGAGGAGGCCGATGCCCTGACCACAGCACTGAACGAAGTTCCGGGAGTCTCAGTTAAGCAACCTTATTGATGCCTCTGCGCGTGGTGAGCCGGCTGGTATGCCATCACCATCGCGCAACGCTTCATCTCATGGAAAAATGAGGTCTCCGGTCCAGCCAAACCGGTTTTGAAGGTCGAGAGCCTCAGGCCAGCTTGCAAACGGCAGTGCCGTCACCAAGCTCAGTACTTTCAGCAGGAACAGCACCGCCGGCAGTATGATCAGCATCAGCGTGCATGCCCATGTGAGCGCGAGCAGAAGCTCGGTCCCGATCTGCCTGGCTTTTTGCATTTGCGCGCCTCTGCTTTACCGTCACCGCCGTCTTGCTCACGAACTTGTCGATGGTTTCGAGTTCGCTGATCATTCTCATGATGCGCAACCGGATGAAGGCCTCATCCTCATCGCTTACTGCGATCCGGGGGATGGCGACCCTGCAGGCAGTGATGACGGCCTTGGCATGGGCCAGATTGATAGCGAGATCTTTGCTCGTCTTCACGCGATAGTCCACTGGCAGCTCCGCCGTTTTTTGACAGCGTACTCCAGCATCTCTTAACGAAGGGTTAACCGTACGCCGATCGATATCATGGCGGATACGGTCTAGCCGTCATCGCCGTGGCAGGCTTTCTGTAGTCTGACTACCTGCAGTCGGTGCAGCGTGCGAGTGCTTGTGAAACCAAGGCCGCGGGATCTTGGTTGACACCATTCATTAGTATGTCCTGCGGAGGGGCGATGGTGGTCACTCATATCCAACGACGAAAAGTTCAAACGCCGCGTATCGTGATCACTGCCAAGATCATCGCACCATCCAAGCCTGCCTGTATTGATCCGATACAAATGCGGGAAGGATTTCTGGAACGGGTGGTTGACCGGAAGGTCGACCAGGCCATTCGCGCCATGCACCCCGATCACAAGTAAGGTCGGTTTCGAAAATCGACGAACCACTAGAAACTTTCGAATTGTTCTTTTTCGTTCCAATCGACCGGAAGGAGACACCCATGCCCCGCCATCGAATCCACGAGCCTATCTTTCCGGAGAACCGGGCCCTCTAAGTCACTTGGTGCGATGAGTGGCAGGGTGATCGGTATTCTTTGGCTGCAGGCCACCTGAGCGCCATGCTAGCCGCGTGGGACGCGATGGCCGATTACTCACCGCGGGACACGCTGTCGCTTCATTTCGGCAGCAGAATCGTCCGGGCCGGGCTGCCGGAATGATTCGACATCCGACATCCTGTGCGTTGTTTTGTCCCATAGCCAGAAAAAGCACAAAAGGAGAACTTGCGCAGTGGTGACGCTGGTAGGCTGAATGAAGAACGCTGTTGACCATCTGATAAATGATTTCCTAGGCGCAGGTCAGGAGACCAGTTTGTCCGTGCATGATCTCCGCAAATTTCAATCCGAACTTGCGAGGCACCAGGCGATCAAGACGATGCTCGATGCGAAGGTGAGCTTTGCCATCAGGATGTTCGAGAGGAACGACTGCTTGCCGTCATCGGATCAATGACGGCTCCGTTTAGCTCAGCGGACCTGTGTGCCTGACTGCGCGTGCATGAAGGCAAGCACAGCCTTTGCATACTCTTGGTGATCGGCAGTTCCAGCTTCATGTGTCGCAATGAAGTTGAAGAGCATGTTCTCTTCCGACAAACCGAGGGCCATGTCCCAACCTGGAAACTGCCGCATCGGGACAACATTCCTACCCAGAACTGTAAGCCCGTGATGGGATTTGCTGCCGTAGATATGGCGCTCAACAATCTGCAGCTCTGCTTCCGGGCCTTCTATCCACTGATGAAAGATCCCATCCTCCCAGTGCAGATATCCCGTGATGTCCATGTTGCCGTTGCGATGACGTGCTTGGGCCAAGATGGCCTTGAGCTTCGGGTCCTTCGGCTGAAGGGTCGTTTCGCTACGGTACAAAAGATTGGTGATCAAAGCGTCCTACCTCTCGCGGAGGCAAGTTTCATGCCTCGGGCGACCAGCAATAGGAATAGCTGATCATCAAAGGCTAACCTTAGTTAGTCAGTTAGACTGATAGCTGATCACGCGGATAAGCCTCATGGCACGCTTAGAAGAGTAGGATATCTTCCGCAATCGCTTCCGCGGTTATGCCTTTACCAATAAGCGTGATGACGTTTCCGTTTCCGAAATCCAAAACCGCCTTCGTCGGAGTTTCCGTGATGATGTCGTAGAACCTTGGAACAGACTGGCGAAGGATAGCATCATCTATCATGAGCCGGTCGATCCCAACCTGATAGTCTGTGATGTTATCGGAGCCGCCGCCTGTGTCGAACACGAACGTGTCGGCACCAGCCCCACCAGTGAGCACGTCGTTACCCTGTGATCCAATCAACGTGTCATTTCCGGCGCCGCCTTGGATTGTATCGGAGCCAATGCCGCCTACCAATTTGTCGTTGCCACCCCCACCCCACAGAACGTCATTTCCATTTCCCCCAATGAGGGTATCGAAACCAAATCCGCCGTTTAAGGTATCGTCGCCGTCTCGACCCCATAGAAGGTCATTTCCGCCGTGACCCTCAAGTCGGTCATTGCCCTGGTTGCCATCGAGGACGTCATTCCCTAGCCCACCAAGCAGCACATCGAAGCCATAACCGCCAATGAGACGATCATCGCCTTGCCCACCGTCAAGGGTGTCGTTCCCACCTCTGCCATGAATCCAGTCGTCACCTGCCAGCCCTCGAGCGAGATCGGCACGACCACCAAGCTGAAAGTCGTCTGAACGAGCGGTTCCTTGCACCGCAAGGCCGTCTGGCGAGGAGGTTTTGACGACACCGTCGAAGCTATCGTCACGCCATTCGCCGCGGCTTTCTGCACTTGTGTCGATCGCCGGAACAATACCTCTTCCAAAGACACCGGTATCCAATACCGGCTGTCCTGTCGTCCGTCCAAAGTTCTGAGTGACCATCAGAACCGCATGGCCTTGGAAATTGCCCATCTCTAAACCGATCCCAATAAACTCCATATCGGGGTCGACGACGTTCCGATAGTGACTTGGGCTATTGAGAAGGTTCTGATGCAGCTGCCTAATTTCGTCAGTCAGGTCCGCAGCGCCACGAACTGAGACATACGCCAAGTTCTCTCTCGTGCCCCACCTTTCCCCGTACATGGGGAACCCAGCCTTCTCCATGCGATCGGAAGCGGATGATCCACCTGCGCCCACATGTGAAAACATGTCCGCATAGAGCATCCATTGACTATGCCGTTCGGCAGACTCATTTAAGGGCTTTGCAATCTTAAGCGGTGCAAGGCCGTTCTCGAGGCGGGTATTGTTCACCAGTTTGACGAAATAGTGCTCGTAGGCAGTCGCGAAACTCATGGATCTATCCTCTTCGAGAGCAAATAGCATCAAGTACGAGCATTTCGCAAACAATGCATTAAGATCGCACATGGTAATAAGATAAATCTGTAATTGTTTATCTAGCTACCTCGCCCCCCACAGTGGGCGTGGTCCGTCGCCACTATGCCCTTAAAGAGTGGCTGTTCGAATTCAATGCTTAAGGGGCTGTAGAAGGATCGGTCACGAGCGTCCGACAAATGGGGCCGCAAGCCTTGGGGCTGGCCGGACGACCGCAAGTAGCCCCCTGCCCTCGTGACAGACAGCGACTAAGTCGAACCGTTCACCAGCATGCACCAGTTGGAATACCTTGATCGGATCTTCAGTCTGGTTGAAGTATCTTAAGGATTTATTAATAAATCGCGTGTAAAAATTTTGTAAAGGAGTCAACATGGATCTTGAGATTAGAAGTGTTCGCGAACTTAATGTACAGCTTGCTCACGCAAACTCAGTTATTGATACCTGTCGCAAAAGCATCCACCGGTTGAACATCGGTGATGACGCAGTTTCCTATGCTTTGACGCGAGTTGATATGGCAATCTGCAATCTGGAAGTCATAAGAGAGCACTTAGAAAAAGATGCTGCGCTTTGGGCACATCTAAGGGCCGCAAATATTATAAACGATAACTGAATTAACGATGATTTTATAAAAAGATCATAGTGATCGAAGATTCTGGAAGATAAAGAAGGACTCAAGCGTGATCGCTAAAAGCCTCTCCGTCTGATCCGCTGACGTCCGTGGTAGATGCGAGATCGACAAGTTACGCAGCTACACCAGCTTAGTACGTAGAGCTCAACCTTTTTTAGATGCGTCGCTACTATCGGCTCTAGCCGAGAGTAATTGACTGGCGCACCCTCCGGGCTCCGTCCTGGCAGGCCTTCTGGACATGGACGTCAGTGTCAATGCACTGATTGAGGCTATCTATGGTCCTGGATCTGCCAACATCATGAATAACAATAATTGGGATTTGATTTTGCACCATGCCTGGACAGACTCCCCACGGCGATCCGATATTTATATCGGAGCGGATGGCACGTTCTGTTCTCCGGGCGCCACCTTACCACATTCTGTCTGATCCAAGTGTTCGGAAAGAAAGTGAAGGGATTGCATACAACTGTCGATCTGCTTTTTGACGAGTTTGCGTTCGCCGCGGTCCAACACCGTCACGCAAATATACGCATGCTCAGCCTTATTTCGCAATATAATCAATGACTTAAAGAGTTCACCTAACGTCTTCGTATGTGCCATAGTTGCTCCGTCTTTCAAGATAATTTCGGTTTGCACAGGCGCTACGCCCGTCTGAAACCAGATCAAAACCGGAACCATAAACAATCGTAGGGTGCATAGCTTTTACCTGCTTACCGTTCGAAATTCGTTAACGGGTGGCGGAAATTCGCCGAAAAATTGTAGTTTTTCATCTATTCACTGGGCGATGCATAAATACAACACAACAATAACAGATTACTCATATTCTCATGTACATCCGTTCACGCGATCAAGAATTGCCCAAGCCAGAAAACAGCCCAAGGGACTGTGTCCCCGGCGAATGTCCATCACCTAGTATCCTTGGGTAAAAAGCTGCGGATCGTGAGCCTTATTGATACTTATTCCAGCTACTGCCGGCGACGGGTGTGCGGTTCCAGTATCGTATTTATTGATTTTTTCAATGCGTATGCCATCTAACAAATCCGCCGGGCTGTCGAGGTTTAAAAAATAAGATCTATATTATCGGAGTTAGTAACTCCCGGAAGAAAAATAACGAAATCAGCATTTCGATCACCGTTGACGTCAGCGCAAACAAATGTGCCGCCATCCTCGCTTAAGAACCACAGGGCGTTTGCTTCTGGTCGCTGACAGATTTTTAGCGACTGAAAACTTGGTCTGTTGATATTTGAGTCAACCGTGGAAAGATCAATAATATCGACACCGGTTCTGAAGTCGTATACCTTATCAAACGCCCCTGGCTTGCTATCGCCGAGCTTAAACTGAAAGATATCTCTTCCAGGGCCGCCATATAGATGATCGATTCCCGCTCCGCCGCTCAGACGATCATTGCCCAAACCTCCGCGGAGAGTGTCATTGCCACCCTCCCCGTATAGACGATCATTACCGTGTTGTCCGTGGATTAAGTCGTTGCCAATGCCCCCATATGATTGATCATCACCGTACCCAGAAAATAGCACATCGTTACCAAAGCCCCCGAATAGGTTGTCGTTACCCGCCGCACCAGCCAATGTATCGCTACCTAGCCCACCATAAATCTGGTCGTTCCCCCATCCTCCGTGGACATAGTCGTTTCCTTGGTTGCCGCTAAGCCGGTCGGATCCATATCCACCAAAGATTCTATCGGAGCCGTAACCACCGTGGACAATATCTGAGTCGATGCCGCCAAAAATCGTATCTTGGCCCGATCCGCCTAAGATGCGATCGCTTCCAGCATCTCCATTTATAAAATCGTTACCATTTCCTCCATTAATTTCATCATTTCCTGCTCCACCATATAGGCGGTCAAATCCTGTACCGCCGTATATGACGTCGTCTCCCAGGCCACCAAAAACTATGTCATGCCCGTGATTTCCACTTAGCTCATCATCGCCAGCAGCACCGTAAATTTTATCATTTCCAGACATTCCGTAAATTTTATCTGAATGCGCCGTGCCCCATAACTGATCAGCCGATGCACTCCCATAAACTACCTTTCCTTCGTCCAAAGGAGCTACGTTTGGGTCCTCATCAAGGTCTGAACCAATCCCGCCTACCGAATCAATAATTCTTGATAAATTTTCAAAATAAAAGTTTGTGGCAAACTTAGCCTCATAAGTAATTTTTATTGCCTCAGAAATCTGAAAGTCTGAGAAACCTTTGAGATACCTGTTAGACAAAGAATAACGTTCGGATTGCTGTAAAAAGTCTATGTTATATAGGTATAGGTCAAACATTATGTTAGACGCGCCTGCGATCTTCACTTCTCCTCCGCCGGGCATGGAGATATACAGATCTGCACCATCTATCCGAGTTGCGTTCTGAAGCTGCACCTTACTTTTAAATGCACCTCCAAACGATATTAGATCGCCAGACGCAAAGTCCAAAATATCTACATTTGCGTCTGGCATTACTATAAAGAGATCATTTCCTGCTCCGCCGACAGCAGTAGACTGAAGTCGGCCTTTGGCGGACGAAAATAAAAGCATATCGCTACCACGGCCACCCCTAACATTATCAATTCCGCCGTCTGATAAAATTAAGTCGCCGTGATCGCCGGCCAGAAGGATATCATTACCCTTTCCTCCGGCAATAACGTTTTTGCCGCCACTTCCGAATATTCTGTCATTACCAACATGGCCGTAAAGCACGTCATTTCCGTTTGCTCCCTGGAATGCGTCATTAACCATTCCTGTTCGTGGGTCGGTGACGTTGTGAGCGCCCTCTATAAAAAGATCTCGCTTACTATCTGAAATTATAACTACGACAATTTCGTTGGGCGCTAGCTCGCTGTCAAACGTGCCACCTGGTCCTGAAACGACTTTCATGTCGCCACGAGCATCAGCTATCTGTCCAGGTAAGGGAGTTTTGGACATAGACTCGTCGTACCAGGTACTATAAGGCGAATCTGCGGGAATAATGTGATACGTGGATACATGATAGTTGCTGGATATGCTGCTTAGATAAATTGATGTATCTTCATCTGTTTGATTGTAGAAGAATACTACTTTCTGATTTTTTTCTGAAAATCCGTTAGTCTGAATATCACCCGATTGCTCCACCCAGTCGGAAACTTCGGTGTTTTTTACAGAGCTTTTACCTATTAAATGTCTTTCAGCGATATCATAAAGCTGACCCATCGGGGTTGCAATTGTTACTATCGCTCCGCCATCGCTTTCGGACGGTGAAAATTTCGTGTCGTAGAATTTGTTCGATAGCCAATCATATGAAATTCCCCAATGATCGATCGCATCGACACCCGCCTCGATCAGTTTTGAGAACGCATTGATCCATGCTGCAGCCTGTTGCGTTCCAACAGCTGTGTTTTCACCGATATTAAATTCTGATATAATAAGTTGAATGTCATCTGAAAAGCCGGTGGCTTCCTGAAAAACTCGCATTGGATTTATGGCCCAATTGATCTTGGCAGTTAGATCGTTAGCGTCTGGATAACTGTGCTGAAATATTGCACTTACTAATGCGCGGTTTTCAGTCGTTATCTCGTTGATAATTTCTTGTGAATGGCGGGGACCTACTGCGGTCCAGGTTCCGTCGGCATTTTGCTCCGCCTTCCATTGAACGCCAGCTTGTATTCCTATTCCTGGGCGATCATCTGCAGGACGGTCCCCCCATACCTCATTTATCATTCCATTTATTGCGGAAATCTCTGCGTTTGCTATTCTTCCATACTCGTCAGGCTGTAAAGATCCCCATTCTTTACTACCCCAATATTCATTACCGATTTCAAAATTAGTTATCTTAACGCTCGGGTATTCGGAAATTGCCTTAGATAGCTCTGCAAGATATGCACTGAATCCTCGTGTATCGAAGTGTCCTTCAACTTTATCGTAAAATTGAAATGTCGGCGTTACAATCGATACCGATTTTCCGTTTTTTTCAGCGAAATCAAGCATTTCTCGAATAGTTAACGTATATTTCTCGTCCTTCGGATCCATTGGTTTCCCAAACATACGGTGAAGGCCACCATTTTCCCATGTTTGAGCCTCCGTGACGCCCCCACCTGGATATCGAATATTCGAAAAATCGATCTCCTCAAGCGTTTCATGGTAGGCGTCGCCATCAGTGAGACTATCGCGAGTGAGAACTACGTTTCCACCAAAGTGGCTATGTCTGATCTGCGCCATTTTAACCCTCTGTTCATTTCCTTTAACAAAGGGTTTTTTTATGCAGGATCAATTCCTAAATAATTAAAATTCTCTCCATGGGTCATTTACCCGATACTTTTCAAGAAAGAATTTCAAAAAAATTTCCAAAAAATTTGCTCATGCATATAATAATTCCAATTTAAAAGACATTATCGGAACAATGCAAAAGGCAGCGACACCAAAAAAGTTGCGAATATATAATAGTAATAATGTTCAAGAAAGTGAATTTAGTGGGGCTGTAGACTGTCTATGGAATAAGAAATTTTCTTAAAAAGGAATCCTTAACCTTTTGATGCGAGGGTCGCGGCAGGCCGGCGTAGGCCTGCGTGGTGATATGGTCGCCGCGGTAACGAGGCAAGCCCCGCCATCGGCGCGGCATTTTCGGGGCAAGACGTATGGCCAAGGCTGCGAACCTGACGGACGGGGCCCGGGAACTGCGCCAGGCGCGCGCCACGGGGTGGCCGCTGTTCCTGTCGGTGGGGGTCTTCTCGGCGGTCGTGAACCTGCTGATGCTGACCGGGCCGCTGTTCATGCTGCAGGTCTATGACCGCGTGCTGGCCTCGCGCAGCGTCGAGACGCTGACCGCGCTGTTCGTGCTGGTGATCTTCCTCTTCGTGCTGATGGGTGCCATCGACATCATCCGCAACCGCGTGATGCAGCGGATCGCCGCCCGGTTCCAGGACCGGATGGAGGGTCGCGTCTTCGACGCCGCCCTGCGCGAGGGCGCATTGCGCGGCGACGAATCGGCCGCTACGGCGGGCGGAATGCGCGACCTGGATTCCGTCCAGCGGCTGATCGGGTCGCCGGTCATGCTGGCTTTCTTCGACCTGCCCTGGGCACCGCTGTTCCTGGCGGCGGTCTTCATGTTCCACCCGGTCCTGGGCATCGTCGCGACCGTCGGCGGCGGGATCCTGGTCGGCACGACGATCCTGAACCGCGTCCTGACCCGCGCGCCGCTGCAGGGTTCGGCCCAGGCCGGCGCGCAGGCGCAGCGCATGGCGGACCTCTATCGCGACGAGGGCGAGGTGATCGGCGCCCTGGGCATGCGCGGCGCGACCTTCGCCCGCTGGCGCCTGGCCCGGTCTGAATCACAGGACAATGCGGTTCGCGCCGGGGACCTGTCGGCGGGGTTCAGCGTCTTTTCGCGGACCTTCCGGCTGTTCCTGCAAAGCGCGATGCTGGCGGCGGGGGCCTGGCTGGTGCTGCGCCAGGAACTGACGCCCGGCGCGATGATCGCCAGTTCCATCGTGATGGGCCGCGCGCTGGCCCCGGTGGACCAGCTGGTCGGCGGTTGGCCGTCGGTTCAGGCCGCGCAGGACGGTTGGGGCCGCCTGGCAGGCCTGTTGTCGCGCCAGCCGCCCGATCCGGTCCGCACCCCCCTTCCCCGCCCAGAAGCCCGGCTGGAGGTGCGCAACCTCTCGGTCGCCCCGCCGGGAGAGGGGCAGGCCACCCTGCGCGGCGTCAGCTTCGGCGTGGCGCCTGGCACGGCCCTAGGGGTCATCGGCCCGTCGGGCGCGGGCAAGTCGACGCTGGCGCGGGCGCTGATCGGCGCGTGGCGCGTGGGCGGCGGCAGCATCCGTCTGGGCGGCGCGACGCTGGACCAGTACCACCCCGACGTGCTGGGCGGCCTGATCGGCTATCTGCCCCAGCAGGTGACGCTGTTCGACGGCACGATYGCCGAAAACATCGCCCGCCTGTCCGACCGCCCCGACCCCGACCAGGTGGTGCGCGCCGCACAGGCGGCSGCCGCGCACCAGATGATCCTGGACCTGCCGCAGGGATACGACACGCGCATCAGCCAGACGGCGGGCCGTCTGTCGGGCGGCCAGATTCAGCGCATCGGCCTGGCCCGCGCGCTCTATCCCGACCCCGTGCTGCTGGTTTTGGACGAGCCGAACTCGAACCTGGACAACCTGGGGTCCGAGGCGCTGAATGCCGCGATCCGGCGGCTGAAGTCGCAGGGCGGCGCGGTCATCATCATGGCCCACCGTCCCGCCGCGATCAACGAATGCGAAAACCTGCTGGTGCTGGAGGGCGGCGTCCGCCGCGCCTTCGGCCCGCGTGACAAGGTGCTGGAACAGATGGTGCAGAATTCGGCCCAGATCCGTCAGGCCCAGACCTCGGGCCAGGGCGGGGGCGTCGCATGAGCCGCGGTCGGACACGCGCGGCCTCGGGCGACCGGCGCTGGCCGGTGCGCGGCCCGATCATCGCGGGCGTGGTGGCGGTGCTGGTGCTGGTGGGCGGCTTCACGGTCTGGGCGATGTCCACGCGCATCTCGGGTGCGGTCGTGGCGGGCGGCCAGGTCGAGGTCGAACAGCAGCGTCAGATCGTCCAGCATCCCGATGGCGGCGTGGTCCAGGACATCGCCACATCCGAGGGCAGCACCGTCGCCGCGGGCGATCTGCTGCTGACGCTGGACGGCACTCTGCTGCGCACCGAGCACACTATTGTCGAGGGCCAGTATTTCGAGATCCTGGCCCGCCGCGGCCGGCTGGAGGCCGAACGCGCCGATGCCGACACGATCACCTTTCCCGACGAACTGGTGCAGGCCGCGACCGCGTCGCCGGCGCTGCAGGATCTGATCGCGGGACAGACCAGCCTGTTCCGCACGCGGCTGGACACGCTGCGCCAGTCGCTGGATCAGCTGGCCAAGCAATCCGACCAGATCGATTCCGAGGTCGACGGCATCGACGCCCAGTTCGCCGCCCTGGGCACGCAGCGCGACCTGATCGGGCGCGAGCTGACCGACCAGCAGAGCCTGCTGGACCGGGGGCTGGCCCAAGCCAGCCGCGTGCTGGCCCTGGAACGCGAGGCCGCGCGCATCGACGGCGAACTGGGGTCGCTGCAGGCCAGCCGCGCCTCGGCCGCGATCCGCCAGACCGAACTGCAGATCCAGAGCCTGCGCCTGGCCGCCGAACGCCGCGAGATGGCCGAGACGGAACTGGGCGATCTGGGCTATCGCGAGCTGGAGCTGGCCGAACGCCGCCGCAGCCTGACCGAACAGCTGGACCGGCTGGAGATCCGCGCCCCCGTGTCGGGCGTCGTCTACAACATGCAGGTCACCACGCCGCGGTCGGTGATCCGGCCCGCCGACCCGCTGCTCTACATCATCCCGCAGGACCGCCCGCTGGTGATCGGCGCGCGCGTGGCGACGATCAACATCGACGAGATCCAGCTGGGCCAGCCGGTCGTCCTGCGCTTTTCCGCATTCTCGTCGCGCACCACGCCGGAAATCGACGGGCGGCTGGACCGCATCTCCGCCGATGCCCTGCTGGATGAGGCGACGCGGACCCCCTATTACCGGGCCGAGGTCTCGATCCCGCCCGACCAGCTGGACAAGCTGGGCGGGCTGGCGTTGGTGCCCGGCATGCCGGTCGAGGTCTATATCCAGACCGGCGACCGCAGCCCGATGGCCTACCTGATGAAGCCGCTGGCCGACTACTTCAATCGCGCGTTCCGCGAAAGCTGATCAGCGCTTGCGCCGCCGCTTGGTGGCGCGCTTGATCTCGGCCAGCCGCGACTTGACGGCCATGCGACCCGGTCCACCGCCGCGTCGTCCCTTGGACGGACCGCGCGGCAGGGTCGCGCCCTCCAGCTCCAGCAGGTCCAGCAGCAGCCCCCCGGTCAGGGGCAGTGCCTCGGCCAGGCGCACTGTCACCCGCTGTCCGATGCCGATCTCCAGGCCAGTGTCGCTGCCGATCAGCATCTGGCGGTCGGGGTCGAAATGGAAATACTCCTGCCCGATGGCGCGGATGGGCAGCAGCCCGTCGGCCCCCGTCTCGTCCAGCTTGACGAAGGCGCCGAACTTCTGGATGCCGCTGACGCGGCCGCTCATCTCGGTGCCCACGCGTTCCGCCAGGAACGCCGCCAGATAGCGGTCGGTCGTGTCGCGTTCGGCAGCCATGGATCGCCGCTCGGTCTCGCTGATGTGGGTCGCGGTCTCGGGCAGGCGTTCGACCTGATCCTCGGTCAGCCCGTCCTTGCCCCAGCCATGCGCGCTGATCAGCGCCCGATGCACCACCAGGTCGGCGTACCGCCGGATGGGCGAGGTGAAATGCGCATAGCTTTTCAGCGACAGGCCGAAATGGCCGAAATTCTCGGGGTGGTAATAGGCCTGGGTCATCGACCGCAGCGTGCTGATGTTGATCAGCTCGTCGAAATCGCTGCCCTCGGCCTGGGACAGCAGGCGGTTCAGGTGGCTGGTGTGCAGCACCTGCCCCTTGGCCAGCGTGAACCCCGAGGCCTGGGCCACCTCGCGCAGCGCATCCATCTTGGCCAGGCTCGGCTCCTCGTGGACGCGGAACAGCAGGGGGCGCTTGCGACGGGTCAGCTCCTCGGACGCGGCCACGTTGGCCAGGACCATGAACTCCTCGATCAGCTTGTGCGCGTCCAGGCGTTCGCGGAACGCCACGGCCGTGACGCGTCCCTCGGGCGACAGCTCGATCCGGCGTTCCGGCAGGTCCAGTTCCAGCGGCTGCCGGCGCTCGCGCGCACCCTTCAGCAGGCCATAGGCATGCCACAGCGGGCGGATCACGTCATCCATCAGCGGCGCGGTCTGCGCGTCGGGCACCCCGTCCGCGCCCGCCTGCGCCTGCTCATAGGCAAGGCTGGCGCGGCTATTCATCATGGCACGGTGGAACCGGTGGCCGGTCTTGTTGCCCTGCGCGTCCAGCCGCATCTCGACAGCGATGACGGGTCGGTCGACGCCCTCGTGCAGCGAACACAGGTCCGCCGACAGCGCCTCTGGCAGCATCGGCACCACGCGGTCGGGGAAATAGGTCGAGTTGCCGCGCCCCCAGGCCTCGCGGTCCAGCGCGCTGCCGGGGCGGACGTAATGGGCCACGTCGGCGATGGCGACCCAGATCGTCGCACCGCCGTCCTCCTCGACAAAGGCCGCGACCGCATCGTCGTGGTCGCGCGCGTCCGACGGGTCGATGGTGACCAGCGGCAGATGGCGCAGGTCGTCCCGCCCCTTCAGCGGCGCGGGCTTGGCGGCCTCGGCCTCGTCCAGCGCCTTCTGCGGGAATTCGTCGGGGATGCCGTGCTGGTGGATCGCGATCAGGCTGACCGCGCGGGGCGCCGACGGATCGCCCAGACGTTCGATGATGCGCGCCTGCGGCAGGCCCATGCGGCCACGCGGGCCGATCTGTTCGCCCTGCACCAGTTCGCCGTTCTCGGCATCCAGGGTGGCGTCGGCACGAACGCGCCATTCCTTGTCCTGGCCCTTGTCGATGGGCAGGATACGGCCGCCCTCGCTGTCCTTGCGGAAGATGCCGGTGATGCGGTTCGCGCTGGCCGTGATGCGGCGGATCAGGCGGGCGCGGTACTGATAATCCTCGCCCAGAACCGGCATCAGCCGGCCCAGGAACCGGTCGCCGCGGCCCAGGGCCGGATCGGCCTTCAGCGGCGCGTACAGGATCCGCGGCATCGGCCCGGTCCCCGACCATTCCAGCGGTCGCGCGAACAGATCGCCCGACCCGTCCGGCGCCAGCAGTTCCAGGACCGTCACCGGCGGCAGCGTCTCGGCGTCCAGGTAATGGCGGCGGCGGCGCTCCAGATGGCCCTCGGCCTCCAGCTCCTTCAACAGGCGCTTCAGCTCGATCCGCGCGGCGCCCTTGATGCCGAAGGCCTTGGCGATGTCGCGCTTGGAATTGGCGTCCGGATTGTCGGACACCCATTCGAGGATCTGCGCCTTGCTGGGGATCTGGGTCTGGGTCATCGGCTCACTTCAGGTCCAGGGCCATGTCGCGATGCGGGATGCCCGCGTCGTCATAGACGGGGCCCTCGGCGACAAAGCCCAGCTTTTCATAGAAACCCATCGCATGGGTCTGCGATCCCAGCCGCACCTGGCGCACGCCGCGGGCGGCCAGCGCGTCGATGGCGGCCCGCATCAAGGCGGCCCCCATGCCGGTGCCGCGCTGGTCGGCCAGCACGCAGACGCGGCCGATCTTGCCGATGTCGTCCTTGACCAGCAGGCGCGCGGTCGCGACCGGACGGTCCTCCGCATCGGTCGCCAGCAGGTGGACGGCGTCGCCGTCCAGGTCGTCCATCTCCTCGGCCTCGGGGACGTTCTGCTCCTCGATGAAGACGGTGCGGCGCAGCGCGTGGCAGGCGGCCAGGTCGGTCGTCTCGACGATGGTCATGCAAAGAACCTTTCCAGGATACGCTGATAGATCACCTGCAGCTGGCGGACCTGCTGGGCGGGGACACGTTCGTCCACCTGGTGCATGTGGGCACCGACCAGCCCGAATTCCACCACCGGGCAGTGATCCTTGACGAAGCGCGCGTCCGAGGTGCCGCCCGATGTGGACAGGACCGGCTGTCGGTTCGTCTCTTGCTGGACGACGCCGCGCACCATGTCGACGAAGGGGCCGGGCGCGGTCAGGAACGCCTCGCCCGAGATCTGGGCCTCGACGCTCAGCGTCACGCCAGTCTGCGCCTGCACCGCCGCCGCGCGGTCGCGCAGGCGGTCCAGCAGGCCCGCCCCGGTATGCAGGTCGTTGAAGCGGATGTTGACCACCGCCACCGCCTTTTCCGGGATCACGTTCGACGCGGGGTTGCCGCAGTCGATCGTGGTGATCTGCAGCCCCGAGGGGTCGAAATGATCCGTCCCCTGGTCCAGCGGTTCGGCGGTCAGGTCGGCCAGATAGCGGGTCAGCGCGTGCAGCGGGTTCAGCGCCTTGTGCGGATAGGCGGCATGCCCCTGACGACCCTTGGCGGTGATGGTGTAGGTGGCCGATCCGCGGCGGCCGATCTTCATCATCTCTCCCATCACCTCGGGGTTCGACGGCTCTCCGACGATGCAGGCCTCCATGCGTTCGTCGTTCGCGGCCATCCAGTCCAGCAGGGCGATGGTACCGTCTCGGGACGGGCCTTCCTCGTCGCCGGTGATGGTCAGGATCACGGCCCCGTCCGGGGGCGTCTGGCGCACGAAATCCACCGCGGCGCAGACAAAGGCCGCGACGCCGGATTTCATGTCGGTGGCGCCCCGGCCCCAGATCACGTCGTCTGCGTCCCAGTGGCCGGAGAACGGCGGGTGCGTCCAGGATGCCGGATCACCCGGCGGCACCACGTCGGTATGCCCGTTGAAGCCGATGGCCCGCGCCCCCTTGGCGCCCCATCGCGCGAACAGGTTCGGCGTGCCGTTGCGGTCGACGCGGTGGCAGTCGAAGCCCGCCTCCTCCAGCATCTCCTGCAGCAGGACCAGGGCGCCGCCCTCCTCGGGCGTGACCGAGGGGCAGCGGATCAGGCGGGCGGTCAGGTCGGCGGCGTCAGGCATCACAGGCTCCAGAGATCAAAGGCGCGGCGGATCAGGTTCAGCCCGGTCAGGATCAGCAGCAGCAGCGTCCAGCGGCGGAACTGTTCGACATCCAGCCGGTCCTGCAGCGCAAACCCCGCCATCATCCCCGCAAAGGCCGGGATGCACAGGACCGCGGACAGGGGCAGGGTCGATGCGTTCAGCAGGCCGGAAAACAGGTGTGCCACCGTCAGGACGACCGCGCCGATCAGGAACACGACGCCCTGCACCCGCACCTGTTCGCGCTTTTCGGTGCCCACCGACAGCAGATAAACGATCAGCGGCGGCCCCCAGATTCCCGAGATGCCCCCGTACAGTCCGCCGATGACGCCCGACCACCCCTCGGCCCGCCTGCGGTGGCGCAGGTTCAGGACCAGCGGGCGGCCCGACAGCTGCCACAGCGCGAACAGCGTGATCGGCACGCCCAGCAGCGCGTACATCACCCATTGCGGGATCACCGCCGCGAACCCGGCGGAGACGCAGATGAAGATGCCGACCATCGCGATGTGCAGCCGGAACTTGACGGCCGAGGCCACGGCGGCGGGCCGCCCGTCGCGCACGGCCTGCTGGATGTTGGTGAACAGCGTCGGCAGGATCATAGCCGCCAGGGCCACCGGCGCCGGCATGATCGACCCGAAGGCCGAGATCATGATCATCGGCATGGCAAAGCCCAGGGCCCCCTTCACGAAGCCCGCGAAGGCGGTAACCCCGAAGGCCGCCACGAATTGCCAGGGCTCCAGTCCGAACATGGGCGCACGCTAACCGCGACGCCGGGAAAGGAAAAGGCCGCTTTGACGGATCAGCGACATGCGAATCCGGTGCGACACAATAGGTCGCGCGGCGGTCATTGGGCGCAAAATTGTTGCGCTGCAGGTGCGAAGGCGCTACCCATGCTGCAATGCCGCGAAAGGACGAATCGATGAAAGACATGACCCATCAGTCCCAGACCGTCCTGTCCGAACTGGACGATCTGCTGGACAGCGCCAAGGATGCCCTGCGCGCCCGCGTGACGGTGGACGGCCGCGTCGACGCCGATGCGCTGGAGCGGCACCAGCATGCGGCGCATGCCCTGTCCTGGCTGGCCACCTATGTCATGTCGCTGCGTCAGCTGGCCGACTGGTCGGCGCGCGTGGACGGCCCTGTCGAGGCGCTGATCACCCGCATCGGCATGGGAGAATACCTGACCCAGATCCAGGGCGGCATCCCGATGAGCCAGACCGAATTCGCGCGCCTGGCCGATCTGGGTGTGACGTGGCAGCCGTCGGAACAGGCGCTGTTGCTGATGGCGGGCAACACGCCAGAGGCGCGGGCCGAACTGGCCGCCCTGATGGCGCGCGACGCCGGCGCCGCGATCTTTGGCGCCAGCGGCCTGGACGAGGATCTGGAGATGATCCGCGACCAGTTCCGCCGGTGGAGCGACGACAAGGTCGCCCCCCATGCCCATGGCTGGCACCTGCAGGATCAGCTGATCCCGATGGAGATCATCAGCGAACTGGCCGAACTGGGCGTCTTCGGCCTGACCATCCCCGAGGAATTCGGCGGCCTGGGCCTGTCCAAGGCCGCGATGGTCGTCGTGTCCGAGGAGCTGTCGCGCGGCTATATCGGCGTGGGCTCTCTTGGCACGCGCAGCGAGATCGCGGCCGAGCTGATCCTGTGCGGCGGCACCGAGGCGCAGAAGGCGCACTGGCTGCCGCGCCTGGCCAGCGGCGAGACGCTGCCCACCGCGGTCTTCACCGAACCCAACACCGGCAGCGACCTGGGCAGCCTGCGCACCCGCGCGGTCCGGGACAGCGACGATTGGGTGGTGACCGGGAACAAGACCTGGATCACCCATGCCGCCCGCACGCATATCATGACCCTGCTGGCGCGCACGGACCCCGCGACCGACGACTATCGCGGGTTGTCGATGTTCATCGCCGAAAAGACCCCCGGCACCGATGCCGACCCCTTTCCCACCCCCGGCATGACCGGCGGAGAGATCGAGGTCCTGGGCTATCGCGGGATGAAGGAATACGAGCTTGCCTTTGACGGGTTCCGCGTCGACGGCGCGAACCTTCTGGGCGGAGAGACGGGCCGCGGCTTCAAGCAGCTGATGGAGACGTTCGAATCCGCCCGCATCCAGACCGCGGCGCGCGCGATCGGGGTGGCGCAGAACGCGCTGGACCTGGGGCTGCGCTATGCGCTGGACCGCAGGCAGTTCGGCAAGCCGCTGGCGGCCTTTCCCCGCGTGGCCGACAAACTGGCGATGATGGCTGTCGAAATCATGATCGCGCGGCAGCTGACTTATTTCAGCGCGTGGGAAAAAGATCACGGTCACCGCTGCGATGTTGAGGCAGGGATGGCCAAGCTGCTGGGTGCCCGCGTGGCCTGGTCGGCGGCCGACAATGCCCTGCAAATCCACGGTGGCAACGGTTTTGCGCTGGAATATCCGATCAGCCGGGTGCTGTGCGATGCCCGCATCCTGAACATCTTCGAGGGCGCGGCAGAAATCCAGGCCCAGGTGATCGCGCGCAGGTTGTTGGGCTGATGCGCGCGCGGGCTGGATCGGCGCCGAAAATGACGCTAGACCACCTCAGCCCCGCTTGTCTGCGCCCATAGGAGCCTGCCCATGTCCCTGACGATCCGCCCCGCCCTTGCCCTGGCCGCCATCGCCACGTTGACCCTGTCCGCCTGCTCGGAACCGGCGGGCGACCCGATGGGCGGCATCCCGGCCAACGACTATGTGCTGGTGGGCATCGGAAACGGCACCGTGCCGCTGCGCAACATCACCCTGACGACCCGCCCCGAGGGCGTGTCCGGTCGCGGGCCGTGCAACGGCTATGCGGCCAAGAACACCGTCCCCCTGCCCGCCGTCGCCTTCGAGCCGCTGCAGACGACCGGCGTCACCGACTGCAAGGACCTGGCCGTCGAACAGCGCTTCTTCGAGGCGCTGCAGCAGGCCAGTTCGATGGAGTTCTATGGCGGCGTTCTGCGCATCAAGGGCCCGACCTGGCTGATCTTCGAAAGCGGCCGCCCTGCCGAACAGGCCACCGACGCGCTGTCGGCCGCCCGCGGCAACCAGTAGGCCTCAGCCGTCCTGCGGCCCCGCGGCGGGCCGCAGCAGGCGCCGCACAAGCCGCCCCCGCGCGGCGGGCAAGGGGCGTCCGACCAGGTCGGGCGCCAGCCGCCGTTCCAGGAAATGCCCGGTGATGGCCAGCCCCTGGGCCAGATCGCGGCCGCGATTGTCGCCCGCCCCGCCCATGACCGCCGGCAGTGGCAGCAGGCGGTCCGCCCAGTCCCCCGCCCCCTGCCGGCTGACCGCACGGCCCGATCTTGGGCTGACATAGGCCAGCCCCTCGGTCGCGCCGGTCACCGCGCAGCTGGCAAGGTCCAGGCCGAACCCCATCTCGTCCAGCAGCAGCATCTCCCACGCCAGATAGGCGGGCGGCCAGTCGGCACCCGCCTCGATCTGGTCCAGCAGCGCCTCGGTCCGCTGGACCAGCATCGGGTGCGGATCGCGTTCGGGCAGCGCAAAGACCAGCAGCGCGCAGACGGCGTTCAGGCCGGCAAGCGCGGTCGGATCGGCCATCAGCCCCGCCCGCATCCGCAGCGGCTCGGCGGCAAAGCTGCCCAGCTGGTCCGACTGGCGCGCGCGCCAGCGCAGGGTCAGCCGCGCGCCGGGCTGCAGCATGGCGGCGCGTTTCTGCGATGCCCCGCCGGGGACGACCCCGGCATGGCGCCCGTGTTCAAGGGTCAGCACGTCGATGATGACGGCCGTCTCGCAATGGGGACGGCGGCCGATCACGGTGCCTTCTGCCTGCCATTCCATCACAGCCTCCGGGTCCGCCGACACAGCTTGCGCGATCCGGCCTGCGGGGGCCAGAGGGCGTCACGCGGGCCACGGTCGCGCGCCCCGCCGGCATGGGGTGCCTATTGCATGCGCCGGGCGGCCAGGTCGCGACGGTCGCGGCGTCTCTGGCCCGCCTGGCGGACCAGCGTCACCGAATAGATGACCAGTGCCACCCAGATCATCGGGAACGCGATCAGGCGGGCCCCGTCGAAGGGTTCGCCGAACAGCACCACCGCGCACAGAAAGATCATCGTCGGCGCGATGTATTGCAGGATGCCGATGGTCGACAGGCGGATCAGCTTGGCCCCGTTGGCATAGAACAGCAGCGGGATCGCCGTGACCGGCCCGCATCCCAGCAGCAACAGCGCCTGGCCCCAGCCGGCGCCAGTGAAATGCGACTGACCCTGCAGCGCCTGCCAGATCAGGAAGCCCGCCGCCAGCGGGGTCAGCAGCAGCACCTCCAGCGTGAAGCCCTGGTTGGGGCCAAGCGGCAGGCTTTTCTTGCAATAGGCATAGAGGCCCCAGGACAGCGTCAGGCCGATCGCCACCACCGGCAGGCTGCCCGCCTGCACGGTCAGCACGATCACCGCGGTGGCCGCCAGCGCGATGGCCGCGACCTGCCCCCGCGTCAGCCGTTCCCCCAGCAACGTCGCGCCCAAAAACACGCTGAACAGCGGGTTGATGTAATAGCCAAGCGCCGCGTCCAGCGCGTGATCGTTCGAGATGGCCCAGACATAGATCAGCCAGTTGACCGAGATCAGCACCGCCGTCAGCGCCGCCATCGCCAGCAGGCGCGGCTGGCGCAGGGCCTGGCCGACCTCGGCCGCGCGGCCCTGCCACAACAGGACGGCGGCCGCGATGGGCAGCGACCAGACGATGCGATGGGCGATGATCTCGGCCGCGGGCAGATGGGCCAGCGCCTTCATGTAGATTGGCAGGAACCCCCACAGCCCATAGGCCGCGACGGCATAGGCAAGGCCCTTGGGCGAATCGGTTTGCGGGGTGCTGCTCATGGCGTGATGCATATTCTGCAAACCGCGACCCCGCCAGAGGTCAGAACAGCCCGTCGCGATCCAGCAGCGTGGTGCCGTCGCGCGATTCGATCTCGATCACCCACAGGTCGCGGTCGCGGGACCGCTGGCGGGCGATGGCAGCGTCGATGTCACGCTCGGTGCCCCTGTCGGTCGCGACCCAGGGACGGGTGTCGCTGTCCATGTCCCATTCGCGCATCCACAGCGCGGCGGTGCCGTCCAGATGGGCGCATTTCACCGCGATCGCCCCCGCCGTGTCGTCGCCGCGCGCCAGTACATAGGCGGGGATGGTGGCCTGCGCCAGGCGGGCCAGATAGGCCGCGACCCACAGGGACGCGGCCAGGCGGGCCTCAGCCATCGCCGTCGCGGAAGTTCAGGCCGATCTCGTCATAGCGTTCGGCCTCGTTCTCCCAGTTCTCGCGGACGCGGACCTGCAGGAACAGATGGACGCGGCGGCCCATGAACTCCTCCAGCTCGACGCGGGCGGCCTGACCCACGGCCTTGATCGTCTCTCCGCCGCGGCCCAGGACGATGCCCTTGTGGCCCTGGCGGGCGACATAGACGACCTGCTCGACGCGGGCGCTGCCGTCGTCCTTCTCCTCCCAGGCCTCGGTCTCCACCGTCAGCTGATAGGGGATCTCCTCATGCAGACGCAGGGTCAGCTTCTCGCGGGTGATCTCGGCGGCGATCATGCGCATGGGCAGGTCGGCGATCTGATCCTCGGGGTACAGCCACGGGCTTTCGGGCAAGCTGCGGGCCAGCCAGCCGCGCAGCTGCTGGCAACCATGGCCGCGCATGGCCGAGATCATGAACGTCTCGGTGAAGGGATAGGCCTCGTTCAGCTGCTGAGACAGGGCCAGCAGGGTCTCGGCCTTGACGCGGTCGATCTTGTTGATGATCAGCGCGACGGGCGTCCCCTTGCCCAGGTCGACCAGCTGATCCAGGATCGCCTGCGTGCCGTCGGTCAGGCCGCGATGCGCCTCGACCAGGACCAGCACGATGTCGGCGTCCGACGCCCCGCCCCAGGCCGCGGCGACCATGCTGCGGTCCAGCCGGCGGCGCGGGCGGAAGATGCCCGGCGTGTCGACAAAGACGATCTGCGCGGGGCCGTGCATGGCGATGCCGCGGATGCGTGCGCGGGTCGTCTGGACCTTGTGTGTCACGATGCTGACCTTGGCGCCGACCATCTGGTTCAGCAGCGTGGACTTGCCCGCATTGGGCTCTCCGATCAGGGCGACGAAGCCCGCGCGGGTGGGCCCGTCGGGTTGCGCCGCGGGCGGCTGATCGGGGGCGATGTCGTCGTCGGTCATGTCAGTCCTTCCAGCCGATCCAGCAGCGATTGCGCGGCGGCCTGTTCGATGCTGCGCTTGGTGCCCGTGCCGCGGGCCTGCGCGTCGCGGCCGTCTTCCAGCCGCACGGTGATCAGGAAGACCGGCGCATGGTCGGGGCCGCTGCGTTCGGTCTGTTCATAGACGGGGGGCGGCATGCCCTGGGCCTGGGCCCATTCCTGCAGGGCGGTCTTGGCGTCGCGGCTGTCGGCATCGACCCGCGCCAGACGCGGCGCCCAATGGCGCAGCACGACCTGACGGGCCGCATCGAAGCCCGCATCCAGATAGACGGCGGCCAGCACCGCCTCCATCGCATCGGCCAGAAGGGCGTCCTTGCGACGCCCGCCCGACAGCATCTCGGACCGGCCCAGCTTCAGCACGTCGCCCAGGGACAGCTCGCGGGCCACCGCGGCGCAGGTCTCTCCGCGCACCAGCGCATTGTAGCGCGGGGCAAGCTGGCCCTCGCTGGCGGCGGTGTCTGCGGTGAACAGCGCCTCGGCCATGACCAGGCCCAGGACGCGGTCGCCCAGGAACTCCAGCCGCTGGTTGTCGGGCCGCGTGACGCTGGCGATCGAGCCATGCGTCAGCGCGCGGATCAGCAGTTCGGGCCGCGCGAATTCATGCCCCAGACGGGCCATGAAGGCCCGGATGTCGGCCGAGGGCGTCAATTCACCGCCTTGAAGAAGCGGTCGGACCGCCACGTCCAGAAATACAGCAGAGACCGCCCCGCCGACGAGAACATGATGCGGTCGGCGCGGCCGATCAGGTATTCGGCCGGCACGAAGCCCAAGCCGCCGATCTCGGCCGGGAAACGGCTGTCTTCGGAATTGTCGCGGTTGTCGCCCATGAAGAAGTACTGTCCTTCGGGGACGGTGAAGGTCGGCGTGTCGTCGGCCACCCAGCCATCGACGATGTTCAAGATGTCATGGGTGTTGCCGCCCGGCAGCGTCTCGGTCATGCGTTCGCTGATGCAGTCGCCGCCCTCGGTCACGGGGTCGTTCACGCAGCGCGGGATCAGGCCCTGCGGCCCCTGCTGTTCCTTGACCTCGATGAACTCGCCGGCGGGGGTGACCTGGACCGGCTCTCCGTTCAGCCACAGGCGGCCGCCGCGCATCTGCACGGTGTCGCCCGGCAGGCCGATCACGCGCTTGATGAAATCGACGTTGCGGGTCGGGTGGCGAAACACGGCCACGTCGCCGCGCGCCGGTTCGCGTTCCAGGATGCGGCCGCTGATCGGGCACATCGAGAACGGGCAGCTATGCGCGGAATAACCATAGGCCATCTTGTTCACGAACAGGAAATCACCGATCAGCAGCGTGTCCTTCATGCTGCCCGACGGGATCCAGAAGGGCTGGAAGAACAGCGTGCGGAAGATGCCCGCGATCACCAGCGCCCAGAAGATCGTCTTGATCGTCTCCCAGATGCCGTCCTTTTTCTCGGGCGCTGCCGTTGCCATTCCGCGTGGTCCTCTTATCCCTCGGGCCGGGGGCCCTGCGTCGCGTGTTCATGGGCCGGGCACAGGGTCAAAGTCAAGCAGGCGCAGGGCCGGGACGCGCCTCGATCACCACGAAGGCCTGCGCCCAGGGGTGGTCGTCGGTCAGCGTGACATGCACGACCGCGTGATGATCGGCGGGCGTCATCGCCGCCAGCCGGTCCGCGGCCCAGCCCGTCAGCGCCATGACCGGCTGGCCCGACCGCAGGTTCGTCACCGCCATGTCGCGCCAGCTGATGCCCATGGAAAGACCCGTGCCAAGCGCCTTGGAGCAGGCCTCCTTGGCGGCCCACCGCTTGGCCAGGGTGCCGGCCTCGTCGGCGCGGCGGGCAGCCTTGGCCAGTTCGGTCGGCGTGAAGACCCGGTTGCGGAACCGGTCGCCAAAGCGGTCCAGCGTCCCTTGGATGCGGTCGATGTTCGCCAGGTCCGTGCCGATGCCAAGGATCATGCCGTACGTCCCGACGGGTCTTTGGACAGGAAAGGGATCACGCCCGCGCCGCGTCCATGCGCGCGCGCATCTCGCGGATTGCGCCCTCCAGCCCCAGGAACACCGATTCCGAGATCAGGAAATGCCCGATGTTCAGTTCGGCCACCTGGGGAATGGCCGCGATGGGACCGACCGTATCGAATGTCAGCCCGTGGCCCGCATGGACCTCCAGCCCCAGGTCATGGGCCAGCGCGGCACCCTCGCGCAGGGCGGCCAGTTCGGCGTCGCGCTCGGCGTGGCGGCCTTCGGTGTCCAGGTCGCAATAGGCGCCGGTGTGCAGTTCGACCACCGCCGCGCCGATCCGGGCGGCGGCGCGGATCTGGGCGGGTTCGTGACCGATGAACAGTGACACCCGACAGCCGGCCTCGCGCAGCGGCGCGATGTATCCCGCCAGCGCATTGTCGTTGCCCGCGACATCCAGTCCGCCTTCGGTCGTGCGCTCCTCGCGCTTTTCGGGGACGATGCAGACGGCATGCGGACGATGGCGCAGGGCGATGGCCTGCATCTCCATCGTGGCGGCCATCTCGAAGTTCAGGGGCTGCGTCAGGTTGGCCATCAGCGCGTCGATATCGGCGTCGCTGATATGGCGGCGATCCTCGCGCAGATGGGCGGTGATGCCGTCCGCGCCCGCGGCCTGGGCGATCAGCGCGGCCCGCAGCGGGTCCGGCCAGGGCGTGCCCCGCGCGTTGCGGATGGTGGCGACGTGGTCGATGTTGACGCCAAGGCGCAGCATGGGTTCCTCCGGGATCGGGTCGGGCGCAGTCTAGCCGCGTGCCGGGGCGGATGCCAGTTCGGTCGCCACCGCCCACCAGCCGTTGCGCGCAAGGGCCGCAGCCGCGCGCTCCGCGGCGCCGGGGTCGGCAAAGATGCCGAAGCAGGTGGCCCCCGATCCCGACATCCGCGCCAGCCGCGCGCCCTGGCCTTCCAGCGCCTGCAGCACGTCGGCGATGACCGGCGCCGCGGCGATCGCGGGGGGCTGCAGGTCGTTCCGCGTGGTGCCCAGCCAGCCCAGCAGCGCATCGACATCGGCAAAGGCGGGAATGGGCGGCAAAGGCGGATTGTCGCGCGACCGCAGGCCCGCGAAGATCGCCGGGGTGGGCACCGCGATGCCGGGATTGACCAGCACCAGATGCAGCGGCGGCAGGGCGGGCAGCGGGGTCAGCACCTCTCCGACGCCCTGCATGCGCGCGGGCGTCGAGGCCAGGCAGACCGGCACGTCGGCACCAAGCCGTTCGGTCCCCTCGGGCAGCGGATGGCCCATCCGCGCCAGCCCGCGCAGCACCGCCGCCGCATCGGCGGACCCTCCCCCGATGCCCGAGGCGACGGGCAGCGCCTTGGTCAGCCGGATCGCGGCCTGTCCCCCGACCAGACGCGCGGCGCGCAGGCACAGGTTGTCGTCGGTGGACAGACCCGCCGCGAAGGGGCCGTCGATGCTCAGGGACAGCGGGCCGGGGGTCAGGGCGATGCTGTCGCCGACCGCCGCAAAGCAGACCAGCGAATCCAGCAGGTGATAGCCGTCAGGCCGCCGACCCGTCACATGCAGCGCCAGGTTCAGCTTGGCGGGGGCCGCCTCGATGATCATTCGGCCGCGTCGGCCTCGGTCTGCGGGGCCTGGGTGGGGTGGCTGGCGACGGGGCCGTCCTCCTCGTCCATCACCGCGTTCAGGCCGCGATCCAGCTTGGCGCGGATGCGGTCGGCATCGACCTCTCCGCTTTCGCCGGGCTCCAGCGACAGGGCGCGCTGCCACTGGATCTGCGCCTCGCGGTGGCGGCCGACCATCCAGTAGATGTCGCCCAGGTGGTCGTTGACCAGCGGATCGGCGGCCATCGTGGCGATGGACTGCTCCATCGGGGCAACGGCCTCCTGATAGCGGCCAAGCCGGAAATAGGCCCATGCCAGGCTGTCCAGGATATAGCCGTCGCCGGGCGACAGCTCGACCGCGCGCTTGATCATGTCCAGCGCCCGGTCCAGGTTCTGGTTCCGGTCGATCCAAGAATAACCCAGATAGTTCAGCAGGCTGGCCTGATCGGGGCGGATCTCCAGCGCGGCCAGCAGGTCGGCCTCGGCGCGGTCGAACTGGCCCGCACGCTCCAGCGAGATGCCGCGCGCGTAAAGCGGGAACCACCGCGCCTCGGGCGGGGCGTCGGCCAGAAGGTCCAGCGCCCGGTCATAGCTTGGGATCGCCTCGGCGTATTTCTCCTGCTGGCGGGTCACGTCGCCAAGCGCGATCCAGGACTGCGCCAGGCCCGGATAGGCCGCGGTCAGTGCCAGGGCCGCACGCTCCGCCTCGGCGGGGCGTTGGGCGCGCGACAGGGCGTCGATGCGCGACAGCTCGGCCTGGGGGCGCATCTCGCCCATGCGGCGGACGGCATCGAACTCGGCCTCGGCCAGGTCGAACTGCTGGCGGTCCTGCAGCAGCTGCGCGGTGGTCAGCCGGGCCTCGGGGTTCTGCGGCGCGATCCAGGACGCCAGGCGCGCATGGATCAGCGCCAGCGGTTCCGGGTCCGGGCTGCTGGACAGGGCCGAGGCAAAGGACAGCAGCAGATGCGCGATCCCGTCCGCCGGGCCGCCCACCACGTCGAAGGGCACCGGCTGCCCCTGTTCCAGGCGCTGGCGCAGGGCCAGCAACTGCGGCTCGGCCTCCAGCCCGTCGATCTGGGACAGCAGCGCCAGCGCCTCGTCGCCGCGATCCAGCTGCGACAGGATCTGGACGCGGGCGGTCAGGCCCATCAGGTGGCCGCTGGCCTCGGACTGCACGATCAGGCGGTCGGCGGCCTCATAGTCGCCCGCCAGCGCCCGGGCCAGCGCCAGGTGATAGTTCACGATGGGGGCCAGGTCCGCATTCGCGGCCATCGCCTCGAACGCCGCGATGGCGTCGGTGGCGCGTCCCGCACCCAGCAGCGCCCAGGCGCGGATGGTGCCGTCCATCAGGTCCTGGTCCAGCGGGACGTCCGGCGCATGGGTCGCGTCGATCAGGTCGACCACGCCCTGCCAGTCCTCGGCCCGGACCAACTGCGCGCGGCGCAGAAGGCCGGCCAGTTCCGTCGGACGATCCTCGTCGAACAGCCGTTCGGCCATGGCCACCGCCTGATCGACATCGCCCGCCGATGCCAGCGCGACCAGCGCGCTGTCCTGCAGATAGACGTCCTGCGGATCCTGCGCCGAAGCCATGACGAAATAGCGCGCCGCCGCGCGAAAGTCGTTCTCGACGGTCGCCATTCGAGCGGCAAGATAGGGGCCGGCCAGGCCGCTGATCTGCGCGGGCTGCTGTGTCGGTTTCGGTTCGGGCGGGCCGTCCTGCGCCAGAGCCGGCAGGGCGGTTCCCGTCGTCAGCGCAGCCAGCACGGCAAGACGCAGCAGGGCAGCAAGGGGGCGGGTCTGGGTCAATGGCGGCACTTCCGGAAATCACATTTGCGTTGCCCGCAAGCCTAGCGGCCGGGGCCAAGGCAGGCAACGCCCCTGCCCCAAGGTTTCATCACATGTTCGAGTAATCACGTGTGTTTTGGATTTTGATAGGGTTCCTTGAGGCATATCGCCGGTTGCCGTCGAAGACTGCAGGATGCGCGGTTTGTAGCGCACAGCGACACGGGATACCCGCCCCGATCAGTTTGCAATTGTTAGCCGACGTACCGTCACGCTTGCCGAAAACTGAGGCATCGGCAGCAATCCGTGAAAATCGAACCATGTAACGGCATGATTTCGCCGCTTTTGTCACGGATGTCACCTCTGCCTAGGCGTTTTGCCAATGTGCATGGTACGATCAGTTAACCAAGATCGAAACGGTCATTCGCTGGTATTTTGGTTTCTGAATGAAATGCTGTGGCCATCTGTCCTTGCAGGGGGTCGGCTATCGAATGGAGGGGTCGGATGATCGCAGCCAATCTTGCCTTTGCCCTAGCCGTGGCCATCGGCGTCATGATGCTGTTCCTGTTCAACGGGTTCGCATATTGGGAATGCCTCACGGCCTATGCACTCTGCGGAGGATTCTCGGTGCTGGCATTTGCCTGGGCATCGGCATCGCGGACGCCCGTCCGCACAGACCAGAGGTCATGACGGACGGGCACGTTGCCTGACTGGTAACCTGTGACACAAGGGAACGACCGGCGACGGGACGGACCTTATCTCTGACAATCGATACGCACGTCTTAGACTTGTGCATATGGTGCAATACGTCAATATAATATAAGGTTGAATATAAACTAATAATTCACGCCTAAGTTGTTAATAAAAGTCTTGATATTGCCATAGCCGTCGTACGCGATTGCTTTCTGAAAGCTTTTTAGAGTTTTGATAAGATAGCAAGCGCATCAACATTTTACGCCTTATCCGACGGTACACTCCCCACTCTACGCCTCAGGTATCGCGTAGATTAGATTTGCGAACCGTATTCCCACAGGGGCAGCACGCAACGCAGTGTGTCTCATGCTGGATCTTCCGATCACCTTTAACAGGGCCCTTGATATAGTTCGCCGACAGAATATCGCGCTGTTCTGGCAGATCCGACGCCGTTCCTTAGCTTGCGTTCGTCCCACATGGGGCAAAGCACAAACCGCGCAGCGCAAGATCGCGTTAAAGTTGCATTAGGGTGTCCGGGTCATACTGAGCCTTCCGGTTTCCTGATCAGGCCGCGTGCTGCCCTGCCCGTCTCGGCCGCCGCCGTCCCTGCGACCATCTGAGGTGAGCATGACCACGACCCCGACCGCCCCTGCCCTTGATCTGTACGAGATCGGCGAACAGCACGACAATGACAGCTGGCTGATCTCGGACTGGGCGGCCGGGCAATCAAGCATCATGCAGTGGTCGGACGACAATGTCCGCGTCGGCGCGGATGGTGCCATCGAACTGGTCCTGGGCCGGTCCCCATCCGGATCGCCCCGTCCCTATCAGGGCGGCGAGATTCAGGGCGCCCAGATCGCCACCACCGGAACATGGGGATGGACCGTGCAGGCCCCCGACATGCAACCGGGCGCGGTATTCGGACTGTTCACCTACAAGGCGGACTGGCAGCATCAGCCTTGGGTCGAATTCGATTTCGAATTCGTGGGGGGCGACACCACGCAGGTCCAGCTGGCCATCCACATGGAGGACGCTGCCGGAAACCACGTCACGCTGAATGACGCCGGCCAGCGGCGCGCGGTGATCGACCTGGGCTTTGACGCGGCGGAAGGCTTTCACACCTACGAAGTCACCGTGACCGACCGTTCCGCCGTCTTCTATGTAGATGGGCGGGTCGTGGCGCAATTCAGCGCCGCGGACATGCCCGGCGGCATCTGGAACATCGGCCCCATGTCCAGCTATGTCGATCTGTGGGCGGTGGCCCCGGGGCAGGAAGGCTGGGCCGGACGATGGACCGATCCCGGAGAACCCCTGGTCGCCCGCATCGCCGGGGCAGAGATCAGGCCCGGCGAATACGGCAGTAGCGTTCCCCCCGACCCCGTGGTCGGCGGGCCGGGTCCGACCCCCGATCCGGTCCCCGGCTTTCCGCTGTTCCCCGCCGATGCCCCTCCGGGCAGCATCATCGGCAGCGCGGGTGCCGATCGCCTGCGCGGGACCGCGGCAAATGACACGATGTTCGGGCTGTCGGGCAATGATGTCATCGACGGCATGGCGGGCGCCGACAGGATGCACGGCATGGCCGGCGACGACGTCTATCACGTCGACAACGCGGGTGACCGGGTGATCGAAACGGCGAACGGCGGTCGGGACGTGGTGCATGCCGGCGTGTCCCACGCGCTGTCCGCCCATGTCGAGCATCTTGTGATGACCGGCACGGGGCGGGTGACCGGTATCGGCAACGATCTGGCCAACCGCATGACCGGCAATGGGGCCGATACCATCCTGCGCGGCGCGGGTGGCGCGGACACGATCGCCGGGGGCGGCGGGGCCGACAGCCTTTTCGGCGGGAACGGAAACGACGTCCTGCATGGCGGGGTCGGCAACGACATGCTTTGGGGTGGGGCGGGCAACGACACGATCGATGGCGGCGCGGGAACGGACTGGGTTTCGTTCATGGGTCAGGCGCGGGCCGCGCGGATCGATCTGGCCATGACCGGCGCGCAGGCCACGGGGCACGGGACCGACGTGATCCACAATGTCGAGAACATTCACGGCGGGATGGGAAACGACATCCTGCTGGGCGACGCCCGGGCGAACGTGATCCGCGGCGGGTTCGGTGCGGACATCCTTCACGGCAGGCAGGGCGATGATCGCCTGGACGGTGGGGCCGGAAACGACAGCCTGAATGGGGGTGCGGGACGCGATCAGCTGTGGGGCGGCGCGGGGGCCGATGTCTTCGTCTTCGGTCACGGTGCCGGGCGCGATGCGGTCATGGATTTTCAGGACGACATCGACACGATCCGCATGGTCAACTTCGGGATCGCCAGCTTGGCGCAGGCGCGGAACCATGCCGCGCAGGTCGGCGCGAACGTCGTCTTCGATCTTGGGGACGGTGACGTGCTGACGGTGCGCAACATGACGATCGACGGGCTGGGCAACGACCTGATCTTCGTCTGACCGGGATCGGCCCGTGACGCCCGTCCCACGCGGGGCCAGGCGTCACGGGCTACGGCATGCGCCCATCAGGCCGGGTCGGCAATGACCTCCTGGCGCTGCCGGCCCAGCCCCTTGATGCCCAGCTCGACGACGTCGCCCGCGCACAGGAAGCGTTGCGGCCGCATCCCCATCCCCACGCCCGGAGGCGTTCCGGTGGAAATCACGTCGCCCGGATGCAGGGTCATGAACTGGCTGAGGTAATGGATCAGGAACGGCACCTGATAGACCATTGTCGCCGTCGACCCGTCCTGCATCGTCTGACCGTTCACGCTCAGCCACATCGCCAGATCCTGGGGATCGGCGATCTCGTCCGGGGTGACCAGCCAGGGGCCGATCTGGCCGAAATTGTCGCAGGACTTGCCCTTGGTCCACTGGCCCGCGCGTTCGGTCTGGAACGCCCGTTCGGACACGTCGTTTGTCACGGCAAAGCCCGCGACATGGGACATGGCGTCGGCTTCATCGACATATTTGGCAGGCTTGCCGATGATGACGGCAAGCTCGACCTCCCAGTCAGTCTTTTCGCTGCCGCGCGGGATGATGATCGGATCGTTCGGGCCGCAGATCGCGCTGGTGGCCTTCATGAAGATCACCGGCTCGGGCGGGACCTGCATGCCGGATTCGGCGGCATGGTCGGCATAGTTCAGGCCGATGCAGATGAACTTGCCGGTGCCCGCGACGGGCGGGCCCAGACGCGGATCGCCCTGGACCAGCGGCAGCGTCGCCGGATCAAGGCGCGCCAGGCCGGCCAGTGCATCGGGATGCAGCGCCTGTCCGGACAGGTCCGACACATGCGCCGACAGGTCACGGATCTGGCCGTCCGCGTCGATCAGGCCGGGTTTCTCGGCGCCCGCGGCACCAAAGCGAACAAGTTTCATGTCGTCTTCCTTGGGTCAGAGTGTCCAGCCGCCGTCGATGCAGACGGCTTGGCCCGTGGTATAGGTCGCGCCCGCCAGATACACGGCCAGATCGGCGATTTCCGCCGCATCGGCGATGCGCCCCATGGGCTGGCGCGCGACGAAGGCCGCGCGGGCCGCCACGGCATCGCCCGTCGCGGCAAGGCGGTCATCCAGCGACGGCGACTGCACCGTGCCGGGGCATATCGCGTTGCATCGGATGCCGTGGCCCACATGGTCGGCGGCGACCGACTTGGTCAGACCCAGGACGGCGGCCTTGGTGGTGGAATAGGCAAAGCGGTTGGGCACCCCCTTGATGGACGAGGCGACCGAGGACATGTTGATGATCGCCCCCCGCCCCCGGTCGACCATCCCCGGCAGGACCGCCCGGATCGTGCGCATCATCGATCGCACGTTCAGGTCGAATGCGAATTCCAGGTCGGCCTCGGATGCCTCCAGGATGCCCCCCGCATGCACGACCCCGGCGCAGTTGAACAGCACGTCCACTGGTCCCAGATCGGCAAAGAACGCGGCCACGGCGGCGCCGTCCAGCACGTCCAGGCGCGCGGTGCGGCACCCGTCCAGCGTCGAGAGCCCGTCCATGTTGATGTCGGTGGCGATCACCTCGGCGCCCGCCGCGGCGAAGGCCAGCGCACTGGCGCGGCCGATCCCCTGGGCCGCCGCGGTGATCACGACGCGCTGTCCGGTCATGGGGGTTGGTATCATTCGCTGTCCTTTCACTTACATCACCGCGCCGATCTGCCAGGGCACGAACTCGACCGCGCCGAAGCCCTGCGCCTCGCTTTTCGTCGGGGCACTGGAGGCGACGGCCAGCATCAGGTCGAAGATCTCGTGCCCCTTCTCCTGCAGGGTGGCCCCGGAGAGGATCGCACCGCAATCGACATCCATGTCCGGCTCCATCCGGCGCCACAGGTCGGGGTTCGACGCGATCTTGATGCAGGGCACCGGGCGATAGCCCGACACGCTGCCCCGCCCGGTGGTGAAGGCGATCAGGTTGGCCCCCGACGCGACCTGCCCCGTCACCGAACAGGGGTCATAGCCGGGGCTGTCCATGAAGACGAAGCCCGGCCGGTCGATGGGTTCGCCATAGCGATAGACCGCCGACAGCGGCGCGCTGCCCCCCTTGGCCACGGCGCCCAGGCTCTTTTCCAGGATCGTGGTCAGGCCGCCGCGCTTGTTGCCGGGCGAGGGATTGTTGTCCATCTCTCCGAAGTTGCGGGCGGTGTAATCCTCCCACCATTCGATCAGGTCGATCAGCTTGCGGCCGGTCTCGGGATCGGCGCGTCGGGTCAGCAGATGTTCGGCGCCATAGATCTCGGAGGTTTCCGACAGGATCGAGATGCCCCCCTGCGCCACCAGCAGATCAGAGGCGATGCCCAGGGCCGGGTTGGCCGTGATCCCGGAATAGCCGTCCGACCCCCCGCATTGCATGCCCATCACCAGCGCGGATGCCGGCGCGGTCCGGCGCGTGGCACGGTCCGCCTCGGCGGCCAGTTCGCGCAGGATCGCCACGCCCTTGTCGACGGTGGCCCGCGTGCCGCCCGTCTGCTGGATGGTCATATAGCGGAACCGGGCGCTGTCCTTCAGCGCGCGCCGGTCGATCAGGTCGGGGATCTGCATGACCTCGCAGCCCAGGCCCACCATCAGGATGGCGCCGAAATTAGGGTTGTGGCCATAGCCTGCGATGGTGCGGAACAGCGTCTCGTACCCTTCGCCCTTGCCAGACATGCCGCAGCCGGTGCCGTGCACGATGGGCACGATTCCGTCCACGTTGGGGTAATCGGCCAGCCAGCCCTGACGCTCTGCCTCCTCGGCGATGAAGCGGGCGACCGATCCCGCGCAATTGACCGAGGTCAGGATGCCCACATAATTGCGCGTGCCCACCCGCCCCGACGGCCGGTGAAACCCCTGGAAGGACGCCGGCGCATCGGGGGCCGGCAGCGCACCCGCCGCGCTGCCAAAGCCGTGATCCTGCTTGTGCGCCCCCATGCCCAGGTTCTGGACATGGACATGCGCCCCCGCCGCGATGGGCCGGGTGGCGATGCCGATGACCTGACCGTATTTCAGGACCGGTTCGCCGGGCGCGATGGGGCGGATGGCGACCTTGTGGCCCGCGGGGATCGCCTCTGTCGCGGCGCATCCGGCATCAAGCGGCGCGCCGGGGGCCAGGGCGATCAGGGCGACCATGATGTTGTCGCGGTCATGCAGGCGGATGGCGGTCGGTGGGGCTTGCGTCACGGGGTCACCAGGATCTTGACGATGTCGTCGCGGTCATCGACCAGCGCGGCGAAGCGGTCGGGCAGATCGGCCAGCGGCACGACCTCGGACAGCAGCGCATCGGTGGGGATCAGCCCGTCGCGAATGGCCGCGATGACCCGGTCGAAATCGGGGGCCTGCGCGTTGCGGCTGCCGATGATGCGGGCCTCGCGCTTGTGGAACTCGGCATCCGAAAAGCGGATGTCGCCCTTGACCACGCTGACCAGCACCGTGCTGCCGCCATGGGCCACGAGGGGAAAACCCGCCTCGATGGCCGGCGCGCTGCCGGTCGCGTCGAAGACGACATCGAAGCCCTGCGCCAATTCGCCGGTCAGGATGTCGTCGCCCGGACGGTGCAGCAGGTCGAACCCGCACAGCCGCCGCGCCAGCGCCAGCCGCCGGTCGCTGAGATCCATCAGATGCACCTGGGCCCCGGCCAGGCGGGCGAACAGCGCGGTGCCAAGCCCGATCGGCCCCGCCCCCGTCACCAGCGCCAGATCGCCCGGCCCCACGCCCGAACGCGCGACGGCATGGGCGCCGATGGCCAGGAACTCGACCATCGCGGCCTGATGCACGCTCAGCCCGTCGGCGGGGTACAGGTTGCCCGCCGGAACCGCGATCCGCGCGCACATGCCGCCGTCGCGATGCACGCCCAGCACCGCGATCGCGGCGCAGCAGTTGGGCTTGCCGCGCAGGCAAGCACGGCAGGCCCCGCAGGACAGGTATGGGTTCACCACGACCAGGCGCCCGGCATCCGGTCCGCTGGCCACATGCCCGGACAGCTCGTGCCCGATCACGCGGGGATAATCCAGATAGGGATGCTTGCCCTCGAAGATGTGGTAATCCGTGCCGCAGATGCCGATGGCGGCGATGTCGACAAGCACCCAGCCCTCGGGGGCATGGGTCGGCAGGGGCCGCGTCTCGATGCGGAACCGGCCGGGCTCGACGCAGACGCCGCATGCCATCGTGGTGGCGGATGCGTCCTTCATTGCACCGGCTCCGGCCTGCGGGCGGACCAGTCGGACGGCAGCTCTCCCTTGACGATCAGGCTGAGGACGTCGTCCTTGCTGACATCGCCGATGGCATGGGCGCCCACGACGCGGCCCTTGTTCATCACCACAACCCGGTCGCACAGGTCGAACACGTCATGGATGTCGTGGCTGACCAGGAATATCCCGATCCCGTCGGCCTGCAGCTTGCGGATCAGGTCGGCCACCATCGCCGTCTCCGACGGGCCCAGGGCTGCGGTGGGTTCGTCCATGATCAGCACGCGGGTGTCGAAATAGATCGCACGCGCGATCGCGATCACCTGGCGCTGGCCTCCCGACAGGCTGGACACGGGGTCGCGCAGGTTGCGGAAGTTGGGGTTCAGCCGGGCCAGCACCTCGCGCGCGGCGCGCAGCATGGCGGCGTCGTCCAGGTTGCCGAACCGGGTCTTCAGCTCCCGCCCCAGGAAAAGGTTGCTGGGCGCGTCCAGGTGATCGGCCAGGGCCAGCGTCTGATAGATCGTCTCGATCCCCTTGGCGCGGGCGTCGTTGGGTTCGGCAAAGCGGACCGCCGTGCCGTTCACGCGGATCTCTCCGCTGCTGGGGGTCATGGCGCCCGACAGGATGCGCATCAGGCAGGACTTGCCCGCGCCGTTATGCCCCAGAAGGCCCACCACCTCGCCCGGATAGAGGCTGACCGAGACATGATCGACGGCCCGGACGCCCCCGAAATGCTTTTCGATGTCGATCATCTGGACCAGCGGCTGGTCTGACATGGGCATGCCCCTTGCAACGTGTCGGTGATCGGGGACCGCGCGGGCGGTCCCCGGCAGCATCAGTAGAGGACGTTCCTGGCCTCGTCGGACTCGATGTTGGCCTTGTCGACCATCACCACGCCGGTGTTGATGAACGGCTCGACCGTCTCTCCGGCCAGGATGTCCATCACGGTCTGCACGCCCATCTCGCCCATGGCGAACGATCCCTGCACCGCCGTCGCCGTCAGCACGCCGTCGCGCACGAACTGCTGCAGGTCCTCGTTGCCGTCAAAGCCCAGGGCGGTCAGCTGGCCCGCCTTGCCCGCCTGCTCGATCGCGCGCCCCATGCCGACGGCCGTGGGTTCGTTCGCCCCGAAGATGCCGACCAGGTCCGGGTTCGACGCCAGCATGTCGGTGGTCTGGTTCAGCGCGTTGGCCATCTGGCTTTGCGAATAGAGCGGACCCACGATCTCCAGGTCGGAATTCTCCTGCAGGTAGGTGGTAAAGCAGCCGACGCGCCCGATCTCGGACCCGACGCCCGCGACATAGGACATGATCCCCACCTTGCCGGTCGTGCCGGCCTCGTCGATCATGCGCTTGGCCACCTGCTCTCCGGCCGCGCAGTTGTCGGTCGACAGGAAGGCCTGGAACGCGCCTTCTCCGCCCTCGCCCAGGGCGCTGTCGATGATCACGACCGGGATGCCGGATTCATAGGCGCGCTGCACCACGGGGATCAGCGCCTCGGGGTCGGACGGGGCCAGGACCAGCCCGGCCACGCCGCGGTTGATGGCGTTCTCGACCAGGCTGACCTGATCGGCCACCGCGCTTTCCGCGGCCGGACCGTCAAAGCTCAGCGTATGCTCGGACTGGCCCTCGATCGCGGCCTGGGCGCCCAGGTTCACGTTCTGCCAGAAGTTCGAGTTGGTCGTCTTGACGATGACCGCGATCTCTCCGGCCTGGGCGCCGGCGGCGGTCAGGGCAAGGGCGGATACGGCCAGGCATGTCTTCAGCAGTGTCATCTTGGTTCCTCCTCCGATGATGATGATGCGGGCCTAGCGGCGGTTGCGGACCTGATCGATCCAGACCGCGCCGATGACCACGAAGCCGATGACGATCTGCTGGATGAAGGCGGACACGCCCGACATGTTCAGACCGTTTCGCAGGATGCCGATGATGAACGCACCGATCATCGTGCCCGCGACGGTGCCCACGCCCCCCGACAGGGACGCGCCGCCGATCACCGCCGCCGCGATGGCATCCAGTTCGTACATCACCCCCTCGCTTGGCTGGGCGGTGACCAGGCGCGACATCAGCACGTTGCCCGCCAGCCCCGCCAACGCGCCCGACATCGTGTAGGCGTACATCTTGGTCCAGTCGACATTCACGCCGGACAGGCGCGCGGCCTCCTCGTTCGACCCGGTGGCATAGATGTGGCGTCCGACCTGGCGGCGGCGCAGCAGATAGGTCGCAGCCACCGCCACGACCAGCAGCAGGATGGCCGGATAGGGGATGCCCGGAAAGATCACGCGCGGAAAGCCGTTCGGCTGCATCTCGACCACGCGGAACAGCGCGCCGTTGCCAAGCCGCCCGAAGCCCGCGCCCAGCTGCGAAATCGGCGTGGCCCCGGTCAGCTGCAGCGCCACGCCGCGCGCGATCAGCATCATGCCAAGCGTCGCCACGAAGGGCGGAATCCGCAGCCGGGTGATGACAAGGCCGTTGAACGCACCGCAGGCGGCGCCGGCCAGGACGCCTGCGCACATCGCAGGCACCACCGGCAGGCCGGCCTTGACCGCCATCGCCGATACCACGCCCGACAGCGCCAGCACCGAGCCGACCGACAGGTCGATCCCGCCGGTGATGATGACCATGGTCAGCCCGATCCCCAGCAGCCCGATGACCGATGTCTGCAACAGCACCGTCAGTCCGTTGTTGACCGACAAGAACGCCGGGCTGGCCATCGCAAAGCCGATGATCAGCAGAACCAGCGTCAGCAGGGCCGATGCGCGGTGCAGCTGGTCGCGGGCGATCGTCAGCCGACGCGCCTTGCCGTCGGCCCAGGGCTTGGTTGCGTCCGTCATCGTTCCTCCCCGACCGATTTCGTCCTGATGTCGGCAAAGCATGTGCAGGCACCTTGCACCTGTCAATTGTTTTTAATAATTTAAGACAAGAACCGCCTGATCCAAGGAAACCCCGACCATGGCCCGCAGCGACACCCGCTATCGCGAGGCGTACAACCGCCTTCTGGACCACTGCGCGACCCTGACCCCGGGGGCCGACCTGCCCGCCGAGGCCGCGCTGAGCGAGATCGCCGGGGTCAGCCGCACCGTCGTCCGCCGCTGCCTGGCGCGGCTGGCGGAGCTGGGGGTGATCGCGCTGGACGGGCGGGCCAAGCGGGTGCTGCGCATGCCGGACCAGGACGACCGGATCGCCGTGATCCGCGCCGCCGACGGCCTGCAGGCGCTGGAGCAGCGGTTCCTGGACTGGATCCTGCGGTTCGACGTGCCCGCCGAAACGCCGCTGTCGGTGGCCGAGCTGGCGCGGACCTTCGGCGTCACCCAGCATCAGCTGAACGAGTTCCTGGCCGGCCTCAGCCGGTTCGGCCTGGTCGCACGCAGGCCCAAGGGCGGCTGGATGCTGCGCGGCTTCACCAAGGAATTCGCAGTCGAGCTGTCGGACTTTCGGCTGGTCCTGGAACTGGACGCGATCGCCAAGCTGGTCGAGGCGCCGGTCGATCACCCCGTCTGGCCGCGGCTGGCCACGCTGCGCGTCCAGCACCTGGCCCTGGCGGACCAGATCGACACGCATTTCCACGAGTTCTCCAAGCTGGACGAGGCGTTCCACGAGGCCATCAACGCCGTCGTCCGAAACCGCTTCGTGGCCGAGTTCCAGAAGGTCATCTCGCTGATCTTCCATTATCACTACATGTGGGACAAGACGCAGGAAAAGCAGCGCAACGGCGCCGCGATCCAGGAACACCTGGCGATCATCGACGCGCTGGAGGCCCGCGACGCCGGCCGCGCGCTGGATGCCGCGCGCCAGCATCTGCGCACGTCGAAATCGACGCTGCTGTCATCCCTGCGCCATCACGACCTGGGCTAACGCAGGGCCTCCAGGTTGCGGCGCAAGGTCGTAGGATTGGCCGTGCCCAGCAGCACCGCCGCCGCCGCGGGATGGTCGCGCGCGAAATGCAACGCCGCGGTCGCAAGCGGCATCCCCTGCACGGCGGCCTGATCCTGCAGGGCAGCCACACGGTCCAGCACCTGCTGCGGGGCGGGGCCGTAGTCATAGGTCGCGCCGGCCACGGGCCCGGTCGCCAGGATGCCGGAGTTGAAGATCCCGCCCAGCACCAGACTGGTGCCGACCGTGCGACAGCGCGGCACCAAAGCGTCCTCGGCCGAACGGTCCAGCAGGGTCAGCCGCCCCGCCAGCAGGATCACGTCCAGCGGCCCGTGATCCATCACCTGCAGGCAGATCTCGGTTTCGTTGACGCCAAGACCGAATGCGCCGATGCGGCCCGCCTTCTTCAGCCGGACCAGCCGTTCATACCCGGACCCCAGGAACGCCTGCAGATGCCGGTCGTTGTCGGTGCCATGGGTATAGGTGCCCAGATCGTGGACATAGACGATGTCGACCCGCGCGACGCCAAGCCGGTCCAGGCTCTGCTCCAGACTTTCCTCGATCCCGTCACCGGAATAGTCGTAATGCACGTCGTTCTGCGCGGGGCGGACATAGCTGTCGGCCTCGGGGATCGGCGCGGCGGCAGGGGTCAGGACGCGCCCGACCTTGGTCGACAGAACGGCCCCCGTCCTGCCCGTCAGGAACCGCCCCAACCGCTGCTCGGACAGGCCGCGCCCGTAATGGGGCGCCGTATCGAAATAGCGGATCCCGGCATCCCATGCCGCCTGCAGAACCTGCTGCGCGTCCTCCTCCGCGACCTCGCGATACAGGTTGCCGATGCTGGCACAGCCGAACGCGATGGGGGTGATCTCCACCCCCGTCCGGCCGATCCTGATGGTCTTCATGCCGCCTCCTGTCCTCCCGGGTCGGGCGTTGACACGCCGCGACCGCCTCCATACGGTTTATTATGATTAGAGACACAACCCGGCAAGGACATTCCCGTGATCATCGACGCCCATCAGCATTTCTGGCGGATCGCCCGAGGCGATTACGGCTGGATGACCGATCAGGTCGCGCCCATCCGGCGGGACATCCTGCCCGCGGACCTGGAACCCCTGGCGCGGGCGGCTGGGGTCACCGGCACGGTGCTGGTCCAGGCCGCCCCCACGCTGGACGAGACGCGGTTCCTGCTGAGACTGGCCGACCGGTCGCCGATGATCCGCGGCGTCGTCGGGTGGATCGACCTGACCGGCGACGTGGCCGCCCAGCTGTCGCGCATCGCCCACCCTGCGCTGCGCGGTATCCGCCCGATGCTGCAAGATATCGACGACACCCGGTGGATCCTGCAGGACGGCGTGGTCGACGCCCTGCGGCAGGTCGCGGGGGCCGGGCTGCGGCTGGACGCGCTGATCACGCCCCGCCATCTGCCGGTCATCGAGGAATTGGCCAGGCGAGTGCCGTCCCTGCCCATCGTGATCGATCACTGCGCCAAGCCCGTCTTTGACGGCACGGACCCCGGACCGGACTGGCGCCGGGGCATCGACGCCCTGGCCGCCCATCCGCAGGTGTTCTGCAAGCTGTCGGGGCTGGCCAACGAATTCGGGCCCGGCTGGTCCGCAGACACCCTGCGCCCGGTCTTCGACCATGTCCTGCAGGCCTTCGGCCCCGAACGGCTGATGTGGGGTAGCGACTGGCCGGTGCTGGAGCTTGCGGGCACCTATGCCGACTGGCTGCAGGTCGCGCAGACCCTGTGCGCTGACCTGTCCGATGCCGATCGCGCGCAGGTCTTTGGGCAGACGGCCATCCGCTTCTATGACCTTGACGCGAAGGAACAGCGCCCATGAGACGCATGGCCTATGTCATCGGGATCGATCCGGACCGGATCGACGAATACACCCGCCTGCATGCCGATGTCTGGCCCGCGGTGCTGGCCCGGCTGTCGCGGTCGCATATCACCAACTATTCGATCTTCCTGCGCCGGCCAGAAAACCTGCTGTTCAGCTATTGGGAATATCGCGGCACCGATTTCGCGGCCGATAATGCGGCCATTGCCGCCGAGCCGGTGACGCGCGACTGGTGGGCGCTGTGCGGCCCGATGCAGCGCCCGCTGGACACGCGGGCCCCTGGTGAATGGTGGGCGGGCCTGACCGAGGTGTTCCATTCGGACTAGGTCGCGCCTGCCGGGTCACCCGTCGATCAGGCCGACAAGGATCTCCTTGATCTGCCGGGTGCAGGCTTCCTCGTTTCCGTCCTCGGCCAGGGTGCGGGCTTCGCCTAGGCGGGCACGCGCCTCGATCAGCTCCTCGCCACCGTCCCCGGCCTCCTCGGCCTCCTCGACCGCCCCGGCGGCGTCGTCCTGATAGGGGACGGGTTCCTCTGCCGTCTCCTCGGTCACGGCCTGGGCCTCACGGGCGCCCGCGACCCCCTGCCCGCCCGTCGAGGCCGAGATGGCCAGCCGCGAGGCATCGTCCAGCGCCTCTTCGAGGAAGGTGATCCGGTCGGCGCAATCCGCCAGCGCCGGACCGGCCAGGACAGCAAGGCCGCCGGCCAGAAGCATCTGTTTCAGGGTCATGGACATGTCCTCAGCTGCGAAGTTGATCGGCCACCGGCAGGCGGCGGATACGGGTGCCCGTCGCGGCAAAGATCGCGTTGACGATGGCCGGGGCGACGGGCGGCAGGCCCGGTTCCCCGACGCCCCCCAAAGGCTGGTCATAGCCACCCGAGGACACGAGATGCACGTTGATCTCCCGTGGCGCGGTCTCCATGCGGGGAATCAGGTAGGTGTCAAAGTTGTCCTGCTGCGCACGCCCGTCCTGGAAGGTGATCTCGGCCGTCAGGGCCTGCCCCGCGCCCATGATGACCGCCCCCTCCATCTGAGAGCGGATGCGGTCGGGATTGACATGCGCGCCGCAGTCGATGGCGATCTCGACGCGCGGAATGCGCACCGCGCCGTCCATGACCTCAACCTCGGCCGCCACGGCGACATGGCTGACAAAGCTGTAATGCGCGGCGACGCCCAGGCCGCTGCCGGCGGGCATCTGGCGACCCCATCCGATCGCCTCGGCCACGGTTTCGGTGACCGCCCGCAGCCGTCCGGTGTCGATGGGATAGCGCGCCGGGTCCTCGCCATAATTCCAGACATCGCCGATCTCGCTCGGGTTGATGAGGCGGGCGGGGCCGATCGTCTCCAGCAGGTATTCCAGCGGATCGCGCCCCGCCGCCGCTGCCAGTTCTGCGATGAAGGACTGGATCGCGAAGGCGTGCGGGATGTTGGAGACCGACCGGTACCAGCCGATGCGCACATGGGCCGGGGCCTGCGGGTTCTCGGCACGGACGTTGGGGATGTCCAGGGGCATGTTGGTCAGCCCCATGCCCAGCTCGAACGGCAGCTTCTCCTTGGGGTCGGGGGCAAAGATCGACCCGATCGTGGGGGCGGCGGTGCGGTGCAGCCAGGCCACGGCCTTGCCCTGTGCGTCCAGCCCCGCCTCCAGCCGCTCGACCGAGACGGTGTGGTAATAGCTGTGGTGCAGATCGTCCTCGCGCGTCCAGGTCAGCTTGACCGGGGCGCCCATCTCGCGGCTGAGGATCGCGGCCTCCAGCACGAAGTCGGGCTTGGACTTGCGGCCGAAACCACCGCCCAGCAGGGTGACGTTGACGGTCACGTCCTCCTCGGGCAGGTCCATCCGCTGTGCCAGGCGCAGGCGGGTGACCTGCGGCGCCTGCACGCAGGCCCAGACCTCGCAGGACCCGTCGCGCACATCGGCCACGGCGGCTGGCGGCTCCATCGGTGCCTGCGCCAGGTGGGGGATATAGTATTCGGCGACCACGCGGATCTCTGCCTCGGCCAGGGCCGCGTCGACGTCGCCCCGGTTCAGGATCAGCTTGCCGTCGCCGGTCTGCACCGCCGCCTCAAGCTCTGCCCTGAAGTCATCCGAGGAATAGGCGGCATGCGGCCCATCCTCCCATTCGATGACCAGCGCTTCGCGCCCCTTGATGGCAGCCCAGGTGTTGCGGGCAATGACCGCGACACCGCCAAGCGGCTGGAATTCCGTGGGGATGGCGGGCGGGTCCAGCCGCACGATCCGCTCGACCCCGGGCACCTGCAGGGCGGCGCTGTCGTCCAGGCTGGCCACGCTGCCGCCAAAGACCGGCGGGCGGGCGATGACGGCATACAGCATGCCTTCGCGGCGCACGTCGATCCCATAGGTCGTGGTGCCGCGGGTGATGTCGTCATTGTCGACCAGCCCGATATCGGCCTTGCCGACGTAACGGAACGTCGCGGGGTCCTTCAGGCGCAGGCCCTCGCGGTCGGGAACCGGCAGGGCGGCGGCGGCGGCGGCCAGTTCGCCAAAGCCCATCGTGCGGTCCGATTCGGCATGACGTACGACATGCCCCTCGGCGCGCACTTCGGACAGGGGCACGTCCCACGCTTCTGCCGCCGCCTGCTCCAGCATGGTCCGCGCCGAGGCCCCGGCACGGCGCATCGGGCCGAAGAAATGCCGCAGGCTGCGCGAGCCGTCGGTGTCCTGGTTGCCATAGCGCGGCTCGTTGCCGGGGGCTTGGGTCACTCGGACCATGTCCCAGTCGGCCTCCAACTCGTCGGCAACGACCATCGCGATCGAGGTGCGCACACCCTGCCCCATCTCGGAACGGTGGACAGTGACGGTGACGATACCGTCCTCGGCGATCGAGACGAAGACGTTCGGATTGTCACGCCAGCCATTGGGCATCGCGTCGGCGCCGAACTGGACAGGCGCGTCCTGCGCGCGGCCCGGGCGGGGCAGCCCGATGGCAAGGACCAAGCTGCCGGCCCCCATGCCCAACAGCAGGGACCGGCGGCTGACATTGGCGATGCCGAGGGATTCGGGGACGCGGTTCGACATCATTCCGTCCTCGCTTCGGCGGCCTGCTTGATGGCGGCACGGATGCGCGGATAGGTGCCGCAGCGGCACAGGTTCGCGCTCATCACCGTGTCGATGTCCTCGTCGGTCAGGTCGGGGGTGGAATCCACCAGCGCCGCGGCCTGCATGATCTGCCCCGCCTGGCAATAACCGCATTGCGACACGTTCAGGTCACGCCAGGCGACCTGCACGGGATGGTCGCCGTTCTCGGCCAGACCTTCGATCGTGCGGACGTCCGACCCGTCCGCGATCGAGATGGGGGTGATGCAGGCAAAGGTCGGGTAGCCGTCCAGATGGATCGTGCAGGCGCCGCATTGGGCGATGCCGCAGCCGAACTTGGTGCCGGTCAGTCCCAACTCGTCGCGCAGGTACCACAGCAGCGGCATTTCGGGATCGCCATCGAAACTGTGTTCCGTCCCGTTCACGGTCAGGGTGATCATGATGGCTTCCTCGCTCTCGGATCAGGGCCGGTCGGCGTCGTGCGCGCATGTGACCGTCAAGGGCAACGCCCTTTGGTAAACCGGGTTCCCGAAAAATCGCGCGCCAGTTGCCGGCATGGTCCGGAAAGGCATTGAGCCCGGTCCAGGCACCGGTCCCGTGCCAGGACCATCCTTTATCAGGTGGAGCTGTCCGCGGTGACGGATTAGGCGTGATGATCAGACTGCGCCTTTGGCGCTTGACGACCGGCACCCTGTCGGGACAGGGATCCGCCTTGTGTCCGGGGCACGTGCGGGCCGATACCATCCAAGGCATGGGACAGCAGATGAGCCAGGAAACAGCAGGCGCGGACATCGACGCGCGCTTTCGCACCGGAACCCCCGGCCTGGATGCCGTGCTGCTGGGCGGACTGACGCCGTCGCGGCTGTATCTTGTCGTGGGCACGCCCGGATCGGGCAAGACCACGCTGGCGCTGAAGTTCCTGATGGAGGGGCGCCAGGCGGGTGACCGCGGCCTCTACATCACCCTGTCCGAGACTGAGACAGAGCTGCGGGCCGTCGCGCGGTCGCATGACCTGACGCTGGACGGCATCGACATCTTCGAGATGATCGCCGAAGACGAGTTCGGCATCGACCACGAACAGTCGCTTCTGCATCCCAGCGAGGTGGAGCTGGGAGAGACGGTGCGCGGCATCTTCGATCTGGTGGACCGGACCGACCCGGTGCGTGTGGTGCTGGACAGCCTGTCGGAACTGCGCCTGCTGGCGCAGAACCCGCTGCGCTATCGCCGCCAGATCCTGGCGTTGAAGCATTTCTTCGCGCGCCGGAACTGCACCGTGCTGATGCTGGACGACCGCACGGCCGAACCCGGCGACCTGCAGCTGCATTCGATCGCGCATGGCGTCATCTCGCTGGAGCAACTGGCCAACGATTTCGGCTCGGAGCGCCGCAGGCTGAGGGTCGTCAAGATGCGCGGCCTGAAATATCACGGCGGCTATCACGACTTTACCATCGAACGCGGCGGCATCCGCGTCTATCCGCGCCTGATCGCGGCCGATCACCACCGCCGCTTTTCGGCCGAACCGGTGACCACAGGGCTTGCCGGTCTGGACGCGCTGCTGGGCGACGGCCTGTTTCCCGGAACCAACACGCTGTTGGCGGGGCCTGCCGGGGTGGGCAAGACGACGACCGCCGTACGCTGCATGATCTCGGCGCTGCAGCGTGGCCAGAAGGCGGCCTATTTCCTGTTCGACGAACGGCTGGCCACGCTGATGACCCGATCCAGGGCGCTGAACATGGACCTGCAGCCATTCATCGACGCCGGCCTGCTGACGATCCGCCAGATCGACCCGGCGGAACTGTCCCCCGGAGAGTTCGCCAGCGCCGTCCGCAGCGCGGTCGAACAGGACGATGCCGGGCTGGTCGTGATCGACAGCCTGAACGCCTATCTGCACGCGATGCCAAGCGACAATTTCCTGGTGCTGCAGATGCACGAACTGCTCAGCTATCTGGCCCAGCAGGGCGTGGTGTCGCTGATGATCCTGGGTCAGCACGGGGTGACGGGCGATCTGCGGTCGGACCTGGACATCAGCTATCTGGCCGACACGATGATGATGCTGCGCTTTTTCGAGGCCGACGGAGAGGTGCGGAAGTCGATCGCGGTCATCAAGACGCGCACGTCGGACCACGAACGCACCATCCGCGAATTGCGGATCGACGGGGGCGGCATCGTCATCGGCGCGCCGATCCGGGGCTTTTCGGGCATCCTGTCCGGGACGCCGGTGCTGGTGGGCACCGAGAACGACCTGATGGCGACCGTTCCGCAGAGGGACCGGGCACGGTGACCGACCGGTCGGCCGCGCGCGACGACCTGGCCCTGGCGGTGGCGATCCTGGCGCCGCGGGGCCGCGACGCCGCCGTGGCCGCGGCGCTGCTGGACAAGGTCGGCATCGCGTCGGTCCAGGCACGGGACCTGCCCGCGCTGGCGGGGCTGGTCGGGGCGACCATCGGCGTGGCCCTGGTCACCGAGGAGGCCCTGGTCGCCGCGGATGAGGGACTGCTGCAGCGGGCCCTGGCCGATCAGCCGTCCTGGTCGGACGTTCCCTTCATCGTTCTGGCGAACGGAACGTCGCGGCATCGATCGGACCGGGCCAAGGCCCGCATCGACGCGCTGCAGAACGGGGTGGTGCTGTCGCGGCCGCTGCACGCGGAGGAGCTGGTGCGCGCCGTCCGCTCTGCCCTCAAGGCCCGCGCGCGGCAGTACGAGGCGCGCGATCGCATGCACGAGCTGCAGACCCGCGAGGCGCAGCTGCACGACAGCGAGGCCAAGTTCCACGCCATCGCCGATTCCGTCGACCAGATGATCTGGTCGACCCGCCCGGACGGCTTTCACGACTATTACAACCATCGTTGGTACGAGTTCACCGGCGTGCCCGAAGGCTCGACCGACGGCGAGGCCTGGGCCGGGATGTTCCATCCCGACGATCAGGACCGCACATGGGCGCGCTGGCGTCAAAGCCTGGAGACCGGCCAGCCCTACGAGATCGAGTATCGCCTGCGGCACCGGTCCGGCGAATACCGGTGGGTCTTGGGCCGCGCCAAGCCGGTCCGCGATGCGACGGGCCGGATCACCCGCTGGTACGGCAGCTGCACGGACATCAACCGCATCAAGGTGGTCGAGGAACAGCTTCAGCTGATGCTGGGAGAGATGAACCACCGGGTCAAGAACTCGATGGCGATGGTGCATTCCATCGTCTCGCAGACCCTGCGCCAGGCCGAGACGCTGGACCAGGCCCGCATGTCCATCCAGTCGCGCATCGGCATCATGGCGCAGGCCCATGACCGCCTGGTCAAGGCGACCTGGACAGAAACCGCCATCACCGAGGTGGTCGAGGCGGCCCTGGGCCCCCACCGCATGAGCGCGGACCGCTTCCGGGTCGCGGGGCCGGACCTGGCCCTGGGGTCCAAGCAGGCGCTGGCCCTGACCATGGCGCTGCACGAACTGGCCACCAACGCGATGAAATACGGCGCCCTGTCCGCCGAGACGGGCCATGTCCAGGTCCGGTGGCACCGCAACGACGACGCGGAGCCTGTCGGATTTCGCCTGTCCTGGCAGGAACATGGTGGGCCGACCGTCACCCCGCCCCGCCGCCAGGGCTTTGGCAGCCGGATGATCGAACAGGCCCTTGCGGGATACTTCGACGGGGTCGCGGAACTGGACTATGACCCCGGCGGTTTGCGTTTCGAACTGACATCACCGCTGACCGGCCTGACGCAGCAGGACTGAGCGTCCGCCACCCCATCCCCGGAAGAACCATCATGTCCCAGCCCCGCAACGCCGTCCTTGTCGTCGAGGACGAGATCCTGATCCGGATGGAAGCCGTCGACATGATGCACGACGCGGGCTTTCGGACCTACGAGGCCAAGTCGGCCGACGCCGCGCTGGCCACGCTGAACGGCACCTCCGACATCGCCATCCTGTTCACCGATGTCGAGATGCCCGGATCGATGAACGGCCTGAAGCTGGCGGCCCATGTCAGCGCCACTTGGCCCGACATCCGCATCATCGTCGCATCTGGGATACTGGGCGTCAGGGACGCCGACCTGCCGCCCGGTGCGCGGTTCTTTCCAAAGCCCTATCCCACGGACCAGATCATCGACGCCCTGCACCAGATGACCGGCGATCCGGCCTGACGCCCTGAGGCCTACCGGGACGGCGCGTTCGACAGCGCTGCCGCGCGGGCCGCGATGATCTGATCGCGCGTCTCGCGGACATGGACGATCTGCTGGGACCCCTGCCGATGCAGGCCAAGGATGGTCGCCCCCTCGGGTCCGTTCTCGATGGTGAAGCGGGTGTCGGCCTCGAAACTGAGAACGACCGGGTGGTGCCCCGGCATTCCCGTCAGCGTCATACGGGGCATAACTTGCCACCTCCTGCGCGATGCTTTGATCCGTAGAGTTGGATACCGAATGCCATCCTCCATCAAGTGATTTCGAAGGCATCGCGTACCCAGGTCGGACACCGTCCAGGCGCCGACGCCGCCTGCCCTGCATCGCAGACGGCCCCGCCTCGATTGATCGCGACCCCGCCGGCCTATGCGGTCAAGCGGCGATCCTGACGCGGCCCGGCCGGGGTCCGCGCCCTGTCGTCGCGTGCGTCGCGGTGGCCGGCGACCTTGGCGCTGCGCGTCGCACCGTCCAGCGCGCGGACCATGGCGACCTGCATGTCCAGCTTGTCGCGCAGGTCGCGATAGACCGCATTGTGGGAATAAGCCGTCAGCGCCGTGTCGATGATCTCCCAGTCCTTGTCGGACATGGACAGCCGAAACGTCGTTTCCGTCGGAACACCTTGCATACTCGATACCTCGAACAACTACACGATGTGTGTACCCCCGTTTGTCCATTTTGCGCACTTGGCTATTTGTACAGCCATCTGCCGGGACAGCGATCGCGGCGCCCGCGCCTACGACAATCCGCCGATCGGGTGAGTTTGGTCTGGCCAAATGACCGAACCGTATGGTTCAATACACGCTCTGCGTGCATTTCTGACCAAGAGGAGCATGTCATGACGATCATCGACCCCCAGATCTGCGCCATCCTGCAAAAGATGGTCCAGACCTGCGAGGATGCGCAGTCCCGGTCCCGTGCCCGAAAGATCGCCTGTGACAGCGACCTAAGGGGCGCCCCTGATCCAAGGGCCGGAACCTGCCGCAGCGGCTAGACGGGCCATACCGCCCCGGCACGGGGCGCAAGGCGGCAAGCCACCGGCAGGTCGGGACAAGGAACCCGCCTGGACCTGCCTTATCGGACCACGGTCACATGTTGGGATAGTTCGGCCCGTCTCCGCCCTGCGGGGTCGTCCAGACGATGTTCTGGCTGGGATCCTTGATGTCGCAGGTCTTGCAGTGGACACAGTTCTGGAAGTTGATGACGAAGCGCGGGCCCGACGCATCCTCGACCACCTCATAGACGCCTGCGGGGCAATAGCGCTGCGCGGGTTCGGCATATTCCGGCAGGTTCACCGCGATCGGCACCGAAGGGTCGCGCAGCTTCAGGTGGCAGGGCTGGCTTTCCTCGTGGTTGGTAAAGGAAAACGCCACGTTGGTCAGGCGGTCGAAGGACAGCTTGCCGTCCGGGCGCGGATAGTCGATCGGCTTGTGATCGCGCGCCTTGCCGGTGGCGGCGGCGTCAGATTTGCCGTGGCTCCAGGTGCCCAAGGGGTTCCAGCCGGTCAGGTTGGCGGTCCACATGTCCACCGCACCCAGCATCAGGCTGGCCGACAGGCCAAGGCGCGACCAGATCGGCTTGACGTTGCGCACGCGCTTCAGGTCGGCACCGATGGCACCGCCGCGCACCGCGCCGTCGTAATCGGTCAGCCGGTCGCCCTCGCGCCCCGCCTTGATCGCGGCGGCGGCGGCATCGGCGGCCTCGATCCCCGAGATCATCGCGTTGTGGTTGCCCTTGATGCGGGGCACGTTGACCATGCCTGCCGAACAGCCCAGCAGCACGCCGCCGTCGAAGGACAATTGCGGCAGCGACTGCCAGCCACCCTCGGTAATGGCACGGGCGCCATAGCTGATGCGCTTGGCCCCCTCCAAGAGGTCCGCGACCATCGGATGGTGCTTGAAGCGCTGGAACTCCATGTAGGGATACAGGTACGGGTTGGCATAGTTCAGGTGAACCACAAAGCCGACCAGCACCTGGTTGTTCTCAAGATGATAGATGAAGCTGCCGCCGCCGGCATTCTTGCCCAGGGGCCAGCCCATCGTGTGCACGACGCGACCCTTGTGGAACTTGTCGGGAGAAACCTCCCAGATCTCCTTCATGCCCAGGCCGAACTTCTGCGGATCGCCATGGGCCGACAGGTTCAGCCGCGCATCGATCTGCTTGGCCAAGCTGCCGCGCACGCCTTCGGCAATGAAGACGTACTTGCCGTGCAGCTCCATCCCCGGCTCGTATCCGTCGCCGATGCTGCCGTCGGGTTCGCGGCCGAACTCTCCGGCGACGACACCCTTCACGCGATCCCCGTCCCAGACCACCTGGCTGGCGGCCATGCCGGGGAAGATCTCGACCCCAAGGGCCTCGGCCTGTTCGGCCAGCCAGCGGCAGACATTGCCCATGCTGACGATGTAGTTGCCGTGGTTCGACATCAGCGGCGGCATCGGCCAGTTCGGCACGCGCACCTGCCCCGCCTCGCCCAGGACATAGAAGTTGTCGTCGGTCACCTCGGTGGTGACCGGGGCGCCCTTGTCGCGCCAGTCGGGGATCAGCCGGTCCAGCCCGCAGGGGTCCAGCACGGCACCCGACAGGATGTGGGCGCCCACCTCCGAGCCCTTTTCCAGGACCACGACGGACAGTTCGGCGTCGATCTGCTTCAGCCGGATCGCGGCCGACAGGCCCGCCGGCCCCGCGCCCACGATCACGACGTCGTATTCCATCGATTCGCGAACGATCTCGGTCTGGTCTGTCATGTGCTGGGGCCCCCTCCGTGACAATCTGGCTGCCAAACAGATAGCGACCCCGGCGGGCGGGGGCAATCGTGACGCGGCGGTTGGCCGCGTGCGATTGCGCGATTCGGGCCATGCAGGCTTGCATTGAGCGCCATTTTGGTGACCATGTCCCCGATCAGCTTCCGCGCCCCTGCCATTCCGCAATGGCAGGGGCGTTGGTTTGGCACCCGCAGGACAAACGCATCCCAACAAGGACCAGGGCAGCGATGGAAAAGATACCGATGACCCCCACCGGCGCGGCAGCGCTGGAACGCGAACTGGGGCAGCTGAAATCCAAGGAACGTCCCGCCATCATCCGCGCCATTGCCGAAGCGCGCGAACATGGCGACCTGTCGGAGAACGCCGAATACCACGCCGCCCGCGAAAAGCAGGGCTTCGTCGAGGGGCGCATCAAGGAGCTGGAGAGCCTGCTGTCGCGCGCCGAGGTCATCGACCCCGCGAAACTGTCGGGCAGCATCAAGTTCGGCGCCCGCGTCAAGCTGATCGACGAGGACACCGAGGAAGAGCGCAACTATCAGATCGTGGGCGAGGCCGAGGCCGACATCGAGCGCGGGCTGCTGAACATCCGCTCTCCGCTGGCGCGCGCGCTGATCGGCAAGGACGAGGGCGACAGCGTCGAGGTGACCACCCCCGGCGGCCAGCGCAGCTATGAAATCGTCGAGATCCGGTACGGATGACGCCATGTCCCTGATTGCACGCATCGCCAGCCTGGCCAACCGCGACCGCCTGACCACGGTCGGCTTTACCCTGACCGGCGTCTGGCTGTTCCTGGTCGCGCTGTTCTGGCTGCTTGGGCCCGCGGGTACCGATGGCGGCCCGTCGGGCGTGGCGCGCCTCGTCTCGATCATGGGGACGGTCCTGCCGCTGGCGCTGATCTGGCTGGGCGTGTCGCTGGCCCGCCAGCTGGCCATCCTGCGCGCCGAGGCCGAGGATCTGCGCGCCCGCCTGACGCATCTGCGCGGCGAGGCAGCCCCCGCCGAGCCGCAGCCGGCCGCCGCGCCGCGCCCCGCGGCCCCCCTGCCCAAGCCCCGCCAGACCGCCGATCAGCGTCAGGCCGCCCTGCGGTTCGAGGCCCAGGGCGCCCCGGTGGACGCCACGACCCTGATCCGGGCGCTGAACTTTCCCGACGGTCCCGACGATGTCGACGCGATCGACGCCCTGCGTCATGCGCTGAAGGATCCGGCCCATTCCAAGGTGCTGCGCGCCGCGCAGGATGTCGTGACGCTGATGGCGGGCCAGGATGTCTACATGGACGACCTGCCGCCGGAGATGGCCCGACCCGACGTCTGGCGCCGCTATGCCGCCGGTGAACGCGGCAGCGCCGTCGCAGCCTTGGGCGGCATCCACCACCAGCCCGCGCTGGAGATCGCCGCCACCATGCTGCGCGAGGACGAGATCTTTCGCGACACCGCGCATCACTTCCTGCGCCATTTCGACGGGCTGACGGCCCGGCTGGTACCGGAACTGGACGACCTGCAGATCGCCGTGCTGGCCGACAGCCGGTCGTCGCGCGCCTTCATGCTGCTGGGCCGCGTGTCGGGCGTCTTCGGCTAGACGCTCAGGTGCAGCAGATGGACCTGCCCCCACCAGGGCAGGCCATAGCGGCCCCGCCCCCGGTCCGAAAACCCCACCCTGTCGTAGAAGGCCAGCGCGCCCCGGTTGCGGGCGCGCACCTCGGCCCGCAGGCCGGGGCGGCCGTCGCGGGCGGCGACCAGCGCCCCCGCCTCGATCAACGCGCGCCCCGTGCCCTGCCGGGTGTCGGTGACGGCAAGCCCGTCGATGACCAGATCGCCCGTGGGCGGCGCCGCGCGGAACAGCCAGCCTGACAGCCCCGCGCCGCCCTGCGCGAACCCGCCGGCACCGTCGCGCAGACCCATCACCCCGCAGACCGCCCCGGATGCATCCACCGCCACCACGCCATGCCCGGCGCGGACCCGCGCAGGCCAGCGTCCGCGCCCGAAATGCGCGCGCCACAGCGCCGCCGCGGCGGGCAGCAGGCTGTCGGGGATCGGGTGCAGGATCTGCATCGGCTGGCCTTGTCTTGCCTTGCGTGTCGTGCAAGCAAGGTGCCGCGAAACGCAGGAAGACGAAAGCGCCATGTCCCCCGCCCCCGAACCCAGGCCCTCGGCCCGGCAAGCCGCCGCCGATCAGGCGGCAATCCGCGTATTGGCCCGGACGCCGGCCGCCGCGTTCCGCCACGGCATCGTCCAGTCGCTGCCTTTCCTGGTGGTGATCGTGCCCTTTGCGGTGCTGTTCGGCGTGGTCGCGACCGAGGCCGGGCTGAACCTGGCGCAGGTCATGGGGTTTTCGGTGCTGGTCCTGGCGGGCGCGTCGCAGTTCACGGCGGTGCAGCTGCTGACCGACAATGCGCCGGCGCTGATCGTGATCCTGTCCGGGCTGGCGGTGAACCTGCGCATGGCGATGTATTCGGCGTCCCTGCTGCCGTGGCTGCGGGACGCGACGCCCGGCCACAAGGCCTGGGTCGCCTATGCGCTGATCGACCAAAGCTATGCGCTGTCGATCCAGCATTACGAACAGTATCCGCGCCTGACCATCGCGCAGCGGCTGGCCTATTTCGGCGGCACCGCGCTGGTCTTGTGCGTGCCGTGGATGATCGCCACCTGGGCTGGCGCCACCGTGGGCCAGGCCATCCCCGAGGGGATCGCGCTGGATTTCGCGATGCCCATCACCTTCCTGGCGATGATCGCGCCGATGCTGCGCACGCCCGCGCATCTGGCCGCCTGCTTTGTCGCGATCGTCGCGGCGCTGGCGCTGGCGGGGCTGCCGTCGGGGCTGGGCCTGCTGATCGCCGCGCCCCTGGGCATGGCCACCGGTGCCCTGGTCGAGATCCGCACCGAACGCAAGGAGGCGCGCGATGCAGGCGTCCGCGACTGAGATCTGGGTCATCATCGTGGTGCTGGGCGTCGGCACCTACCTGATCCGCTGGTCGTTCCTGGGCGCGCTGGGCGACCGCGACCTGCCGAACTGGATGCTGCGGATGCTGCGCTATACCCCGGTGGCGGTGCTGCCCGCGCTGGTCGCGCCGCTCGTCGTCTGGCCCGCCGCGACCGGCGGCAACGCCGATCCGGCCCGCATGGCCGCCGCCGCCGCCACCGTGGCGGTGGGCGTGCTGACCCGCAACGTGATGCTGGCCATCCTAGCCGGGGGCATCACGCTGGCGGGCCTGCTTTACCTTCTGTAACCGCCGATCGTCCCGTCCTTCTGGCGCAGCAGGACGTCGTGGTTGTTGGCCGGGTCGCCGTCATAGTGACGCTTGGACACCACGCCCGGCTGGCGCAGGAACCATTCGCGCAGCTTCAGCGGAGAGAACCCCCGCGGCACCGTCTCGAACCCCGGCACGCCGGACAGGACGTTGCCCGATTCGATCGCGCAGAAGCTCTTGTTGGCGGAACCGTTGGCCTCGGCCCGGCGGATCGCCAGGTCGGCCACCTCGCGCGGGACCAGGATCGTGTCCTCGGCCACCCAATAGGTCTCGCGCGCGTGGTAATCGATGTAGAAGTTCTTGAAGTTGTCGGTGATGCCGTAAAGCACGTCGCGCCGTTCGGGAATGCGCGGATGGCTCCAGCTGCCGGCGGGATCATAGATCACGCGCTGACTGCCGTTGAACATCAGCGCCGAATGCCCCCCCTCGCCGCGCGGGATGCCGATCACCGTGAACAGCGTGATCGAGGTCGGCGTGGCGGACACATAGCGCGCGTCGCGCACGGCTTCGTCGCTGGCCCAGATGTTGTCGGCCCCGCAGGCGGTCAGCACGACCGGCAGCGTGGCCGCCAGGAAGACGCGTCGCTTCATGTCCCCGCCCGTCCGATCAGGCGTTCGTCAGGGCCATGAAGACCAGGACCGCCAGCGATCCGACGATGACCCAGGTGGATCCGCGGATGAAGCCCGCGAAGGTCTTCTTGTGGTCGGTCAGGTCCATCGTTCCCTGGGTCGCTTCGGGTTTGTTGTCGTAGTCGGCCATCACTGCCCCATCGGTTTGCGTTCATCCTGCGATAGCGGAAAGCGGCGCAGCTGTCACGCCCCCCACAGCACCGCACCCTGCGTTTCGCCCACCGGCCGGATGCGCCCGGCGCGGTGCAGGTGGTTCACATGGGCCACGGCCTCGACCATGGCCAGGCCGTACTCGGCCTCGCCGATGCGGCGGCGGAACAGGATGTCGAAACACCCGACCGCGGTGCGCGGGCCGTCCGCCAGGGCCTGCGCCAGCCGGTCCAGCCCGGCGCGGTGGTTTTGGATCAGCTGTTCCAGCCGGAAGGGCAGCCCGGTGAAGGGCAGCTTGTGTCCCGGAAGCACCAGCTGGTCGGGCCGCGCCAGCGCCGCCAGCCGGGTGCAGCTTTCCAGCCACTCGCCCACCGGGTCGGCCTCGGGCTCGGTCGGATAGACCCCCAGGTTCGGAGAGATCGACGGCAGCAGCTGGTCACCGCCGATGACCAGATCGCAGTCCTGCGACCACAGCGTCGCGTGGCAGGGCGCATGGCCATGCCCCATCGCCACCCGCCAGCGCCTTCCGCCGAAGGTCACCGTGTCGCCCTCGACCAGGCGGGTGAAGCCCAAAGGCAGCGGGTGGACCACGTCGGCAAAGTTGAAGGGCCGGTCGCTGGCGCGCCGGTCCAGCATCTCGGCCGCCATCCCGGCCCGTCGCCAAAACGCCAGCGCCTGCGGGCTGGCGCGGTCCTGCACGTCCAGGACCAGCATCCGCGCCATCAGCCATGCGGTGCGGCTGATCCACAGGTCGGCGCCCCGTTCCATGAACCAGCCGGCCAGCCCGATATGGTCGGGATGGTGATGCGTGCCGATCACCCGCACGACCGGCCGCCCCTGCAGCGGCCCGTCCAGCAGCACCTGCCAGATCTCGCGCGTGCGCGCCGTGTCGAAGCCGGTATCGACGACCGTCCAGCCGTCGGGATCGTCAAAGGCATAGACGTTGACGTGGTCAAGCTTCATCGGCAGCGGCAGGCGCATCCACAAGACGCCCGGGGCGACGGTGATGGCCTGCCCCTCGGCGGGCGGGATGTCGTGCGGCGTGCGGATCACGCCGCGAAGTCGCCCGCCAGCGCGGCATTGCTCAGCGCGGTCAGGTCGCCCTGGCCCGCCTGCGCCTCGGCCAGATCGCCGGTGAACCGCGGCAGGACGCGCGCCATGAAGACCCGCGCCAGCGCCAGATGCGCCGGTCCGCCCTTCAGCGCCGCGCGCAGGTGGTAATGCCCGCCCAGCACCCGCGCAAAGGCGGTCAGATAGGCGACCGCGCCCGCGAAACGGTCGGCCATGTCACGCTCCAGCAGGGCCTGGGTCGCCTCGCGCAGGGTCTCGGCGGCCTGCCACAGCTGGTGGGCCAGCTCGGGATGCGCGGACTGCGCGGCCTTGGCCCCGTCCAGCACCTCGTCCAGCAGGCGCATCGCGGCCTCGCCGCCGTCCGACAGCTTGCGTCCGACCAGATCCATCGCCTGGATGCCGTTCGTGCCCTCGTAGATCGAGGTGATGCGCACGTCGCGCAGATACTGCGCGGCGCCCGTCTCCTCGACATAGCCCATGCCGCCATGCACCTGCACGCCCATGTCGGCCACCCGGATGCCCACGTCGGTGCCATAGGCCTTGGCGATCGGCGTCAGGAAGGCCGCGCGGGCGGCCTGATCGGCATCCCCCGTGGCGCGGTCCATGTCGATGGCGGTGGCGCAGGCCAGGCCGATGGCGCGGGCGGCGAACACCTCGACCTGCGCGGTGGCCAGCATCCGGCGCACATCGGGATGGCCGATGATCGGCCCCATCTGGTTGCGGTCCACCGCATAGGCCACGGCCTTCTGCAGCGCGGCCTCGGCCACGCCCACGCCCTGCATGCCGACGCCAAGGCGGGCCACGTTCATCATCGTGAACATCGCCGCCATGCCCTTGTTCTCCTCGCCGACAAGCCAGCCGGTGGCGCCGTCATAGGACATGACGCAGGTCGGGCTGCCGTGGATGCCCAGCTTGTGCTCCAGGCTGACCACCTTGAGACTGTTGGCGACGCCCGGGTCGCCCTGCTCGTCGGGGATCAGCTTGGGGACCATGAACAGGCTGATGCCGCGCGTCCCCTTGGGCGCGCCCGGCAGACGCGCCAGCACCAGGTGGCAGACGTTCGACGTGACGTCGCTGTCGCCCCAGGTGATGTAGATCTTCTGCCCGCTGATCCGATAGGTGCCGTCGGCCGCCGGTTCCGCCCGGGTGGTCAGCGCGCCCACGTCGCTGCCCGCGCCCGGTTCGGTCAGGTTCATCGTGCCCGACCATTCGCCGCTGATCAGCTTGGGCAGATAGCGCGCCTTCAGATCGTCGCTGGCGTGATGCTCCAGCGCCTCGATCTGGCCCTGGGTCAGCAGCGGGTTCAGCTGCAGGGACAGGCAGGCGCCCGACATCATCTCGGCCACGGCCATGTTCAGGGCCTGCGGCAGGCCCATGCCGCCGTATTCCGGATCGGCCGACACGCCGACCCAGCCCCCCTCCGCAATCGCCCGGAACCCGTCGGCAAAGCCGGGCGAGGATCGCACCACGCCGTTCTCCAGCCGCGCGGGGGTCTGGTCGCTGCCCCGGTTCAGGGGCGCCAGAACGTTCTGGGCCAGCTTGCCGGCCTCGGACAGAATGGCGGTCGCGGTCTCGGCCGTGGCCTCGGCAAAGCGGTCGGTCCGGGCCAGGTCGGCAAAGGGGACGACATGGGTCAGGATGAAGTCGATCTGGGCTGTCGGGGCCTTGTAGGTCATCGGGTTCTCCTCCTGGCGCCTTGGCATCGGGCCGCGGCGCGTCTATCAACGGGCGCTGGCGGCATCTTGTGCCGCCGTCCTTTCAGGCTCAACCGAAACCCCGCGTCACGAATGCAGACCCTGCGACTGATCCCCGACCGTGCCGGCCTGGCCCAGGCCGCCCGCCTGCTGGCCCAGGGCCGCTGCGTGGCGATCCCGACCGAGACGGTCTACGGCCTGGCTGCCGACGCGCGCGACGGGGCGGCGGTGGCCGGCATCTACCAGGCCAAGGGGCGGCCCAGCTTCAACCCGCTGATCGTGCATGTGGCGGACCTGTCCGCGGCGCAGGCCGTCGCCGACCTGCCGCCGCAGGCGCTGACCCTGGCGCGGGCCTTCTGGCCGGGCGCGCTGACACTGGTGGTGCCGCTGCGCGCCGATGCGGGCATCGCGGGGCTGGTCACGGCGGGGCTGGACACGATCGGCATCCGCGTTCCTGCCCATCCCGTGGCGCAGGCGCTGCTGCGCGCATCCGGCGCGCCGCTGGCCGCACCGTCGGCGAATGCCTCGGGGCGGATCAGCCCGACCACCGCAGATCATGTGCTGCACCCGGACGGGGGCCTCGACGGGCGCATCGCCGCGGTACTGGATGGCGGTGCCTGCCCTGTCGGCGTGGAATCGACGATCATCGGCTGGCAGGACGGTCGCCCGACGCTGCTGCGTCCCGGCGGCATCCCGGCCGAGGCGATCGCCGCGGCCCTGGGCGAACCCCTGGCCGCGCATCATGCAGACCCTTCGGCCCCGAACGCACCCGGACAGCTGTCCAGCCATTACGCGCCGCAATCGGCGCTGCGCCTGAACGCAGTCCCCGCCCCCGGAGAGACGCATCTGTCCTTCGGCGCCCCCGGACCGTTCAGCCTGTCGGAGACGGGCGACCTGACCCAGGCCGCCGCGCGCCTCTTCGACCTGCTGCGCCGTGCCGATGCCCTGGGGCGCCCGATCTCGGTCGCGCCGATCCCGGACCACGGGCTGGGCCAGGCGATCAACGACCGCCTGCGCCGCGCCGCCGCCCCCCGCCCCTGATTTCTCCTTTGTCGGAAATACCCCAGGGGGAGTCCGCAGGACGGGGGGCAGCGCCCCCCTGCCCGCTTGCCACCTGCGCGCGCCCCGCGCACACTCCCCCCGAACCAGCCGGAGCCCGCGATGACCCCCCCCCCCTGACGCGCGGTCCTCCTCAAAGCCCCAGGGAGTTGTAGACGTTCGAGATCCGGCGGATCGCCACCACATAGGCCGCGGTGCGCATGTCCTGGACCTTGGGATTGCTGATCCAGACCTCCTTCATTTTCTTGAAGCTCTCGCGCATCGTGTCGTCCAGGCCGGACCGCACCAGCTCCAGCTCGTCCGCGCCGGTCAGGAACGCCTCCTTGAAGCCCTTGGACAGGGTCCAGTTCAGGCCGGTATCGGCCGACAGACGCTCCAGCTCCTCGACGATCATGCGGGCGCGGGCCTCCTCGTGGCGGCGCTCCAGACGGCCCAGGCTGATCTGCGACAGGTTCTTGACCCATTCGAAATAGGACACGGTCACGCCGCCGGCATTGGCGTACATGTCGGGAATGATCACGATCCCCTTGCGGCGCAGGATCGCGTCCGCGTCGGCGGTCACGGGACCGTTCGCCGCCTCGATGATCAGCTTGCAGCTGATGCGTTCGGCGTTGTCGGCGTGGATCACGCTTTCTACCGCGGCGGGGATCAGGATGTCGCACTCCTGCTCCAGCATGGCCAGGCCGTTCTCGTGATAGTCGCCGCCGGCAAAGCCCTTGATGCCGCCGGTCGCGCGGATATGGCCGCGCAGCGCGTCGATGTTGATGCCCTGCGGGTTGGTGATGGCGCCGTCGCGCTCGATCACGCCGGTGATCAGGCACTTGTCCTCGACCGACAGGAACTGGGCGGCGTGATAGCCCACGTTGCCCAGGCCCTGCACGATCACGCGCTTGCCCGCCAGCACGCCGGTCAGCCCGGCCTGCTTCATCACGTCGTCATGGCGGAAGAACTCGCGCAGCGCGTATTGCACGCCACGGCCCGTCGCCTCGACGCGCCCGTCGATGCCGCCCGCGGTGCGCGGCTTGCCGGTGACGCAGGCCTTGGCGTTGATGTCGTCCGGATGCAGCCGCTTGTAGGCGTCGGCCATCCACGCCATCTCGCGCTCTCCGGTGCCCATGTCAGGCGCGGGCACGTTCTGGGACGGAGAGATCAGGTTGCGGCGCGACAGCTCGTAGGTGAAGCGGCGGGTGATGCGCTCCAGCTCATCCTCGTTCCAGGCGCGCGGGTCGATGCACAGCCCGCCCTTCGACCCGCCGAACGGCACCTCGACCAGCGCGCATTTGTAGGTCATCAGGGCTGCCAGCGCCTCGACCTCGTCCTGGTTCACATCCAGCGAATAGCGGATGCCGCCCTTCACGGGCTCCATGTGTTCGGAATGGACCGACCGATAGCCGGTAAAGGTGTGGATCTGGCCACGCAGCCGCACCCCGAACCGCACCGTATAGGTGGAATTGCAGACGCGGATCTTCTCCTCCAGCCCCGGCGCAAGGCTCATCAGGCCTGCGGCATGGGTGAACATGCGGTCCACTGAATCCCGGAACGAGGTCGTGTTGACGGACATTGCTGCTTCCTCCTGGTGACGGCGCAAGGTCGATATGGCCGCACGCTAGGCCAATCCGCCCGGTGCCGCCACAGCGGATCGTCGCCGACGGCGCCATGTTTGCGATAAAAACCAGCAGCTTTTGCACGACGCGCAGCCCGGCCGGGGTTTTCCTTTTCACACCATTTATTATGCTGATAGGGAAACCGCCTCTCTATCCGCGGTGTTTGGATGGAAACCAAGGAAGAAGAATGAAGACCGATACCACCCATGCACCGGCCCCCGGCATCACGCGGGGCCGCAAATTCGATCAGGTCCGTGACGGGGCTGCCGTCATCTTTCTGCGCGACGGCTATGCGGCCGCCAGCGTCGACGACATCGCCCGGTCCGCCCGGGTGTCCAAGGCGACGCTCTACAGCTATTTCCCCGACAAATCCCTGATGTTCCGCGAGGTGCTGCGCGCCACGATGGACAGCGCCTTCCGCCAGCAGCCCTTCGCGGCCGACCCCGCGTCCCAAGCCCGGACCGAGCTGCCGCGGGTATTGTCGGACCTGGCGACATGGGCGCTGTCGGAACCGCGGCTCAGCCTGCTGCGGGTGATGACCGCCGAATCGACGCGCTTTCCCGACGACGCGCGCGACTATGACGACGCCTTGGCCAACCGCGTCGCGGCCCCCCTGGCGCAGATCATCGACGGCTGGATCGCCGCGGGACAGATCCGCGACCTTGACAGCGGTCAATCCGCCCGCCAGCTGGTCGCGTTGATCACCGGGCAGGTCCAGCAGCCAGCCCTGCTGACGGGCACCACGCTGCCCGATGCGCAGGTCGCGCGGATCGCCCGCGACGCGGCGGCGCTGTTCCTGTCGGCCTACGGCCTGCAGGCCGCCTGAGGGCGCGACGCGCCCAGGGGCTGTTGCATTCCTGCGATGATCGAAACGTGATCCATCACCCCGCTTCTCAAGGCCGGAGGCGCGGCCTATGCTGGCGGGAACAAGGTCCGGAAACAGGACCGGCAGGGGTGACAGGCGATGATCAGCAAGGACTGGACGATTCGGGCCGCGATGGCCGCCGGCATGGCGCTGGCGGTGCAGGGCTGCGCGTCGTCGCCGAACCGCATGCCGCCCGCGGGCGGCTATGCGGGGCCTGCCTATGCGGCCCAGCCCGGCTATGCGCCCGCGCCCTATGCCGCCGCGCCCGCGCCCTATGCGGCCCCCGCACCGGCCCCCTATCCGACGGCGCCCTATCCGGCCGCAGCCCCCTTCCCGGCGGCACCCGTGGTGGCGGACCTGCCTGTTGCGACGACCGGCATCACCGGGGTGACCGAACGCAAGCCCGACCTGTGCAAGGCCAGCAGCTACGCCTCCAGCGTGGGTCAGCCCGGCAGCACGATCCCGACGCTCGGCCTGCCCGGCGCCTATCGCGTGGTCGAGTATCGCGGGATCGAACCCCAGGACTATGACCCCGACCGGCTCGTCTTCCGCCTGGATGCGACCGGCACCATCACCAAGATCGATTGCGGATGACCCACATGCACAAGACCACGCTTGCCCTGATCCTTGCCGCGACGGCCCTTGCCGCCTGCGAACCCGCCTATGTCGAGCCGACCCCGCCCCCGGTCGTCGACGAATGCGGCGCCGCCGGCTATCAGGGCCTGATCGGCCAGCCCCGCACGGCCCTGTCGGCGATGAACTTTCCCCTGGGCACCCGCGTGATCGGCCCCGAGGACATGGTCACCGCCGATTTCCGCCCCGACCGGCTGAACATCGAATACGGCGTGAACGGTCGCATCACCAAGGTCAGCTGCTTCTGACCCGTTTGGCGTTGCGCAGGCCGCGGCGGGCTGTCACCATCCCGACATGATGAACGCGATCCCGCCCGATGCCGACCGCGTGGTGTTCGACCGCAGGGAACTGAACCTGATCCTGTCGACCTACGGCCGCTTCGTGGCCGCGGGTGAATGGCGCGATTACGGCATGTCCTTTCTGCGCGACGCGGCGGTGTTCAGCGTCTTTCGCCGCGCCGCCGAACACCCCCTTTACCGGATCGAGAAACGCCCCCGCCTGCGCGCGGCCCAGGGCGCCTATGCGGTGATCGCCATGGACGGGCGCATCCTGAAACGCGGCCACGACCTGGCCCAGGTGCTGCGCGTTCTGGACGCCAAGCTGATCCGCCCCATCGACTAGGTGCCGCGCGGCTTGGCCCGCACCGTCGGATCGGCCGCGGTCGGGTCCTCGGGCCAGGGATGGCGCGGATAGCGGCCGCGCATGTCCTTTCTGACATCGGCATAGGAGCTGGCCCAGAACCCCGGCAGATCCATCGTCACCTGCACCGGCTTGCCGCCCGGCGACAGCAGCGTGATCCGCAGCGGCCGCCCGCCCACCGCCGGATGGCGGGTGACTCCGAACAGCTCCTGCAGGCGCAACTCGATCGACGGGTCCGCGCCCCCGTAATCGATCGGCACGCGGCGACCCAGGGGGGTGGTGAACTGCCCCGGCGCCTCCTGGTCCAGCCGCTGCTGGCCTGCCCATCCGATCCGCGCCTTCAGCGGCTCGACCAGGTCCAGCCCGCGCAGATCCGCCAGCGTCCGCACCCGGCCCAGCCAAGGCAGCAGCCAGTCGCCATCCGACAGCAGGTCGGCATCCGCCACCGAGCCAAGGTCCGGCACCAGCGCGATCCGCGCCCGCAGACGTGCCGCGGCCGGGGTCCAGGGCAGCCCGTCCAGGCGCAATCCCTCCAACGCGGCCGCGGCCATCGCCTCGGCCGGGGCGTCGGGCCAGGGCCGGTCCGACAGCACCAGCGCGCCCAGCCGCTCCTGCAGGCGGGCGATGACGCGACCCTCGCGGCGCGACCATTCGCACAGGGCCTGCTGGCCGATCCTGTCGCCATGCAGCGCGCGCAGATCAGCCTCGTCCAGTCGCGCGGCCAGCCTGATGCGCGCCTCGCGCTGATCCCCGTCCAGATCCAGCGCCACGATCGTCCGTTGCACTGCCAAGCTGTCCTCCGATGCCAGCACCGCACCCTTGCCGCCCGACAGCACGAACCGTGCCTCGTCACCCTTGCGACGCAGCCCGATCCGGTCGGGATAGGCCAGCGAGGCCATGCCGCCCGCCGACAGGGCCGACAGGGGGGGTGCGGGGGGGACATCGTCCCCCCCGCCGTCGCGGGACGCAACCAGCCGCCGCAACCGCTTGGCCTCGGCCCTGATCCTCTCGATGCCCTGCCGGTTCACCTCGAATGCCGCACGTGCCCCCGGATCGCGGATTGCGCGCAGCCGATGCTCCAGATCGGCCCCCGCCCCGCGCAGCGGGTCGCGGTCCGACAGCAGCGCCGCCAGATCGGCGGCAGCCGGCCCCGCCAGCGCCAGCATATGCGCCAGACGCGGATGCAGCGGCAGCCGTGCCAGCACCCGGCCATGCGCCGTGATCCGCCCCTCCGCATCCAGCGCGCCCAGATCGGCAAGCAGCGCCCGCGCCTCGGTCAGTGCGGCGTCCGGCGGCGGCGTCAGGAACGCCAGATCGGCGGCCCCCGCCCCCCAGACGGCCAGTTCCAGCGCCAGCCCGGTCAGGTCGGCCACGGCGATCTCGGGTGGCGCGAAAGCCGGCAGCACCCCCTCCTCGGCCCGTGCCCACATGCGATAGCAGATGCCCGGTGCCACCCGCCCCGCCCGGCCGCGCCGCTGCTCGGCCTCGGCGCGGCTGACCCGCTCGGTCACAAGCCGCGACATGCCGCTGCCCGGATCGAACCGCGCCCGGCGCGCGCGCCCCGCATCCACCACCACCCGCACGCCGGGGATTGTCAGCGACGTCTCGGCAATGGCCGTGGCCAGAACGATCCGCCGCACGGCTCCCGGCGGGGCCAGCGCCGCGCGCTGCGCCGCGGCCGGCAGCGCGCCATACAGGGGCAGCACCTCGCAGCCCGTCCCCGACAAGGCCGCCGTCACGCGGCGGATCTCTCCCTCTCCGGGCAGAAAGGCCAGGATCGTGCCGCCCGTCTCGCGCGTCTCGTCCGCGGCCCTTGCGATCAGACGCGCGGCATCGTCCGCCAACCGCCCGCCCGCTGGCAGGGGCCGGCCCAGCCAGCGCGTCTCGACCGGAAAGGCCCGCCCCTCGGACGTCACCACGGGTGCGTCGTCCAGCATCGCCGCCACCGGCCCCGCGTCCAAGGTGGCGGACATCACCAGAACCGCCAGATCCTCGCGCAGGGCGCCCCGCGCCTCCCAGACCAGGGCCAGCCCCAGATCGGCGTTCAGGCTGCGCTCGTGGAACTCGTCGAAGATCACACAGCCCACGCCCTCCAGCGCGGGATCGATCTGGATCATCCGCGTCAGGATGCCCTCGGTCACCACCTCGATGCGGCTGCCCCGAACCGATTCCCCGCGCATCCGGTATCCGACCCGCCCGCCCACGGCCTCGCCCAAGGACTGCGCCAGGCGCTCGGCCGCGGCGCGCGCGGCCAGGCGGCGCGGCTCCAGCATCAGGATGCGGCCCGCGACCTGATCCATCAGCGCCAGCGGCACCCGCGTCGTCTTGCCCGCGCCGGGCGGGGCCACCAGCACCGCGCGGCCGTGGCTGCGGATCGCCGCGCACAGCGCAGGCAGGGCGTCGTCGATGGGCAGGGCATCCGTCATGCCCGCCTTCTAGCGCCGCCGGGGCACCGGGCACAATCGCGCCGCTACACATCGCGCCTCCGCGGACCTATCTTGCACCCGCGGCGTTGGGTGTCGCGAAACGAACAGGGGCAGACATGGGTATCCGCAGCGACGTGATGGAGGGGCTGGGCCTGTCCGATCCGGTGATCCGCATCGGCGTGACGGGCCTGTCGCGGGCCGGCAAGACGGTGTTCATCACCTCGCTGGTGGCGAACCTTCTGGAACGCGGGCGCATGTCGTCGCTGCGCGCTGCCGCCGACGGGCGGCTCAAGGCGGTGTGGTTGCAGCCCCAGCCCGACGACACCATCCCCCGCTTCGACTTCGAACGCCACCTGGCCGCGCTGACCGGCCCCGATCCGCACTGGCCCGACGGCACGCGTCACGTCAGCCAGCTGCGCCTGTCGCTGCGCCTGCAGGGCGGCGGCATGTTCGGGGGGCTGCGCGGCGCGCGCAACTTGCACGTGGACATCGTCGATTATCCCGGCGAATGGCTGCTGGACCTGCGCCTGATGGAACGCGACTTTGCGCAATGGTCGACCGAGGTGCTGGACCGCATCGCGGGCCGCCCCGGCGCCGACCGGTTCCTGACCGCGCTGCAGGCGCTGCCCCGCGATGACGGCTTCACCGAACCGCAGGCCCAGCAGCTGGCCGACATCTATACCGCGCATCTGAACGCGGCGCGCGACGCGGGCTGGTCGGACTGCACGCCCGGCCGGTTCCTGATCCCCGGAGAGCTGGCGGGATCGCCCGCCCTGACCTTTGCGCCCCTGCCGCCCGACCTGCAGGCCACGCGGCTTGGCCGCGAATTCCGCCGTCGGTTCGATGCCTACAAGTCGCGGGTGATCCGGCCCTTCTTTCGCGACCACTTTGCCCGCATCGACCGCCAGGTGGTGCTGGTCGACATCCTGGGCGCGATCCATCAGGGCCCCCAGGCGGTCGAGGACATGCGCCGCGCCATGGCAGACATCCTGTCGGCCTTCCGCCCCGGCCGCGCAGGCTGGCTGGGCCAGCTTCTGGGCACGCGGCGGGTCGAACGCATCCTGTTCGCCGCGACCAAGGCCGACCACCTGCATCACACCCAGCACAACCGCCTGACCGCGATCCTGTCCGCCATGCTGCGCGAGGCCCGCGACCGCGCCGATTTCCAGGGCGCCCGGACCGAGGCGATGGCCATCGCCGCCCTGCGCGCCACGACCGAGGACATGATCGCCCAGCCCGACGGCGACCTGCCCGCCGTGCGCGGACGCCTGCTGGACGGGCGGCAGGCCGCGTTCTTTCCGGGCGAACTCCCCACCGACCCCGCGGTGCTGCTGCATCCCGCACGGCAGGGCGCGCAGGCGTGGCTGGATGCCGATTACGCGATCATGAACTTTGCCCCCGCCCCCCTGACCACGCGTCCGGGCGACGGCCCGCCCCACATCCGGCTGGACCGCGCGGCCGAATTCCTGATCGGAGACCGCCTGTGACAGACGCCCCCAAACGCCCGCGCGGCCCGGTCCTGATGCCCCTGGACGACGATACGGGCACCCGGCCGCGGCCGCCCCGCACGGAAACCCGCGCGGACGATGCCCCAAGCCCCGCCGATGCCCCTGCCATCGACATCAGCGACGCCCCGCTGCCCCAGCCGCGCACCATGCAGATGGTGGCCCGGCTGGTCGGGCGCCCGCCATCGCGGCTGACGCGGCTGTTCATCAATGCCGGGGCGGCGCTGTTCACCTTCCTTCTGGGCGTGATGGCGCTGGATTTCATCGACGGGCTGATGACCCGCTATCCGCTGCTGGGCTGGATCGCCGTCACGCTGTTCGCGGTCTTCACCATCGCGGCCCTGGGGATGGCGCTGCGGGAATGGCGGGCATGGCGGCGGATGGCCAGGATCGACGCGCTGCAGCGGCAGGCCGGTGCCGCCCTGGCCGCCGAAAGCCTGGATCAGGCCAAGGCGGTCGCCGACGGCCTGGTCGCCCTCTATGCCAAGCGCCCCGAGATGGAGTGGCAGCGTCAGCGCCTGGCCGACCGCCGGGCCGAGACCTTTGACGCCCAGGCCCTGCTGACCCTGGCCGAGACGGAGCTGCTGGCCGGGCTGGACCAGCAGGCGCGCCGCGAGATCGAGGCCGCCGCCCGGACGGTCGCCGCGACGACCGCGCTGGTCCCGCTGGCCCTGGCCGACGTGGCGGCCGCCCTGGCCGCGAACCTGCGCATGATCCGCCGCATGGCCGAGATCTATGGCGGGCGCGCCGGTGCCGTCGGCGGCTGGCGCCTGGCGCGGACGGTGATGACGCATCTGATCGCCACCGGCGCGGTGGCGGCCGGGGACGACCTAATCCACACGATGGCGGGGGGCGGCATTTTGGCCAAGCTGTCGCGCCGTTTCGGCGAAGGGTTGGTGAACGGCGCGCTGACCGCCCGCGTGGGCATCGCCGCGATGGAGGTGTGCCGCCCGCTGCCGTTCCTGTCCCAGCCCCGGCCCAAGGTCGGAAACCTGGTCAGCCGCGCGCTGACCGGCCTGTTTTCGAACGACGACGCCCGCTAGTCCAGCGCCAGCTTGTATCCGACATGCGACGGGACGAAGCCCAGCCCGTCATAGAACCGGTGCGCATCCTTGCGTGACCGGTCCGTCGTCAGCTGCACCAGCGCGCAGCCCCGTGCCCGGCATTCCGCGATGGCCCAGTCCATCATCGCCCGGCCCAGGCCCGCGCCACGGTGGCTGCGGGCGACGCGCACCGCCTCGATCTGGCCACGCAGTGCGCCGCTGCGCGCCAGCCCCGGGATGAAGGTCAGTTGCAGGGTGCCGACTACCCGGTCCCCGTCCTGCGCCACGGCCAGCAGCTGCGCCGGATCGGCGTCGATCAGGTCGAAGGCCGCACGATACCGCGCGGCATCAGCCGGGTCCTCTCGCCCTGCGCCTAGCGGATCGTCGGCCAGCAGGGCAAGGATCGCGGGCAGGTCGGCCGCGGTGGCGCGGCGGAACGCGGTCACGGGGCCTCGGCCGGCAGGTCGGGCGCGTCTTCGGTGGGGGCCATGTCGGTCGATCCCTGGTCGGCCTCGATCAGGCGGTTGTCCTGCCATTCGCCCGACGCGATCTGGCCGGTGGCATAGCGCATGACGCCCTGCCCCTGGCGCTTGCCCGCGGCAAAGGTGCCCTCGTACCGGTCGCCGTTGCCATAGGTCGCGACGCCGGTGCCGTCGATCTCTCCCGCCTTCCAGCCGCCTTCATAGATGAACCCGTCGGGCGTGGTCAGGCGGCCCTGGCCCTCGCGCAGCCCGTCCACGAAGCTGCCGGTATAGACCGTGCCGTCGGGATAGGTGGCCTGCCCCTCGCCGTGGCGCTGGCCGTCCTTCCAGGCACCGGAATAGACATAGCCGTCGGGATAGGACATGCGCCCCTGCCCGTCGTTGCGCGCGTTGCGAAAGCCCCCCTCATAGACCATGCCGTTGGCATAGCTGGCCTTGCCCTCGCCCTCGATCACGCCCTCGGACCACTGGCCCTCATAGGTCGAGCCGTCGGCATAGGTGATCTTGCCGGTGCCGTCGGGCCGGTCGGCGCGCATCTGGCCCAGATAGACGGACCCGTCGGGATAGGTGATCTGGCCGCGGCCCTCCATGCGGCCTTCGGACCATTCGCCGACATAGACGTAGCCGTCCGCGCCGGTGAACGTGCCCTGGCCGTGGCGGCGGTCATCGGCGAAATCGCCGTCATAGACGTCGCCGTTGGCATAGGTCGCGACACCCTTGCCCTGCCGGCGCCCGCCCTGCATCTGGCCATCGTACCGATCGCCCGTCGGCTGGACCAGCACCCCCGACCCGGACATCTGGCCCGCTGCCCAGACCCCCTCGTAGGTCAGCCCGTCCGACATCACCAGCTTGCCCTGGCCCGCGCGCTGGCCGGCCAGCATCGCGCCCTCATAGGTGGCGCCGTCGGGATAGGTGATCTTGCCCTGCCCCTCCTTGACGCCGGCGTTCCAGTCGCCCTCGTAGCGATAGCCGTTGGCCTGGGTCAGCACGCCGCGCCCCTGATGCAGGCCGCTGACGAACTGACCCTCGTAGACGGACCCGTTGGCATAGCGGGCGACGCCCTGCCCGGTGATCTCTCCCTCGGCCCAGGCGCCTTCGTAGGTGCCGCCGTCGGCATAGGTGATCTTGCCCTGGCCATGCGGCTTGCCGCCCGCGAACTGGCCCTCATAGACGGACCCGTTGGGAAACGCGGCGCGGCCCTGGCCCATGATCTGGCCCTCGACCCAGTCCCCCTCGTAGCGATAGCCGTTGGGCAGGACATAGCTGCCCTGGCCGTGCTGCAGCCCGTTGCGGAAGGTGCCTTCGTAGACGCCGCCATCGTCGTACTGCTTGGTGATGACCTGGGCGGCCGCAGGGCCTGCCCAGATCGCCAATGCCAAGGCCGTTCCGATTGCCGCTTTCATCGCCTGTCGCCCCTTACGGTGTTTTGCCGCAGGTTTACCCCGGAAGGCACCCATGCGCAAAGGCCGACTTTTCCTTGGCCGGGCGATCCTCTATCCAAGGGGCCACACAACCGGGGTGCCCGTGATGACCGACCGTTTCCGCCTGACCATCGGGCAGCTGAACGCCACCGTGGGCGACCTGGACGGCAATGCCGCCCGCGCGCGCGATGCCTGGGAACAGGCGCGCGATGCAGGCGCCGACATGCTGGCCCTGCCAGAGATGTTCATCACCGGATACCAGACCCAGGACCTGGTGCTGAAGCCCGCCTTCACCGCCCAGGCCGAGGACGCGATCATGGCGCTTGGCATGTCGCTGACGGGCGGTCCCGCCATCGGCATCGGCGGGCCGTGGCGCGACGGCGGCCGTCTTTACAACGCATGGTGGGTGTTCCGGGACGGGGCGCTGGTGGCGCGCGTGCTGAAGCATCACCTGCCCTACAAGCAGCTGTTCGACGAATTGCGCCTGTTCGACAGCGGCCCGATCAGCGGCCCCTATCCGGTCGGCGCGGCCCGCATCGGCAGCCCGATCTGCGAGGACAGCTGGTACCCGGACGTGGCCGAGACCCTGGCCGAGACCGGGGCCGAGATCCTGGTCGTGCCGAACGGCAGCCCCTATCACCGCGACAAGCTGGACCTGCGCATGGGCCACATGGTCGGCCGCGTGGTCGAGACGGGCCTGCCCTTGGTCTATGTGAACATGGTCGGCGGACAGGACGACCAGCTTTATGACGGGGCAAGCTTCGTGCTGAACCCCGGCGGCCACAAGGTCGTGCAGCTGCCCGCCTTTCAGGAGGCGGTGGTGCATGTCGACTTTACCCACGGCCCCGATGGCTGGCAGGCCGAACCGGGCCTGATGGCGCCCCAACCCGACGCGTGGGAGCAGGATTACCATGCGATGATGCTGGGCCTGCGCGACTATCTGCGCAAGTCGGGGTTCCGCAAGGTGCTGCTGGGCATGTCGGGGGGCATCGACAGCGCGCTGGTCGCCACCATCGCCTGCGACGCGATCGGGCCGGAAAACGTGCGCTGCATGATGCTGCCGTCGGAATACACCTCCCAAGCCAGCCTGGAGGACGCGGCCGATTGCGCGACGCGGCTTGGCGCGCGGCTGGACACCGTGCGCATCGATGGGGCGCGCGACGCGGTGGGCGGCGCACTGGCGCATCTGATGGAGGGCACCCAGCCCGACATCACCGAGGAGAACATCCAGTCCCGCCTGCGCGGCGTGATGCTGATGGCGCTGTCCAACAAGTTCAACGAGATGCTGCTGACCACCGGCAACAAGTCCGAGGTCGCGGTGGGCTATGCCACCATCTATGGCGACATGGCGGGCGGCTATAACCCGATCAAGGACCTCTACAAGACGCGGGTGTTCGAGACCTGCCGCTGGCGGAACGCCAACCATCGCGACTGGATGATGGGCGCGCCCGGAGAGGTGATCCCCCAGCGGATCATCACCAAGCCGCCGTCGGCCGAACTGCGCCCCGACCAGCGCGACGACGACAGCCTGCCGCCCTATGAGGTTCTGGACGCGATCCTGGACGGGCTGGTGGAACAGGATCTGTCGCTGGCCGACCTGGTCGCGCGGGGGTTCGATGCGGACACGGTGCGGCAGGTGGAAAAGCTGCTCTATGTCAGCGAATGGAAGCGGTATCAGGCCGCACCGGGGCCGCGCATCTCGACCCGCGCCTTCTGGCTGGACCGCCGCTATCCCCTGGTGAACCGCTGGCGCGACCGGCTGTAGGTTTCAGAACTCCAGCCAGGTGCCCAGCCGGACGGCCTGTTCGGACGGGCCGGACAGGGGATTGACCATGCCCAGTTCCACCTTGACCGGGCCGGGCACGTCGAAGACCAGCGACGACATCAGACGGGCGGAATATTCCTCGTCCTGGTGGTGCTCCAGCCACAGGCTGTTGATGACCATCAGCCCGTCACGCGGACGCAGGCCCAGGGTCACATCGGTCTTGATCACCCGTTTGGCGGTCAGGAAGCTGGCGGCAAAGGACGGGCGCATGGGCGCGCGCGGGTCCGGCGCGCTGCCGGTCATCTTGGCCAGCACCTGCGCGGTGATCCAGCCCCGGTCGAAACCGCGCCCCCAGGACAGCGCGCCCTGGACCACCGGCAGGGTAAGGTCGTCCCGCCGGATCACCCCCGCGCCCGATTGCATCGCAAAGCGGTTCGGCCCCTGACCGTCGTCCAGCGCGCGCTGCAGCTACAGGATGGCGCTGGTCTCCGCCTGGTCGGCGCGGCCCAGTTCCATCCCCAGCGTAGTGCGCGGCGTCAGCCCGTATTCGGCATAGGCCGAGGCATAGCTGCTGTCCGCGCGATTGCGTTCCCCCGACAGCGACAGGAAGGTCCGCCCAGCCTCGCGCGGCCAGGGCCCGGCCTGCACCGCGGCGGGCAGCATCAACGCCAGGAACAGGACAAGTCTGATCATCGGCCGGCCCTTTCGTGCCACGGGTCGCCCCAGATCTGGCACAACCCGCGCGTGCGGGCGAGAGGGAAACGATCCGTCAGGGGATCTCGATCTTGCCCACCAGGGGTACGTCGTCCTGGGGACCGACAGTGTGACGCTCGATCATGCGGTGGACCAGCGGGTCGGTGTCGCCCTGGTGCAGCGCGCGCAGGGCCACCGCGACCTCGGCATCCGACTTGGTGCGGCGCAGGTTGTGGCGGACATATTCGTCCCAGGTCGCGATGTGATAGCTTTCGCTCCACTGGTCGGGATGCTCCAGGTCGCGCAGCAGCGACCAGTTGCGCGCCCCGTCCCGCCTGCGGATGTTGCGCCGCCGCTGCATCAGGCGCAGGAATTCCGGCACATCGGCCTGGTCGATGCGGTAATCGACCATCACCATGATCGGCCCCGACCGCCCCCGCAGGTCCAGCATCAGCGCGGGCTCGCGGAAGCGGTTCACCGGGTCCAGATCGACCGCCCCGAATTCGGGCGCCCGCAGCCAGAACCCGATCGCGGCCCCCAGCAGCAGCACGCCCCCGGCGGCCGTCAGCGCCGCATCAAGGCCCTGCGTGCCCGCCACCATGCCCCAGATCCAGGCGCCCGCCGCCATGCCGCCGAAGGTCGCCATCTGGTACAGCGCCAACGCGCGGGCCACGACCCAGCGCGGCGTGGACAGCTGCACCGTCACGTTGAACAGCGACAGCGCCAGCACCCAGGACGCCCCCGCAGGCAGCATCGCCGCCGCGTGCAGCCAGACCGACTGGGTCTGGCCCAGGACCAGGGCCGAGACCGCAAAGCCCGCAAAGGCCATGCGCACGACGTTCTCGTTGTTCAGCCGGGCGCGGATGCGAGGGTTCAGCAGCGCCCCGCCGATCGCGCCGACGCCATAGCATCCCAGCAGGCCGCCAAACAGCAGCGACCCCCCCTCGGGGTGGCTCTTGGCGACCAGCGGCAGCAGCGCCAGCACGGCGATGGCGGCAAAGCCGAATAGCGCGCCCCGCGACATCACCCGCAGCAGGTTGGGCGACAGCGCGACATAGCGCAGGCCTGCCCCCATCGCGGCCATGAACGGCTCTGGCGTGGTGATGCGCGGCGCCAGCTTGGGCTTCCATTGCGACATCGCCCCTAGCAGCGGCAGATAGCTGATGGCGTTGACCGCAAAGGCAGCCGACGCGCCCAGCGTGGCCACGATCAGGCCGCCCGCCGCGGGCCCCACGCTGCGCATCAGGTTGAAGCCCACGGAATTCAGGCTGACCGCCGCGGGCAGGTCCTTCCGGTCGACCAGATCGCCCATGCTGGCCTGCCAGGGCGGGTTATAAACCGCCTGCCCCGCCCCCAGCAGGAAGGTGAAGCCCAGCAGCAGCCATGGCGTCAGCCCCCCCGTCCAGGCCACCGCGGCCAGGGCCAGCGACACCACCGCCATGAAGATGAGCGCGCCCATCAGCAACGTCTTGCGGTCAAAGATGTCGGCCAGCGCCCCCGCCCCGATCGCCAGAAGCATGATCGGCAGCGTGTTCGAGGCCTGCACCAGCGCGATCAGCGTGGCGCTGTCGGTCAGCTGGGTCATCAGCCAGGCCGCGCCCACGGCCTGCACCAGGCCGCCGAAATTCGACACCAGCGTCGCGCTCCACAGCAGGCGAAAGTCGCGATAGCCCAGCGGCGCCAGCGCGCCGGTCCGGGCGGGGACGGTGGTCGGGTCTGTCGAAGGGGTCACGGATCGGCCTTTCCTGCGGCGGGCATCGCGGTCAGCCTAGGCGGGCACCCGCGAACCCGCAACGCCGGCGCCCGCCCGATCGCCGCAAAGTTTTCGCCTGCACATGAAACCCGAAGACACGCCAAGTTGTTCATTAGGCGCATAAAGGTGATCCACCTGACGCCGTAGCGCCACAGAGATCGGGCGCAGACGCGGCACGGACCCCGTCGAGGGTGGCTCGGGGTTGACGCGGATCGGCGGGCGGCCTCATGGAAGAACATGCGAATCGCGCCCGCCCTGCGGCGCAACAGAACAGATGCTGCCTCGGAACCGCCTCTGCCGGCGCGACCGACGATGAACAAGGAACAAGCAACGATGCGCCTCGCTTCCCTTTTCGCGGCGCTGGCCCTGGGGCTGGCGGCCTGCGGTCCCTCGCAAGAGACCACGACCCCCACCGCCCAGCAGCCGGTCGAGATCCCCGAGATCTACAAGGCCCGCACCGACCGCGGCCCGGACGGAGAGCCGATTCCCATCGCGGCCGTCCGCGCTGCCTATTTGAACGACCGCAACACCCGCCAGCTGGTGTCCTATAACGGCACCGAGGCCCCCGGCACCATCGTCGTCGACCCCTATGCACGCGTCCTCTATCACGTGCAGCCCGGCGGCCAGGCGATGCGGTACGGCGTGGCGGTGGGGCGCGCGGGCCTGACCTTCGAAGGTCGCGCCACGATCGCGCGCAAGGCGGCCTGGCCCAGCTGGCGCCCGACCGACAACATGCTGCGGACCGAACCCCAGCTTTACGGCCAGTTCGCGGGCGGCCTGCCCGGCGGCATGCAGAACCCCCTGGGGTCACGCGCGCTGTACCTGTACCAGGGCAGCGTCGACACCTATTACCGCATCCACGGCACGCTGGACCCCTCGTCCATCGGCAAGGCCACGTCGGCGGGCTGCATCCGGATGTTCAACCAGGACGTCATCGACCTGTTCGAACAGATCCCCACGGGAACCGAGGTGATCGTCCGTTCGCAGGCCGAAAGCGTCGCGATGGAAGGCCCGATGCAGGAAACGCCCGAAGGCTATGTCGTGCCCGCCGCCGCGGTGCAGCCGACGGCCGACCCGGCCGCGACCGCGCAGGTCGCATCCGCGCCGATGCAGACCGCGATGGTCGCATCCGCGCCGGTCGAATCTGCCGTGCCGACGGGGTTCACCGATCCCTATGCCGCAATGACGGCGGTGCCGGCCGCGACCTCGGTCCAGCCGTCGCTGGTCAGCGATCCGTTCGCCACGGATGCGGGCTTCGTCTCTCCGGTCGAAAGCGCCGTGCCCTCCCGGTAACGGGGCGGCCACGCCTGCGAAAAGATCAGGGGGCTCCGGTTGCGACCGGGGCCCTTTCCAATTGCAAACGCGCCGATTCCTGCGCACAGTCCTGCCGAACACATCATCCGTCCGCCAAGGGTCCCGCGAATGCCGAATTATGCCAAGCGCGAACAGGAACTGCTCAACCCCGATCAACTGACGCTGGCCGAACAGAGCCGCCATCCCGCGCTTGGGGCGCTGGACGATGCGGCGTTGCTGACGCTGATCGATGCGCTGCGCGCCGCGCGGGCCGAGGCGACGACCGCCGAGGGCGACCCGGCCCCGGCCGAGATGCTGCGCGCGGCCCTGCGCCGGACCGACATGGAACGCCGCAAGCGCCGTCTTGCCGCGCCCGGCACCCCCTCCGCCGCGCCGACGGCGGCCAAGGCGGCGGCCAAACCTGCCGGTGCCAAGCCCGCGACCGCCAAGCGCAAGCAGGCGACCGTGCCGCGCACCCCCGCCGACCGCAAGTCCGCCGAGACGCGCAAGACGGACCTGCGGACCGAACCGCACCGGATTCCCAAGCGCGGTGCAAAGGCCGCGCCCGCCCCGGCCGACGCCGTGACAGAGCCCGCGACCACCGCGACTGCAGGCGACGACAAGGCGCAGAAATCCGCCAAGCAGGCGGCCCGCAAGGCCCAGAAAGATGCCGCCAAGGCCGTCGAGAAGGAAGAAGCCAAGGCCGCCCGCAAGGCGGAGCGCCAGGCCGCCAAGCAGGCCCAGAAGGCCGAGGCCAAAGCCGCCAAGGCCGCCGAGAAGGAGGCCGCCAAGACCGCGCGCCGCGCCGCCCGCAAGGCCGAACGTCAGGCCGAGAGCCCCGAGGCCAAGGCCGCGCGCAAAAGCGCCAAGCCCGCCAAGGACGGCAAAGACAAGCCCGCAAAGGCGAAGTCGGCCGAGACCAAGCCCGCCAAGAAATCCAAGTCGAAGAAGTCCAAGTGATCATCCGCCCGCGCACCGGGCGCGGGCAGATGAACGGCCCGTCGCGATGATGACCCTTTTCAGACATCTTGGTGCCGCCCTCGTGGCGCTGTTCTGCGTGGCCGCGCCCCTATCCGCGCGCCCCGCCATCGACGCCGCCCACGGCCTGCCCCCGCCCCGCACGTCCGAAGACCTGCGCTGCAGCGATGACGGGCGCGACTGCATCGCGCGCGACAGCTATGCCGCGGATGTCTGCAAGCTGATCGAGCGCAATGCCGCCGATCACGGGCTGGACCCGGCCTTCCTGGCGCGCCTGCTGTGGAAGGAGAGCCGGTTCGAACCCTCTGCCGTCAGCCCGGCGGGCGCGCTTGGCATCGCGCAATTCATGCCGGGCACGGCCGATCTGTATTGGCTGGACGATCCGTTCAACCCGGCCCAGGCCATTTCCAAGGCCGCGTGGTATCTGGGCCAGCTGCGCGACCGGTTCGGCAATATCGGCCTGGCCGCCGTCGCCTATAACGGCGGAGAGAACCGCGCTGCGCGGTTCATCGCGCAGGCCACGACCCTGCCCTATGAGACGGTCGACTATGTCGAATCGATCACCGGGTTCAGCGCGCATCGCTGGCGCGACAACCCCCCGCCCCAGCAGGAGGTCAAGCTGGCCCTGGCCGACGACCAGGCCTTTCGCCCGGCCTGCGAGCGGATGGCCGGCGAGCGGTCGCTGCGCGAGTTCAACACCCAGCCCCCGGCGATGCCCTGGGGCGTGGTCGTGGCCAGCCATCCCAGCCAGGCGGGCGCGGCCCAGCAGGTCGCGCGGCTGAACCGCACCCTGCGGCCGATCCTGACCGACGGGGCGCGGGTGGGCTATGTCCGCAAGCGGCTGAACAGCATGCCGCGCGCCGTCTTCACCGCGCAGGTCGGCTATTCGTCACGCGACGAGGCCACGCGGTTCTGCAACCGGTTCAAGTCGCTTGGCGGGCGCTGCATCGTGCTGAAGAACTGATCACAGAAAGCTTTGCGGGTCGATGTCCACGGACAGGCGCATGTTCGTGGGCAGCTTGACCCCCGCCAGCCAATCGGCGATCGCCGCCTGCAGCGGCGCCTGACGCGGCGCGCGGATCAGCATGCGCATGCGGTGGCGTCCCCGCACCCGCGCGATGGGCGCAGGCGCCGGCCCCCACAGTTCGGCCCCGACCTCGGCCAGGGGGGTGGCCAGACCGGCCAGATGGCGCGCGAAATCGGCAACCGTGCCCAGGTCCGGATGGGACAGGATGATCCCCGCCAGTCTGCCGAAGGGCGGCATGCCCGCCGCCTGACGGCCCGCGGCCTCGGCATCCCAGAACGTCTCGTCCTGGCCTGACAGGATCGCCCGGATCACCGCGTGGTCGGGCTGGTGCGTCTGCAGAAGCGCAACCCCCGGCGCCGCCCCCGACTGCCGCCCGGCCCGCCCGGCCACCTGGCGCATCAGCTGAAAGCTGCGTTCCGCCGCGCGCAGATCGGCCCCCTGCAGGCCCAGATCGGCATCGACCACGCCGACCAGCGTCAGGCGGGGAAAGTTGTGCCCCTTGGCCACGATCTGCGTGCCGATGATGATGTCCGTGTCGCCTTCGGAGATCTGGGCGATGGTCTCCTTGAGCGCGCGGGCGGAATGGAACAGGTCCGAGGACAGCACGGTGGCCTTGGCATCGGGGAACCGCGCCGCGACCTCCTCGGCGATGCGCTCGACGCCGGGGCCGATGGGCGCCAGCTTTCCCTCGACCCCGCAGCTGGGACAGGCGGTGGGGATGGGCTGCGTCTCTCCGCATTGGTGGCAGACCAGGCGGTTCTGGAACCGGTGTTCCACCATCCGCGCATCGCATTGATGGCACCCGATCTGCTCGCCGCAGGCGCGGCAGACGGTGACCGGCGCAAACCCGCGCCGGTTCAGGAAGATCAGGGACTGTTCCCCCTTGGCCAGCCGGTCGGTCACCGCCTGCGCCAGCGTCGGAGAGATCCAGCGCCCCTGCTCCATCGCCTCGGCGCGCAGGTCGATGGCGGCCATCTGCGGCAGCTCGGCCTCGCCATAGCGGGACCGCAGGTCCAGGCGCGCGTATTTCCCGGTCGCAGCGTTCACCCAGCTTTCCAGAGACGGCGTGGCCGAGGCCAGCACCACCTGCGCGCGGTTGATGGAGGCGCGCAGCACCGCCATGTCGCGGGCGCTGTAATAGACGACGTCCTCCTGCTTGTAGCTGCCGTCATGCTCCTCATCGACGACGATCAGGCCCAGATCGGCAAAGGGCAGGAACAGCGCCGAACGCGCGCCCACGACCAGCCCGACCTGACCGCGTCCGGCCATGTGCCACAGCCGGCGGCGTTCGGTACGGGTGATGCCGCTGTGCCATTCGCCGGGCCGCGCGCCGAACCGCGCCTCGACCCGGTCCAGGAACTCGGCCGACAACGCGATTTCCGGCAACAGGACCAGCGCCTGCCGCCCCTGCGCCAGGCATTCCGCCACGGCCTCCAGATACACCTCGGTCTTGCCCGACCCGGTGACCCCGCGCAGCAGCGTGGTGCCGTAACCGCCCGCCCGGATCGCGCCACGCAGCGTGTCGGACGCCGCCTGCTGATCGGGGGCCAGGGGCTTGCCCGGCCGCGTGGGGTCCAGCGTGGGATAGGGCAGATCGCGCGGTGCCTCGATCTCGGCCAGGGCACCGCTGGCGACCAGGCCCTTGACCACCGACGTGCCGACGCCCGCCAGCTGTGCCAGTTCCGATGCCGCAAAGCTGGCCCCGCCGTGATCGGCCATGACCTGCAGCACGCGGGTCCGCGCCTCGGTCGCGCGACCGGGCTGGCCCGATCCGGGCACGATGATCCGCCGTGCGGCCGGCGGCTGGTCGATGTCGGGCGCGCGCGTGGCCATGCGCAGCATCAGCGGCAGCGGCGTCAGCGTGTATTCCGCCGCCCGTGTCAGAAAATCCAGGAACCGCGCGTCGAAGGGCTGTGCGTCCAGCACGCGGGCGACGGCGCGCAGCTTGGCCAGGTCGAAATCGCCCTTGCCCGGCCCCCAGACCAGCCCAAGCACCCGGCGCGGCCCCAGGGGCACCAGCACCAGCTGTCCCTGGCGCACGCCCTCGTCGGGTGCCAGATAGTCCAGCACGCCGACCGTCTCGGCGGTCAGCACCGCGATGCGGGCGCGGGGGGGAAAGAATTCGGGCGGGGTCATGATGGCGCGATAAAGACGGGGCCGCGCGTCGGTTGCAAGCCCCCGCATGGGTTGTGCCCCTTCCCGCCCGCCCCCATCTGCAGTATCACCCAGACAAACGCACCCTGAGGAGACGCGCCATGAAATTCTTTGTCGACACCGCCGATATCGCCGCGATCAAGGAGCTGAACGACCTGGGCATGGTCGATGGCGTCACCACCAACCCGTCGCTGATCCTGAAATCCGGCCGCGCCATCGCCGAGGTCACGGCCGAGATCTGCGCCATGGTCGAGGGTCCCGTCAGCGCCGAGGTCGTGGCCGAGAAGGCCGACGACATGATCGCCGAAGGCCGCCACCTGGCCAAGATCGCGCCGAACGTCTGCATCAAGGTGCCGCTGACCTGGGACGGCCTCAAGGCCTGCCGCGTGCTGTCGGACGAGGGCCACAAGCTGAACGTTACGCTGTGCTTCAGCCCGGCGCAGGCGATCCTGGCCGCCAAGGCGGGTGCGACCTTCATCAGCCCGTTCATCGGGCGCCTGGACGACATCCACCTGGACGGCATGGACCTGATCGCCGACATCCGCGAGATCTATGACAACTACGGCTACGAGACCGAGATCCTGGCGGCATCGATCCGCACGGTGAACCACATCGTGGACGCGGCCAAGATCGGCGCCGACGTGATCACCGCGCCGCCCTCGGTCATCAAGTCGATGGCGAACCACATCCTGACCGACAAGGGTCTGGCACAGTTCAACGCGGACTGGGCCCAGACCGGCCAGAAGATCCTCTGATCCGCGCCCCCCGGAGAGACCCGCATGACCGACGCGCTGGACCCTGAAACCCGCGACCGGCTGCTGGCCGATCCGGGCGCGATCCTGGCCGACCGGGACCTGATGCGGGCCCTGGTCGCCGCACGCGAGGCCGAGGTCGGCGACAATGTCATCGACATCCGCGGCCGCGCGATGCAGGCGCTGGAAACCCGGCTGGACCGGCTGGAATCCACGCATGAAAGCGTGATCGCCGCCGCGTATGACAACCAGTCCGGCATGGCGGTGATCCACCGTGCCGTTCTGGGCCTCCTGGAGACGGCCGACCTGGCCGACTTCATCGCCGCCCTGCAGACCGACATCGCCCCCTTGCTGCGCATCGAGACGCTGCGCCTGGTGGTCGAGGACGATCCTGCTCTGGACCTGCCGCGCGATGCGGTGGCGGTCCCCCACGGCACCATCGACCGCATCCTGACCGCCGGGCGGCGGGCGCCGCGCGGCGACGACATCGTGCTGCGCGCGGCCCTGGTGGTGACCCGCCCCCTGCATGGCCGCACCATCGCGTCCGAGGCATTGCTGCCCCTGGACCTGGGTCCGGCGCGGCCGCGCACGGTACTGCTGATGGGCAGCAGCGATCCGACGCGGTTCATGCCCGCGCATGGCACCGACCTGCTGCGGTTCTTCGGCCAGGTGTTCCGCATGGCCCTGCTGGCGCGGTTGCCCGGATGATGGCCCCGGCCACGGCCGACGCCCTGCACCGCTGGCTGGAGACCGAGGCCGCGGCCCGCGACCGGTCCGACCATACGGTGACCGCCTATCGCGCCGACCTGGTCGCGTTCCTGCAGTTCATCGCGGCCCACTGGGGCGAACCCGTCCCCCCCGCGGCCCTGGCCCGCCTGCGCCAGGCCGACATGCGCGCATTCGCCGCGTCCGAACGCGGCCGGGGTCTGGGCGCGCGGTCGCTGGCGCGGCGCATGTCCGGGGTGCGGTCGTTCCTGCGCTGGATCTCTGACCGCGAGGGGCTGGACCTGTCCGCCGCCCTGTCGACCCGCAGCCCGAAATACAGCCGCAGCCTGCCGCGCCCGCTGACCCCCCTGCAGGCCCAGGACACGCTGGACCGCGTGGCCGATCACGCAACCCCCTGGGTGGGCGCGCGCGACCTGGCGGTGCTGACCCTGCTGTGGGGGTCGGGGCTGCGCATCTCCGAGGCGCTGGCGCTGGAGGGGGCGGACTGGCCCTTTCCGGAAGGGCTGATTATCCGCGGCAAGGGCGGGCGCGAACGGCAGGTGCCGGTCCTGCCGGTGGCCCGCGACGCGATCGCGACCTATCTGCGCCTGTGCCCCTGGGGGCACCGCACCGACGCGCCGCTGTTTCGCGGCATCCGCGGCGGCCGCCTGACCGCCAGCGCGGTCGAGGCCGCGATGCGCCAGGCCCGCGCGGCCATCGGCCTGCCGGCCAGCGCGACGCCCCATGCCCTGCGCCACAGCTTTGCCACGCATCTTCTGTCCGCGGGCGGCGATCTGCGCACGATCCAGGAACTTTTGGGCCATGCCAGCCTGTCGACCACCCAGGTCTATACCGGGGTGGACGACGCGCGGCTGATGGCCGTCTATCGCGCCGCGCACCCGCGCGGTTGAACCCCGGCGCGCCCGCAGGCGTTTGCCCCATCATCCACCAACGAGGCCCCGATGACCGATCACGCCATCTTTCACCGCCCCCTGGGGGCCACCCCACCTGCCGGCTATGACCAGGCGATCTTCGGCATGGGCTGCTATTGGGGGGTGGAGCGGCTGTTCTGGAAGCAGAACGGCGTCTGGCTGACCGAGGTCGGCTTTGCCGGGGGCGACGTCCAGAGCCCCACCTATGACCAGGTCAAGCGCGGCGACACCGGCCATGCCGAGGTCGTGCGCGTGATCTATGACAGCTCGCTGATCAGCTATGATCACCTGCTGCAGCTGTTCTGGGAAAACCACGACCCCACGCAGGGCGACCGCCAGGGCAACGACGTGGGCAACCAGTATCGCAGCCTGATCATGACCTTCACCGACCTGCAGGAATCGGCGGCCGAGGCGTCCAGGATCGACTATGACAACCGTCTGGCCGTGCAGGGCATGGACAAGATCACCACGCAGATCGTCCCCGCCGGCCCCTTCTGGCCCGCGCACGAGGCGCATCAGCAATATCTGGAAAAGAACCCCGACGGTTATTGCGGCCTGAAGGGCACCGGCGTACAGGCCAGCATCCCCAACCCGGATCCGATCTGATGGCCACCTATACCGCGCTGACCCACCTGCCCGGCCGCGAAGCCGCCGAAGACCTGGCGCTTGCCTGCGAGGACCTGACCCCCGAGCCCGTCGGCACCGGCGTCTTCGAGATCGAGGACGGCAGCGAACGGTGGGAGGTGGGCGCCTATTTCACTGAAGCCCCCGACGAGATCGCACTTGCGATCCTGGCCGCCGCCTATGGCGCGCAGCCCTTCGCGGTGTCCGAACTGCCCGATGTCGATTGGGTCGCCCATGTCAAACGCGAACTGACCCCCGTTCGCGCGGGCCGGTTCTTCGTGCATGGCAGCCACGATGTCGACCAGATCCCCGAAGGTGTCGAGGCGCTGTGGATCGAGGCCGCGATGGCCTTCGGCACCGGGCACCACAACACCACCAAGGGCTGCCTCGAGGCGCTGGACCGCCTGGCCACCGACGGGTTCAAGGCGACGCGCATTGCCGATATCGGCTGCGGCACGGCGGTCTTGGCGATGGCCGCGGCACGGCTGTGGCACGTCACGGTCCTGGCCAGCGACATCGACCCCGTCGCCGTCGACACCGCCGCCGCCAACGTGATCGCCAACGGCCTGGACGGTCGCGTGGAATGTGTCGAGGCGGCGGGGTTCGACCACCCGATGCTGGAACGTGCGGCGCCCTATGACCTGGTGCTGGCCAACATCCTCAAGCAGCCACTGATCGATCTGGCGCCCGACATGGCACGCCATGTCGCCAAGGACGGCCGCATCGTGATGTCGGGCATCCTGACCACCCAGGCGGATGAGGTCACCGCCGCGTATCAGGCCGTGGGCTTTGCCCCCGACCGGCGCGACGACATGGGTGACTGGACCACGCTGGTGATGATCCGGGGCTGATCCTGCGCCGCCATTAGGACATGAAAAAACCCCCGCGAGCATTCCGCTTTCGGGGGTTCGTTCGTCAATGCTGGCAGCAAGCCTTAGAAGCCGCGCGCAACCCGCTCGATGTCGCCGCGGCACAGACCGATATCGTCCAGCTCGCGGTCCGACAGGCGGCCCAGTTCGCGACGCGTCATGCGGGTTTCCCGCCAGGACGCGATCAGCGACGTGATTTGCGCCACGACGTTGCCCACGCCTCCGACAGCCACGCTGCGGTTCGTTTCGATCGTCGACATCAGTTCACCTGTTTTCACTTTGCCCGGTCAGCGGGCACATTTCGGATAGACAGGAGATAGTTTCGGCAGCCCACGAACGGTAGCCGCAAAACCGGCAACCCCGCTATGCGCTTTTCGCAACAGGTGGGCCTGTTTCTGTCGCAAAAAGGTCACGAAGGGACGCAAATCGAACCCCTTCGTCTGCCTGTTGGTTAACGCCAGTCGCCCAAGGCCGATTGCCACAGCGCCAGCGCGGCCACCGCCGCCGTGTCGGCGCGCAGGATTCGCGGCCCCAGGCTGACCGGCGTGACGAAGGGCAGGCGCGCCAGCCGCGCGCGTTCGGTGGCGGAAAACCCGCCCTCGGGGCCGATCAGGATGGCCCAGGGGCCCTGCGGCAGCCCCGCCAGCGTCGCGGCCGGCCCGGCGCGGGATTCGTCCGCCCACAGGATGCGCCGCGCCGGGTCCCACCCGTCCAGCACGCGCGACAGCGGGGCCAGGTCGGCCACCGGGGGCACGAAGGTGCCGCCGCATTGTTCCGCGGCCTCGATCGCGTGCGCCTGCAGGCGATCCTGGCGGATGCGGTCGGAATTGGTGTGGTCGGTCTGCACGGGCATGACGCGCGCCGCGCCCATCTCGGCCGCCTTCTCAACGATGAAGTCGGTGCGGGCCTTCTTGATGGGCGCGAAGATCAGCCACAGGTCCGGCGGGTCCTGCTGGATCGCGGTCTGCGCGACCACCGACAGGCTGCCGCCGCGCTTGCCGGCATCCAGCAGGGTCGCCTGCCATTCGCCGTCGCGCCCATTGAAGACCGACACCGCGTCGCCCTGCCGCAGGCGCATGACGCCCGACAGGTAATGCGCCTGCGCGCCGTCCACGGGAACGGGTTGTCCTGCAACCAACGGGTGATCTATGAACAGTCTGATCTTAGCCATGATGGGCGCGACGCTATGCAAAGCCGGACAGAAAGGCCAGACGCCGTCTTTGACGCGCCCCCGGACAACTGGGTGGACCGCTTTGCGCCGGTGCGCACGCGGCCCTGGCTGCGGCTCAGCCGGGCGGACCGGCCCATCGGGACATGGCTGCTGCTGCTGCCCTGCTGGTGGGGGATCGGGCTTGCGATGATGGCGGACGGGCCGCGGCTTTTCGATCTGTGGATCGCGCTGGCCTGCGCCATCGGCGCCTTCGTCATGCGCGGCGCGGGCTGCACCTGGAACGACATCACCGACCGCGACATCGATGCGCAGGTGGCGCGGACCCGGTCGCGGCCCCTGCCCTCGGGGCAGGTCAGCCTGCGCGACGCCTATCTGTGGCTGGGGGCGCAGGGGTTGGTCGGACTGGTGATCCTGCTGACGCTGGGCCGGGCGGCGGTGTGGATGGGGGTCGCGTCGCTGGCGCTGGTGGCGATCTATCCCTTTGCCAAGCGTTTCACCTGGTGGCCACAGCTGTTCCTGGGCTTTGCCTTCAACTGGGGGGTCATGCTGGCCTATGCCGCGCATATGGGCCGGGTCGATCCGGCGCCGGTGGTGGCCTGGCTGGGCGCGATCGCGTGGACGATCTTCTATGACACCATCTATGCCCATCAGGATGCCGATGACGACGCGCTGATCGGGGTAAAATCCACAGCCCGGCTGTTCGGCGACCGCAGCCCCGCGATTCTGGCGGGCTTTGCGCTGGTGACGGTGGTGGTTCTGGCGGTGGCCGTCGCGCTGACGGGTCGCAATCTGTTGATGGGCTGGGCCGGTGTGCTGGCCCTGGGGCTGCACCTGACGTGGCAGCTGCGAAATTTCCAGCCGGATCAGGGGGCTGTCTGCCTGCGTCTGTTCCGGTCGAACCGCGATGCGGGGCTGATTCTTGCGCTGTTTCTTGCCATTGCGGGGCTGGCATGATTGCGCCACCGCCCCCCCGTCGCTAGACGTTGCACGCTTGCAACAGCACAAGGTTTTTCCGATGGCCCGACGCCGCCGCCTTTCGACATCCCTGGCCACCATCATCGTGTTGGCCGGCGCGGGCGGATTGTCCTGGATGGGGGCCGAGGCCGCAGCGACCTTCGTCGAGGATCGCGCCGCGCGCGACGTGACGCAGGCCCTGCAGGCCGCGGGCCATGACTGGGCGCAGGTGGCGACCGACGGGCTGCGCGTCCGCCTGACCGGCACCGCCCCGTCCGAGGTCGAGCGGTTCCGTGCGGTGACCCAGGCGGGCACCGCCGTCGACGCCACGCGCATCCTGGACGAGATGACCGTCGCCTCGGTCGAGGCGATGACGCCCCCCGATTTCAAGGTCGAGCTGCTGAAGAGCGAACAGGGCCTGTCGCTGATCGGGCTGGTCCCCGCCGCCACCAACCGCGACGCGATCCTGCGTGGACTGCGCCCGGCGGGCCAGCAGGTGACCGACCTGCTGGAGGCCGCGGACCACCCCGTCCCCGACGGCTGGACCGAGGCACTGCGCTTCGGCCTGCAGGCCGCCCAGATGACCGCGCAGGCCAAGATCTCCATCGCGCCGGGACAGGTGCAGGTGGCGGCGCTGGCCGCCGACCGCGAGGATCAGGGCCGGCTGGAACAGGCGCTGCGCCGGGCCGCACCGCCGCAGGTCGCGCTGGACCTGCAGATCACCGCGCCGCGTCCGGTGATCGCGCCCTTTACGCTGCGGTTCGTGATGGATGATGACGGCGGCCGCTTCGACGCCTGCGCGGCCAGCGACGATGCGGGCCGCGACCGGATCGTGCAGGCGGCCCGCGATGCTGGCATGCAGCGGGTGCCGACCTGCACCCTGGGCCTGGGTGCCCCGTCCGACGACTGGGCCGAGGCTGCAGCCGCCGCCATCGCCGCCGTGGGGCAGCTGGGCCAGGGCCAGGTGACGCTGTCGGATGCGGACGTGGCGCTGGTGGTGCCTGCATCGGTGACGCGCCAGCGGTTCGACCAGGTCGCCGGCCGCCTGGAACAGGCGTTGCCCCCGACCTATCGGCTACAGGCCCAGCATGAACAGGCGGCCGCCCAGGCCGCGCCCATCGAATTCCAGGCCACGTTGCCGCCCTCGGGCAGCCTGTCGATGCGCGGACGCATCGCGGATGCGCAGATGCAGCAGGCCGTGGACAGCTTTGCCCGGTCACGCTTTGACGTGGCGCAAAGCGGCCTGCGGACCGATCCGTCGGTTCCCGGCGGCTGGACCGTCCGCGTGATCGCGGGGCTGGAGGCGATGGGCGCGCTGCACGCGGGCCAGGTTCGCGTGACCCCCGACATGATCGAGCTGACGGGCGTGTCGGGCGATCCACGCGCCAGCGACCGGGCCGCGGCGCTGCTGTCGGAACGGCTTGGCCCGGGCGCGCGCTATCGCCTGGCGATCAGCTATGACCGCCGCATGGACGAGGCCCTGGGCCTGCCCGACGGAGAGGAATGCGTCGCGCGCCTGAACATCATCATGTCCGAGAGCGAGATCGGCTTTGAACCCAGCCGCTCGTCGATCGCGGGCGATCCGGGGCCGACGATGGAGCGGTTCGTCCGCGCCATGGCCGATTGCAGCGATTTTCAGATCGAGGCCGGCGGCCATACCGACTCTCAGGGTTCGGAGGCGTTCAACGCCGAACTGTCGCGGTCGCGCGCGCAGGCCATCGTCTCGGCGATGGCCGATGCCGGGATCAGCGTGGCGAACATGTCGGCCCGCGGCTATGGCGAAAGCCGCCCCGTCGCCACCAACCAGACCGAGGAAGGCCGCGAGATCAACCGCCGGATCGAGTTCCGCCTGCTGTCGCCGCACCCCCTGGATGCAGACTCCATCCCCGCCCCGGTCACCATCGCCGGCGTCACCGGCGCCGAGGTCGACCCCGACCCCGCCGAGGATCTGACCCAAGGCCCGCGCCTGCCGCCGATGCAGGGGCCGCAGCTGCCCGACCGGGCGGCGCAGATGCAGGGCCCGCAACTGCCCCACAGCCGTGCCGCGTCCGGGATGGTGCCGATGACCGTGGGCGTCGCGGAACAGTTCCAGACGCTGGACGAACGCGAGGAAAACCTTAGGGTGCCCGTGCTGACGCCCGATGACGACACCCCCCGCCCCGGCCCGCGTCCCGACAGCGTCGCAGAGCAGGCAGGCGCGCAAGACGAAGCGACAGACGAATGAACAGATCCGAATTCATAGCCGTGACCGCCCTGATCCTATTCGGGGCATTCGTGCTGGGCTGGATCGCCAGCTGGCTGGTCCATCGCGTCGCCCACCCTGCCCGTGCCGACATGTCCGAGCTGGACCGCATGGCCCAGCAGCTGCACGAGGTCGAGGAAGAGCGCGACGAGGCCGTGGCCGCCCTGGCCGAACGCGAGGCGGCGCTGACCACCCGCCTGGCGGGCACGCAGGCCGAATTGCGCGATGCGATGGACGGCCTGCGCGACAGCCGCAACGAGGTCGAGGACCTGCGCGACTACATCGAGCAGGCACTGGCGCGTCGCTGACGCGCCAGTCCGCCCGGATCAGATGCCGGCGTCGATGATGGCGCGGGCCAGGACCGGCACCGTGTCGCGGTTCAGACCCGCGATGTTCAGGCGCGAATCGCCCACCATGTAGATGGCCGCATCGGTCTTCAGGCGCTGCACCTGTTCGGGCGTCGCGCCAAGGCGCGAGAACATGCCGCGGTGATGGCGGATAAAGTCGAACCGGTCGCTGCCCGACAGATCGCGCAGCTCGGCCGCCAGCTGATCGCGCAGGCCCAGCATCGTGTTGCGGACCTCCTCCAGTTCCGCCGCCCAATCGGCGCGCAGCGCGTCGTCCATCAGAATGGTGCTGACGATGCGCGCGCCATGATCCGGCGGGAACGAGAAGTTCTGGCGGTTCAGAAAGGCCATCGACCCCTGTGCCAGATCGCGGCCCTTGGAGCTGTCGGCCAGTGCGATCAGGATGCCGGTGCGCTCGCGGTAGATGCCGAAGTTCTTGGAGCAGGACGCCGCGATCAGCACCTCGGGCAGGCTGCGGGCGACCAGGCGCGTGGCCTCGGCATCCGCGTCCAGCCCGTCACCAAAGCCCTGATAGGCCAGGTCGATCAGCGGGATCGCGCCCGATTTCTGCAGGATCGCCACGACCTCGGACCATTGCTCCAGGGTCAGGTTCGCCCCGGTCGGATTGTGGCAGCAGCCGTGCAGCAGGACGACGTCGCCCTTGCCCGCCTGTGCGATGTCGGCCTTCATGCCGTCGAAATCGACGCCGCGGGTTTCCGCGTCGAAATAGCGGTATTCGGTATAGGGCAGGCCCATGAACGCCATGATCGACAGGTGGTTCGGCCAGGTCGGGTTCGACACGAACACGCGCACACCCGGATTGGCCAGCCGCGCCAGTTCCAGCGCCTGACGGATGGCACCCGTGCCGCCCACGGAGGCGACCGAGGCCAGACGGTCGGCAGGCAGATCGCCCAGCACCATCGTGGCCAGCGCGTTGCGATAGTCGGGTTCGCCCGCCAGTCCGGTATAGGCCTTGGTTGTCTGCGTCTCCCAGATGCGCTGTTCGGCGGCCTTGACCGCACGCATGACCGGGGTGACGCCCTGCGGGTCCTTGTAGACGCCCACGCCCAGGTCGATCTTGCCCTGTCGGGTGTCGGCCTTGAACTCCTCGATCAGCATCAGGATCTTGTCGGGGTTTTGGGCTTTCAGGTCGGTCAGCATCAGGCGTCTCCGGTTGCGATGTTCAGGTCGGCGAAGCTGCCCCATTCGGTCCAGCTGCCGTCGTAAAGCGAATGGTCGCGATGGCCCGCCCGCTCCAGCGCGAAGGACAGCACCGCCGCCGTCACGCCGCTGCCGCAGGTGGTGATGACCGGCTTGGACAGGTCGATGCCCGCCTCGGCAAAGGCCACGCGGATCGCGTCGGGGTCGATCATCGTGCCGTCGGCGTTGAACAGGCGACCGAAGGGCAAATTGCGCGAGCCCGGAATATGGCCCGCGCGCAGGCCCGCGCGGGGTTCGGGCTGGTCGCCGCGAAAACGTTCGGGGCTGCGCGCATCGACGATCTGCGGGTCGCCCAGCTTGCTGGCCGCGGCCACCTGGGTCACGTCGCGCACCAGGCCCGCCTGGCGCTGGACGGTGATGTGGCGGTCGCGCATGACGGGGGGCATGTCCTCCAGCGCTCGACCCTCGGCGCGCCATTTCGGCAGGCCGCCGTCCAGCACGGCCACGTCGGTCTTGCCCATCAGGCGGAAGGTCCACCAGACGCGAAAGGCGCTGCGCACGTCGGAATTGTCATAGATGACCACCTGATGTCCGTCGCCCACGCCCATCGCGCGCAGGCGGCTGATGAACATCTCGGGCGGGGGGGCCATGTGCGGCAGGGCAGAGCGCTTGTCGCTGATCGCGTCGATGTCGAAAAAGCGCGCGGCAGGGATGTGGCCCGCGTCGTATTCGGCCCGCGCGTCGCGGCCCGTGGCGGGCATGTGCCAGCTGGCGTCGATGATGCGCAGGTCGGGATCGGACAGATGCGCCGCCAGCCAGTCGGTCGAGACCAGTGTCTTCGGATCGTCCATCGCCGTCCCCCTTGGCTTGTGCCGCCCCGATCTACAGGCCGGGGGCCAGGGCTGCAATGGCCTATCCCTGCTTCAGCAGGCGCGCCTTTTGACGATTCCAGTCGCGGGCGGCGCTGGTTTCGCGCTTGTCGTGGTTCTTCTTGCCCTTGGCCACGGCGATCTTCAGCTTCACGATGCCGCGGTGGTTGAAATACATCACCAGCGGAACCAGCGTCATTCCCTCGCGCGCGGTGGCCTGCCACAGGCGGGCCAGCTCGCGCGATTTCACCAGCAGCTTGCGGCGCCGCCGCTCCTCGTGGCCGAAGACGCCGGCCCGCGACAGGGCCGCGATATAGCCGTTGATCAGCCACAGCTCTCCACCCTCGACCGAGGCATAGCTTTCGGCGATGTTCGACTGGCCCACGCGCAGTGACTTGACCTCGGACCCGGTCAGCATGATCCCCACCTCGAGATCGCTCTCGATGGCATAGTCGTACCGGGCCCGCCGGTTCTCGGCGATCACCTTGTAGTTCTTGCTGTCGTCATCCTTGGCCATGGCAGGTCAGATAGGCGCGGCGGGTGCTTCTGTAAAGGCATGCGTTGCGCGATGGCCGCGCCCTGCGCTAGGTCTGTCGCAGGGGGGGACATGCTGGGTCAGATCGCGTTCGGATCGGTGCTGATGGTGATCAGCGTGCTGATGGCCGCCCTGGCCATCTGGGCGCTGGAGACGGCATTCTCCCGCAATGCCCGCTGGCTGGCCCGCGCGCCCCATCGGCCCAAGCTGGCTTTGGTGATCGTCGCGACCAGCCTGGCGGTGCTGGCGATGGTCACGGCGTCGGTCTGGCTGTGGGCGGTGGCGTTCCACCAGATGGGCGTCTTCGCCACCTTCGAGGAGGCGATGTACTTCACCTTGGTCACCTTCACGACACTTGGCTATGGCGACGTGCTGATGCCCCAGGACTGGCGCATCCTGGGCGGGCTGGCGGCGGCCAACGGGCTGTTGCACTTTGGCCTGATGACGGCATTCATGGTCGAGGCGTTGCGCCATGTCCGCGTGCGCCAGATCGAATTCACGGAAGGGTAGCCGATGCGGCATGGCGGTCAGATCTTGGTGCAGGCGCTGCGCGCCAACGGCGTCACGCGGGTGTTCTCGGTTCCGGGCGAAAGCTTCCTGGCGGCCCTGGACGGGCTGGTCGACAGCGGCATCCGCAACATCGTCTGCCGCCACGAAGGCGGCGCGGCCATGATGGCCGAGGCCACCGGCAAGCTGACCGGCAGGCCCGGCGTGGCCTTCGTCACCCGCGGACCGGGGGCCACGAACGCCAGCGCCGGCGTGCATGTCGCCCGTCAGGACAGCACCCCCATGATCCTGTTCGTGGGCCAGATCGCGCGCGGCGACCAGGACCGCGAGGCCTTTCAGGAGGTCGATTACCGCGCCATGTTCGCCCCCTTGGCGAAATGGGTGGCCCAGATCGACGCGACCGACCGCATCGCCGAATACGTGGCCCGCGCCTTTCACGTGGCGATGTCGGGCCGACCCGGTCCCGTGGTCCTGGCCCTGCCAGAGGACATGCTGTCCGGCCAGGCCGACATTCCCGACCTGCCCCCCGCCCCGGCCTCGCTGTCTTATGTCGCGCCGCAATCGGTAGAGGCCGTGGCCGACGCCTTGGCGACGGCACGGCGTCCGCTGGTCGTCGCTGGCGGCAGCCAGTGGTCGCAGGACGCGGCCGAGGACCTGGCCCGCTTTGCCGCGGCGTGGGATCTGCCGGTCGCCGTGCCCTTCCGCCGCCAGGACCGCATGGACAACCGCCTGCCCCATTACGTGGGCGACCTGGGCGTCGGCATGAACCCCGCGCTGGCCGCGGCGCTGCGCGAGGCGGACGTGATCCTGTCGCTTGGCTCGCGCCTGGGGGACACGCTGACCGGGGGCTACAGCGCGATGGACCCGGTGCGTCCCCATGCCCGCGTGATCATGGTCCATCCCGACCCCAACCAGCTGGGCACGCTGTGGCGGGCCGATCCGGGCCTGGTCGCCGATCCACGCCGCGTGGTGGCCGCGCTGGCCGACCTGCCCGCCCCCACGACGCGCTGGTCGGATTGGCGTGCCCGGCTGCGCGCGTCCTATGACGACTGGCAGATCCCGCGCCCCACGCCCGGCGCGCTGCGGCTGGAACAGGTGGTGGGCTGGCTGGCGCAGAACCTGCCGGCCAACGCGATCGTCACCAACGGCGCGGGGAACTATGCCAGCTTCCTGCACCGCTACTACCGCTGGCGCTGCCATGGCACGCAGCTGGCCCCCACGTCGGGGTCGATGGGATACGGCCTGCCCGCGGCCATCGCCGCCAGCCTGACCCATCCCGACCGGACCGTCGTCTGCCTGGCCGGGGATGGCTGCCTGCAGATGACCGTGAACGAGCTGTCGACCGCTGCCCAGTACGGCGCGACGCCCATCGTCATCGTGGCCAACAACGGCCGCTATGGCACGATCCGGATGCATCAGGAGCGCCACTATCCGGGGCGCGTGTCGGGCACCGACCTGTTCAATCCCGACCTGCCCGACCTGGTCCGCGCCTATGGTGGCCATGGCGAGCTGGTCGAGCGGGACGAGGATTTCGCCCCCGCCTTTGAACGCGCCCGCCTGTCGGGCCGCCTGTCCGTGATCGAATTGCGGCTGGACCCCGAGGCGCTGACCCCCGGCGCGACCCTGACCCAGACGCGCGACGCGGCGCTCAGGGCGCGGGCATGATCCCCGGCCCGCGCAACCGGATCACCGACGTGGCCGGGCTGCGCGTGGGCCACGCCCAGGACGACGCCCTGCGATCCGGTGTCACCGTGCTGACCGCCGATGCGCCCTTTGCGGCCAGTGTCCACGTGATGGGCGGCGCGCCCGGGACGCGGGAAACCGACCTGCTGGCGCCCGACAAGCTGGTGGGCGGGGTCGATGCGCTGGTGCTGGCAGGCGGGTCGGCCTTCGGCCTTGCGGCCTGCGACGGGGTGATGGCGGCGCTGCACCGGGCGGGGCGCGGCTTTGCCGTGGGCCCCGCGCGGGTGCCGATCGTGCCGGGCGCGATCGTGTTCGACCTGTTGAACGGCGGCGACAAGGGATGGGACGCCAATCCCTATCCCGCGCTTGGCGCCGCGGCTTGGACCGCGGCGGGGGTGGATTGCGCGATGGGATCGGTGGGCGCGGGCACCGGTGCGCTGACCGGCACGCTGAAGGGCGGGGTCGGGTCTGCATCTGCCGTGCTGCAGGGTGGCGCCACCGTCGGCGCGCTGGTCGTTGTGAACGCGCTTGGGCAGGCGACCGTGGGCGACAGCCGCCATTTCTGGGCAGCCCCGTGGGAGCTGGAGGCCGAGTTCGGCGGCCTGGGCCTGCCCGCGCGCTTTCCCGCCGCCCATGAACCCGCCCCGGCCAAGCGCCTTGGCGAGGCCACGACCATCGCCATCATCGCGACCGATGCCGTACTGGACAAGGCCGGGCTTCAGCGCATGGCGACCGCCGCGCATGACGGCCTGGCCCGCGCCCTGGTGCCCAGCCACACGCCGCTAGACGGCGATCTGGTCTTTGCGGTGTCCACGGGCGCACGGCCCTTGGCGGACCCTGTCGGCGATGCGTTCGTTCTGGGCCATGCGGCGGCCTGCGTGCTGGCGCGTGCCGTGGCGCATGGCGTGCACAGCGCCGCGCCGCGGCCGGGTGACCTGCAACCCAGCTGGCAACGGCGGTTCGGATAGGAAAAGGGCGGCGCGACCAGCGCACCGCCCCCGAGAGATCGCCAAGAGGGACAGCTTAGCGATTGTAGGCCGAACGCCGAACCCCGCCCCCGGTTGCGAAGCCCGCTTCACGTTTCCGTCATCGTCGGCACCGACCGGCCCTGCGGCGGCTTTGACTTTGCCGCGCCGGACATGTTCACATGCCGCAACCGAAATGCACCCCGAGGACGCCATGACCAAGCCGACCGATCTGAAAAGCCTTCTTCGCGACCCCTCGCTGTTGGAAACCCGTGCGTTCGTGGGCGGCGAATGGGTCGACGCCGATGACGGCGCCACGTTCGAGGTCACCAACCCCGCCCGCGGCGACGTCATCGCCCATGTGGCCGATCTGGGCCGGGCCGAGACCGCCCGCGCCATCGACGCCGCCGCGGCGGCGATGAAGGACTGGGCCGCGCGCACGGCCAAGGACCGCGCCCAGGTCATGCGCAAGTGGTTCGACCTGATGATGGCCAACCAGGACGACCTGGGCACCATCCTGACCGCCGAACAGGGCAAGCCCCTGGCCGAGGCCAAGGGCGAGATCGCCTATGGCGCCAGCTTCATCGAATGGTTCGGAGAGGAGGCCAAGCGCGTCTATGGCGAGACCATCCCCGGCCACCAGGCCGACAAGCGCATCAGCGTCATCCGCCAGCCCATCGGGGTCGTCGGCTCGATCACGCCCTGGAACTTTCCGAACGCGATGATCGCGCGCAAGGCGGGACCTGCGCTGGCCGTGGGCTGCGGCTTCGTCGCGCGCCCGGCGACCGAGACCCCGCTCTCGGCCCTGGCCATGGCGGTCCTGGGCGAACGCGCGGGCCTGCCCAAGGGCATCCTGTCGGTGATCCCCTCGACCAGCGCCAGCGACATCGGCAAGGAGTTCTGCGAGAACCACCTGGTGCGCAAGCTGACCTTCACCGGTTCGACCGAGGTGGGCCGGGTGCTGCTGCGCCAAGCCGCCGACCAGGTGATGAAATGCAGCATGGAGCTGGGCGGCAATGCGCCCTTCATCGTCTTCGACGATGCCGATCTGGATGCCGCGGTCGAGGGCGCCATGGCGTCCAAGTTCCGCAACAATGGCCAGACCTGCGTTTGTGCCAACCGCATCTATGTCCAGGCCGGGGTCTATGACGCCTTTGCCGACAAGCTGAAGGCCGCGGTCGAGAAGCTGCACGTGGGCGACGGGCTGACCGAGGGGACCACCACCGGCCCGCTGATCAACCAGAAGGCCGTCGACAAGGTCGAGGAGCATATCCGTGACATCACCCAGGGCGGAGGCCAGGTCCTGACCGGCGGCAAGCGCAAGGACGGCCTGTTCTTCGAGCCGACCATCGTCACCGGCGTCACCCGCGACATGAAGGTCGCGACCGAGGAGACCTTCGGCCCGCTGGCGCCGCTGTTCCGCTTCGACACCGAGGATCAGGCGGTGGCTGCCGCCAACGACACCATCTTCGGTCTGGCCGCCTATTTCTATGCCCGCGACATCGGCCGCGTCACCCGCGTCCAGGAATCGCTGGAATACGGCATCGTCGGCGTGAACACCGGCATCATCTCGACCGAGGTGGCACCCTTCGGTGGCGTCAAGCAGTCCGGCCTGGGCCGCGAGGGCAGCCATCACGGATTGGAGGACTATCTGGAGATGAAGTATATCTGCCTCTCGGTCTGACATTTTCGAAGACGTCTTGGAACCGGGGGCCGGAGGCCACGTTGCGCTCACAGAAGGCGCCGACCGTCAGGGTCGGCCGGGACAATCAAGGAGAATGGCATGGGCTGGCTTGCAGCTATCATCGTCGGGGGCATTGCCGGTTGGCTTGCTGAAAAGTTCATGAAGTCCAACATGGGCCTCCTGATGAACATCATCCTGGGCATCGTGGGCGCGGTGCTGTTCAACTTCATCTTCGGCTCGCTTCTGGGCCTGTATGCGGCCGGCGCAAGCTTCAGCTTCGCCTATCTGCTGGCAGGCTTCGTGGGTGCATGTATCCTGATCGCCATCGCTCGTGCGGTGCGCGGCCGCGCCTGACACTCAGGCGTTTGCAGAAAGGGCCGTGTCGGGGAAACCCGGCGCGGCCTTTTTCATGCGATCGTTGTTGCGGGCGGGCGGGCAGCTGCGTGTCCATCCCAAGACAAAAGGCCGGGCGATTGCCCGGCCTTTTTCATCATCTGCGGTGCCAATCAGCGGCGCGACTTGCCGTGATCGTCCTCGTCGTCATCCTCGTCATGCGTGTCGGGCAGGTTGAAGAACGTGTCCTTGTCCAGCTCCCGCTCGGGCTTGTCCTCGTCGCGCGACAGGCTGAAGTTCTCCAGCCCGGCGATCGCGCTGGGCAGGCGCGGCTCCTCGGACATGGCCAGCGAGGTCTCGGTGCTGACCAGCTTGCGACGCTCGTCGTCGGTCATCACGCCGCCTTCGGCGGCCTTCTTCTTGGCGGCCTTCTGGACGGCCGCGTCCAGTTCGGTCTGCCGGCACAGGCCCAGGGCGACCGGGTCAATCGGCTGGATGTTCTGGCTGTTCCAGTGCGTCCGCTCGCGGATCGACGCGATCGTGGGCTTGGTCGTGCCGACCAGCTTGGCGATCTGCGCATCGGCCAGTTCCGGGTGGAACTTGACCAGCCACAGGATCGCCGCCGGGCGGTCCTGGCGCTTGGACAGGGGCGTATAGCGCGGCCCGCGGCGCTTTTCCTCGCCGTCGGCGGCGGGATTGTGCTTCAGGCGCATGCGATAGATCGGGCTCGCCTCGGCGCGCTTGATCTCCTCGGGGTCCAGCTGGTTCGAGGCGACGGGGTCATAGCCCTTGACGCCCGCGGCCACGTCGCCATCGGCGATGCCCTGGACCTCAAGCTCGTGCAGACCGCAGAAATCGCCGATCTGCTTGAAGCTGAGCGTCGTGTTGTCGACCAGCCAGACGGCGGTGGCCTTGGCCATCAGCGGCTTGCTCATGTCAGTCTCCTTCGCGTGTCTCTTGGTCCCGAACATGGGGGCGAGGGCCGGAAAAACGGCTTCGGCTTGCGCCATTCCTCGTTTTCGGGGGGAATTGGCAGGTCATATACCGATTCCGAAGGCCGGGGAAAAGAGGATTCGCACGTTTGCCGGTGCATGCCGGCGCGGGCGTCGCTATTGTCGCAGGATGCGCATCCTGTTCCTTACCCTCGCGGTCCTGCTGACCCCCCTGCCCCTTGCCGCCCGCGACGTCGCGGGGCGGTTCGATTATTACGTGCTGGCGCTGTCCTGGCAGCCGACCTGGTGCAGCACGACGGGCGACGACCGCGACGCCCCCGAATGCCGCGAGGGCACGGCACGCGACTTTTCGGTCCACGGACTTTGGCCGCAATACGAACGCGGCTGGCCGCAGGACTGCACGACGCCCGAACGCGATCCGTCGCGCCGCGAAAGCGCCGCGATGGCCGACGTGATGGGGTCCGGCGGGCTGGCGTGGTACCAGTGGAAAAAGCACGGCCGCTGCAGCGGGCTGTCTGCCGCGGGCTATTACGACGCGACCCGGCAGGCGGCAGGAACCATCGTCATCCCGCCGGTGCTGGACGATCTGGCCCGCGACGTCGCGGCCCCGCCCGCGGTGATCGAGGAGGCCTTCCTGGAGGCCAACCCTGACCTGGATGCCGAGGGCGTCACCATCGCCTGCCGCGACGGCGCCCTGACCGAGGTGCGGATCTGCCTGACCCGCGGCCTGGAACCCCGGACCTGTGCGCCCGACGCGCGCCGCGACTGCGACGCGCCCCGCCTGCTGATCGAGGCCGTGCGCTAGCCCGCGACCTTCAGGACGATCTTGCCGATATGGTCGCTGCTTTCCATCCGGCGATGGGCGTCGGCCGCGTCGGCCAGCACGAACTCGCTGTCGATGGTGACGGCGACCGACCCGGCGGCGATCATCGGCCACAACCGCTTGCGGATCTGGTCGGCGATCTCGGCCTTTGCGACGTCGGATTGCGGGCGCAGGGTGGACCCGGTGATCGTCAGGCGGTTCACCATGATCTGGGCAAAGTTCAGCTCGACCTTGGGGCCTTCCAGAAAGGCGATCATCACCAGCCGCCCGTCCTGGGCCAGCGTCTTGATGTTGCGGGGGATGTAGCTGCCCCCGACCATGTCCAGGATCAGGTCCGCACCACCCGCCTCGGCCAGCACCTTGGTGAAATCCTGGCTGCGATAGTTGATGGCGGTGGCGCCAAGCGCGGTGATGGCCGCGCATTTGTCGTCGCTGCCCGCGGTGGCAAAGACGCGCGCGCCCAGGGCGTGGGCGATCTGGATGGCCATCATGCCGATGCCGGAGGTTCCGCCATGGACCAGAAAGCGGTCGCCCCCGGTCAGCCCACCGCGCTGGACGACGTTCGACCAGACGGTGAAGGCGGTTTCGGGCAGGCACGCCCCGTCGCGCAGCGACAGGCCCTTGGGGATGCGCAGCGCGTGATCGGCGTGGCACACCACGTATTCCGCATATCCGCCGCCGGGCAGCAGGGCGCAGACCTGTTCGCCCTTGCGCCAGCGCGTGACACCCGCGCCAAGGCCCACGATCTCGCCCGAGGCCTCCAGCCCGGGCAGGTCGGACGCGCCCGGCGGCGGGGCATAGCTGCCCGATCGCTGCAGCACGTCGGGACGGTTCACGCCGGCATAGGCGATCTTGATCAGGATCTGGTCATGGCAGGGCACCGGCACGGGCCGGGTCGTGGCGCGCAGCTGATCGGCGGCGCCGGGGCCTGCGATCTCGATGGCGGTCATCTGGTCGGGAAACATGGGGTCGTCCTTATCGGGTCTTGCCGGGCAGCGCCCGGTCGCGGGGCGCACGGATCCAGCCCAGGGCGGCATCGGCCAGTCTGGATGCGCCGGGCAGGCTGCGCAGGCGCGCCTTGACGGTTTCGACCGACATCACGCCGTCGATGCGGCGGTCGATGAAGGCGCGGGTGTCGGCGCGGCCCTCGGACTCGTCGCCCAGCCAGAACAGCACCGTGGCCGAGATCACGGCCGTCAGCGTCGCGCGTTTCGAATACCAGTTCACGTCCTGCGACCGATCGCCCAGGGCGGTCCAGATCACGTCCGCCGTCTCCCAGACCAGCCGCGCGGCCAGAGCCGCATTCTGCGGCAACGCCAGCGTCGCGGCCCCGGCGCGGACCAGTTCGGGGTCCGACAGTTCCAGCCGCTGCCACAGGGCCTGGGCCACGCGGTCGCGGAACCGCCCCTCCAGCGGGGTGGCGGCCAAGGCCTCGCGCAGCGCCCGGTCGGCACGGCGGTGATAGGCGGCGGCCAATCCGGCGCCGCCCTGCGGGAAATGCACCCGGATCAGGGCCGCATCCATGCCGATGTCGCGCGCACCGGCGGCCAGCGCCCGCTCGTTCATCCCCTCGAAGGGGACATGGACCAATGCGGCATCCAGCAGCGCGTCTCGGTCGGTGTTGGTCATGCATACCTCGTCTGGACATTTGCGCCCGCCCCTGTTAGGGGGACGCTTCCTGCAATCTATCAACTCTAACCTAGGAAGGTGGTGACAACCACATGCAGGTCAATGTTCGCGACAACAACGTCGAACAGGCGCTCCGTGCTCTGAAGAAGAAACTTCAGCGCGAAGGTGTCTTCCGCGAAATGAAGCTCAAGCAGCATTTCGAGAAGCCGTCGGTCAAGAAAGCCCGTGAAAAGGCCGAGGCCGTTCGCCGCGCCCGCAAGCTGGCCCGTAAGAAGGCACAGCGCGAAGGCGCGCTGTAAGACGACGCGATCTTGTGTCATTTGAAAACCCCCGCGGCGCCATGCCGCGGGGGTTTTCTTTCGTGCTGGGTCGATCCGGGACGCGATCAGCCGTTGCTGTCCGAACCGCCGTCGGAACCACCATCGGAACCGCTGTCCGATCCGCCGTCGGAACCACCGTCCGAACCGCCATCCGAATCACCGCCGTCGGATCCACCGTCCGTGCCGCCATCAGACGCGCCGCCGTCGGATGTGCCGCCATCGGCGCCATCGTCCGAACCGCCATCCGCGGCACCGTCATCACCGGTCCCGCCATCCGCGGCACCGTCATCACCGGCCCCGCCATCCGCGGCACCGTCATCACCGGCCCCGCCATCCATGCCGTCATCACCGGCACCGTCATCCGTGGCGCCATTTTCGGTCGATCCGTCATCGGTCGCGCCGCCGTCCACGGCGCCTGCCGTGCCGACGGGCGCCGCGCCGGAATCATCGCCTGCCGAGGATGTCTCGGGATCGGCACGCGTCTCTACACCGTTCACCGACACCAGCCGCCCGTTGGCGGTGCTGTAGACCAGCTCGGTCGGCACGCCGGCGCGCTGTGCGGTCACCGTCAGGATGGGTCCCTCGCGCTGGATGTAGATGTCGGAATAGCCTTGGTCGGACAGGGTGTCGGCGATGGCTTCATAATTCTCCAGGCTTTCCAGCCGCGGATAATCGCTCTCCGAGACGAAGCCGCCGGACGGCGATTCCTCCAGCGCGTCATCGGGGACGATGACGGTCGATTCGGGGGTCTCGATCACGGTGGTCTGTGCGATCGCGGTCGTGGCCATCAGGCTGGCTGCGGCGATCTGGCCGCCGACCAGCAGGGCCTTGAACGGAGTCTTTAGCATCGTGCGTCTCCTGTTGTCTCTCTGGCGGCATAACGCGCATCCGGGCCCGCAGGGTTCCCTGACCGCCGATCAGACGGGAATCGCGGTCGTCCGGAACACCGTGCGCAGGGCAAAGCTGGAATGCATCTGGGCAACCCCCGGCAGGCGAGACAGGTGCTGACGGTGGATGCGGGCGAAATCGTCGGTATCCTCGACCACGATCTTCAGCAGATAGTCGGCCGTGCCTGCCATCAGGTGGCATTCCAGCACGTCCGGGATGGTGCGCACGCCGCGTTCGAAGGCGTCCAGGACCTCGTCCGCCTGACCCGACAGGGTGATCTCGACGAAGACCGTCGTCTGGCGGCGCAGGGCGCGCGCATCCAGAAGCGCGACATAGCCCGAGATGACACCGGCCTCCTCCAGCCGCTGAACGCGCCTGTGGCAGGCGGACGGGGACAGATGCACCCGTAGCGCCAGCTCGGCATTGCTGATTCGTCCCTCGGTCTGAAGCAGGGACAGGATTCGTCGGTCTATTGCGTCAAGATCGGCCATGCCGGCAGAATCTTCGAAGACCGGTCCCAATGCCAGCGGTTTCTTCGTCGATTATCCGTCTATCGGGGGAATGTTCGCAGCACCTTGCGGGCCGGACGGGGCATCATCGGACCACAGCTCTGGGAGGAGAGACCATGAAGATCGGATGCCCCACCGAAATCAAGCCGCAGGAATTCCGCGTCGGCCTGACCCCCGCCGCCGCCGCCGAGGCCGTGCTGCGCGGCCATGACGTGCTGGTCCAGTCCGGCGCGGGCCTGGGCGCGGGGTTCGCGGACCAGGATTACGTCAATGCCGGCGCCACGATCGCCCCCGACGCGGCGACGGTGTTCGCCGAGGCCGAACTGATCATCAAGGTCAAGGAGCCGCAGGCCGCCGAACGCAAGATGCTGGCCCGCGGCCAGATCCTGTTCACCTATCTGCACCTGGCGCCCGATCCGGACCAGACCCGCGACCTGCTGGACAGCGGTGTGACCGCCATCGCCTATGAGACGGTCACCGACGCACGCGGCGGCCTGCCCCTGCTGGCACCGATGTCCGAAGTCGCCGGTCGCCTGGCCCCGCAGGTCGGCGCATGGGCGCTGCAAAAGGCCAATGGCGGCCGCGGCATGCTGATGGGCGGCGTGCCCGGCGTGCGGCCTGCGAATGTCGTGGTGATCGGCGGCGGCGTGGTGGGCACCGCGGCGGCGCGCGTGGCGGTCGGCATGGGGGCCAACGTGACGGTCATGGACCGGTCGGTGCCGCGCCTGTCCTATCTTGACGACATCTTCATGGGCCGCCTGACCACCCAGTTCGCCAGCGCCGCGGCCACGGCCGAGGCGATCCGCACGGCCGACATGGTGATCGGCGCGGTCCTGATCCCCGGCGCCGCCGCGCCCAAGCTGATCAGCCACGACCAGCTGTCGACCATGCCGCAGGGCGCGGTTCTGGTCGACGTGGCGATCGATCAGGGCGGTTGCTTCGAGACGTCGCGCGCCACCACGCACCAGGACCCCATCTATGACGTCGACGGGATCGTGCATTACTGCGTGGCGAACATGCCGGGCGCGGTGGCCCGCACCAGCACGCAGGCGCTTGGCAACGTGACCATGCCGCATCTGCTGGCCCTGGCCGACAAGGGCTGGCGCCGCGCGCTGACCGATGACGCGCATCTGCGCGCCGGGCTGTCGGTCCACGAGGGCCAGCTGACCTCGCCCCCGGTGGGCGAGGCCCTGGGCCTGGACGCCGTCACCCCGGCATCGGTGCTGGGGCTGTAGGCGTCAGGCGGGGCTGGCGCGGTCGGCCAGCAGGTCGCGGATCTGCGCCAGCAGCTCTTCCTGGGTGGGGCCGGCCGGGGGGGTCTCCTTGGCCTCCTCCTTGCGCATCGCGGCGCGCTGCAGGCGGTTCACGCCCTTGACCAGCAGGAACACCGCCCAGGCCACGATCAGGAAGTTCAGCACCGCCATCGCGAAGGCGCCATAGGCAAAGATCGCCGCCCCGGAATCGCGGGCGGCGGCCAGGCTGGCCCCGTCGGCCACGTTGCCGGACAGGACGACGTACTTGTCGGTGAAATCGATCCCGCCGGTCATCAACCCCAGGATCGGGTTGATCAGGTCGACGACCAGCGAATTGACGATGCCCGTGAAGGCCGCGCCGATGATGATGCCCACGGCAAGGTCGATGACGTTGCCGCGGGCGATGAAAGTCTTGAATTCCTGAATCATGACACACTGTCCCCGTGCTGCGCGTCAATTCCGCGCCCGCCGATCCTGCGACCATGCCGGACGAAAATCAATCGCGTGCGTGCAGGGCCCGCGCGGGGCCCTGCGGGGCGATGCGTCACTGGGCCGGGGCGGCCTCGGCCAGCTTGGTGTCGATGATTTCCTTCATGCTGTCCCAGGGCTGGTTCGACACCTTCTCTCCGCCGATGATGAAGGTCGGGGTGGCCTCGACCTCGTCGGCGGTGGCGTTCGTCTGGAACGTGGCGATCAGCTGTTCGACCTTGGCGGTATCCTCCCAGCAGGCGGTCATCTGTTCCTCGGTCATCCCGGCCTTCAGGCCGATGCGGCGCAGGTTCGTCGCGATCTCGTCGCCCGAACCGCCGGCCAGCCACTGTTCCTGCTCGTCGAACAGCATCCCGGACACGGGGAAGAACTTGTCGTCGCCGCCGCAGCGCGCCAGGATCCCGGCCCACAGGCCCGGCTGGTCGAAATAGACGTCGCGCTGGACGAAGCGGACCTTGCCGGTGTCGATGTATTCCGCCTTGAGCTGCGGATAGACGTTGGCGTGGAAATTCGCGCAATGCCCGCAGGTGAAGCTGGCGTATTCGACGATCGTCAGGGGCGCGTCCTCGGCGCCCTGGGCGATGTCGGGCAGGGTTTCGGGGGTCGCGGCGGCGTCCTGTGCAAAGGCGGGGGCGGCCAGGGTCATCGCGACGGCGGTTGCGGCAAATCGCAGAAACATGGAAAGTCCTTTCAGGTCGTGCATGTCATGTCAGGTCCGGCGGCTGGCGACGTTCATCGCCAGTTGCGCCATGGCCTGGGCAAGGGTCGGATCGGAAAACTGCTGCCCCACCCCCCGGGCCTGCGCCACGATCGCGGGATCGGGCGCGCGGTCCGAGCGGGGCGCATGGGAAAAGGCCGCCTGCCCTTCGGCAAAGCCAGTTGCGGCGGTCTGCGTCAGGGTGATGCGGCTGACGGCGTTGTAGCCGTAGCAGGCATTGACGCGGTCGCGCAGCCGGGGCAGCTGCATCTCGACCATGGGCGCCATGGGGCCGGTGGTCAGCAGCGTCAGCGTGGCGCCAAAGCCCGTGCGGGCGTGGCTGATGCGGACCGGACGGGTAACGGGGGCCAGCTGCGGGCCCGCGATCTCGGCCCAGTTGGTCAGCAGGCGGGTGACCGCGAATCCCCGCCCCTCGGCCGCCTTCTGGACGCGGTCGGCCAGCAGGGTGGCCGCCGCCTGAAAGCCGCGGCTGCGACGACGGATCCGGGTCTTTGGGGCGTCGGACGGGTGGGCCATGGGCGCCTTTGCTGCTATCACCCGGCCATTCTTAGCCAGCCATCCCCCCGGATGAAAGCGCGCCCTTTTGCAAAGGCCCACATAATTGCGTGAAAGCAAGGTGATCGCCCCCGACCTGCTGGACTGGTACGACCGCCATGCCCGCAGCCTGCCCTGGCGGGTGCCCCCCGGCGGCGGCCCTGCCGACCCCTATCGCGTCTGGCTGTCCGAGGTGATGCTGCAGCAGACCACCGTCGCGGCGGTCAAGGCGTATTTCCTGCGGTTCACTGCGCTGTGGCCGACGGTCCAGGACCTTGCGGCGGCCGATGACGCGCAGGTGATGGCCGAATGGGCGGGGTTGGGATACTACGCCCGCGCCCGAAACCTGCTGGCCTGCGCCCGTGCGGTGGCGGCGCGGGGCGGCTTTCCCGACACGCGCGACGGGTTGTCCGCGCTGCCGGGGATCGGGGCTTATACATCGGCCGCGATCGCCTCGATCGCCTTCGACCGGGTGGAAACCGTGGTGGACGGCAATGTCGAACGCGTGGTGTCGCGACTGTTCGCGGTCCAGACACCCCTGCCCCGCGCCAAACAGGAACTGGTGGCGCTGGCCGACAGGCTGACACCGCAGTCCCGCCCGGGTGATTACGCGCAGGCGATGATGGACCTGGGCGCGACCATCTGCACGCCCCGCAGCCCCGCCTGCGTCATCTGCCCCGTCCAGGCCCAGTGCGACGCCCGCGCCCAGGGGATCGCGGCAGAACTGCCCCGCAAGACCCCCAAGGCCGCCAAGCCCACGCGTCAGGGCGTGGTCTGGCTGGCGCGCCAGGGCGATGCGCTTGTGCTAGAACACCGCCCGCCCAAGGGGCTGCTGGGCGGCACGCTGGCCTTTCCGTCGGCCCAATGGGATGGGCGCGACATGCCCCCGCCTGGCCCCGCCGACTGGCGCGACCTGGGCGCCGTGCGCCATGTCTTCACGCATTTCACGCTGGATCTGACCGTGCTGCTGGGCGATCTGACCGGCAATCCCACGCGCGGGGAACTGGTCCCCCTGCGGCAGATCGACCGCGACGCCCTGCCGGGGCTGATGCGCAAGGCCTGGGATATGGCGCAGCCGCATCTTCAGGGGTAGCATCGCGGCATGAGCCATGCCCCCCTGCCCGCCGCGGCGCCCTTCTGGCTGTCCGTCGCCCTGATCCCCCTGGTCGCGCTGGCGGCCTGGGGGGGCGGGATGTGGTGGCTGATCGTGCCGGTCTATGCCTGGTACCTGACCACGGTACTGGACCGCGTGCTGGGCCTGAACGAGGCCAATCCCGACCCGGACACCGCCACCGACCAGCTGTTCTGGCACCGCGCCGTGACGCTGATCTGGTTTCCGCTGCAGGCGGCCACGATCCTGGCCTGCCTGTGGGTTGCGGGGCGCACGGACCACCTGTCGGGGTGGGAATCGCTTGGGCTGTTCTTTGCCATCGGCGTCATGTCGGGCAGCGTCGGCATCGTCTATGCCCATGAGCTGCTGCACCAGAAGACGCCGGCCGAACGCTGGCTGGGGGATCTGCTGCTGGCGTCGGTCCTTTATTCGCATTTCCGCACCGAGCACCTGCTGGTGCATCACAGCTGGGTATCGACCCCGCGCGACGCCGTCTCGGCCCGCTACAACGAAGGCTTTCACCGCTTCTTCGCCCGCGTCCTGATCGACGGCCCCCGCAGCGCGTGGCGGGCCGAGACGCGGTTTCTGGCCCGCGCGGGCCGCAGCCCTTGGGACCGCCGCAACCCCTTCTGGCGTTACGGCGTGCTGCAGGGGGCGATGCTGGGGCTGGCCATGGCCGTGGGGGGCTGGACAGGGCTAGGGCTGTTCCTGTTCCAGGCGCTGATCGCCGTCTGGCAGCTGGAGCTGACGAATTACGTCGAACATTACGGGCTGTCGCGCAAGCATCTGGGGGACGGCCGCTATGAACCCGTCCGCCCGCGCCACAGCTGGAACGCCAGCCACACCGCGACCAACTGGCTGCTGATCAACCTGCAGCGCCATTCCGACCATCACACAAAGCCCGACCGCCGCTTTCCGCTGCTGCAGACCTATGGCGCGGACGAGGCGCCGCAGCTGCCTATGGGCTATCCGGCGATGACGCTGCTGGCGATGGTCCCGCCGCTGTGGCGGCGGCGCATGAACCCCCGCGTGCGCGCCTGGCGGCGCCAGTTCTATCCAGAGATCACCGACTGGACCGACTACAACCGCGGCACCCTGCCCCTGCCCCGCAACGCGCTGTAGCGCGCCTGCCGCAGGGGCCGGCAAATATCGCTAAAAGGCTGCGCAGCTTGTTCCGGGCGCAACCTTGCATTGTGTGCACAAAATGGAAAAATGTCCCAAGGCGTAACAGGGACCGACCGGAATGAACGACGATTCGATGCTGATGCACAGCGATGCGCAGCCCTATCACTTCGCCGCGGGCGACAGTCTGGGCTATCTTCTGTACCGCAGCGTGGCCCGTCCCGGCATGCAACGCGACGACTTGGAACGCATCCTGCATCATGCGCGCGACCGCAACCGGGCGGCGGGGCTGACCGGATGCCTGCACCACGAGGACGGGCTGTTCTTCCAATGGGTCGAGGGGCCGCGCTTTCGCCTGTTCCGGCTGATCGACGTGCTGCGCGAGGATGACCGCCACCTGAACTTCACGGTGCTGGACCAGGGCCCGCTGCAACAGCGCCTGTTCAGCGATTGGGAGATGCGATTTTCCGACCGCGAGGCCGCATCGCTGCTGGAATGGCTGGCCGAACGGCGCGACCGTGCCGGGTCCGACCAGGACGACGCCGAAAGCATCGCGGCCTTCATGCGATCGATGAACGGCTGACGGATGAAAATTCCCCGCCATGCGAACATGGCGGGGCAAGGTGGTTCCGGCCGCGCGCATGGCGCGGGGGGAACGGGCGAAGGGTGAAGCTCAGTTGGGCCGGGGGGCGTCGCCCTCCATCTCGGCGCGGATCTGCTGGCGCAGGATGTCCAGCGGGATCATCTTGCCCTCGCGCCGGAAATGCCAATAGGTCCAGCCGTTGCAGCTGGGCGCGCCTTCCAGCGCGGCGCCGACCTGGTGGATCGATCCCTTGACGTCGTTCCCGATCAGTGACCCATCGGCACGGACCTTGGCCTTGTGGCGGTTGCCGATCGAGAACAACTCCTCTCCGGGGCGCAGCATGCCGCGTTCGATGACCTGCCCGAAGGGGATACGCACCTCGGCGCGCTTGGCGCGGGTGGTGGCGATGGCGTCGGCGTCCAGCCGGCGGACGCGCGACAGGCGGCGGCCCGCGACCTCGCGATAGGCCTCCTCGCGCTCGATCCCGATATAGTCGCGGCCCAGCATCTTGGCGACCGCACCGGTGGTGCCGGTGCCGAAGAACGGGTCCAGCACCACGTCGCCGGGGTTGGTCGTGCCCAGGATCACCCGGTGAAGCAGCGATTCCGGCTTTTGCGTCGGATGGGCCTTGTCGCCGGCCGCGTCCTTCAGCCGCTCGCCGCCGTTGCAGATCGGCAGCACCCAATCGCTGCGCATCTGGACGCCCTCGTTCAGCGACTTCAGCGCCTCGTAGTTGAACGTGTATTTCGAGCTTTCCGACTTTGCCGCCCAGATCAGCGTCTCATGCGCGTTGGTCAGGCGCTTGCCGCGAAAGTTCGGCATCGGGTTCGACTTGCGCCAGATCACGTCGTTCATGATCCAGAACTGCTGGTTCTGCAGTTCGGCGCCGACGCGGAAGATGTTGTGATAGCTGCCGATCACCCAGATCGCGCCGTTCGGCTTCAGCAGGCGGCGGGCGGCGGCCAGCCAGTCGCGGGTGAAGGCGTCATAGGCGGCAAAGCTGGAAAACTGGTCCCAGTGATCGTCCACCGCATCGACCAGGCTGTTGTCGGGGCGATGCAGGTCGCCCTTCAACTGCAAGTTATAGGGCGGATCGGCAAAGATCAGGTCCACGCTGCCCGCGGGCAGGCTGTTCATGATCTCGATGCAATCCCCGCCCAGAATCTGGTTCAGCGGTAATGGCCGCGCGGAATCCGCGCGCTGGTCCTTGGTTTTCGTCATGCTCTGCCTTCGGGAAATGCCGACTTTTGCCGGTCTGGTATGTCCCCAAAGATGATTCAGATGCGAATCGCCGTCAATTTCTTTTTCGAATCAGTCACTTACCAAAGGGGCTTTACACAAGATGTTGTGGACCGGCCTGAACGACCGCCTATGATGTGGGGTTATCCCCAGATCTAGCAGGGCGCGTTTGTGGCCCGGCGTGGGGTATCCGGCATTCACGTCCCAGCCATATCCGGGGTGCTGTTGCGCCAAATCCACCATGATGCGGTCGCGCAACACCTTGGCCACGATCGAGGCCGCGGCGATCGACAGGCAGCGCGCATCGCCCTTGACCACCGCCTGCGCAGGCAGGGTCAGATCGCGGGGCAGCATGTTGCCATCGATCAGAACGTGGCAGGGCGGCTGGCGCAGCCCGGCCAGGGCGCGGCACATCGCGACATGGCTGGCGCGCAGGATGTTCAGGGCGTCGATCTCGACCGGATCGACATGGGCCACGGACCAGTCGCAATGCGCCATGATCCAAGCGGCCAGCGCGTCGCGCTGCGCGGCGGTCAGCTTCTTGCTGTCGTTCAGGCCGTCAGGGATGTTCTGCGGGTCCAGCACCACAGCCGCTGCGGTGACGGGGCCGGCCAGCGGCCCACGCCCGGCCTCGTCCACGCCCGCCACGCGACGCGCGCCCCCGGCCATGGCCAGGGTCTCGACGCTGTAATCGGGGGTCATGCGGTGATCCGCACCGCGGGGATGGTCACTTCCTCAAGGTTCGTGCCAGGCCCCTCGCGGTCCACGACAAGGAAATCGGCCGGCTGGTCCAAGGGCGTCAGCACGCCGTGCCAGGTTCCCGCATGCAGGTTCACGCCGGTATGCGCCGGGACCAGAAACGCCCGCAGGGCGCCGGGTCGGCCGTCGTCATCGGGCGCGACCACCGACAGCCAGGGCTGGTCGCCAAGCGGCATGAACGCCTGCGACCCAAGCGGGTGCCGTTCCAGCAGCGTGCAGTCATAGGGCAGGCTGACGGCCTGGCTGCGAAAAAGGGAAATGATCGCCTCTCCGCCGCCGCGTTCGACGGTGGCCAGGGCATGGTGGCGTTCGCAGCGGCCCGCATTGATCATGCGGTCGGGCATTGCGCGCGGGGTCAGCACCTCGCCGAAGGGGGCGAAGGCGGCGGCGGTCAGGGGTTCGATGCGGATCGTGCTCATGGCGGTGTTCTAGCGCGCCGCAGCCAGCCCGTCGAGGATCAGACGCATCAGGTCCGCCCGTGCGGCGGGGTCGCGCAGATGCGCGGCCTCGGCGCGCGCGGCACGCGACATGGCGCGACAGGCGTCGGGATGGGCGCGGACCCAGGCCAGCTTGTCCTCCAGATCGGTCAGGTGGCGCGCGACGGGGATGAAATGCTCCCAAGGCCGGAAGCGCCCCGAATAGAACACCTGCCAGCCGTCATCCTCGGCCAGCAGCACGCCCTTCTGATCCAGCCCCGAGATGAAGTTCGACCCGTGGTCATACCCCGACAGGCACAGCTGATAGCGATAGGCACGAAAGTCGCGCGGCCCCATGCGCGGGCGGCAATAGGGCGCGATCAGCGGATCGTCGGCGTGCTGGCGGAAACTGTGCGCCATGACGATTCCCACATCGAAATCGGGATGATCGTGGAACCGGCGGACAAAGGCCATTCGGTTCGTGCGGCACAGGCCCTGCCATGCGGCCTCGCGATCCGCGGGGGTGGCGGCTTGGTCCAACCGCTGCAGCCAGACATGGCTGGCGGGACCGGGCTTCACCCCATCGCGCATTTCCGACCCCGAGATCATGCCGCGCCACACCAGCCGGTCCTGCTTGTCGTCCCAGGGGATGTCGTCGTCGGGCGCGGCGGGATCGAACCCCGGCAGGCCGATCGCGTGCTGGTCCGGCAGGGGCCACAGGACCGCGTTCACCGCCCCCGCCCGGCGGTTGTGGCACAGGACCGGACGATCCAGGGGCGCGCCCTGGGAGCTGCCGAACCAGCGACTGTCCTCCATGTCGATCCAAACCGGATCGCGGCGGTCCAGCGCCAGGATGTCGTTGATCACCCCCTCGGCCCGGATCAGCTTGAAGGGACGCCCCTCGCGCGCCAGGGCCAGGGGGCGGTGGCCGGGGAGCGTCAGAAGGGTGAACTGCCGCGGCGCACCCGCCGCGTCGGTCACCGCGCCGCTGCCCGACAGGGTGCCGTCCCATCGGCAGGCAAATCCCGACAGCCCCTGCGCGCCGCCTGCCCCATCGGGGTTCAGGCCCGCAAGACAGAAGCGCGCGACATCCTGCGCCCAGCCCGGCGGTGCCTTTGGCGTCGGCGGCAAGTCCACGACGGGGTCCGGGACGGGCCAGCGGTCGGGCCAGTGGTCGGGCAGCCCCCGGTCCAGCGCCAGCAACGGCCGCAACCGTGCGGCCAGGTCCGCGGGGGTGCTGTCGGTCAGGTCCAGCAGGATCAGCCGCGTGTCGTCCGCGAACAGGGCGCGCGTCGCGTCCAGATGCACCTGCATCCCTTCGGGCCAGCGATGGCGGGGCGGGATGGTCAGCAGGAACAGCGCGTCGGGCAGACGGTCGCGCAGAAAGGCGACGCAGCGCCAGGCCTGCAATGTCGGGCGCCAATGGGGCCGGTCGCGGTACAGCCCCGTGATCAGCCGCGCGTTGGGCCAGCCGCGCAGGGGCTGCGTCCCCTGCCCCATCGCATAGACGATGTCCGCAGCCAGGCGCCCGCCGTCATGGCAGACCGCGCGATGGCCGTTGGCCTGAAACATCCGCGCCAGCGCCGCATCGATGGGGCCGTCGGGGCCGACATGGATGACGACCGGGTGGCCCATCTCAGCCCAGGCTGCGGCGCGGCAGCAGGATCGTCAGAAGCCCCAGCACCGGCAGGACCGAGCACAGCAGGAAAACCGACCGGATCCCCTGCGCATCCGCCAGCACGCCCAGAGCCGCGGCCGAGATCCCGCCCATGCCGAACGAGAAGCCGAAGAACAGCCCCGCGATCATGCCGGTGCGGCCCGGCACCAGCTCTTGCGCGAAGACCACGATGGCCGGAAAGGCCGATGCCAGCACCAGCCCGATCAGCACGGCCAGCACGCCCGTCGGCACCAGCCCCACATGCGGCAGCGCCAGCGTCAGCGGCAGCGCGCCCAGGATCGACACCCAGATGACCGTCAGCGGCCCGACCCTGTCGCCGATGATCCCGCCCAGCATGACGCCCGCCGCCATGCCCGCCAGGAACAGGAACAGCATGATCTGCGCGCCCTGGGTCGACAGGCCGAACTTGTCGATCGTGAAGAAGGTGAAATAGCTGCTCATCGAGGCGCTGTAGATGTTCTTGGTGAAGACCAGCACCGCCAGCACCGCGATGGCACGGATCACCGTCGCGCGCGGCAGGCGCAGGGTGCGGTCGGGGGTGGCGGTGCTGGCGCGGCGCCGATCCTCGGCCCAGCTGCCGACCTGCCACAGGATCGCGGCGCCCAGGGCGGCGGCGACCGCGAACCAGGCCACGGCCGGACGGCCCAACGGCACCACGATGAACGCGGCCAGCAGCGGCCCCAGCGCCTGCCCGCCATTGCCGCCCAGCTGGAACAGCGACTGCGCGGTGCCGAACCGCCCCCCCGACGCGATCCGCGCTACGCGCGAGCTTTCGGGATGGAACACGGCCGATCCGATGCCGATCAGCATCGCCCCCGACAAAAGCCAGGCATAGCCCTCGGCCATGCCCAGCATCAGCACGCCGCACAGCGTCGAGGCCATGCCGAAGGGCAGCGACCGCGGCTGCGGGTGGCGGTCGGTGGCCATCCCGATCAGCGGCTGCAGCAGCGACGCGGTGACCTGGAAGGCCAGCGTCATCACGCCGATCTGGGCATAGGACAGGTCGAATTCGACCTGCAGCAGCGGATAGATGGCCGCCAGCATCGACTGCATCACGTCGTTGATCATATGGCACAGGCTGATCGCCATCAGCACGCCCCAGGATGTCAGCGTCGCGGGTCCGGGTGTCACCGAGGGATGGGTGGTCGAGCGCATCGAAAATCCGCCATCATGCTTGCACGATCTGCATTTATCAGACATCCTGCGAAAGGAAAGCGTCGCGCGCCCGTCCGCCCGGGGTTTTTCCCCGGCCCGCGGCCAGCCGGGATGTCGCATGGCGAATTGGACAGCTTCCATTCTTGTGCGTATCATTTATCAAATCGGGACAGGTATATGTCACGAGTTCTTCAAAATGGCCAAGTTGTCCCAAGGTTCGTCCGTTACGATCCGCTCTTCCGGCGTCGACGCCGAACGGCGGCGACTCAACACATGGCAGGCGATCCGCGCGGATGTGCTGGGCCGGATCAGATCAGGCGAATGGCCGCCGGGCAGCCTGATCCCCACCGAACAGATGCTCTCGATCGAGATGGGCTGCGCGCGCGCCACGGTGAACCGTGCGCTGCGTGAGCTGGCCGACAGCGGCATCATTCAGCGCCGCCGCAAGGTGGGCACCCGCGTGACCGCCACCACGTCCCGCCGCACGACCCTGTCGCTGCCGGTCCTGCGCGACGAAATCGAATCGCTTGGCGCACGCTATGCCTATCAGATGACCGAATGCCTGCCCTGCAACCCCAGCCCCGCCGCCATGCAGGCGCTGCAGGTCGATGCCGACGACATGATGCTGCTGGTCAAGTCGCGCTATCTGGCCGACGACCGCCCGCATTGCTGCGAGGCGATCTGGCTGAACCCCCGCGCGCTGGCCCTGCCCGATTTCCACCTGTTCGCGCATGAGCCGCCGCAGGAATGGCTGGCCCGCAGCCTGCCCGTCACACAAAGCCGCTTTTCGATCCTGGCCGAAGGGGCCAGCGGATCCTGCGCGGTGAACCTGACCATCGATCCGGGCACGCCGGTGATGACGATCGAGCGGGTCAACACGCTGGATTCGCTGCCTGTGTCGTTTGCCCGCCAGTTCTATCCGCCGATGCACCGCCTGGTGCTGGACGACTAAAGACCCAACAGGTCCGCGAAATGCGCGACAAGGCGGTGCTTGAGCACCTTGCCCGTCGCCGCCGCGGGCAGCGCGCCCGTCAGGATGATCCGCGTGGGCCGCTTGTAGGCCGACAGCCGCGCCGCCGCATGGGCCGCCAGCGCATCGGCCGTGACCGCATCCGGCGAAATCAGCTGACAGAAGGCCAAGATATCCTCGTCCCCGCCCTCGCGCGCGCGGCCGATCACGGCGGTCTGCAGGACGGCCGGATGATCGTTCAGCGCGGCCTCGACCTCGGGCGGATAGACGTTGAAGCCGCCGCGGATGATCAGCTCCTTGCAACGGCCCACGATGTGCAGCCGCCCCTGCGCGTCGATCCGGCCCAGATCGCCGGTGCGCATCCAGCCGTCCCGCAGCACCTGCGCCGTACCCTCCGCATTGCGAAAATATCCGCGCATGATGTGCGGACCCCGCGTCAGCACCTCTCCGGTGCCGGGTTCGCGGCCGATGGTCTCGTCCAGCGCGATCTGGACCCCCGGCAGCGGGTGGCCCGCCGAGGGGTCCGGGTCGCCGATGGCGTTGTTCGTGACGGTGACGCCTGCCGTCGTCTCGGTCATGCCATAGCCGTTCTGCAGCGCGATGCCGTAGAACGCCTCGGCCCGCCGCTTCCAGTCGGGGTCCAGGGGCGCCGCGCCGCTGCTGACATAGCGCAGGGGGCGGGCCAGACGCTCCAGCCCCTGGGCCCGCGCCTCGGCCATGATGGCCGCGTGCATCTGCGGAACGGCGGGCAGGACGGTCACGTCCGATTGCAGCGCGGCCAGCGTCTGCGCGGCGGAAAAGCGCGGCTCCAGCCGGATATGCGCGCCCGTGGCCAGCCCCGCGGCAAGCATCGAGGTCAGCCCGAAGACATGCGTCAGCGGCAGCACGCCCCAGATGACGTCATCCGCCTGCATCCCCCGCAGCCGGGCCGAGCTTTCGCCGCCAAAGATCAGGTTGCCATGGGTCAGCATCACCCCCTTGGGCGTGCCCGTCGTGCCGGTGGTGTAGAGGATCACCGCCGTCATCGCATCCTGCTGCTCGACCTGCTCCGGCACGGCGTCGAACGGCCCCGCCACATGCAGTGCCGCCCCGGCCAGCGTGACGGCGCGCGCATCGCCCGCATGGACACGCGCGGGTTCGCTGACATCGGACAGGAACAGGGTCAGGCGCGGTTCGGTATGGGCCGTGATCTTGGCCAGCTCCGGCGCGGTCATGCGCGCGTTCACGGGCACCAGCACCGCGTCCATGCGGCTGGCGGCCAGCAGCAGGACCGGCACCGGGGCCGCGTTCTCGGCCACCACCAGCAGCCGGTCGCCAGGGCGCAGGCCCATCGCCGCCAGATCCGCCTGCGTCCGCCGGACCAGATCGTCCAGCGCGGCATAGGTCAGGGTGCGTTCTGTCCCGTCGGTCAGGGCCGGGCGGTCAGGATGGGCCGCGCGGGCGGCGTCGAACAGCTGGTGGATACGGGTCATGAATCCTCGCGAAGGCGGCGGAAATCGGGGGGGCGCTTGGCCAGGAAGGCGGTAATGCCCTCGGCCGCCTCGCGCGAGGCAAGGGCCGTGGCCATCGCGTCGCGTTCGGCGGTCAGCTGCGCCTCCAGCAGGGTGGCGCGGGCGCCGGTCAGCAGATGCTTGATCGCGGCCTGGGCCTCTGCGGGCCCTGCGGCCAGGCGATCGGCCAGGGCCATGGCGGCCATGATGGCCTCTCCGGGCTCGGTCAGTTCCTGGATCACACCCAAGGCGTGCAGGCGTTCGGCGCCGACGGGCTGGCCGGTCAGGGCCATGGATGCGGCCATCTGCGGCGGCAGGCAGGCGGTCAGCGCCGCGGTCAGCCCGCCATCGGGCACCAGCCCGGCATTCACATAGGCCGCCGTATAGCGCGCATCGCGGGCCGACACGATCATGTCGCAGGCCAAAGCCAGCGACAGGCCCGCACCGGCAGCGCCCCCCTCGACCACGGCGATGACCGGACGGGGGCAGGCCACGACCGCGCGCATCAGGGCGTTCAGCGCGTCGATGCGGGCGCGGCGCTGCTCCTCGGACATCTCCTGCGCCTTGATCAGCATGGTCAGATCGCCGCCCGCGCAGAAGAAATCGCCCTCGCCCATGATCAGCACGGCGCCGATGCGCGGGTTGTCGGTCGCCAGCTCCAGCGCGCGGTGCAGGCCCTTGTAGAAATCGGGCGTCAGCGCGTTGCGGCGGGCGGCGTTGCGGTTCTCGACCACCAGGCGGTCGCCCAGGTCGCTGATTTCGCAATGCGGATTGGTGAGGTCGGTCATGGGGCGGCCCTTGTCTTGCGGAAGACGCCGGTCGCGGTGGCGATCAGCGTGCCGTCCTCATGCCGCAAGGCGCCCTCGATGAACAGGGTCGCGCGCCCGCCGCCCGTCACGCGGCCCGTGGCGGTCACGCGCCCCGGATGGCCCGGCGCCAGATAGTTCACCGTCAGCGACAGCGTCGTGAAGGGATGGCGGCCCGTGGCATCGACCGTCAGGCTGCCCGCGGCGCCCATTGCGCTGTCCAGCAGCGTCGCGGCCAGCCCGCCATGCAGGATGCCCTGACGGTTCAGATGGCGGTCGTCCAGATCCAGCCAGCAGACCGCCCCCGCCCTGTCCCCCACGTCCAGGACATAGCCGATCAGGGACTGGGTGCCGGTTTCGCCGTGGATCACGGTCATGCGAAGGCGGGCTCGCCGCGCGCAAAGCGCTCCAGATGGAAATCCGCGTCCCCCATGGCCGTGTCGGCAGCCAGCAGGCGGCGGATCATGCCGCCAAGCGCGTATTCCTCGGTCATGCCAATGCCGCCATGCAGCTGCACCGATTCCTCGGCCACCAGCCGTGCGACCCGGCCAAGCGTGACCTTGCAGGCCTGCAGATGCCGGTCGCGCAGGGGCGCCTCGGCATCCAGATGGCCCGCGAAATTGGTGACGGCGGAGCGCGCCTGTTCGACCTCGACCGACAGGTCGGCGGCCCGATGCGCCAAGGCCTGGAACGCGATCAGCGGCTGGCCGAACTGCTTGCGGGTGCGCAGATAGTCCAGCGTCAGATCGACCGCTGCGCTCAGCGTGCCCAAGGCATAGGCCGCATGGGCCAGAACGCCCCGCGCCAGCACCGCGTCGAAATCGGCCAAGGCCCCAAGCCGCGTGGCAGGGGTGGCGTCAAGGATCAGGTCCGCGCCGCGCTGATCGTCCATCAGCGGATAGGGGCGCACCGTCAGCCCCGTCGCGTCGGGCGCGACCCGCCACAGCGCATCGGCGGTGGTGACGATGATTGCCGCCGCCCCTTCGGCCCCCGCCACCATGGTCTTGCGCCCGGTCAGGCGGTCGCCCTCCGCGCGGATCGCCACGCCGCGGTCGTAACGCGTGCCGGGTTCGGCATCAGCGAAGGCGATGGTGGCCCCGTCATCGGCAGGCTGGCCCGCCTGCGCCAGGGCCGCCGCCCCGATCATCGTGCCGATCAGCGGCAGGGACGCGCCCGCCCGGCCCAAGGCCTCGAAGATCAGCGCCACGGCGGCGCCCGATCCGTCGAAGCCGCCCTCGGCTTCGGTCAGCAGGGCGTGGGGGACGCCGGCCTCCAGCAGCGCGGGCATCAGCGCCTCGCCGGAATGGCGGGCCAGGATGCCGCGCAGGCTGTCCTGCAGCATGCGGTGGTCGTCGGAAAGCTGAAAATCCATGGGCTTATCCTTTCGCCAGCGCGCCGGAGATGATGCTGCGCTGGACCTCGTTCGAGCCGCCATAGATCGACAGCTTGCGGTTGTTCAGCCAGGTGGCGCTGGCGGCCAGGGCCTCGTCGGCGCCCTCGGGGCCTTCGTTGCCCTCCAGCGTCAGGGCCATCGCCTGCCCGCCATAGGCGCGCCGGGTCAGCGCATCCAGCCGCTGGCGGATCTGGGTGCCCTTGATCTTGAGCATGCTGCTCTCGATGCCGGGTGCCTGGCCCTGGGCCGCCGCCGACAGCATGCGCAGGTTGGTGGTGGACATGGCCATCAGCTCGATCTCGACGCCCGCCATTTCGGCGGCGAACAGCGGATCGTCGGACAGGGGCTGGCCGCGATGGCGCTGCGCCTTGGCCACGCGTTTCAGGTTGTCCAGCGCGGCGGTGGCAAAGCCCACGCCCGCGATGTTCGTGCGCTCATGCGTCAGCAGGTATTTCGCATAGGTCCAGCCCTGGTTCTCCTCGCCGACCAGATTGGCGGCGGGCACGCGGACATTGTCGAACCAGACCTCGTTCACCTCGGCCGTGCCGTCCAGCAGGACGATGGGGCGCACGGTGACGCCGGGCGTCTCCATGTCGATCAGCAGGAAGCTGATGCCCTCCTGCTTCTTGCCGGTGGCATTGGTGCGCACCAGGCAGAAGATCATGTTGGCGTGCTGGCCAAGCGTGGTCCAGGTCTTCTGCCCGTTGACGACATAGTGGTCGCCGTCGCGCACGGCCTCGCAGCGCAGGCTGGCCAGGTCCGATCCGGCGCCGGGCTCGGAATAGCCCTGGCACCACCAGTCGTCGCCGTTCAGGATGCGGGGCAGCCAATAGTCCTGCTGTTCCTTGGACCCAAACTTCTGCAGGACCGGCCCCAGCATGGCGATGCCGAAGGGCACGATGCGCGGCGCGTGCGCGCGGGCCGATTCCTCCTCGAAGATGTGGCGCTGGATCGCGGTCCAGCCCGCGCCGCCGAACTCCTTGGGCCAGTTCCCGGCCAGCCAGCCGCGTGATTGCAGCTTGGCGTGCCAGCCCTCCATCTCGGCCTTGGTCAGGTCGTGATGGAGCCGCACCTTGCGGGCCAGCGCGGGGTCCAGTTCGGCCTTCAGAAAAGCGCGGATCTCGTCGCGGAAGGCGGTTTCCTCGGGGGTAAAGCTCATGTCCATCAGAAGATCTCCAGAAGTCCGGCGGCGCCCTGGCCACCGCCCACGCACATGGTCACGACGCCCCATTTGGCGCCCCGGCGGCGGCCTTCGCGCAGCAGATGGCCCGCGGTGCGCGCGCCGGTCATGCCGAAGGGATGGCCGATGGAAATGGCCCCGCCGTTCACGTTGTATTTTGCCGGGTCGATGCCAAGCGTGTCGCGGCAATAGAGGCACTGGCTGGCGAAGGCCTCGTTCAGCTCCCACAGGTCGATGTCATCGACCGTCAGCCCGTGGCGCTCCAGCAGGCGCGGCACGGCAAAGACCGGGCCGATGCCCATCTCGTCGGGCGCGCAGCCCGCGACGGCAAAGCCGCGGAAGGCGCCAAGCGGTTCCAGGTTCAGCGATGCGGCCAGGTCGGCCTCCATCACCAGCAGCGCCGCGGCCCCGTCGGACAGCTGGGACGCGTTGCCCGCCGTGATGAACTGGCCCGCGCCGCGCACCGGCTCCAGCTTGGCCAGCGCCTCCAGCGTGGTGCCGGGGCGGTTGCCCTCGTCGGCGGCGATGGTGACCTCGCGGTCGGCGGTCTCGCCGGTCGCCTTGTCGGTGACGGACATGGTGACCGTCATCGGGATGATCTCGTCGTCGAAGATCCCGGCAGCCTGCGCCGCGGCCGTGCGGGCCTGGGATTCGACGGCATAGGCGTCCTGCGCCTCGCGGCTGACGCCATAGCGGGCTGCCACGATGTCGGCGGTCTCGATCATGGTCATGTAGAGGTCGGGGCGGTTCGCCTCGATCCAGGCCTCGCGCGAATGGCGCACGGGCGGCTGGACCATCGAGATGCTCTCGACCCCGCCGACCAGCACGGCGCGCGCGCCCTCATGGGCGACCATCTGCGCGCCCTGCGCTAGCGCCTGCAGGCCCGATGCGCAGAAGCGGTTGACCGTGGCGCCCGCGATGCTGTCGGGCAGGCCCGCGCGGATCACCGCCTGGCGGGCAATGTTGCCGCCCGTCGCGGCCTCGGGATAGCCGCAGCCCCAGAGGCTGTCCTCGATCAGCGCGGGGTCGATGCCCGCACGCTCGACCACGGCGCGGGCGGTGGCGCCGGCCAGCACGGCCCCGTGGGTCTGGTTGAAGGCGCCGCGTTTCGCGCGCCCGATGGCGGTGCGGGCGGTCGAGACGATCACGGGCTGTTTCATGCGGATGTTCCTTGGTTCAGGTCGGCAAAGCCGCGGCCGTCGGCCACCAGTTCGGCCAGAAGCGGCGCGGGCTGCCAGAAATGGTCGTCGTCTTCGGCAAAGCGGCGGATGTCGGACAGGATGCGGTCCAGACCGTGGGCGTCGGCCCAGTGCATCGGCCCGCCCCGCCAGCGCGGAAAGCCGTATCCGTTCAGCATCACCACATCGACGTCCAGCGGTCGCAGCGCGGTGCCGTCGGCCACCGTGCGGGCAGCCTCGTTCACCATTGCGGCCATGGTGCGGGCGACGATTTCGGCGTCGTCGAAATCGCGGGGCGTGATGCCCAGATCGGACCGCACCGCGTCCAGGATCGCGGGCAGGTCCGGGTTCGGCTGCGGCTTGTCGTCGGCATAGACGTAATAGCCGCGCCCCGTCTTGCGGCCCAGATCGCCCTGTTCGTACAGGCGGTCGGCAAAGACCGGAACACGGTCGCGCGGATGGCGGTCGACCGCCTTGCGCTGGCGGGTCATCGCGCCGATATCCAGGCCCGCCAGGTCGCTGACCGCATAGGGGCCCATGGCGAACCCGAAATCGGTCAGCGCGCGGTCGACCTGCTGGGGCGACGCACCGTCCAGCACCATCGCATCGACCGCCGCGCGGTAATGCGACAGGATGCGGTTGCCGATGAAACCGTCGCAGACGCCCGCGCGGACCGCGATCTTGCCAAGGCGCTTGGCCAAGGCAAAGCCCGTGGCCACGACCTCGGGGGCGGTGCGGTCCGCGACCACGACCTCCAGCAGGCGCATGACATGGGCCGGAGAGAAGAAATGCAGGCCGATCACGTCGCGCGGGCGGCGCGTCGCGTCGGCGATGCGGTCCACGTCCAGATAGGACGTGTTGGTCGCCAGCACCGCATCGGGCTTTGCCACGCGGTCGATGGCGGCAAAGACCTGTTCCTTGACCTCCATCGATTCGAACACCGCCTCGACGATCAGGTCGGCCTGACCCAGGGCCGCGTAATCCGTGTCGGTGCGGAATGCCCCGGACAGGATCGCATCCCGGCGCGCGGCGGCCAGCTTGCCGCGGCTGACGGCCCCCGCCAGCAGGTCGCCGACCGTCGCCTGCGCGCGGGCGGTCGCTTGGTCGTCCCGTTCGATCAGGGTCACGTCCAGCCCGGCCAGCAGGCAGGACACCGCGATGCCCGCGCCCATCGTGCCGCCGCCGATCACGCCGATCCGGTCCAGGGGGCGCGGTGCCACGCCCTTGATCTGCGGCAGATGGGCCACGGCGCGTTCGGAAAAGAACGCATGGATCAGTGCGGCGCGCTGCGGGCTGTCCATCAGCGCCATAAAGCCCGCGCGCTCAATCGCCATACCCTGGTCGAAGGGCTGCGCCATGCCGTCGGTCACCACGTCCACCGCCGTCGCCTGCGCGATCTGGCCGGGCAGCTTGCGCGCCAGGGCGGCCTTCAGCGCCTGCGCGGCATCCGGGTCCGGGGCGGGTGCGGGCAGATCGCGCGTCCGGCGCGGCGGCTGGCCCGCCAGCGTTTCGGCCAGCGCGATCGCGTCCGCGGTCAGATCGCCCTGCGACAGCGCGTCGATCAGTCCCAAGTCCAGCGCCTGCGCGGCGGGAACCTGGCGGGCGCTGGTGATGATGTCCAGGGCGGCGGCGGTGCCGATCAGGCGCGGCAGGCGTTGCGTGCCGCCCGCACCGGGCAGCAGCCCCAGGGTCACCTCGGGCAGGCCCATGCGGGTGCCGGGGGCCGCGATCCGCGCATGGCACCCAAGGGCCAGTTCCAGCCCGCCGCCCAGGGCGGTGCCATGCAGCGCCGCGACGACGGGCTTGTCCAGGGACTCGATGGCGGCGATCACGTCGGGCAGGATCGGCGCCTGCGAAGGCTTGCCGAATTCCGAGATGTCGGCACCTGCGACCCAGGTGCGGCCGGCGCACAGGATCACGGCAGCGTCTGCGCCTGTGTCCGCGGCAAAGTCGCGCGCCGCGTCCATCAGGCCCTGCCGCACGGCATGGCCCGTGGCGTTGACCGGCGGGTTGTCGATGGTGATCAGGCCGATGCGGCCTTGGCGGGCATAGGATACGGACATCTGGGAAAACCTCTCAGTCATTCGGGCTGCCGGGCCAGGCGGGCACACCGTCGGCACCGACCAGCCGTTGCAGGCGGGCGACCGTTTCGCGCAGCACGGGGCCGACATGGGCATGGATGCGGTCGTCGGGCAGCACGTCGTCCAGCGCCCCGCAGGAGAACATCACCGGGCCGGCCAGCCGCGCCGACCGGAACGGCACCGACACCGCCGAGATGTTGGACGAATAGCGCAGCCCCTGGCGCACCACGGTATAGCCCTTGGCGATCAGTTGGCCGCGCGCCTCCAGCCGCAGATCCTCCAGCGTGCCGCCGTCCAGCGGCGGTTCGGGATGATCGGCCAGCAGGCCCGCGAATTCCTCGCGCGTGGTGGCGCCCAGCAGGGCCAGGCCCGACGACGATCCGGCGATGGGCAGGCGGTGGCCCACCTCCAGCCAGATCGACGCCGCGCGCTGCGGCCGCCAGGTGCGCATCAGGGCGACCTTGTCGCGGTCGCGCACCGCGAACAGGACCAGCGTGCCGGTCTGGTCGGCCAGGGCCTGCATCATGCCCTGCGCCGAATCCAGGAAGGCCAGCGATGCCGCCGCCACATGCCCCATCGCCAGCAGCGTCGGGCCGGGACGATAGCGGTCGTTGCGCTGCGGCTGCGTCAGGTAGCCCAGGCAGCCAAGCGTGTAGGTCAGCCGCGACACGGTCGATTTCGGCAGGCCGGTGCGTTCCGCGATCTGCGCGTTGCTCAGCCCGTCGTCATCGGTCCGGAACGCCCGCAGCACCGACAGCCCGCGCGCCAGCGCGGTGGCAAAGTTGCGGTCGTCCTCATAATCGGGGCGCGTGTCCGGGGCCGGGGTCATCACATGGACCCCGGAATCAGCAGCGACAGGATGGGGAACAGGATCAGCAGCAGCAGGACCAGCATGTCCACGGCCAGGAACCGCGTGACGCCGGCAAAGATCTTGTCGATCCCCACCGACTTGGTGACGTTGCTGACCACGAAGACGTTCAGGCCCACGGGCGGCGTGATCAGCCCGATCTCCAGCAGCTTGACGACGATGACGCCGAACCAGATCAGGTTCAGGCCGTAGCCCTCGATCAGCGGCACCATGAAGGGCAGCGTCAGGACCATGATCCCGATCGGGTCCAGGAACATTCCCAGCACCAGATAGATCACCACGACGACCAGCATCAGCATGGCCAGCGACAGTTCGGCGTCCGACACCATGCCCACAACCGCCCCCGCCATGCCCGTCAGCGCGACGAAGCTGACGAAGATCTTGGCGGCGCCCGCGATCAGGAAGATCGCCGCGGTCTGCACCAGGCTTTCGCGGACCGCGCGCCACATCACGCCCATCGTCAGGCGGCGTTGGGCAAAGCCGATGATCGTGGTCAGCACGACGCTGACGGCCGCGGCCTCGGTCGCGGTGAACATGCCGCCATAGATACCGCCGACGATGACCACGAACAGCAGCAGCGCGGGCCAGGCCGCGATGGCCGCATCGGTCCGGCTGGCATCGCCGCGTTCGCCGCGGGGGGCCGCGTCCGGGTCGCGGTTCACCCACCAGGCGATGACCAGCAGCATGCCGGCCAGCGAAAGGATGCCCGGCAGGATGCCCGCTAGAAACAGCTGCGCGATCGATGTCTCGGTGAAGATGCCATACAGGATGAACAGCACGGATGGCGGGATCAGCGACCCCAGGGTGCCGCCCACCGCCACCGATGCGGTGGCCAGCTTGGGGTCATAGCCCATGCGCAGCATCTCGGGGACGCAGATGCGTCCCATTGTCGAGGCGCAGGCGATCGACGACCCCGAGATGGCCGAGAACCCGCCGCATCCCAGCACCGATGCCATGGCCACGCCGCCCCGCACCGGCCGCAGCCAGACCGCCGCCGCGTCATAGATGCGCGTGGTGATGCCGGCATAGAACGCGATGTTGCCCAGGGCCACGAACAGCGGCACCATCGACAGATCGTAGGAATGGACCAGGTCGAAGAAATTCGAGAAGACCACCGAACTGGTGGGGTTCAGCGCCCGGTCCGGCATCCACGCGCCGGTGCGCGTGGCATAGACCAGGAACGTGCCGACGCTGGCCACGCCCGCCAGGGCGAACGCGATGGGCACGCGCATCGCCAGCAGCACCAGAACCGCCGCCATCGCGACAAGGCCGATCGTCATCGGGTCCATCAGTTCACCTCGTTTCCGTCGGCATCCAGGATCACGTCGCCGTGGCGCAGCTGCCGCAGGTCACCCACCAGCAGCATAGCCAGCCGCACCCACATCAGCAGCAGCCCGGCCATGAACAGCGCCACGCCCGGCCAGCGCGGCAGGTTCAGGTCGCCATAGTAGAACTCGCCCGAGGCGAAGGCCTGACCGGCCACCCGCCAGGACGCATAGATCAGCGGCATCAGCGCCAGAAGGCCAACGACATGGCCCAGCACGATCAGGGTCGCGCGCAGGCGCGGCGGCATGCGGTCCGACAGGAAGGTGACGGCGACGTGGCTGCGCGCCGCCGTCGCCGCCGCCATGGGCAGCAGGATGGCCGCGACCATCAGTTCGCGGACCAGGATGATCGCATCGGGCACGCTGGTTCCCCAGAACGCACGCATCGCGACGTTGGCAAAGATCACCAGCCCCAGCGCGATCAGCGCCAGGACGGCCAGGTCCAGAAGTGTCCGTTCGATCACGCGCATGGGATCAGCCGCGCTCCCAGGGATAACCCTGCGTTTCCAGCTCCTGCGTGTATTGCGCGATCAGCCCGCGGTATTCGTCCAGCAGCGCCTGTCCGTCCAGGCCCGCGGCATCCGCCCGTGCGACCCATTCGTCCAGGTAGGGCTGGCCCGCCTCGGTCAGCCGCGCGCGATCCTCGTCCGAGAAGCTGACGATCTCCTTGCCGGCATCCTCCAGGATCTTGATCGATTCGGCGTTCGCCTGTTCGATGATGCGGCCGAATTCGTCGGCCAGCCCCTCGCCCGCGGTCATGATGACCTGCTGCTGCTCTGGGGACAGCGAATCGAACATCGACTTGTTCATGACGATGCCAAGCGCGCCGACCTGGCCCCAGTCGATGAAGGTGTAGCTGTCGAAGACCTCGTCGAACTTCAGTGCCGCGACCAGGTAGGAATAGGTCTGGGTGCAGTCCAACAGGCCGTTCTCCATGCCCTGATAGGCCTCGTAGACGCTCATGTCGACCAGGGTCGCGCCCAGGTCGCGGAAGGTCTGGCCATAGGCGCCGACGCCACGCACCTTCTTGCCCGCCAGCTGGTCGACCGAGGTCACCGCCGGCCCCTTGCAGCCCATCTGCACCGCAGAGGTGGTGTAGGTGCCCACATAGACCAGGTTCTGCGCGGCCAGGTTGGCCTTGATCTGCTCGTTGTTGCGCATCAGCGCGTCGGTGGCCTTCATGCCCACCCACGGATCGGGATTGTCCAGCGGCAGGTCGGCGATGCCGTAGGCCACCATGTCCTGGGGGAAATAGACGCCGATGACGCTGCCCAGGTCGGCCACGCCGTCGCGCAGGGACTGGACGGCGGCCTTTTCCGAAAAGAGCGCCCCGCCCCAGGTGATGTCCAGCGTCAGGTCGCCGCCCGACTGTTCGGCCACCTGATCGGCGAACCACTGCGTCGCCTCGGCGCGCGCGCCGCGGTTGGGACCGGGCTCGCCATAGATCAGCGTGGTCTGCGACATGGCGGGGGCGGCAAGGGCTGCGGTCAGGCCGGCAGCCATCAGCGCCGTGCGATACGACGGTGTGGTCATGATAAAACTCCTCCCAGTTCCACTTAGCAGGCTGCCATTCCGCACTGGGAACGCAACCTTGAATTGACCTGATTGTGACCACTGCGCTATCTGGCGGTTTTCCGCCTGATGCCGGATGTTGCGCCTTCACCATCGGAGCTTCCCATGACGCCCCACCCCGTCCGATCGCTGCTGCTGGCCCTTGGCCTGTCCCTGGGCTGGGCCTGGCCCGCCGCGGCCCAGACCCAGGACCTGCCCTTCACCGCCGCCGAGATCGAGGCCGCACAGTATGACGGCAGCGATCTGCCCCGGGGCCGGTCGGCCCTGACCGCCAAGGTGCAGCTGCTGCTGGATCGGTCCGGAACCTCTCCGGGCGTCATCGACGGGTTCAAGGGCGGGATGAGCCAGAGCGCGATCAAGGCGTTCGAACGCCGCACGGGCCTGCCCCAGGACGGCGTGATGGACCCGCATGTCTGGAACCTGCTGCAGTCCTTCGCGACGCGCCCCGTCACCCAGACCTATGTCGTCACCGCCGAGGACGCCGCCGGGCTGGCCGCGTCGATCCCCACGGATTACGCGGAAAAGGCGCTGATGCCCGCCATGGCCCATACCAGCGTCGCCGAACGCCTGGGCGAGCGGTTCCACATGGACGAGAAGTTCATCGAGTTCCTGAACCCCGGCGTGGCCCTGGTACCCGGCGCGACCATCCAGGTGATGGCGCCGAATCCCCGCCTGCGCGGCCAGGTCACGCGGATCATCATCGACAAGGACAACCGCCGCGTCGCCGGATACAACGCCCGCGGCCAGATGGTCGTGGATTACCCGGCAACCATCGGCAGCAGCGCCACCCCCTCGCCGCAGGGGGCGCACAACGTGCGGACCGTGGCGATCAACCCGAACTATACCTATAATCCCAACGTCAATTTCCGCCAGGAAGGCAACGACAGTCCGCTGGTCATCCCGCCGGGGCCGAACGGGCCGGTGGGCACCGTCTGGATCGGGCTGACCAAGCCCACCTACGGCATCCACGGCACGCCCACCCCGTCGCAGCTGTTCGCGAACCAGTCGATGGGCTGCGTGCGCCTGACCAACTGGGATGCCGAGGAGCTGGCCGGCATGGTCACCATCGGCGGCACCGAGGTCCAGTTCCTGGATGCCGGGGTCACCATCGCCGACGTGACCGGCAGCGGCACCGCGGTCAGCCCGCCCGTGGCCGAAATCGCGCTGCCCGAAGGCACGACCGACCAGATCACGACGCCAGATCCCGCGCAGCCGCTGTCGCTGCCCGATCCTCAGGCGCCTGCCACCGTCGCCCCGACGACCCCGGCAGCTGCAGCCCCGACCCCCACTGCCCCGACGCCGATGGCCCCTGCGGCCACGGATCCGGCGGCCATCCCCGCCGCGCCGGATGCCACAGCGCCCGTGCCCCCTGATCCGCTCAGCGATGCCCTCAGCGGCGCGCTGCCCGAAGGGTTCGTCGTCCCGCCCTTGGAAGAGTCGCAGCCATGATCCGCGCCGCGGGGACGATCATCGCGTTGACGCTGGCGGTGGTCCCCGCCCTGGCGCAGGAGCGCACCCCTGAGGCAGAGCCTGACACCGCCCAGACCGCCGACCGCCCGCCCGAAAAGCCCGAAGCTGCGGAACCGGCGCCAGCGCCGGACCCGGTCCCTGATGCGATCAGCGAATCGGTACCGGACGAACCTGCAGCGCAGCCCTTTGGCCCGCCTCCCCCGCCGGTCTGGTTCACCTTGGCCGAGACGGACGCGGAATATGACGCCTGCCGACTGGCGCTGTCGGTGATGGGCGCGCAATTCCGCCCCCAGCCCCCCGTGACCGACCCGGACAACCGCGACTGCGGCATCGCCCGTCCGCTGCAGGTCAGCCGCATCCTGCCCGACGTCGCCCTGTCGGGCGAGCCGGTGATGCGCTGTGCGGCCGCGCTGTCGCTGGCCTTGTGGACGCGGGATTTCCTGCAGCCTGCTGCGGGGCTTCTGCCCGAAACGCCGCGCCTGACCGCGCTGGAGACCGGACCAGCCTATTCCTGCCGCGACCGCGTGGGGACCGGAGAGGCCGACCCGAAACCATCAGAACACGGCTATGGCAATGCGATCGACGTGATGGGCTTTCGCTTCGACGATGGCGATCCCGTGCTGGTGCAGCCGCGCCAAGGCGACGGTGATGCCGCCGAAAGCTTTCAGAAGGCAGCGCAGGGAACCGGATGCCTGCTGTTCACCACCGTTCTGGGACCGGGATCGAACGCCGCGCATGACGACCACCTGCATCTGGACATGGCGGCCCGGAACGGCGGCTGGCGGCTGTGCGAATGATACCTCAGCGGCTCTGACGCTCCATGTCCAGATAGGTCGGGTCGAACCGGGCCAGCATCGCCAGGCCCTTCCAGTCCAGGATCGACACATCGGCCCCCGACCAGCGCAGCAGGCCGCGATCACGCAGATCGCGCACGGCCCGGTTCACATGAATGGGTGAATATCCCAGGATATCCGCCAGTTCGCGTTGCAGCAAAGGCAGAGAGAACTGATGGTCGGCCGCGGCGCCGACGGCGTTCAGGCGGGTATAGACCTCGCACAGCAGGTGGGCCAGATGCGCGCTCGAGCGCAGCGAGGCCGCCGCGACCAGCCATTGCCGGTGCACCGCCGCGTCGATCAGCGTCGCCATCCACAAGAGGCGCGTCAGGTGCGGAAAGTTCTCGGTGATCTCGACCAGTTCGTCGTGATCGACGAACTCGACCTCGGCGGGACCGACAGCGACGACGGAATGTTCCAGCCCGGCCAGAACGAATCCGTGCAGATCGACGAAATCGCCCGGCACGTGCAGGGCGGTGATCACCCGTTCGTCGGGTCGGCCGACCAGGCGGTGCGAACGCGCCGACATGCCGCGCAGCATCATGCAGCTGCGTTTTGCGACCCGGTCGACGGGGACGATCACCTCTCCGGAGGCGAAGCTGACATGCTGGGTGCGCAGGGCGCGAAGACGGGCCAGATCGCGTTCGGGCAAACTGTCACGTCGTTGAAGGAAGCGGATAAAATACTCGGTAATCGCCATTCCGCCCCTCCTTCTAAGGCAGCCGGACAGTTGCAAATCGGGATTCTGGACGCAATGGTCCCCCCATGCGTTCTAACATTGATTAAGCCAACGCAACGCGGCGCCGCTTGGTTTCACGCGCGCGCGCGCATGGGCAGGCGCAGCGCGGCCTCCAACGCGGCAAAGCTGTCCGCGATGCCGGGGCAGCGTCGCGTCACGAATTCGTCCAGCTGGGGGTACAATCGCACCGCCTCGTCCAGCTTGGCGTCCGAACCGGGCGCATAGAGGCCCGCGCGGATCATCAGTTCCGATTCGGCATAGGCGCCAAGCGCCGCGCGGGCCCGCCCGATGGCGGCGTTCTCGACCGCGCTGGCGGCGTCGGGCAGCGACCGTGACACCGACCGCACCACGTCGACCGCCGGAAAGCGGCCCCGTTCCGCGATGGTGCGGTCCAGCACGACATGGCCGTCCAGCGTCCCGCGCAGGATGTCGGCCACCGGCTCCTCCATGTCCGATCCCGCGACCAGCACGCTGAAAATGCCGGTGATGTCGCCCGACCCTTCCGGGCCGGGGCCTGCGCGTTCCGCCAGCGCCATGATCAGGTTCGACACCGACGGAGGAAAGCCGCGATAGCTGGGCGGCTCGCCCGCGGCCAGGGCGATCTCGCGGTGCGCCTCGGCAAAGCGGGTGATCGAATCGGCCAGGAACAGGACGTGGCGGCCCTGGTCGCGAAAATGCTCGGCCACGGCCATCGCTGCCCAGGCACAGCGCCGCCGGATCAGCGGCGACTGATCCGAGGTCGCCGCGACGATCACCGCACGGGCCATGCCCTCCGGACCCATCGTCTTTTCGACGAATTCGCGCAGCTCGCGACCGCGTTCGCCGATCATGGCGATCACCACGACATCGGCCTGTACCCCGCGTGCCATCTGCGACAGCAGCGTGGATTTTCCCACCCCCGACCCCGCGAACAGGCCGATCCGCTGTCCCGCGACGATGGGCAGCAGCGTGTCGAAGACCGCCATTCCGGTGGCCAGCCGCGCCCCAAGGCGCTTGCGCGTGGCGGCAGGCGGCGCTTCGGTCCGAAAGCTGCGGCGCGTCAGGCCCTGGGTCAGCGGGCGACCGTCCAGCGGCTGCCCCAACGGGTCGATGATCCGGCCGATCCAGGCATCGCAGGGGGCGATTCGCGGCGCGAAGTCCAGCTGCACCTGGGCGCCGACCGACAGCCCCTCGATCGGGCCCTCGGGCAGGATCTGGGCGGCGCGGGGCGACAGGCCCACGATCTCTCCGCCCAGATCGCCCGATTGCAGGGCGATTCGCACCCGGTCGCCGACCGATGCGCGCCCGTTCAGCCCTTCGGCGGCGATCAGGCCAGCGCGGATAGACTGCACGCGACCGTAATGCGTGGCCAGGCGCAGCTGCGACAGCCGGCGCGCGATCGATTCAAGCTTGTCCATCCGGTCTCCTTTCGCCGCGTGTCGAAAATCCGGCGGCTGAAACGGTTTCTAAACCAATTGGGGTTAAGACCGGGTTTATCGAGATTGAGGAGAAGCCTCATGTTTGAGAAGATCGAAATGCTGCGGATGGCCCGCGCGATGGGCCAGCACACGCAGGCCCGCCACATCGAGGTGGCGCGCAACATCGCCAATGCGGACACGCCCGGTTTCCGGGCCCACGACCTGCAGCCCTTTGCCGAGACCTATCGGCAGGCCGAGGAGGGCGGCACGCTGCGCGTGTCGAACGCCCGCCACCTGGATGCGCCGCAATGGTCGCCCGGCGGGGCGCGGGTGATCGAGGTCGCGGGCCCCGTCTCTCCGAACGGCAACTCTGTGTCGCTGGAGGAGGAGATGGTCCGCGCCGCCGAGGTCAAGAGCAGCCATGACCGCTCGCTGACCATCTATCGCTCGGGGCTGGACCTGCTGCGGTCCAGTCTGGGACGCAGGTAAGGAACCACCACCATGACCGATCAGATTTCACCGCTGCGCATGGCAGCGTCGGGGATGCGTGCGCAGACCGAACGCCTACGCCACACGTCCGAGAACATCGCGAACGCCGACACGCCCGGCTATCGCCGCAAGCTGGTGACCTTCGAGGAGGCCGTCCGTTTCGGCCGCACGACGGGCGAGGTCCAAGCCGGCCGCATGCAGCTGGACCAGTCGGCGCTGCCGCGCATCCACGACCCCGCGCATCCGATGGCCGACCAGGACGGCTATTACGACGGATCCAACGTCGATCTGGTGATCGAGCTGGCCGACGCCCGCGAGGCGGGCCGCAGCTACGAGGCCAACCTGCGCATGTTCGAACAGACCCGTCAGATGAACGGATCGCTTCTTGATCTTCTTCGCCGCTAGAAAGGCCGACCCATGATTTCCGGATTGAACGCCGCCAACGCCTATTCCGCCGCCCGCACGGCCGTCGCCCCCCAGCAGGGATCGGAGGCCCTGGCCCGCGTGGGCCAGGCCGCCGAGGATTTCGCCGCCCAGATGGCCCAGGTCGACCAGGTCGCCACCGGCGCCATGACCGGCCAGACCAGCACCCAGCAGCTGGTCCAGACCATCGCCGAGGCCGAGCTGACCATAAACACCGTCGTGGCGATCCGCGACAAGGTCGTCGAGGCGTACCAGGAAATCCTGCGGATGCCGGTGTAGGGAAGGAACGTCGTGATGGGAGAGACGGTCCTTTTCGACATGCTGCGCCAGGCGCTGCTGATCTCGGTCCGGATCTCGGCCCCGCTTCTGGGGGTCGCGCTGATCGCGGGGGTGGTGATCGGCCTGTTCCAGGCGCTGACCTCGGTCCAGGAGATGACGCTGACCTTCGTGCCCAAGGTGGGGCTGATGCTGGTCGTCTTCTGGGTCTCGATGAGCTTCATGACCACCGCCCTGGCGGATTTCTACCTGGGCGAAATCATCCCCATGATCGCGGGCAGCTGAGATGGACAACGCAATCTATGCCAGCCTGTCGCGGCAATCCGGCCTGATGGCCGAAATGCGCGTCGTGGCCAACAACATCGCCAACGCGAACACCACCGGTTACCGGCGCGAGGGGGTGATCTTTGCCGAACACCTGTCCGCGCTGGACCGGCAGGGCGACACGCTCTCGATGGCCCACGCCCGCGGCCGCCTGCTGGACCTGCAGCAGGGCGGGCTGACGCAGACCAACAACAGCATGGACCTGGCCATCGAGGGCGAGGGGTTCTTTCTGGTCGAGGCGCCCGACGGGCTACGCCTGACCCGCGCGGGCGCCTTCATCCCCTCGGCCGAGGGGGAACTGATGACCGCCGACGGCCACCGTCTGCTGGACGAGGGTCAGGCGCCGATCATCCTGCCTGCCGGCGCCAATGCGGTGGCCATCGGTGCCGACGGCACGCTGTCGTCGAACGGCCTGCCCTTTGGCCGCATCGGCCTGTTCACCCCGCCCGAAGGCACCGACCTGACCCGCCAGAGCGGCACCGGCTTCGCCGTCGAGGGCGAGCCGCAGCTGGTCGAGGAGGGCCGCATCCGCCAAGGCTTCCTGGAGGACAGCAACGTCGACCCGATCTTCGAGATCACCCGCATGATCGAGGTCCAGCGCGCCTACGAGCTGGGCCAGACCTTCCTGGATCGCGAGGATCAGCGGATCCGCGGCGCGATCACCGCCATGACCCGATAAGGAGCCACCATGAGAGCCCTGCAGATCGCCGCCTCCGGCATGAGCGCGCAGCAGACCCGCGTCGAGGTCATCTCGAACAACCTCGCGAACATGTCCACGACCGGCTACAACGCCCGCCGTGCCGAGTTCGCGGACCTGCACTACCAGCAGGCCGCCCGTCCGGGCAGCGTCACCGCCGCCGACGGAACGGTGATCCCCGCCGGGGTCCAGCTGGGCCTTGGCGTGCGCCCGACAGCGGTCAGCGTGAACCTGCAGCAGGGCGCGCTGACGCAGACGGGCGGCGACCTGGACCTGGCCATCGAGGGCGATGGTTATCTTGAGGTGACGCTGCCGTCCGGGGTCTCGGGGTATACCCGCGACGGCGGGCTGAAGCGCTCGCCCGAGGGGCAGATCGTGACCTCGGACGGCTATCCGGTCGTCCCCGACATCACCATCCCCGAGGATGCCCGCGCCATCACCATCAATGCCGGCGGAGAGGTCTATGCCTACTTCGCCGACCGGGTCGATGCCGAGCTGCTGGGCCAGCTGACCCTGGCCGGTTTCGCAAACGAGAAGGGCCTCGAGGCGATCGGGTCCAACCTGTTCATCGAGACCGCAGCCTCGGGCGGCCCGCAGGTCGTGAATCCCGGCCAGGACGGCCTGGGCACCCTGCGCCAGGGCTATCTGGAGGAAAGCTCGGTCGATGCGGTGCGCGAGATCACCGACCTGATCAAGGCGCAGCGCGGCTATGAGCTGAACGCCAAGGTCATCACCGCTGCCGACCAGATGCTCGGCGCCACGACGCAGGTGCGGTGATGCGGGCGCTGATCGTGATGCTGGCGCTGCTGCCGGGGGCGGCCTTCGCAGGCGCCCTGGGCGCGGCGCACACCCTGCCGGTCGGGCACGTGATCGCGGCGGGCGACCTGACGGTGATCGACAGCGACCGGCCCGGCCTGACAGACCCGTCCGCTGCGATCGGGATGCAGACCCGCATCACCATCTACGAAGGCCGGCCGCTGCACGCCAACATGCTGCAGGCGCCCCGCGTGATCGGCCGCAATCAGATCGTGCGCCTGCGCTTTCAGCGGGGCGCCCTGCAGATCGACACCGAGGGACGCGCCATGTCGGACGGCGCCGCCGGAGAACTGATCCGCGTCATGAACATGGGCTCGCGCAGCACGGTCACCGCCCAGGTGATGCCGGACGGCACGCTGGCCGTCACCAATTGAGAGGAACGACGATGAAACCCGCCTATCTGCTGTGCCTGGCCCTTGCCGCCGCGGGCTGTTCGCGCGCCGCCAATATCGGCCAGCCGCCCGAACTGACCTCGCCCCGCGAGACCGAGGAATTCCTGGCGATGACCAATCCGCCCCTGAACCTGCCGCTGGATTCGGGCCGCCCCGAGGCCGCGGCCTCGCTGTGGGCCGGCACCCAGTCTTCGTTGATCAGCGACCGTCGCGCGGCCATCCGCGGCGACATCCTGACCGTCGTGATCGAGATCGACGACGAGGCGACGATAAGCAACAGCAGCGGCCGCAACCGCTCCAGCAGCGAGAGCCTGTCGATCCCGCAGATGGTCGGCATCCCCCAGCGCCTTGGCGAGAAGCTGCCCGAAGGTGCCAGCTTCGACAACCTAGCCGACGCGTCGTCGTCGTCATCCTATCGCGGCAACGGCAACATCTCGCGGCGCGATCAGCTGACGTTGCGGGTTGCGGCGACGGTCGTGGACACGCTGCCCAACGGCACGCTGCAGATCCAGGGCACGCAAGAGGTCCGCGTGAACTTCGAATTGCGCGAACTGACCGTCAGCGGCTTCGTACGGCCCGCCGACATCGATCGCAGCAACGAGATCGCCTATGACCGCATCGCCGGTGCGCGCATCAGCTATGGCGGCCGCGGCCAGATCACCGATGTGCAGCAGCCGCGCTATGGCCAGCAGATCGCCGACATCGTCCTGCCCTATTGAAGGTGTTCCCGTGATCAAGAAAATCATTCCCATTGCCCTGCCCGTGCTGGCCCTGGTCGGCGGCGCATTCGGTGGCGACATGCTGCGCGCCCCCGCATCACCGGCCGATCCCACAACCGAGGCCGCAGCCGCGGACGATGACGGCGCGGCCCCCGCCGATGACGGCCACGGCGGGGGCGAGGATCATGGCGGCGACGATCACGGGGGCGGAGACCACGGGGGCGGCGATCATGGTGGCGGGGGTGACCCCACCGAGGCCGCCTATTTCCAGTTCCCGACCCAGTTCTTCGTGCCCTTGATGCGTCAGGGCGACCTGCGCGACGTGATGATCCTGACGGTGACCCTGCAGACCGACGGGGCCAACCTCCAGGCGCTGTCGAAGAAAGAGCACATCCTGCGCGACGCCCTGCTGCGCCAGCTGATGATCCACGCCAATACCGGCGGTTTCGACGGCAATTTCACCGCGGATCGCAACCTTGTCACCCTGCGCGAGGGTCTGCTGCAGGCCGCCAAGGCCGCGACGGATGCCCCCGTCACCGCCGTCCTGATCGAGGATATCGCCCGCCAACCGGGCTGACCTGCTTGCCCTTGCCGCGCCTTCGGGCCAGAACCGCAGACACCCGGAGCGACCGCTTCGGGTGTCTGCTTTTCCGGAGGGGCCGTTGCACGCGCATCACGTGGTGATCCTGATGGCGACCTGGCAGGGCGCGCCGCACCTGGGCACGCAGCTGGACAGCATCGCGGCACAGACGCATGCGGATTGGTCGCTGATCGTATCCGATGATGGGTCGACCGATGAAACCCGGCAGATCGTCGAACGGTTCGCGGCGGATCGGCCCGCAGGACAGGTGCGGCTGGTCGACGGACCGCGCGCGGGCGCCACGCGGAACTTCCTGTCGCTGCTGGATCACGTGCCCCCCGATGCATCGGCCGCGTTCTGCGATCAGGACGACCAGTGGCTGCCGCACAAGCTGGCCCGCGCAGTGTCCGCCCTGCAGGGGTTGGCCGGACCCGCCCATTACGCCGCCCGGACCATCATCACCGATGCGGACCTGCGCCCCTTGGCACCATCGCGCCGGTTCCTTCGTCCCTTGGGCTTCCGCAACGCGCTGGTCCAGGCCTGCATGGCGGGCAACACCTCGGTGTTCAACCGGTACGCCGTGGCGCTGCTGCAGCACGCCGCGCCGCATGCGATGCAGGCGGGAGTGATCTCTCATGACTGGTGGGCCTATCAGGTCAGCGCGGGCCACGGCGCGACGCTGATCCACGACCCGGAACCCGGGTTGCTGTACCGTCAGCATGCCCGATCCGAAGTCGGGCGCAACGATACCCTGCCTGCGCTGGCTGCGCGGCTGCGCAAGCTGATGGCGGGGCAGTTCGGCGGCTGGCTTCGGGCCAACCGCGCCAGCCTGTTGCCCCTGGATCTTCCGTCCGACAGCCGCGCGACGCTGGCGCATCTGGGCCGGATGCTGGACAGCACCGGGCCGCAGGCCATAATGGCCATGCGGCGTGGCGGATTTTATCGGCAGACGCGGCCCGGGACGGCGGCTCTTGCGCTGTCGGCGCTGACCGGCGCCCTGCGCGCCTGATCGCTATTCGACGATCAGGTCCGCGTGCAGGGCACCTGCCGAATGGATCGATTTCAGGATGTCGATCATGTCGCGGGGCCGCACCCCCAAGGCATTCAGACCGTCGACCAGATCCGACAGGTTGGTCTCTCCGGCCACTTCGACAAAGCCAATGCCGGGTTCCTGGTTCACGTCGACGGCAGTGCGTGGTACGGTCACGGTCTCTCCAGCGGCAAACGGGTTGGGCTGGGATACCAGCGGCGCCTCGGCCACGCGCAGGGTCAGGTTGCCCTGCGACACCGCCACCCGGGAAATGCGCACGCGTTCGCCCACCACGATCGTCCCGGACTTGTGGTCGATCACGACCTTGGCCCGGTCTTCGGGTTCGATCAGCAGGTTCTCGATCCGGCCGACGACGCGGGCGGGGTTCACGTCGCCCAGGCCGCGGAAGTTCACGACGACCGTGCCGCTGTCCAGCGTCACGGCCAGTTGACGGTTGAAATCACGGTTGATCGCGTCCTCGACCCGCGTGGCGGTGGTGAAATCGGCATTGCGCAACGCGATGCGGATGTCGTCGATGCCGGCGAAATCGAACTCTACCTCGCGCTCGACCCGGGCGCCGACCGGGATGCTGCCGGTGGTGGGCACGCCCTCGACCACGCGGGCCGCGTCGCCCTGCGCCGCGACCCCGCCCGCGATGATCGATCCCTGGGCCACGGCATAGATGTTGCCATCCGCGGCCTTCAGCGGGGTCATCACCAGCGTACCGCCCAGCAGGCTTTTCGCGTCGCCGATCGCAGAGACGCTCACGTCGATCCTGCTGCCCGACCGCGCAAAGGGCGGCAGGGTGGCCGTCACGATCACCGCCGCCACGTTCTTGGACCTCAGGGCGTCGTCGGTGACGTTCACCCCAAGCCGTTCCAGCAGGCCGGCCAGCATCTCTTCGGTGAAGGGGGCATTGCGCATGCCGTCGCCCGACCCGTCCAAGCCGACGACAAGCCCATAGCCGACCAAATCGTTGCCCCGTACGCCGTCGAAATCTGCCAGATCCTTGATGCGCACGGGTACAGCCAGGGCCGAGGTCGCCACGGCCATCCACAGGATCAGTGCTTGCAGAACCGTCTTCATCGCAGGAAATCCACCAGTTTGAGGTTCGCCAGCCGCGCCTGGACCGCATAGAGCGATTCCAGTTGGCTTTGCACTTCGGTCAGGGCTGCTGCCGTCTCGAACGGGTCGGCGCTGCGAATGTCGCCGCGGGCCCGTTCCAGCGTGTTAAGGGTCGAGGTCCCGGTGACCTGCGCGCGCTCGACGGTCTGCTGGGCAAGGCCCACACGCCCCATCTCTCCCAGAACGGCGCTGTCCGCGGCGACCATCAGGGTGCCGCCCGTGGACAACAGCTCCCTCCGCTCGGCCACGTTGCCCGCCAGGATACCGCGGTCCAGGATGGCTGCGGTCGCCAAGCCCTTCAGCAGGTCGCGCACCGGGCCGGACGCACCGGTCGTCTGCATCTCGACCGAAACGCCTTCTCCGACGGTGATCCGCTGCGGCTGGCCAAGGGTCCCGTGATAGGCCGTGTCCAGAAACCCGCCCCCCCCGGCCGGAGCGTCGAACCAGTCGGACACCGCCTGCGCGACGTCTGCGGCTGTGGTCAGTGGCGCGACGATGGCCTGCAGGCTATCCAGGATGCTGGTCGCGTCCGACAGGGGGGCCACGTCTGACGCCTCTCCGGACAGAAGGTACCGGTTGCTGTTCGTGCCGTTCAGCCTCTGGATCACCGAATCGAACGCATTGGCCACTTCTGTCGACCGCGTCCCCAGCAGGGCCTGATCGTTGAACGGGTCGGTGGCCAGGGCCAGGCCCAGCTCCGTCGTGCTGAACCGGACGGCGTCGAACATGTCCTGCACCGCCTGCAGCCGGATGCCCGCATCCTGACCGTTCTGGCGCAACTGCCCGGCCAACTGGATGCGGCCTTCGATCTCGTTCAGGGCGCGGGTGTTGCCGCCAACGCGCTGGCCCACATCCGCGACCTGCCCGGACGCGACCTCTTGGGTCAGGGTGGACAGGGTCGTCTTGATCCGGTTCGAGGCGACCTGCAGCGCATAGGCGCGGGCTTGGTCACCGATACTGTTCAGGGTCACGGCTACATCCTCAGGATCTGGTTGATCATCTCGTCCACGGCGACCAGCACGCGGGCATTGGCGGCATAGGACTGTTCGTATTGCAGCAGGCGTTGCATCTCGGCGTCGCTGTCCACGCCCTCGGCCATCAGGCTGGAGGCGATGGTCGACTGGCGGCTGCTGCGGATGGTCAGGTCGGCCTCGGCCTCGACGCGCCGCGTCGACACCCGCGACTCGACCGACCCGAACCGGGCGGTCAGCGTGCCGTTCCCCTCGAAGCCGCTGCCCGCCTGCGCAGGGCGCGAGGCGTCCAGCGCCTGGACCAGCGCCGAAAGGATCGCGGATTGGCCTGTCGGTTCGCCGTTCGCAGCCTGCAGGCCCGACCTCAGGCGCCACAGCTGGCCCCCCTGTCCCGGATCGACCGTCGCATTCAGCGCGATCCGACCGGACAGGCCCACGACCGTCGCCGCGGTCGCGCGCGCACCGCCGTCGGTGAACAGCCCGGCATCGGCAGCCCCGAGGGACGGATCGACGGCGGGATCGACCAAACGCTGGTGCAGGTCAAAGGCCATGTCGTCCAGTTCCGACTGCATCTGCGGGGCCAACTGATCGCGAATCTGGAAGTTGGCGGCCAAGGACCCGCCGCCGAACAGGCGCATCTGCGCCGCGGTGACCGGCGTCCCGTTCAGGGTCAGCAGTTCCAGGGGTGCGCCAACGACCTGACCCGCGGTCACCTGATCTGCGCCTGAAAATCCCAGCCGGGCCGGCACGCTGCCATCCAGCAGCACCGCCCCCTCGGCGCTGAACAGGGCGACCTTGCCCGAGTCGCGCGCGACCTCCTGGATGGGAATGATGCTTGCGATGCGGTCGATCACCTGCTGGCGTTCGTCCATCAAGGGCGTCGCATCCTTGCCGTCCGAATCCAGGATGGAGATGCGCGCATTCAGATAGGCCACCCGCTCCAGCGAGGCATTTACCGTCGCCACGTCGGACGCGATGCCATGCTGCGCGGCGCTGCGCGCACCCTGCACCGCGGTCGACGCCGCGTTCAGCCGGTCTGCCAATGTCGAGGCCGTGCTGACGACCTGCGACAGGCGGATCTCGTCATCGGGCCGCGTCGCCGCACTGCTGAGCGCGGCCTGGAAATCGGTCAGCGCACCCGACAGGGAATGCGCCTCTCCGGGAAGACCGATGACCTTTTCCATCGACCGGTGAAACGACGCGCGTGCGGCGCCGTCACCGACGGACGAGGCCGCCAGGCGCGATTCGGAGAGCAGGCTGGAATTGACGATCCTAGTGATGCCGTCGATGCGCACGCCCCCGCCGTGCAGTTGGGCGGACACCACCATGTCGCGCCGGGCATAACCGGGCGTCATGACGTTGGCGATGTTCGACGCCACCGTCTCGGTGCCGCGCGCGGTGGCGGTCAGCCCCGACATCGCGTTCGATATCGCCTTGGCAATGCTCATGTCCGGCCTCCTTCACCCGATCCCCTGCGGGACGGATCAGCGCTTGATGTTCGTGGTTTCCTGCAGCATCTCGTCGACCGTCTGGATGATCTTGGCGTTCGACGAATAGGCGCGCTGCGTGGTGATCAGATGCGTCAGTTCCTGCGCGATGTCGGTGGTCGACGCCTCGCGGGCATAGCCGGCGATGGCGCCCGTCGGCCCGTCACCCGCATCCCACAGGAAGAAACCGCCGGAATCGGGCGATGTCTTGAAGGCCTGCCCTTCGACCGCCACCAGGCCGTTGGGATTTGGGACCTCGATGACGGGGATCTTGTACAGCGCCTTGACGAAACCGGTGTCGTAGGTCGCCTTGACATAGCCCTGCGGGTCAACCTCGACCGCGACCAGCTGCCCCACTGGAGAGCCGTTCTTGACCACGTTCGACGGAGAGAAGCTGGCCGCCAGCTGCTTCAGGCCCGAGGCCCCGCCCGGCACGCCGATGGAAAGCTCTATGTTGCCGCCCCCGACGGTCAGCGGGATCGCCCCGGTTGCCGGATCATAGCCGCCGCCGACGACGTTCAGCAGTGCGCCGCCCGCCCCCTGGCTGTCGTCGAACGTCACCTGGAAGGTGGAGATCGGGTTGGTCGCGGGATCACTGGCACTGTCGCTGATGCTGACCGTCCAGGTGTTCGACATGCCGGTTGGATCGCTGGTGTCGGGCGTGAAGGTGATGTCCAGCGATTCCGAGGTTCCCAGGTTGCCGAAATACTCGACGCGCAGAGGCAGCGGGTCGCCCGAGCCGGTGGGCAGGGTCTCTGTCGCGGGCAGGTTGGCGCCAAGCGACACCTGCGTCGTCGGATCCCCGACGGGGCGGTTCGATTCGATGCGGATCGGCTGCAGTGCGGCCGATGTGTCGCGCGCGACAAGCGGCATGCTGCCGTCCGCGGCCGTGGGCCAGCCCATCAGCACCAGCCCGCTTTCGGTGCGCAGCAAGCCGCCAGCATCGGGACGGAACGCACCGGTCCGCGTCATCATCAGCGACGGCGTCCCCCCACCGGTTGCATCGTTCAGGGTCGTCACGGGCAGCATGCCCCGCCCGGTCATCGCAAGATCCAGCGCATTCGACGTGGTCACGATCGCACCGTCCTGCGACACCGATCGCGTCGTCGACGCGCGAACGCCGCCTGCGGTGTAAAGGCCCGCCCCCTGCCCCACGACCAGCGCATTGAAGTCGGTCTCGACACGCTTGTACCCGAAGGTCGATGCGTTCGCGATATTGTCCGAGATGGTTCCCAGCCGCGACGAGTTCGCGGCAAGGCCGGACACGCCGGCATTCATCGCAGAGGAGATGGACATGGACAGACACCCTTCTGATTTCGGTCTTGTCCGTCACCCTGCCCGTGAACGCTTAAGATAAGGCTAACCGGGACGGCTACCTGAGTAAAATCAGCTCTATCCGGTTGTTCAGCGGGTCCATCGGGTTGCCCTGCCGGTTCTTGCGGTCCGCATAGCCGCTGACCCGCTGCACGCGCTTGCCGTCGAAACCCTGCTGTTCCAGCAGGTTGCGCACCGTATGCGCCCGGGCATCCGACAGCGGCCAGACCGGCGACGCGACCAGGGTTTCGGGATAGGCGCGCACATGGCCCGAGATCGCCACATCGTTCCTGACATGCCGGATGACCCGCGCGATGATTCCCATCAGTTCGGACAGGGCGGGCTGGGGCTGGGCAGTGTCCTCGACGAACAGCGGCGCATCGGTCAGATCGCCCAGCTCGATCACCAGCCCTTCGTCGGTCATGCGGGTCACGACATGCTGCAGCAGGTTGGTCAGCTGGGATGATTCGGCGCCCGTGCCGGTCAGGCTGTCCTGGACAGCGCGGGCGACCTCCTCGAAGTCGCCTGCACTGTCGCTGTCGGGCAGCGGCGCCTCGACCGCGTGACGGACGCCGTCCTCGGTCCCGTCACCGCCGCCGCTGGTGGTGGCGTTCGGCGTCTGGATCACCGTCGGTGCGAAGTAGTCGGCCAGACCGGTCTTCTGCTCCTCGGTGGTGGCGTTCAGCAGCCACATCAGCAGGAAGAACGCCATCATCGCGGTCACGAAATCCGCATAGGCGACCTTCCAGGCGCCACCGTGGTGGCCGCCGTCGGACGACGCCTCGACGCGCTTGATGATGATGGACGGCCCGTTCAGCCCCTTGCCCGCAGCCATGATGTCTATCCTTCGTTCCGGTCAGGCATCCTTGTCGCCGGGGCAAAGGTTTCGATCAAGTTAACGGATCAAATGCGTCCTATTCATAGCTGCGGCGATCCTCGATGACCTTGCCATCATTGGGCAGGCTGCCCGGTGCCACCAGTTCGATGTCGCCACGCAGCTTCAGCGTGTCCATGACCGATGCGGCATAGTCGCCCCCATGACCCGCAGTTTCCAGCTGGACGGTCATCACGTCCATCTCTCCGCGACGATCGGCGATCACGCGGGCGCGGGACACGTCCGCATGGCGCGCGACTAGGGCCGCCACCTGTTCCGGGCGCACGAACATGCCCTTGATCTTGGTCGTCTGATCGGCGCGCCCCATCCACCCCTTGATGCGCATGTTAGTGCGACCACAAGGACTGGTGCCTGCAAGGACCGCAGACAGGTCACCCGTCGCGAAACGAACCAGCGGATAATCCGGATTCAGCGTGGTCACCAGCACTTCGCCGACCTCGCCGTCGGGAACCGGATCGCCGGTGCCGGGGCGCACGATCTCGACGATCACGCCCTCGTCCACGATCATTCCCTCCATCGCCTCGCTCTCATAGGCGATGTTGCCCAGGTCGGCGGTGGCATAGCATTGCCGCGTGACGATCCCCCGGTCGGCATACATCTGGCGCAGCGACGGAAACAGCGCGCCGCCGCCCACCACGGCCTTGGTGAAGGACAGCACCTCGCCCATCTCGTCGGCACGGTCCAGGATCACCTTGAGGAAATCGGGCGTGCCGGCATAGCAGGTCGTGCCGATGTCGACGGCCGCGCGCACCTGCAGTTCTGTCTGCCCGGTGCCGGCAGGCAGGACCGCCGCATCGACGGCCCGCGCGCCCGATTCGAACATCATCCCGGCAGGCGTCAGGTGATAGCCGAAGCAGTTCTGGACGATGTCTCCCTGCCCCACGCCCGCGGCATGCAGGAAGCGGCCAAGCCGCCACCAGTCGCCGTCGCGCCGACCGGGTTCATAGATCGGGCCGGGGCTTTGAAAGATGTGGTCGAACTGCGCGGCGGGGCGGGTGGTATAGCCGCCGAAGGGGGGCTGCTTGCGCTGCGCCTCGGACAGCTCGGCCTTGCGGATCACCGGCAGGCGGGCCAGCGCGGCGCGGTCGGTCACCACCTCCGGCTCCACGTCGCGCAGAAGGCGCGCCATCGCGGGGGCCAGCTTGGCGCGGCTCAGCGCCAGCGGCAGGGCCTGGGCCAGCGCCTCGGCGCGCTGACCCTCGTCGCGCGTTTCCAGATCGTCGTAATATCCCATGATGACCCCCTCAGGCCAGCCAGCGCTTGCGCCGGCGATAGCTGCGCACCTCGCGGAAGGACTTGCGCCCCTCGTCCGACATGCCCAGGTAGAATTCCTTGACGTCCGGGTTCTCGCGCAGCTGCGCGGCCGGACCCTCCATCACGACGCGCCCGTTCTCCAGGATATAGCCCTGATGGGCATAGCGCAGCGCGACGTTGGTGTTCTGCTCGGCCAGAAGGAAGGTGACGCCCTCGCCCTCGTTCACGGCCTTAACGATCTGGAAGATCTGCTCGACCAGTTGCGGGGCCAGGCCCATCGACGGCTCGTCCAGCAGGATCATCTGCGGGCGCGACATCAGCGCGCGACCCATCGCGGTCATCTGCTGTTCGCCGCCCGAGGTGTATCCCGCCTGGCTCTTCCGCCGCTCGCGCAGGCGCGGGAAATAGTCATAGACCATCTCCAGATCGCGCTTGATGGCGGCCGATCCGTCGCGGCGGGTATAGGCGCCGGTCAGCAGGTTCTCCTCGACCGTCAGGTGCTCGAAGCAGTGGCGGCCCTCCATCACCTGAATGACGCCGCGCCGCACCAGGGCGGCAGGGTCCAGCGCGGTGATGTCGTCGCCCTGATAGGTGATCGAGCCCTTGGTCACCTCTCCGCGTTCACTGGCCAGCAGGTTCGAGATTGCCTTGAGCGTCGTCGTCTTGCCTGCCCCGTTGCCCCCCAGCAGCGCAGTGATGCCGCCCTTGGGGACCGTCAGGCTGACACCCTTCAGGACCAGGATGACGTGGTTGTAGATCACCTCGATGTTGTTGACGTCCAGCAGCGTCTCTTGGGTCCGGGTATCGAACATGGGCAGCCCCCTTGGATGCGGAACCGGCGGCGGAATGACCGCCGCCGGTCGTGGATCAGTTGCAGCGCGCGGTCAGGCCCGCCTCGGCGGCATAGGCGGCGCTGTCTTCCTTGATCAGCGGGTCCAGGATCTCGGCATCCGGCTCGATGAAGTCGGTGATCAGCGACCAGCTGCCCTCGGCGGCATTCCACTGCTGCACGCGGGCCAGGCCGTCGCCGCCATGGTTGTCGCAGGACAGCGCGATGGGCGCGCCGAAATCGGGCAGGCCCAGCTCGGCCATGCGCTCGGCGGTGATGTCCAGCGCCTCGAAGCCGTCGCGCATCTGCGCGGGCGTGATCTCGGGGGTGCCGGCCAGCTCCTGCGCCTTGGCGATGGCCTCGGCGATCACCAGCGCCGCATAGGCGCCGCGCGAATAGAGAACGCTGCCCGCCTGATCGCCTGCACCGGCCGCCAGACCCTTGTCATAGACATGCGTCTGCAGGTCCTCGTACAGCGGATAGTCTCGGCCCACGCCGTGGAAGGTCAGCGCCTTGTAGCCCTCGGCCCCGGCCCCCGCCGCGCGCACGTCGTTCTCCGATCCCGACCACCAGATGCCGATGAACTTGTCCATCGGAAAGCGGATGTTGACGGCCTCCTGGATGGCGACCTGGTTCATCACGCCCCAGGCATACATGATCACGTAATCGGGTCGGTCGCGGCGGATCTGCAGCCATTGCGACTTCTGCTCCTGGCCGGGTGCGTCCACGGGCAGCAGGCTCAGTTCGAACCCGTGCTTTTCGGACAGTTCCTCCAGCGTCCGGATCGGCTCCTTGCCATAGGCCGAGTTGTGATAGACCAGCGCGATCTTCTTGCCGGACAGGTCGCCCCCCTCCTGGTCCAGGATATGCTTGACCGCGACCGAGGCGCCGTCCCAATAGTTCGCCGGCGCGTTGAACACCCATTCGAAGACAGAACCGTCCTTGGCCGAGGTGCGGCCATAGCCCGGCGTATAGAGCGGGATACCGTCCTGGGTGATCCGCGGGATCAGCTGATAGGTGATGCCGGTCGACAGCGGATTCAGGACCAGCGGGTTCTGGGTGCGCAGCGATTCATAGCATTCGACCCCCTTCTCGGTGTTGTAGGCGGTCTCGCATTCCGGGACCTGGATGCGCTGGCCGCCGATGCCGCCGTCGCGTTCGTTGAGCAGCGTGAAGTAGTCGGCAAAGCCGTCGGCATAGGGGATGCCGTTCGCGGCATAGGGGCCGGTCCGATAGGACATGTTCGGCACGATCAGGTCCGCCAGTGCGGGGCTTGCGGCCATCATCGTGGTGGCCAGGGCGGCAAGGGTCAGTTTCATTGCGGGTCTCCTCCCAGAGATGCGATGCCGGTTGCCCGGTCTTGACGTTAATGCGGGAACGGCCACAGCCGCAGCTTGTCCTTGGCCAAGCGCCACAGGCGCGCCAGGCCGTGCGGCTCGACGATGAGGAAGGTCACGATCAGCGCGCCCACGATCATCAGCTCGATATGGGCGGCCAGATCGGTGGGCCAGCCCATGTTGCCGACCAGGAAGTTCTTGAGCAGCACCGGCAGCAGCACCAGGAAGGCCGCGCCGGCGAAGCTGCCGAAGATGCTGCCCAGGCCGCCGATGATGATCATGAACAGCACCAGGAAGCTCTTGTTGATGCCGAAGGCCTCGCCGACCTCGGCAGCCCCCAGATAGACCGCGAACAGAAGCGCGCCCGCGATGCCGATGAAGAAGCTGCTGACGGCGAAGGCCGACAGTTTCGCGCGCAGGGGGTTCACGCCGATGATCTCGGCCGCGATGTCCATGTCGCGGATTGCCATCCACTTGCGCCCCAGGCTGCCGCGCGTCAGGTTGCGCGCGACCCAGGCCAGCACGAAGGCGAAGACCAGGCAGATCAGGTATTTCGCGGGCGCGGTCGCGGCCGGGCCGGTCACTGCCTGGTCGAACACCGTGCGCGTCGGCGCGGTGATCTGGCCCGAGGCCGAATAGTTGTAGAACCACGGCACCTTGTTGAACAGCCAGACCAGGAAGAACTGCGCGGCCAGCGTGGCCACGGCCAGATAGAAGCCCTTGATCCGCAGGCTGGGCAGGCCGAACAGGACGCCCACCCCGGCGGTGATGCCGCCCGCCAGCAGGATGTGGATGACGATGCTGACATCCGGGAATGCCGTCATCAGCTTGTAGACTGCATAGGCCCCCACGGCCATGAAGCCGCCGGTTCCCAGGCTGACCTGACCCGCATAGCCGGTCAGGATGTTCAGCCCCAGGGCCGCGATCGCGTAGATCAGGAACGGCACCAGCACCGCATTGGCCCAGTAGTCGTTGATGACGAAGGGAATGATCCCGAAGGCCAGCGCCAGGATCGCGTAGTAGCCCCAACGGTCCAGCCGGATCGGGAAGGTCTGGCCGTCATCCCGGTAGCTGGTCTTGAAGTCGCCTGCCTCGCGATAGATCATGCGGTCGTTCCCTGTGCTGCGGTCGTGGCGGGGGCCAGCCCCCGCACCCCCGGGATATTTTTCTGAAGAAGAAGGGGCATGCTCACACCCGCTCGATGATGCGTTCGCCGAACAGGCCTTGGGGTCGGAACACCAGGAAGAGGAGCGCGAGCACATAGGCGAACCAGTTCTCGGTCGCGCCGCCGACCATCGGGCCGATGGCGAATTCGAATAGCTTCTCGCCCACGCCGATGATCAGCCCGCCCACGATGGCCCCCGGGATCGAGGTGAAGCCGCCCAGCATCAGCACCGGCAGCGCCTTGAGCGCGATCAGCGACAGGCTGAACTGCACCCCCGATTTCGTGCCCCACATGATGCCCGCGACGAGGGCCACGAAGCCCGCGATCGACCAGACCATCACCCAGATGAAGCGCAGCGAGATGCCCACCGACATGGCCGCCTGGTGGTCGTCGGCCACGGCGCGCATGGCGCGGCCCTGCTTGGTGTATTGCGCGAAGGCCACCAGTGCGGCCACCAGGATCGCCGCGATCAGCGTGGCCCACAGGTCCAGCCGGTCGATGAAGAAGCCGTAACCGAACCATTGCGCGGTGACGGCCTCGATCCCGTCCGAGATGCCCTGCGGCAGTCCCACATCCAGCGTCTTTATGTCGGCACCCCACATCACGTCGCCCAGGCCCTCCAGGAAATAGGCAAGGCCGATGGTCGCCATGAAAAGGATGATCGGTTCCTGCCCCACCAGGTGCTGCAGGACCAGCTTCTCGATCAGGAAGGCCAGGCCGACCATCACCAGCGCGGTCAGGGCCACGGCCAGGACCGCGGGCACCGTCCAGCCGAAATGGTGCAGCGAGGTGCCGAAGGCCGCGTTGATCAGATGCGCGAAGGGCACCTGGCCGTTCTGGATGCCCACCAGCGTCAGAGCCGCGAACAGCGCCAGCACCCCCTGGGCATAGTTGAAGACGCCCGACGCCTTGAAGATCAGTACGAAGCCCAGCGCCACCAGCGCGTACATGACCCCGGTCATCAGGCCGTTCAGCACGACCTCGGCGGCGAAGATCAGCTGGTCCATGGGTCGCGTCCTTTCACTTCTGCACGGATCGGATCAGTCATGGGCCACCCCCAGATAGGCGTCGATCACCGCCTGATTGCTGCGCACCTCGACCGGCGTGCCGTCGCCGATCTTCTTGCCGTAATCCATCACCACCACCCGGTCGCTGAGGTCCATGACCACGCCCATGTCGTGCTCAATCAGGCAGATCGTGGTGCCGAACTCGTCGTTCACCGACAGGATGAAGCGGGACATGTCCTCCTTCTCCTCGACGTTCATGCCGGCCATCGGCTCGTCCAGCAGCAGCAGGTTCGGTTCCGCCGCCAGCGCGCGGGCCAGCTCGACCCGCTTCTTCAGGCCGTAGGGCAGACGGCCGACGGGCGTCTTGCGGATGTTCTGGATCTCCAGGAAGTCGATGATGCGTTCGACCACGGCGCGGTTCTCGTTCTCCTCGCGCTCGGCCGCGCCCCACCACAGGGCCTGGGACAGGAAGCCCGCCTTCATCTTGTTCAGGCGCCCGGTCATGATGTTGTCCAGGACCGACATGCCGTCGAACAGCGCGATGTTCTGGAAGGTGCGGGCGATGCCCAGGCGCGCGACCTGATAGGGCTTCATCGCCGGGCGCGGCTGGCCCTTGAAGATGACCTGCCCCTCCTGCGGGTTGTAGAACCCCGAGATGATGTTCAGCATCGACGACTTGCCCGCGCCGTTCGGGCCGATGATCGCGCGGATCTCTCCCTGGCGGATGTCGAAGCTGATGTCCTTGATGGCGACAACGCCGCCGAACCGCAGGGTGATGTTTCGCAGCTCCATCACCACGGGGCCGATCTGGCGGCCGTCGGCGGTCACATAGCCGTCCTGGGTCATCGCGTTCATTGGGCTGCTACCTTCTGACGGGCCGCGTCGCCGAAGACACGGGCATCCTCGATGCGCAGGGTCGCGCTGATGGCGCCCTTTCGGCCGTCCTCGTAGGTGACCTCGGTCCGGGTATGGACGCTGGACGATCCGTCATAGAGCGCGGTCACCAGGTCGTGGAACTTCTCGGTGATGACCGCGCGGCGGACCTTGCGGGTGCGGGTCATCTCTCCGTCGTCGGGGTCCAGCTCCTTGTGCAGCACCAGAAAGCGGTGGACCTGACAGCCCGACAGCATCGGGTCCTGCGCGACGGATTCGTTCACCGCCTCGACATGGCCGCGGATGGTCTCATAGACCTGCGGGTGGCCGGCCAGTTCCTGATAGCTGCCATAGGCGATGTTGTTGCGTTCGGCCCAGTTGCCGACCGCGGTCAGGTCGATGTTGATCATCGCGGTGCAGAAGTCGCGGCCGTTGCCGATGACCACGGCCTCCAGGATGTTGGGATAGAACTTCAGCTTGTTCTCGACATATTTGGGGGCGAACATCGCGCCGCTGGCCATGCGGCCCACGTCCTTGGCGCGGTCGATGATGCGCAGATGGCCGCTGCCCTCCTCGAAGAAGCCCGCGTCGCCTGTGGCGACCCAGCCCTCGGCATCCTTGGTGGACGCGGTGCTGTCCGCATTCTTGTAATATTCGACGAAGGTGCCGGGGCTGCGGTAATAGACCTCGCCGTTCTCGCCGATGCGGACCTCGACGCCGGGGCTGGGCACGCCCACCGTGTCAGAGCGCACCTGCCCGTCGGGCTGCTGGGTGATGAAGACGCTTGCCTCGGTTTGGCCGTAAAGCTGTTTCAGATTGATGCCCAGGCTGCGGTAGAAATCAAAGATCTCGGGGCCGATCGCCTCTCCGGCGGTATAGCCCACGCGCACGCGGCTGAGGCCCAGGGTGTTCTTCAGCGGGCCGAAGACGAAGATCTTGCCCAGCGCATAGGCCAGCTTGTCGCCCAAGCCGACCGTCTTGCCGTCCAGGAGCGCCGGGCCCGCGCGATGCGCGACCGCCATGCCGCGCTTGAACAGCCACCGCTTGAAGCGGCTGGCATCCTCCATGCGGATCATCACGGATGTCAGCTGCCCTTCGAAGACGCGGGGCGGGGCAAAGAAGTAGGTCGGGCCGATCTCGCGCATGTCGGTCATCATCGTGTGCGCGCCCTCGGGGCAGTTCACGGTGAAGCCCGACCACATCGCCTGGCCCATCGAAAAGATGAAGTCGCCCACCCAGGCCATCGGCAGATAGGCCACGATCTCCTCGACCTCGGTCAGATGGTCGAAATCGGCGGTGTTGCGGGCGGTCTCGATGATGTTGCGGTTGGACAGGACGACGCCCTTGGGCTTGCCCGTCGTGCCGCTGGTGTACAGCATCACGCAGGTGCTGTCGTAATCCAGCCCGGCGATGATCGCGTCCAGCCGCGGCCCCAAGGTGGCGGCCCCCGCCCGGCCCTGCGCCTGCACGTCGGCCAGCGACGCCATGTTGGCATGGTCGTACTTCCTCAGGCCCCGCCCGTCGGTATAGATGATGCGGGCCCGCGCGCCGGTGGTCTGCTCGACCTCCAGCACCTTGTCGACCTGCTCCTGATCGCCGCACAGCACGAAGCGCGCGCCGCAATGATCTAGGACATAGGCCATCTCCTCGGCCACGGCGTCCTGGTACAGGGGCACCGGGATCGCGCCGCACATCTGTGCCGCGATCATGCCCCAGTAATGCGCCGGACGGTTGCGCCCGATGATCGCCATGTGATCGCCCGGCGCCAGCCCCTGCGCCATCAGCCCCATCGCCAGGGCGCGGATCTCGTCCGCGGCCTGGGTCCAGGTCCAGCTTTGCCAGATCCCGTATTCCTTCTCGCGATAGGCGGGGCGGTCGCCAAAGCGGGCGACGTTGCGCGCCAGCAGCGCGGGCACGGATTGCAGATCGCCCGGGGGCGTGTGCTGAACGGTCATGTATCCTCCCTCAAGGCGCGGACGCCCTGTCGTGCGGCACCTCCCCGTGCCCCGCGACACACATACCATTGGCGCCAAACCTTGCGCCAGTTTTACGCGATTCCTACGAAATGTTACGACGCTTTCGCACGCTGCACACCGGTGCTAGGCCAACGGGCGGAGGAGACCGCCATGCACCACCCCGACCCCGTCACGCGGGCCGAGATTCGCGCCGACCTGACCCGGTCGGGGCTGAACCTGATCGGTCAGGCGCTGTCCATCTTCGACGCGGACCTGCGGCTGGCGGTGGCCAACCGGCAGTACCAGACGATGTTCGACCTGCCCGACGACCTGACCCTGCCGGGCAGCCATTTCGAGGACACGATCCGCTTTCTGGCCCGGCGCGGCGAATACGGCCCGACCGAGGACCCCGAACAGGCCGTCGCCCTGCGCGTGGCCCAGGCCCGCACGTTCCAGCCGCACTACTTCGAACGCGAACGCGCCGACGGCCGGTGGGTCGCGGTCGAGGGCGCGCCGCTGTCGCAAGGGGGCTGGGTCACCGTCTATACCGACATCACCGACATCAAGCGCCAGGAAGCGCTGCTTCGGGCGCGGTCGGACGCGCTGTCCGAACAGGTGCTGCTGAATGCCGAACGGCTGGCGGCGGCGAACCGCAAGTTGGCCGCGACGAACGCCGCCCTGTCCGAAGCGCAGCGCATCCTGACCCGGACCGAGGCCCGTACCCGCCAAGTGACCGAGATGGTCCCGGCCCATATCGCGCATATGGACGCGCAATTTCGCTATACCTTCTCCAACCGGCGGCTGCCCGTGATCTTTCCGGGGGCCGAGGGCGACATCGTCGGGCTGACCCTAGAACAGGCCCTGGGGGCGGCCACAGCGCGAACCCTGCACCCGTTCATGGAGCGCGCGCTGGCGGGCGATCCCCAGGTGTTCGAGATCACCCACCCCACCTCGGGCCGGCGCATCCGCATCGCGCTGACGCCGGACCGCGATGGTCAGGGGGTCTATATCCTCTCCACCGATGTCAGCGCCGAGGTCCAGTCGCGCGAGGCGCTGGCCCATGCCGCGCGGCGCAACCTGGCCGCCCAGCTGACCAGCGGCATGGCGCATGATTTCGGCAACCTGCTGACGATCATCCTGGGCCTGCAGGCCCGACTGGCCGCCCGCGACCTGCCACCGGACGCGGCCGAGGATGTCCAGGCGACGCTGGCGGCCGCCCGCCGCGGGGCCTCGCTTCTGGACCGGCTGGCGCAGATCACCGGCGCGCGCGAACCCGCGCTGGAGCCGACGGACCTGCCGACATTGCTGTCCGATCTGGCGGTGCTGGCCCGCCCGTCGTTGTCCGAGGGGACGCGGCTGGACCTGGCCCTGGCCCTGCCGCCCGGACAACTGCTGCTGGACCCCGGCGCGCTGCAGGATTCGGCGCTGAACCTGATCCTGAACGCCAATGCCGCGATCACCCCGCCCGGCGTCATCACGCTGAAGGCGCGGCGCAGCGGCGACTGGCTGGAACTGACGGTAGGCGATACCGGACCCGGCTTCACCCCCGAAGCCCTGTCCCGCGCGACCGAGCCGTTCTTCACCACCAAGAAGGGCCAGGGATCGGGTCTGGGTCTGTCGATGGTTTATGACCAGACCAAGATGGTCGGGGGCACGATGCGCCTGTCGAACGGTCCGCGCGGCGCGCAGGTGATGCTGCGCCTGCCGTGGCGGCCCGTGGCGCGGCGGATGGTGCTGCTGGTCGAGGATGACGACCAGATCCGCGCCCAGGTCCGCGACCAGCTGACCGGGCTGGGCCATGCGGTGATCGAGGCCGCGTCGCTGTCCGAGGCCCGCGCCCTGACCGACCTGCCGGGGCTGGAGGTGATCCTGTCGGACATCCAGCTGGGCGACGGGCTGGGACTGGATCTGGCGGGGACGGTGCCCCTGGTGATGATGACCTCGCTGCCACCTGGCGATCCGCTGCGCGCCCGCGCGCCGGGGCCGGTGCTGACCAAGCCCGTAACGGCCCCGCGCCTGGCCGCCGCACTGGCAGCCCCCGCAAAGGAGATGCCATGACCGACGCCCCCCTGATCGCGATCCTGGACGACGAGCCGCAGATCCGCCGCATCCTGTCCGCCGCGCTGGAACAGGCAGGCTTTCGCACGCAAAGCTTCGGCCGCGCGACCGAGTTCGAGGCCGCGCTGCGCCGCATCACGCCGGATGCCTGCCTGATCGATTTGGGCCTGCCGGACCGGGACGGGTTGGCGCTGGTTCATCGGCTGGCATCCGATTCGGGCGCGGTCATCATCATCGTGTCGGGACGGGCGCAGGTCCAGGACCGGGTGACGGGATTGGAGCTGGGGGCCGACGACTACATCACCAAGCCCTTCGAGCCGGCCGAGGTCGTGGCCCGCATCCGCGCCCGCCTGCGACGGCCGTCCCAGAGCGCGACCCAACGCCCCCAGACGCTGCGCTTTGCTGGCTGGACGGCGGATTTCGACCGTTACCTGCTGACCGCGCCCGACGGCATCGAGACACCGCTGAGCCATGCCGAGGCAGAGGTGCTGCGCCTGTTCACTGATAACCCCCGCCGCCTGATCACCCGCGCACAGATGCTGGAAACCCTGGGCGGCACGGCCGGCGACAGCTTTGATCGGGCGATGGACGTCCGCATCTCGCGCCTGCGGACCAAGCTGGGCGAGGATCCCAAGAACCCGCGGCTGATCAAGACGATCTATGGCGCGGGCTACATCTTTCTGGCCGAGATCGGCTGAGTTCCGCACCGGATCACGGTTTGCCCTGCCGGGCGGTAGCGGCGCAAGCCGGCCCCATCGAGGGGCTGGCTTGCGCGCGGGGGCTATGCCCCCGCAGGCCCTACACCATCAACGTCGTCGCAATCCTGCACCGCTGTCGCATCTTGACCCGGTCTGTGGGGTATCCCAGCAGGGGGGTCCGGGGGGACGGGAAGTCCCCCCGGCACGTCGCGGGACGCAGACGGCCCGACGGTCAGGCGTCGCGGTCCCATCCGCTGATGGCCTTGCTGTCCATGAACTCCTCCAGCCCCATCACGCCGCCTTCGCGCGCCCGGCCGGATTTCTTGACCCCGCCAAAGGCCGATCCGGCCCCGCGCGATTCGCCGTTCATCTCGACCATGCCCGCCCGCAGCTGCCGCGCCACGCGGTTACGGCGCGCGCCGTCCTGGCTCTGGACATAGTTCGTCAGCCCGTAGGGGGTGTCATTGGCGATGGCCACGGCCTCCTCCTCGCTGTCGAAGGGGATGATTGACAGAACCGGGCCAAAGATCTCCTGCTGCGCGACTGTCATGTCGTTCGACACATCCGCAAAGACCGTCGGCCGCACGAAATAGCCGCGGTTCACCCCCTCGGGCAGGCCCGGCCCGCCCGCGACCAGGCGCGCACCCTCGTCGATGCCCGCCTGGATCAGGCCCTGGATCTTGTCCCATTGCTGGCGGCTGACCACTGGGCCGATATGCTTGCCCGGCTGATGGGCGCTCGCCACGGCGGTCTCCTCGGCCACCTTGGCCGCGACCTCGACCGCGCGGTCATAGGCCGAGCGTTCGACCAGCATCCGCGTCGGCGCGTTGCAGGACTGCCCGCTGTTGTAGAAGCAGTGCCGCGCCCCCCGCACCACCGCCTTGTCGTCGGCATCGGCAAAGACGATGTTGGCGCCCTTGCCACCCAGCTCCAGCACGACCTTCTTCAGGCTGTCGGCCGCGGCCCTGCTGATCGCGATGCCTGCGCGGGTCGAGCCGGTGAAGCTGATCATCTCGACATCCGGATGCACCGACAGCTGGCTGCCGACCCCCGCCCCGTCGCCGTTCACCAGGTTGAAGACGCCCGCGGGCACGCCCGCCTCGTCCAGCACCTCGGCAAAGACCATCGACGACAAAGGCGCGATCTCGGAGGGCTTGAGCACGCAGGTATCCCCCGCCAGCAGCGCCGGGATCACCTTCAGCGTCACCTGGTTCATCGGCCAGTTCCAGGGCGTGATCAGGCCCACCACGCCCACCGGCTCCCACGCGACCATGCTGGTCGGCGCATGCGCCCCCAAGGGCCGCACGAACTGGAACTCCTTGAAGGCGGTGATGAAGTTGCGCGTGTGCCAGGCCCCGGCCTCGGCCTGGTCGGCCAGCGACATGTCCTCGGGCGCGCCCATCTCCAGGCTGATCGCGCGGGCGATGTCGGGCATGCGCCGCTCATAGATCGCCAGGATGCGCTCGACCACGGCCAGGCGTTCGGCGGGCGGCGTCGCGGCCCAGGCCGGAAAGGCACGCTTGGCCGCGGCCACCGCGGCATCGGTATCCGCCTGATCGCCGATCGAGATAACCGCGACCGCATCCTCGGTCGACGGCTCGATCACCTCCAGGTCGCGTGCCTGCACGGGGTCGACCCAGGCTCCGTCGATATAGAATTTCCGCTGGTCCAGCATCTGGTCCTCCTGACTGGCATTCGGGCAAAGCCTGTCACCCCGCAGGCCGCGCCGCAACCCCGGCCGCATGGCGCCCCCACTGGCATTCCGCGCCGCGGCGCTTATCTATGGGGGACGCAACCAACCGGAAAAGGAGCGCCCATGTCCCTGCGCATCAATGACACGGCCCCCGACTTCACCGCCAATTCGACCGAAGGGCAGATCCGCTTCCACGACTGGATCGGCGACAGCTATGCCATCGTCTTCAGCCATCCGCGCGACTTCACCCCGGTCTGCACCACAGAATTCGGCGCCGTGGCGCAACTGGCCCCCGAATTCGAAAAGCGCAACACCAAGGTGCTGGGCGTGTCCGTGGACAGCGTGGACGACCATCAGAAATGGAAGGCCGATATCGGTAAGGTCGCGGGCGTTCCCGCGAACTTCGCCATCATCGACGACAGCGACCTGGGGGTCGCCAAGGCCTATGACATGCTGCCGGCCGAATACTACCTGCCGACCGAAGGCCGCACGCCCGCCCATTCCGCGACCGTGCGCACCGTCTTCATCATCGGGCCGGACAAGAAGGTCCGCCTGACCATGACCTATCCCATGTCCGTGGGCCGCAATTTTGCCGAGATCCTGCGCGCGCTGGACGCGGTGCAGAAGACTGACGGCGTGCCGATTGCCACGCCCGCCAACTGGGTGCCCGGTCAGGACGTGATCGTGGCCCTGTCCCTGGACGATGCCGCGGCCGAGGCGAAATACGGCCCCCTGGACATCAAGCTGCCCTATCTGCGCTATGCCAAAGACCCGGCCTGATCACGGCCAGCCGTAATGATCCAGCAGGGCGGCGATGGCACGGTCATTGCCGCCCTGCCCTGCGGCGGGGCGGTTCACCGAACGCAGGCTGACCGCCTGGCTGCCTTCCCATTCAAAGATGCGGGCACGTTCGCCGATCTTGACGGGCTTAGATCCGGCCATGCGATGCATCCAGTACAGCCAGATGTCGTCCGCCCCCGGCGCCAGCCGCATGAACAGATCGTCGCGCGTGACGTCGGCATGGAACACGCCGGGGACATAGATCACCCCCGACACGCCGGTCGGAAAGACCAGCGGCCCGGTCTGTGGCGTCCGCAGATTGTGATCCCAGCCCTCGTAAGGGGCGGGACGGCTGCCTTCCATCACCACGCCATGTGCTCGCAGGCAGGCGACACCCGCGCCCCGATGCGCGGCTTCGACCAGACGCTCCAGCCAGTCGGCAGGATAGTACAGGTCGTCATCCGCCGTGGCGACATAGGCGTCGGGGTGCTCCAGCAGGGTCGGCACGATCTTCTTGTAGGACCGCCACAGCGGGCAGACACGGATCTCCAACCGCGACATCGCCCGGACTTCGGCGGGCAGGTGCTGCTGGTCGCCCTCGTCCAGCCACAGGATCACGCGATCGGGCTGCACCGTCTGGCGCAGAAGCGCGCGCAGCGTCGGCGCCAGCGTCGCGAACCGCGCGCGGTGGCTGGTCAGCGACACGATCAGCGGCGCAGGCAGGCCGTGCGGCCTGCCGGGACGGTCCGGGCGGCTGGCGGTTTCCGTCAGCGCGCGGGCCAACCTGCGGCGGTGCTTGAACCGGCGGAACGCGTCTCGGATCACGGGTTTTCCCACGCGCGGCGAAGCCAGCCGATATCGCCGATGCGGCGATACCACTTGTGCCCGCGCCCGGCAAAGACGTCCTCCATCTTGGGCGCGCCCGCGAACAGCACGATCCTTGCCCCCTGGGGCAGCGACGGGTCGCGCAGATAGCTGGCCAGATTGCGCGGCACGCAGTCGTTCTTGAAGCTGACGCACCAGCCCTTGGGCCAGTAATGCAGGTTCCCATGCGCGGCCAGCTGCGCCGACTGGAACTGCTGGCTGATCTCATAGTCCCGGGTCGCGGCCGCCGGATCGGCCAGATAGGCGTCCAGCACATAGCCATGATCGCCCACCCGATAGCGGAACACGCTGGAATTGCCGACGCTGTGCAGAAAGCGGTCGCGGTCCGGATTTACCTTGCGCAGGGGTTTTGCCCGGAACAGGTCGTCGTCACGGATGATGAAGAAGTCGCCCGGCAGATCGAAGAACGGGCCCAGGTCATCCACCACCACCAGGTCGATGTCCAAGAACAGCGCTGTCCCCGACAGGGCCGCATCGGCGCCGCCCAAGTCGCGCCGGAACAGGGCCAGCTTGCGCCAGCGGGTGTCCGAATGGCCCTGGGGCAGCCCCAGCTCCGGCAGCGGCAACGCCTCGACCTGCGGATCGAGGCCCGCCGCATCGTCCGTGAAGCAGATGAACCGGTGCGGCCGGTCCAGATGCCGCCGGACCTGTGCCGCAAGCCGGTTCACATCGGCACTGCTGTAGAGCGTGCCCCATTTCATCGTCAGGATCAGCAGGGGTTCGGTCATCGCTTGTCCCACATTTCGACTTCGCGCCGGATCGGTTCGGGATAGGCGGCGTGCAGGCCCAGCTCGATCATCTTGGCACGCTTGCCGACCATCATCTCGACGCGCTGCTTCTTGAGGAACGGAAACCCAAGCGAGGTCATGACCGCCGGATGCAGCGCGGTCGAAAAGACCAGCAGTTCGGTGTTGTCGATACGCTCGCGCAGCATGTCGCGAATCTGCAGCGCGCTGAGCGTCGGGTCCGCCAGCAGCGGATCCAGCAGGCGCGAATCCTTGCGGTTCACCTGCGCCTGGTGGTGCAGGATGTCGCGCATCATCTGTTCGTCATCCAGCGTTAGGAGGAATTGCACCACCTCGCGCCAGCTGTGCAATCCGCCGACGGAATAGCCCAGCTTGCGGAAATGGCGGGTCAGACCCAGTTCGCGCAGCTGGATCACGATGCGCTTCTCGTTGACCAACGACATCTTGCGCCAATAGCGGTCGAAATCCGGGTCGCGCACCATCCGGCCCGAAAAGCGGAAGAAATATGACTGCACATGCTGGGCGTTCATGTCGCCCGTCTCTCGATGCTGCTGGTCCAGGTCGATGAACAGGCCCCACAGATCCTCGGGCGCGGCACGGCTGCGCTTCAGCACGTCGGAATCCTCGGACAGGGGGAACCACATGCTGTCGTTCATGATGTACAGCGCCTTGGGGCGAATGCCGCGGTCAAGAACCTGCAGCACGCCCTCGCGGTATCCGCCGAAATCATAGCCCAGGTTGGGCCGTTCGACGACAAGATGGGACAGCTCTGCCAGACGTGCGCGGTCATCCGCCGCCAGCGGCGCATTGGTCACCACGACCACCGACACGCCCTGCGACGCCATCCAGCGCAGCTGCCACAGCGTCGAATCCAGCAACCCGCGCGGCTGATAGATCAGAAGGACCGCGACCTCGTCCATCAGGGGCTGGGCGCCTTCTGTCACGTGAACCGTCTTGTGGCGCCGCAGATCGTGCGCCGCCCGCGCGACGTGGCCCCAGGACGGCAGCACCAAGGCCGCGATCTGACGCCCGACGCGCCGCGTCTCTCGGACCAGCTTTTCGGAAAGCGTCTTCTCGGGCGGCATGAAGGGTTTTTCGGTCACGACACTGGCCTTGTGCAGCGTGCACGCCACGGCGTGCGGAATGTCGAAAGGGGGCAGATGCCCTGCCCCCTTCTGTCTTTCGGTGCGGATATCAGCCTTCGGCCGACTGGTCCTGCTTTTCCTCGATCTCGGCACCGGTCTCCTGGTCGACCATCTTCATGCCCAGACGAACCTTGCCGCGATCGTCGAAGCCCAGCAGCTTGACCTTGACCTCCTGGCCTTCCTTCAGGATCTCGTTCGGATGACCCAGGCGGCGGTTGGCGATCTGGCTGACATGGACCAGCCCGTCACGCTTGCCGAAGAAGTTCACGAAGGCGCCGAAGTCGACCAGCTTGACGACCTTGCCGGTATAGACCTTGCCCTCTTCCGGCTCGGCCACGATCGAATAGATCATGTCATAGGCCTTCTTGATCGAATCGGCGTTGGCCGACGCAATCTTGATGATGCCGTCGTCGTTGATGTCGACCTTAGCACCCGAAACCTCGACGATCTCGCGGATGACCTTGCCGCCCGAACCGATCACTTCGCGGATCTTGTCGGTCGGGATCTGCATCGTCTCGATGCGCGGCGCATGGGCGCTGAACTCGGTCCGGCCTGCGGTCAGGGCGTTGGCCATTTCCGACAGGATGTGCAGACGACCGTCCTTGGCCTGGGCCAGGGCCTGCTCCATGATCTCGGGCGTGATGCCCGCGACCTTGATGTCCATCTGCAGCGACGTGATCCCGTTCTCGGTCCCCGCCACCTTGAAGTCCATGTCGCCCAGGTGGTCTTCGTCACCCAGGATGTCGGTCAGCACGGCAAAGCGGCCGTCCTCTTCCAGGATCAGGCCCATCGCCACGCCCGCGACCGGCGCCTTGAGCGGCACGCCCGCATCCATCATCGACAGCGAACCGCCGCAGACCGACGCCATCGAGGACGACCCGTTCGATTCGGTGATCTCGGACACGACGCGGATGGTGTAGGGGAAGTCCGTCGCCGCGGGCAGAACCGCCTGCAGCGCGCGCCATGCCAGCTTGCCGTGGCCGATCTCACGGCGGCCGGGCGAACCCACGCGGCCAACCTCGCCGACCGAATAGGGCGGGAAGTTGTAATGCAGCAGGAAGTTCGAGCGCGAATTGCCGTGCAGCGCATCGATAATCTGTTCGTCATCGCCGGTGCCCAGGGTCGTCACGACCAGCGCCTGCGTCTCGCCCCGCGTGAACAGCGACGAACCGTGGGTGCGCGGCAGGATGCCGACTTGGCTGACGATCGGACGAACGGTCTTGGTGTCCCGGCCGTCGATGCGGGCGCCACCGCTGATGATGTCGCCGCGCAGGATGCCCGATTCCAGCTTCTTCAGTGCCGAACCCAGGTTGGCATCGGCCAGCTCTTCCTCGGTCAGGGCGTCCTTGACCTTGGTCTTGGCGGCGGCGATGGCGTCCTGACGCTCGGACTTGTCGCGGATCGCGTAAGCCGCGCGCATGTCGGCCTCGCCCAGCGACTTCACGCGGTTGTAGAGCGCGCTGTAGTCGGGCGACTGGAAGTCGAACGGCTCCTTAGCGGCATCCTCGGCCAGGTCGATGATCAGGTCGATCACCGGCTTGATCGCGTCATGGCCGAACTTGACCGCGCCCAGCATCTCCTGCTCGGTCAGCTCATAGGCCTCGGATTCGACCATCATCACGGCGTCGGCGGTGCCGGCGATGACCAGGTCCAGGCGCTGTTCGGGGTTGTTGCGCAGGCCGTCCATGTCCTGAACCTCGGGGTTCAGCACGTATTCGCCGTTCGAGAAGCCGACGCGGGCGCCCGCGATCGGGCCCATGAAGGGTACGCCCGAGATGGTCAGCGCGGCGCTGGCCGCGATCATCGCGACGATGTCGGGATCGTTGACCAGGTCGTGGCTCAGCACGGTGCACATCACCAGCACTTCATGCTTGAAGCCGGGGGCGAACAGCGGGCGGATCGGACGGTCGATCAGGCGCGCGGTCAGCGTCTCCTTTTCGGACGGACGCGCCTCGCGCTTGAAGAAGCCGCCCGGGACCTTGCCGGCGGCATAGTATTTTTCCTGGTAATGCACTGTCAGCGGAAAGAAGTCCTGTCCGGGCTTCGGCGCCTTTGCGAAGGTGACGTTGGCCATGACGCTGGTCTCGCCCAAAGTGGCGATGACGCTGCCGTCGGCCTGACGGGCAACCTTGCCCGTTTCCAGCGTCAGGGTTTCCTGGCCCCACTGGATCGATTTCTTCACTTCATCAAACATCTGATTTCCTCAAAGGGTGCTCCGGCCCTCCGGCCACCCATGTCATGTATCGCGGCCCCATTGCCGCCGCCCCTATCCTTTGCATGTGCCCCGGGGCAGGACCTCACGTCACAGATGACAGGGGCCATACAGGAAAACGCCGGATTTGGGAAGGGCGGCGACGGATGCGCCAAAGGCGGCCGGACCACGGTGCGGCCGCCCGTTTCCGGCCCGCCGACCGGGCGGTCGCGTCAGGCGGCGACCGGCACGCGGCGATCGGCCACCGGGGCGGCGGCGGCCGAAACCGGGGCCGCCGCCTCTGGCGCGCGGAACAGGTCGCGCAGTTCGGCATAGCCCGTTCTGGCAAGGTTCAGCAGGCGGTCGCGCTGCAGCTGGCTTTCGGCAAAGCTGCGCGCCTGCGCCTCCTCACCCAGACGCGGCTCCTCGGATTTGACGGCAGCGGTCACGGCAGCCTCATCCTGCGGCGCGGGGCGCGGGGCGGCGGGGGCTGCCGCGGGCGTCGCGTCGGGGGCAGGCTCCGTCCGGGGCGCCTGGCTGCCTTCGGCGGCGCGTGCCATCGCGTCGGGATCATAGCCCGCCTCGGCGTCCGGCGTCGGTTCCGGTTGCACCGCCACGGCCTGCTCCTCGGCCGGGACGGGCTGGGTCGGCTGCGCCGGGGCGGTTTCCTGCGGTTGCTGCGGCGGGGGGCTGCTGGGTGCCGGGGCGGTGTTCGTACGCCAGCCACTGGTCAGGCCACTGATCAACATGTCAACTCTCCTACGATGATGGCGGGCTGTTAACGTTTCAGTCACCACACGATCCAGAAGACGGTCCTGAAAGTTTTAGCGATTGCCGGGACGCGGCAAAGCCCCGCGATTGCCGGGCATGGAGGCTGTTTTCGACAGCATATTGATTTGACTTTGATTCTTTCCGCGTGGCTGCCCAGGCGGCACCACTGGGCCGTTCGGGGATCGCCAAGCGACCTGCCCTTAAGGACAGCCGCCGCCCGCAATGCAAAACGCCCGCGACAGGGTCGCGGGCGCCAGGGAAATGCGGGGTGCCGGTCTTAGCGACGCAGGCCCAGCTTGCCGATCAGGGCGGTATAGCGCGCCTCTTCCTTCTTCTTCAGATAGTCCAGCAGCTTGCGGCGCTGTGCGACCATCATCAGCAGACCACGACGCGAGTGGTTGTCTTTCTTGTGCGACTTGAAGTGCTCGGTCAGGGTGGCGATGCGCGAGGACAGGATCGCGATCTGCACTTCCGGCGAACCGGTGTCGCCTTCCTTGGTGCCGAACTCTGCGATGACGCGGGCTTTTTCTTCGACGGTGATCGACATCGGGATCTCCTTTCGGATGAAGGGTGAGGGCACAGGCCGGGATGTCGTCCAGCAAGGTCCATGAAACACCGCACGGACCGGATGTCCGGCGGATGCGCGCGTCTAGCCCATAAGGGGCGAAAAGGAAAGCCCGTTCAGCCGCCGATGGCCACGATGCGAATGTCGCCCAGGCGCAGGGCCTCGGGGTTCAGCAGGCGCCCTACGGCCTGGCCGTTCACCTCCAGCAGCGTGCTGCCATCCGCGTCCTCGCGCAGCGACAGCTGCACGTCGCGCGCGACCTGCGCATCCAGATGCAGGACCAGCTGGTCGTGATCGCCGTGGAAATCGGCCAGCGTCGGAAAGCCCTCCTGGACCTGGCGCAGCAAGAAGGTGTCGTCGCCCGCGTTGCCCGACGCAAAGTCATGCGCGCCGGGCATCAGCGTGTCGTTGCCGTCCCCGCCGTTCATCCAGACCGTTTCGGGGCCGTCATGGCCGATCAGCACGTCGTCGCCCGCGCCCCCGTCCAGATCATCCGTGCCGCCGGTCGAGACCAGCAGGTCGTTACCCTCATGCCCGGCCAGGACGTCGTCGCCCTCGCCTCCGAACAGCGAATCATCGCCCTCGCCGCCCATCAGGGTGTCGTCGCCATCCTCTCCGAACAGCATGTCATTGCCGCCCTGACCGGCCAGCAGGTCGTCGCCCTCGCCACCATAGATCAGGTCGTCGCCGGCGGGCCCATAGACCGCGTCGCCCTGGACCCAGTCATCGCCGGCCCCCGCCTCGATCGTGTCGGCGCCCAGGCCGCCCCGCAGGTCGTCCGCGCCGCCCTGCCCGCGAATCACATCGTCGCCGGGCGTCCCCATCAGGAAATCCAGCCCCTCCGACCCGTCGATCACCGATTCGTCCGGCGCGGCCGGCACCTCGGGCTCCGGTTCGGGCTCGGGCTCCAGTTCGGGCTCCGGCTGGGGTTCGGGCATGGTGGGGGGCAGGCTCTCGCCCTCCTCCTCATTGGGGACGGGGATGTCGTCTTCGTCATCCTCGGCATGCCGACTGGTCAGCGCACTGACATCGACCATCATCCCGGCCATCAGCACGCCCAGAATCCCGCCCAGAATGATCATCGACCCAGACCCCGTTCGCGACCGGCCCCATGCCGATACCCCGATACTAACGCGCCATGGCCCGGCATCGTACGGAAAAGTTGATAAAACCTTAATGCGGGTTGGCGGCCCGGCATGAAAAAACCCGCCCTGTGCGGGGCGGGTGATTCTGTCGTTTCCGCGTGACCTGCCGGATGACCCGGCCAGGACCCCACCGATCAGCCCTGGCGGGCCTTGAAGCGGCGGTTGGTCTTGTTGATCACGTAGATGCGGCCCTTGCGGCGCACGACCTGGCAGTCGCGGTGCCGGCTCTTGAGCGAGCGGAGCGAGTTGCGAACCTTCATCGGTTTTCTCCATCGTCGCGGCGCGTCGCAGCCGCATTGGAAAACGAAATGCCCCCGGTTTTGGCCGGGGGCGGCGAAATAATGGTGGGCGGTACTGGGATCGAACCAGTGGCCACTACGATGTCAACGTAGTGCTCTACCGCTGAGCTAACCGCCCGTTCCTTGGTGATTCCATCACGTTTCCTTGCGAAAACCCGGTGCAATCCCCTCGGTCCGCAGGTCTTTAACCGAGGTGTCTGGGGTATTCAAGGCCTATCGGTGGGCAATTTTTCAGGTTTATATGCGATGACGCGCCGGATGCCGAGGTCTGCCTTGTCCCAGCCTGATCTGCCCTATGTCGTGACCCGCCCCCGCCACTGGCTTTCGGGGGTGATCTTTGCATCCCCGCATTCGGGCCACGACTATCCCGACTGGTTCCTGCAGGGCACCCGCCTGCCCATCCAGACCCTGCGATCGTCCGAGGACGCCTTCATCGATCGCCTGATCGCGCCCGCCACGGCCTTCGGCGCGGTCACGCTGGCCGCGCGCATCCCGCGCTGCATCGTGGACCTCAACCGCGGCGCGGACGAGATCGACCCCCTGGTCGTGCGCGGCGTGCCGCGTCACCCGCTGAACCAGCGCACCCTGGCCGGGCTGGGGGTGATTCCCCGCGTGGTCAGCCAGGGCCGGGTGATTCACGACCGCCAGATCGACCGGGCCGAGGCCGATCGCCGGATCGACGCCTGCTGGCGCCCCTATCACGCGGCGCTGGCCGGGCTGATCGCGCAGGCCCGCGCCCGATTCGGGCAGGCGATCCTGATCGACATGCACTCCATGCCCCATGATGCGCTGTCGCATCTGCAGGGGACGCGGCCCGACATGGTGCTGGGCAACCGTCACGGCCTGTCGGCGGCGGCGCGCATCTCGGACGCGGTCAGCGCCGCGGTCGAGGCCGAGGGCTGGACCCTGCGCCGCAATGCTCCCTTCTCGGGGGCCTATATCTGCTCGGCCTATGGCCGACCCGCCCAGAACGTCCATGTCGTGCAGCTGGAGATCGACCGCTCGCTCTACATGGACGAGGCGACGATCACCCCCCGCCCCGACTTCGACGACTTCGCGGCGCGAATCGCCCGGGTGATCGGCCGCCTGTCCGGCCTGGGCCAGGATCAGTCGGGCGGGCGCGTCGCCGCGGAATGACCGCTGCGGCCTTCAACGGTGCCAAGCTGCTGCTGACCCATGGCGACCGGTTGCTGACCTGCCTGCGCGACGATCGCCCCGACATTCCCTTTCCGGCGCATTGGGACCTGCCCGGCGGCGGCCGCGAAGGACAGGAGGCGCCCGTCCAATGCGCCCTGCGCGAGCTGGACGAGGAGTTCGGGCTGCACCTGTCCCCGCAGGCGCTGACCGGTCGGGCGTTTCCGTCGCATTCAGCGCCCGGACTGATGTCCTGGCTGTTCGCGGGGCAGATCAGCGCGGCCCAGATCGCCGCGATCCGGTTCGGGAACGAAGGTCAGGGGTGGTGCATGATGCCGGTGGCTGACTATCTGACCCACCCACGCGCGATCCCGCATTTCTGCCGCTGGATCACCGCGATGCGGCGATGACGGCGCGGGTCAGCGGGCGTAGGCTGTCGCCCTTGACCGCCCAGCTGGTCGCAAAGGCGAAGGTGGCCGCCGTCTCCAGCCAGAAGACCGGGCGCAGGCGCGCCAGCGTATCGTCCAGGCCCGTCGCGAACAGCAGCCCGATCAGGCCGATACTGACGACGATCGTCCATCCGCAGATGCGATAGATGCGGTTCGACGCGGCCTTTTCCGGCCCGTCCACGGTGCCTTTGACGAACAGCACCAGGCAGAACACCGCCAGCGCGGCAAAGAACAGCCCCGCCGCGACGACATGGATCAGCGCCGACAGGCCCGGACCCGCGATGCATTCCAGCGCGGTGCAGGGCCCGTCCGGCCCGTCGGTGGGCACCAGGGCCACCAGCGCGATGGAGACCGCCGCCAGCCGCGCCATGGCCTTGTCGGTGATCCATTCGCCCGCATCGGGGCGAAACCCCTCATAGCTCCACAGGAACACGGCCTGCGCGATCAGCGTGCCGACGAAGACCTCGCGCATCGGAGAGTAATAGTAGGCCGAGATGCTGGTCCGCAGCGGCTCGGGCCACAGCACTGCATAGGCGATCAGCGCAAGCGGCAGGAAGAACCCCAGGGCGCCGATGGCGCGGCGCACCGCCAGGAAGGACAGGACCAGCTCGTTGCGGACCTTCTGCACGCCGCCGTCATCGTCCATCGCCACCCCCGCGTTTCGCGCCATGCTGGGACGCGGGGGCGCCGGGCGTCAAGCCAGTTCGGCCAGGATCGCCTGCGCCGCCGCGCGCGGATCGGCAGCCTGCCAGACCGGGCGGCCCACGACGATGTGGTCGACCCCGGCGGCGATGGCCGATGCGGGCGTCTCGACCCGCTTCTGGTCGCCCAGGGCGCTGCCCGCGGGGCGCACGCCCGGCGTCACGATCAGGCGCGACCCCGGCAGGGCGCGGATGTCGGCGGCCTCGCGCGGGGAGCAGATGATGCCGTCGGCCCCCGCCTCGAAGGCGCGGGCGGCGCGTTCCACGGTGATGTCGTGCAGATCGCCTGGCCGGATCAGCCCCGCGTCCAGGTCGGCCCGGTCGAGCGAGGTCAGGATGGTCACGCCCAGGATCTTCAGGTTCGACCCCGCAGCCCCCTGCTTGGCCGCCGCCACCACATGCGGGTCGCCATGCACGGTCAGGAAGTCCAGGTCGAACTGCGCCAGGCCGCGCACCGCGGCCTCGACGGTCGCGCCGATGTCGAACAGCTTCATGTCCAGGAAGATGCGCTTGCCGTGCTCCTGCTTCAGCTCGTTGGCCAGGGCCAGGCCGCCGCCGGTCAGCATGCCCAGCCCGATCTTGTAGAAGCCCACGGCATCGCCGAGGCGTCCCGCCAGGTCCAGCCCCACCACGGCATTCGGCACGTCCAGCGCCACGATCAGCCGGTCATCCATCACGCATCCCCTTCTTTGGTCCGCGGGCCTTATGACATGCTTGAAACCACCCCGCGACCCCCCCAAATCTGATCCATCAGACCCGGACCGGGGCGTGCCGCAACAGGGCGCCACCAGCACGGGGGCTTTGCAAAAGGAGTACTGCCGATGAACATGGAAAAGTTCACGGAACGGTCGCGCGGCTTCCTGCAATCCGCCCAGACCATCGCGATCCGCGAGAACCAGCAGCGCGTGATGCCCGAGCATCTGCTGAAGGCGCTGATGGACGACGACCAGGGACTGGCCTCGAACCTGATCACCCGTGCGGGCGGCGACGCCAAGCGCGTACGCGAGGCGGTGGATGCCGCCGTGGCGAAACAACCCAAGGTCAGCGGGTCGGGCAGCGGTCAGGTCTATGTCGACCCCACGCTGGTCCGCGTGCTGGACGAGGCAGAGTCGGTAGCCAAGAAGGCCGGTGACAGCTTCGTGCCCGCCGAACGGGTGCTGATGGCGCTGGCCATGGTCAACACGAACGCCCGCGATGCGCTGGCCGCGGGTTCGGTCAACGCGCAGGCGCTGAACGCCGCGATCATCGACATCCGCAAGGGACGCACCGCCGACACGGCATCCGCCGAGGACAGCTATGAGGCGTTGGAGAAGTATGCCCGCGACCTGACGGCGGCCGCGCGCGACGGCAAGATCGACCCGATCATCGGCCGCGACGAGGAGATCCGCCGCGCCATGCAGGTCCTGTCGCGGCGCACCAAGAACAACCCCGTCCTGATCGGCGAGCCCGGCGTGGGAAAGACCGCCATCGCCGAGGGCCTGGCGTTGCGCATCATCGACGGCGACGTGCCGGAATCCCTGCGCAACAAGCGGCTGATGGCGCTGGACATGGGCGCGCTGATTGCGGGCGCCAAATATCGCGGCGATTTCGAGGAGCGGCTGAAGTCGATCCTGAAGGAGATCGAGACCGCCGCAGGCGAGATCATCCTGTTCATCGACGAGCTGCACACGCTGGTCGGCGCGGGCAAGGGCGACGGCGCGATGGATGCCGCCAACCTGATCAAGCCGGCCCTGGCGCGGGGCGAGCTGCATTGCGTCGGCGCCACCACGCTGGACGAATACCGCAAGTATATCGAGAAGGACGCGGCCCTGGCCCGGCGCTTCCAGCCCGTGCTGGTCGAGGAGCCGACGGTCGAGGACACGATCAGCATCCTGCGCGGCATCAAAGAGAAGTACGAGCTGCACCACGGCGTACGGATCAGCGACGCGGCCCTGGTCGCGGCGGCGACGCTGTCGCATCGCTACATCACCGACCGCTTCCTGCCCGACAAGGCCATCGACCTGATGGATGAGGCGGCCTCGCGCCTGCGCATGGAGGTCGACAGCAAGCCCGAGGAGCTGGACCAGCTGGATCGCCAGATCCTGCAGCTGCAGATCGAGGCCGAAGCGCTGAAGAAGGAGGACGACGCGGCATCGAAGGACCGGCTGGAACGGCTGGAGAAGGACCTGTCCGGCCTGCAGGAGCGCAGCGCCGAGATGACCGCCCGCTGGCAGGCGGAACGCGACAAGCTGCAGGGGTCGCGCGACCTCAAGGAGCAGCTGGACCGCGCCCGCGCCGACCTGGACCAGGCCAAGCGCGAGGGGAACCTGGCCCGCGCCGGAGAGCTGTCCTATGGCATCATCCCCGGGCTGGAGAAGCAGTTGGCCGAAGCCGAGCAGGGCGACGGTCTGATGGTCGAGGAGGCCGTCCGCCCCGAACAGATCGCCGAGGTCGTGGAACGCTGGACCGGCATCCCCACCGCCAAGATGCTGGAGGGCGAGCGCGACAAGCTGCTCAAGATGGAGGAGCAGATCGGCAAGCGCGTGATCGGCCAGCAGGAGGCCGTCACCGCGGTCAGCAATGCCGTCCGCCGCGCCCGCGCGGGTCTGAACGACGAGAACCGGCCGCTTGGCAGCTTCCTGTTCCTGGGGCCCACGGGTGTCGGCAAGACGGAACTGACCAAGGCGTTGGCCGAATACATGTTCGACGATGACAGCGCGATGGTCCGCATCGACATGTCCGAGTTCATGGAAAAACATTCCGTGGCCCGGCTGATCGGCGCGCCTCCGGGATATGTGGGTTACGACGAGGGCGGCGTCCTGACCGAGGCCGTGCGGCGGCGTCCCTATCAGGTGATCCTGTTCGACGAGGTCGAAAAGGCGCATCCGGACGTCTTCAACGTGCTGTTGCAGGTGCTGGACGACGGGGTGCTGACCGACGGCCAGGGCCGGACGGTGGACTTCAAGCAGACGCTGATCATCCTGACCTCGAACCTGGGCTCTCAGGCGCTGTCGCATCTGCCCGAGGAGGCGGATGCGTCGGACGCCCGCCATCAGGTGATGGAGGCGGTGCGCGGTCATTTCCGCCCCGAATTCCTGAACCGCCTGGACGAGATCATCATCTTCCGCAGGCTCTCGCGGACGAACATGGACGGGATCGTCAAGGTACAGATGGCGCGGCTGGAAAAGCGCTTGGCGGGTCGCAAGATCACGCTGGACATAGACGACGCGGCGCGGATGTGGCTGGCCGATCAGGGTTACGACCCGGTCTTCGGCGCGCGCCCACTGAAGCGCGTGATCCAGCGCGCCCTGCAGGATCCGCTGGCGGAACTGCTGCTGTCCGGAGATGTCATGGACGGGGCGACCGTCCATGTCAGCGCCGGGCCGGACGGCCTGCTGGTCGGTAACCGCGTGGGCCAGGCGGGACCGCGGCTTGGCGCGATCGGCGAAGGCCCACGCCCGCCGATCCACTAAGGAAGACGGCCCCCGGAGCGATCCGGGGGCCGTTTCCGTCAGGGCATCTCGGCCAGGAAGGCCTTGACCAGCGCCGCCGAATTGTCGGAGGCCAGCGACATGAAGACGCCCATCTCGTTCTCGCCCTCGCCGCCGCCGGCAAGGTCCGACAACGAGCGGAAGGCGATGAACGGCACCTGGTTCGCCCAGGCCACCTGCGCCACGGCGGCCGATTCCATGTCGACCACCTGCGCCTCGAAGGTCGTGGACAGCCAGTCGCGCACCCCCGCATTGTCCATGAAGGACGACCCCGACACGCCGTTCCCGCCCACGCGGATCTGCGGCGCGGTGGTCAGGCAGTCGTTCTGGGCATTGCAGTCGGCCAGATCGGTCGCCTCGGCCACGCGGGCGGCGACCTCCAGCAGGGCCGGGTCGGCGGGAAACCAGAACCGCGTCTCGGGCTCGCCCCGGTCCGAGGCCACGGTCGTCTCGCGCGTGTAGATCATGTCATAGTTCGGAAAAGGCGATTCCAGGAACCCCGGCAGGGCGAAGCCGTCCTCGGTCCGGCGCGCCATGACGGTCTCCAGCCACTGGCCCCACTGGTCCGCCACGACCACGTCGCCGATGTTCAGCGCCGGATCGACCCCGCCCGCGATGCCCGAGAACACGATCGCGTCGATGTCGAACCGCTCCAGCGCCATCTGGGTGGTCATGGCCGCGTTGACCATCGACACGCCCGACAGGAACAGAACGACCTCCTGCCCCGACAGGGTGCCGGTGATGAACTCGGTGCCGTTGATGGTCTGGGTTTCCGCGCCCTCCAGGTCAGCCTGCAGGCTGATACATTCCGGCTCGAAGGCCGACATGACGGCGATGCGGGGCGTGTCGTCGACGCCATGCGCGGCCAAGGGCGCGGCAGACAGCATCAAAGCAAGGGCGGGACGGATCATGGGGCGGGCCTTTCATGATATGCAATTCCGCACCCGGCTTACGCTGCGGCACCCGCGATGGCCAGTGCCGCCGCCCTGTCGCCGCGTCACGGCTTGCCCGCTGCCCAAGGCGCGGGCATCGTGACGCAAATCCAAGGGAGATCATCCATGCTGCCACCGATCCTGCAGGGCCTGCGCATTCCGGTCGTCGCCTCGCCCATGTTCATCGTCTCGGGGCCCGATCTGGTCATCGCTCAGTGCAAGGCGGGCATCGTCGGCAGCTTTCCGGCGCTGAACGCCCGCGAAAAGGACGGCGAGCCGTCCATGCTGGACGCCTGGCTGACCCGGATCGAGGAGGAGCTGGACCGCCACAACCAGGCGAACCCCGACCACCCCGCCGCGCCCTTCGCGGTCAACCAGATCGTGCATCGCAGCAATGCGCGGCTGGAGCGTGACATCGAGATCTGTCACCGCCACAAGGTTCCGATCTGGATCACCTCGCTTGGCGCGCGGGTCGAGGTGAACCAAGCCGCCCATGACTGCGGCGGCATCGCGCTGCATGACGTGATCAACAACATGTTCGCGAAGAAGGCCATCGAGAAGGGCGCCGACGGGCTGATCGCGGTGGCGGCGGGTGCGGGTGGGCATGCCGGGCCGCAATCGCCTTTCGCCCTGATCCAGGAGATCCGCGACTGGTTCGACGGGCCGCTGCTGCTGTCGGGCTCGATCGCCACCGGACGCGCGGTGCTGGCGGCGCAGGTGATGGGGGCTGATCTGGCCTATATCGGCAGCCCGTTCATCGCGACCGAGGAGGCGAATGCCCAACCCGACTACAAGCAGATGATCGTGGACAGCACGGCGGCCGACATCGTGACCTCGTCGCTGTTCACGGGCGTGTCGGGCAATTATCTGGCGCCGTCGATCCGCAAGGCGGGGCTGGACCCGGACAATCTGGCGGGGGCGGATGCCAGCGCGATGAACTTCGGCAGCGGGTCGTCGAAGCCCAAGGCCTGGTCCACCATCTGGGGTGCGGGCCAGGGCATCGGGGCCGTTCGCGCGATCGAACCGGCCGGCGCGCGCATCGACCGGCTGGCTGCGGAATATCAAGCCGCGAAAGAGGCCGTTTCGCGCCTGTGACCTTTGCGGATGGGCGGGACGCTTCCCATATAGGGGATCGAACCGTCCCATCCGTGGAGGACCAGATGGCCTATGAGAAAACCCCCGACGCGATCGCCCGGCTGACCCCGGAGCAGTATCGCGTCACCCAGGAGAACGGCACCGAGCGGGCCTTCACCGGCGAATACGACCACCATTTCGATGCGGGCATCTATGTCGATGTCGTCTCGGGAGAGCCGCTGTTCGTCAGCAGCACGAAATACAATTCCGGTTGCGGCTGGCCCGCCTTCACCAAGCCCATCGACGGCAACGTGACCGAGCATCGCGACACCACCCACGGCATGGTCCGGGTCGAGGTGCGGTCCAAGCACGGCGACAGCCATCTGGGCCACGTCTTCCCGGACGGTCCGCGCGATCAGGGCGGGCTGCGCTATTGCATCAATTCGGCGTCGCTGCGCTTTGTCCCCAAGGACCGGATGGAGGCCGAGGGTTACGGCGACTATCTGGCCCAGGTCGAGGAGGCGCATCATGGTTGAACGTGCGGTTCTGGCCGGTGGCTGCTTCTGGGGCATGCAGGACCTGATCCGGCGCATGCCGGGCGTGATCGCGACGCGCGTCGGTTATTCCGGCGGCGACGTGCCCAACGCGACCTATCGCAACCACGGCACCCATGCCGAGGCGATCGAGATCATGTTCGACCCCGACCTGATCAGCTATCGCCGGCTGCTGGAGTTCTTCTTCCAGATCCACGACCCCTCCACGCCGAATCGGCAGGGCAACGACATCGGGCCGGGCTATCGTTCCGCGATCTATTACGCGGACGAGGCACAGAAGCAGGTGGCGCTGGACACGATCGCGGATGTTGACGCATCCGGCATCTGGCCGGGACGCGTCGTGACCGAGGTCGAGCCGGTGGGCGATTTCTGGGAGGCCGAGCCCGAGCACCAGGATTATCTAGAGCGGTTCCCCAACGGCTATACCTGCCATTTCCCGCGCCCCGATTGGGTGCTGCCCAAACGCGACGCCGCCGAGTGAGGCACGGGCGCCCCGGAACGCGGTTCCGGGGCGTTCTCTTGCGTCCCGCGACGGCCGGGGGGCTGCCGCCCCCCGGACCCCCCGCCCGGACGGTTCAGGTCCGATTGGATTGGAGACGGACGCTTCAGGGACGGGGCGGCCTGACCCGGAATACCGCGCAGTAAAGCGCGGGCACGAAGACCAGCGTTACCAGCGTGCCGGCGATGATGCCGCCCATCATCGCATAGGCCATCGGCCCCCAGAACACCTGCCGCGAGATCGGGATCAGCGCCAGCGACGCCGCAGCCGCGGTCAGCAGAATGGGGCGGGCGCGGCTGTCCGAGGCCTCGAACACGGCGTCCCACTGGCTGCGGCCCTTGTGCAGCAGCTCCTGGATCTCGTGGACCAGGATGACCGAGTTGCGGATCAGGATGCCGATCAGCGCCAGGATCCCCAGGATCGCCACGAAGCCCATCGGCACGCCGAAGGGCACCAGCACCGCCACCACGCCGATCAGGCCCAGGGGGGCTGCGGCGATCACCACCAGCGACATCCGAAAGCTTTGCATCTGCGCCATGACCAGGACGGCCATGATCAGCAGCATCACCGGCACGACCGCGGCGATGGGCGCCTGGCTGTCGGCCGAGGTCTCGACGCTGCCGCCGACCTCGATGCGGACATCGGGGGGCAGGGTTTCCTGGTATTCGGCCACTTGCGCAGCCAGCGCCGTGACCAGGGTCGCGGGCTGGTCGGCAGTGCCGATGGCGGCCTTGACCGTGACGGTGGGCAGGCCGTTTCTCTGCATGATCAGCGGCTGTTCGGATCCGTATTCCAACGTCACCAGCGCGGCCAGCGGCACGACCCGCCCGTCCGCCAGGTTCAGCTGCATGTTGCGGATCGAGGCCAGCGACTGGCGATCGTCGGCCACGCCGCGAGCGACCACGTCGATCAGGAAGATGTCGTCGCGCAGCTGCGTCACGCTGGTGCCGCTGAACAGGGCCGACAGGGCCTGGGCGATGTCCTGGCTGGTCACGCTGAGCCGGCGGGCCTGGTCCTGGTCGACGACCAGGCGGACCATGCGCGCGGGCTCGTTCCAGTCCAGCGCGATGTCGCGCAGGCGCGGCTCGGACGCGATCAGCGTGGCAAGGCCCTGGGCCGCGTCGCGGGCGGCGTCGGTGTCAGGGCTGGTCACGCGGTACTGGACGGGCTTGCCCACGGGCGGGCCGATTTCCAGGTTCTTGACATAGATGTCGACGCCCGGAAATTCGGCGGCCGCCAGCGCGCTCAACCGCGCCTTGACGCGGTCGCGCGCGGCCAGGTCGGGGGTCTGGATCACAATCTGGCCCATATGCGGCCCTGCCGTGGGTACGTCCATCGACAGCACGAAGCGCGGCGCCCCCTGCCCCACATAGGAGGTCCAGAACAGCACATCGTCATCATCCGCCAGGCTCGCCTCCAGCCGGTCCATGTCGGCGCGGGTCCGCGCGATCGAGGCGTTCTGGCGTTCCGTGATGTCGACCAGCACCTCGGTCCGGTCAGAGGTGGGGAAGAACTGCTGTTCCACGAAGCGCATCCCCCAGACCGATGTCGCAAAGATCGCCAGCGTCACCGCGATGGTCAGCCACTTGAACCGCATCGCCGCCCGCAGCAGGCCGTGGAAGGCGCGCCGCAACCGGCCCGGCCCCTTTTGGCCATGCCCCATGTCGGCCCGCAGGAAGGTGACCCCCAGCAGCGGCGCGAACAGCACCGCCACGATCCAGGACACGATCAGCGACACCGCGATCACCACGAATAGCGAGAACGTGAACTCTCCCGCGGCAGAGCTGTTCAGCCCGATGGGGATGAAGCCCGCGACCGTCACCAGCGTGCCGGTCAGCATCGGAAAGGCGATCGAGGTCCAGGCATAGCTGGCCGCATCGGTCAGCGATTCCCCGATCTCCAGCCTTGAGATCATCGTCTCGATGGCGATCATCGCATCGTCGACCAGCAGGCCAAGGGCGATGATCAGCGCGCCCAGAGAGATCCGCTGCAGCGTGATGCCGTAAAGGTCCAGGATCACGAAGGTGATCGCCAGGCACAGCGGGATGGTCAGCGTCACCACCAGCCCCGCGCGCAGGCCCAGGCTGATGAAGCTGACGACCAGGACGATGGCCACGGCCTCGGCCAGGGCCTTGACGAAATGGCCCACGGCGTCTTCGACCACATGCGGCTGGTCGGCGAATTTCGCCATCTCGATGCCGATGGGGAGGTCGGCGGCGATGCGGTCCATCAGCGCCTCCAGTTCGGCGCCGAACTCCAGGATGTTGCCGCCCTGGCGCATGCCGATCTGCAGCCCGATCGCAGGCTGGCCGTTGTGGCGGAACAGCGATGTGGGCGGGTCCTGATAGCCGCGTGTGACGGTAGCCACGTCGCCCAGATTGAAGAACCGCTCTCCGACGCGCAGGTTCACGGCCTCGATCGATTCCGCCCCGTCGAACTGGCCGCCGACGCGCACCAGGATGCGTTCGGGCCCGGCCTGGATCACGCCGGACGGCGCGATGGCATTCTGTTGGGCCAGGGTCTGGATCACCTGCGCCTGGTTCAGGCCCAGGGCCGCCAGTCGCGCGGCGGAGAATTCCAGGAACACCTGTTCGTCCTGCACGCCCAGCAGCTCGGTCTTGCCGGCGGCGTCCAGGGCCGCGACCTGGCGACGGATCGCCTCGACCCGGTCGCGCAGCTCGCGCGGCGTGAACCCATCGGCGGTGAAGGCATAGATGTTGCCGAACACGTCGCCGAAATTGTCGTTGAACTGAAAGCCCGCGAATTCCTGGGGGAATTCGGGCCGGATGTCGCCCATCATCTGGCGGACCCGCTTCCACACCTCGGGGACGGCAGGGCCGCGGATGGTGGGGTCCAGCTCGACGTAGACGACCGCCTGACCCGGCGTGGTGACGGAGCGGGTGAAGTCCAGCTCGTCCAGCTCCTCCAGCTTGGTCTCGATGCGGGTGGTGACCTGCTTCAGCGTCTCGTCGATGGTGGCGCCGGGAAGGGCCGCGCCGATGATCATCGTCTTGATCGTGAAGTCCGGGTCCTCCTCGCGGCCCAGGTTCAGGTAACTGATGGTGCCCGCGATCATCGACACGATCAGCAGGAACCACACGAAACTGCGATGCTTCAGTGCCCAGTCGGACAGGTTGAAGCGGGTCTTGGGGGTGCTCACGGCTCCAGCCTCCGGCCTACGGGCTGGCCGGGGGCCAGGGATTTCACGCCGCGGATCACGACCTCGTCGCCCGCGTCAAGGCCGTGGGTGATGGAGACGCGCCCGCGAAAGGGGGCCGCCGCCTGCACGGGGGCCTGTTCGACCCGCGCCCCCGCATCGTCGCGGATCACCCGCCAGACGAAGGGCATGCCCTCGGTCGCGACCAGCGCCTCGGCCGGCAGCGACAAAGACGGCGCGTCGACCGTGCCGAACCGCGCCCGCACCAGCGCGCCAAGGCGGAACGGCGCGCCGGGCGGCAGCGTCAGGTACAGCCGCCGCGTCCGGGTGGCGCTGTCGGCGATGGGGTCGACCCGGTCCAGCGCGGCGGCGATCTCGACCTGGGGGTCGCTGCGATGCCAGACGGTAAAGTCGGCGCCCGGCGCAAGCCCGACCAGCGCCTGTTCGGGCAGGTCGATCACCACCTCGGGGGTGTCCTGGGCCGACAGCTGGATCACGGGCGCGCCCGCATCCACGACCGCGCCCGGCACCTCATAGACGGCGCTGACCACACCGGCGAAAGGCGCGGTCATCTTGGCGAACCCTTCTGCATCCTCGGCCTGCAGCAGCTGCGAGCGGGCCTGCTCGACCGCGGCGGCGGCGGCGCTGGCCTCCTGCTGAGCCTGTTCCAGCTGGGCGTTCGAGGCGACGTTGCGCGCCGCCAGCGCCTGCGTGCGTTCCAGTGTCGCGCGCGCGGTGCGGTCCTGCACGTCCGCGGCATCGACGGCGGCGCGCGCGGCGCGGGTGGTCGCGGCCAGATCGTCCGTGGACAGCTGCGCCAGCAGATCGCCGGCCGCCACCTGATCACCCAGGTCGACGGGCCGCGCGATCATCCGGCCCAGGGTCTGAAAGCCCAGCTGGACCTGGGTTCGCGCCTCGACCACGCCGGGGATCCAGCGCGCGTCCAGGCCGCGATCGTCCACGATCACGCTGACCACCGGGCGCGGCGGGGCCGCGGGCTCCTCGGCCTGACCGCCAAGGCCCAGCCAGTCGGGCAGCGACAGTGCCGCGGCCGGCCCGCAGGCCAGCGCAAGCACGCCGGCCAGGATCAGCGCCCTCATTGCACGCCCTCCGCGACCGGCTGGACCCGGCGGCCGGGATACAGCAGCTGCGCCCCGTCGCCCACGACCCGCTGTCCGTCGGACAGGCCCTCGGACACGAAGATCGTGCTGTCCGCGAAATGGTTGATGACCACCTTGGTCAGCGCAACGCGCCCGTCATCGTCGACCACCCAGACGGCCGGATCGTCGCCCGACCGCATCAGGGCGGTCCAAGGCACGACCACGCCCTTTTCCATCGCCATGCTCAGATGCCCGCGCACCGACGCGCCCAGAAGGACGATCCCGGCATTGGGCGTCAGCAGCCGCGCGCGCACGGTCACCGTGCCGGTCTGCGGATCGACCAGGGGCGCGATCTCGGTCACGGTGCCGACCATGTCGGGACGGTCGACGTCCAGCGTCTCCATCCGCACGTCACGGCCCAGGATGTCGTGCAGCAGCGGGTCGTCGGGCGCGTGAAAGACGGCCTCCAGCCCCGACAGCGCGGCCAGCGTCAGCACCGGCTGCGCGGCGGCGACCACCTGGCCGGGGGCCACCGACTTGTCGGTCACGACGGCATCCTCGGGCGCCCGCAGCACCGCATCGTCGACGGCGCGCCGCGCCTGTTCGACCGCGGTTTCCGCGCGCTCCAGCGCCCCTTGGGTCTGGGACAGCGCCTGTTCGGCCTGATCGGCCGCCGCCCGCGTGCCGACCCCCCGCGCCAGCAGCGCATCGGCGCGGTCGCGGGCCTGCCGGGCCTGGTCGCTGCCCGCGCGCGCGGCGGCCAGGCCCGCCAGCGCGACGTTCAGCGCCTGATCCTGCTGGACCGCGTTCAGCCGGGCCAGGGGCTGACCCGCGACGACGCGGTCGCCCTCGGCCACCAGCACCTCGGTCACGCGGCCGCCCTGGCGAAAGCCCAGCTCCAGCGTGTCGACGGCCTCGATCTCTCCGGACAGCTGCATGTCCAGATCCAGAGGCTGGGTGCGGGCGGTCACGATGCGCACGCGGATATCGTCGGGGGCGGCCTGGGCCGCCGCAAGCGCGGGAATCATCATGGCGAGGGCAAGGGGCAGCAGCTTGAACATCGGAACCGATCCACGACATCTGTGGCTCAATCTGTCGACGGTTTTGGCCGCCTTGGAAAGCCCCCTTACCCTAGGTCACCGCAGCCTTGCGACGGAATTCCGCACTGTCCCAGCTGCCGTCGCGCAGGATTTGCGCCAAGGTCGCGACCGCCTGCGACACGTCGTCCAGATCGTTGTAAAGCGGCGCGAACCCAAAGCGCAGCACGTCGGGCGCGCGAAAGTCGCCGACCACCCCCGCCGCGATCAGCGCCTGCATCACCGCATAGCCCTGCGGATGGCGGAACCCGACCTGAGAGCCGCGCCGCGCCGGGTCGCGCGGGCTGTTCAGCACCAGGTCTGGGCATTGCGCCTCGACCCCCGCAATGAACGCTTCGGTCAGTTCGATCGATCGCGCCCGCAGCGCGGCCATGTCGACCGTGTCCCAGATGTCCAGCGACGCCTCCAACGCGCTCAGCGCGATGACGGGGGGCGTGCCCACGCGCATCCGCTCGATCCCCGGCGCGGGGCGGTATTCCTGGTCGAAGGCAAAGGGCGCGGCATGGCCCATCCAGCCCTGCAAGATCGGCTCGGCCTGTTCGGCGTGGCGCGGATGGGTCCAGATGAAGGCCGGCGCCCCCGGACCGCCGTTCAGGTATTTGTAGGTGCAGCCCACCGCGAAATCGGCATCCGATCCCAGCAGGTCCACGTCCACCGCCCCCGCCGAATGGGCCAGATCCCAAATGGCCAGCGCGCCGGCGTCATGCGCGCGGGCAGTCAGGGCGGGCATGTCGTGACGGCGGCCGGTGCGGTAATCGACCTCGGTCAGCATCAGCACAGCCAGGTCGGGGTTGATGGCCGCCTCGACCTCTTCGGGGGCCACGACGCGCAGGGTCGCGCCCAGGGCGCGGGCGATCCCCTCGGCCACGTACAGGTCCGACGGAAAATTGCCGCTGTCCGACAGGATCACCCGGCGGTCGGGCCGCAGGGCCAGCGCCGCGCTCAGCGCCTGGAACACCTTGATGGACAGCGTGTCGCCCATCACCACCTGACCGTCCCCCGCGCCGATCAGCCGCGCAATGCGGTCGCCGACCTTGCGCGGCTGGACATACCAGCCCGCCTTGTTCCAGCCGGTGATCAGCATCTGGGACCATTCGTCGGCCATCATGGTCGCGACCCGGTCGGCGGCGGCGCGGGGCATCGGCCCCAGGGAATTGCCGTCCAGATAGGTCATGCCGTCCGGCAGGTGGAACGCGGCGCGGGTCTTGGTGAAATCGGTCATCATGGGCTCCCTCTTGACGCGACGATAGCGCCGCGATTGGCTGCCCGAAAGAGGGGGAACCATGCTGTATCAGATCACCGACTGGGACGACGCCTATGCCAATGGCGCGCATATCCCGCATGCCGACACCTATGTCCCCCGCTGGACCGAGGCGGCGGCGGCCTTCCGCGCCGCCCATCCGCCGCAGGATCTGGGCCGGGGGCATCTGTTCCTGCCGGAGGGAGACCCGCACGCGCTGATGGTGTTCATCCATGGCGGCTACTGGATGCGGTTCGACCCGACGCTGTGGTCGCATCTGGCGGGCGGCACGCTGGCGGAGGGTTGGGCCTGCGTCCTGCCGGGCTATCCCCTGGCGCCGGACGCGCGCATCGCCGACATGACCCGCATCGTCGCGGAGCAGATCGCAAAGGCGGCGGGTCGCATCGCAGGGCCCATCGCGCTGACCGGTCATTCGGCGGGCGGGCATCTGGCGGCGCGGATGATCTGTCCGGGGGTGCTGTCCGAGACGGTGGCCGCGCGGGTCACCGCCTGCGTGCCCATCTCTCCGCTGACCGACCTGCGCCCGCTGATGCGCACGGCGATGAACGACACCCTGCGCCTGGACGCGGCCGAAGCCGCATCCGAAAGCCCCGCCCTGCTGGAACCCCGCACGGGCATCCCGGTCACGACTTGGGTCGGGGGGGCCGAAAGGCCTGAATTCATCCGTCATGCCCGGCTGCTGGCGGATGTCTGGGCGGGGCTGGGCGCGGCGACCGAATGCGTCATTGACCCCGGCCGCCACCATTTCGACGTGATCGAGGGACTGGCGGACCCCGCCAGCCCCCTGATGCGTCGCCTGCTGGGTTACAGCGGCTGACGATAGTCGAACGTATCCGGGTCCGGCCCGGTGCGATGGCCGCGGTCCAGCGCGTCGATGGCCGACATCTCCTCGGGCGTCAGGGTAAAGTCCAGCACGTCGAAATTCTCGGCCAGGCGTTCGGGCTTTTCCGATTTCGGAATGACCGACAGCCCGTGCTGGATGTGCCAGCGCAGGATCACCTGCGCCACCGTCCGCCCCGTGCGCGCCGCCGCGTCGCGGATCGCGGGCGCATCGAAGCTGTCGCCGCGCCCCAGGGGGGTCCAGCTTTGCGTGACGATGCCAAGCTGCTTGTTCACCGCCCGCATGCGCTCCTGCGTCAGCGAAGGGTGCAGCTCGATCTGGTTCAGCGCGGGCGCGACGCCCGTCTCGTCGATCAGGCGATGCAGATGCGGCTCGTGGAAATTCGCGACGCCAATGGACCGTACGCGCCCTTCGTCGCGCAGGCGGATCAGCGCCTTCCAGCTGTCGACATAGGCGTCCATCGCCGGCAACGGCCAGTGGATCAGGTACAGGTCCAGATAATCCAGTCCCGACCGCTCCATCGTCGCGTCAAAGGCCCGCAGGGCGGCGTCATGCCCCTGCGCGTCGTTCCACAGCTTGGACGTGACGAAGATCTGGTCGCGGGCCACGTCGCTGTCGCGGATGCCCCGGTCCATCCCGGCCTCGTTCTTGTAGGCGGCGGCGCCGTCGATCAGCCGGTATCCGACGCGCAGCGCCTCGGCCACGACCTCGGGGGTCTTCGCATCCTCGATCTGCCAGATGCCGGTGCCCAGCTGGGGCATGGTCCGGCCGTCGTTCAGGGTCATCATGGGTTGGGTCATCGGGGCTTCCTTTCAGATGTCGCGTCCCAACGCCCCGGACCCGCCGCGGGGTTCATGCGACAAAATCACCGGTCCGTGCGGCGGTCACGGCCTGCAGCCGGTCGGGCGCGATGGCAAAGACGTGCCGCGGGGTGCCCGCCGCCGCCCAGACCTGCACGAAATCGGCCAGGCGCGGGTCCAGGAAGGCCCTGACCGGCGACAAATGCCCCACCGGCGCGACACCGCCGATGGCGAACCCCGTGCGCGCCCGCACCAGCGCCGCATCGGCCCGGCCCAACGGCTCTCCGGCCAGCGTCGCGGCCTTGTCGGGATCGACCCGGTTGCCGCCTGCGGTCAGGAACAGCAGCACCGCTCCGCTGTCCTGGCCGTGAAAGATGATCGACTTGGCGATCTGGTCCAGCGCGCAGCCGACCGCGTCCGCGGCCTCGGCGGCGGTGCGGGTGCTGCCCGGCATCTCGCGGATGTCGACCGCGACGCCGGCCGCGTCCAGGGCCGCGCGGACCCGCTCCAGACTGTCGCTCATGGCATGCCCCCCTGCTGCTGCGCGGACCCTAGCGGGCGGGACCGGGCGGCGGAACCCCTCGGTTCGGGCACGGTTATAGGCTGTGCAGCATTCCCTGCCGCGAAAGGCCTTTCATGGACCAACCGGTCATCCCCTTCGATCTTGCCCGGATGTTCCTGGGCGAGCATCCACCCCTGTTCTATGCCGAGATCCTGGTCCGCACCGTGCTGGTCTATGTCTATGCGCTGCTGATGATCCGCTGGATCGGCGGGCGCGGCGTGGCGCAGCTGTCGATGGTCGAGTTCCTGCTGGTCATCGCCCTGGGGTCCGCCGTGGGCGACGCGATGTTCTATCCCGACGTGCCGCTGCTGGCGGCGATGGCGGTCATCACCGTGGTCGTCGGGCTGAACAAGGTGCTGGACCGGCTGATCGTGCGGTTCGACCGGGCCAAGCGCATCATCGACGGCCGCCCCGTGGCGCTGGTCCTGGACGGGCGCATCCTGCCCGAGGCGGCATCGCAGCGCGACCTGGGCCTGGCCGAGATCAAGGCGATGCTGCGCCTGGCCGGCGTCGGCAACCTTGGAGAGCTGCGCGCCGCCTATCTGGAGGCGGGCGGCGGACTGTCCGTCTTTCGCCGGTCGCAGGTGCAGCCCGGCCTGTCGCTGCTGCCGCCCGAACATCTGGTGAACGGCCCGCCCCCGCCCGCAAAGGCGCTTGCGATGGACGGGCAGACATGTTGTGCCATGTGCGGCGCGTCCGCGGGCGCGCAGATCATCGCCACCCGTGCGCCCTGCCCCGAATGCGGCAACCGCATGTGGCAGGCCCCCGAATGGCCCGAAGGGGCCGAACGCGCCCAGGGCGGCGCAAAACCGATGGAGTAAGCCATGAAGGTCTTCACGCTGGTCGTCGAGCTGGGCAGGCGGAAGGGCGACGGTCTGCCCAAGGGCGCCACCGGGGCGGGGCTGGTCTGCTATGCCCCGGCCAACGACGAACCCGAGGCCGTGCGAGAGACCGTGGCGATCCTGAAGCAGGCCGACATGGCCCCCCTGGACGTCACCGGCTATGGCACGCTGGACGAGCGTCTGGCCGACGGCCACGAGATCGACGAGGCGGAACGCGCGCTGATGGATCGGGCGCTGGCCGAAAACTCGGTCATCATCGCGCAGATGACGCCTTGGTTCGGGACCGCGCCGGACCCGGAATCGCTGCTGCACTAAGCGCGCCCGCGCCCTACCCAAGCGGGAGTGGTTCGTCTAGACTGCACGCAGAAGACCAAATCCGGGCCATCAAGATCCGGGCCAAGAAACCTCGGCAGTCCAAAACAGGCGATCCATAATGAGCTTTTCCCGCATTCTTCTGTCCACCACCCTGATCGGCGCGCTGGCCGCCTGTGCATCGCCGATGTCGCGCATGCCCGCCGCGGGCGGCCCCCGCGCGCCCGCCGACGTGACCGTGACCCCGATCCCGCCCGCCAATCCCGGCGACGAGGCCGGCCTGCAGCGGTTCGTCCAGCAGTTCCGCGCCCGCGCCCTGTCGTCGGGCGTGTCGGGCCCGACCTATGACCGCGCCATGGCGTTGGCCCGCTACAACCCCGAGGTGATCCGCCTGGACCGCCGCCAAGCCGAATTCTCGCGCCCCGTCTGGCTGTACCTGGACAGCGCCGTGTCGGACGTGCGCATCACCACCGGCCGCCAGAAGCTGGCGCAGCTGTCGCCCGTTCTGTCCCGGATCGAGGCGCAGTACGGCGTCCCGCGCGAGATCGTGCTGGCGGTCTGGGGGATGGAATCGAACTTCGGCGCCAACCGCGGCAGGATGCAGATCATCCCGTCGCTGGCGACGCTGGCCTATGACGGCCGCCGCGGAGAGATGTTCCAGAACCAGCTGATCGCCGCCCTGCAGATCCTTCAGGCGGGCGACACCGATCCCCAGCACATGCTGGGCAGCTGGGCGGGCGCGATGGGGCATACCCAGTTCATGCCGACCTCCTATCTGGAATACGCGGTCGACTTCAACGGCGACGGCCGCCGCGACATCTGGTCCGAGGACCCGACCGATTCGCTGGCCTCGACCGCGGCCTATCTGGCGCGCAGCGGCTGGCAGCGCGGCGCGACCTGGGGCGCCGAGGTCCGCCTGCCCGCCAACTTCAACATGGGCCTGATCGGCAAGGGCACCCGGCGGTCGGCCGGCGACTGGTCAGCACAGGGCGTGCGCACCATGTCGGGCGGCGGGCTGCCGGCGGGCAACGGCTCGATCATCATGCCGGCGGGGGCGCGGGGGCCTGCGTTCTTCATCACCGACAACTTCCGGTCGATCCTGCGCTACAACAACTCGGACAACTACGCCCTGGGCGTGTCCTACCTGGCGGAGCGCATCGCGGGCCGTCCGGGCATCCAAGGCGCCTGGCCGCGCCAGGACCGCACCCTGTCCACCGCCGAACGCCAGGAGATCCAGCAGCGCCTGGCACAGCGCGGCTTCTATCAGGGAGAGATCGACGGCCTGTTCGGTTCGGCCACAATGGAATCGGTCTCGGCCTTCCAGCGGTCCATCGGCGTGACGCCGGACGGCTATCCGACCTCGATCCTGCTGGACCAGCTGCGCCGGTGACCGATGCCTGCGGCCTTGCCCCGGCGGGGCCGTTTTCGAACGCGGAGCGCGCGGCGGTCTATCGCGCGATCCGCGAACGCCGCGACGTGCGGGGTCAGTTCCGCCCCGACCCGGTCGACCCCGCGACCCTGCGCCGCCTGCTGCAGGCGGCGCATGACGCGCCGTCCGTCGGGCTGTCACAGCCCTGGAACTTCATCCTGATCCGCGACGCGGCACTGCGCGGCCGCATCCATGACGCCTTCGCATCGGCCAATGCCGAGGCCGCCGACCGCTTTCCCGACCGCAAGGCGCTGTATTCGTCGCTGAAGCTGGAGGGGATCCTGCAGGCGCCGGTCAACCTGTGCATCACCTGCGACCGGACCCGGGGCGGCGCGCATGTGCTGGGCCGCACCCATGACCCGGCAACCGACCTCTATTCCACCGCCTGCGCGGTGCAGAACCTGTGGCTGGCCGCGCGGGCCGAAGGCATCGGGGTGGGCTGGGTCAGCATCTTCCGGCCCGACGACCTTCGCGGCCTGCTGCACCTGCCCGACCATGTCGTGCCGGTGGCCTATCTGTGCATCGGCCATGTCACCGAACTGTACCGCCAGCCCGAATTGCAAAGCCGGGGCTGGGCGGCGCGCCTGCCGCTGGACGAGCTGATCCTGGAGGATCGCTGGCCCGCGTCCTAGGCCAGATGAGGGTGGAACGCGCCCAGCACCTCGGCATAGACGGCGCGCTTGAAGGGCACGATGCTGTCCAGCACGTCCTCGGCCCGCATCCACCGCCACTGGTCGAACTCGGGGTGGGCGGTATCGATGCGGATGTCGGTGTCCTGGCCCAGGAACCGCAGCGCCAGCCATTTTTGGCACTGCCCGCCATAACGGCCCTTCCAGATCCGGCCGACCATCTCGGGCGGCAGGTCGTAGAAGACCCAGTCGGGCGTCTCGTCCAGCACCTCGACCAGCGATGGGTCGATGCCCGTCTCCTCGGTCAGCTCGCGCAGTGCGGCCTCGCGCGGGGTCTCCCCCTCGTCGATGCCGCCCTGGGGCATCTGCCACGCAGGCGGCTGGTCGGGGCTGCGGTCGATCCGGCGCCCGGCAAAGACCAGGCCCCGGTCGTCGATCAGCACCACGCCGGCGCAGGGCCGGTACGGCAGGCCGCCCGGCCCCATGCGTCCGTCCATCGGATCAGCCCTGGTCCGGGGCGGCCTCGGCCCCCTCGCCCGCACCTTCACCGGTGACCGCGGGCGTCTCCGCGGCAGGCACCTGGTCGGCGCGGAAGTTCACCGCGGCCAGACCCTTCAGCACGTCGACCGCATAGGCCAGCTGATAGTCCTCCTCGCGCAGCGCGGCGGTGGCCTCGACCTCGGCGGCCTCCTCCTCCATCTGCTTGCGCATCTCGTCGCTGACATCGTTGCCCAGGGCACCGCGCAGGTCGGCCTCGGACCGGCTGAAGTCGCTGTTGCTGCGGGCTTCCTCCTCCTCGACCTCGGGGGCCGGGGCGGGCTGGGCGACCAGGATGTCGGGCTGCACGCCCAGGGCCTGGATCGACCGGCCCGACGGGGTGAAGTACCGCGCCGTGGTCAGGCGGATGGCGCTGTCGGCGGTCACCGGCATGACCGTCTGGACCGAACCCTTGCCAAAGGACTTTTCGCCCACGACGATGGCGCGGCGGTGGTCCTGCAAGGCACCCGCGACGATTTCCGACGCGCTGGCCGAACCGCCGTTGATCAGCACGACCATCGGCTTGCCCTCGGCCAGATCGCCCGCCTCGGCGTTCCAGCGTTCGCTTTCTTCCGGGTTGCGGCCGCGGGTGCTGACGATCTCTCCGGCATCCAGAAAGGCGTCGCTGACGCTGATCGCCTGGTTCAGCAGGCCGCCGGGGTTGTTGCGCAGGTCCAGCACGAAACCGGTGACCCGGTCGATGCCGCCGGCTTCCTCGACGGCCTTCTTCAGTTCCGCCTGCAGCGTGTCATAGGTCTCGTCGTTGAAGGTGGACACCCGCAGCACGACCGCATGGCCCTCGACGCGGCTGCGCACCACGGTCAGCTTGATCGTGTCGCGCGACATGGTCAGGTCGAACGGCTCGCTCTCGCCCTCGCGCAGGACGGTGATGGTGATCTCGGACCCGATCGGGCCGCGCATCATCTCGACCGCGTCGTCCAAAGGCAGGCCCAGCAGCGATTCGCCGTTCACGTGGGTGATGAAGTCGCCCGGCTGGATGCCCGCATTCGCGGCGGGCGTGTCGTCGATGGGGGCCACGACCTTGACCAGGCCCTCCTCCTGGCTGACCTCGATCCCCAGGCCGCCGAAGCTGCCGCGGGTCTGGGTCTGCATGTCGGAATAATCGTCGGCCGACAGGAAGCTGGAATGCGGGTCAAGCGAGGTCAGCATGCCGTTGATGGCCGCCTCGATCAGCTCCTTGTCCTCGGGTGCCTCGACATAGTCGGTGCGGATGCGCTCGAAGATGTTCCCGAACAGCTCCAGCTGCTGATAGACCGAGGCATTCCCCTCGGCCGTCTCCTGCGCCAGCAGCGGACCGGCGATCTGGGTGGTGGCCAGGGCTCCGGCCAGAACGCCCCCCAGGCCTGCGATCAGATAATGTCTCATGGCGGTCTTTCCTGCCTCAGTCCTGTTGCGGGTCGACGACGGGATTCAGCACGAACCAGTCGGCGGGGTCCAGCGTTTCATTGCCCTGGCGCAGTTCCAGATACAGCGTCTCGCTGCGTCCGGCCTCGGCGCCCTGGGCGGCATCGGCGACGAATTGCGATCCGAACTCCTGGGCGGGGGCTTCCGCGCCCCCCATCAAGCCCACCGGATCGCCCGCCTTCAAGACGTCGCCCACTTCTCCGAAGACCTGGGACAGGCCTGCGAAGATCATTAGATAGCCGCGCGCGGGCTCGACGATCATCACATTGCCGTAATCCAGGAACGGCCCCCGATAGCGGATCGTCGCAGGCCAAGGCGTCTGCACCAGCGCCGCGGGGGCGGTGGCGATCACCCAGCCCGGTCGGCTGACCCCCGCCGCGTCCGGCTCCCGATAGGGGCGCAGCACGGTCCCCACCACCGGCAGGGCCAGGCTGCCGCGCGCGCCCTCGAAATCGTCCATGGGCGCGCCCACGTCCTTTTCCATCCGCGCGATGCCGGTCGCGAAATCGTCCAGGCTCTGCGCGGCCGCGCGCAGGGCCTGCAGCTCCTCGGGGTCCTCGGCATATCGCGCGGGCATCGAGCTGCGGTCCGTCACGGCGCTGGCCAGCAGGCGGCGGGCCTCCTGGACGCTGTCCAGGCCGCTGCCCAGCATGCCGGCGGCGTTCGACTGCAGCTGGCGGACGGTGGCGATCTCGTCCAGATCGGCCTGCAGGGCCTCGGCCTCGGCCCGCAGGCCGGGGGTGACGCCCGACAGGATCATCCCGGACCGCGCATTGGCCAGCGCCCCCGCCGGATGCAGCAGCATCGTCGATTCGGGGCTTTGCTGCAGCGCGGTCATCGCGCCCAGGACGCGCGCCAGCTGGTCGCGCTGCGCCTCGAACCGGTCGCGCAGCTCGGCCTCGCGGCCGCTGGCCTGGCGCAGGCCGCCGCGCAGGGCGGCCAGGCCCAGCTCGTATCCGCGAATGACCTCGGTCAGGGCCACCACCTGGTCGTCGGCGCTGACCGCCTCGGCCAGCTGGCCTATGGCCGCGCGCAGCAGGGCCGCGGCGGCCTCGGCATCCGCGACCGCCTGGTTGGCGGGGGTGGTCTCCGCAAGGGCCGGACCGGCAAGGGCGGCGCAGAGCGCCAGGGCAAGGCGGGTTCTCATCGGACGATCAGGCTTTCCCCGGTCATGTCGGCGGGCTGGTCCAGCCCCATCAGCGCCAGGACCGTTGGCGCCAGATCGGCCAGGCGCCCGTCGCGCAGCCCCGTGACGCCCGGCGCGCCATAGACGATGACCGGGACGGGGTTCAGCGTGTGCGCGGTATGCGGCCCGCCCGTCACCGGGTCGATCATCTGTTCGCAATTGCCGTGATCGGCGCAGATCACCGCCGCCCCCCCGACCGCGTCCAGCGCGGCAAGCATCCGGCCCAGACCGCGATCCACCGCCTCGCAGGCGCGGGCGGCCGCGTCCAGATCGCCGGTATGGCCGACCATGTCGGGATTGGCATAGTTCACCACGATCAGATCGTAGCCCTGACCGATGACCTGGACCAGCCTGTCGGTAACCTCGACGGACGCCATCTCGGGCGCCAGGTCATAGGTGGCAACCTTGGGGCTTTGCGGCATGTGGCGATCCTCGCCCGGTTCCGGCGTTTCCTTGCCGCCGTTCAGGAAGAAGGTCACGTGGGGGTATTTCTCGGTCTCGGCCAGGCGGAACTGGCGCAGGCCCTTGGCCGCGACCCAGGCCCCAAGGGTGTTCTGCACCTGCCGCTTGGGAAAGGCCGCCTGCATGAAGCTGTCGTGGCGGGTCGAATAATCGACCATGCCCAGCATAGCGGCCCAGGCCGGGCGTGTGGCGGCGTCAAAGCCGTCGAAGACGGGATCGCCCAGGGCAGACAGGATTTCACGCGCGCGGTCGGCGCGGAAGTTCAGGCAGAAGACCCCGTCCCCATCCCGCGCACCCGCATAGCCACCGATGACGAAGGGCGGCACGAACTCGTCCATCTCGCCGCGCGCATGGGCCGTGGCGATGGCGGACGCGGCGTCCGGCGCAGCCTCTCCCTGTCCGGCGACGACGGCGTCGAACGCGCGCTGCACCCGGTCCCAGCGGCTGTCGCGATCCAGTGCGTAATAGCGACCGATCACCGTTCCGATCCGCGCCCCTGCGGGCAGTCCGTCCTGCAGCGTGGCCAGAAAGCCCGGCGCCGAATCGGGGGCCACGTCGCGGCCGTCGGTGATCGCGTGGATCACCACCGGCACGCCTGCCTGGGCCACCGCGCGCGCCGCGGCCAGCACATGGACGATATGACCGTGAACACCGCCATCCGAGACGACGCCCAGAAGATGCGCGGTCCCGCCCGTGGCCTTCAGCCGGTCGATGAACGCCAGCAGCGGACCGTTGCGGCCAAAGCTGCCATCCTCGATCGCAAGATCGATCGCGCCCAGATCCATCGCGACCACGCGTCCGGCGCCGATATTCGTGTGACCCACCTCGGAATTGCCCATCTGGCCGCGCGGCAGGCCCACGTCGGGACCGTGCGTCACCAGCGTCGCATGGGGACAGTCGCGCATCAGACGGTCGAAATTCGGGGTCGCCGCCCGGTCCGGGGCGCTTTGTTCGGGTCGGGTGGACTGGCCCCAGCCGTCCAGAATGCACAGGATCACGGGTTTGGTCATCGGAGCCTCGCGGTTTTGCCCTTACTTACGCCTCGCGGGCGGCGGCGGCAACCAAGCCCGCCCATGCCCGGTGCCCCCTATGCCCGGTGTGCCCCCTACGCCCGGTGATAGGGCGACCCGGCGAGGATCGTGGCGGCGCGGTACAGCTGTTCGGCCAGCATCACGCGGACCAGCAGATGCGGCCAGACCATCCGGCCCAGGCTGATCTGCCAGTCGGCCCGCGCCCGCAACGACGGGTCCAGCCCGTCCGCGCCGCCGATCACGAAGCACACGTCGCGCGCCTGGTCGCGCCAGTCCGCCAGCCGCGCGGCGAATTCGGGAGAGGTCGGCTGATCGCCGCGTTCGTCCATCATCACCACCGCAGCGCCGGGTGGGATGGCCCGGGACAGCAGCTCCGCCTCGGCGGCCATGGTGCCGGCGCGACGATCTTCGACCTCGACGACGGACACGGCCGGCAGCCCCAGGCTGCGGCCGGTCTTGGCAAAGCGCTGCAGGTAATCGGCGACCAGCGCCGCCTCGGGGCCGGTCTTCAGCCGCCCCACGGCGGCGATGTCGATCCGCATTGCGGCGGATCAGTCCTGCGGCTGATAGCTGGACGGTTGGGCGGGTTCGCGCACGCGGGCCAGCGCATCGGCGGGCAGCCACATCTTTTCCAGCTGATAGAAGTCGCGGACCTCGGGGCGGAACACGTGGACGATCACGTCGTCCGTGTCGATCAGCACCCAGTCACCGGCATCCTTGCCCTCGATCCGCGGGCTGCGGCCGGTGACCTGCTTCACGCGCTCGGCCAGCTTCTCCGCGATGGCGCCCACCTGACGCGAGCTGCGCCCCGAGGCGATGACCATGTGGTCGGCAATGGCCGTGCGACCGCGCAGGTCGATGCTGACGACCTCCTCGGCCTTGTCGTCATCAAGGGAATTCAGCACCAAGGCCAGCATGTCGTCACTGGTATGCTGGCTGGTCTGCTGGGTCGAGGTCGGCCGACCGGCCGACGGGGCGTCTTGTGACAGGGTGTAGTCCTCCGGTCCGCGCGCCGATAGCCCCCGGCGCAGGGGTTCCCCCAACATAGCATCTTTTCGGCCCGTCTCAATCTCTCGCGGCATTTTCCTTGACATGCGCGCGCTTGCCAGCAGGCGGATGCTGGCCTAATCTGGCCGGATGATGCGTTATTTCGACATTCATGACCGCGCGCGCCTGCCGGGCCGCTTCTACGGCGAGATGCTGGGCGTGACCGCGCAGGGCTGACGGCTGCCCGCCCGTCACCCTTCCCGCATCACAGCCGAAAGACCTCAGCCATGACCCCTGCACGCACGCTTTACGACAAGATCTGGGACGCCCATGTGGTGGACCGCCAGGAAGACGGCACCTGCCTTCTGTATATCGACCGCCACCTGGTCCACGAGGTGACCAGCCCGCAGGCCTTCGAGGGGCTGCGCATGACCGGCCGCCCGGTCCGCGCGCCCGAACGCACCATCGCCGTGCCCGATCACAACGTGCCCACCACGCTGGACCGCCAGACCGGCATCGACAACGAGGAAAGCCGCATCCAGGTGGATGCGCTGGACCGCAACGCCCGCGAATTCGGGGTGGTCTATTACCCGGTGAACGACATCCGCCAGGGCATCGTGCACATCGTCGGCCCTGAACAGGGCTGGACCTTGCCCGGCATGACCGTCGTCTGCGGCGACAGCCATACCGCGACCCACGGTGCCTTCGGCGCGCTGGCCCACGGCATCGGCACGTCCGAGGTCGAGCATGTGCTGGCCACCCAGACCCTGATCCAGGGCAAGTCCAAGAACATGAAGGTCGAGATCACCGGACGCCTGGCCCCCGGCGTGACCGCCAAGGACATCGTCCTGCGCATCATCGCCGAGACCGGCACCGCGGGCGGCACCGGCCATGTCATCGAATATTGCGGAGAGGCGATCCGCAACCTGTCGATGGAAGGCCGCATGACCATCTGCAACATGGCGATCGAGGGCGGCGCCCGCGCCGGCCTGATCGCCCCGGACGAGGTGACGTTCAACTACGTCAAGGGCCGCCCCCATGCGCCCAAGGGCGCCCAGTGGGAGGCCGCCGTCGCCTGGTGGAAGACGCTGTTCTCGGACGACGGCGCGCATTTCGACAAGGTCCTGACCATCCGCGCCGAGGACATCGCGCCGACCGTCACCTGGGGCACCAGCCCCGAGGACGCGCTGCCGATCACGGCATCCGTGCCCGACCCGGAAAGCTTTGCGGGCGGCAAGGTCGATGCCGCGCGCCGGTCGCTGGACTATATGGGCCTGACCGCCGGCACGCCGCTGACCGACATCGCCATCGACGCGGTCTTCATCGGATCCTGCACCAACGGCCGGATCGAGGACCTGCGCGCGGCCGCCGACGTGCTGCGCGGGCGCAAGCTGGCGCCGGGCGTGCGCGGCATGGTCGTGCCGGGATCGGGCCTGGTCCGCGCCATGGCCGAGGAGGAAGGGCTGGACCGCATCTTCATCGACGCAGGCTTTGAATGGCGGCTGGCCGGCTGCTCGATGTGCCTGGGCATGAACCCCGACCAGCTGAAGCCCGGCGAACGCTGCGCCGCGACCAGCAACCGCAACTTCGAGGGGCGCCAGGGCTACAAGGGCCGCACCCACCTGATGAGCCCCGCGATGGCGGCCGCCGCCGGCGTCACCGGACGCCTGACCGACATCCGCGAATTCGCGCACGAACCGGCCTGAGGACATCATGGACAAGTTCACCACCCTGACCGGCATCGCGGCCCCCATGCCGCTGGTCAACATCGATACCGACATGATCATCCCCAAGCAGTTCCTGAAGACCATCAAGCGGTCCGGCCTGGGCGTGAACCTGTTCGACGAGATGCGCTATGACCGCGACGGGAACGAGATCCCAGATTTCGTCCTGAACCGGCCCGCCTATCGCGACGCCCAGATCCTGATCGCGGGCGACAATTTCGGCTGTGGCTCCTCGCGCGAGCATGCCCCCTGGGCGCTGCTGGATTTCGGCATTCGCTGCGTCGTCTCGACCAGCTTTGCCGACATCTTCTTCAACAACTGCTTCAAGAACGGCATCCTGCCGGTGGTCCTGCCCCAGGATGCGGTCGACGCGCTGATGCGCGATGCCGAGAAGGGCGCGAATGCCCGCATCACCGTCGATCTGGACGCGCAGACGGTGACCGGTGCGGACGGCACCGAATACGGCTTCGACATCGACCCGTTCCGCAAGCATTGCCTGATGAACGGCCTGGACGACATCGGCCTGACGATGGAAAAGGCCCCCGCCATCGACACGTTCGAGACGCAGATGGCCCAGGCCCGCCCTTGGGTCTAAGGGCCCTTGCCCTGGCCATGCTGCTGGCGAGCCCGGCGGCGGCCGATCCGCTGCGCATCGCCACCTGGGACCCCGGCCTGTCGCGCGACGGGCCGGGTCTTTTGTTGCGCGACATCATGGCCCGCGATCCGCAGGTGCTGGCCGCGGCGCAGGTGATCGCCCATGCCGCGCCCGATGCGATCCTGCTGACCGGGCTGGACTGGGACCTGGACAACCGCGCGCTGACCGCATTCGCGGGCCTGCTGGCCGAACAGGGTCATGCGATGCCGCATCATCATGCGACGCAATCCAACCGCGGCATGGCCACGGGCGTTGACCTGGATGGCGACGGGCGCGCGGGCCAGCCCCGCGATGCGCAGGGCTATGGCGCCTTCACCGGACAGGCGGGGCTGGCGGTGCTGTCGCGCCTGCCCATCGCGGGCGTCGCCGATCACAGCGCGACGCTGTGGCGCGACCTGCCGGGCAACCGGATGCCCGAAAGCCCCCATGCCGACATCCAGCGCCTGTCCAGCACGGCGCATTGGGACGTGGCGCTGGACACGCCTGCGGGGCCGCTGCACCTGCTGGCACTGGCCGCGACACCCCCCGCCTTCGAGGATCGCAATCCCGCCCGCAACCATGACGAGGTCACCTTCTGGCTGACCCACCTTCCCGACGCGCCCTTTGCGATCCTGGGCAACCTGAACGTCGATCCGCAGGACGGCGACGGCGATCCGGCCACGTTGGCCGCACTGGCCGCCGTTACCCAGGACCCCCGGCCGCGCGGCGCATGGCAACCTCCGCAGACCGGACCGAATGCCGGCCAGCGGGGCGACCCGGCGCTGGATACGGCGGAATACGACCGCGCGCCGGGCAACCTGCGACTGGACTACGTCCTGCCTGCGAAGGGGCTGTCGGTGCTGGCGTCGGGTGTCGTCTGGCCCGCGCCCGACGATCCGCTGGCAGAGGCCGTGGCGCTGGCCTCGCATCGCAGGCTGGTCTGGGTCGACCTAGACCTCAAATGAGGTAACGGCCTCCCAGGCCGCATCCAGGTCGCCCCGCGTCACGCAATAGGGCGGCAGCACATAGACCGTGTTCCCCAAGGGACGCAGCAGCACGCCGCGATCCATGCAATGCGCCCGCATCCGCGGCCCGACCTCGGACAGATAGCCGCCCTGTGGCACGACCAGGTCGGCGGCGGCGATGGTGCCGCATTGGCGGATGTTGGTGAACCGCCCGTCCAGCCGCGCCAGCCGTTCGGCCTGCATGGCGGTCAGCGCGTCCAGCCTCGCCTGCATCGGGCGGGCCTGCCACAGCCGCACCTGCGCCAGCGCCGCCGCGCAGGCGATCGGGTTCGCGGTATAGCTGCTGGAGTGATAGAAGGTCCGCCGCCGGTCCTTGGACCGATGCGCCTCGAAGATCCGCCCGCTGGCCAGCGTCGCCGCCAGCGGCACCACGCCCCCGGTCAACCCCTTGGACGTGCACAGGATATCGGGCGCGACGCCCGCATGATCGCAGGCCCACAACTGCCCGGTGCGGCCCCATCCGGTCATCACCTCGTCGGCGATCATCAGCACGTCGTGGCGGTCGCAGATCGCCCGCAGCCCGGCCAGAGCCGCGGGGGCGTACATCCGCATCCCCCCCGCGCCCAGCACCAGCGGCTCCAGAATGATCGCCGCCATCCGCCCGCTGGCCGCCAGCGCCTCGAACGCCGCCAGCGTCGCGGTGCCATCGTCCTCGGGAAAGGGCAACCGGTCCACCCCGAACATCAGCGGGTCATAGGCGGCGTTGAAGACCCCCCGCTCTCCGACGCTCATCGTGCCGATGGTGTCGCCGTGATAGCTGTCCTCGATCACCGCGATGCGGTGGCGGCCGTCGCCCTCGTGGCGCCAATAGCCCAGGGCCATCTTCAACGCGACCTCGACCGCGGTCGATCCGCTGTCGCTGTAGAACACGTGGTCCAGCCCCGCGGGCGTCATCGCCACCAGCGCCTCGGCCAGCTCCTCCGCCGGGTCATGGGTCAGCCCGGCAAAGATCACCTGATCCAGCCGCCCGGCGGTCTCGCGGATGGCCTCCACGATCTGGGGCTGATTGTGGCCATGCGTGACCACCCACCAACTGCTGATCCCGTCCAGCAGCGGGCCGCGATCGGTCAGGATATGCGCGCCCTGGGCGCCGACCGCCCGGGGCGGGGCCGGTTCGGTGCCATGCTGAAAGAACGGATGCCAGACGGCGCTCATGTGAAATCCCCTGCGCTAAACGCGGCCCGCATCGCGGCGGTCAGGCTGTCCCTGTCCAGCTGGTCCAGCAAAGGCAGGCGTCCCAGCACCCTGACCCGACCCAGATCGCCGATGGTCGCCATGTTGTCGTCATTCGCAGGTCCGACGAAGGCCACGCCATGCACCGGCACGCCCCGCGCGCGCAGGCTCTCCAGCGCGGTCAGGCTGTGGCTGATCGTGCCCAGCCCCGTGGCACAGACGACGATCACCGGCACTTGCCAGCGCGCGAACAGGTCCGCGAACAGCACGTGCCGCGTGACGGGCACCAGCGCGCCGCCCGCCCCCTCGATCACCAGCCGCGCGGCATCGGGCGGGGTCCAGCCCGCCGGGTCCAGCGTGACGCCCGCCAGCTCCGCCGCCCGGTGCGGCGACAGGGGCTGGGGCAGCAGCGCGGCCTCGGGGTGGGTCCGGGCGCCGGACAGCCGCTCGACCTCGGCGCGGTCGGTGCCGGGTTGGGCGGCATTCCCGCGGTCGGCGGAAATGGCGTCGTTTTCGACGTTCCCGGCCAGCCCCGACTGCACCGGCTTCCAGTACTCTGCCCCGATCAGCCCGCACAGCCCGGCCGCGAAGACCGTCTTGCCGACATCGGTGCCGGTGCTTGTGATCACAAATCGGGCCACAGGTCCTCCAGCGTCTCGGCCAGCCGCAGCACATCCGCGCGCGTGGCGTTCAGCGTCAGCGACACCCGCAGCCGCGACGTGCCCTCGGGCACAGTCGGAGGGCGGATGCCGCGCGCGTCGAACCCGCGCGCCTGCACCTGTGCGGCCAGCGCCATGGTTTCGGCATTGGGTCCGACGATCAGCGGCACGATCTGGCTGCCGCTCAGCGGAACCTGCGGCAGGCGGCGCGCCATCTGGTCGTGGAACGCCACGACATGGCCCGCCAGGGTCGCCTGACGCCACGGTTCGTCCTGCAGCATCGCCAGCGCCTCCAGCCCCGCGGCCGCCATCAGCGGCGACGGCGCGGTGGCAAAGATGAAGGGCCGGCAGCGGTTCACCAGGAAATCGATCAGCACCCGCGCCCCGCAGATCAGCGCACCGGACCCGCCCAAGGCCTTGCCAAGCGTATGCAGCGTCACGACGTTGTCGCGCCCTTCCAGGTGGTGGGCCAGTCCCCGCCCCCGGGGACCGAAGACGCCCGTCGCATGCGCCTCGTCGATCAGCAGAAAGCCGTGCGCGTCCGCCAGCCGCATCAGGTCGTCCAGCGGTGCTTGGTCCCCGTCCATGCTGTAAAGGCTCTCGACCGCGATCCAGACCGCCCCCGTGTTGCCCGCGCGGCGCCATGCGGTGATCACATCCTCGGCGTGGCCGACATCGCCGTGGCGAAAGCTGGCGACCTCGGCGCGCCCGGCCCGCGCCCCCTCATGCGTGCTGGCATGGGCCAGCGCATCCATCAGCAGCAGGTCCCCCCGCTGCGGCAGGGTGGTGATGACCGCGAAGTTCGCGACATAGCCCCCACCAAAGCCCAGGGCCGCCTCGGCGCCGAAGAACCGCGCGGCGGCATCCTCGAACCCGGCCTGCCGGTCGGTGTTGCCCCGCAGCAGGCGCGACCCCGCCGCGCCCACTGGAACGCCCGCATCCAGCGCCCGCACGACCGCGGCCCGCATCCGGTCGCTTTGCGCAAGGCCCAGATAGTCGTTCGACGAAAAGTCGATCCCCCGACGCTCAGCCAGGCTGCGCAACCGCGCATCGCCCGCCAGACCCTGCAGGTCGCGTCGATAGGTCGCCAGCCGGTCCAAGCCGCGGCCCCGGCCCTAGCGCAGGATCGGAATGGCGGGGTCGGCGGCCAGCAATTCGGCCCGGCGCGCTGCGTCGGGATGATGTTCGTGCGCCTGCATGGGCTGAAGGCCCAGCTTGGCGAACAGGCGCATGTCGCTTTCCTCCTCGGGGTTGTCCTTGGTCAGCAGCGTGTCGCCCACGAAGATCGAATTGGCCCCGGCAAAGAAGCACATCGCCTGCATCTCGTCCGACATGGCGGTGCGGCCGGCGGACAGGCGGACATGGCTGCGCGGCATCATGATGCGCGCGGTGGCGATCATGCGCACGAAATCGATGGGGTCCACCGGGGCGGCGTCGGCCAACGGGGTGCCCTCGACCGGGATCAGCATGTTGATCGGCACGCTTTCCGGCGCGACAGGCAGGTTGGCCAGCGTCACCAGCATGTCGACGCGGTCCTGCGGCCCCTCGCCCAGACCCAGGATGCCGCCCGAGCAGACCTTGATCCCGGCCTGCCGGACGGTGTCCAGCGTGTCCAGCCGGTCGGCAAAGCTGCGGGTGGTGATGACGTTGCCGTAATGCGCCTCGGACGTGTCGATGTTGTGGTTGTAGTAGTCCAGCCCGGCATCGGCCAACTGGCGCGACTGGTCCGCATCCAGCATGCCCAGGGTCATGCAGGTCTCCATTCCCAGGGCCTTGACGCCCTCGACCATGGCGATGATCTGCGGCATGTCGCGCGCCTTAGGGCTGCGCCAGGCGGCGCCCATGCAATAGCGTGTGGCACCGGCGTCGCGGGCACGGCGCGCCTCGGCCAGCACGCGCTCGACCTCCATCAGCTTGGATGCCGACAGGCCCGACGCATGGCGGGCCGACTGGCTGCAATAGCTGCAATCCTCTGGGCAGCCGCCGGTCTTGATCGACAGAAGGCGGCTCAGCTGCACGCGGTTCGGGTCGAAATGCTGACGGTGCACGGTCTGCGCCTGAAACAGCAGATCCATCAGCGGCAGGTCAAAGACGGCGCGCGCGCCCTCGGCAGTCCAGATCTTGCGGTGGCTGTCGGTGTTCGGATCGCTGTGCAGCATGGCTCTTCCCCGTGGCTTGGCACCGTGCCTAGCATTCCGGTCGCAGCCTGTCCAATGCCGCCGACGGCTCAGTATTTCTCCTTGCGGCGGCGTTCCGCCTCGTCCTGTCCCAAGCCCAGCAGCGCCTCGGCCCGGCCGAATTCGCGCGCCGCCTGCTGGCGGGCGATCTGGAACCGGGGCAGCATCCGCTGCAGCTCCTGGTCGGCATGGCGCAGCTCTCGTGCGGCACGCCCGGCTTGGGCGTTGGCGATGCGCGCCTCGGGCAGGGTCAGGGGGGCGGTGCTGTCATAGCTTTGCGCCAGCGTGGCCTGCAGCGAATCGATGCGCTGGCGTGCCACGGTCATGTGCGCATTGAACGCCGCAAAGGTCTTGAGCTGACGCTCGGCCTTCAGCCGCGCGATGCGTTCCAGCTGCTGCAGCTGCTTGATCTTGTCTACCATCCGGAACGGGCCTTCTGTCGCATCTTCTCGGCAAAGCGGATCGCGGCGGCAACGGCGGCGAAATGGGCGCGGTCGATCTCCTCGCCCACCTTGACCTGGGCGTGGATGGCGCGGGCGCAGGGCGGGTCGGACCAGATGGGCACGCCCGCCTCGGTCGCCTTGGCGCGAATGCGGGCGGCGACTTCGTCGGTGCCCTTGGCCACGCAGACCGGGGCACGGCCGGACCCCCGCGACCATTTCAGGGCGACGGCATAATGGGTCGGGTTGACGATGATGACGTCGGCGGTGGGCACGTCGGCCAGCATCTGCTTCATCGCGATGTCGACCGCGCGCTGGCGGCGGGCGCCCTTCATGTGCGGGTCGCCTTCGGAATCCTTGAACTCGTCCTGCATTTCCTGGCGGCTCATGCGGTTCTTGCGGCGGTGGTCGAACCACTTCCACAGCATGTCCGGCACGGTGAAGACGATCGAGACGACCAGCCCCAGCATCAGCACCTGCCCAAGGATCGAGCCCAGTGCCGCAACCCATTGCCCGTCCGCCATCGCCGCGGCGGCGATCCGGTCCAGCAGCGATGTGAACAGGAACCACCCCCCCGCACAGACCAGCCCGGCCTTGCCCAGGGAAAAGGCAAAGGTCACCAGGCCGTCCTTTCCGAACTTCTGCGCGGCGTTCTTGACCGGGTTGATGCGCTTGATGTCGAAGGCCAGCTTCTGCGGCGAAAAGATCAGCGCCCGCGTGGCGATCAGGCCCAGAAGGATCGCCCCCATCACCAGCGCGGCCAAGCCGATCGTGGCTGTCGCGGCATAGGCGGCCAGGCCGCGCGCGATCGGTGCCGGCCCGCTGTCCGACCAGCCCTCGGCGCCAAGCGCCCGCGTGGCCATGGCCATCCATTGGCGCACCGCAAAGCCTGCCATGACCGAAAAGGCCAGGAATGCCCCCAGATACATCATCGTGACGTTCAATTCCGTCGATCGCGGAATGTCGCCCTTTTCGCGCGCACGCTGCAGCTTCTGGTCGGTGGCCTCGAACTGCTTGTCATCGGTATCCTCGCTCATCCGCGGTCCCTCATGGCAGTGCCGGCAGCATGAAGCCCATGACCGCGTTGGCCCAGATGCCGACCAGCAGCGGCGCTAGGATCACCAGCCCCATCAGCGCCAGCAGGATGGAGGCGGGCGCGCCGATGAACACGACCGGCAGGGCGGGCATCACCCGGTTGATGACCCCCGACAGCGCTTGGTACAGGAATCCGCCCAAGGTAAAGGGCGCCGCCAGCATCATTGCCAGCCAGAAGCTGTCGGTCACCATGCGCACGACGGCCATCACCAGCCCCTCGACCTGGGGCAGGTCCGCGGGCGGCCAGAGACGCAGGCTGTCGGCGATCAGCTCGACGATCATGACCGGCAGGCCCATGGCCATCAGGACCGCCATGCCGGCCAGGTGCAGCATGTTGCCGATGGGATGGGGCGACATCTCGTTCTGGATGCCCATGATCTGGGACAGTGACGCGGTCGCGGCAATGGCCGTGGTGGCGATGTCTATGGCGATGGTCAGCAGCCGCAGCATGATGCCCGTGGCAAAGCCCAGAACCATCTCGACCCCGACCTGCGCGATCATGCCCAGGGGTTGTTCGGGCATCTGCGGGCCGGGCGCGATGCCCGACAGCAGCGGCGCCAGCGCCAGCGCGATCGCCACCTTGACGCGGGCCGAGATCACGCGTTCGCCCAGGCCTGGCAGGGCCACCACGCAGGCCTGCACGCGGACATAGACCAGCACCAGCGCCCAGTCCAACCCCGGAACGATGGCCTGCAGCTGGTCCCACATCATGCGGCCTCGACGGTGCCCAGCAGGCGCAGTTCGGCGGCGGGATCGATCTCCTCCAGACCCAGGACCGGGACCGCCATGCCGTTGGCCCCCAGCACCGCGCGGACCATGCGGCGCCGGTGGTCGGGCGCAACCAGCACGGTGCGGGCGACGGGTTCAGCCAGGGACAGCGCGCGGCGGGTGGCCTCGACCAGCTTCTTGGACATGGCGGGGGTCATCGCCCCGCCCCCCGCACGTCCGGTTTCGGCATCGGCGCGCACGAACTCCGCCTCCCAGGCGGGATGCAGCTGCAGGGCTGCGACGCGACCGGCCTCGTCCGAATATTGCTGGGTGATCTGGCCGCGCAGGCGCTTGCGCACCAGCTCATAGATCGTCTCGGCCGATTCCACATTGCGGAACTCGCAGATGGCATCCACGATCAGCGGCAGGTTGCGGATCGAGATCCGCTCCTCCAGCAGGGCGCGCAGGATCGCCAGCAGCGTCTCGGGCGTCACCTTTTCCGGCATCATCGCGTCGAAATACTTGCGATAGCGTTCGGCGCGGCCCGTGTCGGACAGGGTCTTCAGTTCCTCGATCTGGCGCTGCATCGCGCCTAGGGTCAGCAGTGCGGGCAAGTTGGCCTTGACCACCTCCATCAGATGCGTGGACAGCACTTCCATCGGGGTCACGACGGTGGCGCCCATGGTCGCCGCGTCCTCCTGGTCCGTCGGATGGATCCAGCGGGCCGGGCTGGAATAGACCGGCTCGCGGACGGCCACGCCGCGCAGATCGGCCAGCACGGCATCAGGGCCAAGCGCCAGGATCTCGGCCGGGCGCAGGGTGCCGCGGCCTCGGATGACGCCGTGGATGCGGATCTGATAATCGCCGGGCGGCAGATCGTCGGTGTCGGTGATGCGCACATCCGGCAGGATCAGGCCGAAGCTGCGGGCGATGTGGATGCGCAGGTTGCTGATGCGGCTGCCCAGGCCCCGCGCCTGGTCCAACGCGGTCACGATCAGGTCCGACCCGATCTCGACGCTGATGTCGTCGGTGTCCAGGACATCCCCGATGCGGGCAGCGGGCTTGATCGCGCTGTCGCCCAGGGGCAGGTCGGGCAGCGCCTCGTCCGCGATGCGGCGTTTCTGCGCGATGCGCCAGGCCATGAAGCCCATCCCCGCCGCAATCCCCAGAAACAGCGGCTTCGGCATGCCCGGCACGAGGGAGATCACCACCATCGCCGCCGCGACCATCGCCGCCGGCTGCCAGCTGCGCACGAACTCGGTCGACATCAGGCCCGCGGTGGTTTCCGTGGCCCCGCCCCGCGACAGCAGCAGCGCCGCCGCCATCGAGGTGATCAGCGCCGGGATCTGGCTGACCAGCCCGTCCCCGACCGTCAGGTGGGAATAGGTCGCCGCCGCCTCTCCCAGGGGCATTCCGTGGATCGTGATGCCCACGACCAGACCGATGCACAGGTTGATCAGCGTGATGACGATCCCCGCCACCGCGTCGCCCTTGACGAACTTCGACGCGCCGTCCAGCGACCCGAAAAAGCTGATCTCGCGCTGTTCCTGGATGCGGCGGCGCTTGGCCTCCTGGTGGTCGATGGCACCGGCGTTCAGATCGCCGTCGATGGCCAACTGCTTGCCGGGCAGCGAATCCAGCGCAAAGCGGGCGGCGACCTCGGCCATGCGGCCCGAGCCCTTGGTGATGACCATGAAGTTCACCACAGAGATCACCGCAAAGATCGTGATCCCGACCAGGATCGACCCCCCTGCCACGAATTCGGCAAAGCCGTTGATGACCGAACCCGCCGCCTCCTTGCCGTTCTGCCCTTCGGTCAGGATCAGCCGGGTCGACGATACGTTCAGCGACAGCCGGATCACCAGGCTGACCAGCAGCAGGACCGGGAAGGCCTGAAAGTCGGTGGGCTTCTCGACCAGCGAGGCCATGACCAGCACCATCACGGCGGTGGCGATAGAGATGGCGATGCCGAAATCCAGCACGCCGGCCGGCAGCGGGATCACCATCGAGATGACGACCAGCACAAGGCCGCCCGTGACAAGCAGGGGCGCGTCCAGGATCTTGGTGGACTTGCCCGAGAGGGCGGCAATGGGGGTCATTCGCGGGGCTCCGTTCTGGTGGCCGCGGGGCGCAGGAGGTCGTCAAGCGACCAGGGACGTTCCGTCAACAATCCGATGCGGCGCAGATAGGCGATCGCCTGCAGCCGATCGGCACTGTCCATCTGCAGCAGCGTCACGCGATAATCGCGCGGCAGCCCCTGTCCGGTCAGCAGCCATTCGTCGGCGGTGCGGCGAAAGCCGTCCAGCCCGGCGGCGGCGACCGGACCAGCGGCCAGGCAGGCGATCAGAAGCGGCAGGCCGATCCGGGTCATCACGCCGCCTTCTTCAGCTCTCTCAGGGCACCTTCCAGCGTGTCGAAGCTGGGGCGCACATGTTCGGGCACGGTCTGGCGGCCGACCTCGACGCACAGGGTGGTGGCGTGCTGGTGCAGGCCTGCGACCAGGACCGACTTGACGACCTCGTAAAAGCCCAGGTCCTGCTTGACGACCGCGCCAAGCCGGTTGGCCAGCGGCGCCACGAAGCCATAGGACAGAAACACCCCCAAGAAGGTACCGACCAGCGCCCCGCCAATCATCTTGCCCAGAACCGAAGGCGGCTGATCGATCGAGGACATGGTCTTGATCACGCCCAGAACCGCCGCGACGATCCCCAGGGCGGGCAGCGCGTCGGCCATGTTCTGCAGGGCGTGGGGGACGTGCATCTCCTCCTCCTTGAGGACGGCGATGCGGCGGGACAGCATGTCCTCGACCTGGTAGGGATCGTCATAGTTCAGGCTGGCCGAACGCAGCGTATCGGCGATCAGCGAGACGACATGATGATCCGCCGCCAGCTTGGGATAGGCGGTGAAGATCGGTGATTCGCCGGGATTCTCGATGTGCTGTTCCAGCGCGACGGGGTTCTCCTTGGCGATCTTGAGCAGCTGGAACATCAGGCACAGCACGTCCTGATGATCTTGGGCGTTCCATTTCGGGCCTTTGAAGGCGCGGATCAGCCCGCCCAGGGTGGCCTTCAGCGTATGGCTGTCGTTGCCCAGCAGATAGGCGCCGACGGCAGCGCCCATGATCATCATCATCTCGAAGGGCAGCGAATGCAGGATCACGCCCATCTTGCCGCCGGCCAGCAGGTAGCCGCCGAACACCATGGCGATCGTAAGGAATATTCCGACGAAACCGAACATTGCGGGGTTCCTTATGGGTTGCGGACGCTGCGCGCGCCCATCTGGGCGGTCAGCAGGGCGGCCTGGCGCGGCTCGACCGCGGCGATGATGCGGGCGCCGGCCTCGGGCTGGACGCGCATCAGGATCTCGGCCGCGAAATCGGCGGGCAGGTTGGTCAGGATGGCGGCGGCCTCGGCAGGTTTCATCTGGTCATAAAGCGCGATCAGCCGGTCGATGTCGGTGCGCACGGCCTGGGTCGCGCCGTCCTGGCGGGCCGTGATGCTGCCCTTTTGGGTGCGCAGCTCGGCCAGCCGTTCGCGCAGCGTGCTTTCCGCCTGCGCCAGCTCGGCCTTCCGCGCGTCGATGGATTCCATGTAACGCTCGATGCGCAGCGCACGGTCGCGCAGCTCCTCGGCCAGGGCCACGGCCTCGGGGACATCGCCGCAGCCGTCCAGCAGGTCGGTGGGCGCGGCCACGGCGGCAAACACCCGCGACAGGTCCTGGCCCTGCCAGATCATCGCGCCGGCCGGCAGCGCGAACAGCAATGTCAGCGCGGGCAGCAGATGCCTAGCCATGGGACACCTCGCGCTTGCGCAGGCGGCGACCCGAAGGCATCGGCTGCGGCGCCTCGGAGGCGGCGGCGCCGATGCGCTGCCGCAGGTCCCAGATGGCGCGTTCGCGGCGCGCGGTCTCGATCTCCTCGGCCAGGCGCTCGCTGGCGGCGGTGGCCTCGTCGCGGGCCGACCGGATGGCGCGTTCCAGGCGGTCGACCTCGGCGGCCATGACGGCGATCGCGCCCCCCAGACCGCTTTCCAGGTTGTTCATCCGCCGCAGCCGCCGCGCCAGGGTGGCGCAGAAGACACCAAGCCCCAGACAGGCCGCCAGCAGCAGGATCTGCATCAGTTGTTCCAAGGTCATTTGAATCGAAACTCCGTGATCAGAAGGTCCTTGACCGGCTCCTCGCCCAGGACGAAGCGGGTGCGAGTGACCAGTTCGGCGCGGATCACCTCGAGGACGCCGCGCTTGTCATAGGCCGCCGGATCGACGCCCGAGAGGAAGGTCGTGAACGCGTCCGACACGCGCGGCATCAGGTGGGTCACCTCGGCCTTGTGGGTGGTGTCGGTCTCGATCGTCGCGGACAGGACCAGGCTGCGGGCGCGGCCACCCGGGATGACGATCTCGATGGTGGGGATGTCAATGAACTCGACGCTCATGTGCTCGGTCGACTGAACCGGCTCCTCGGGGCCCGACAACATGCCGGAGGGCGACCAGAAGCCCAGATAGCTGGACGCGAATCCCGCCCCGCCCAGGACCAGCGTCGCCACCAGCGGGATCAGCAACCCCTTCTTTCCGCGCGGCTTTTCGGGTGCCGCCGCAACAATGTCGGTCATCGTGATTCTCCGTCCTGACCAGACCGAAATATCAGGTTGCGACTAACCAATTCTTAACGTGGCCCATGTCATTTCAGGGTCAGACGACCATGACGCGATGATTCGAAAGGAACGGTTTTGCAAAAACTGCAGGACTACTGGAACGAGCGAAGCTCTCGACAGCGGATGATCCTGGGGGCGGCCTTTCTGGGGACGTTCCTGGTGATCGCAGGGTTCGGCTGGATGGCCAGCCGCCCCAGCATGGCCCTGATTTATGGCGGGCTGGACAGCGCCCAGGCCGGCGAGGTCATCGCCGGCATCGAACGTGCCGGCGTTCCCTACGAGGTGCGGGGCGACTCGATCTATGTCGCAGCCGATCAGCGCGACCGCCTGCGCATGGATCTGGCCGCCGAAGGCCTGCCCGCCGCCGGCAGCACCGGCTACGAGCTGCTGGACGGCATGTCGGGCTTTGGCACCACGTCGCAGATGTTCGACGCCGCCTATTGGCGCGCGAAGGAGGGAGAGCTGGCGCGCACCATCCTGGCCCTGCCCAACGTCCAGACGGCCCGCGTCCACCTGGCGATCGAGACCGGACGCGGATACCGCCGCGACCAGAACGGCAGCGCTTCGGTCACCCTGACGACCAATGGCGGCACGATCACGCGCGAACAGGCCGCGGCGTTGAAATACCTGGTGTCGTCGGGCGTACCGGGCATGCAACCCGACCGCGTCACCGTCATCGATTCGCAGCGCGGGATCATCGCCGCGACCGAGGACCAGACAGGAGCCGACCGCGCGGCCGAGATGAAGCGCAACGTCGAACGCATCCTGGAGCCCCATGTCGGCATCGGAAACGCCATCGTCGAACTGAACCTGGACCTGCTGACCGAAACCGAACTGCTGACCGAACAGCGTTATGACCCCGAGGCCCGCGCCCTGATCTCGACCGTGACCGAGGAGACGACGGACGAGAGCAACTCGACCGGAAAGGGCGCAGTCACCGCGGCCTCGAACCTGCCCGATGCCACGGAACAGCCGGGCGACACCAGCCAGAGCAGCCGCGCCGAGAACCGTACCCAGTCCAATTTCGAGGTCAGCCGCACCACGCGCGAGGTTCAGCGCCAGCCCGGATCGACCCGCCGCCTGACCGTCGCCGTCCTGGTGAACGGCGTCCCGCAGGCCGGCGCCGACGGAGAGACCACCCTGACCCCCCGGTCCGAGGCCGAACTGCAGACGCTGCGCGAGCTGGTCGCCTCTGCCGTTGGCTATGACGAGGCGCGGGGTGACCAGATCACCGTCAAGTCGCTGCCCTTCGCCACGCTGGGCGAGAATGGCACCCTGGCCACGCCGGGCTTCCTTGATCGGCTGGCGCTGAACGATCTGGCGCGCATCGCGCTGATCGGCGTCTTTGCGCTGGCCGTGATCGTGATGGTCCTGCGCCCGATGATGCGCAATCGCGCGCCCGCCCCTGCGCCGATGCTGGACAACAGCCTGCCGCCGATGCCCCCGATGATGGGCGGGCTGACGGGCATGATCGACGACGAGCCCTCTCCGGACAACCCGCGGATCGTGCCGATCGAGTTTCCGGGGCTGGACCAGCTGGCCCTGCCCCCTGCCGACCCGGTCGCCCGCCTGAAGGCGATGATGAAGGACCGCCATGACGAAAGCGTCAAGATCCTGTCGGGATGGATCGACAACAAGGAGAAGGTGAATTGAGCCTGGCCCTCTTCAAGCTTGAGTCCTTCTCGAACGCGGTCGCGGCGCGTGTCGAGGTGACCTACACGCAGGCCGACCTGGACCAGGCCTTCGCCGACGGCGTGGCGCAGGCCAGCGCGCAGGCCCAGGACGACCAGCTGCGCGCCCTGAGCGCCAGCCTGGAACAGGTCGCCGCCGGTCTGGCCGCGGACGAGACCCGCCGCCGCCAGATGCGCCAGGAGGCGGTCGATGCGCTGGCGCCGATCCTGCATCAGGTCCTGGACCTGATGGCCCCGCCCCTGTCGTCGCGCCGGCTGGAGGAGGCCCTGCAGGCAGAGCTGACCCATCTGGCGCAGCGCGCGACCCCCGTGGGCCTGCGCATCGCCTGCAGCGACCGGCTGGCCGACATGGTCCGCCGCTGCCTGGCCCAGGCCGGCCTTGAGGGCATCGAGATCGCCCCGGTCCCGCAGGACCTGATTACCGTGTCGCTGCAAGGCGGCCACATCGACTTTACCCCCGACAGCATTGCGGGCGACATCCGCGCCCTGATCGCGGAAATCACCCAGGAGGACAGCACATGGACGCACTGAAGCATCTGATCGACACCGACACCATCCAGGTCGAGGTGACCATCCGCCTTGGCCGCACGCGCCAGACCGTCTCGCAGCTGTCCTCGCTGCGCGCCGACGACATCCTGGTCCTGGACCAGGCGATCGAGGACGGGGTCGAGATCTGCGTGGGCGACAAGGTCATCGCGCGGGGCGAGCTGACCGGCGACGGATCGGCCGAAGACCGGCTGTGCGTGCGCGTCCTGGGCGCGACGGGGGCGGCGTGATCCGCGCCGCGGCCCTTGTCGCGGTCGCGGCCCTGCTGCCCTCGCCCCTGTGGGCGCAGGACCTGGGCGGCGCCCTTGGCGCCGGGCTGGGCGACAATGCGGTGATGCTGGTCCTGGTGCTGACGGCGCTGTCGCTGGCACCGGGCATCGCGATCATGGTGACCGCGTTCCCGTTCATCGTGACGGTCCTGTCGATTTTGCGCCAGTCGATCGGCCTGCAGCAATCGCCGCCGAACATGCTGATCGTCAGCCTGGCGATCTTTCTGACCTGGTTCATCATGGACCCGGTCCTGCGCGAGGCCTGGACCGTCGCGGGGCTGCCCCTGCAGCAGGGTCAGATCGGCATCGCCGAGGCCTTCCAGCGCGGCATCGTGCCGTTCGAGAGGTTCATGGCGGCCCGCACCGACCCCGACACCTTGGCCAACCTGGCCGAGATCGCGCCCGGCACCGGCCCCGCAGACCGCCTGTCGGTGCTGATCCCGTCCTTCATGCTGTCCGAGATCCAGCGCGCATTCGAGATCGGGTTCCTGATCGCCCTGCCCTTCCTGATCATCGACCTGGTCGTGGCGGCCGTGCTGATGTCGATGGGCATGATGATGCTGCCCCCGGTGGTGGTGTCGCTGCCCTTCAAGCTGGCGTTCTTCGTGGTCGTGGACGGATGGGGAATGATCGCGGGCGCGCTGGTGCGCAGCTATGCGCCCGGCTGACCCCCTCAGGGGATCAGCCGAAAGGTATCAGGCGCGGTCGGTGCGCCGCGCGGCCAACGACTGGACGCCCATCACGGAAAGGACCTTGTCCTCGATATGCTGGGCGTTCAGGCAGCTGCTGTCATACATCGCCCGCGGCGCGTCGTGGTCGACGAACGCATCCGGCAGGACCATCGACCGGAAGCGCAGCCCCTTGTCGAAGGCGCCCTCCTCGGCCAGCAGATGGGCGACATGGCTGCCGAAACCGCCGACGGCGCCCTCCTCGATGGTGATCAGCGCCTCGTGGTCGCGGGCCAGGGCCAGGATCAGGTCACGATCCAGCGGCTTGGCAAAGCGCGCGTCGGCGACCGTAGGCGTGATGCCCCGCGCCATCAGCGCCTCGCGCGCGGTCATCACCTCGGACAGGCGCGTGCCGAAGGACAGGATGGCGACGCCCTTCCCCTCCGCGACCATGCGGCCCTTGCCGATGGGCAGGACCTGCCCGCGTTCGGGCATCTCGACCCCGGTGCCCTCTCCGCGCGGAAAGCGGAAGGCGATGGGGCCGCTGTCATGTGCGGCGGCCGTGGCGACCATGTGAACCAGTTCGGCCTCGTCCGCGGCGGCCATGACGACAAATCCGGGCAGATTGGCCAAGAAGGCGGTGTCATAGGCGCCGGAATGGGTCGGACCGTCCTGGCCCACCAGCCCGGCACGGTCGACGGCGAACCGGACGGGCAGGTTCTGGACCGCGACGTCATGCACGATCTGGTCATAGCCGCGCTGCAGGAAGGTCGAATAGATCGCGACGAAGGGCTTCATGCCCCCCGCGGCCAGACCGGCGGCAAAGGTCACGGCGTGCTGTTCAGCGATGCCCACGTCAAAGCAGCGGCGCGGAAAGCGCTGCGCGAACTGCTTGAGGCCGGTCCCGTCCGGCATCGCGGCGGTCACCCCCAGGATGCGATCGTCGCGGCCCGCCTGATCGATCAGCGCCTGCGCGAAGACGGCGGTATAGCTGGGTGCATTCGATTTCGCCTTGGCCTGCACGCCGGTGATCACGTCGAACTTGGCAGTGGCATGGCCCTTGTCCGCGGCCGCCTCGGCCGGGGCGTAACCCTTGCCCTTCTTGGTCACGACGTGGATCAGGACCGGGCCGTCCGCCCGCGCCCGCACGGTGCGCAGCAGGGGCAGCAGCTGTTCCATGTCGTGACCGTCGACCGGCCCGATATAGGAAAAGCCCAGCTCCTCGAACAGGGTGCCGCCCACGGCCATGCCCTTCAGCATCTCCTTGGCGCGGCGCGCGCCCTCCTGCAGGGCGTCCGGCAGCATGCCGACGGCGCCCTTGGCCACTGCCTTCAGCTCCTGGAACGGCCCGCCCGCGTAAAGGCGCGTCAGATAGGAGGACATGGCGCCGACCGGGGGCGCAATGGACATCTCGTTGTCGTTCAGCACCACGAACAGGCGCTTGCCCTCATGGCCCGCGTTGTTCAGCGCCTCATAAGCCATGCCTGCGCTCATGGCGCCGTCGCCGATGACCGCGATCGCATCGCCCGGGTCGCCGCCCAGTTCCCGCGCCATCGCGAAACCCAGGGCCGCGCTGATCGAGGTCGACGAATGCCCCGCCCCGAACGGGTCATAGGGGCTTTCCGCGCGCTTGGTGAAGCCCGCAAGGCCCCCGCCCATGCGAAGCGTGCGGATGCGGTCGCGCCGCCCGGTCAGGATCTTGTGCGGATAGCACTGATGCCCCACGTCCCAGATCAGCTTGTCGCGCGGCGTATCGAAGACAGCGTGCAGGGCCACGGTCAGTTCGACCACGCCCAGGCCCGCGCCCAGATGGCCGCCGGTCACGCTGACGGCGCTGATGGTCTCGGCCCGCAGCTCGTCGGCAAGCTGGCGCAGTTGCGCGTCGGTCAGGGTCTTCAGATCCGACGGCAGGCTAACGCGGTCCAGAATCGGCGTCTTGGGTCGATCGGTCATGGCTGGCCCTCCTCCGGGGCGGGCGTTCAAGTGTCGCGCTCGATAACGAAACGCGCGAGATCGTGCAAGTTCCCGGCGGCATCACCATAGTGCGACAGCGCATCGGTTCCCATGGCGACACGACGCCGCGCCTCGGCCTGTGCGCCGTCCAGGCCCAGCAGCGACACGAAGGTCGCCTTGCCGGCCCCGGCATCCTTGCCGACGCGCTTGCCGGTCACGGCCTCGTCGCCGGTCACGTCCAGGATGTCGTCGGCGATCTGGAAGGCCAGGCCCAGGGCCACCGCATAGCGGTCCAGCGCCGCGGGATCGTCGCCCGCGATCAGCGGCCCTGCGGTCGCGGCAAAACGGATCAGCGCGCCGGTCTTGCCACCCTGCAATTCAGTGATCGCGTCCAGATCCAGCGGCGTGCCCGTGGTTTCGGCGGCGATGTCCAACGCCTGCCCCCAGACCATGCCCGCCGCCCCCGATGCCTGCGCCAACGCGGACACCAGCCGCACCTGCGCTTCGGGCGCGCCGATGCGCGGATCGGTCAACAGCTGAAACGCCAGCGTCTGCAGCGCGTCGCCCGCCAGAATCGCGGTCGCATCGCTCCATTTGACATGCACGGTCGGCTGACCGCGCCGCAGGTCGTCGTCGTCCATCGCCGGCAGGTCGTCATGGACCAGGCTATAGGCGTGCAGCGCCTCGACCGCCGCCGCGACCGGCAGGGCGGCATCGTCGGACACCCCATGCAGGCGCGCCGATTCCATCACCAGAAAGGCGCGCAGGCGCTTGCCGCCGTTGACCGCATAGGCCATCGCATCGCGCAGATCGCCGGGCGGCAGCGCCGTGATGGCGCGATCCAGCTCGGCCTGAACCTCGGTGCGGACACGCGCAAGGCGGTCCTGCATCACAGGCCCTCGACGGGGGTGGTGCCGGCAGGCTGGCCGTTGGCGCCCAGGGTGATCTTCTCGACCCGCTCCTCGGCTTCGCGCAGGCGGGCCTCGCAATGCGCGCGCAGGGCGGCGCCGCGTTCGTACAGCGCGATCGATTCCTCCAGCGTCGCCTCTCCGGTCTCCAGCTTGCCGACCGTGGCCTCCAGCTCGCGCATGGCCTCCTCGAACGAGAGGGTGGTGATATCGCTCATCAGTCGGCCTCCATCAGCACATCGACATGGGCCCGCACGCTGCGACCCAAGGCCCGAAGGTCATAACCACCTTCCAGGCAGGATACCACCGGGGCCTTGCCCGCCGCGTCCAGGATCGCGCGTGTCAGGGCGGCATAGTCGTCGTCGTCCCATTCCAGCTGCGCCAGCGGATCGTCGCGATGCGCATCAAAGCCGGCGGAAATCAGCACCAGCTGCGGCGAAAACTCCCGCATCCGGTCCAGCGCGCCCTGCCATTCCGACAAAGCCAGCGCCCCGTCCGATCCGGGCGGCAGCGGCAGGTTCACCACCTGCCCATGCGCGCCACGCTCGGACGCGGCCCCGGTGCCCGGCCACAGGGGAAACTGCTGGCTGCTGACGAACAGCACCCGCGCCTCGTCCCACAGCAGGGCCTGCGTGCCGTTGCCGTGATGCACGTCGAAATCCAGGACTGCCACCCGCTCCAGCCCGTGACGATCCAGCGCGCGTTTCGCCGCGATCGCCACCGTGCCGAACAGGCAGAACCCCATCGAGACCTCGGCCTCGGCATGGTGCCCCGGCGGGCGCAGGGCGACGAAGGCCCGTCGCGCCTCTCCGGCAAGAACAGCGTCCACCGCCGCACAGGCCCCGCCCACGGCACGCAGCGCGGGCTCCAGGCTGCCGGGCGACAGATGCGTGTCCGCGTCGATCTGGCGGGTCCCCGCCTGCGGCACCGCATCGCGCAGGCCCTGTAGATAGCGGGCGGGATGACAGCGCAGCACCTCGACATCCTCCGCCACGGGCGCCTCTCGCCGGTCCAGAGCCAGCCCCTCCAGCGCGGCCATCACGGCATCATGTCGGGCCGCCTGCTCGGGGTGGCCATCGGGCGTCACGTGGCGGCGGGCGCTGTCATGGGAATACAGGATCACGGTCATTCATCTCCTCCGAAGGGGCAGGCTAGAAGCCCCCGCGCATCCCGGCAACCCGCCATTTCTCCGTTGCGGAAATACCCCGGGGGAGCCCGCAGGGCGGGGGCAGCGCCCCCATTCGCCTCCAGTCAGACCGTCAGCCGTTGCCCGTCATGCCCCGCGATGGTCAGGGTCATCAGCGCCCCTTCGGGCTGGTCGCTGTCAAAGGCAACCTCGGTGAACTGTTCGGTCCGGCCAAGGCGCGGCCCCTCGGTCAGCACCCGGTGCGCAACCCCGACCTGCGCCTCCAGATGCGTGCGCAAGGCCGCATCGCCCGCCGCGCGCAGCCGCGCGGCCCGGTCCCGGATCGCGGGACCGGGCACGGCGGGCATGCGCGCCGCGGGCGTGCCCTTGCGCGCCGAATAGGGGAACACATGCAGGAAGGTCAGACCGCAATCCTGAACCAGCTTCAGCGAATTGTTGAACATCGCCTCGGTCTCGGTCGGAAAGCCGGCGATGATGTCGGCGCCGAAGACCATGTCGGGACGCAGCCGCCGCGCCTCCTCGCAGAAGGCGATGGCATCGTCGCGCAGGTGGCGGCGCTTCATCCGCTTCAGGATCATGTCGTCGCCGGCCTGCAGCGACAGGTGCAGATGCGGCATCAGGCGCGGTTCGGTCGCGATGGCCAGCATCAGGTTCTCGTCCGCCTCGATCGAATCGATCGAGCTGATGCGCAGGCGCGGCAGGTCCGGCACCAGCCGCAGGATGCGCATGACCAGATCGCCAAGCCGCGGCGTGCCCGGCAGGTCTGCGCCCCAGCTGGTCAGGTCCACCCCGGTCAGCACGACCTCGTTGAAACCGCGCCCGACCAGACGCTTGATCTGCTCGACCACCACACCTGCGGGCACCGACCGCGAATTGCCGCGGCCAAAGGGGATGATGCAGAAGGTGCAGCGGTGATCGCAGCCGTTCTGGACCTGCACATAGGCCCGGTGCCGCCCGAATCCGTCGATCAGGTGGCCCGCGGTTTCCCGCACCGACATGATGTCGTCCACGACGACCTTTTCGGTGTCGCCGATCAGGTCGGGGGCGCGCATCGCGGTCCAGGTGGCGGGCTGCATCTTCTCATGGTTGCCAATGACCTTGGTGACCTCGGGCATGGCGGCAAAGGTCTCGGGCTCGGTCTGGGCGGCGCAGCCGGTGACGATGACCGGCACGCCGGGGTTCTCGCGCGACAGGCGGCGGATCTCCTGGCGGGCCTTGCGGACGGCCTCGGCGGTCACGGCACAGGTGTTGACCACGACCGCGCCGGACAGGCCCGCGGCCTCGGCCATCTCGCGCATGGCCTCGGTCTCATAGGCGTTCAGGCGGCAGCCCAAGGTGGAAAAGACCGGCGCGCTCATGCCAGCCACGCGGGCGTCAGGCGCCCCTCGAAGACGATGGCGGTCGGCCCCTCCATCCAGACGCCATCCTCGCGCCAGTCGATCAACAGCTGCCCGCCCGGCACATGCACCGTCACGCGCCGATCCGTCAGACCGCGCCGCGCCGCGGCCACCACCGCCGCACAGGAACACGACCCGGATGCCAGCGTCGGCCCCGTCCCGCGTTCCCAGATGCGCAGCCGGATCGCGTCGCGCGACAGGACCTGCACGACCTCCACATTGGTGCGTTCGGGATAGAGAGGGTGATGCTCATGCTCCGGCCCGAAACGGTCCAGATCGACGGCATCGGCGTCATCCACGAAGAAGGTCACATGCGGATTGCCCATGCCGGTCGCCACCGGATCACCCGCGATGGGCAGATGATCGATGTCCACGTCCCGCGCCAAGGGGATCGCGCGCCAGTCCAGGACCGGCGGCCCCATGTTCACACGGGTCAGCCCGCCGCCCGCGTCCTCGGCCAGCAGCATGCCGTGATCGGTCCGCAGGCGCAGCGACGCTGCCCCCGTCTGATCCATCAGCCAGCGCGCGATGCAGCGCGTCGCATTGCCGCAGGCCGACGACAGCGACCCGTCCGCGTTCCAGAACACCAGCCGCGCATCCGCGTCACCGCAATCCTCGACCGCGGCCAGCTGGTCGAAGCCCACGCCGCGATGGCGGTCCGCGATGCGCGCGACAAGGCCCGCGTCCGGCCGGGCCAACCCGCCGCGCAGATCCAGTACCACGAAGTCGTTGCCCAGCCCGTGCATCTTGAGGAAGGGCAGCCCGGTCGAATGAGAATGCGTCATGGCCGCGATATAGGCCGCACGGACGGATTCCGCCAGATGGGTTGATTTTTCTGCTTGACGCCACCGGCCACCCCCCCTAGGAACCGCCTCGTGATGGGCCCATAGCTCAGTTGGTAGAGCAACTGACTTTTAATCAGTGGGTCACAGGTTCGAATCCTGTTGGGCTCACCACTGTATCCTCCGATCTGCAGACCACCGGCCGCCCGCGGCGATCGCCGTGGCGGATGCCGGGGATTTCACCCGCGCGCGACATCCGGGGCTCTGGTCCTCGCGGCGCGCAGCGACTACATCTTGGGCATGCGCAAGATCACCCTTCCCGAACGCCCCGACCTGGCCGCCAAGGCCGCCGATGTCGGCTTCACCTTCGCCCATATGCATGGCGAGCCCTATTGGGACGAAACCACCGCCTATCAGTTCACGCTGGCCCAGATCGAAGACGACCTGGAAGGCCCCGCGACCGAACTGCACGCGATGGTGCGTCAGGCGGTCGACCGCATCGTGGCCGACCCCGCGCTGATGACGCGTCTGGGCATCCCGCAGGCGCATCACGCGCTGATCGCCGACAGCTGGGCGCGGTCCGAGCCCGCGATCTATGGGCGGATGGATCTGGTCTATGACGGCGCCGGTCCGGCCAGGCTGCTGGAATACAACGCCGACACGCCGACCTCGCTGTATGAATCGGCGGCCTTCCAGTGGCAGTGGCTGGAGGATCAGTTGGCGGCGGGACACCTGCCCACGGGGGCCGACCAGTTCAACGGCATCCATGAGGCGCTGGTCGAGCGGTTCCGCGAGCTGTTCGCGCCGAACACCGACATCCACTTCACCGCCGTCGCGAACAATGCCGAGGATTACGCCACGGTCGAATCGATGGCCTGGGCCGCGCGCGAGGCCGGGATGGGGGCGCATTACACCGACCTGGACAAGCTGGCCGTCAGCAAGAAGGGCCAGTTTTTGGACGCCGAGGATCGGGTGATCGGCACGCTGTTCAAGCTGTATCCGTGGGAGGACCTGCTGGCCGACGACTATGCCCGCCATATCGCGGGATCGGGCTGCATGTTCCTTGAGCCCGCGTGGAAGGCCGTCGTGTCGAACAAGGGTCTGCTGCCCGTCCTGTGGGAGATGTTCGAGGGTCACCCGAACCTGCTGCCCGCCTTCTTCGCCAACGACGTGGCCCCCGCCCTGGTCGAGAACGGCCAGCCCGACCCGTCCGTGGCCCAGGCCTTCGGGCGCGTGGCCGACCAGTTCCGCGCCGCCCATGTGGTCAAGCCGATCTTCTCGCGCGAAGGCGCGGGCGTCGTCATCGTCGAGAACGGCGCGGTCACCGAAGCGTCGGACAACCACGATTACGACGGGCATGCGCGGATCGTGCAGGCCTATCACCCCCTGCCCGAATTCGAGGGTTTCCGCCCGGTCATCGGTGCCTGGATCGTGGGCGATGCCTGCGCCGGCATCGGCATCCGAGAGGATCGCGCCCGCATCACCCAGGACCTGTCGCGCTTCAAGCCGCATTTCATCGCGGGCTGACCCGCCAAGGAGGATTTCCATGAGGACACGTTCACGGACCGTCGCCCTGACCATTCTGGGGGCGGCCGCCTTCACCGTCGCGGGCTGCCGGGACGAACAGGTCGAGGCGCAGGCCTTTCCGGATCTTGCCAGCTGCCAGGCGGCGGCGGTGAACGGCGGCCTGGTGACGGCCGATCAGTGCAGCCAGGCCTTTGCCGAGGCCGAGGCCCTGCATGTCGAGGCCGCGCCCCGCTATGACAGCCTGGCCGTCTGCGAGGAGCAGCATGGTGCTGGCAATTGCGGGTCCGAGGATCAGCAGGTGTCGCAGGGCGGGTCGGGCAGCATCTTCATGCCGCTGCTGGCGGGCTATCTGATCGGCAGCATGCTGGGCCGCGCGGGCGGCGGGATGGCGGCCTCGCAGCCGATGTACCGCAATGCGCAGGGCGGCTTCACCAACGCCGCCGGCACCACCAATTTCGGCAGCAATGCCGGGCGTGCGTCGATGTCGTCGCAGAACTTCACGCGGCCTGCGACGACTGCCGGACAGGCGCCGATGACGCGGGCCACGGCCGCGTCGCGTGGCGGGTTCGGCGGGTCCAGCGCGGGGCGCAGCATCGGCGGCTGAGGCCGGGCCGGCGCGTCCGTGACCGCCGGACCACCGGCATCCGGTGCGGCACGGGTCAGCCCAGGTCGGCCGGATCGCCATCGGCGGGACGACAGGATCGTACCCATCCATGCCGGAACCAAATCGCCGCGCGGGCATTTGCATTGTCGAGCCCAACAATGCCGTCCGCGCGACAGGAGATCCGCATGAAAGCCCTTACCCCCCTTGCCGCGCTGCTGATCGGCCTTGGCGGCGCCGCCGGTGCCCAGGACATCACCGTGTCCTCCAAGATCGACACCGAAGGTGGACTTCTGGGCAACATGATCCTGCTGGCGCTGCAGGACGCGGGCCTGCCGGTGCAGGATCGCCTGCAGCTGGGCGGCACGCCGATCATGCGCGACGCGATCACCTCGGGTCAGATCGACATCTATCCGGAATACACCGCCAATGGCGCGTTCTTCTTCAACGAGGCCGACAGCGATGTCTGGAAGGATGCCGAAGCCGGCTACAAGCGCGTCGCCGAGCTGGACCTGGAACAGAACGGCATCGTGTGGCTGCAACCCTCGCCCGCGAACAACACCTGGGCCATCGCGCTGCGCCAGGACATCGCGACCGAAAACGACCTGCAGACCATGACCCAGATGGGCGAATGGATCGCGGGGGGCGGCGACGTCAAGCTGGCGGCATCGACCGAATTCGTGACCTCGGCCGCTGCGCTTCCGGCGTTTCAGGAAACCTACGGCTTCACCATGAGCCCCGACCAGCTTGTGCAGCTGTCGGGCGGCGACACGGCCGCGACCATCGCGGCGGCGGCGCAGCAGACCTCGGGCGTGAACGCGGCGATGGTCTATGGCACCGATGGCGGCATCGCACCCGCCGGTTTGGTGGTGATGGAGGACGACAAGGGCGTGCAGCCCGTCTATCAGCCCGCTCCGATCATCCGTGCCGAGGTTCTTGAGGCGCATCCGGAAATCCCCGATATCCTGGCGCCGATCTTCGCGTCGCTGGACCTTGAAACCCTGCAGGAGCTGAACGGCCGCATCCAGATCGGCGGCGAACCCGCCGCCACCGTCGCGCGCGATCACCTGACCCAAGCGGGCTTTCTGGACTGATGCGCGCGCGGCTGGACCGGCCCGGCCTGCTGTTTGCGGTGATCGGTCTGGCCGGGCTGGCCCTGCCGCTGGTGCAGTTCAAGCCGAACCGCATCGTGCTGGGCGAGGGGTTGTCCCTGACCGCCGCCCTGCCCCAGGGACTGATCCTGACCGTGGCCTTGGCCGCGGTGCTGGTTGCGGGCTGCCTTCGCTGGCCGCCCGTGCTGCGCCTTGGGGCCGGTGCGGCGGCGCTGCTGGCGGTGCTGCTGGCCTTGGGCGCGGCGGCGACGCATCTGACCCCGCCGGACAACACCCTGGCCCGCGTCGCGCCATCGGTCGGGTTCTGGCTGATGGCACTGGCCTTCGCCCTGATGCTGGCCGATGCGCTGGCGCGGATGAACCCGGCGCTGTGGCTACGCTGGCTGATCCTGGCAGGGGCGGTCGTTGCCATCGGCGCGATCCTGGGGTCGGGCGCACTGGACGGGGTGTCCGTCATGCGCGAATACGCCGCCCGTCAGGACATCTTCCTGCGCGAGGCGCGGGCGCATCTGACGCTGGCCTTCGGGTCGCTGGCGCTGGCACTGCTGATCGGGTTGCCGCTTGGAGTGGCGCTGTACCAAGCGCGGCGCCTCAGGGGGCCGGTTCTGTCAGTGCTGAATATCCTGCAGACGATCCCGTCGCTGGCGCTGTTCGGCGTGATGATCCCGGTCTTCAGCTGGATCGCGGCTAATGTGCCCGGCGCCGCGCAGGCGGGGGTGGCGGGCATCGGCCTGTTCCCGGCGCTGGTCGCGCTGTTTCTCTATTCGCTGCTGCCGGTCGTGTCGAACACGCTGACCGGGCTGACCGGCGTGAACCCCGCCACGCGCGAGGCCGCGATCGGCCTGGGCCTGACGCGGACGCAGCTGCTGGTGCAGGTGCTGATCCCGCTGGCGCTGCCAGTGCTGCTGGCGGCGGTGCGGATCGTGCTGGTCCAGAATATCGGGCTGGCGGTCATTGCCGGGCTGATCGGCGGCGGCGGCTTCGGTACCTTCGTCTTTCAGGGCCTGAACCAGACCGCGATGGATCTGGTCCTGCTGGGCGCCCTGCCCACCATCGCGCTGGCGCTGACCGCCGGCATCGCTCTTGATCTGCTGGTGCGTTCCAGCCGGAGGTCCGCATGATCGACATCCAGAACCTGACCCGCATCTATGATGGCCGCGCCGCGGTCGACGATGTCAGCCTGACGGTCGAACCCGGCCAGATCGCGGCGTTGGTCGGCACCTCGGGGTCGGGCAAGACGACGCTGTTGCGCATGATCAACCGCCTTGTCGAACCCAGCAGCGGTCGCGTGCTGATCGACGGGCAGGACACGCGCGAGGTCGCGCCCCATCTGCTGCGCCGCCGCATCGGCTATGCGATCCAGGGCCATGGGCTGTTCCCGCATCGCACCGTGGGCCAGAACATCGCCACCGTCCCGCGCCTGCTGGGCTGGGACCAAACCGCAATCCGCGACCGGGTGGACGAGCTGCTGACCCTGTTCCAGATGGCGCCCGACCAGTTCCGCGACCGCATGCCCCATGAGCTGTCCGGCGGCCAGCAGCAGCGCGTGGGCGTGGCCCGTGCGCTGGCGGCGAAGCCCGACCTGCTGCTGATGGATGAGCCCTTTGGCGCCCTTGACCCGGTGATCCGCGCCAAGGCGCAGGCCGACCTGCGCGACATCCAGCGCCGTCTTGGCACCACGCTGATCCTGGTCACCCACGACATGGAGGAGGCGGTGACCCTGGGCGACCGCATCGCCGTCATGGACAAGGGCCGCCTGGTCCAATACGCCCCCCCGTCCGAGATTCTGACCGCCCCCGCCACGCCCTTCGTCCGCGACCTGATCGGGCTGGATCAGCGACCCTTCCACCTGCTGTCGCTGACCCCGGCCCATGCCCTGGCGCGCGAGGGCCAGGCCGACGGCCCCGCCCTGCCACGCGAGGCGACCCTGCGCGACGCGCTGGCCGAATGCCTGTGGAGCGGGCGCGACGCCCTGCCGGTCGAAGGCGGCGGCGTCATCACCTTGGCCGCCCTGCGCGCCCAGGCCGCCCCGCAGGCGCGGGCGGCGGAATGATCGGACGCATCCTGTTGGCCCTGGCCGCGGTTCTGCTGCTGGCGTTCCTGATCGCGCCGGGCTGGTTCGCGCCGGTCTTTCAACCCTTCACCCGCAACAACGCGCCCGCGATCTATACCCAGACCCCGCTCTGGTCGCTGACCCTGTCGCATCTGGCGCTGGTCGGGCTGGCGGTCATCGCCTCGACCGTGGTGGCGCTGGTGCTGGCGGTGCTGGTGACGCGGCCCGCGGGTCGCGAGTTCCTGCCACTGGCGCGCACGATCACCAGCGTGGGCCAGACCTTTCCGCCCGTGGCGGTGCTGGCACTGGCCGTGCCGATCATGGGGTTCGGCGCCGGGCCGACCCTGGTGGCGCTGTTCCTCTACGGCCTGCTGCCGGTGTTCGAGAACACCCTGGCAGGCCTGACCACGCAGCCCGCCAACGTGGCCGAGGCCGCGCGCGGCATGGGCCTGACCCATCGCCAGCGGCTGTGGCAGGTCGACCTGCCGTTGGCCCTGCCGGTGATCCTGGGGGGAATGCGGCTGACGGCGGTGATCTCGCTTGGCACGGCCACGATCGGCTCGACCGTCGCGGCCCGCACCCTGGGCGAGGTGATCATCGCGGGCCTGCTGTCGTCGAACACGGCCTTCGTCCTGCAAGGCGGGCTGGTCGTCGGCATCATCGCGGTGCTGATCCACGAAGGCTTTCAGGCGCTGGAACGGATCGCCGCCCGCCGCACCGGCCTGGACCGCTAGCGCCCCCGCAACGCCGCCGACAGCGCGCCCGTCACAGGCAACGCGTCGTCGAACCGGATCCCCGCCTCGATATGGCGCAGGTGCGTGTCCAGCAGGGACAGGGCCCGCCGCTCGTCCCGCGCGGCGATGGCCGCGACGATGTTTGCATGCTCATCCTCGGCGCACAGCGTGGCGTGGCCTTGGGCGTACAGGCCGATGATCAGCGACGACCGCATCGTCAGCTCGTCCAGATAGCGGGTCAGCACCGGGTTGCGCCCGATCCGCGCCAACAGGATGTGAAACCCGCGCGACAGGCGGATGGCGGCGGGGCGGTTGTCCTGCCCGCGGGCCGCATCCTCGGCCGCCAGATGCGCCTGCAGGTCGGTCAGGTCCTGCGCGTCGGCCAGCCGGACGGCATTGCGGCAGATCGTCGTCTCGATCGCACGGCGGGCCTGAAAGACGTCGCGCGCATCCTGCGGGGTGGGCGTCGCGACATAGGCGCCGCGATTGGGCAGGTGATCCACGACCTGCCAGCCGGTCAGCATCGACAGCGCACGCCGCACATGGGCGCGGTTGCAGGCAAAGATATCCGACAGCGCCTGTTCGCCCAGCTTGGTCCCCGCGCGCAGCCGCTGATCGGCGATGGCGTCCAGGATGCTGTCCACGATCAGTGTTTCCAAGGGCTTGTCCATGGTTTCCAATTTGCACCTTCCTTGGGCCTTCGCAACATTGTTCCGCCCGGAAAGACGGCAGAAAAATATGATTATAGATTGTTAACAATTCGTGGTAACAATAGGGCGACTCAGGAACACGGAGACGCCAATGAAGCTGGTCGTGATCAACCCCAACTCCACCGCATCGATGACCGACAAGATCCTGGCATCGGCCCGCGCGGTGGCCGCCCCCGGCACCGATGTCGAGGGCCGCACCGCCCATGGCGCCCCCGCCAGCATCGAGGGCCATTTCGACGAGGTGATGTCCGCCGCCCACCTGCTGCGCGAGGTGCAGCAGGCCCAGGCCGAGGGCGCCGACGCCATCGTGGTCGCCTGTTTCGACGATCCCGCCATCGGCGCCTGCCGCGAGGTCGCGACCGGCCCCGTGCTGGGCATCTGCGAGGCGGGCATCAAGGCCGCCAGCATGATCGCCACGTCGTTCTCCATCGTCACCACCCTGCCCCGCTCCGTCCCGGTGATCGAGGAATTGGTGCGCAAGTACGGCCTTGACCACCAGTGCCGTCGCGTCCGGTCGGCGGAAATTCCGGTGCTGGCCCTGGAAGAGCCCGGATCGAATGCACGGCAGCTGGTTCGTGCCGAAATCCTGCGCGCCATCGAGGAGGACCGCTGCGAAGCCGTCGTTCTGGGATGCGCCGGCATGTCCGACCTGACCGAATGGCTGAGCCACGAGACGGGGATTCCCGTCATCGACGGCGTGACCGTCGCCACCAAGTTCGCCGAGGCGCTGGTCGGCGCCGGGCTGCTGACCTCCAAGATCGGGGCCTATGCGCACCCGATCCAAAAATAAGAAATCCGCCATCTCCATACAGGGAGTATCCCCATGACCCATACCGGAACGATCGCCGATCACGCCCCACATGCCCTGGACGACAAGAGACCGGGCGAGGAGAGCCTTGCCCCGCAGACCACCCGCATTATGGACCCCTGGTCCTACCTGTTCGCCTGGCTGGGCGGCTGCGTCAGCATCGGCACCTTCACCGTCGGATCGGGGCTGGTGGGCACGCTGAACCTGATCCAGACCGTCGTGGCCATCGCCATCGGCTGCACGGTCATCGGCCTTGCGCTGATGATCAACGGGCGCGCGGGCCACAAGTACGGCATCCCCTTCATGGTGCAGGCCCGGTCGTCCTTCGGCTTTGCCGGGACGCGGCTGCCCGCGCTGGTGCGATCGGTCCCGGCGATCGTCTGGTACGGCTTTCAAAGCTGGATCGGCGCCGGCGCCCTGAACCTGGTCTCCGAAACGATGTTCGGCTACTCCAACATCTGGGTGTTCTTCATAGGCTTCCAGTTCCTGCAGATCGCCCTGTCGGTGCTGGGTTTCCACGGCATCAAGTGGCTGGAGAACATCGGCGCCGTGTTCATCATCGGCGCGCTGATCTACATGTTCTTCAGCGTGATCGGGCAGTACGGCGACCAGATCAGCACCAACCTGATCCAGGCCGAAGGCACCTGGGGCGCGCCGTTCTGGGGGGCCACGATGCTGTTCCTGGGCGTCTATTCCACGATGATGCTGAACGTGTCGGACTATTCGCGCGAATTGCAGCACCGCGTGGGATCGGTGCGGCAGGTGGTGATCTATGCCAACTCGATCCTGCCCGCGACGCTGTTCATGGGGATGATCGGCCTGATGGTGTCCTCGGCCACCGGAGAGGTCGACCCGATCAAGGTCTTCTCCAGCGCGGTGGACAACCCGATCCTGCTGGTGGTGACGCTGTTGTTCATCGCCTTCGCGCAGGTGACGACCAACATCCTGAACAACGTGGTGCCGCCCGCCTATGCGATGATGGACGTGTTCAAGCTGTCGTTCAAATCGGCTGCCGTCATCGTTGGCCTACTGGCCTTCGCGACCTTCCCCTGGCTGCTGGTGCGCGACGAATCCGCGGCGGGGCTGGGCCTGTTCATCCAGACCTACAGCGCCTTCCTGGGGCCGATCTTCGCGATCCTGGTGGTCGACTATTACGTGATCCGCCGCCAGACCCTGAACCTTGACCACCATTACGATGCCGACGGCCCCTATCGCGGCTGGAACCCGGCGGCGGTCATCGCGACCGTGGTGGGCGTAATCGTCGCGCTGATCTTTTCGGGCATCAGCTGGTATGCCAGCCTGATCCCGGCGGGGGTCACCTATTGGCTGCTGATGCAGTACCTGCCATCGGCACAGCGCTTCCGCGCCTGACAGGAAAAAGGCCCCCGGTGACGGGGGCCTTTCGCATCATGCGGGCACGACCGGCACCGCGTGCCAGATGTTGCGCATGTATCCCCGGATCGTCCGGTCGGACGAGAAGAACCCCGACCGCGCGATGTTCAGGGCCGCCATCCGGTCCCAGGCCGCATGGTCGGCATAGGCCCGATCCACCGCCCGCTGCGTCGCGAAATAGCTGTCGAAATCGGACGCGACCAGGAACGGGTCGTCGTTCCAGGTCCGGTCCAGCAGCGTGTAATAGCTGTCGGCCCGGCCGAACTGACCTTCGGCGATCAGCTGCAGGGCGATCTTCATGTCCTCGGACGCCTCGATCGCGGCGCGGGCATGGCCGGGGCGGGCCTTTTCGGCCGCTGCCTCCTCGGCGGTCAGGCCGAACAGGAAGAAGTTCTCGGGGCCCACATGCTCGCGGATCTCGACGTTGGCACCGTCCAGCGTGCCGATGGTCAGCGCGCCGTTCATGGTGAACTTCATGTTGCCGGTGCCGGACGCCTCCTTGCCCGCAGTGCTGATCTGTTCAGACAGATCGGCGGCGGGGATCAGGTCTTCGGCCATCGAGACGTTGTAGTTCGGCGGATAGGCGATCTGCAGGTATTTTGCCGTGACCGGGTCGTTGTTGATCTTGGCGGCCACGTCGTTGATCAGGTGGATCACCGACTTCGCCAGCCAGTATCCCGGCGCCGCCTTTCCGCCGAAGATCTTGACGCGGGGCGTCCAGTCGCCGTTCGGGCTGTCATGGATCCGCTTCCAGAGGGCGATCGCCTCCAGCACGTTCAGCAGCTGGCGCTTGTATTCGTGGATGCGCTTGATCTGGACGTCGAAGATCGCGTCCGGGTCGGCCTTGACGCCCAGCCCTGCCAGCAACCCGTCGGACAGGGCAACCTTGTTGGCGCGCTTTGCGCCCCGCAGATGTTCCAGGAAGATCGCGTCGCCGGCATGGGTCTCAAGTCCCGCCAGCTGGTCCAGGTCCTTGGTCCAGCCGGTGCCGATGGTGTCGTCCAGAAGCCGCGTCAGCGCCGGGTTCGACATGCGCAGCCAGCGGCGCGGCGTCACGCCGTTGGTCTGGTTCACGATCCGGTCGGGATGCAGCTTGTGCAGGTCGGCAAAGACCGTGTCCTTGACCAGATCGGTGTGCAGCGCGGACACGCCGTTCACGCGGCCCGCCATGATGAAGGCCAGCTCTCCCATGTGGACCTGGTCGCCATGCACGATGCCGATATGCGCAGGGCGATTGGTAGTCTTGCGATGATCCTCGTCGATCATCTGGATGATCTGCATGTGCCGGGGCAGCACGCGGCCCATCAACCAGGTGGACCACCGCTCCAGCGCCTCGGGCAGCAGGGTGTGGTTGGTATAGTTCAGCGTCCGCCGCGCCAGGTCCTGCGCGCGGTCGAAGGCCAAGCCGTGCACGTCCATCAGCAGGCGGATCAGCTCGGGCCCGGCGATGGCGGGGTGGGTGTCGTTCAGCTGGATCGCGACCTTGTCCGGCAGGATCTCCAGGTCGCCATGTTCGGCCAGGAACCGCGCCAGGATGTCCTGCAACGCGGCCGAGGTCAGGAAATATTCCTGCTTCAGGCGCAATTCCTTGCCCGATTCCGTGGTGTCGTCGGGATAAAGAACGCGCGACAGCGTGCGGGCCAGCGCCTCGGGTTCGGCCGCGGCCGTGTGATCGCCCGCGTTGAACCGCTTGAGGTCCAGCAGCGTCGTCGGATGCGCCCCCCACAGCCGCAGCGTGTTGGCCCAGTCCCCGCCCCAGCCGATGACCGGCGTGTCATAGGCACGCGCCACGACGCTTTCGCCCGGATGCCAGACGGCATGGCCTTCGACCATGTCGACATGACCCTTGAACCCGATCTCGTAGCTGTAGTTGATGCGCACGAATTCCCACGGATGCGGCTGGTTCAGCCAATCCTCGGGGGTCTCGACCTGCTGGCCGCCCTCGAAGCGCTGGCGGAACAGGCCGTGCTCATAGCGGATGCCATAGCCGAAGGCCGGGCAGGACAGCGACGACAGCGATTCCATGAAACACGCCGCCAGACGCCCCAACCCGCCGTTGCCCAGTGCCGCGTCGGGTTCGTCGTCCAGGATCACCTGCTCGTCCAGACCCAGCAGGGTCAGCGCCTCGCCCATGGCGGGCTCCAGGTTCAGGTTGATGATCGCATCGCCCAGGATGCGGCCGATCAGGAATTCCATCGACAGGTAATAGACCCGCTTGGCGCCCTGGTCGCGGGCGGCACGGATGGCGCCGACCCAGGGGCCGACCATCAGGTCGCGCACCGTATAGCTGACGGCAAGGCGCCAATCGAAAACGGTTGCGAATTCCGGGCCGCGGCCCTGGGTGTGGGTCAGGTGATGCAGGATCTGATCGCGCAGATCCTGTGCCGACAGGGATTGGGTCACATTCCGCCTCTTGCGCAGGGAAAAATCAGGACAACCAGACGCGGCCATAGGGTGGCAATGCCAGCATGTCGTCATGCAGCGTCACCGTCGCGTCCGACAGAATGTCGCGCATGTCCGTCACGCCTTGAAAGCGCAACCAGTCGCCGCTGACCTGTTGCCAGCTTTCCGTGAAGTTGAAAAGACACAGAATGCCGCCTTGGGGCGCGCGGCGTGCGAATGCCAGCAGCGCGGCGTTGCCGCAGTCCAGAATTTCGGTCGGATGCCCGCCATGCAGGCGGTCGCAGGACCGGCGCGCGGCCAGGATGGCGCGGGTGCCGTGCAGAACGCGCCCCTCGGGCGTGTCCGGGTCGGCGCTTGCGCGGGCGGCGCGGTCCCAGTCCATGGCGGGGCGGTTGATCCAGCGGCTGTCATGCGCATGCTCGGGCACGTCCAGATAGCCGTGGTCGTTCACCATCGCGAGTTCGTCCCCCATGTAGATCAGGGGGATGCCGCCAAAGGACGCGATCAGCGCATGGCCCAGCAGGATCCGGTCCACGGCCCGGTCGACCACCAGCGGATCGCCCGCGGCCAGACCGGCCTCCAGCCCAGCCAACGCGGCAAAGCTGCCGGCGATGCGCTTGTCGCCGGTCTCGGGGTTCTCCTGGAACAGCACGCCGCGGGCGAAGCTGCCCGGATAGCTGCCGTCATAGAAATCCGACAGGAAGGCGCGATGCGCCGCCCCCGACAGGCCTAGGGCGCCCGCGTCTTCATCGGTGATCGCCCATCCGATGTCGTCGTGACAGCGGATGTACGTTGCATAAGTCGCGTTCGTCAGCACGGGCGGGAAATGCGTGCGCAGCACATGCGTCATCAGCCGCGTGTCGCGCGTGGCCAGGGCCGACCAGTACTGGACCATCAGGCTGTTGTGATAGCAGAGGTTCCCCTCGCGCCCGTCATGTTCGCCGCGCCCGAAATAGGTCAGCATCTCGGCCGGGCCGACGATGGCCTCCTCCAGGTGGATCACCGCACTGGCCGCGATCCGGGTGCAGGCGCGCAAGGCGCGCAGGATCAGGTGGACTTCGGGCTGGGACTGGCAGGTGGTGCCCATGCGCTTCCACATGAAGGCCACCGCGTCCAGGCGCAGAACATCGACCCCCTTGTTGGTCAGGTTCAGCATGATCCGCACAATCTCCAGGAACACCCGCGGATTGGCCCAGTTCAGGTCCCATTGATGGGCGTTGAACGTGGTCCAGACCCATTTGCCGAATTCGGGGTGATGGGTGAAGCTGCCCGGCGCGGTCTCGGGAAAGATCTCGATCAGCGACGCCTCATAGGCGCGGGGCAGCGTGTCGTCGTCGAACATCAGGTACATGTCCTGGTATTCCGGATCACCCGCCGCCGCGCGCCGCGCCCATTCGTGTTCCTGCGCGGTGTGGTTCAGCACCAGATCGACACACAGCGACATGCCCCGTTCGCGCAGGCTGCCCGCCAGCCGCGTCAGGTCGGCCATGCGCCCGAAGGCCGGGTTGATCTGGCGATAGTCCATCACCGAATAACCGCCGTCGCTGTCGCCCGGGCGCGGCATCAGGCAGGGCATCAGGTGGACATAGCTGATGCCCAGATCGCGCAGGTAATCCAGCCGGCCATGCACGCCGGACAGCGTCCCCGCAAAGCGGTCGATGTAGAAGACATAGCCCGCCATGCCAGACCGCTGGAACCAGTCGGGCTCCAGGTCGCGCGTCAGGTCCAGGCGCTTCAGGTCGGCGGGACGCACGGCCCAGCCCTCGCGCAGCGCGGCCTCCAGCTCGGCGCAGAAGGCGTCGTAGTCGGGGCGATCGCCGTACAGGCGTTCCAGCATGGGCCACAGGTCGGGCGCGCTGCGCGCGAGGCGCATGTCGAAGATCGAGGGGGCTTGGGTCATGATACGCTCGGGGTGATCAGCACGAAGGCCGCGACGCTGTCGGCGGCGATGGGTTCAAGGTCCTGGGCAGACAGGTCCGGGTCGTCGTCCCGCGCGCTGTCCAGGCGGCGGCGCCAGCGGCCCTCGGGCGCGTCGGGCAGGCGGACCTGCGCCTCGGGGCCGTTGTTGAAGACCAGGAAGACTGCTCCCGGCAGGGCCGCATAGGCGGGCGTGCCGGATGCCATGCGCATCTCGGCCGCCAGCAGGCGGCGGTCGGGGTCGTTCCAGTCGTCGGGCGTCATCGGCGCGCCATCGGCCCGGCGCCAGAACAGGTCGGGCAGCCCGTCCTGTTCGCGCGGCTGGCTGTGCAGGAACCGCTTCTGCCGCAAAATCGGATGCGCGCGCCGGAACGCGATGACGCGTCGCACGAAGTCAAGGAAGGCCGGGTCCGCGCCGTCCCAATCGACCCACCCCGTCGGGTTGTCCTGGGCATAGGCGTTGTTGTTGCCGCCCTGGCTGTTTCCCAGCTCGTCGCCGGCCAGCAGCATGGGCGTGCCTTGGGACAGCATCAGCGTGGCGATCAGGTTGCGGCGGCGGCGGTCGCGCGCGGCGGTGATCGCGGGATCGTCGGTCGGGCCTTCGGCGCCCATGTTGTCGGACAGGTTGTGGTTGTGGCCGTCGCGGTTCTCCTCGCCGTTGGCCTCGTTGTGCTTGTCGTTGAAGCTGACCGTGTCCATCAGCGTGAAGCCGTCGTGGGCGGCCACGAAATTCACCGAACTGGTCGCGGGGCGACCGTCATGGTCGAACCGCGCGGCCGATCCCGCCACGCGCTTGGCCAGCTTGCCGATCAGGCCGGGATCGCCCCGCCAGAACCCGCGGATCTGGTCGCGATAGCGGTCGTTCCATTCCGCGAAGGGCACCGGATATGCGCCCAGCTGGTATCCGCCCGGCCCGATGTCCCAAGGTTCCGCGATCAGCTTGACGCGGTTGAGGACCGGGTCCTGGCGGATGGCGCGGAACAGCGGCGCGTCGCGGTCGAACACGCCGCGCGTGCGCCCCAGCACGGATGCCAGGTCAAAGCGGAACCCGTCCACATGCATCACCTCGACCCAGTATCGCAGCGAATCCATGACCAGCCGCAGCGTGAAGGGGCTGTCCAGGTTCAGCACGTTGCCGGTGCCCGCATCGTTGACATAGAACCGCCGATCCTCTGCCAGGCGGTAATAGGACGCGTTGTCCAGCCCGCGGAACGACAGGGTCGGGCCCAGTTCGTTCCCTTCGGCGGTGTGGTTGTAGACGACGTCCAGGATCACCTCGATCCCGGCCTTGTGGAACCGTGCGACCATCTGCTGGAATTCGGCGATGTCGCCCGTCTGCATGTAGCGCGGTTCCGGCGCGAAGAACCCATAGGACATGTAGCCCCAGAAATTCGTCAGCTTCCTGTCGGTCAGAAAGCGGTCGTCGGCAAAGGCATGGACGGGCAGCAGCTCGATCGCGGTGACGCCAAGCCGCGTCAGGTGATCCAGCACGGGTTCGGACGCCATCGCCAGATAGCTGCCGCGATGCCCGATATCGGTGCGCCCCGCGGTCAGTCCCTTGACATGCGCCTCATAGATCACCGTTTCCGACAGGGGCCGGTGCAGGGCACGGTCGTCGCCCCAGGCGAAGCTGGGGTCCACGACCACCGACTTCGGCATGTGCTGCGCGCTGTCGCGGCGGTCGAAGGACAGGTCGGCATCGTGATGCCCGACCCGGTATCCCATCAACGCGTCATGCGCGGCGGGCCGTCCCGTCAGCCGCTTGGCATAGGGGTCGATCAACAGCTTGCGCGCGTTGAAGCGATGCCCTTCGTGGGGGCGATAGGGGCCGTGCATCCGAAAGCCGTATTTCTGGCCTGGGCGCAGCTCCTCGACATGGCCGTGCCAGACATGGCCCTCGCGTTCGGGCAGATCGACCCGCGTCTCTCGGTTGCGTTCGTCGAACAGGCACAGCACGGCGCGTTCGGCATGCTGAGAAAACACCGCAAAGTTCACCCCCGCGCCGTCGAAGGTCGCACCCAGGGGCGTGGGGCGCCCTGCGGTCATCGCGATGGTCTGGATCATGACGGATGGGTCAGCCTTGCATAGAGATCGGCATAGGCACGGGCCGACTGCCCCCACCCGACGGGATGGGCCATGGCGTTGGCCTGCATCCGGGACCAAGTGTCCCGGTCCGCGTAGAGGGTCGCCAGCCGCATCAGCGCCCCGCGCAGCGCCACCGCCGTGACGGGCGCGAACTGGATGCCCGTGGCCACGCCGCGCGCCAGCCCCGCGGGCGAGGCGTTGATGACCGTGTCGGCCAGCCCGCCGGTCAGCGCGACGACCGGGATGGTGCCATAGCGCAGTCCGTACATCTGCGTCAGCCCGCAGGGTTCGAACCGCGACGGCACCAGGATCGCGTCCCCCCCTGCGATCAGCCGATGAGAGAACGCCTCGTCATAACCGATGCGCACGGCCACGTTTGGATCCGCCGCCGCCTGCCGGAACGCCTGTTCCAGGCCCGGATCGCCCGACCCCAGGACCGCCAGCTGCCCGCCCGCCGCCATCAGCGCGGGCAGCGTCTCCAGCACCAGGTCCAGTCCTTTCTGATGGGTCATCCGCGACACGATCACGCAAAGCGGCCCCTCCGCCTGCGGCAGGCCCAGCTCCGCCTGCAACGCGGCCTTGGCGGCGGCCTTGCCCGCCGGGTCGGCGAAAGGAACGATGGCCGGGTCGGTCGCAGGGTCCCAGGCCTGTTCGTCAATGCCGTTCAGGATGCCGGTCAGGGCTGCCTGCCGGTGGCGCATGACCCCGTCCAGCCCCATGCCGAATTCGGGCGTCATCAATTCATCCGCATAGCTGGGCGACACGGTCGTCAGCGCGTCTGCGCCCATCAGCCCGGCCTTCAGCGCCGAGATGCCGCCCCAGAACTCGTACCCCTCGCTGTAGAACCGCGCGGGGTCCAGGCGCAGCGAATGCAGCCGCCCCGGATCGGTCGACCCGGTAAAGGCGATGTTGTGGATGGTCAGCACCGTCCGCACATCGGCCCCGCCCATGCGCGGCAGGTATTCGGTCATGAAACCCGCCTGCCAGTCGTGACCGTGCAGCACCTGGGGGCCCCATCCGGCCGCGCCATGGGCCGCGACATGCGCGCCCACCCAGGACAGCGCGGCAAAGCGTTCCGGGTTATCCGGCCAGTCGCGCCCGTCGGGGCCCAGATAGGGGTTGCCGGGACGGCCATACAGATGGGGTGCGTCGATCACCAGCAGGTCCAGCCCCGCGCCCCGCCCCTGCAGCAGGACCGCGGGCCCGCCGAACAGGTCGTCGAAGGCATGAACGGCCTCGGCTTCCTGCAGCGCGGCCATCACCGCCGGATAGCCGGGGACCAGGCTGCGCATGTGGACGCCCACGCCCGCCAGGGCGGCGGGCAGCGCGCCCGTGACGTCGGCAAGCCCCCCGGTCTTGACCAGGGGGGCGATCTCGGAGGCGACCGACAGCACCCGCATCACAGGGATGCCGCCCGCCGGTCCAGCATGTCCTGGGTGATCAGGGTCACGCCGCCCTCGCTGACGCGGAACCAGCGGGCATCGGCTTCGGGGTCCTCTCCGACGATCAGGCCCTCGGGGATGACCACGCGGCTGTCGATGACGACGTTGCGCAGCCGGGCATGGCGGTTCACCGTCACGTAGGGCAGCACCACCGCGTGATCCAGGACCGCATAGCTGTTCGTGTGCACCTCGGTGAACAGCAGCGAATTGCGCACCTCGGTCCCCGAGATGATGCAGCCCCCGGACACCATCGATGACACGGCAAGGCCGCGGCGGTCCGTTTCGTCATGGATGAACTTGGCGGGCGGCACGCTTTCGGAATAGGTCCAGATTGGCCAGTCGCGGTCCCACAGGTTCAGGTCCGGGGTAAAGTCGGTCAGGGCGATGTTGGCCTGCCAGAAGGCGTCGACCGTGCCCACGTCCTTCCAATAGGCCGGCGCATGCGCCTCGCGCACGCAGGACGTGTCGAACCGATGCGCCATCGCCTTGCCGTTCTTGACGATGTCGGGGATCAGGTCGGTGCCGAAATCATGGCTGGAATTGGGGTCCTGCGCATCGCGCAGCAGCAGGTCGCGCAGGAAGGCCCAGTTGAAGACATAGATGCCCATCGACGCCAGCGCCTTGTCCGGCTCGCCCGGCATGGCGGGCGGATCGGCGGGCTTCTCCAGGAAGGACACGATCCGGCCCGTGGCGTCCACGTCCATCACGCCAAAGGCCGTGGCCTCCATCCGGGGCACGGTCAGGCAGCCCACGGTGACGTCCGCGCCGCTTTCGACATGCTCGCGCAGCATGATCTCGTAGTCCATCTTGTAGATGTGGTCGCCCGCCAGGATGACGATGTAATCGACGTCGTAATCGTCCACGATGTCGATGTTCTGGGTAACCGCATCGGCCGTGCCGCGGTACCAATGGTCCTCGGACGTGCGCTGGCTGGCGGGCAGGATGTCCAGGAACTCGTTGCGTTCGGCCCGGAAGAAGTTCCAGCCGCGCTGGCAATGCCGGATCAGGCTGTGGGCCTTGTACTGTGTGGCGATGGCGATCTTGCGGATGCCGGAGTTCATCGCGTTCGACAGGGCAAAGTCGATGATGCGGGTCTTGCCGCCGAAATAGACGGCGGGCTTGACGCGCCGGTCGGTCAGCTCCGTCAGGCGACTGCCCCGGCCCCCCGCCAGCACGAATGCCATCGCCCGGCGCGTCAGCCGTTGCGTTTCCACCATGGTCCTCTCCTCCCTCATGATTTCAACCTGCCGCCACGAAGATCACCACGGACAGGGGCGGCAGGGTCACAGCCATCGAAGCCGGCTGACCGTCCTGCGGTTCCCCGTCCGCCACGACGCCGCCCAGATTGCCCATGCCGCTGCCGCCATAGGCGGTGGCATCGGTGTTCAACGCCTCGCGCCAGCGCCCCGCCTGCGGCACCCCGATGCGGAAGCCGGGGCGCGGGACGGGGGTGAAGTTGCAGACCACCACAACCGGCGGATCGCCCGCATCGCCGCGCCGGATCCAGGAATAGGTCGATTGCGCGGGATCGGTCGCGATCCACTGGAACCCCTCTGGCTCGGCATCCTTGACGTGCAGGGCGGGGGTGTCGCGATAGAGCGCGTTCAGGTCGCGCACCAGCGCCTGCACGCCCTGGTGCATCGGCTGCCCGGCGGCGTGCCAGTTCAGCTCTCCGTTGTGGTTCCACTCCTCGGGCTGGCCGAACTCGCAGCCCATGAACAGCAGCTTCTTCCCCGGATGCCCCCACATGAAGCCGTAATAGGCGCGCAGGTTGGCGAACTGCTGCCATTCGTCGCCGGGCATCTTGTGCAGCAGGCTGCCCTTGCCGTGGACGACCTCGTCATGGCTGATCGGCAGGATGAAGTTCTCGCTGAAGGCGTACATCAGCCCAAAGCTCATCAGGTCGTGGTGATAGCGGCGGTGGACCGGATCGCGGCTCATGTAGCGCAGGGTGTCGTTCATCCAGCCCATGTTCCACTTGAAGCCAAAGCCCAGCCCCCCCGCATCGACCGGGGCCGACACCTTGGGGAATGACGTGCTCTCCTCGGCCACGGTCATGATGCCGGGCTGTTCGCCGTAAGCCTCGATGTTCATGTTCTGAAGGAAGGCGATCGCCTCGTAGTTCTCGCGCCCGCCATCCTTGTTCGGAACCCATTCGCCGGCCTTGCGGGAATAGTCGCGGTACAGCATCGACGCCACCGCATCCACGCGCAGCCCGTCGATATGGTATTCGTCCAGCCAGTAGACCGCATTGGCGGTCAGGAAGTTCTGCACCTCGGTCCGGCCATAGTTGTAGATCAGCGTGTTCCAGTCCTGGTGGAACCCCTCGCGCGGGTCGGCATGTTCGTAAAGCTCGGTCCCGTCGAAGCGGGCCAGGCCATGCGCGTCGGTCGGGAAATGCCCCGGCACCCAGTCCAGCAGCACCCCCAGCCCCGCCTGGTGCGCCGCATCGACCAGGTCGCGGAACTCATGCGGCGGGCCGAACCGGATCGTCGGCGCATAAAGGCCCACCGGCTGATAGCCCCATGACCCGTCAAAGGGAAATTCGCTGACCGGCATCAGCTCCAGATGGGTGAAGCCCATGTCCTTGGCATAGGCGACCAGATCCCGCGCCATCTCCTGATAGGAGAGCGGCCGCCCGCCATCGTCGTACTTGCGCCGCCAGCTGCCCGGATGGACCTCATAGATGCTGATGGGGGCGCGGCGATCCTGCGCCCGCGCGCGCCGCGCCATCCATTCGGCGTCCTTCCAGCCATAGCCGGTGATGTCGCGCACCACGCTGGCCTTTTCTGGCGGATGCTGGCTGCCGAAACCCACCGGGTCGGCCTTCAGCATGACCCCGCCATGGGCGTCCAGGACCTCGTACTTGTAGAGGGTGCCCTCGCCCAGGTCGGGCAGGAAGATCTCCCAGAACCCCTGGCCCACGCGGCGCATCGGATGGCGCCGGCCGTCCCACCCGTTGAACTGGCCCACGACCGACACCCGCCGCGCATTGGGCGCCCAGACCGCAAAGCGGGTCCCTGCGACGCCCTGATGGGTGGTCACATGCGCGCCCAGCACCTGCCACAGCCGCTTGTGCGTGCCTTCGGCCAGCAGGTGCAGGTCCATCTCGCCCAGCACGGGCGCGAACCGATAGGGGTCGTCGAAGGTCCATTCGACGCCGCCGCCCGACCGGGCCTTCAGCCGATAGGGACCGGCCGGGATCGGGCCGGCGAACAGATCGCCCGCCACGCGCGGCAGATCCGCCTCTCCATCGGGCCCCACGGCCGACAGTGCGGCCAGGTCAGGGTGATAGACGGTCAGCCACTGACCGTCGCCGAACGGGCGCGGTCCCAGAATTGAAAACGGTTGCGAACATCGCCCCTGGGCCAGCAGGGCCTGATCTTCGGGGCTAACATGCGGAGGATTCTTGCTTTTGTCCATGCGGCCCACCTTAGCCCGATCACAGATTCGGGCAATCGTCTGGTTAACGCTAACACCTCCTTTTTGATCCCGCTATAGTCATCCGCGACGACAGGATTTTCCGGAAAGGTATCGATGATGGCGGAATGGTGGCGCGACGCGGTGATCTATCAGATCTATCCCCGCAGTTTTCAGGACAGTGACGGCGACGGCATCGGCGACCTGCCGGGCATCACGCGCCGGCTGGACCATGTGGCGGGCCTTGGTGTGGATGCGATCTGGCTGTCGCCCTTCTTCACCTCGCCGCAGAAGGACATGGGCTATGACGTGTCCGACTATACCGGGGTCGACCCGCTGTTCGGCAGCATGGCCGATTTCGACGCCATGGTCGCCCGCGCGCACGCCCTGGGCCTGAAGGTCATCATCGACCAGGTCATCAGCCATTCCAGCGACAAGCATCCCTGGTTCGAGGAGAGCCGCCGCGACCGCACCAACCCCAAGGCCGACTGGTATGTCTGGGCCGACCCCAAGCCCGACGGCACGCCGCCCACGAACTGGCCCTCCGTCTTCGGCGGCCCGGCCTGGGAATGGGAGCCGCGCCGGCGCCAGTACTACCTGCACAACTTCCTGATCGAGCAGCCCGACCTGAACATGTGGAACCACGCGGTCCAGGACGCGCTGCTGGACACGATGCGTTTCTGGCTGGATCGCGGCGTCGACGGGTTCCGGCTGGACACGGTCAACTACTACTTCCACGACGCCAAGCTGCGCGACAACCCGCCCAATCCCGACCACAAGGGCCCCGAGACCTACGGCTTTCAGCGCCACGTCCATTCCAAGAACCAGCCCGAGAACATCGCCTTTCTGGAACGCATGCGCGCGCTGACCGACGAATACGACGCCCGCATGATGGTCGGAGAGGTCGGTGACGGCGGCCAGACCGCCATCGACATCATGGGCGATTACACTCAGGGCGATGACCGCCTGCACATGTGCTACAGCTTCGAGATGCTCAGCCCCGACTTCACCGCGCGCCATTTCCGGCACACGATCGAGGGCGTGCACGATCATGCCCCCGACAGCCATTCCTGCTGGTCCTTCTCGAACCACGACGTGATCCGGCACGTGTCCCGTTGGGCCGACCATGCGCAATCCCCCGAGGCGCTGGCACGGCAGGCGGCGGCGATGCTGCTGTCCTTCCCCGGCACGATCTGCCTCTATCAGGGAGAGGAGCTGGGCCAGACCGAAACGACCCTGGTCTATGAGGAACTGACCGACCCCCCTGCCCTGCGCTTCTGGCCCGAGGTCAAGGGCCGCGACGGCTGCCGCACGCCGATGGTCTGGGACCAGAGCGAACCGCATGCGGGGTTCTCGGACGCGGCGCCTTGGCTGCCGGTCAAGGACGACCAGGCGGTCCGCGCTGTGGCGCATCAGCAGAACGGCAACGACAGCGTGCTGGCCGCCTATCGCGGCACGATCGCCTTCCGCAAGGCGTCCGATGCGCTGCGCTTCGGCAAGACCGCCTTCCTGGACATGCCCGAACCGATCCTGGCCTTCCGCCGCGACCATGACGGGCAGGCGCTGACGGCGGTGTTCAACCTGTCGCGCACGCCCCTGTCGGTGGCGGTCGCGAGCGATACCAACCTCAGCGGCCCGGTCAACGCCACGCTGGAGGGCGGCACGCTGCACCTGCCGGCGAACGGCTTCGCTTGGCTGACGGGTGCACCGGTGCTGACCGCCTAAGATACGGGTGGCCGGGGCCTCAGGGCTCCGGCCGCCGCCACACGAACAGGGCCAGCCCCAGATAGATCCCCGCGGCCCCGAACAGCATGGCCCAGGCAGGGCTGCCCGACCACAGCTCCACCCCCGCCCAGATCAGCGGCAGGATCACGCAGATCACCCGCACCCACAGCGGGCGAAAGAACGGCGCATCGGGATCGACAAGCTTCATGGCACACCTTCCAGGGGCTTGGGGGGGCGGGGGGTCCGGGGGGCTGGCCCCCCGGCCGTCGCGGGACGCATCAGACCGCGCTGCCATGGCGGGTCCTCGGCAAAGGCCGCCGCGATGTGATCGACAAAGGCGCGTGTCTTGCGGGGCAGCGGCCGGATCGGCGGCCAGACCACACTGATCGGCAGCGGGTCCTGCGCCAGGTCCGGCAGCACCTGCACCAGCCGCCCGTCGCGCAGCGCGTCATGGACGATGAACAGCGGCAGCAGCGCCAGGCCCAACCCGCCGATGGCCAGATCGCGCATCGCCTCGCCGTTGTTGGCCGACACCCGGCTCTGCCGGGGGGGCGCGACCTGGTCGCCAAAGGGCCAGATCTCGGCCAGCCGCGCGTTCAGGTATCCGATGACCTCGTGCCCCGCCAGATCGCCGGGCGCCCCGACCGCGCCGTGCTGCGCAAGGTAATCGGGACTGGCCACCAGGGCGCGCGGATCCTCGCACAGGCGGCGCGCCATCAGGCTGCTGTCCTTCAGATGCCCGATGCGCAGCCCCAGATCGAACCCCGCCCGCCCCAGGTCCATATGCCGGTCATCGTAATCCAGCACGATCTCCAGCCCCGGATGGGCACGCGCGAAACCCGCGATCACCGGGCCCAGGTGGCGGATGCCGAAACTCATTGGCGCCGCGATGGCCAGCCGCCCGCGCAGCGCGGCCTCGGGCGCGGCGGCGCTTTCGGTTGCGGCGACCAGTTCGGCCAGCGCCGGGCGCAACCGTTCGGCCAGGGACAGCGCGCTGTCGGTGGGCGCGATGCGCCCGGCATGCCGGGTGAACAGCGCGACGCCCAACGCGGCCTCGAAATCGGTGATCCGCTTGCTGACCACGGATTTCGACAGGTCCGACCGCGCCGCGGCACCCGAGATGCTGCCCGCATCCAGCACCGACAGAAAGGTCCGGATATCCGTGATCGTCCAGGTCATGGCGCACCCTAACACGCCGCCGGTCGTTCGCAAGAACCGAACGCGGCGTTGCCGCGCGCATGGGTGCCGCGAACGCCCCGCCTGCGCCATATTCCCTTCAAGCAAGGAAAGGAGCCTGCCATGCAGCTGACCGGAATCCATCACCTGACGGCGATCACCGCCAATGCGCCGGGCAACAACCAGTTCTATACCCAGACCCTTGGCTTGCGCCGGGTCAAGAAGACCGTGAACCAGGACGACACCTCGGCCTATCACCTGTTCTTCGCGGACGGCGCGGGCAGCCCCGGCACCGACATCACCTTCTTCGACTGGCCCGCCGCGCCCGAACGTCGCGGCACGAACGCGATCACCCGGACGGGGCTGCGCGTGGGCGCGGACAGCCTGGACTACTGGGCCGACCGTCTGTCGGGCCTGGCCGGCAAGATCACCACGCTGGACGGCCGCCCGACCTTGGATGTCGAGGACCCCGAGGGTCAGCGCCTGCGCCTGATCGCCGCCCCTACCCCGGCGGGCCAGCCCTGGGATCGCAGCGACGTGCCCGCCGAACACCAGATCCACGGGCTGGGGCCGATCACCATCTCGGTTCCCGAACTGGCCCCGACCCAGGCCGTGCTGACCCAGGTCATGAACATGCGCCTGGTGCGCGACTATGCCAGCCCCGATGGCCAAGGCCAGGTCCATGTCTTCGAGATGGGCGAGGGTGGTGCTGCGGCCGAACTGCATGTCGCGGTCCAGCCCGGCCTGCCGCAGGCGCGCCAGGGCGCGGGTGGGGTGCATCACGTGGCCTTCCGCGTGCCCGATACCGCCGCCCTGACTGCCTGGACCGACCGCGTGGCCCGGTTCCGCGTGCCCAGCAGCGGTGAGGTCGAGCGGTTCTATTTCCGGTCGTTGTATTTCCGCGAACCCGGCGGCAATCTGTTCGAACTGGCGACCGACGGGCCGGGCTTCGACGTGGACGAACCCTTCGAGACGATGGGCGAGGGCCTGTCCCTGCCCCCCCTCCTGGAGGGCAAGCGCCAGCAGATCGAGGCCGGGCTGAAACCCCTGGCCTGAACGCAAGGAGAGACGCGATGACCACGATCCTGGGACTTTCCGGCAGCCTGCGTCGGGCATCGCTGAATTCCGGCCTGCTTCGGGCGGCGGCCGAGGCCGCCCCCAAGGGTGTGACGATCACCATCGGCGACATCGCGCAGGTGCCGCTCTATGACGGCGACCTGGAGGCCGCGTCGGGCATTCCCGCCGCGGTCACGACCCTGACCGACCAGCTGGCGGCCGCGGACGGGCTGCTGCTGGTCAGCCCGGAATACAACAACGGCGTGCCGGGCGTGCTGAAGAACGTCATCGACTGGATGTCGCGCGGCCAGGGCATGGCCGTCTTCAAGGGCAAGCCCGTGGCCGTCATCGGCGCCTCTCCGGGCAATTTCGGAACCGCGCATGCGCAGTCGCACTGGCTGCCGGTGCTGCGGATGCTGGCCACCCGCCCTTGGTGGGAAGGACGGCTGATGGTGTCGCGCGCGGGCGATCTGTTCGACGACCAAGGCAACCTGACGGACGACAAGACCCGCGAAAGGCTGGCCGAATTCGTGGCGGGCTTTGCCGGCTCGATCGGCGGCGGCCGGTCATGACCGGCATCGCCCATGTCGCGCTGACCGTGCGCGACCTGCCCGGCATGGCGCGGTTCTATCAGACCGCGCTTGGGTTGGAACCGATGGGCGGGGACGGGGCACAGCGCGATCTGGGCGCGGGCGGGCAGGTGCTGATGCGCCTGTCGGGCGATCCCGCCGCCATCCCGCGCGATCCGCGTGACGCGGGCCTGTTCCATACCGCCTTCCTGCTGCCCGACCGCGCGGCCCTGGGCCGCTGGTTGCGCCATGCCGCCGATACGGGCGTGCGGCTGACCGGCGCATCGGATCACGATGTCAGCGAGGCGCTGTATCTGGACGACCCCGAAGGCAACGGCATCGAGATCTATCGCGACCGGCCTGCCTCGGACTGGACCCGCGACGGCGACCGCGTGCGGATGGTCACCGAACGGCTGGACCTGAACGATCTTGCGGCCGCCGCGGACGGGCCCTGGCAGGACGCGCCCGCCGGGACCGAAATCGGCCATGTCCACCTGCAGGTCGGGGCGATGGACGCGGCCGATGACTTCATGCAGGGAACGCTTGGCCTGACGCGCACCCATGATGCGCCGGGCGGGGGGTGGTACGGCTGGAACGGCTATCACCACCATCTGGCCGCGAATGTCTGGAACAGCCGGGGCGCCGGTCCCCGCCCCGACGGCCGGACAGGGCTGGATCACGTCGCCTTGACCGGATTTCCGGAAAAATCCGCCGCCGTGGCGGACCCGTACGGGAACCGGTTCGAATTTGTCTGAGTTATAGCGCCGTACACAGTCTGACCAGTGCGCCCCGCCTCCGGCCAAGACCGGAGGCGGGGCTTTTTCATGCCCCGGAACTGGCCATCCAGGCGCTGGCCGCGGCAAGGTCCTCGGGGGCGATCTCGTGTCCCGCCGCGATCGTGCGGGCGTCCAGATCGGCCCCGCTTGCGGCCAGCCAGTCGTTCAGCGCCAGGGCGTAATGCCCATAGGGGTCGCGCGCCCCCTGCAGCGTCAGAACCCGGACCCCCGACAGGTCGGCCCGTGGCACCGGGTCCAGCACCAGCATCGGCCGGATCAGGATCGCCCGCGCGATCAGCCCCGGATGCAGCGCCATCACCGCCCCCGCAAAGTTTGCGCCGTTCGAATAGCCCAGCACCGTCAGCCGCGCGGGGTCGAGGCCATAGGCCGCCATCGCACCCTCCCAGAAGCCGGCAAAGGCCGCGGCTTCGGACCGGATGTCGTCCTGGTCAAAGCTGGCCATGGACAGGCGCCGGAAGAACCGGGCGACGCCCTCTTCGGTCGACCGGCCGCGCAGGCCCAGCAGGGTGGCGCGCGGCGCGATGCGATGCGCCAGCGGCATCAGGTCGGATTCCGATCCGCCGGTGCCGTGCAGCAGCAGGATCACCGACCCGTCTGCATCGTCGGGGGTGTGGATGCGGTGGATGAAGGGCAGATCGCGCATGGGGGTCCTTTCCTCGCCCGGGCGGGCGAATTGCGGCAGGCGCAGCCGCAGGTCGGTGTCGTCGGTCATGTGCGGCGGGACCTTCAGGGTCCGGCCAAGGTCGTCCTCGTCCACGGCCATGCCGGGACCGTCGGTCGCCAGTTCGATCAGGATGCCCGCAGGATCGCGGACATAGAGAGAGGTGAAGTACAGCCGATCATGGACCGTCACATCGGTCAGCGCGGCCCGGTGCGCGTCGATCGCCGCGACATCGGGCACGCGCAGGGCGACATGGTCGATCACCCCGGTTCCCGGAATGCCCGGCACGAACCCTGCCGTGTCGCGGATGTCGATCGCGTCGCGGTCCGATGCCAGGCGCGTCACGCCGCCTTCGATGCCCTGGGGGGCATAGCCGAAGCGCGCCAGGAACGCCGCCGTGGCCTGGGCGTCCTGCGACCACAGGGTCACGCCCTGCAGGCGGGCGGGGGCCGCGGGCCAGCCGGTATCGGGGATGTCCCCGCCCACCAGCTTGACGATGATCCCGTCCGGGTCGCGCAGGCGCAGGACCGGCGCACCGAATTCACGGACCGGCCCCTCGACGCGCAGGCCGCGCTGCATGGCGCGGGTCAGCCAGTCGCCGATCCGCGCGCGGGGGATGGCCAAGGCGATCTCGGCCACCTGTCCGTGTCCCACGCGACCGGGCGCGCCGTCCTGCCAGACCAGAAAGCTGACCAGCGACCCGGGCGCGCCCGTGGCATCGCCATAGAACAGATGCAGCTGTTCGGCATCCTCGAACCCCGCGGTCTGCTTGACCAGCGACAGGCCCAGAAAGCCCATCCAGAAATCGACATTGGCCTGCACGTCGCGCGTGATGGCCGTCACGTGATGAAGTCCCGTCATGGCGACCTCCTTTCAGGATCCAACATGCCCGTGGCGGTCGTTCGGCGCCACGGGGGTCGTGCACAACCCGGCGTTCGCACGGGCCGAACGCCTGCACGCTTGCCCGACGGCCCGCAAACCCCCACCCTTGGAAACAGCACAGGAGAGAACGCCATGAGCTGGAACCCCGCCCTGACCCCCGGATGCCCCGACGCCGTCGGCGCCGATGCCATCGAGACGCTGATCATCCCCCGCGCCCGCGACCTGGGCGGGTTCGAGGTGCGCCGCGCCCTGCCCGCCCCCAAACGCCAGATGGTCGGGCCGTTCATCTTCTTCGACCAGATGGGCCCGGCGGAATTCCTGACCGACCAGGGCATCGACGTGCGCCCGCACCCCCATATCGGGCTGGGCACGGTCACCTATCTGTATCGCGGCAGCTTTCAGCATCAAGACAGCACCGGCGCCGACCAGATCATCACGCCGGGCGCGCTGAACTGGATGGTGGCGGGGCGCGGCGTGACCCATTCCGAACGCAGCCCCGACGCCGTGCGCGCCGGGCCCAGCAGCCTGCTGGGCATCCAGACCTGGATCGCCCTGCCGGAAACGCATGAGGACATCGCCCCCAGCTTCGAACATCACGCGGCGGACGCCCTGCCCGAGATCCGCGACCAGGGGATCGAGGCGCGGCTGATCCTGGGCCGCGCCTATGGCGAGACAGCCCCCGCGACGATGCATTCCGACACGTTTTATCTGGATGTGACGCTTGCCGCCCGCGCCCGCTTTCCCCTGCCCGTCGATCACGAGGATCGGGGGATCTACATCACCGAGGGCAGCGTCAGCATCGCCGGGCAGGAGTTCCAGGCCGGCCAGATGATGGTGTTCCGCCCCGGCGACGCGATCACGGTGGCGGCGGGCGACCGGGGCGCACGGCTGATGGCGCTTGGCGGTGCCACGCTGAACGGGCCGCGCCACATCTGGTGGAACTTCGTCGCGTCGTCGCGCGAACGGATCGAGGCCGCGAAACAGGAATGGCGCGAGGCGCGTTGGGGGCAAGGACGGTTCGACCTGCCGCCGGGCGACCGCGACGAACACATCCCCTTGCCGTGACGGAGAGACACATGCCCAAGACCCCCCACGAGGTGCTGGAGTTCTGGTTTTCGGACCAGATGCGCCCCTATTGGTTCGCCAAGTCGGACGACATCGACCGCGACATCGCCGCCCGTTTCAGCGACACCTACGAGGCCGCGCATGCCGGGCGGCTGGACGACTGGATGGACGCGCCCGACAGCGCGCTGGCGCTGGTGATCGTGCTGGACCAGTTCCCGCGCAACATCTATCGCGGCGGGCCGCGCAGCTTCGAATCGAACGACCTGGCGCTGCGCCACGCGCGGACCGCGCTGGACATGGGCCATGACGTGGGTCAGGCCCCCGACCGGCGGCAGTTCTTCTATCTGCCGTTCATGCACAGCGAGGATCTGGCCGACCAGACCCGGTCGGTGGCGCTGTACGAAGAGCTGGGCAACGACAATTCGCTGCATTTCGCGCGCGAGCATCGCGACATCGTCGAACGCTTCGGCCGCTTTCCGCATCGCAACGCGATCCTGGGCCGCGACAGCACCCCCGAGGAGGCGGAGTTCCTGAAGACGCATAGCGGCTTCTGATCTTGCCGATGCGGCGCGGGCGTCCTAGCCTGCGCCGCATGGACAGCCTGCCCTGCTTTTACGCACCCGACACCGCCGCCCACGATCCCCGGTTCTGGATGCTGCGCGGGGTGCCGATGGCGAACAAGGAAACCGCCGAACGCGCCGAACGCCTGCTGGCGGGCATCGCCGCCGCGGGATTGACCGCGACCGATCCGCCGGTGGCCGACCGCGCCCCGATGCACGCGGTTCACACGGCGCGCTATCTGCACTTTCTGGAAACCGCATGGGACGAATGGCAGACGGCCCCCGGCGCGGGGGCCGAGGTCGTGGCCAACCTGCATCCGCAGAAGGCCGACCAGACCTATCCGTCCGGGATCACCGGGCGGGCGGGCTGGCACATGGCTGATACCGGCTGTCCGCTTGGGCCGCACACCTACGCGGCGGCGCTGCGTGGGGTGGACGCCGCGCTGGCGGCCAGCCGCGCGGTGCTGGACGGGGCGGGCGCGGCCTATGCGCTGTGCCGTCCGCCGGGGCACCATGCCGATGCAGACACCGCGGCGGGGCACTGTTTCCTGAACAATTCCGCCATCGCCGCGCAGGCCCTGCGTGCGGCGCATGACCGGGTCGCCATCCTGGACATCGATGTCCATCACGGCAACGGCACGCAGCAGATCTTTTTTGACCGTGCCGACGTGCTGACCGTGTCGGTTCATGCCGATCCAGACGCGTTCTATCCCTTCTATCTGGGCCATGCGCATGAGGTGGGGCCGGCCGGCACAAACCTGAACCTGCCGCTGCCCTTGGGATCGGACGATTCCGTCTGGCTGGACGCCATCGACCGCGCGCTGGACCGCATCGCGGGTTTCGCGCCGGGCGCCCTGGTCCTGGCCCTGGGGCTGGACGCGCACGAGAACGACCCGTTTCGCGGGCTGCGTGTCACCACCCCGGGTTTCGCCCGCGCCGCCGCCCGCATCCGCGCCGCGGGCCTGCCCACCGTCATCGTTCAGGAGGGCGGTTATCTGTCCGAGGATCTGACGCACAACCTTGCCAGCTTTCTGCAGGGCTGGATCGGCACCGCCTGAGCGTTCTATAGCGGTCCGGGAACGGGGGACCCTCATGCGCATCTGCATCATCAACACGGGCGGCACGATCAGCAGCACGGGCCAGCCGCTGGCCCCCATGGCGGCGGACCGCTTTGCCTGCGCCGCGAACGATCTGCTGGGGCCGGCGCTGGCGGCGGCCCTGCCGGGGGACGCGCTGCATTTCGACACGGGACTGCGGTTTTCGGATGACGGGCCCGGAACGCTGGACAGCACCGACCTGCGCCCGTCCGACTGGTGCCGGATCGCGCGGCGGGTGCTGGACCTCTATGCCGACCACGACGCCTTCGTGATCCTGCACGGCACCGACACGATGGATTACACCGGCGCGGCGCTGCCCCTGCTGCTGAACGTCTTCGACGATCTGGGGCTGGCCCGCGCGGCGCTGTCCAAGCCGGTGATCCTGACGGGCGCACAGCTGCCGCTGTTCACCGACACCCCCGCCGGGCTGGTCCTGAACGCGGGCAGCGATGCGCTGGCCAACCTGACCGGCGCACTGTCCTGCGCCCGCCTGCGCCTGCCCGAGGTCGCGATCTTCTTCGACGGGCGCCTGCTGCGCGGGTGCCGCGCACTCAAGGTGTCGACGACACGCTTCGCGGCCTTTGACAGCCCGCATCTGGCGCCCCTGGCGGAACGCGGCATCGGCATCCGCCGGGGCACGGTCGCGCCCCTGCCCGGCCCCGCCGCGCCCGACCTGGCGCTGGACGGACCCGCGGCCCATGCGCGGGCGATGGCCCAGCTGGACGCGGTGCAGGCCCGCATCGACGATCAGCGCGTGGTGCAGATCACGGCCGTGCCCGCCGATCACCGCGCCGCCGCCCCGATGCTGGCGCAGCAGGTGCGCGCGGCGCTGGACCAGGGCGCGACCGGCCTGCTGCTGGAGGGGTTCGGCCCCGGCAATGTCCCCGCAGGAGATGGCGCGATCGCGCAGGTGCTGGCGGATGCGGACGTGCCCGTGCTGATCGCCAGCCGCGTGATCGGCGGGCAGGTCGGCGCGTTCGATTATGCCGCCGGGGCCTGGATCGCGGCGACAGGCGCCGTCGCGGGGGGCGACATGACGCCCGTCGCGGCGCTGGCCAAGATGGTGGTCCTGACCGCGGCCGCGCCCCATCACGGGTGGGACCGCGCCACGCTGGCCGCCCTGCTGGCGCGCGGGCTGACCGGGGAATGTGCGCCCACCGACCGGATGGACGGCCCGCTGTGGCCCGGACAGGTGCTGACCTGCGGCCCTGTGCGGCTGGAGAACGACCCCGATGCCGGGCCGCGGCTGATGCAGGGCGGCGCGGTCCTGTGGCAAGCGCCGGGGCCCGGCGTGCTGCGGATGCAGGGCGACCGGTTGGCGCTGATCGGTCACGACGGGGCGGTGCTGTGGTCCGGCCCCCCCGCCCCCGGCGCGGTGGCGATCCTGTCGGATGATCCTCCGGCGCTGCGCATGATCGACCCCGCCCATCGCGCTGCCCCCGTCACCGCGCTTGCGGGCTGACACCCGCCCGCGCTAGCAAGCCCCAGCAAGGAGACCCCGATGCCGCTGATCCATGTCCTGAACGGTCCGAACCTGAACCTGCTGGGCCAGCGCCAGCCCGAGGTCTATGGCCACGAGACGCTGGCCGATCTCGAGGCCCTGTGCCGCAACGCCGCCGCCCCGCATGACATCCGCTTCCTGCAGTCGAACTGGGAAGGCCAGATCGTCGACTGGATCCACGAAGCCCGGCTGGAGGCCGCGGCCATCGTCATCAACCCGGCGGCACTGACCCATACCTCGGTCGCGGTGCTGGATGCGCTGAACGCCTTCGAGGGCCCGGTGATCGAGGTTCATATCAGCCAGGTCCACAAGCGCGAGGCATTCCGCCACCATTCGTTCGTGTCAAAGCGCGCCGACGGGGTGATCGCGGGGCTGGGGCTGAACGGCTATGCCGCAGCCCTGCGCCACGTGGCGGGCCTGATCGGCTGAGACGAAAAGACCGCCGGACCTGGCCGCAGGGAGGAGGGGGGCGGCAGGACCGGCGGCTTTCCGAAGTGTCCGTGGCCGGACCGGGAGGAGGACGCCACGAAGCATCTGCTTCATAGGTCCACCATGCGCCGGACCCGCACCCCTGTCACCGCAGGCAGCACAACCCGGTCAACCGGAAAGTGCGCTGCCGCGGGACCGGGCGCAATTTAAGGGTATTGCCCGATCCTTGGGCACACCCCGCCCGAATCACCGCGCCGTCAGCGCGTCCAGATAGGTGCGCGACCACCAGGCGACATCGTGGTCGACCACGCCTTTCAGGAGGGCGGCATGGCGGTCGCGGCGTTCGGCTTGCGACATCCGCATCGCCTGTGCCATCGCGACGGCCAGATCGTGCGGGTCGTGGGGATTGATGATCAGAGCCTCGGCCATGGTCTCTGCGGCCCCGGCAAAGCGTGACAGGATCAGCACGCCCGGATCGTCGGGGTTCTGGGCGGCAACGTATTCCTTGGCAACCAGGTTCATCCCGTCGGCCAGCGGCGTGACCAACCCGATGCGCGCCTGCCGGTACAGCCCCGCCAGCACGGGACGCGGGAACGGCCGATGGATGAACCGGATCGGCGTCCAGTTCAGCGTCGCGAACTGGCCGTTGATGCGTCCGGCCAGGTGTTCGGTCTCCTCGCGGATGTCCTGATAGGCTTCGACCTCGCCCCGCGTCGGGGGCGCGATCTGCAGGAACGAGATCTTCTCGTGCAGGTCGGGGATCTTTTCCAGCAGCAGCTGATAGGCCCGGAACCGCTGCGGGATGCCCTTGGAATAATCCAGCCGGTCGACGCCGATCATCATCTTGGCCCCGGTCAGCAGGCGCATGCGGTCGCTGTCGGGGGCGTCTGCCGCCTCGGTGATGAAGGCCGCGGCGTCGATGCCGATCGGAAAGACCTGCGTGCGGACCATGCGTCCCGACAGCCGGAAGCGGTCCGGCGCAACCTGATCGCCGTCCGCCAGCTGGCGCGCGCTTTCGGCAAAGGCGCCAAGGTCGCGTTCGGCCTGGAACCCCAGCAGATCGTAATGGGACAGCCAGTCGAACAGCTGCGCGGGGTTGGGTAGGGCCGCGCAATCGGCCGGACCCGGAAACGGGATGTGCAGGAAATGGCCGATCGGGTTTTCCACCCCCAGGGCGCGCAGTTCGGCGGCCAGCGGGAACAGGTGATAATCCTGCACCCAGATCCGGTCATCGGGGCGCAGGACCGGCAGCAGCATCCGCGCGATACGCTGGTTCACCCGTGCATATCCATCCAGGTATTCGGGCCTGATGCGCATCAGGTTGGGGCGCCCATGGCACAGCGGCCACAGGATGGAGTTGGAATAGCCCAGATAGTATTCGTCATGCTCTTGCGGGGTCAGGTCAAAGGACAGCCGTTGGAACGCCGCGCCCGGATGGTCCTGCAGGTCGGGCGCGGGATCGTCCGTCACCTCGCCCGAGAAACCCACCCACACCCCGCCGGAACTGCGCAGCGCATCCTCCAGCGCCACCACCAGCCCGCCCGAGGGATCGTCCCCCAGCGGCAGGCGGTTCGAGACGACGATCAGGCGCGGTTCGGTGGACATGGGCATTCCTCAGTTCAGCGATGCGTCAAGCCAGGCGGCCAGCGCGGCAGGGTCGGACAATCGGTGATGCGCGGCGGTGGGACCGTCGCCGATCTTGATGGCAAAGCCGCCGCGGGCCTGCGCCTCGGCCATGGCGGGTTCGTCGGTGGTATCGTCGCCCGCAAAGACCGGCACGCGCCCGGCAAAGGGCTCAAGCGTCATCAGATGCGCCAGCGCGCTGTCCTTGCCGACACCACCGGGGCGCAGTTCGACCGCCATCTTGGCGGGCTGCAGCACCAGGTGCGGGTTCCGGTCGGCCAGATCCTGCATCACTTCCTCGACAAAGGTGCGCAGTTCGGGGGCGTCCCGATAATGCAGTGCGACGCCGTGGGGCTTTTCCTCGACCAGCAAGGCGGGATGGGGCGCGGCGGCGGCATGGGCCGCGGCATGAAGGGGGCCCGCGTCGAAATCCACCCGGTGCAGGGTCTGGATGCGGCCGGGGCGCAGCGACAGTTCGGCGCCGTGGCTGCCCGCCACGATGCCCTCGAACCCATCCATATGTCCGCGCAGGTCGGCCACGTCGCGCCCCGAGATCAGCGCCACCGCACCCCCCTGCCGCCGGTACAGCGCCGCCAGCCGGTCGCGCAGCGCCTGCGTGACAACGACCGCATCGGGCCGGGGGGCGATGTCGACCAGGCAGCCGTCGAAATCCAGGAACAGGGCGGCGTCGGGGGCAAGCGGGGGTGGGGTCACGTCAGGCGGGCTCCGGCGATTGGGATATACCAAAGGGAACCCGTGACTCCCCCCGAGGGTTCACCGCCGCGTGAGGTTTTTTGACCGCCGACCCGCGCGCGTCAGTATTCGACCCCGGCCTGCGCCTTGATCCCAGACCGGAACGGATGCTTGACCTGGGTCATCTCGGTCACCAGGTCGGCGGCCTCGATCAGCGCGTCGGGGGCGCCGCGCCCGGTCAGCACCACATGGGTCATGGCGGGCTTTTCCGCCTGCAGAAAGGCCACCACCTCGGCCGCGTCCAGATAACCATAGCGCAGCGCGATGTTGATCTCGTCCAGCAGGACCATGCGGATGGCCGGGTCACGGATCAGGTCCTGCGCGCGCGCCCATCCGGCCTGCGCCATGGCGATGTCGCGGGACTTGTCCTGCGTCTCCCAGGTAAAGCCCTCGCCCATGGCGTGGAACTGGCAGATGCCGGTGAAATGCGTGGTCAGCAGCGTGCGTTCGCCCGTGTCCCACGCGCCCTTGATGAACTGCACAACGGCGCAGGGCATCCCGTGCGCGATGGAGCGCATGATCATGCCGAACCCCGACGACGACTTGCCCTTGCCCGGCCCGGTATGGACGATGATCAGGCCCTTTTCGCCGGTCTTGGTCTCCATCATGCGGTCGCGGGCGGCCTTTTTCCTGGCCATCTTGGCGGCGTGGCGGTCCTGATCCTCGGCGGAAATCGGGTCGGTCTGCGTCATCGGGTCGCTCCTTGCGGTTGACAAACGGCGGGTGCGGGGGTTTGGGTGAGGGCGTGTTGGTTCCTGTCTATGACAGGCGAAGAGGGAATGCGACAAGGCCCCGGGTCATCAGACCCGCGACCCCAAGCGCAGCCGCCCCCGCGACCGTGACCGGAGAGGTCGCCCGATCCACTGGCCCCGATTGGGGCTGGGAAGGTGGGACGACCGTCGGGGCATCCGCCCCTGAATCCGCAAGCCGGGAGACCTGCCAGCACCTGACGATGACGGGCGAACGGGGTGTTTCGCGACCGGCAGGTGATGGCCGGATGCCCCGTGCCGCCTCCTCTCGGACGCCCCTTGCCGCAACAAGGAAGGGGCCGCGATGCGCGCCGTTCTGCATGTCTGCACCACCTGTCGCGGCACCGTGCCCGACCCGGTTCCCGATGCCGCAGGGACCGATGCCGCGAGGACGGATGCCCTTGGCCCGGACGCGCCGCGCCTTGGCGCCCGGCTGCACGACCTGCTGTCCCGCACCGCCCCAGACGGCGTCGAGATCCGCCCCGTCGAATGCCTTTCCGCCTGTTCGCAGGGCTGTTCCGTCGCGCTGTCCGCGCCGGGCAAGTGGTCCTATGTCTATGGCCGCCTGACGCTGGACGACGCCGCCGACATCCTGTCGGGCGCGCGCGCCTATGCCGGGACCGCCGACGGCATCGTGCCGTGGCGCGAACGCCCCGCCGTCTTCCGCAAGCAGAGCCTTGCCCGCATCCCCCCGCATACCCTGTCGCAGGAGTGACCATGAACGACCTCGTGAAGACCCCCGTCACCGTGATCACCGGCTTTCTGGGGTCGGGCAAGACGACTCTGGTGCGCCATCTGATGGCCAACCCCCAGGGCCTGCGCCTTGCGGTGATCGTGAACGAATTCGGCACGATGGGTGTCGATGGAGAGATCCTGAAGGGTTGCGCCGACGCCTCCTGCCCGGCCGAGAATATCGTCGAGCTGTCGAACGGCTGCATCTGCTGCACCGTCGCCGACGACTTCATCCCCACGCTGGAGGCGCTGATGGCGCTTCCCGCCCGCCCGGACCACATCCTGATCGAGACGTCCGGGCTGGCGCTGCCGAAACCGTTGCTGAAGGCCTTCGACTGGCCCGCCATCCGCTCGCGCATCACCGTGGACGGGGTGATCGCCCTGGCCGATGCCGAGGCCGTGGCGGCGGGCCGCTTCGCCCCCGACGTGGCGGCGGTGGACGCGCAGCGCGCCGCCGACCCCGGCCTGGACCACGAGACGCCCCTGTCCGAGGTCTTCGAGGATCAGATCGCCTGCGCCGACGTGATCCTGCTGACCAAGGCCGATCTGGCCGGACCGGAGGGCGTCGCAGCGGCACGGTCGGCGATCGAGGCCGAGCTGCCCCGCCCCCTGCCCATCCTGACCGTGACCGAGGGCGCGGTCGATCCGCGCCTGATCCTGGGCCTGGGCAAGGCCGCCGAGGACGACCTGGACGCCCGCCCCAGCCATCACGACGGCGCCGACGACCACGAGCATGAGGATTTCGACACCGTCGTCATCGACCTGCCCGAAATCACCGACCCGGCCGATCTGGCCGCCCGCATTGCCCGTCTGGCCGCCGAGCAGAACGTGCTGCGCGTCAAGGGCCATGTCGCCGTCGCGGGCAAGCCCATGCGCCTTCTGGTGCAGGCCGTGGGCGCGCGGGTGCGCCATCAGTACGACCGCCCCTGGGGCCAGACCCCGCGTCGGTCGCGCCTGGTGGTGATCGCGGAACATGACGACGTGAACCCCGACGCGATCCGCGCCGTGCTGGAGGCCGTGCCAGCATGACCGGGCCCGCCTGATGCATGTCATCTTCCGCGAACAGGTCGGGCTGGAGCAGACCGACACCCCCTATGATCCCGGGCAGACGCCCGGCGATCTGGTGGTCCTGTCCTTTTCGGACAGCGACCTGGGGGCCTTTGCGGAGGGCTGGCGGCGCGCGGCGGGGGGACTGCCGTCCACGCGGCTGTGCAACCTGGTGGCGCTGCGGCACCCGGTTTCGGTCGACACCTATGTCGAGAACACGCTCTCGGGCGCGCGCGGCATCCTGATCCGTCTGATCGGCGGCGAGGCCTACTGGCCCTATGGCCTGGCATCGGTCCAGGACCTGGCGCGCAGGCGGGGCATCGCGCTGGCCGTGCTGCCCGCGGACGGCCGCGACGATCCGCGGCTGGAGGAGATCTCGACCGTTCCCGCCTCGGTGCTGCGCGTCCTGCGGCGGCATTGCGACCAGGGCGGCGCGGTCGCGGCGCAGGCGGCGCTGGCGCAGATGGCCGTCGCATCGGGCCTGCAGGCCGCGCCCGTGCCGGGGGTCAAGACCCTGCCCGCGATGGGGTTCTACGACCCCGACCGGGGGGTGGTCGCCGATCCGGGCCCTATTGCGGCGCTGGTCACCTTCTATCGCAGCTGGCTGGCGGCGGCGGATGTGGCGCCCATCGACGCGCTGATCCGGGCGTTGCGGGCGCGGGGCATCGCGGCGATGGGCGTCTTTGCCCCGTCGCTCAAGGCGCCGGGCCTGGGCGACTGGCTGGCCGATGCCCTGCCGGGCGGGCCTGCGCTGGTCGTGAACGCGACCGGGTTTTCCGGGGGGAACGCGGGTCCGTTCGACGGCTGGTCCTGCCCGGTGTTCCAGGTGGCCCTGTCCACCAACCGCCGCCGCGACTGGCTGGCGGCCGAACGCGGTCTGTCGCCGTCGGACCTAGCGATGAACGTCGTCCTGCCCGAGGTCGACGGACGCATCTTCGCGGGCCTCATCAGCTTCAAGGCGGTCAGCCCGCGCGACTCTGACCTGCAGTATTCGCGCTTCGTGCACCGACCCGATGCGCCGATGCTGGCCCGGGCCGTCGACCGCATCGCCGCCTGGCACGCGCTGGCGCAGGGCGTGGGCCGGGTGGCAATGGTGCTCTCCACCTATCCGGGCCGCGACTGGCAACAGGCCCATGCCGTGGGGCTGGACGCGCCGGCATCCGCGCAGGCGGTGGGGGCGATGCTGGGCGCGGACCTGCCCGCGCTGCCGGACGGCACCCTGGCTTGGCCGCTGGACAACTATCGCGCGGCGCTGGCCCACCTGCCGCAGGCGCTGCAGGAGGACCTGCACGCGGCCTGGGGGCCGCCCGAGACCGACCCCGATTGCCGCGACGGCGCCTTCCACCTGCGCGCCAGCCTGCACGGGCCGGTCATCCTGGCGCTGCAGCCCGAACGCAGCCACCGCGCGGGGCGCGAGGACAGCTATCACGACCTGACCCGCGTGCCGCGCCATGGCTATGTCGCCTTCTATCTGTGGCTGGCGCAGCAGGGCGCGCGGGCGCTGATCCATATGGGCGCGCATGGCACGCTGGAATGGCTGCCGGGCAAGGCGGTGGCGCTGTCGGGCGACTGCTGGCCGCAGGCGCTGCTGGGGGCGATGCCGGTGATCTATCCCTTCATCGTCAACGATCCGGGCGAGGCCGCGCAGGCGAAACGCCGGATCGGGGCCGTGACCCTGGGCCATATGCCGCCGCCCATGCGCGACGCCGCCCTGCCCCCCGGCATGGCCGGGCTGGAGCGCAGCTTGGACGAATATTCCACCGCCGACGGGCTGGACCCCGCGCGCCGCGACCGTCTGATCGCCGCGATCCTGGACGAGGCGCGCGCCCTGGGGGTCGAGGCCGATCTGGGCATCCCCCCAGATGCCAGCGCGGCCGAGGCGATCACCCGCATCGACCGCTTCGTCTGCGACATCAAGGAGAGCCAATATGGCGAGGGGCTGCACATCTGGGGCAACGGCGCCTGCGGTCAGGCCGAACGCGACGGGCTGATGGCGGCGCTGGCGGGGCGGTTCGTGGCGCCGGGGCCGTCCGGATCGCCCAACCGGGGGCGGTCGGACGTGATGCCCACGGGGCGCAACCTCTTCAGCGTGGACCCCCGCGCCGTACCCACGCCCTCGGCCCATGCGCAGGGTGTGAAGCTGGCCGAGGAGCTGCTGCGCCGCCACCTGCAGGATCATGGCGACTGGCCGCGCGGGCTGGTCGTGGACCTCTGGGGCAGCGCGACGATGCGCACCGCCGGAGAGGAGTTCGCCATGGCCCTGCATCTGGCCGGGCTGAAGCCGGTCTGGGATGCCGGGTCCGGCCGCGTCTCGGGCGTCGAGGTCGTGCCGCTGGCCCTGCTGGGCCGCCCGCGCATCGACGTGACGCTGCGGGTGTCGGGCCTGTTCCGCGACGTGTTCCCGGTGCTGGCGCAGCTGTTTCAGACCGGGGCCGCGACGCTGGCCGCGCGGGACGAGGCGGCGGATCAGAACCCCTATGCCGAGGGCGCACGGGTCTTCGGCCCGCAGCCCGGGCAATACGGGCTGGGCATGGGCACCGCGCCCACGGAATTCACCGATGCCGCGCGTCAGGCCGCGGGCGAGGCCTGGATCGCGGCCTCCAGCTGGGCCATCGGGGCGGATGGCGCCAGCCATGAGGCCCGCGACGCGCTGGAGGCGCGGCTGGCCGCGACCGACAGCTTTGTCCACGCGCAGGACCTGCCCGAGACGGATCTGCTGCTGGCCGCCGACTATGCCGCGCATGAAGGGGGCTTTGCTGCCGCCATGGCGCGGATCGGCGGGCGGGCCAGCCTGTACCATCTGGACGCCACGCAACCCGACCGCCCCCGCGCCCGGACCCTGACCGAGGAGATTGCCCGCACCACCCGCTCGCGTGCCGCCGATCCGGCCTGGGCCGATGCGATGACCGCACATGGATACCGGGGCGCGGCCGAGATCGCGGCGACGCTGGACCACATGGCGGCCTTTGCCCATCTGGCGGGCGCGGTGCCCGCGCATCTGTTCGACCTTTATCATCAGGCGACCCTGGGGCGCCCCGAGATCGTGGATTTCATGGAACAGGCCAACCCCGCCGCCTTGGCCGCGATGCGCGATCTGTTCCAGCGGCTGCACGATGCCGGCCTGTGGGTCACGCGGCGAAACTCGATCATGGCGGGGCTGTCATGATCCGCGGCTGGTGCCCCGGCGCGCTGCAGCCGATGGAGTCCGGCGACGGGTGGGTGGTGCGCATCCGCCCCCCCGGCGGGCGTCTGGAAGCAGCTCAGGCACAGGCCATCGCCGATGCCGCCCAGACCCACGGCAATGGTGTGATCGAACTGACCGGCCGCGCCAACCTGCAGCTGCGCGGCGTCACGCCCGCGACCCATGCGCCGCTGATCGTGGCGCTGCTCCCACACGGCCTGATCGACCCCGACATCGCCACCGAGACGCGCCGCAACATCCTGGTCACGCCCTTTGCGGATGCCGCCGCCGATGCGCTGGCCGCCGATCTGGCGGCGGCGCTGGTGGCGAGCGACCTGGCCCTGCCCGCCAAGTTCGGTTTTGCGGTCGATACCGGCCCTGCGCCGGTGCTGACCCAAGACCCAGCCGATATTCGCATCGAGGCAGGCCCGACGCTCCGCGCCGATGGCATGGACCGCACCGCACCCTATCACGGGCCGCAGGACGCGCTGGCGCTGGCCGGCTGGTTCCTGGATCAGGGCGGCGCGCCCGACGGGCGGGGCCGCATGGCCGCATTGACCGCGCGGGTGCAGCCCCCCGGCGCCACCCTGCCCGCCCCCCGGCCCGCCGCGCCGCCGCAGCCGGGTCCGCATCCGCAAGGCCTGCTGGTCGCGCTGGAATTCGGCCAGATCACCCCCGACACGCTGCGCCGCCTTGGGCGCCTGGCACCGCTGCGCCTGACGCCGTGGCGGATGCTGCTGGTCGAGGGGGTGCGCCATCTGCCCGCGCTGGAGGGGCTGATCCTGGACCCCCGCGATCCGCGCAACCGTCTGCGCGCCTGCCCCGGCGCGCCCGCCTGCCCGCAGGGGCGTGCCGCGACGCGCCCCCTGGCGCGGGCGCTGGCGCCGCTGATCCCGCCGGATGCGGTGCTGCATGTCAGCGGCTGCGCCAAGGGCTGCGGCTGGCCGCGTGCCGCCGACCTCACCCTGACCGCGACGCCCGAGGGGTTCGACCTGATCCGCCATGGCCGCGCCCATGACCCCGCCGCCCTGCGCGGCCTGCACCCCGATCAACTGCCGAAGGTTCTGTGATGCCCCATGACTACGAAAGGGACGGCGCCGCGATCTATCGCCAGTCCTTCGCCACCATCCGGGCCGAGGCCGACCTGGCGCGTTTCGACGCGGACGAGGAACCCGTCGTCGTCCGCATGATCCATGCCGCGGGCCTGGTGGGACTTGAACGCGACGTTTCCTTCACTCCCGGCATGGTGACCGCCGCCCGCGCGGCGCTGGCAGCCGGTGCGCCGATCCTCTGCGACGCGCATATGGTCAGCGAGGGCGTGACCCGCGCCCGCCTGCCCGCGGACAATGCCGTGATCTGCACCCTGCGCGACCCGCGTGTGCCGGACATGGCGCGCGACATGGGCAACACCCGCAGCGCCGCCGCGCTGGAGCTGTGGCGGCCGCATCTGGCGGGCGCGGTCGTGGCCATCGGCAATGCGCCCACCGCGCTGTTTCACCTGCTGAACATGCTGGAGGACCCCGCCTGCCCCTGCCCCGCCGCGATCATCGGCTGCCCCGTGGGCTTCGTCGGCGCGGCAGAGTCGAAGGACGCGCTGATGGCCGCGCCGCCCGTGCCGTCTGTCGTCGTGCGCGGCAGGCTGGGCGGGTCGGCCATCACCGTCGCCGCAATCAACGCGCTGGCCAGCCGGAGGGAATGATGGGACGCATCATCTGCGCAGGTCTGGGGCCGGGCGATCCGGACCTGATCTCGGTCCGGGCCGACAGGGCGGTGCGCGCCGCGCGCCACGTCGCCTATTTCCGCAAACCCGGCCGCCCCGGTCAGGCGCGGCGCATCGTGGCCGGCATGCTGGCCGCCGATGCGGTCGAATATCCGATGGAATACCCGGTCACGACCGAGATCCCCTTCGATCATCCCGACTACAACGACGCGCTGGCGGGGTTCTATGACCTCTGGGCCGCGCGTCTGGCGCAGCTGGCCCAGACCGAGGACGTGGTGGTGCTGTGCGAGGGCGATCCGTTCCTCTATGGCAGCTTCATGCATCTGCAGGTGCGCCTGGCCGGGCTGGCCGAGGTCGAGGTGATCCCCGGCATTCCCGGCATGGTCGGCTGCTGGAACGCGGTGGGCCAGCCCATGACCTGGGGCGACGACGTGCTGACCGTGCTGATGGGCACGCTGCCCGAGGCGGACCTGATCCGCCACATGCAGGGCAGCGACGCGCTGGTGGTGATGAAGACCGGCCGCAACCTGCCCAAGCTGCGCCGCGCGCTGGCGGCGTCCGGACGTCTGGCCGACGCTTGGCTGATCGAACGCGGCACCATGCCCGGCCAGCGCATCCAGGCGCTGCGCGAGGTGGCCGATGACGACTGCCCCTATTTCGCGATCCTGCTGGTCCATGGCCACGGGCGGCGCCCCATGGCGCGGGTGGCGGAATGAGCGGCTGGATCACCGTCGCGGGGCTGGGGCCGGGGTCCGATGCCATGGTCACGCCCGAAGTCGCCGCCGCGCTGGATCAGGCGACCGACGTGATCGGCTACATCCCCTATGTCGCGCGGGTGGCGGCGCGGCCCGGCCTGACCCTGCATGCCAGCGACAATCGGGTGGAACTGGACCGCGCCCGCCATGCCCTGTCCCTGGCGGCACAGGGCGCGCAGGTGGTGATCGTCTCCTCGGGCGATCCGGGCGTCTTCGCCATGGCCTCCGCCCTGTTCGAGGCGCTGGAGGCCGAGGGTGGCGATCCGGACATCCGCATCCTGCCGGGCATCACCGCGATGCTGGCGGCGGCGGCGCGGGCGGGCGCGCCTTTGGGCCATGATTTTTGCGCCATCAACCTGTCGGACAATCTCAAGCCCATGGCGCTGATCGAACACCGTCTGCGCCATGCTGCGCGGGGCGATTTCGCGATGGCCTTCTACAACCCGCGCTCGGCCAGCAGGCCCGCAGGCCTTGCCCGCGTGCTGGAGGTGCTGCGCGAGGAATGCGAACCCGAACGCCTGATGATCTTTGCCCGCGCCGTCACCACGCCGGACGAGGCGCTGCGCGTGGTCACGCTGGAGGAGGCCACGCCCGACATGGCCGACATGCGCACCGTCGTGCTGGTCGGCAACCGCGCCACGCGGCGCGTGGGCCGGTGGGTCTATACCCCGCGGGGGGCGGTCTGATGCAGCCAGTCCAGCGCCTGTTCCGGCGTGGCGACCTGCGGCCGGTCCGGCACGGCGGGCCGGTCGATCAGCACGACCCGCACGCCCAGATCACGCGCCGCGTCCAATTTCGCGCTGGCCCCCGCGCCGCCGCTGTTCTTGGCGACCAGATGGGTGATGCCATGCGCCTGCATCAGCGCCCGGTCGCCCGCGACCGTGAAGGGGCCGCGGGCCAGCACCACCTGCGCGCCGGGCAAGGGGGGCGCATCGGGCGCATCGACCAGCCGCAACAGCCAGCGATGCGGCAGAGCGGCAAAGGGCGCCAAGGTCTGCTTGCCGATGGCCAGAAAGACGCCGGTCGGCGCGTGGGGCAGCGCCGCGACCGCGCCCGCGATGTCGGGGACGCGCTGCCAACCGGGATCGACCGGCCAAGGCGGGCGGCGCAGCATCAGCATCGGCACCCCCGCCGCGCGGCAGGCGGCATCCGCGTTGCGGCTGATCTGGGCTGCGAAGGGATGGGTCGCATCGACCACCGCGCCGATGTCGTGATCACGCAGGTATCGCGCCATCCCCTCGGCCCCACCGAAGCCGCCGATCCGGGTGGGCAGGGGCTGGGCGATGGGCGCCTCCGTCCGTCCGGCATAGGAGAAGACCGCCGCGACACCGGCGCGGGCCAGCAGGGCGGCCAGGCGGCTGGCCTCACTTGTGCCGCCCAGCAGCAGGATGCGTCGCATGTCTGACCCTTGGCTGACGATCATCGGGATCACCGAAGATGGACCGGACGGCCTGCCCGGCGCAAGCCTGCGCGCGCTGGAGGCGGCCGAGGTCATCTTTGGCGGCCCGCGCCACCTGGCGCTGGCGGGGGTGGGCGCGCGGGGGCGGGCCTGGCCGGTGCCCTTCGACCTGGCGCCGCTTCTGGCGCTGCGGGGGCGGCGGGTGGCGGCGCTGGTCTCGGGCGATCCCTTCTGGTGCGGCGCGGGGGGCAGCATCGCCGCCGTGCTGGAGCCCCACGAATGGCACGCCCTGCCCGCGCCGGGGGTGCTGTCTCTGGCCACCGCGCGCCTTGGCTGGCGGCTGGAGGAGGTGGTGACCATGGGCCTGCATGCTGCGCCCTTCGCGCGGCTGCGCCCGCATCTGGCGCGCGGTTGCCAAATCATCGCGACGCTGCGCGATGGCGACGCGCCCGCCGCGCTGGCCGATTGGCTGGTCGCCGCAGGCGCGGGAGCGGCGCGGCTGACGGTGCTGGAGCGTCTTGGCGGGCCGTCTGAACGGGTGCGCACCACCCGCGCCGATGGGTTCGCGCTGACCTGCGCCGCACCGGTGGCGGTGGCCATCGACGGGGCGGACCTGCCTCGCGGCTTCGGCCTGCCCGCGGTGCCGGGCCGGGCTGATGCGCTGTTCACCCATGACGGGCAGATCACCAAATCGCCCATCCGCGCGCTGACGCTGGCCGCGCTGGCCCCGCGCCCGGGAGAGGTGCTGTGGGATATCGGCGGCGGCTCGGGCTCGGTCGCGGTGGAATGGGCGCTGGCGGGGGGCCGCGCCGTGACGGTCGAGCCGCGCGCCGACCGGATCGCCACCATCCGCAGCAATATCGACGCCTTCGGCCTGGGGGGGCGGGTCACGGTGATCGAAGGGGCGGCCCCCGCGGCGCTGCCGCCCGGCACGCCCGATGCGGTCTTTGTCGGCGGCGGCGCGTCGCAGGCGCTGCTGGAGGCGCTGTGGGCCCACCTGCCCTCCGGCGCGCGGCTGGTCGCCAATGCCGTGACGCTGGAGACGGAATCGCTGCTGACCCGCTGGCACACAGATCACGGCGGTCGCCTGCTGCGTATCGACATCGCCGAGGCCGCCCCCCTGGGCCGGATGCGCGGCTGGACCCCCGCCCGCCCGATCGTGCAATGGAGCGTCACATGCGCATCGCCGGAATAGGCTGTCGCCCCGGCACCCCCCTGCCCGCCCTGCTGGCCGCGCTTAAGGCCGCGGGCGGTGCTGACGCGCTGGCCACCATTCCCGAACGCGCGCCCGAACTGCGCCTGTTGGCCCATGCGCGCGACCTGCCGCTGCATCTGGTCGCGGTGGCGGGCATCGCCACGCCCACGCAATCCGTGCGCATCCTGGCCGCCTTCAACACCGGATCGGTGGCCGAGGCCGCCGCCATCGCCGCCAGTCTGGATGGGGGCGGCCGCCTGACCCATCCGCGCAGGACCTTCGGTCCCGTCACCATCGCCATCGCAGAGGTTCCATGACCGTCCATTTCATCGGCGCAGGCCCCGGCGCGCCCGACCTGATCACGCTCCGCGGTCGCGACCTGATCGCGGCCTGCCCGGTCTGCCTCTATGCCGGGTCGCTGGTGCCCGCAGCGCTGCTGGCCCATTGCCCGCCCGGTGCCCGGATCGTGAACACCGCGCCCCTGTCGCTGGACCAGATCGTGGAGGAGATCGCCACCGCCCATGCGGCGGGCCAGGACGTGGCGCGGTTGCATTCGGGCGATCTGTCGGTCTGGTCGGCGATGGGGGAACAGATCCGCCGGTTGCGGACGCTGGACATCCCCTTCGACGTGACGCCGGGCGTGCCCAGCTTTGCCGCCGCCGCCGCCGCGCTGCACACCGAACTGACCCTGCCGGGCCTTGCGCAATCCGTGGTGCTGACCCGCACGCCGGGGCGCGCCTCGACCATGCCCGAGGGCGAGACGCTGGCGGCTTTCGCCGCGACCGGGGCGACGCTGGCCATCCACCTGTCGATCCACGCGCTGGATCGGGTGGTGGCCGATCTGACCCCGCATTACGGCCCCGACTGCCCGGTGGCGGTGGTTTGGCGGGCCAGCTGGCCGGAGCAGCGGGTGATCCGCGCGACGCTGGCCACCGTGGACGCGCAGGGCATCGACCGCACCGCGCTGATCCTGGTCGGGCCCGCGCTAGCGGGCGAGGGGTTCGAGGACAGCCGTCTTTACGCCGCCGATTACGACCGCCGCTATCGGCCCGTGGGCGACGCGCCGAGGTTTCCGGAATGACGCGCCCCCTGACGCCGGGCCTGATGATCTCGGCCCCCTCATCGGGGACCGGCAAGACGATGCTGATGCTGGGCCTGCTGACCGCATTGCGCAGGCGCGGGCTGGTGGTGCAGCCCTTCAAGTCGGGGCCCGACTACATCGATCCGGGGTTTCACTTCGCGGCCTCGGGGCGGGCCAGCTTCAACCTGGATGCCTGGGCGATGGAGCCGGGGCGGCTGATCGCCCATGCGACCGGCCAGCCGCCCGCCGACCTGGTCCTGGCCGAGGGGTCGATGGGCCTGTTCGACGGGGTCGCGACGAAGGGGGAAACCGGCATCGGCTCCAGCGCCGAGATCGCCCAGATGATGGGCTGGCCGGTGGTGCTGATCCTGGATGTCAGCGGGCAGGCGCAATCGGCGGCGGCCACGGCGCGGGGCTTTGCCACACTGCGCCCGGATCTGCCCTTTGCGGGGGTGGTGCTGAACCGCGTGGCCTCGCCGCGCCATGACCGGCTGATCCGCGAGGGGATGGATCAGGCCGGCATCCGGGTGCTGGGCAGCCTGCCGCGTCAGGGCAACATCGTGCTGCCCGAGCGCCATCTGGGCCTGATCCAGGCCGAGGAGACGGCGGGCCTGCAAACCATCTTGGACCATGCGGGCAATTTCATCGCCGCGCATTGCGACCTGGAGGCGATCATCGCCGCCGCTGCCCATCACGCCCTGCCCGAGGCGCCCGCGCCCCGACCGCTGACGCCCCCCGGCGGGCGGATCGCGCTGGCCCGCGACGCGGCCTTCAGCTTCGTCTATCCGCATGTGCTGGAGGCGTGGCGGCGCGCCGGGGCCACGATCCTGCCGTTCTCGCCACTGGCGGATCAGGGGCCGGATGACAGCGCCGATTGCTGCTGGCTGCCGGGGGGCTACCCGGAGTTGCACGCGCCCCGGCTGGCCGCCTGCGACGGGTTCCGCACGGCCATGCACCACTTTGCGGGCACGCGGCCGGTGCATGGAGAATGCGGGGGATACATGGCGCTTGGGGCAGGTCTGGTGGATGCCGATGGAAAACGACACCAGATGTTGGGGCTTCTGGGGTTGGAGACCAGCTATGCCAAACGCCGCATGCATCTGGGGTACCGCCGCGCCGATCCGCTGACCGCCCTGCCGGGATTGGGTCGCACGGCGCTGCGGGGGCATGAATTCCACTATGCCTCGATCCTGTCCCAGCCCGATGCGCCCTTGGCCCGCGTGACCGACGCGACCGGCGCCGCGGTGGAGGAAACCGGCAGCCACCGGACGATGTCCGGGGGCGGGCATGTGTCAGGCACGTTCTTTCACCTGATCGCCCCGGCCGCGACTTGACGCAGGCCCTGCGATCCCGTCTATCTGACCGTCTGAATGGTGCCCGTCAGGCGTGAAACGCCGGGCTTCATCGGGAACGGGGAAGGGTGGACCCAATCGCGGCACCCGAAGCCCCGGCCGCCCCCGCGACTGTATGCGGAGAGCGCGCGTCACCCATGCCACTGGAGCGATCCGGGAAGGCCGACGCCGCGCCCGGACCCGCAAGCCAGGAAACCGGCCATGTCAGGCAACCCCATGCCGTCGGGTGGACGGCCACAGGAGGATGACATGCATATCGAAGAGGGCGTCGTCACCGGCGCCAAGCTGATACTGGGCTATGCCACGGCCGCCACGGCCGGGCTTTACGCGCTGAGGCTGGCGGCCCAAGCCCTGCGCGCGCAGGGTGGGGCGTCGCTGGCGGCGCGCGGGGCGCTGGCGACGGCCGCGACCTTCGTGTTCTTCCAGGTCCTGCCCACCGCGCCCGTAGGCGTGTCCGAGGTGCACCTGATCCTGGGATCGACGCTGTTCCTGATCCTGGGCGCGGCGCCGGCGGCGATCGGGCTGGCCTTGGGCCTGCTGATCCAGGGACTGTTCTTCGCGCCGTTCGATCTGCCGCAATACGGGATGAACGTGACGACGCTGCTGGTGCCGCTGTTCGCGCTGCAGGCGGTGGCGCGGCGGATCATCGCGCCGGGCACGGTCTATGTGGACCTGCGCTATGGCCAAGCACTGGCGCTGTCGGCGGCCTATCAGGGGGGCATCGTGGCCTGGGTCGCGTTCTGGGCCTTCTACGGCCAGGGGGCCGAGGCCCTGTCGGGGGTGCTGTCCTTCGGCGCGGCCTACATGCTGGTCCTGGCGCTGGAGCCGCTGGTCGATCTGGCGGTGCTGGCGGGCGCAAAGGCCGCGCGCGGCCTGCGCGGCAGCGGGCTGGTCACGCCGCGGCTCTACGCATGATCGAGCTGGTGCTGATCGGGGCGGGCACCGGCCATCCCGACCACCTGACCCTGCAGGGCGTCCGCGCCCTGCAGGAGGCCGATCTGGTCCTGATCCCCCGCAAGGGCGCGGGGAAGGAGGATCTGGCTCATCTGCGCCGCGCGATGCTGGACCGCCACCGCCCCGGCGGCGCCGTGGCCGAGATCGACCTGCCGGTGCGCGATGCAAACCTGCCCTATCTGGAGGCCGTCGACCGATGGCATGATGCCATCGCGCAAACCTGGGCGGGGGCCGTCGCGGCGGCGCTGCCGCAGGGCGGGACGGTGGCGATGCTGGTCTGGGGCGACCCGTCGCTCTATGACAGCAGCCTGCGCATTGCCGCGCGTCTGGACTGGCGCGCACGGGTGATCCCGGGAATCACCGCGATCCAGGCCCTGTGCGCGGCCCATGCCATTCCGCTGAACGCCCTGGGATCCGAGGTGCGGATCACCACCGGGCGGCGGCTTCGCGACAAGGGCTTTCCCAATGACGCCGACCGGGTTGTGGTGATGCTGGACGGCACCTGCGCCTTTGCGACGCTGCCCCCGCAGGGGCTGCGGATCTGGTGGGGCGCCTATCTGGGCATGCCCGAACAGCTGTTGGAGGCGGGCCCCTTGACCGAGGCCGGACCACGGATCGAGGCGGCGCGCGCCGCCGCCCGGGCCGCGCATGGCTGGATCATGGATTGCTATCTGCTGGCCCGCGACGATGCAGCGTGACCGGCCCGCGGGACGTCAGGATGTCAGGCGGGTCGCGTCGTTGATCGTGCAGTCCCATGTCAGCCCGCCGTTCCGACCGGATGCGGGAAGCCCATGCCCCTCCAGCCACTTGACCTGACCGTCAGGCAGACGGATGCGCCAGCGATGGTGCCACGGGATCATCCCGGCGGCAGAGTTTCCGAACGATGCGCGGGCCAGCGGATAATCCTCGACCATGCAGAAGGCGAAGACATCGCCGAACCGCGCCATGTATTCGGCGGCCGGGATGCCCCAGATCTGCTGCGTCTCCGCGGTCGCGGCGTCGATCGTCTCGGTCCCGTCGGGGGCATGGTGATAGGTTAGGACCGCGCTGGCAGGCTGTGGCAGCGCCGAAGCGCCGCCCGGTTCCTGACCGATGGCGGTCCGCATCCGTTCGGACAGGACCATCGTCTTGATCTGCGTCGAGACACCTTCCGCAAAGGCCTGCAGCACCTCGACATTGGCCGACGTCCAGTCCCGCGGCCTGCTTTCGGCCACGCAGAGGGCGGCGATGGCCCTGCCCGTCTCGTCCTTGACCGGCACTCCCAGATAGGCGACCACGCCGAACCTACCGATTGCCAGATGCCCGCTGAACCGCGGATCGATCCGGGCATCCGCGATGACCAGCGGCGCGGAATTCGCGACGACAATCCGGCAGAAGGAATAAGCCAGCGACGTGACGCGATCCTCGTCCGCGGTCAGCATCAGGCCCGCCTCGGCCTTGAAGAACTGGCGGTCGTTCGCCTCGTCGATGATCGTCAGCAGGCTGGCTTGGCACGAGAAGATTCGCCGCGCCTGCTCGACGACGCGGTCGAAGACGGGCGTCCGCGTCGGACGCAGCACGCCGTTTTCGTAAAGACGGATCAGGCCCGAATCGGTCGGCGGAACGTCCATGCCGGACAAGTCCCGTCGCGGGGTGCCATCTGTGGCGGCGGATCCGGCGCCAGGGTCACCCGCACGTTTCCAGTTCAAGGTCATGACCGAATTCTTTCGATACCCGGACTGCGACGGCAATGACCGCCGCGGCCAGGGGCAAGGCATGGGTCCGCGGGGCGATCCGCGGATATGGGGAATTTGCGCAAAATCAAGGTTACACACTGGAAGGTTTAGTTTGACACGAAATCACTGTGCCCGATACTTCTTAATACACCTTTAAGATGTGCTTTTTGCTTAGTCTGCAAAACTTCGGATCGGCGTTCTCGAATTTTGGAGCATATGAACCATCATGACACAGGAAATTTTTCCGACGATCTTAGCCGTCATCGCCCTTTCGGCGACGGCGCCCCTGGCGCAGACGGTGACGACGGACAGCTTCGACGTCCGGATCACCATCGTCGCCGAATGCGAGATCACCTCGACCGAGACGCTGGATTTCGGGACCCAGGGCGTGCTTGGCACGGATGTCGATGCCACGGCCACGATGGAGGTCACCTGCACCGACACCACCCCCTATGACATCGGCCTGAACGAAGGGCTGGGCGCAGGGGCCACGACCAGCGTGCGCCAAATGACGTCGGGCGGAGAGACGATCGCCTATGCCCTGTTCCAGGACGCCGGGCGGGTGACGAACTGGGGCAATGCCGTGGGCGCAGACACCCAGCCGGCGACGGGGACGGGCGACGCGCAATCCTTCACGGTCTTCGGCCGGGTCTTGGCACAGGCGACGCCTGCCCCCGGAACCTATACCGATACCGTCACGGTGACCGTCACCTACTGAAAGGCCAGACCATGCGTGGATTTCTTGCAGGCGGCCTTCTGGCCGTGTCGATGTCGCTTGGCCTGGCGGTCGGGGCCGCGGCGCAGGGGTTGAGGGTCTCTCCGGTGCTGCTGGAGGTTCCGGCGCCCGGGGCGGCGACCACCCTGACCCTGCGCAACGACGGCAGCCGGCCGATCACCGTCCAGTCGCGCGTCTTCCGCTGGCTGCAGCCCGGCGCCCAGGACAGCCTGGAACGCAGCGCGGATGTCGTGGTCAGCCCGCCCGCGATCCAGCTTGCGCCCGGCGCGACGCAGACGATCCGCGTCGTCCGCGTCGCGCGCACCCCGGTCAGCGGAGAGGAGGCCTATCGCGTCATCCTGAACGAGATCCCCGACCAGTCGCGCAGACAGGCGGGCGCCGTGGCCTTTGCCACCGAACTGCGCATCCCGGTGTTCTTCGCCGATGCCGGGGTGCGGTCCGCCGATGTCCGCTGGTCGCTGCGCCGATCGGGGGGCGCGACACATCTGGTGGCCCAGAACACCGGGGACAGCCGCCTGCGCATCGCCGACGTCACGCTGAGCGCGCCGAACGGCGCCACGGTGCGCCATCCCGGCCTGCTGGGATACGTGCTGGGCGGATCGTCGATGGAATGGCCGATCGCGCCGGCGGGGCAGTTGGGCGGTTCGGCGCGGCTGTCGGCCGCGACCAACCTGGGGGCGCTGGACGTCGATGTCCCCATGCGCTGAGCGCATCGGCCGAGGGTGGCTGGCCATGACCGTCCTTGCGTCGCTGTGCTGCGGACCGGCGGGGGCCCAGGACATCCCGCCACCCGAGGCGGGGCAGGACCTGTACCTGGAGGTGTTCGTGAACGGCCAGCCCAGGAACCTGATCGCCCGCTTCACCGACGTGGGCGACGGCGTCCTCAGCGCGGATGCCGAGGACCTGCGCACCAGCGGCATCCTGGCCGGTGATGCTGTGACCGGAGAGGTCAGGCTGGACCAGATCCCCGGCCTTGGCTGGCGCCTGGTCGCGCCCGACCAGACGATCCGCTTCATCGTCCCGCCCGACATCGCAGCGCCCCACGAACTTGACGCCGGTACCCCGGCAGAGGACACCCCGCCCGGCGAAGATGCCGGACCCGCGGTCGATCAGGGCTATGGCGTGGTGCTGAACTATGGGCTGAACGTCGAGACCTGGCGCGGCGATGCGGGAGCCGGCGGCCAGCTGGTCTCGGGCAGCGTCGACGGGCGGCTGTTCATGCCCCTGGGGGTGCTGAACCACGCATTCGTCGTCGCGCCGGACGGGGACGGATCGCACCGGTACCGGCGGCTGGAGACGAGCTGGCGCAGTTCGTTCCCCGGGCGCGCGATGCAGGTCCAGGTCGGGGACATCGCGTCACGCGGTCCCTCCTGGGCCAGGCCGGTCCGCATGGGCGGCGCGATGGTCGAGCGCAATTTCGGCCTGCAGCCCGATCTGATCACGATCCCGCTGGCCGGGTTCGAGGGCAGCGCCGCCCTGCCCTCGACGGTCGAGGTCTTCTCGGATTCGATCAGGGCCTATTCCGCCGAGGTGCCCGCCGGCCCGTTCAGCATCCGCGACCTGCCCTTGAGCGGGGGGTCGGGGGTGGCGCACGTCGTCGTGCGCGACGTGACGGGCCGCGAGACGCAGGTCGATCTGCCCTTCCTGATGTCGGACCTGCTGCTGAAACCGGGGCTTGCCGATTTCGCGCTGTCCGTGGGGCGGCCCAGGCTGGGCATCGGCACGCCAGGCGATCGCTATGGCGACGACATCTTCGGCGTGGGCACGCTGCGCTATGGCATGACCGACGCGCTGACCCTGTCGGCCCATGCCGAAGGGGGGCGCGGCCTGCAGATGGCGGGGGCGGGGGCGGTGGTCCGGATCGGCCATCTGGGCACGGCCAGCCTTGGCCTGGCCGGCAGCCGGTCCGACAGGGGCAGCGGCGCGCTGCTGGATCTGTCGACCAGCCTGTCGATCGGCTCTGCCGCCCTGTCAGGCCGCCTGATGCGGACCCAGGGGCGGTTCGATGACGTCGCCGCCGTGTCGGCCACCCCACGGGGCGCGCGCACCGACCGATACGATTTTCCCCGCCAGATCGCCCAGGTTAGCCTGGCGATGCCGCTGGACAGCCGGATCGGCAGCGGCGCCAGCCTGTTTCTTTCCGACATCCGTGCGCCCGGCCCGGTCGCACGCGAAACCGCCCTGGGCCTGTCCTTCAGCCGGAGGCTGTGGGGCGACAGCAGCGTGACGCTGAGCGCGACATCGCTGCGCGGATCGCGGCGCGACACGACCGCGGGGGTCCAGCTGCAGATCCCCCTGGGAACCCGGCACTATGCCGGGATGCAGTCCGAACGCCGCCAGGGCGGATGGCGTCACTATGCGCAGATCAGCGGTCAAAGCGCGGGCGACATCCCGCGCTGGAACTGGCGGGTGCAGGCGGACCAGGGGGACGGGCGCTCGATCCGGGCCGATGCGGGATACGAGAACCAGCTGGGTCGGGTCGAGGTCGCGGCGCGCAGCCAGTCGGGCGCCCAGGCCGTGGGCCTGCGGGTCGACGGTGCCATCGTCGCGTCGGGCGGTGGCGTCTTTCTGTCGCGCCCGGTCCAGGACGCCTTTGCCGTCGTCGATGCCGGCGCCCCCGGGGTCGAGGTCAGCGCCGAGAACCGCACCGTCGGCCGCACCGGGCGGTCGGGCCGCATCCTGGTCCCCGACCTGCGCGCCTACGAGGGCAACGCGATCTCCATCGACCCGCTTGGGCTGCCGCTGGATGCGGCCGCCGATGCCACGCAGCGGGTCGTCCGCCCGGCCCACCGGTCGGGGGCGACGGTCACCTTCGGCGTGCAGACCAGCACGCGCGAGGCGCTGATCGGGCTGGTCAACGGCCAGGGCCAGCCGCTGGAGGTCGGGGGACGGGTGGTGCTGAACGATGACGGCGGTGACAACCTGGTCGGATTTGACGGAGAGACGTTCCTGTCCGGCATGCAGGAGATCAACGTGATCGCGGTGTCCTATCCCGACGGGCGGCGCTGCCGCGCCGAGGTCGCCTATGTCGACGAACCCGGTGTGCTGACCCATCTGCAGAAGGTGCCATGCCTATGACCACTGCCCCCTTCCCGCGTGCTATCCTGCTGTTCCTGATCGCAGGTCTGCTGACCCTTGGGTTGGCCGCGCCGGCCCGGGCGCAAAGCTGCACCTTCTCGGCCAGCAACATCGTGCTGGGGCCCGTCGATGTCCTGGGCAGCAGCCCGACCACCGCCACGGGCAACATCGCGGTCAATTGCTCGACCTTCCTGGGGCTGCTGACCTCGATCACGGTGACGATCGAACTGGGCGACGGTTCGGCTGGCCTGTTCGGCAGCCTGCGCCGCCTTGGGGGGCCGTCGGGCAGCAGCCTGGCCTATGACCTGTACCAGAACCCGACCCACACGACGATCTTCGGAGGAAGTCAGGGAACGCATGGCGGGCAGCCCGTGGTCCTGACGGGCAGCTCGGTCCTGTCGCTGCTGACGACGACGGGCATGAACGTGCCGGTCTATGCCCGCATCCCCGGCGCGCAGAACGCGGCGGTGCCGGGTGCCTACAGCGCGACCTTTTCGCGTCAGCCGCTGGATGTCCGCGCCACGACCGAGACGTGCAGGCCGGTTCTGGGATGCGACACGCGCGTGACGGGCTTCACCTTTGCCGTGCAGGCCCAGGTCCGCCCGAACTGCCGTGTCGTTGCCGACGATCTGGACTTTGGTCAGCATGGCCTGCTGGACCGGCCGGTCGATGCGACCAGCCAGGTGCGCGTGACCTGCACCGCGGGAACCAGCTACAGCCTGGGGCTGGGTCACGGGTTGCAGGCGGCGGGGATCGGCGGCCGGCAGATGCGCGATCTGGCGGGACATCGCGTGGGCTATCAGCTGTATCGCGACGCGGCCCGGACGCAGCCATGGGGGCTGATCGCGGACGGCCTGGCCACGACGGATGCGGGAACCGGGGTCTCGCGCGCCGTTACGGTCCATGGCCGCGTGCCCCCGCAGCCGACGCCCCCGCCTGGTGCCTATTCCGATACCGTCGTGGTCACGGTCACCTATTGATCTGTCCAAGGATCGGGCAGCGGCGAAAATCGGCTGATCTGGGCTGGCATGATGCAACCAAAGGATGAACGATGTAGTTTACCTGCGCCGACCGACAGTGCCCAGCCTTTGCGAAGACGGACATGCCATGCCCCGAATGATCCTGACCGATCCCGACACGCTGCAACCGCGGGCCATCGATTTCGACCGCGACACGGACTTTGAAACGCACGAAACGGTGGGTGGCCTGACCTCACTCACGGTGCTGCATCGCAACCGCGCGACCACCTATCGGGTGGTCGAGACGGTCACGCAGATCCAGTTGCTGCGCAACGTCGCGCTGCGCTGACGCCCGTGTGCCGGGGCCGCCGCGACGCTAGTGGCGCGGCATTCCGGCGGGACGGGCGGCGCGTTTCTGCGCGGCGATGCGGAACGGGGCATTGGGCGCGCCATAGCCCGCATAGTTGCCCTGCCGCTGGACAATCTCAAGGAAGAACCCATCGGCGCGCGGTTCGCTGTACAGCTGGAAGAACTGTCCGTCCTCATCCTCGTCATACATGATCGATGCCGCCTGCATCCGATCAACGAAGCCCTGATCCAGCCCGAACCGGGCCTGGATGTCGTCATAGTAATTGGCGCCGATCCGCAGCGTGGCAAAACCGCGTTCCGCCAAGGCGGCGGCGGTGGCGAACAGGTCGTCGCTGGCAAAGGCCACATGCTGGACCGAGGCGCCGAAGCTGTCCTCGATGAACCGGCCGGCCAGGGTATGGCGCGCATCGGCCCCGTTCAGCGTCACCCGCAGCCCGCCCGACCGGACCGCCCGGCTGCGCACCAGCCCGTCGGGGTCCACGACATCGACCATGGGCGCCTTCTGCGCGTCGAAGATCGACGTGTAGAACAGCGACCAGCTGAGCATCTCATCATAGGCCATGGTCTGGCCGATATGGTCGATCCCGGTGATCCCGGCCCCGGCCTGCGCGGGCGTCGCACGGAAATCGACCTGCCAGATGCCCGCCAGGTCCGACGTGGCATCCAGCAGGCGGATCACGTTGCCGCTGACGCCCCGGATCGCGGGAATCGCCAGCTGTCCCGGCGGCGTCTCCTGGACCAGCGGCCGCGCCAGAAGCGCGGTCGCGCGCTGATACGCAGCGCGGGCATCGGGGACCATCAGCGCGATTTCCGACACGGTCGTCCCGTGGGTCACGTACGCGCTATGGGCAAAGCCCGAGGGGTCGGAATTGACCAGCACGTTCACGCCGCCCTGACGCCAGACCGTCACCGGCTTGGAGACATGGCGCCCCCCTGCCGCAAAGCCAAGGCTGGACAGCAGCGTCTCCAGCGCGGGGGCCTCGGCCGCGCTGGTGGCGAATTCGATGTATTCGATCCGCTCGACCGGGGCCGGGGCGGGAAAGCGCGGCAGGTCGGGGGCGGCCGCCGGTTCGACACGCCGCACCTGATCCATCAGCGCGATCAGGCTGCGATGCCCGTCCTTGGCCACCATGCGCGGCAGGCCCGACCGGAACTGGTCGTTGAAGATCTCAAGGCTCAGCGGTCCGGCATAGCCCGTCGCCGCGACCGCCTGCATGAAGCTGGTCACGTCCAGATCGCCCTCGCCCGGCATGTTGCGATAATGCCGCGACCAGTACAGCAGGTCCATGTCGATGGCCGGCGCATCGGCCAGCTGCACGAAGAAGATCCTGTCGCCCGGAATGGCCCGGATGGAGGTCGGGTCGATCCGGCGCGCCAGCGTGTGGAAACTGTCCAGGATCAGGCCGACATTCGGGTGGTCGGCGCGGCGTACCACCTCCCAGGCGTCGCGGTGGTCGTTCGCGAAGCGGCCCCAGCACAGCGCCTCGAAGCCCACGCGGATGCCGTGGCGGGCCGCCAGATCGCCCAGGTCGCGGAAATCGCGCGCCATGCGGTCGATGCCGCCGATGGCCGCCGGATGGACGGTCGAACAGACCAGCATCAGGTCGGTGCCCAGCTGGTTCATCAGGTCGAACTTGCGTTCGGCCCGGGCCAGTGCGCGGCTGCGATGCGGTTCGGGCAGGCCCTCGAAGTCGCGGAAGGGCTGGAACAGCGTGATCTCCAGCCCGTGATCGCGGACCATGCGCCCGACCTCGGCCGGGGTGAAGTCCGAGGCCAAGAAATCCTGCTCGAAGATCTCGATGCCGTCGAACCCGGCCTCGGCGATGGCGGCCAGCTTGGCGGTCAGGCTGCCCGACAGCGACACGGTGGCGATCGAGGTCTTCATGGCGCGTCCCGCCCGGCCGCCAGATCGTCGCGCAGGCGCGCCTCGTCCAAGGGCAGGCCGGTGAAGAGGGCCCAGGCATCCACGCCCTGCCCCACGAACAGCTCGTATCCCGAGATGACGTCCAGACCCGCCGCCCCCGCATCGCGCAGGAACGGCGTGTCGACCGGGGTATAGACCGCGTCGAAGACCCATTCCGCCCCCATCATCAGATCGGCGGGCAAGGGCGTGCCGCCATAGCCGACCATGCCGACGGGGGTGCAGTTGATCAGCCCCTGCGCGCCCGGCGCCAGTGCCGCCGCATCAGTGCCGGTCCGCACGACCAGCCCCGGCGCGGCGCGGCGCAGCGCATCGGCCAAGCCGTCGGCCTTAGCCGCGTCGCGATCGGCCAGCCGGATCTCGGCCGCGCCAAGCGCGATCAGGCCGAAGGCCACTGCGCGCCCCACACCGCCCGCGCCGACCATCAGCACGGCCCCCGGCGCCCGTTCGCCCCGCATCCGCCGATAGGCCGCGACAAAGCCGGAATAGTCGGTGTTGAAGCCGCGCGGTCCCTCGGGGTCGAACAGCACCGTGTTGCAGGCCCCGATCGCCTTGACCAGCGGATCGTCGATGCGCAGCCGCCCCGCCACGACCTCCTTGTAGGGATAGGTGACGTTGATGCCGCGATAGCCCCCCGCCGCGCAGCGGGCGAACAGGGCGTCGAAGTCCAGCCCCTCGATCGCGGGGATCAGGCTGTCATAGCGCACCCGGCGCCCGTTCTGCAGGCCCGCCAGACGGTGCAGGCGGGGCGACTGCGAGGCCGCGATGTTGTCGCCGATCAGGCCCAGCAGGATCGTGTCGGTCATGGTCCGGTCTTTCATTGCTCAGGCCTTGCGGGCGCGCCGCCGGGCCCACCACGGCGTGTTGGTGACAAGGATCATCACGACCGCCAGGAACAGGCACAGCGACAGCGGGCTGGTGAAGATGCCCATCATCATCGCGCCGAAATCCTCGCGCTCGCTGATGATGGCCCGGCGCCAGTTGTCGTCCAGAAGCCGCGACAGGATTACCCCCAGGATGATGGGCGCCAGCGGATAGCCGTAAAGCCGCATGAAATAGCCCAGCACGCCGAAGCCCAGCATCCAGTAGACATCCGTCAGGCTGTTGTTGACCGCATAGGCGCCGACGATCGACAGCACCATGATGACCGGCAGCAGGACCGTACGCGGCAGTTCGACGATGCGCACGAACAGGCGGATCCCAGTCAGGCCGAAGATCAGCATGAACACGTTGGCCAGCGCCAGCGAGCTGACGATGAACCAGAACATGTCGGGCTGTTCGATCATCAGCATCGGGCCGGGGTTCAGGCCGTGGATGAACAGCGCGCCGATCATGATCGCGGTGACCGCGTCGCCCGGGATGCCAAGCGTCAGCATGGGGATGAACGCCCCGCCCACGGCGGCATTGTTGGCGGTCTCGGGGGCGACCAGCCCTTCGATGGCGCCCTTGCCGAAGGGGGTCTCGGGATTGCGGGTGACGCGCTTGGCGTGGTCATAGGCCATCAGCGCGGCGATGTCGCCGCCGGTGCCCGGCAGGGCCCCCACGACCGTGCCGATGGTCGAGGTCTGCAGGCCAAGCGGCAGGTGCCGACGCACCTTGGACCAGCTGGGGATGATGCCGGTGATCTTCTGACGCACGGCCGGGGTGTGGATGCTGTGCAGCTGGATCAGCGCCTCGGACACGCCGAAAAGGCCGATCATCACCGCCACGAACGAGATCCCGCCCCGCAGTTCCGAGATGCCGAAGACGAACCGGTCCTGGATGGTCAGCGGGTCCATGCCCACCGCGCCCACGCCGATGCCCAGGGCGCCCGCGAAGATGCCCTTGACCAGGCTGTCGCCCGACAGCGATCCGACCAGCAGGATGCCCATGATCGCCAGCAGCATGAAGTCGCGCGGCTGGAACCCGATGGCGAAATCCGACAGCAGCGGGGCAAAGGCGCCCAGGGCGAAGATGCCGATGAAGCCGCCGATGAACGAGACCACGGTCACGATGCCGATCGCCTCTCCGGCGCGGCCCTGCTGGGCCATGGGAAATCCGTCCAGCGCGGTGGCGATGGCCGATGGTGCGCCTGGGATGTTCAGCAGGATCGCGGTGCGCGACCCACCATAGACGCCGCCCATGTAGATGCCGATCATCAGCGCCAGCGCCGGATAGACCTCCCATGAGAAGGTGAACGAGATCAGGATCGACACGGCCATCGTCACCGAGAGGCCGGGGATCGCGCCGACATAGATGCCCGCGAAGGTCCCCACGGCGATCAGCATCAGCAGGTCAAGATTGACGATCGGGATCAGCAGGTTCGACAGGATGTCCATGATGCGCCCTCAGAACAGCGACGTGATGGCAGAGACGATGCGTCCCTCGGGGATGATGCCCTGAGGCATCAGGACGGCGAAGATCAGGCGGAAGATGATCCAGATCACGAAGACGGTGCCCACCGACACGGCCAGGCAGAAGCCCCATCCGCGCCGCGACAGAAAGCGGATCATCACCAGCAGGAACAGCACCGACGTCGGCAGGAAGCCAAGCGGCCGCAGCAGCACCGCATAGGCGGCGATCATCGCGATGGTCACGATCACGATCAGCGGCAAGATGTCGGCGGCCATGGTCTGCCCGCCGCCCGTGCCCTTGCGCAGCGTCTGGACCAGGATGATGATCGCGCAGACTGCCATGATCGCGGTGGTGGCCATCGGCACCGCGCCGGGGGCCGAAAGCGCTTCGAAGCCCGAGATGCCGTAGGCGGAATAGAGCAGGCCGAAGCTGGCCAGCATGACGGCGATGTTGAAGACAAGTTCGCCCGGACGACGTTTGGGGGTCGGTTCCATGGATGGGTCCCTCCGTCGGACCTGTGACTTGCGCGGACCTTGGGATGCCGCCCCGGTCGGACCGAGGCGGCGGATGATCGGGCCGGATCAGGGACGGCTGATGCCGAAATCCTCGGGCGAGTTCTTGGCGATCTCGGCGTCATACAGGATCCAGGCGGTCTGGCTCTGCCAGCCGTCCAGGAACTCCTGGGCTTCGGCACCGGTCAGCGACAGCATGCGGAAGCCGCGTCCCTCCATCATCGACAGGAAGTCGGCGTTCTGCGTGGCCTGGCCATAGGCGTCGGTCAGCTTGGCCACGATGTCGTCGGGGGTGCCCGCCTTGACGAAGATGCCGAAGAACGGACCCCAGGGCAGCAGGTCGGCGAATTCCGGGTTCGTGTCGGTGATCGCCGGGACGTCGGGCAACTGCGGCACGCCCTCGGTGTCGAAGATCGCGATGGCCTTGAGGTTGCCGGCCCGCACCGGCTCCAGCGCGGCGCCCAGCACGGCGGGCATCACGTCGATCGCCCCGCCCTGCAGCGCGGTCAGCGCCGGGCCGTCGCCGTCATAGGGCACGGCGGTCACCTCGATCGGGGTCTTGTCGTTGATCATCGCCGTGACCACAGACGGCAGGCCGCCCGGCCCGGTCGAACCGAAACGGACCTCTCCCGGGTTCTCGTTGATATAGGCGATCATCTCGGGGAAGGTGTCGAAGGGCGCATCGGGCTGGGCGACCAGGATGGGGATGCCACGCGCGATGACGTTGATCGGCACGAAGTCCGAGTAGTCCTTCTCTCCCAGGCCCATGACCTTGTAGAGCAGCGGGTTCTCGGCCCCGAACAGCAGGGTATAGCCGTCGGCATCTGCGCGGTCGGCCTGGTTCAGGCCGATGGCCCCGACCCCGCCGGTCACGTTCTGCAGGATCACCTTGGCGCCCAGGATCTCCTCGGCATGCGGCGTCACAGAACGGCTGACCGTGTCGGTCGACCCGCCGGCACCCCACTGGATGATGCCCTGGATGTCGCGTTCGGGGTATTCGGCCATCGCAGGCATCGCCAGACCCAGCACCACGGCCGCGCCGTAAACAAAATGTCGCATCGTTCCTCCCTCAGATCAGCGCCCATCCTCCTGGGCCGTCGCCCATGCATCTCAGATCGCAGGGCTAACCGCAAATACCGATTGAACGCGGAACGTAACCTGACGTTAATCGACTGGCTGGTCCCACCTTTCGCGTGCCCGCGCCCGGCCCAGTTCGCGGCGGAACAGGGTCACGGTCTGTTCGGCAAAGCTGGACAGCTGGCGCCCCCGTTTCTGCACCGACCAAGCGGTGATCGTCGCGGGCTCGACAAGCGGCCGGCGGACCAGCCCGGCCATGTACACCTCGGCCACCGAGAACTCGTCGATGACCGCGACGCCCAGGCCGTGGCGCACCAGGCTGACGATGGTCTGGGCGAACCGCCCGCGCATCGCGTGACGCGGGGTCAGGCCGGCATCGTCGAAGGGCCGCGCCAGGGTCTTGCCATAGGGGTCGGACGGATCGACGCCGATGAACGGATACTGGACCAGATCGTGGATCGACACGGCCAGCTTCTGCGCCAGCACGTGCCCTTCGGGCATGATGGCCACGATCCGGCCCTCACCGATGGGGGTGCACTGGATGCCGGGGTTGTCCAGATGCGACGACATGATCACCACCTCGCCCTTTTCCAGCAGCAGATAGTCCAGCGTCTCCTCGATCTTGAGGATGTCCAGGTCGATGTCCAGATCGGGGAACCGCTGTCGCAGTCCGCGGATGACCCGCGCCGCGATGAATTGCGCGATCGAGGGCGCGGATGCGAAGGACAGCGTGAACTGATGCCCTTTCTGCAATGCGCTGACCGCGACGTTCAGGTTGTCCATCTGGCGGTGGACCTGCTCCAGCATGGCAAAGATCGCATGCGCCTCGGTCGCGGGGACGAAGATCCCGGCCTTGCGTTCGAACAGCCGGATGCCAAGGCCGCTTTCGGTATGCTTGATCAGCCGGCTGATCCCGGGTGCGGACACGTTCAGCAGATCGGCGGCGCCCTGGATCGTGCCGGCGATCATGACGGCGCGCACGACCTCGACCTGGCGCAGGGTAAGCTCTCTCATCGCTTATGCTTCGGGCGGAAAGGCGCGCATTGCAAGGTTCCGATCACGCCCCGCGCCGGTCGCCCTCACGGCTGCAGCGACACGCTGATGGTGCCGTCGGCCTCCAGGATGACGAAGCGGACCTCGGCGATGTCGCGCGCCCCGGCCGACCGGACGACGCCCATGATCTCGTCCTCGGTCAGCCGCTGTTGGGTCATCGTGGCGCTGCAGAACCGGCCGTCGCGGGCCAGCAGGCTCGGCTCGGACCGGATCAGCCGGGCGAAGGTGGCGGAATGGACCGACCCATAGGTGACGATGAACTGCAGCAGCAGAAGAAGGCCGATCGCCGTGGCCCCTTCGGCCAGCGCGATGGATTCCTGCAGCAGGATGCTGGCCAGGATCGAGCCCAGGGCGACCGTCACCACGAAGTCAAAGGCGTTCAGCTTGGCAAGGCTGCGCTTGCCGGCGATGCGCAGAAAAGCCACCAGCACGACATAGGCCAAGGTGCCGACAAGCAGCGTCCGCACGATGCCTTCCCAGCCCTGAAAGAACATTGCGCCCCAATCCATCCGATCCCCTCCGTCATCACGTTGCAGGGTCAACGTGGCGGGAACGGATCGGTTCGCCTTGGGCCGATGCCCATCGGACATCGGCCAGGGCCATGTGAACCCGGCAGGCCGGTCGGGGCGTTGTCCCGATGTCCCGTCCGAAACCCAAAGGCAGCACCCCCATGACCCGTCATTCGCCCGCACAGGACCCCGAAAGCCTCGATCGGTTCGTCGCCGCGCAGGACCGCGCCTATGCCGTCGCGCTGTCCGAACTGGAGCGGGGCCGCAAGGAAAGCCACTGGATGTGGTTCATCTTTCCGCAGCTGCGCGGATTGGGACAGTCGGCGATGTCCCACCTGTACGGCATAGCGGACCGCGACGAGGCGCGGCGGTACCTGGCGCACCCGCTGCTTGGTCCGCGCCTGGTCGCCTGCGCGCAGGCCGTTCTGGCCCATGACGACCGGTCGGCCGAGGCGATCTTCGGCACCATCGACGCGGGCAAGCTGCGGTCGTCGGCCACGCTGTTCGCCGTCGATGGCCCCACGGTCTTCACGACGATTCTGGACACCTTCTTCGACGGTCGGCCCTGCCCCGTGACGGCGCGGCGGCTGCACGCCTAGTCACGCGACCGCCTGACCCGACGGGCGCAGCAGGTGCAGGATGAAGACGCGCATGTTGGTGCGGGCGGCCTCGATGTCGGACGATCCGGGGTTCCAGCGGGCCAGATCGCCCAACAGCATCTTGCTGGCCACCCCATAGGCAAAGGTGTGTGCGACAGAAACGAAGGTCACCAGATCCTGGTCCCGCGCGATCAGGCCGGATGCCTGTGCCCGCTGCAGCAGCCTGATCATCAATTCGTGGATCGACGCCTCATAGCGCATCAGGCGTTCGTTGCCCTCGAAATTGCCGGCGGGCATCGACCCGACGATCCGGAACTCGCGGGGATGGCGATGCGCCCATTCGACATAGCCGTTCGCGATGGCCAGGAACTGCGCGACCGGATCGTCGCGGCGGGCGGCCGCGACACAGTCGATCAGCGTCTGGTTCAGCACCATCATCGCGCTTTCTGCCATCGCGACCAGCAGGTGCTGGATGCTGGGAAACAGCTGGTCGATCCGGTCCCGGCACACGCCCATGTGGTCGGCGATCTCCTGGATCGACGGGACCGCGCCGTTGCGCGCCGCAAGCTCTGTCAGCGCCTCGATGGCGTTCGCATAGACGTTGCCACGCAGGGTCGTCCCGGTCATCGCAGCCTCTGTGTCCTGTCCGTCATCGCAGCATTGCGAACCGCATTTGGTCTGCGCAACTGCAAGCAGAGTTGGCCGCATTTCGCAAGAGGCGGCAGCGGCATTCGCGACACCTGACCACCCGCCACCGACAGGACATCGACCCGCGGCGGGCGTCCGTCACGCGCCGACGAAGTCGCGCACGAAGGCGGTGGCAGGGCGGGTGCGGATGTCCTGGGGCTTTCCGATCTGCTCGATCCGGCCCATGGACATGACGACGACCAGATCGGCCAGCGCCATCGCCTCGTCCTGGTCATGCGTGACGAAGACGGTGGTCAACCCGGTCTCGTCATGGATGTCGCGCAGGCCCTGGCGCAGCTCCTTGCGGACCTTGGCGTCCAGCGCGCCGAACGGCTCGTCCAAAAGCAGCATGCGCGGCTCGATCGCCAGGGCGCGGGCCAGGGCCACACGCTGGCGCTGCCCGCCCGACAGCTGCGTCGGATAGCGGTCGGCGATCTGGGGCAGCTGGATCAGGTCCAGCAGCTTCAGCACCCGCCGCTCGATCTCGCCCTTGGGGGGGCGACTGGCGCGGGGTCGGGCGCGCAGGCCATAGGCGATGTTCTCGAACACCGTCATGTGGCGGAACAGGGCATAGGACTGGAACACGAAGCCCGCGCGTCGGTCCTGGACGGTCATGCCGGTGGCGTCCTGGCCGTTGAACAGCACCCGCCCCGAGGTCGGGAACTCCAGCCCGCCCAGGATGCGCAAGAGCGTCGTCTTGCCCGAACCCGATGGCCCCAGAAGCGCCACCAGCGCCCCCGAGGGGATGGACAGCGACACCGGATGCAACGCGGTGGTGGTCCCGAATTCCTTGGCGATCTCGTCGATCTGGATATGCATGGGTTGTCCTTCCCTAATGGCGGCGGGTGGCCGACAACGCGTCGGCATGGCGCAGTTCCAGCGCGGTCTTGAGCATCAGCGTCAGCAGCGCGAACCCCGTCAGCAGCGCCGCCATGGAAAAGGCCGCGACCGACAGGTATTCGTTGTAGAACATCTCGATGGTGATCGGCATGGTCGCGGTCTGGCCGCGGATCTTGCCTGACACGACCGCGACCGCACCGAATTCGCCCATCGCGCGGGCGGTGCACAAAAGCGTACCATATAGCAGCGCCCACCGGATGTTGGGCAGCGTCACGGTGCGGAACACCCGCCATCCCGAGGCGCCAAGTGTCAGCGCGGCCTCCTCCTCGGCGCGGCCCTGCTCGATCATCACGGGGATCAGCTCGCGCGCGACGAAGGGAAAGGTCACGAAGACCGTGGCCAGCACGATGCCCGGCACCGCAAAGACGATCGGATGGCCGCTGGCCACCAGCCAGCCGCCGATGGCCGAATTCGCCCCGAACAGCAGTACGATGCACAGGCCCGCCACGACCGGGCTGACGCTGAAGGGCAGGTCGATCAGCGTGATCAGGAAGGCCTTGCCGCGAAAGTCGAACTTGGTGACGAACCAGGCGGCCGCGATGCCGAAGACCGCGTTCAGCGGCACGGCGATGGCGGTGATCAGCAGGGTCAGGCGGATCGCGAATTGCGCGTCGCGGCTGGCCAGGCTTGCGACCGCGGCGGCCCAGCCCCGCGACAGGGCCTCGGCAAAGACGATGACCAGCGGGGCGCCGACAAGCAGGGCCAGCCCCCCCACCGCGACGGCGATCAGTGCCCACCGGGCGGCGGGTGTTTCCTCGGTCGCGCGGCGGAAGGGGTGGGTGGCGTCAGACATGACCGATCCTCCGGCGTGACCAGATCTGGATGAGGTTGATCGCCAGCAGCATGGCGAAGCTGATGGCCAGCATCGCCAGGCCAATGGCGGCGGCGGCACCGTAATTGTACTCCTCCAACTGGATCACGATCAGCAGGGGGGCGATCTCGGTGCGCAGCGGGATGTTGCCCGCGATGAAGATGACCGACCCGTATTCGCCGACCGCACGCGCCAGCGACAGTGCGAACCCGGTCAGGGCGGCGGGCATCAGCATCGGCGCGATCACGTGGCGCAGGGTGTGCCAACGCGACGCGCCGAGCGTGGCGGAGGCCTCCTCCACCTCAGTCTCGATCTCCTCGATCACCGGCTGGACGGTGCGCGTCACGAAGGGCAGGCCCACGAAGACCAAGGCAAGCCAGATCCCCCATTGCGTATAGGCGATGCGCCAGCCCAGATCACCGGCCAGGCTGCCCAGCACCCCGTTCGGCGCATAAAGCGCGGTCAGCGCGATGCCCGCCACCGCGGTGGGCAGTGCGAAGGGCAGATCCACCGCCGCATCGATGATGCGCCGCCCCGGAAAGCGACAGCGCACCAGAACCCAGGCCAGGATCACCCCGAAGATCAGGTTGAAGCAGGCCGCCAGGAAGGACAGCCGGAAGGACAGCCACAGCGCCGCCCAGACCCGCTCGCGGTTAATCGTGTCCCACACGGCCGCCGGGCCGAAGGCCGCACCCTGCCAGAGCAGCGCGCCGATGGGCAGGAACACCACCAGCGTCAGCATGAACAGGGTGATCCCAGCCGACAGGCCGAGACCGGGCATCGCCGTGCGGCTGATGAGGGGTCGGCCGCTCATTTCGCCACATAGATCTGGTCGAAGATGCCGCCATCGCCGAAATGCTGGGGCTGCAGCTTGGCCCAACCGCCCAGGTCGTCGATGGTGACCAGCTCCAGCTTGGGGAAGCGGGCGACATCCGCGGGGTCGGCGGCGCTGGCGTCCCACGCGCGGTAATAGTGCTTGAAGGCCAAGGCCTGCCCTTCCGGGGTGTAAAGATAATCCAGGTAAGCGCTGGCCAGTTCGCGTTGCGCGTCATCGGCGATGTTGCCGTCGACCAAGGCCACCGGCGGCTCGGCCAGGATCGACAGGCTGGGCACGACGATGTCGAACTGATCCTCGCCCAGTTCGGCCAGCGCCAGATAGGCCTCGTTCTCCCAGGCCAGCAGCACGTCGCCGATGCCGCGCTGTGCAAAGGTCGTGGTCGAGCCGCGGGCGCCGGTGTCCAGGACGGGCACGTTGGCAAAGATCTGGCCCACGAACTCGGCCGGATCGCGGCCGTTCTTCTGGGCCCAGGCCCAGGCCGCCAGATAGTTCCAGCGCGCCCCGCCGGACGTCTTGGGGTTGGGTGTGATCACCTCGACCCCCTCGGCGGTCAGGTCGCCCCAATCCTGGATGCCCTTGGGATTGCCGTCGCGCACCAGGAACACGATGGTCGAGGTGTAGGGGCTGGAATTGTGCGGCAGCCGCGACTGCCAGTCGGCCGGCAGCTTGCCCGTCGCCGCGATCTGGTCGATGTCGCTGGCCAGCGCCAGCGTCACCACCTGCGCGTTCAGGCCGTCGATCACGGATCGTGCCTGCGCGCCCGACCCGCCGTGGCTGGTCTCGATGGTCGGGGCATCATGGCCCTGGGCCTGCCAATGGGCGGCAAAGGCCTGATTGACGTCGCGATAGAGCTCGCGCGTGGGGTCATAGCTGACGTTCAGCAGATCCTGCGCATGGGCGGCGGGGGCCAGCAGCAGCAGCGACAGGATGGCGGGGCGGATGAACATGATGGTCCTCGTGATGGGATGGGTCAGATGCCGGTGGGCGTCAGGCGGCCGGTCGGCCACCAGCCCGGCGCGGAGCGCCGGGTCTGGGGGGCCGTGGCCGCGTCCGGGCCGCCGGTCTGCGCGGGGATGCTGGCTGCGATCGGGGTCATGGGCCGGCCTGTCCGGGTCAGCGGTTGCTGGCGGGCAGCGGCTGGATGCGGGCATCCCACAGCCGGGCGTCGCGCCCGGCCAGCAGTTCGGCCGCGGCGCCGTGGGGGTCGCGGCTCAGCGCGACCAGGGCCGCGCCGTTCACGCGGTGCGGGCGGCCGGTGCGGCGGTCGATCAGCGTCACGGCGCACAGCGCCGGGCGGCCATGGGTCAGGGGGTAGGTCGAGGTCATCGGGTCATCCCTTTCGGTTCGGGCCGGGTGCGGCGCTGCGATACCTTAATAACGACAGGGATACTCGTGTTTTTCAAAGGAAGAATCACGCCTATTTCGGTCGTGAAAAGAGATGATTATTCTCCGAAACCGCCCGATCGCGGTCGGCTCAGGCGGTCGCGCCGTCCTGCAGCACCGCCTGCGCCACGTCGGGCGTGCCCAGCATGTCGGCCAGGCTGAGGGATTCGATCAGGATCAGATAGGACCAGAACACCTCCGAGAACACGCGACGCAGGCGGCAGCTGGCCTCGTCGGTGCAGTCCTCGCAGCGCTGATAGGCACGCCGCGACAGGCACGGAAGGGGCGCGATCGGCCCGTCGATCAGCCGCAGCAGCTCCGAGATCGACACGTCCTCGGGGCGCTTGATCAGCGTGTACCCCCCCGACCGTCCACGGATCGAGGCCACGACACCGGCATTGCGCACCTCCAGCAGGATCTGCTCCAGGAACCGCTTGGGGGTGCCCGACCGCCTGGCAATGACTTCGATCGTCAGCGGCTCGGGACGCGGGCTGCGCGCCTCGTCGCCCAGAACCAGCAGGGCCTTCAGCGCGTATTTCATCTTTTGCGTGATCATGACCCTGCCCCGGACTGCGTTGCTGTCCACCGGATATAAGGCGGATCGCGCCCTGCGAAAAGAAAAGACGACCTGGCAGCGGGGTTTTTATTGGACATGTCTGCGCCGGGATCACCCGGTCATCACTAATAACGACATTAACGCTAGACTTTATATTCTATTACGGCATGCTGACGGCGAAAGGAATCGCACGATGACCCAGATCCCGCCCCTGGACCTGATCGACCGCAAGATCGTCGCCACGCTGATGGCAGACGCCACCACCCCCATCGCGCAGATCGCCGACAGGGTGGGCCTGTCCCAGACCCCCTGCTGGAAGCGCATTCAGAAGCTGGAGGCGAACGGCGTGCTGACCGGGCGCGTGGCGCTGGCCGATCCGGCGATGCTGGGATTCGGCCTGACCGTCTTCGTCGGCATCGAGGCGCCAGACCACGGCACGGAATGGCGCGAGGCCTTTGCCCGCGCCATCGACGCCCTGCCCGAGGTCATGGAAGCCTGGCGGATGGCCGGCGACATCGACTATCTGCTGCGCGTGGCGGTGCCGGACATGGCCGCCTATGACCGCTTCTACAGGGCGCTGACCGACGCCGTAGCGATCAAGAACGTCACATCGCAATTCGCGATGGAACGGCTGCGCCACACCACCGCCTATCCCGTCAACACCCGCGACCGATAGAACCTTGTTCCCTTTTCGGGGTGATCTTTGGATTCGCAATACACGACCATCCTTGTAGTCTTATGAGAGATAAAAGGAGACATCCGATGACCAAGGCCCTGATCGTCCCCGGCCTCGACGGCTCTCCTGCGCCGCACTGGCAGGACTGGTGGGCGCGCACCGATCCCAATGCGATGCTGCTGGACATGGGTGACACGGGCCGTCCCGTCCGCGAGGTCTGGGAGGCCACGCTGGCCGTCCACATCATGGCCCATCCCGACAGCATCCTGGTCGGCCATTCGCTTGGCGCGGTGACCATCGCGCATCTACTGGCCCGCTGGCCAGGGCTGCGGGTGCGCGCCGCGCTGTTGGTCGCGCCTGCCGATCCGGGCACCTCGGACCGCACCCGCGGTTTCGGTGCCCTGCCGCGCGAACGGTTCGACGTGCCCGCGACGCTGGTGGCAAGCCGCAACGACCCGTGGATGGCTTTCGACCACAGCCGACAGCTGGCGGCGCATTGGGGCGCGGACCTGCACGACATCGGCCATGCGGGCCATGTCAATGCGGCATCGGGCTTTGGCCCCTGGCCCGCGGGCAAGGCGCTGCGCGACGACCTGCTGGCGCGCACCGCGCGACCCGGGGTCCTGCGGCGCCTGTTCGGCGCGCGCCCCGCCCCCCTGTCCCTGCCCGCCCGACGGCTGGCCTGACCCCCATCACCGGACCCGAGGTAGCCATGTTCGACATCCAGACCGAGGCCTATCTGCGCCGCACCCATCCCCGCGACACCGACCGTCCCGACCGCATCGTCCCCACGCTGGTCGGTGCCAGCCTGGTCCTGTGGGCGGGGCTGCTGATCGCCGCCCTGTAGGACCGCCCCTGCACCCAAGCGAAGGAGCCCGCCATGAAGACCATCCCCCTGGCCGACACGTCTGCGCCCCATGCGGCCCATCTGCCCCATGTCGTCATCATCGGCGGCGGCGCCAGCGGCGTCCTGTTGGCCGCCCATCTGCTGCGCGACCCGGCCACGCCCCTGCGTGTCACCGTGATCGAGGGGCGGCACATGCTGGGCTGCGGCGTGGCCTATTCGACCTGCGATCCGGGCCATCTGCTGAACACCCGCGTCGCCAACATGAGCGCCTTTCCCGACGATCCCGATCATTTCCGCCGCTGGCTGGCCGCGCGCGGAGACGGCGCGACGGGCGCCTGCTTTGTGGGCCGCGCGACCTATGGCGCCTACATGACCGACCTGCTGGCGCCGCTGTCGGCCGACGGGCGGCTGTGCTGTCTGCGCGCGACATGCATCCGGCTGGTCACCACGCGGGCCGGGGTCGCGGCGCATCTGGACGACGGCCAGGTCGTTCCCGCCGACCGGGCCGTGCTGGCCACCGGCCATGCCCTGCCCGGACCGGACCCGACAGGCCTGGTCCACGGCGCCTGGCAGCAGGCCGACCCCCCGCCCCAGGGCGGGCGCGTGGTCATCATCGGGTCCGGCCTGTCGATGGTGGACCAGGCCATCAGCCTGCTGTCCCACGGCCACCGCGGGGAAATCGTGGCCCTGTCACGTCGCGCCCAACTGCCGCGTGTGCATGCCACGGGCGCGCCCCTGTCGATCACCCGGGCCGAGGTGCCTTTGGGCGCCCCGGTCAGCTTTGTCCTGTCCTGGCTGCGCGATCTTGCCGCCAGGGCCGAGGCGCAGGGCGGCACCTGGCGCGACGCGGTCGACGGCGTCCGCCCGCACCTGTCGGCCCTGTGGCGTGCCATGTCCGTGGCGGACCGCGCCCGCTTCCTGCGCCACGCCGCCCCCTGGTGGGAGGTGCACCGCCACCGCCTGCCCCCGGAAAGCGCGGCCATCCTGCATCGCGCGCTGGACAGCGGCCAGATGCGGCAGCTGGCGGGCCGCTTCGACGGGGCCAGCCGGGACGGCGCGATCCTGCGCGCGCATTGGCGCCCGCGCGGGGCCAATCGTATCCGGACGCTGGATGCGGCGCGGATCGTCGACTGCCGCGGCATCCGCCGCGACCCGCGGGCCAACGCGACGCCGCTGGTCGCCGACCTGCTGGCCACCGGCCGCGCCCGTATCGATCCCGTGCGGATCGGTCTGGATGTCGCGGCCGACTGCGCCCTGATCGGCGCCGACGGCCGCCCGGACCCCCGCATCCGCGTCATCGGCCCGGCATCGCGCGCCGCCTTCTGGGAGATCACCGCCATCCCCGACATCCGCGACCAGGCCCAAACGCTGGCCGTTGCGCTGATCCGCGACGTGGCCCCGCACCAGCAAGCGGCCACAGCGGCACCCTGAAACCGACGGCAGAGCCCGTCGCCCTGCGGCATCGACTGCTCAGGGGGTAGGCCCTCGTATCGGACCTATCGTTTGTGGGTCTGCAAGGGCGAACCTGTCGGCAGGTGACTGGCCGTTTTGCACGGCATGGACAAAGGCAGATCGTGGTGCCGTACCGCCAAGTCACGACAGACAAAGCCACAAGATGCTTGGCTTGAGGAAGCGTCCGAACCGCCAGTTGTGCCGTGCTCCGCGATAGACGGGGAAAAGCGGGCTCGATCGCGCAGCGTACCAGATGACGGTGCAGCCAAAGGCATTGCGTGCCGCGATGACAGCACCGAACCTTGCAACAGACAGTGTAAAGACCGCCGGTGGACCGCAATCACGGTAGCAGCATCCCCGAACACTTCCGCGCGCGGGGCTGTCAATGAGTTCCAGGCTTGCAGGCCGACGCGGGTCGCCGTCGGCCATGTCCATTGTCACCGCAGTATTGCACCAGCATGCACCATCGCGACCGTCGCTGATCCTGCTTTAGGTCCGCGTCCCGTCTGTCGCCAGGCGCGTCAGCACGTCCAGCATCGCATTGTCCGGCCCGACCTGCCGGCGCGTCAGGCCGACCGCGCCGGTCAGGAACCCTGCATCGGTCGGCCACTGGATCAGCGCGCCTCGGTCCAGCTCGTCCCCGACCACGCCTTGCGAGATGAACCACAGCGCGTCCGATGCCGCAAGGATGCCCCGACCCACCGCCAGCGCCGCGGTCTCGAACGCGGGATGCAGCCCGGCCAGGTTGCGGGCCTGCAAGTAGTCGTCGACCGCCCGGCGGATCAGCGCGTCCTGCGGCGGCAGGATCACCGGACAGGCCGACAGGACGTCACGCACCGGCTGCCCCCAGCACGGATGCCCGGCGCGGGACACCAGCGCGACCTGATCCTCGTAGAGGTGATCGAACCGCAGGCCCGCCATGTCGGCGGCGGCCGGCATGCGCCCGATCATCAGGTCGATCCCGCCCTCGCGCAGCAGGCGGATCAGATGCGGATGCGGCCCCGTCTCGACCGACAGGGTCACATGCGGATGCATCTCGCGAAAGCGCAGCGCCACGCGCGGGAACAGCCGCGTGGCCGCCGTGGGCAGGATGCCCACCCGCAATCGGTCCGTCCCCGCGACCGGATGCAGCGCGGCGACCCCGCTTTCCAGCATCTGCAGCGCAGCGGCGGCATGGGTGCGCAGCAGCGTGCCCGCATCGGTCAGAACCAGCCGCCGCCGCTCGCGCCGGAACAGCGGCACCTGCAGCAGGGCCTCCAGCTCTGCCAGGGTGCGGCTCAGCGCGGGCTGGGTGATGCCCTGCGCCCGCGCCGCCGCGGTCAGGCTGCCGCGGGCCGCGATGTCCAGGAAGACCCGCAGATGGCGCAGCTTGATGCCGGGATGCATAATCATATGGGCATCCTTTGCTGCCGATTTTGCATTATCGGCGATCCTGCCCCCATGTTACGTTATGGACAGGAGGAGTATCCATGCAAATCTTGTCCCGCCCCTATGGCGCGCTGCACTATCGGCTGGACGGGCCAACGGGCGCGCCGGTGGTGCTGATGGCCAATTCGCTTGGCACGGATCTGCGTCTGTGGGAGGCGGTCCTGCCGCTGCTGCCGCAAAGGCTGCGCTATCTGCGCTATGACAAGCAGGGGCACGGGCTGTCCGATCTGGGCGGCGCAGACCGCATCGCCGACCACGCCGCCGACGCAGCCGCGCTGATCGAGGCCGTGGCCCCCGGCCCGGTGGTCGTGCTGGGCCTGTCCATCGGCGGACTGATCGCGCAGCGCCTGGCGGCCGACCGGCCCGATCTGGTCCGCGCGCTGATCCTGTCCAACACCGCCGCGCGCCTTGGCACGCCCGACAGCTGGCAGACCCGGATCGAGGCGGTGGAACGGGACGGCATGGCCAGCATCGCGGATGCGGTGATGGAACGCTGGTTCGCGCCCGCCTTCCGCGCGACGCCCGCTCTGGCACTGTGGCGCAACATGTTGGCCCGCACGCCTGCCGCCGGCTATGTCGCCGCCTGCCGGGCGCTGGCCGGGGCCGATCAACGGCAGGCCAGCGCCGCACTGCGCCTGCCCACGATGGTTATCGCGGGCGAGGCCGACGGCGCATCGCCCCCCGATATGGTGCGCGCCACCGCCGACCTGATCCCCGGCGCGACCTTCCACCTGATCCCTGGCGCGGGCCACCTGCCCTGCGTCGAGACGCCCGACGCCCACGCCGCGCTGATGACCCCCTTTCTGGAAAGACATGCCGCATGACCGAATTGTCCGACACCGGGCTTGCCACCCGCAGACGCGTGCTGGGACCGGACCATGTCGCCCGCGCGCAGGCCGCGCAGACGCCCTTCGATGCGCCGTTCCAGGCGCTGATCACCGATGCGGCCTGGGGCCATGTCTGGTCGCGCGGCACGATCCCGCTGCGCGAGCGGTCGATGATGACCATCGCCCTGCTGGCGGGCCTTGGCAACGACGGCGAACTGGCCCTGCACCTGCGGTCCATCCCGAACACCGGCACCAGCCGCGACGACGTGATGGAGGCGCTGCTGCACGTCGCCATCTATGCCGGCGTCCCGCGCGCCAATCACGCCATCGCCCTGGCCCGCCGAATCTTTGCCGAGGCCGACGCCGAAGGAGGACAGGCATGACGCTCTATCAACGCGACCGCACCTGGCATCCGCCCGCGCTGGCCCCGGACTACAAGACCTCGGTCGCGCGGTCGCCGCGACAGGCGATGCTGTCGATCGAGGGCACCGTGTCGGAACTGACCGGCCCCCGCTTCGGTCACGGGGCCATCACCCCCCTGGATGGCGACTTGATCGCGAACTATGCCAGGGACGGCGATCCGGTGGGCGAACGCATCATCGTCCACGGACGCGTCTTGGACGAGAACGGCCGCCCCGTCCCCCGCACCCTGGTCGAGATCTGGCAGGCCAATGCCGGCGGCCGATACCGCCACAAGAAGGATGGCTACCTGGCCCCGATCGACCCGAATTTCGGCGGCTGCGGGCGGGTTCTGACCGACGATCAGGGCCATTACGCCTTTCGGACCATCAAGCCCGGCGCCTATCCGTGGCGCAACTGGGTCAACAACTGGCGGCCCGCGCATATCCACCTGTCGGTCTTCGGCACGGCCTTCGTGCAGCGCCTGATCACCCAGATGTATTTCGAGGGCGACCCGTTGATCGCGCATTGCCCGATCGTGCAGGCGATCCCCGATCCCCGCGCCATCGACGCGCTGATCGCCCCGCTGGACCTGAACCAGGCGGTGCCGCTGGACTGTCTGGCCTATCGGTTCGACATCGTGCTGCGCGGGCGGCGGTCGACCGTCTTCGAGAACCGGCCGGAGGGAAACTGACATGCCGCAGCCGTTGAACTACCTCAAGGAGACCCCGTCCCAGACCGCCGGACCCTATGTCCATATCGGGCTGGCCCCGCGGGCGGCAGGATTCGACATCTATGACACCGAACTGGGCTTTGACCCCATGCCCGACGACGTGCCCGGCCCGCGCATCCGCGTCACCGGCTGCGTCTTCGACGGCATGGGCGCAACGGTCCGGGACGTGCTGATCGAGGTCTGGCAGGCCGACGCGGCCGGGCTGTACCCCGATCAGCCGGGGGCCGCCGCGGGGTTCCGGCACTGGGCGCGCGTGGTGCCCGATTTCGACACCGGGCAGTTCACGCTGGACACCGTCCTGCCCGGCGCGGTGCCGGGGCCGCGCGGCCGCATGCAGGCGCCGCACCTGTCGCTGTGGCTGGTCGCGCGGGGCATCAACACCGGACTGCAGACGCGGATGTATTTCGCCGATCAGGACAACGCCGCCGACCCGGTGCTGTCCCTGATCGAACAGCCGCATCGCCGCGACACCCTGATCGCCCGTGGCGCCGACGGCCACTATCACTTCGACATTCACCTGCAAGGTGACAAGGAAACGGTATTTCTCGATGTCTGACCCCTGCATCATCTGCGTGGCCATCACCGGCAGCCTTCCGACCAAGGCCGACAACCCGGCCGTTCCCGTGACCATCGCCGAACAGGTCGAATCGACCCATGAGGCCTTCGAGGCGGGCGCCGCCATCGTTCACGCCCATGTCCGCGACGACGAGGGCAAGCCCACCAGCGACCCCGACCGCTTTGCCCGCCTGCTGGAGGGGGTTCGCCAGCATTGCCCCGGCATGATCGTGCAGCTGTCCACCGGCGGGCGGTCGGGCGCGGGCCGCGACCGGGGCGGCATGCTGCCGCTGCGGCCGGACATGGCCAGCCTGTCGGTCGGGTCGAACAACTTTCCGACCCGCGTCTATGAAAACAGCCCCGACCTGGTGGACTGGCTGGCATCGCAGATGGCCACCCACGGCGTCATGCCCGAAATCGAGGCCTTCGATCTGTCCCACATCCTGCAGGCCCATGCGATGTGGCAGGACGGACGACTGACCACCCGGCCCTATGTGCAGTTCGTGATGGGCGTCAAGAATGCCATGCCGGTCGACCGCAACGTGTTCGACTACTACATCGCCACGGTCCGGCGGCTGTTCGGCACGAATGCGCCCTGGTGCGCGGCGGGGATCGGCCCGAACCAGATCGTCCTGAACGAATGGGCCGTGGCATCGGGCGGTCACGCCCGCACGGGCCTGGAGGACAACGTGCGCCTGGACCGCACGCGCCTGGCACCGTCCAACGCGGCGCTGGTGCGGCGGGTGGTGGACCTGTGCGACCGCTATCGCCGACCGGTGGCGACATGGCAGCAGGCCCGCGCGACTTTGAACCTGCCCGAGACCGTTTCATGACACAGGTACATGTCACGACGGGGCGTAAGTCGCCCCTGCCACCGCCGACCCACGGCCCGCACCGCCAGGCGGTGCGCAGCCCCGCCGCGGTCGGGCCATGACCGCGGCCGGAAACCCCCTCTATGCCATGCTGTTCGGCGACCCGGACACCCAGGCGCTGTTCACGGCCAAGGCCGAACTGGACGCGATGATCCGGGTCGAAGTCGCGCTGGCCCGGGTTCAGGCGCAGCTTGGGGTCATCCCCCCCGATGCCGGTCCGGCCATCGCCGCGGCCAGCCGTGGCCTGCTGATCGATCCGGCATCCCTGGCCCAGGCCACCGCCCGCAACGGCGTCCCCGTCCCCGCCCTGGTCCAGGAGATGCGGCGGCAGATGGCCGGCGATCCCGCGGCCGCGCATCTGCACTGGGGCGCCACCAGTCAGGACATCATGGACAGCGCGCTGGCCCTGCGCCTGCGCCCCATGCTGGACCTGTGGGGCGCCCGCCTGGATGCCGTTCTGACCCAGCTGGCCGCGCTGGCGGATCGGCACGCCACCCTGCCCATGGCCGCGCGGACCTATGGCCAGACGGCGACACCCACTAGCTTTGGCGCGGTCGCGGCCAGCTGGGGATGGCCGCTGCTGGATCACGCACAGGATCTAGCACGGGTTCGTGACGCGGTGCTGCGCGTCTCGCTGTCCGGGGCGGCGGGCACATTGTCGGCGATGGGGCCGCAGGGCCCGGCCGTGCGGGCGGGTCTTGCGCGGGCGCTGGACCTGTCGGATCCCGGCCATGGCTGGCATTCCGACCGTTCGGGGCTGGGCCGGCTGGCGGATTGGGCTGCGGCGGTGGCCGTCGCTCTGGCCAAGCTGGCCGAGGACCTGCTGCTGATGACGCAGTCGGGCCTGGCCCTGGTGCGGATCGAGGGCGGGGGGGCATCCTCGACCATGCCGCAGAAGCAGAACCCGGTCGGGCCTTCGGCGCTGGCGGCCCTGGCGCGGCAGGTGATCGGGCTGGCATTGGTCTTCGGGGCGGCGGGGGTGCATCGGCAGAACCGCGATGGCGCGGCGTGGTTCACCGAATGGCTGACCCTGCCGCAGATCTGCGTCAGCCTAGGCGCGATGCTGCGGCTGACGCAGGATGTCCTGGACCGGTTGACCCCTGACCCACAGGCGATGGAGCGCGACCTGGGTGGCGGGTCCGGCACCATCCATGCCGAGGCGCTGACATTCGCGGTCCTGGCCGAACTGGGCCTGGACCGGGCCTCTGTCGCAGGCAGGGTCGGTCAGCTTTGCGCAACCGCCCTGGCGGAGGGCCGCGACCTGCTGGACCTGGCCCAAGAGGAATGGCCGGTCCGGGACTGGGCCGCGCTGGTCCGCGCCAACGGTCTCGGCCTGGCGCCGCAGGAGGCCCGCGCCTTTGCCGACCGTCAGCGGATCCGTATGCCCTAGGCGTCGGTCTGCCCGTCTGGCGGCAAGGTGAACAGCAGGCGCACGACCAGCGGTCGTCGCAAGCCCCGCCGTGGCTGGAATTTCCGACGCGACCCAATCGCGGCGGGCGCCCTTCCCTGTTGAGAAGGTCATGCATCATGCCATGCCTGGACAAACCCCGGCTGCCAGAGGTCATGCCGGGGTTCGGCAGCCGGCGCCCTAAACCGACCGCGCGCTGCCAACGTCCCCGTCATCGCGTCGCTATGGCGAGGGTCCGACTCATGATCAGTGAGGGGTCTGCAAGCAGCTGACCATGCCCCGATGAGGGAACGGAAACGCCCCTGGCAATGGCTCAGGCGACGCGCATGCTCTACCAAGCCCAGACCGTCCGCCCTGTGCCGCGGCTGTCAGCCCCCCATCGCCCGGGCTGCGGATGCTGCGACACCGTGCGTCAGGCAATAATTTCACGCCCCTGAAAACATTCCGCCGGCTGCGCGTTACCTGCCCTGAACGACCATGACCAATCACACCCGGAAAGCGGAAACGATGAACCAGAACACGCTCTTTCAGCCCTATGACCTTGGCCCCCTGCGCCTGGCGAACCGCATCGTCATGGCACCGCTGACCCGCAACCGCGCCGCGGAAGGCCTGGTGCCCGGACCCCATGCGGCCGAATATTACGCGCAGCGCGCGACCGCGGGGCTGATCATCGCCGAGGCGACGCAGATCTCGGCGCAGGCGCAGGGCTATCAGGACACGCCCGGCGTCTATACGCCCGAACAGATCGCCGGATGGCGCAAGGTCACCGATGCGGTCCATGCCAAGGGCGGGCGCATCTTCCTGCAACTGTGGCATGTGGGTCGGGTGTCGCATGTCGATGTGCAGCCGGGCGGCGCGGCCCCCGTGGCCCCCTCTGCGATCGCGGCAGAAACCAAGACATTCGTGAACGGCGGATTTGTCGAGACCTCGACCCCGCGCGCCCTGCGCCTGGACGAGATCCCGGGCATCGTCGACGATTTTCGCCAGGCTGCGGCCAACGCCATCGAGGCGGGCTTCGACGGGGTCGAGATCCATGGGGCCAACGGTTATCTGCTGGACCAGTTCGCCAAGGACGGCGCGAACAAGCGCACTGACGCCTATGGCGGCTCGGTCGAGAACCGCGCCCGGCTGATGCTGGAGGTGGCCCAAGCCGTCGTGGCCGAGATCGGCGCGGACCGCACGGGCATCCGCCTGTCTCCGGTCTCTCCGGCCGGCGGGGTGTCCTGCAGCGATCCGCAGCCGCAGTTCGATCATATCGTGGACGGGGTGGAGGCGCTTGGCCTGGTCTACATCCACGTTGTCGAGGGCGCGACCGGCGGCCCGCGCGACGTGGCGCCGTTCGATTTCGACAGCCTGCGCCAGCGGTTCTCGCGCACCTATATCGCCAATAACGGCTATGACCTGGACCTGGCGACGAAGCGGCTGGAAGAGGACAAGGCGGACCTTTTCGCCTTTGGTCGCCCCTACATCGCGAACCCCGACCTGGTCGCGCGGATGAAGGCCGGCGCGCCCCTGACCAAGCCCGACGAGTCCACGATGTATGGCGGCGGTGCCGAAGGCTATGTGGACTATCCCCCGATGGACGCGACGGCCGATCAGGCCTAAGTCCCCTCCGCGGCGCCCCATGACAGGGCGTCGCGTCGCACCCGATGGACCGGCCCGATACAGGGCTGGTCCCTGTCATGCGACGCAGTTCATTGGATGGCGGGACAGCAGGATGGCAGCTTAACCACTTCGCAACGTCCCCCTATCTAAGATGAGTTGGCCCGATCACGGCGGTGAGCATGCCCCGCCAGTTGGCCTCCACTGACCATAGATAGTCGATACCGCCTGGGTGGGGGGGCGCATCCGACTGAAACCATAATGGGGCGTCCGGGCCAGCGCAGCCCCTGATTCCACGGCCTATCAGCGGCCCGGTGTTGCAACTGTCATGACCTGAGGGATGGCCCCGGCCATTCGATGACCGGCCTTTTGGAAGACGCCCGGCGATCGACGATGCAGTTCGGCGCATCCAAGCTCTCGACTGCACGCTTCCTGCAAGCCTCGCGTGGCATAGCTGTCCTGCAACGACGAGGCGGATGACGGGACAGACGGTTTGGCTTGGGATCGGGTTTCTGGGGCAGGCGCTGTTCAGCGCCCGTTTCGTCATCCAGTGGCTGGCCAGCGAACGGATGCGACGCAGTGTCGTCCCGCACGCGTTCTGGTGGTTCTCGCTGGCGGGCGGGGTCACGCTCCTGGCCTATGCGCTGTGGCGTGGCGACCCAGTCTTCGTGATGGGCCAGGGGCTGGGGCTGTTCGTCTATCTGCGCAACCTGATGCTGATCCGCAAGCATCGCCGGACGGCCGCGGCATGAGGATGCGGCCCGTCCTGTCCGCCACGCTGCTGTTCGGGCTGACCGCGCTGACGCTGATCCTGCTGCGTCCGCTGATGCCCGTGGACGAGACGCGATATGTCGCCGCCGCGTGGGAGATGCATGTCGGCGAGTCGCCCTGGGTTCCGCATCTGAACGGGGCGATCTACGGGCACAAGCCGCCGCTGCTGTTCTGGCTGATCAACCTGGTCTGGGCGGTCGTGGGCGTCGATGCCTTCGCGGCCCGGCTGGTCGGGCCGGCCTTCGCGACGGCCTGCGTGGCGATGACCGGGCTGCTGGCCTTGCGGCTGTGGCCGGACAGGCCGGCGCGTGGCGGGGCCGCGGCGCTGATCCTGGCGGTATCGCCGGTCTGGCTGCTGTTCGGATCGACGACCATGTTCGACGCGATGCTGACCGCGGCCACGCTGCTGGCGATGCTGGCGCTGTGGTCGGCGGTCCGCAGGCCACGACGCGGGGCCTGGGTCGCCCTGGGGATGGCCGTGGCCCTGGGCGTCTATGCCAAGGGGCCGGTGATCTTGGTCCACGTGCTGCCCGTGGCGCTGTCGATGCCGCTCTGGGCAGGGCCGGACCGCCCGTCGGCGCGACAGTGGGCGGGCGGGCTGGCGCTGGCGCTGGCCGTCGCGCTGGTGGCGGTCGGCCTGTGGCTGGTGCCCGCGCTGATCCTGGGCGGGCCGGAATACCGCACCGAGGTCCTGTGGCGGCAAAGCGGCGGGCGCATGGTGGCATCCTTTGCCCATCGCAAGCCCTGGTGGTTCTATGCCGCCCTGCTGCCCGCGATGATCTGGCCGTTCGGCTGGACCGGGGCGGGGTTTGGTGCCCTGCGCCCAAGGCGGCTGTGGGCCGATCCCGGCACGCGGCTGGCGGCGGTCTGGGCCGTGGGGGCGGTCGTCGCATTCTCTCTGATAAGCGGTAAGCAGGCGCATTACCTGCTGCCGGAACTGCCCGCGCTGGCACTGCTGCTGTCGGGTGGCCTGCCCGCGCGGCGGTGGGGGCGGCGCGACCTGTGGCTGGCCGCGCCCGTGATCGGGCTGGTCCTGGCCTCTTTGGCCACGGGCGCAGGGTTCATCCCGGTGCTGGCACGGCTTGGCGATCCGCTGCCGTTGTGGTCGCTGGCCTTGGGCGGGCTCTGCGCGCTGACGGGGCTGGCGGCGTTCCTGCGGCTGCGGGCGCCGGTCATGGCGCTGGCCGCGCTGCCGCTGGCGCTGATGATCGGGCTGCATCTCGGGCTGAGCCCGCTGCTGTTCGCCCGCTATGACATGACCGATCTGGGCCGGGCCGTGGCGCCCCATGATACCGCAGGCGTCGCCGTCACCGACGGCACCTATCATGCGCAGCTAAACTTTGCCGGACGCCTGCTGAACCCGGTCGCCCACCTGTCCGACGACGCCGTTGCGGGGTGGCTGCGCGACCATCCGGGCGGCGTGCTTTTGGACCAGACGGACCGGCCCTTCCCTGGCATGACCCCTGTCCTGCGGCTGCCGTTCCGCGACAGGACCTATACCCTTCACCGCTCACAGGAGGTCGCGCCATGACGCCCGACATTTCCGTCGTCCTGCCCGCCCGCGACGAGGCCGGCAACATCACCTCCCTGCTGACCGGCATCGCCGCCACCCTGCAGGACCGCGCGCATGAGATCATCGTCGTCGACGACGCCTCGCGCGATGGAACGCGAGCGGAACTGGCCGCGCTGCAGACGCGGCTGCCGCAGCTGCGGGTGATCTGCCACGACCGGTCCTGCGGGCAGTCCGCCGCGATCCGCAGCGGGGTCTGGGCCGCGCGCGGGGCGCTGATCGTGACGCTGGATGCGGACGGTCAGAACCCGCCCGACAACATTCCTGCCCTGCTGGCGCCCTTTGCCGGGGGCGACACGGCCTTGGGCCTGGTCCAGGGCCAGCGGGTGGACCGCCGCGACCGCCCGTCGCGGCGGCTGGCCTCGGCCGCGGCGAACCGCATCCGCAACGCTCTGCTGCGCGACGGCGTGCGCGACAGCGGCTGCGGGCTGAAGGCCTTTCCGCGGATGGTTTATCTGGCCCTGCCCTATTTCGATCACATCCACCGCTTCATGCCCGCCATGGTCGCGCGCGAGGGGTTGCGGGTGCAGACCGTGCCCGTGACCCACGCCCCCCGCGCCTTCGGCCGGTCCAAATACGGCAATTTGCGGCGCGCGGCGGTGGGCATCGTCGACCTGCTGGGCACGGCCTGGCTGATCCGCCGCCGTCGCCTGCCCCGCACGCGCGAACTGGCCCGGTCCGGAGCCACCGACCTGAGGGGCGCAGCATGAGCCTCATGATCACCGGCTCTGCAGTGTCCATCGGCATCACGGCCATCCAAAGGCCCTCTGCGATGCCCATGCCATTCGCCTGAACGTGCTTGGCGGAGAGGTCCGCATCACTACCGGCCGCCAGATACAAGAGCGCGGCTAGCCCGCGGGGTAGGATTGAATGGTGGTGATGCTGGACAGGGGCTGCGCTGCTGGATGCTGAGTTGTTGGTAGAAACCGGGCTGCGGATTGGGCGCGCTGGTAATCCTCCCCATCGTTAAGGGGGTTTATTCGTAGAATTTTCTCGTAGCGTGAGCTGAGGAGATTCGAATGAGAAAGACCCGATTTACCGAGCCGCAGATCATGGCTGTGCTGCGCCAGGCCGAAGGCGGTGTTGCGGTGCCGGAGCTGTGCCGAGAGCATGGGATCAGCAGCGCGAGCTTTTACAAATGGCGGGCGAAGTATGGCGGTATGGATGCGTCCATGATGAGCCAGATGAAGGCGCTGGAGGATGAAAACCGGCGGCTGAAGCGCATGTTCGCGGACCTGAGCATGCAGGCCGACCTGCTCAAGGAAGCTTTGGGAAAAAAGTGACGCGGCCAGTTCAACGCCGCGAGTTGGCCGCGAGGGCGGTGGCAACGAAGGGGGTCAGCATTGCGCTGGCCTGCCGCACATTTGGGGTCAGCGAGACGTGCTTTCGTTACAGCCCGAAGCGCTGTGCCGAGAACGAGACCATCGCGGATCTTCTTGAGGGCCTGACCAAGGCGCACAGAACCTGGGGCTTCGGCCTATGCTTCCTGTATCTGCGCAATGTCCGTGGCCATGCCTGGAACCACAAGCGCGTTCGCCGGATCTACTGCGAACTGGAACTGAACCTGCGGATCAAGCCAAGGCGGCGCATCAAGCGGCACAAGCCGGACGTGCTCTCGGTTCCAGACGCGCCGAACCTCGTGTGGTCCATGGACTTCATGGCCGACCGTCTGGCCGATGGTCGCCAATTCCGGCTGCTGAACGTGCTCGACGACTTCAACCGCGAGGGTCTGGGCATTGAGGTCGACTTTTCGCTTCCGGCCGAGCGCGTGGTTCGGGCGCTGAACCAGATCATCGAGTGGCGCGGCAAGCCCATGGCCATCAGGGTCGACAACGGCCCGGAATACATCAGCGCAACCTTGGCAATCTGGGCCGCAAAGCAGGGCATTGTCCTGACCCACATCCAGCCCGGCAAACCGCAGCAGAACGCTTACGTCGAGCGCTACAACCGCACCGTCCGCCATGAATGGCTCGACCTCTACATTTTTGAAACCATCGCGGAGGCACAGAGTATCGCAACCGACTGGCTCTGGACTTACAACAACGAGCGACCCAACATGGGCATCGGCGGCATAACACCCGCACAGAAACTGAAAATGGCTGCGTGAGTTCTACGACCAAACCCCGTTAAAACGGGGAGGATTACCCGACGAGGCTGTTCTGAGGATACAACAGTCTGAATTTGGCTCGATTTTTTCTCAAGGCACACAAAAAACACTCACCACGGGAAAAAAATTGGGTTCTCAAAGTCGCGCCTCCTTCGAGAAGGTCGCGCGCATCGCATCAGCAGACGATGCAGCCGTCAATCGGACGATCTGCCGAGCTTTGGTTGAATCGGGCTTAATATCAAGCTTTGATGTCGAAGTAGCGTTACCCGGCAAATATGCCGTCCGGTCTGACATTTTGGCTCAAACCGAGGGTGGGCCAATACGCATTGAGATGATGTGGCGAACAAGGACAGGTCGCGCGGACATTGCCAACTACACACTCAAGAAGCTGGAGGTATATGGAAAAGCTATTGGTCTTCTTGATTAAACGTGCCGTTCGCCGGGTAGGGATGCCCCTGCCCGGCAGTTAACTTCAAGCCTGCAGCGACCTCACGCCTACTTCCCCTTCCTCCCGGGACTTGATCGCTGCCACGGCGGCGATGCTGCCTGCGGCCGTGGTGAAATAGGGGATCTTGTCGTAGAGGGCAACGGCGCGGATGTCGCGGCTGTCGGCGATGGCCTGGACGCCCTCGGTCGTGTTCAGGACCATCGCGATTTCGTCGTTCTTGAGGCGATCGACGATGTTCGGACGGCCTTCATAGACCTTGTTCACGCGGGTGGACGCCACGCCCTGCGCGTCGAGGAAATCGGCGGTGCCCGAGGTCGCGACCAGATCGAAGCCCATCGTCACCAGGTCGCGGGCGGCCTGCGCCAAAGCGGGCGTCTTGTCGGCGTCCTTGACGGACAGGAAGACGCGGCCGGTGGTCGGCAGGTCGGTGCCCGCGCCCATCTGCGCCTTGAGGAAGGCGCGCGCGAAGTTGCGGTCCCAGCCCATGACCTCTCCGGTCGAGCGCATCTCGGGGCCCAGGAGCGTGTCGACGCCGGGGAAGCGGGCGAAGGGCAGCACGGCCTCCTTGACCGAGAACCAGGGCGTGATCGGGTCGGCCAGCGTCATCGGGTCGGCAAAGGGCAGGTCGGTTTCCGGGCCAACGCCTTCGGGATAGGGCGCACGCGCGGGGAAGTTCGACATCGGCTCGCCCGCCATCAGGCGCGCGGCGATCGAGGCGATGGCGCTGTCGGTGGCCTTGGCGACGAAGGGGACGGTGCGGCTGGCGCGGGGGTTGACCTCCAGCACGAAGATCTCTCCGTCCTTCAGGGCGAACTGTACGTTCATCAGGCCCTTGACCTTAAGCGCACGGGCCATGGCCGTGGTCTGGATCTTGAGTTCCGCGACGGTCGCCGCATCCAGCGTGTGGGGCGGCAGCGAACAGGCACTGTCGCCCGAATGGACGCCGGCCTCCTCGATATGCTCCATGATGCCCGCGACATGGACGGTCTCGCCGTCGCACAGGGCATCGACGTCGACCTCGATCGCGCCGGACAGATAGCTGTCCAGCAGGACTGGACTTTTCCCGCTGACGGTCACGGCCTCGGTGATGTAGCGGCGCAGGTGGTCCATGTCGCGCACGATCTCCATCGCGCGGCCACCCAAAACATAGGACGGGCGGATGACCAGCGGAAAGCCGATGCGCTCGGCGATCTCGATGGCTTGGGCGTCGCTGCTGGCGATGCCGTTGATCGGCTGCTTGAGGCCCAGATCCTGCAGCAGGCGCTGGAACCGCTCGCGGTCCTCGGCCAGGTCGATGGCGTCGGGGGTCGTGCCCAGGATCGGGATACCCTCGTCCTGCAGCGCATTGGCCAGCTTCAGCGGCGTCTGGCCACCGAACTGGACGATGACGCCGTGCAGGGTACCGTTCTGCTGTTCGGTATGCAGGATCTCCAGCACGTGTTCGAAGGTTAGCGGTTCGAAATACAGCCGGTCCGAGGTGTCGTAATCGGTGCTGACTGTTTCTGGATTGCAGTTGATCATGATCGTCTCGTAGCCCGCCTTCGTCAGCGCATAGCAGGCGTGGCAGCAGCAATAGTCGAACTCGATCCCCTGGCCGATGCGGTTCGGACCGCCGCCCAGGATGACGACCTTTTTCGCGTCGGTGGGGCGGGATTCGCATTCCACGTCGCCCATCGCAGGCGCCTCGTAGGTGGAATACATGTAGGGGGTCTGGGCCTCGAACTCGGCCGCGCAGGTGTCGATGCGCTTGAACACCGGACGGATGTCCAGGTTGCGCCGGGCGCGGCGGGCCGTGGTCTCGTCGGTCTTGGTCAGGTGGGCCAGACGGGCATCGGTAAAGCCCATCATCTTGATGCGGCGCATCCCGTCGGCATCGGTCGGCAGGCCGTTCTCGCGGATCTGATGCTCGACATCGATGATCTCGCGGATGCGGGCCAGGAACCACGGGTCAAAGCTGGTGACGCGGTGGATCTCGTCATCGGACAGGCCGAACCGCATCGCCTCGGCGATGACGCGGATGCGGTCGGGGGTGGCCTTGGACAGGGCAGCGATGACGGCGGGCTTGCCCTGCTCGGACGCGCCCTCGATGGCAATCTCGTCCAGGCCGGTCAGGCCGTTCTCCATCGAGGCCAGCGCCTTCTGCAGCGATTCGTGGAAGCTGCGGCCGATCGCCATGACCTCGCCCACGGACTTCATCGCGGTGGTCAGGTCGGGCTTGCTGCCCGGAAACTTCTCGAACGCAAAGCGCGGGATCTTGGTCACGACATAGTCGATGCTGGGCTCGAAGCTGGCGGGCGTGACGCGGGTGATGTCGTTGTCCAGCTCGTCCAGCGTGTATCCCACCGCCAGCTTCGCGGCGATCTTGGCGATCGGAAAGCCGGTGGCCTTGGAGGCCAGCGCGGACGACCGCGACACGCGGGGGTTCATCTCGATCACGACCATGCGGCCGTCGGCGGGGTTCACTGCCCATTGCACGTTGGAACCGCCAGTCTCGACGCCGATCTCGCGCAGGACCGCGATGCTGGCCGTGCGCATGATCTGGTATTCGCGATCGGTCAGGGTCAGGGCCGGGGCGACGGTCATGCTGTCGCCGGTATGCACGCCCATCGGGTCGATGTTCTCGATCGCGCAGACGATGATGGCGTTGTCGTTGCGATCCCGCACGACCTCCATCTCGTACTCCTTCCAGCCCAGCAGGCTTTCGTCGATCAGAACCTGCGCCATGGGCGAGGCGTCTAGGCCCGACCGGACAATGCGTTCGTAATCGTCGCGGTTATAGGCCACGCCGCCGCCGGTGCCGCCCAGGGTGAAGGCCGGGCGGATGATCGCGGGCAGGCCGATCTCCTCCAGCGCGTCCATCGCCTGGCTGACGCCGGCATTGATGTCGTATTTGCCCGATGCCAGCTTGGGGGCGGCGATGATCGTGGCCTTGGGATTCTCCAGGCCGATGCGGTCCATCGCCTCGCGGAACAGCTTGCGGTCCTCGGCCATCTCGATGGCGCTGCGCTGCGCGCCGATCAGCTCGACCCCATAGCGGTTCAACGCGCCGCTGTCGGCCAGTGCCAGCGCGGTGTTCAGCCCGGTCTGACCGCCCATCGTCGGCAGCAAGGCGTCGGGGCGTTCCTTGGCAATGATCTTTTCGACGATCTCGGGGGTGATCGGCTCGATATAGGTGGCATCGGCCATTTCCGGATCGGTCATGATCGTCGCCGGGTTCGAGTTCACCAGGATGACCCGGTAACCTTCCTCGCGCAGCGCCTTGCAGGCCTGGGCCCCGGAATAGTCGAACTCGCAGGCCTGCCCGATGACGATGGGCCCTGCCCCGATGATCAGGATCGACTTGATATCGGTACGTTTCGGCATGGTTCTGGCCCCCGGGCTGGTCGTGCATCGATCGCGGCAAATCGTCCGGGGTTATAGCCAGCCACGTCTTGGGCGCAAGGTGCGGCGGGCTGCTGGCGCGTGGAAATCAGGCTTTGCCCGCCGCCAGGGTGACGCAGGGTCAGAAGTTCTGCAACAGGGTCAGCGCCGCGCTGTAGCGATTGGCCGTCGGCGACGTGGTCAGCTGCGATCGCGCCATGAAGGTCTGGATCAGCTTCTCCACGTTCTCGGGCTTGGAAATATCCTTGAAGCTGGAACTGCCCAGCAGCCTCTCCGAGGCCTTGGTGTATTCCTCCAACTGGCGGTCGATCGGCAGTCGGGCATAGTTGTCGCCGAACCCGAATGCACCCTGAAAGACCTTGCGCAGCGGGGCGTTGCCGATGACCTCGAACCACAGGGTCCGGTCGGTCGAGGTGCGGCCTGCCAGCTCCTGCACCTCGCGCCGGGCATTCAGGCTAAGACGCAGGTTGTCGTCGCTTTCACCGATGCGCCGTTCGAATTCACGCTGCACAAAGGCGGTGCTGATGGTGTCGGCCAGATCCTTGGCGGGCTTCGTCGACCCAAAGCCCATCGCCTCGTTCATGCGCAGATAGCGCTTGTCGGCCAGACGGTTGACCAGAGACGACTTGTCCGCGGGATCGCTTTCCAGGACTTTCTGGATGAAGGCCTTGTTGGGCAGGTCCGCCTCCAGCCCGAAGGCCGAAAGCGTCGTGCTCAAAAGGCGGTAATCCTTGACTAACTCCTCGGCCTTGGTGGTGGCCGCGATCTTGTCACGAAAGTAGGTCGTGCTGCGCTGGACCACAGGGTCGCGGGCAACGGATTCGATCTGCCGGGCCTCGGTTCGCTGGACGATCTTCCAGCCCAGCAGGCCCGTGGCGCCGACAGAGATGGTCATGATACCCTCACGTCCGGGCGGCGGCGAACAGCCGCGCCTCTCGGGGTAGCAGATCGCGCAGCTTGCGCAGCGCCTGATAGGCATTCGCATCGACCGCGGCGGCACTGGCCTCGGCCAACAGCAGGCGGCTGTCGCGATCGTCGAACACCTGGCTCAATTGTTCGATGGCGATCAGCAATTGCCGGCGGCCCTCGGACGGTTCGGCATCGCCGGACAGGATCATCTGCGCGACATACATGGCGCGCGACACCGGTGTCTGGGCGCTGTCGGGATGGATCGCATCGCGCAGGCGCAGGACGTTCACATTGGGCGTCTTGATCGCGATCTTGGTGCGGCGGTCGCCGTTCTCGATCACCGCGCCGTTGATCAGGACGCGTTCGTTCGGTGCCAGCTTGAGGACAAGGCCGCTCATGGTGCGCCCTCTCCGCGCAGACCGCGCATGACGGTCATGTTGATGTCGATCAGCGGATCGGTCTGGGCGCTGCCCGCCATCACGGCCTGACCGTGGCGGATGGCAAATCCCGCCAGCGAGATCAGGCCGGCTTTGACCTGATCGGGCAGCCCGTTGCCGGGGTCGGCAAGGTCGGTTGCCAGGATCGTCCACAGTTCGGAATTCTTGTGCACCGCCTGGATGGTATCGGTGTTGTCGGCCTTTCGCGGGGCCTGCCGCAGCATGCGCGTGACGCGCGAGAAGATGTCGTATTCCGCATCGCGCGGAGAGCGGATGGCGGATGTCCTGTAGCCATGGTCGGTCAGTGGCGTTACCGCGTTCAAGATCGTGCTTCCCATTCTGGAGTGTGATCAGGGGCTGAATGATATTCAGAGGGTGGCGGGCGCCCTTGGGGCGCCCGCCGGTCTTATCAGCGGAACAGCGACATGACGGCCGACGGCCCCTGGTTGGCGATCGACAGCGCCTGGATGCCCAGCTGCTGCTGCGTCTGCAGGGCCTGAAGGCGAGCCGACGACTCCTCCATGTCGGCGTCGACCAGCGAGCCGATGCCGGTTTTCAGCGAGTCCGACAGCTTGCCCACGAAGCTGGACTGGTCAGAGATCCGCTTGCCGGCCGAACCCAGATCGGCGGCACCCTGAACAGCGACGTCGATCAGGGCCTCGATCTCGCCGATCGCGGTTTCGGCCGAGGCACGGTCGGTGACCGCGGTCAGACCGGCGACATCCAGGCCTGCCTCGAAGTCGACCGAGTCGACCTCGATGTTGGCAGCACCGGTGGCCACGGTGCCGTTGGTGCGGTCCAGCGAACCCAGAACCGTGAAGGCGGTGTTGGTGCCGGTCGGGTTCGTCTTCAGCAGGTTGACGCCGTTCAGCTGCGTCCCCTCGATGATCGCGGTGATCTGCTCGACCTTCTTCGCCATATCCGTCTGGATCTTGCCGAAGTCAGCAGCGTCGTTGGCACCGCCGATCGCCAGGTTCTTCATCTCCTTCAGCAGATCGGTGATCTGCTCGGCGCCAGCGCGGGCGGTTCCCACCACGGCGTCGGCTACGTTCAGGTTCGACTGGATCGTCTTGAATGCCGATTGGTCGGTTTCCATGACTTTCGAGATCGCCCAGACGGCAGCGTTGTCCTTGGCGTTCGCGACGGTCTTGCCGGTCGCGATGTCGGACTGGGTTTTACCCAGCTGCGAGTTGATGCTCTTCAGGGTCTGCAGCGCGACCATGGCGCTGTTGTTGGTCAGAATGCTGGACATGGTGTCCTCCAATATAAGGTGCTTTGCACCCAGTTTGCATCTTGTGGCCTTCTGACCTGTCGGGCGGTTGCCCTTGCCATTTCCCTGGCATGTCCCCGGTTTAGCGGCCGGTTATTGACAACTAGTGAATATCGGCCCTCCTCTCAAACAAACCTTCCGACGCATTTTATCAAAACCTTTGCGGTGCATTCGCGCGGGTTTCATTCACGTGGCGCTGACCCAGGGAATCATAGGTCTGCAGGCTGCGCGCGGCCTGGACGATGGCGCGCACCTGTTCGGCCGCCTGCTGCGCGCCCTTGAGCGAGGCCTGTGCCAGCGTGCGCAGGTCGGCCAAGGCGGGCTCCAGCAGATCACGGGTGGGGGTGTCGATGCCCCTGCGCGCGGCGATGCGGGTCAGTTCGTCCAATCCTGCCAGCGCGGCCTGTGCATTTCCGGCCATCAGCGCGCCGCGGATCTGGGCCACCTGGCGGGTCAGGGCGCGGCTCATGCGCGGCCCTCCAGCATGGCGGCAAACCCCAGGTCCAGGCGTTCCGCCAACAGCCCCGCATGTTCGCGCGTCAGGAAGCTGGAGAACTGCTCCTCTCCGGCGCCGCCGGAAAAGGCGCCTTCGGACGGGCCGGGGCCGCAATATTTCAGCATCTCCTCCAGAAATGCCTGTTCAAGTTGATTCGCGACGGCCACGGACGAGGGCTTTTGAGCCGCCGTGGGAATAATCGGTTCGATCTGCATTCTGTCCCCGCTGCATATGACGATAGGATTCAAAATATCGGGGCGTCGTAAATAATTGGTAAGGAATAAGGACTAATCAGGAAAAAACCCAAAGAGGCTTTTTCATGGCTGACATCCAGATCATATCGCCCATGCCCGCCCGCGCCGATGTCTCCGTCGATGCGGCGACACCTGTTCCCGTGACGGGCGAATCGGGTTTCGATGTCTGGTCGGCTGGCGCGATGGTACCAGCCGCCCCGACGGCCGCGGTGCCGGCACCACCGCAGGACCCGCTTGCGGCATGGCTAGAGCAGCAGATGGGCTTCAGCGGAGAGTTCAGCGCACCGCCCGGTACCGATCCCGCGATCGAGGCGCTGGCGGCAGGCCTTCCGCAGCTGCCAGCGCCCGAGATTGACGAATCAGCCAACATTCAGGGCGGTGATCCTTTGGCCAGCCTGCTGCCCGTGGACGCACGGACATCCGATGCGAGCCTGATCGGCGATGCGGTTCCAACGGCACCGCAATCGACCGACCCGACGACCCCTGCTGCGACTGATCCCGCGGACGCGCCGGCTGTGCAGACCGCAGTCGCGCCGACCACGACCCCCATCGTCGCTGCAGGCGTCACGCAGCAGGCCGCCAACCCGGCCCCCACCCTGCCTGGGGCAAACGCCGCACAGGTGGCCCCGGTCCATGGCGGCGGCCAGCCTGTCGCGCCGGCGCGCCCGGGCCGTCCGATCACGGCGACCGAGAACGCCGCGACCGCCCGTCCCGTCGATGCCAGCCCGAGCAACGCCGCCCCGCCCCCGGTCGACCGGGCGGCACCGGACCGTCCGGCGCCAACGGTGGCCCGCGACCCGATCACTGCCGCTCGGTCCGAGATCGCCCTGCCCGCAGGCCTTGCGGAGACCTTGGCCGAATTGCCGTTCGGCACCGATTCGCACACCCCCGCCGCCGCACGGGCCACTGCCGCTGCCGGGTCCGGCTGGCAGGCTGCGTCGCACGATCCGCGCCCCGTGCTGCAGCAGGTCACCGACGCGCTGGTCAGCACCCGTGGCGACCGGACCGAGATCGCCCTGTCCCCCGAGGAGCTGGGCCGCATCCGCCTGGTCATGTCGGGCCCAGATCGCGGCCAGATCACCATCTGGGCCGAGCGCCCCGAGACGCTGGACCTGGTGCGCCGCAACGCGGACCTGCTGACGCAGCAGCTAGCCGATGCGGGCGTGTCCGCGGGCAGTCTGGATTTCCGCCGCGACGACCGCAGCGACAGCCAGCCTGCGCAGGGCCGTGCCAGCGATGACGACGACATTCCCTTTTCGGCCGCCCCCTTGCGGGTCCGCATGTCGCCCACCGCGTTGAGCGACCGCCGCCTGGACATCAGATTATAGGAGCCTTTCATGGTTGACGCGATCACCAGCCCGACAGTGACCATTCCCGCGGCCACCCCCTCTGCGGCAGGCGCGGGCGGGTTCGCAGGCGCCGGCGCGGGAGGGGACTTTCAGACGTTCCTGACCATGCTGACCGCGCAGCTGCAGAACCAGGATCCCCTGAACCCTATGGAAAGCACAGACTTTGCGATCCAGCTGGCGACGTTCGCCGGGGTCGAACAGGCGGCGCTGAGCAACAAGTTCCTGGAGCAGATGGCCGGGCAGGCGGGTGGTGCGGGCATCGCGGGCTGGATCGGCAAGGAGGGGCGGACCACCGCCCCGGTCTGGTTCGGCGACGACGCCATCACCCTGGACGTGGTGCCGCATTCCCTGGCCGACAGCGTGCAGCTGGTCACCCGCGACGCGCAAGGCCGCGAGGTGACGCGCGAGGAGATCGGCCCCGGAGAGGGCCAGATCGACTGGCTGGGCCGCAGCGCCGACGACACCAAGCTGCCTGACGGGCTGTACAGCTTTACGTTGGAGAGCCGGCGCGGCGGCGAGATGATCCTGGAGAGCAAGGTCGGCGCCTACGCCCGCATCGTCGAGGCGCAGTTCGACGCCAGCGGTGGGCGGGTCGTGTTCGAAGGCGGCGCCTCTGCCCCGGCGGGAGAGGTCACGGCCCTGCGCGACGCCGGCTGACGGATCAGCGTTAAGAGGCGGTGTCGGTGGATTAGGGGAACGGCCCGCCATAGCGGCCGGCCGTTCGTATTTGCCCGGGCGACGGCCGCACGACAACACGACCCGGAACCGGCAAGATCAGCCGCGCCCCTCCAGACGCGGCAGGAAGCTGCCGCCAAGACCCGCGATGGCCGCGCGGATGCGTTCGGTGGCCGGACTGGGCGCGCGGTCGGCGCGGTGCAGCAGGTACCAGCTGCGCTGGATGGGCAGGCCGATGGCCTGCAGCGCAACCAGGCGGCCGGTGCGCAATTCCTCCGTGCAGGTATGCTGAGAGATCAGCGCGATCCCCAGGCCCGCGATCACCGCCTGCTTAATCGTCTCATTCGTGCCCATCTCGGTCGCGCGCCAGGGCGTACCTTCGCCGATGCGGTCCAGGAAACGGGTCATAAGGATGCGGGTGCCGGACCCCTCCTCGCGCGACAGGAAGGTCTGGGACAGCAGGTCCATCGGCATCACCGGGTCCTGGGCGGCCAGCGGATGGTCGGGTGCGGCGATGATAATGTGCGGATGCGGCCCGATGGGGGCGGCGATCACGGCGGGTTCGCGCGGCGGGCGGCCCATGATCGCCAGGTCCAGCTCATCCGCGGCCAGCGCGGCCAGGATCGCGTCGCGGTTGCCGATCCGCAGAGTCACCTCGATCCGCGGCAGGGCGCGTTGCAGCGTGGCGACTAGGAAGGGCGCAAAATACTTGCCGGTGGACACCACCCCCAGGACCACGTTGCCGCTGTGCCCCTGGGCCAGGGACGCGACCTCGCGCCCGGCGCGGGCCAGTGCGGTGGCGATCTGGGCCTCTGCCATCAGCAGGGCACGACCCTGCGCGGTGGCGCGAAACGCCCCGTGCTCGGCGCGCTGCAGCAACGGCGCCCCAGCCAGATCCTCCAGCGATTTCAGCTGACTGTGAATGGCGGGCGGGCTGAGGCCCAGCTGCGCCGCGGCCAGGGTCAGGCTGCCGCTGTCGGCGACCGCGCGCAGGGCGCGCAATTGGCGCAGGGTGACGGAATCATGGCGCACATTAAGAATTCCTGAATGCGTCTTTCGACTTATTAAATTTTCCGAAACACGGTCGCCTGTCAATGTCCCCTGGCAGCACTCGTGCCGGGGAGGGGACGATGACCGAAGCGACCATCGACACGGACCTGATCCCGGCCGATCTGCACGCCTGCCTGGATGATCTGGCGCGCCACTTGGCCACGGGGGTTGCGCTGCGAGGCAAGGGGCTGCGCTGGATCAGCCGGGCGGATCGGGCCACGCCCGAAGGGGGCGATCCGCAGGGCGCGCTGGCCCTGGCCATCGCGCATTCGCCGCCCGACCAGCCTGATGCCAATGCCCCCACGGGCACCCTGTTCGCGATCTTCGACGCGGCGGCCACGGCCGAGGACAGCTTTCTGCGCCCCGCGCGGCAGATGCGGGCGGCGGGATACGTGATGCACGGACCGCGCTGCCTGATGGTGCTGACCTGCGGCGACGGTGTGCAGGTGCAGGCGCTGGACGGGTGGGCCTTCGCCATCGAACGGGCGCGGGCCACCCTGCCCGACACCGTGCGCGACCTGGCCATCGACATGTCGCAGTACCGCCACTGGCCCCGCCCCGTGCGGGCCTATGTCGACGACTGCCTGGCCGGCGTTCAGGGCCCGCGCGGACGGACCATCGACCTGCGCTGGACCCCGTCGCTGGTGGCCGAGGCGCATCGGATCCTGATGCGCGGCGGCATCTACCTGGCGCCCGCCGATGCGCGGTCGGGGCATGCACGGGGCAGCCTGTCGATGCTGCACCGGGCGGCGCCCATCGCGTTCCTGATCGAACAGGCCGGGGGACGGGCGACGGACGGCGCGCTGCCGATCCTGGACGCGGTGATCACCGGGTTCGACAGCCGCACGCCGCTGGTCTTCGGCTGCGTCGACAAGGTCGACCGCGTCGCCGCCTATCACGATCTGCCCGAGGCCGAGGTGTCGGCCCTGTTCGGCCATCGCGGCCTGTTCCGCACCTGAGGACCCCATGAGCCACAAGCATCCCATCATCTCGGTCACCGGCAGTTCGGGCGCGGGCACCACCACGGTCAAGTCGACCTTCGACCAGATCTTTCGCCGCGAGGGCATCACCGCCGTCAGCATCGAGGGCGATGCCTTCCACCGCTATGACCGCGCCGCGATGAAGGCCGAACTGGCCGCGCGGCTGGCCGCGGGCGACGCGACCTTCAGCCATTTCAGCTTCGACGCCAACGAACTGCAGGCGCTGGAGGAGATCTTTCGCGTCTATGGCGAAACGGGGCGCGGCCAGACCCGCCATTACGTCCATGACGACCGCGAGGCGGAACGCTGGGGCACCCCGCCCGGCACCTTCACGGACTGGGCCCCCTTTCCCGACGGCAGCGACCTGCTGTTCTATGAGGGGCTGCACGGGGCGGTGGCCAACGACAGCGTCAACCTGGCCGCGCTGGCCGACCTGAAGATCGGCGTGGTGCCGGTGATCAACCTGGAATGGATCCAGAAGATCCACCGCGACAGCGCCCAGCGCGGCTATTCGACCGAGGCCGTGACCGACACCATCCTGCGGCGCATGCACGCCTATGTGCACTGCATCTGTCCCCAGTTCACCCAGACCGACATCAATTTCCAGCGGGTGCCGGTCGTCGACACGTCGAACCCGTTCATCGCCCGCTGGATCCCCACCGCCGACGAAAGCCTGGTGGTGATCCGGTTCCGCAACCCGAGGGGCATCGATTTTCCCTATCTGACCCAGATGATCGACGGATCCTGGATGAGCCGCGCCAACTCGATCGTCGTGCCCGGCCCAAAGATGGACCTGGCGATGCAGCTGATCCTGACGCCGATGATCCTGCGCCTGACCCATGACGCCAAGCGCGCCTGACCCTTTCACGGAGGACTGACCATGAACGAGATGCCAGCCAAGTTGGACGCGAAAAAGCGGTACTCTGCCGGGGTGCTGAAATACGCGCAGATGGGATACTGGGAGCCGGACTATACCCCCAAGGACACCGACATCATCGCGCTGTTCCGCATCACGCCGCAGGACGGGGTGGACGCGGTCGAGGCCGCGGCGGCGGTGGCGGGCGAAAGCAGCACCGCGACCTGGACCGTGGTCTGGACCGACCGGCTGACCGCCTGCGACAAGTACCGCGCCAAGGCCTATCGCGTGGACCCCGTCCCCAACGGCCGCGGAGAGTTCTTTGCCTACATTGCCTATGACCTTGACCTGTTCGAGGGGGGCAGCATCGCCAACCTGACCGCGTCGATCATCGGCAACGTCTTCGGCTTCAAGCCGCTGAAGGCCCTGCGGCTGGAGGACATGCGCCTGCCCGTGGCCTATGTGAAGACGTTCCAGGGTCCCGCCACCGGCATCGTGGTCGAGCGCGAGCGCCTGAACTGCTATGGCCGCCCGCTGCTGGGTGCCACGGTCAAGCCCAAGCTGGGCCTGTCGGGCCGGAACTATGGCCGCGTCGTCTATGAGGCGCTGAAGGGCGGTCTTGATTTCACCAAGGACGACGAGAACATCAACAGCCAGCCCTTCATGCATTGGCGGGACCGGTTCCTGTACTGCATGGAGGCGGTGAACCGCGCCAGCGCCGCGACCGGAGAGGTCAAGGGGACGTACCTGAACGTCACCGCCGGCACGATGGAGGAGATGTACGCGCGGGCCGAGTTCGCGAAATCGCTTGGGTCGGTGATCGTGATGATTGACCTGGTGATCGGGTACACCGCCATCCAGTCGATGGCCAAATGGGCGCGCGACAACGACATGATCCTGCACCTGCACCGGGCCGGGCATTCGACCTATACCCGCCAGCGCAGCCACGGCGTCAGCTTTCGCGTGATCGCGAAATGGATGCGCCTGGCCGGCGTCGACCACCTGCACGCAGGCACCGTCGTGGGCAAGCTGGAGGGTGATCCGGCGACCACCAGGGGATATTACGACATCTTCCGCGAGGAGCGGAATCCCATGGCGCTGGAGAACGGGATCTTCTTCGACCAGGATTGGGCCAGCTTGAACAAGATGATGCCGGTGGCGTCGGGCGGCATCCATGCCGGCCAGATGCACCAGCTGCTGCATTACCTGGGCGAGGATGTCGTGCTGCAGTTCGGCGGCGGCACGATCGGCCACCCCCACGGCATCGCCGCCGGCGCGCAGGCCAACCGCGTCGCGCTGGAGGCGATGGTGTTCGCGCGCAATTCGGGCCGCGACATCTGGAACGAGGGCGAGGACATCCTGCGCGACGCCGCACGCACCTGCACGCCGCTGAAGCAGGCCCTGGATGTCTGGAAGGACGTCAGCTTCGACTATGCCTCGACCGATGCGCCCGATTTCGCGCCCACCCCCGAAGTGTCCCACTGAGGAGCCAGAGCCATGAAGATGACCCAAGGCCAGTTCAGCTTTCTGCCCGACCTGTCGGATGACGACATCCGCGTGCAGGCCCAGTACGCCATCGACAGGGGCTGGGCGGTATCGGTCGAATACACCGACGATCCGCATCCCCGGAACACGTACTGGGAGATGTGGGGCCACCCGATGTTCGACAATCCCGACGCCGCGGCGGTGGTGTTCGAGGTCAACGAATGCCGCAAGGTGCATGGCGGCGTCTATATCCGCGTCATCGCCTTCGATGCCTCGCCCGGATGGGAATCGATCCGCATGGCGATGATCGTGAACCGCCCGGCGGTGGAACCGGGCTTTCGGCTGGTGCGCCAGGAGGGCGAGGGCCGGACGGTCCGATACAGCATCGAGAGTTACGCCATGCGCGAGCCCGAGGGCGCACGCTATCCCTAAGAGGTTTCTCCTCAGCAGGGCCAGGTCCGGGCGGTGTCCTCCCATCGCCCGGACGCATTCCACGAAAGAGGTGCATGATGACCGAAGACGTCCCGACCCATGTCGACCTTGCCCAAGATTTTGCCGACAGCGGCGTGGCCGAGGTCCTGGCCGAACTGGACCGGGAGCTGGTGGGCCTGGCCCCCGTCAAGGCGCGCATCCGCGAGACGGCGGCGCTGCTGCTGGTCGACCGGGCGCGGCGGCGGCTGGGCCTGGCGACCGAGACGCCGACCCTGCACATGAGCTTCACCGGCAATCCCGGCACGGGCAAGACGACCGTCGCGCTGAAGATGGCCACGCTGCTGCACAGGCTGGGCTATGTCCGCAAGGGGCACCTGGTGACCGTCACGCGCGACGACCTGGTGGGCCAGTATATCGGCCATACCGCGCCCAAGACCAAGGAGGTCCTGAAGAAGGCGATGGGGGGCGTGCTGTTCATCGACGAGGCGTATTACCTCTACCGGGCCGAGAACGAGCGCGACTATGGGCAGGAGGCGATCGAGATCCTGCTGCAGGTGATGGAGAACAACCGCGACGACCTGGTGGTGATCCTGGCGGGCTATGGCGACCGGATGGACCGGTTCTTTGCCTCGAACCCCGGGTTCCGGTCGCGGATCGCCCATCACATCGAGTTTCCGGACTACAGCGACGACGAGCTGCTGCACATCTGCGAAGGCATGCTGGCGCGGCAGAACTATCGCCTGGACGACGCGGCCCGCACCGCGATGGGCCAGTACATCGCCGCGCGGCGCACGCAGCCGCATTTCGCGAACGCCCGGTCGATCCGGAACGCGCTGGACCGCGCCCGGCTGCGGCAGGCGAACCGTCTGTTCACCGAGGCGCAGGGGCCGCTGGACGCCGCCGCCCTATCCACGCTGAGCGCGCCGGACATCCGCGCCAGCCGGGTCTTCGACGGCGGTCTTGACGTGGACCGCGCCAGCAGGCAGGCCGCAGCGGAGTGAACCCCGCCCGAACAGACTGGAGAGCGCCATGGATTTCGACCGCACGATCAAGATCGCCCCATCGATCCTGTCCGCCGATTTCGCCAATTTCGGGGCCGAGATCCGCGCCATCGAGGCGCAGGGCGCCGACTGGGTGCATGTCGACGTGATGGACGGGCATTTCGTGCCGAACCTGACCTTCGGCCCCCCGGCGGTCAAGGCGTTCCGCCCGCATGTCAAGACGGTCATGGACGTGCATCTGATGATCGCGCCGGTCGACGCCTATATCGAGGCCTATGCCGAGGCGGGCGCCGACATGATCACCGCCCATGTCGAGGCCGGGCCGCATCCGCACCGCACCCTGCAGGCGATCCGTGCGACGGGCAAAAAGGCCGGGATCGCGCTGAACCCCGGCACCCCGGTCGAGGCGGTCGAATACCTGCTGGACCTGTGCGACATGGTGCTGGTGATGACGGTGAACCCCGGTTTCGGCGGGCAGAAGTTCATCCACAGCCAGGTCGACAAGATCGCCCGCCTGCGCGGGATGATCGGCGATCGGCCGATCCATATCCAGGTGGATGGCGGGGTGGACCCGGCGACGGCGCCGCTGGTGGCACAGGCCGGGGCCGACGTGCTGGTCGCGGGATCGGCGGTCTTCAAGGGCGGGTCGGTGGACCGGCCCGACGTCTATGGCACGAACATGCGCGCGATCCGCAAGGCCATCGCGGAGTGAGCATGGGGCAAGGGCGGGGCCGTCGAGGCCCCTTCCTTGCCGCGGGGCTGCGCCCCGCCGCGCATCGCCGCCGTCATCGCGTTTGACAATGCCGCCCCGCCCGCGTTTCCTGCGCGTCGAACGCAGAGGGAGAACACGATGGATCTGGGGATCAAGGGCAAACGGGCGCTGGTCTGTGCGGCGTCCAAGGGGTTGGGGCGCGGCTGCGCCGAGGCACTGGCCGAGGCCGGCGTGAACCTGGTCATCAACGCCCGCACCGAGGCCGAGATCACCCGGACCGCCCGCGAGATCGCTGAACGGCATGGCGTCGAGGTCACCCCGGTCGCCGCCGACATCACGACCGAGGAGGGCCGCGCCCGCGTGCTGGCCGCCGTCGGGCACGCCGACATCCTGGTCACCAATGCGGGTGGCCCTCCGCCGGGCGACTGGCAGGACTGGACGCGCGACGATTTCATCCGTGCCATCGACGCCAACATGCTGTCGGCCATCGCCCTGATGCAGGCGCTGGTGCCGGGCATGATGGACCGCGGCTGGGGCCGGGTCGTGAACATCACCTCGGCATCGGTGCGGTCGCCGATCTCGGTGCTGGGGCTGTCCAACACGGCGCGCACCGGGCTGACCGGGTTCGTGGCCGGCATGTCGCGCCAGGTCGCCGGCAAGGGCGTCTGCGTGAACAACCTGCTGCCCGGCATCCACGCGACCGACCGCGCCGACAGCCTGGATGGCGGCGTGGCGTCCGCGCAGGGCATCACCGTCGATCAGGCCCGCGCACAGCGGCAGGCGACCATCCCCACCGGCACCTATGGCACGGCTGCCGATTTCGGCGCGACCTGCGCGTTCCTGTGCAGCCAGCAGGCGCGGTTCATCGTCGGGCAGAACGTGCTGCTGGACGGCGGCGCGTTGAACGTCACGGTCTGAGGCCCTGTTGCGAGGCGGGGGCGCGCCTGATACGCAACCCCGACCAAAACGCCAAGGATCGCCCGTGACCGTGCCCCCCCGCCTGGAAGTTCAGGGACTGACCCGCCGATTCGACGGGCAGGCGGTGGTGGACGATGTCAGCTTCCAGGTCGAGGCGGGCCAGGTGGCCTGCCTGCTGGGCCCGTCGGGCTGCGGCAAATCGACCACGCTGCGCATCGTGGCAGGCGTCGACATGCAGGACCGGGGGCGGATCTTCGTCGACGGCCAGCTGGTCTGCGACACCCAGTTCCGCATCCCGCCCGAACGCCGCGCGATCGGGCTGATGTTCCAGGACTTCGCGCTGTTCCCGCATCTGCCCGTGCGCGAGAACGTGGCATTCGGCCTGGCCGGCGGCTGGAAGTCCAACCGCGACCGCGTGGCCGAGCTGCTGGACCGCGTGCGCATGACCGCCCATATCGACAGCTATCCGCATGAGCTGTCCGGCGGAGAGCAGCAGCGCGTGGCCCTGGCGCGCGCCCTGGCCCCGCGGCCGCGCGTCCTGTTGATGGACGAGCCGTTCAGCGGCCTGGACGAGCGCCTGCGCGACGGCATCCGCGACGAGACGCTGGCCCTGCTGAAGGATGAGGGCACCGCCGTCCTGCTGGTCACCCACGAGCCGCACGAGGCGATGCGCATGGCCGATCAGATCCTGCTGATGCGGGGGGGCCGGATCGTGCAGCAGGGTGCGCCCTACAACCTCTACAACGCGCCGGTGGACCGGCTGGCGGCGGGGTTCTTCAGCGACATCAACGTGCTGACGGGACGGGTGCAGGGCGCGCTGACCGACACGCCCTTCGGCCAGTTCCTGACCCCCGGCCTGCCCGAGGGGGCAGAGGTTGACATCGTCATCCGGCCCCAGCACCTGAAGATGGATTTCGACCGCGCCGGACAGGGCCCCGCCCCCACCGCCGAAAACGGCAGCGCCGCGCTCGCGCGGGTCACGCGTGCCCGCTATCTGGGCCGCGAATCGCTGGTCGAGTTCGCGACCGATGCGGGCGGCATCCCGCTGAACGCGACGGTGCCGGGGGTGTTCCTGCCGCCTGCCGGGACGCCGATGTGGCTGATGCTGCGCCGCGACCGGGTCTTCGTCTTTCCGCGCCGCTAGTCCTGGCCCGTGGCGCGGCGGTAATCGGCCAGCACCTGTGCCAGATGCAGCCTGCGCCCGGCAGGATCGGCCAAGGCATGGCACAGCCTGCGCGCCTTGCGCGACATCTGCCGGCAGGCGTCCGGGTTTGCGCGGGCCCAGGCCAGCCGGTCAGGCAGGTCGGACCCGTCCTGCGCCATCGGAATGACGTGGACCCAAGGCCGGAACAGCCGCCCCGCAAAGCTTTCCCAGCCGTCATCCTGGCGGATCACCACCGCGTGGCTGTTGACCAGGGGCAGGAGGTCTGCATCCCCCTCGGAGCCGGACAGGCACAGGGCGTGGCGCGGCGGCCGGGGCGACGCCTGCGGCGCAGGCGGGCGCAGCCCGGCGCGGTCCAGCGCCCGCGCGACACGCGCATCGGGGATCAGCGCCAGGTCGACGCCGTCGCGTCCTGCATGGTCGGTCAGGAACCGCCAGCGCGACATCCGCGGCAAGGCATCGACCGCCTGTGCGAAGGCGTCGGAGCCCGGCGCGTTGGTCAGCAGGGCGGTGATCGCGCCCTCGGCCGTCAGGCGGCCGTGATGGCCGGACAGCGTTCCGTGCCACCCCGCCACGTCGGCGCGGTCCTGCCATGCGGGGTCGTCGCCCGCGGGCGCGCCGGGAAAGCCGTCATTGCCGATGCGGTGCAGCCAGGGCGCGGGCCACAGGAACACGTTGCGCGCCCCCGTGCGGCGCAGGCTGGCGATCAACGGTCCGTCGGCGGGATCGTCCGGTCCGCTGCCCGCGAACGTCGCGGGGCGCATGTCCAGCCAGTACCGCCCCCGATCTGTCAGCGCGGCGATGTCATTGGCCACCGCCGCCGCGCGCAGCAGGCCGGGGCGCTGTGCGGCCAGGTAGAACCGCCCGTCCGGCCCGCGATGCAGCGGCAGGTCGGCCCCGTCGGCCGTGCGCAGGCGGCCTTGATCCATGTCCAGGCACAGTGCCTGCGCATGGGGCGGGCGGTCGACCGTACCCTTTTGCCGCAGGCGGGCGGGCGCGGCCAGCCGGGCCAGGCGCGCCGCCAGCCGGGCGTGACGGTCGGGGTCGATGTCGGTGCCGGGAACCGCCGTCTGCATCATCGCCAGCACCCGCGGCAGGTTGGTACGCCGGGCCTGGCGCACCCCCGCGCCCGGCAGGGCGGGCAGATGCGGCAGGTCGTACCAAGGCGACAGGGCGCGGCGGTAATCCTCGGGGGCGGCCTGGTCGATGTCGATGTCGATGAAGGTGGGACGGCCCGCGAAATGCGCCCGCACGGCGGACAGGTGGTCGGCCCAGTCCCGCGCCCAGATGTCGCCCAGATCGCCCAGGGAAACGCCCAGATTGGCCGCGATGCTGCGGGCATAGGCGCCGCCCCGGTGCAGATAGCGACTGGCGATCCAGTCCTCGACCCGGCGGGTGTTCAGCAGGAAGATTGAACCGGGATAGTGACGATCCAGCAGGGCAAATTCGCGGAACCCTTCGATCACCGGCATGTTCAGGAAGCGCACCGATTCCATGTCGGTAAAGGCCGTGACGCTGTCAGCCCATCGCGCCAGCGGCCGGGCACCGGTCAGCTTGGCATAAGCGATGTCATCGGCCAGCGCGCCTTCCAGCCAGTGTGCAGCCGGGATGCGGTTCAGGTCGAACAGGCGCGCGATGAAGGTCGTGCCGCATTTGTTGAAGCCGATCTGGAAGAACTTGGGCGGCATGGGCGACCTGTCCGGGGGCAAGCCGCGACGATGCGCATGGGGGCGGGGCCTGTCAACGTTTGCCCGGCCCTTGGGCGGAAAGCGCCGCTTTGACGCACGGCTGCGACAAAGGTCTTGCCTTGCCGCAAGGGGGCGGCTAGCACCGAGGGCAGGAATTCGGGAGACACCGGCGCTGCGCCGGGGCCGAAGGAGAAGCCGCCCCGGCAAGCTCTCAGGCAAAAGGACCGTCTTCCCCAAGAACTCTGGAGAGTGGCCGAGAGGCCCGCCGAAGGGATAACGATCTCAGGCGCCCAAGTCCCGACAGGGGCACCGGCACGGACAGAGGGGGCATCGACGCACGGGGGCATTCCCCGTCCAACCGATGCCGGCTGCCCGGCAGACACGCAGGAGGCCAGATGGCCGAGACGAGCCGCCGGACCGGTCTTTACGACCTTCATGTCGAACAGGGCGCCCGCATGGTGCCCTTCGCGGGCTGGGACATGCCCGTGCAGTACCCGATGGGGGTGATGGCCGAACATCTGCACACCCGTGCGCGGGCCGGGCTGTTCGACGTCAGCCACATGGGACAGGTGCTGGTCACCCCTGACGATGGCGACATGGCCACCGCCGCCGCGGCGCTGGAGACGCTGATCCCCGCAGATGTCGCGGGCCTGGCACCCGGGCGGCAGCGTTACGGCCTGTTCACCAACGATGCGGGCGGGGTCCTGGACGACCTGATGTTCGCCAACCGGGGCGATCATTACCTGCTGGTCGTGAATGCGGCCTGTGCGGAACAGGACATCGCGCATCTGCGCGGTCTGGCGGGCGTGACGGTGACGCCGGTGACGGATCGCGGGCTGGTGGCGCTGCAGGGGCCGCAAGCGGAGGCGGCGCTGGCCCGGCTGGTGCCGGGGGTCGCGGCGATGCGGTTCATGGACAGCACCGCGCTGGACTGGGATGGGGCGACGCTTTGGGTGTCGCGGTCGGGCTATACCGGAGAGGACGGGTTCGAGATCTCGGTTCCCGAGTCCCGGCTGGAGGGTTTCGCGCGGGCGCTGCTGGCAGAGCCCGAGGTGGCGCCCATCGGTCTGGGGGCGCGCGACAGCCTGCGGCTGGAGGCGGGGATGCCGCTTTACGGTCATGACATGGACGGGGGCGTGACGCCCGCGCAGGCGGCGCTTGGCTGGTCGATCCCCAAGGTGCGTCGCGCGGGTGGCGCACGGGCGGGCGGGTTTCCCGGCGCCGACGCGGTGCTGGCCGAACTGGGATCGCCCGCCGTCACCCGCCGCGGGCTGCGCCCCGAGGGCCGCGCACCGATCCGTGAGGGAGTCGCGCTGTTCGCCGATGACGGGACGCCCATCGGGACGGTCGGTTCGGGCGGCTTCGGACCGTCTGTGGGCGGCCCGATCGCCATGGCCCGCATTCCCGCCGACATCCCCGAGGGCGCCACGATCCAGGCGGAGCTGCGCGGCAAGCGCATGCCCCTGACGGTCTGCGCCCTGCCCTTCGTCACCCCATCCTATAAACGCTGAAGGACCTGATCATGCTGAAATACACCGAAGACCACGAATGGCTGCGCGCCGAGGGCGACGAGATCGTCGTGGGCATCACCAAGCATGCCAGCGAACAGCTGGGCGACGTGGTGTTCATCGAGCTGCCCGAGGAGGGGCGCGAGGTGTCCGCCGGCGACGAGATCGTGGTGATCGAGAGCGTCAAGGCCGCGTCCGACATCACGGCCCCGGTAGCGGGCACGATCACCGCGGTGAACGAGGCGCTGTCGGACAGCCCCGGCGACGTGAACGGCGATCCGATGGCCGCCTGGTTCTTCCGGATCAAGCCCACGGATGCCGGTGCGTTGGACGGGTTCATGGACGAGGCCGCCTACAAGGCGCTGGTCGACTGAAGATCGACCGCCGGCCGGGGGTTTCACCCCCGGACCCCCAGGGTATTTGAACAAAGAAGAAGGGCCGCCGCCGCGCGTGCCCGGCAAGGAGGCCAGGATGAGCCGCTGGACGTCCACCGACTACAACCCCGACGATTTCGCGAACCGCCGGCATATCGGCCCGTCCCCGGTCGAGATGGCCGAGATGCTGAAGGCGGTCGGGGCCGACAGCCTGGACCAGCTGATCGAACAGACCGTGCCCGCGGCGATCCGCCAGTCGGATGCGCTGGACTGGCCGGCGCTGTCCGAGGCCGGGCTGCTGGCACGCATGCGTGAGGTGGCGGACAAGAACCGGGTGATGACCAGCCTGATCGGTCAGGGTTATTACGGCACCGTCACGCCCCCCGCGATCCAGCGCAACATCCTGGAGAACCCGGCCTGGTACACGGCCTATACCCCCTATCAGCCCGAGATCGCGCAGGGGCGGCTGGAGGCCCTGCTGAACTTCCAGACCATGGTCGCGGATCTGACCGGGCTGCCGGTGGCGAACGCATCGCTGCTGGACGAGGCGACCGCGGCGGCCGAGGCGATGGCCATGGCGCGGCGGCAGTCGAAGTCCAAGGCAGACGCGTTCTTTGTCGCCCATGACCTGCACCCGCAGACCATCGCGGTGATCGAGACGCGGGCGGCGCCTTTGGGCATTCGCATCATCAAGGGTTCGGTCGATGATCTGGTGGCGGATCAGGTCTTTGCCGCGGTGTTCCAGTATCCCGGCACCTATGGGCATGTCCGCGACCTGACCGCCGAGATCGAGGCGCTGCATGCCGCGGGCGCGCTGGCGATTGTCGCGACCGACCTTCTGGCGCTGTGCGTGCTGAAGGAGCCGGGCGCGATGGGTGCCGACATCGCCGTCGGATCGTCGCAGCGCTTTGGCGTACCGATGGGCTATGGCGGGCCGCATGCGGCCTTCATGTCCTGCCGCGACGCGCTGAAGCGGGCGATGCCGGGGCGCATCGTCGGAGTTAGCATCGACAGTTCGGGCAATCAGGCGCTGCGCCTGTCCTTGCAGACGCGCGAGCAGCATATCCGCCGTGAGAAGGCCACCAGCAATGTCTGCACCGCGCAGGCGCTGCTGGCGGTGATGGCGGGATTCTATGCGGTGTTCCACGGGCCGGTGGGCCTGCGTGCCATCGCGCAGCGGGTGCATCTGCACGCGGTGACGGTGGCCGATGCCCTGCATGCGGCGGGGGCCGAGGTCGCGCCGGAGGCGTTCTTCGACACCATCACCGTCAAGGTGGGCGTGGGACAGCAGGGCATCATGGCCGCCGCGCGTCATCGCGGCATCAACCTGCGCAAGGTGGGCCGCGACCGCGTGGGCATCAGCGTGGACGAGACGACCGATGCGGGCGTGATCGTTCGCCTGCTGGACGCGTTCGGGATCACCGATGCGGCACCGGCGGCGACCGCACCCGCGATCCCCGAAGCGCTGCTGCGCGAGAGCGAGTACCTGACCCATCCGGTCTTCCACATGAACCGCGCCGAGTCCGAGATGATGCGCTATATGCGCCGTCTGTCGGACCGGGACCTGGCGCTGGACCGGGCGATGATCCCGCTTGGCAGCTGCACCATGAAGCTGAACGCCGCGGCCGAGATGATGCCGATCACCTGGCCCGAGTTCGGCGCGCTGCATCCCTTTGCGCCGGCGGATCAGGCGGCGGGGTATCACGAGGCCATCGCGGACCTGACCGAAAAGCTGTGCGTGATCACGGGATATGACGCGTTTTCCATGCAGCCGAACAGCGGTGCGCAGGGGGAGTATGCCGGGCTGCTGACCATCCAGGCCTATCACAAGGCGCGGGGAGAGGAGCGCGATATCTGCCTGATCCCGGTGTCCGCGCATGGTACGAACCCGGCATCGGCGCAGATGTGCGGGATGCAGGTCGTGGTGGTGAAATCCGCCCCGAACGGCGACATCGACCTGGAGGATTTCGCCGACAAGGCGGCCAAGGCGGGCGACCGTCTGGCGGCGGTGATGATCACCTATCCCAGCACCCATGGCGTCTTCGAGGACACCGTGCGACAGGTCTGCGACATCACGCATGACCATGGCGGGCAGGTCTATATCGACGGCGCGAACATGAACGCGCTGGTCGGCCTGGTGAAACCCGGAGAGATCGGCGGCGATGTCAGCCACCTGAACCTGCACAAGACCTTTGCCATCCCGCATGGCGGCGGCGGTCCCGGCATGGGGCCGATCGGGGTCAAGGCGCATCTGGCGCCCTTCCTGCCGGGTGATCCGCAGGGTGGCGAAGGCGCCGTGTCGGCGGCGCCCTATGGGTCGGCGTCGATCCTGCTGATCAGCTGGGCCTATTGCCTGATGATGGGCGGCGAGGGCCTGACCCAGGCCACCCGCGTGGCGATCCTGAACGCGAACTATATCGCGGCGCGGCTGGCCGGGGCCTATCCGATCCTGTTCATGGGCAATCGCGGCCGGGTGGCGCATGAATGCATCATCGACACGCGGCCCTTTGCCGAACATAGCGTGACCGTGGACGACATCGCCAAGCGCCTGATCGACAACGGCTTCCACGCCCCCACGATGAGCTGGCCGGTCAGCGGCACGCTGATGGTCGAGCCGACCGAGAGCGAGACCAAGGCCGAGATCGACCGCTTCATCACCGCGCTGCTGGCAATCCGCGACGAGATCACCGACGTGGCCGAGGGTCGCATTGCCGCGGATCAAAGCCCGTTGCGCCACGCGCCGCATACGGTCGAGGATTTGGTCCGCGATTGGGACCGCCCCTATTCGCGCGAACAGGGCTGTTTCCCGGCGGGTGCATTCCGCGTGGACAAGTACTGGCCGCCGGTCGGGCGCGTGGACAACGCCCATGGCGACCGCAACCTGATCTGCACCTGCCCGCCGCTGGAAGCCTATGCCGAGGCTGCCAAATAGGCGATGCCAGCCCCCAGGGCCCGAAATCCGGGCCTTGGGGGGAACCCTGCCCCGCCCCGGGCATTGCCCTTGCATGTCACGATCTGACACGGCCCCGTGATCGCGCCGGTCAGACCCCATGCCAGAGGTCCCGATGCCCGACACCCTGCCCCCCGCCCACCGCGCCCGAGAGGAGCTGGTCGCCAATCTGATGGCGGTCCCTGCCGTGATCGGCCTGGTTCTGGCTATCCTGGCCTTCTTCCAGCGCGGATCGGGCATCACCGGAACTGCCGGCGCCGGGCTGGCCATCCTTGGCATGGTCGCACTGACCGTGGCCGCGCTGCTGGTCGGGCGTCTGTCGCCGGGCCGGTTCCGCACCTTCGTCGCGGTGATGATCCTGATCGGGGGGCTGCTGACGCTGATCTGCGCGTGGTTCCTGATGCAGGGCTGGCTGATGCTGGCCATCGCGCTGACGCTGGCCCTGTGGCTGATCTTCATCCTGGTCGCGAGGTAAAAGCCATGATCCGCATCCTTCCCGCCCTGATCCTGCTGGCCCCCGCCGCCCATGCGCAACAGACCGAATGGACCGGTTTCCACGGCAACGGCATGGCGCAGAAATACAGCGCCTCCACCCAGATTACCCCCGAGAACGTCGGCGATCTTGAAATGGCGTGGGAGATCCACACCGGGGATGTCTCCGACGGGTCGGGCGACATTCCGGGCACGGTGTGGTCTGCGACGCCGATCCTGGCCAACGACCTGCTGTATGTCGGCACGCCCTTCTATCGCATCCTGGCCGTCCATCCCGACACCGGAGAGATCGCCTGGACGTATGAGCCCGACGACACCACGCTGGAGCCCCTGTCCCAGCCCGAACTGAAGAACCGCGGCGTGACCTATTGGGAGGGAGAGGGCGACGGACCCTGCGCCCGGCGGGTCTATATCGGCACGATGGACGCCGAACTGCATGCGGTGGATGCCGATACCGGGGAACTGTGCGCCGATTTCGGCGAGGGCGGCATTTTGGACGTGAACCAGTGGAACAAGCCCGACGCGAACTTTCCGCTGTCGCAGCTGCAGCCCCCCACCGTCTTTCGCGACAAGCTGTTGCTGGGTTGGGCGGGCAAGGACTGGCACGACGCAGCGAACCCCCTGGGGTCGGTCTTTGCCGTCGACGCGCGCACCGGCGAACTGGACTGGACCTTCCATTCGATCCCCGACGATTACGACGGCGTGACCGGCACGTCGAACGTCTGGACCGCCATGTCGGTCGACGAGGAGAACGGTCTGGCCTTCCTGCCCGTCTCCAGCCCCAGCGCGGATTTCTATGGCGGGACGCGCACCGACCCGATCCCCCTGGCGACCTCGGTCACCGCAGTGAATGGCGACACCGGAGAGGTCGTGTGGTCGCGCCAATTGGTAAACCACGACATCTGGGATTACGATACCGTCGCGGCACCAACCCTTGTGGATATCCCCGGTGAGGGGGGCAGCACCCCCGCCTTGGTCCAGCCCACCAAGATGGGCTATGCCTTCGTTCTGAACCGCCTGACCGGAGAGCCGATCTTTCCGATCGAGGACACCCCCGTCCCCGCAACGGATGTCGAAGGAGAGGTCTCGTCCCCGACGCAGCCCATTCCGACCCTACCGAAATCGCCGATCGGCGATGATTGGGGCGGCGTGTTCGGCTTGGCCGACATCGCGTCCTTCGGCTATTGCTCGCGCAAGTTCGACGAGCTGCGCTATGAGGGCCGTTACACCCCGCCCAGCCTGGAAGGGACGCTGGCCTATCCGGCCACAGCGGGCGGCTTTCAATGGGGCGGCGGCGCGGTCGATCCGGAAAGCGGCATCCTTTATATCAACAGCTCTCGCGTGGCGCAGATCTATCAACTGATCGAGCGCGAGGATTACGACACCATGACCAGCGGCGGCAGCGAGGCCGAGGGCGGCCTGTTCCCGATGACCGGCACGCCCTACGGTTTCAGCCTGACCAACTTCCTGAACCCGATCGGCATGCCCTGCTGGAAGCCACCCTATGGTCTGATGTCCGCCATCGACCTGAAATCGGGTGAAACGCTGTGGGAGCGTCCCTTTGGACAGACGCAGCAATGGGGCTTCTACATGCCGGAAAGCTGGGGTTCGCCCACCATCGGCGGGCCGGTCGTGACGGCGTCCGGGCTGATCTTCATCGGCGCGTCGATGGACGCCCGGGTGCGCGCGCTGGACGCCGCCACCGGCGACGTGTTGTGGAAGGCTCAGGTCGACGCCCCGGCCGTGTCGATCCCCGCGGTCTATGATCATGATGGCCAGCAATACGTGGTCTTTGCCGTCGGTGGCAATTCCATCATCAAGCCGCAGGTGGCCGATCAGCTGATCGCCTTCACCCTGCCCAAGTGATGAACAGGGCGGCGCGGCCCACTTGACAAACCGCGCCGCCCACGCGATCAAAACAGCGTTGGGGTCGTAGCTCAGTTGGTAGAGCGCGTCGTTCGCAATGACGAGGTCAGGGGTTCGATTCCCCTCGGCTCCACCAGATCCGGATCATCCGTCTACAGAATGAAATCTGCCTCGGTCAGCGACAGCTGGCCTGACAGGCGGATCATCCCGTCCACGCGGCCATCTCCGTTCGCGTCCATCATCACACGCGTCACGTTGGTCTGCGGGACATACTGCACCATCAATTGTGCACCCTGCCCGGGCTCGAAGCTGTCGGTCATGTGGAACGCCTGGTTTCCGGGGGTCCGCCAGTCCGCATCGATGCCGGACAGGTCGATTCGATCGCTGCCGCGCCGGAAATCAAGGATCAGGTCGGTCTGGGCGCTCTGGCTGTCGGCCATCGACCCGAAGACGAACGTATCCGCCCCGACGCCCCCGGTCAGCAGATCCGCCCCCTGTCCGCCGATCAGGGTGTCGTTGCCCGCTCCGCCCGCCAGCCGATCCGGCCCCTGCCCGCCATGCAGCGCGTCATGGCCGATCCCGCCGCCAAGGATGTCGTTGCCGCCATTGCCGTACAGCGTATCGTCGCCCGCCATCCCGAAGGCGCGGTCGTCTTCGAAGCTTAGGGTGAAGACGTCGTTGCCAGACAGCATCCGTTCGATGATCCGCTGATCATCGACACGCGAGAATGTCATGGACGCGTTGTAGATATCTGCCAGCGGCACCCTCAGCTGGTCGATCTGCCATTGATCGTAGTAATGTCCGCCAATATTGGCGGCCCCGCCGATCAGAGTGACGGTTCCACCCGTAATGTCACCACCGGTCACACGAAAGCCGCTGCCGCCGAAGATCGTCGCAAAATCGTAGCCGCCGCTGTAATAATCCACCAGCAGGACGTCCTCGAACTGCTGTCCGTCATAATTGAAATAAAGATTGTCAAAGAATTCGACATTGAACGCATCGTAATACAACACGCTGAGATCAAAGTTCGTGATGTCGAAACCGGAATACGCCTGCACGCGCGCCATCGTTAGCCCCTTGCAAAATAACCATGAAAATGGGCTCTGTCCCGTTCATGTGCGGGGACAGAATGGCATTCATTAACGACGTCGCACGACAGGCGTCAAAACCTATCGCGCAACGTCGTTAACGTTTCCGCAAGGATGGCGTGGCGCGTCAGAGGCTGGTGCCCTCGGGCAGGCCCAGCATGATGTTCATGTTCTGGACCGCGGCGCCCGATGCGCCCTTGCCCAGGTTGTCCAGCACCGCGACGATCGTGGCGCATCCGGTCTCATCGTCGCCATGCACGCTGATGCGCAGCACGTTGCTGCCGTTCAGCGCGGTCGGGTCGATGCGGGCGCCGATCTGGTCGGCGGGCACGACCTGCACGAAGGCCTCGTTCGCGTAATGATCGGCCAGCGCCTGGTGCAGGGCCGCGACGCTGCGGTCGTCATCCAGCTGCAGCGGCAGCTGGACCGCCATGCCTTGGGCAAAATTCCCGACCGATGGCGCGAAGACCGGCTGCAGCAGCAGGCCGCCATGGGTCATGATTTCGGGGATGTGCTTGTGGCGCTGGTCCAGGCCATAGATGAAATGCACGGGCGCGGTGCCCGCCTCGAAATCCGCGACCATTGCCTTGCCGCCGCCGGTATAGCCGCTGACGGCGTTGATCGACAGCGCCTCGGTCTCGTCGATCAGGCCGGCAGCGACCAGCGGGGCCACGATGGCGATCGCGCCGGTCGAATAGCAGCCCGGATTGCTGACCAGCCGCGCGGCGGTGATGCGCTCGCGCATCTCGGGGGCCAGTTCGGGAAAGCCGAAGACCCAGTCCGGATCGATCCGGTGCGCGGTCGAGGCGTCGATCAGGCGCACGTCCATGTCGGCCGTCAGGGTCACGGCCTCGCGCGCGGCGGCGTCCGGCAGGCACAGGATGGCGACATCGGCCTGCGCAAAGCAATCGGCGCGGGCCTGCGGGTCCTTGCGCATCGCGGGGTCCAGCTGGACCAGGCGGATGTCGTCGCGTCCCAGCAAGCGGTCGCGGATCTGCAGGCCGGTGGTGCCGGCCTCGCCATCGATGAAGACGCTGTGGGTCATGGGGCAAGCCTTTCGCAGGTGTCGCCCGTGTCTAGCGCAGCGCGGCCTTGGTCACAACGCTGCTTGGCGCTAGATGCTGCACATCTCTGACCGGGTCAGGAACCGCTTCTCGCGACCGTTGTCCAGACTGAACATGCCGCCCCGCCCCGGCACCACGTCGATGATCAGGTCGGTATGGGCCCAAGCCTCGGCCTGGCTGGCCGAGATGTAGAAGGGCGCGCCGCCGATCTCCCCCAGCTGCACGTCACGTTCGCCCACGCGGAAATCGCCTTGGGGATAGCACATCGGCGACGACCCGTCGCAGCAGCCTCCTGACTGGTGGAACAGGACCGGGCCGTGATCGGCCACGATCTCGGCGATCAGTTCCAGCGCGGCGGGGGTGGCGGTGACGGTGCTCATGTCTTCAGCCTTTTCTTGAGGAACCGCAGAACCTGCGTCTCTTCGGGGCGCAGGTCAGTCTGGGTCAGGGTGTCGTCGATCGTGTCCGCCAGCTCCAGCCGCAACTCGTCGGCCAGATAGGCGTCGATGATCTGGGGATGCACATAGCACTGGCGGCAGATGGTGGGCGTGTTGCCAAGCCGCGCAGCAACCGATTCGATGGCGTCGCGCACGTTGCGCTTGGCGGCTGCCTCGCTGTCGGCCTTTTCGTATTCGGCCAATGCCAGGGCAGCCAGGACCGTGCCGGTCCAGGTTCGGAAATCCTTGGCGGTGACCTGCCGCCCGGTGATCTGGCGCAGATAGTCGTTCACCTCGGTCGAGGTGACCTGACGCCGCATGCCGTCCTCATCGACATACTGGAACAGATGCTGGCCGGGGATCTCCTGCACGGCACGGATGATCCGGGCGATGCGGCGGTCGCGCAGGCCTAGGTTCCATTCTTTGCCCGACTTGCCCTTGAACTTGAAGCGGACCTGATTGCCGTCCAGCGTGACATGCCGCATCCGCAGCGTGGTCAGTCCGTGCGACTTGTTCTCGCGCGCATAGCGGGTGTTGCCCACGCGGATCATGGTGTTCTCCAGCAGGAACACGATGGTCGCCAGAACCTTCTCCACCGGCAGGCCGCGGCGCGACATGTCGGCATCGACCTGCGCGCGCAGCTGCGGCAGGCCGCGCGCGAAATCCAGCATGCGATCGTACTTGCTGCTGTCGCGCAGCTCGCGGAATTCGGGGTGATAGCGGTACTGCTTGCGGCCTTTGGCGTCGCGTCCGGTCGCCTGGATGTGGCCGCGCGGATCGGGACAGATCCAGACGTCGACATAGGCGGGCGGAATGGCCAGCGACGCCAGCCGCTTGCGTTCCGCCTTGTCGGTGATGGTGCGCCCGTCCGGTCCCTTGTACGAAAACCCCTTGCCCGACCGCTGGCGCGTGATGCCCGGCATGTCGTCGTTGACATAGGTCAGGCCCGCGCTGATCGCGGCGTCCTCGGGGTCGATGATGCTGTCCTTGGGCATGGCGCGCTCCGCAGGTGGCGTCTGGCCCAACGCCGCGGGATCGGTGCGGGTTGCGGGCGACCCGAAGGCCGCCCGCATCGCGTCAGAAGAAGCCCAGCTTCTTGGGGCTGTAGCTGACCAGCATGTTCTTGGTCTGCTGATAGTGGTCCAGCATCATGCGGTGGTTTTCACGCCCGATGCCCGACTGCTTGTAGCCGCCGAAGGCCGCGTGGGCCGGATAGGCGTGATAGCAGTTGGTCCAGACCCGGCCTGCCTGGATCGCGCGACCGAAGCGGTAGCAGGTGTTCGCATCCCGCGACCACAGGCCTGCGCCCAGACCGTAGAGGGTGTCGTTGGCGATCGACAGCGCCTCATCCTGGTCCTTGAAGGTGGTCACGGACACGACAGGGCCAAAGATCTCCTCCTGGAAGACCCGCATCTTGTTGTGGCCCTTGAAGACCGTCGGCTTGATGTAGAAGCCGCCCGACAGCTCTCCGCCGTGATCCGCGGCCTCGCCGCCGATCAGCACCTCGGCGCCCTCCTTGCGACCGATGTCGAAGTAGGAGAGGATCTTCTCCTTCTGCTCACTGCTGGCCTGCGCGCCGATCATCGTCGCGCTGTCGCGCGGGTCGCCCTGCACGATGGCCTCGACGCGCTTCAACGCGCGTTCCATGAACTGGTCATAGATCTTCTCGTGGATCAGGGCGCGCGACGGGCAGGTGCAGACCTCGCCCTGGTTCAGCGCGAACATCACGAAACCCTCGATCGCCTTGTCGAAGAAGTCGTCATCCTCGCGGCAGACATCCTCCATGAAGATGTTGGGCGACTTGCCACCCAGTTCCAGCGTGACCGGGATCAGGTTCTCGGACGCGTACTGCATGATCAGGCGGCCGGTGGTGGTTTCCCCGGTGAACGCGATCTTGGAGATGCGCGGGTTCGACGCCAGCGGCTTGCCCGCCTCCAGGCCGAAACCGTTGACGATGTTCAGGACGCCCGGCGGCAGGATGTCTGCGATCAGCTCGGCAAAGACCATAATCGTGGCCGGGGTCTGTTCCGCGGGTTTCAGCACTACGCAGTTGCCGGCGGCCAGTGCGGGCGCCAGCTTCCAGCAGGCCATCAGCAGCGGAAAGTTCCACGGGATGATCTGACCCACCACGCCCAGGGGCTCGTGGAAGTGGTACGCGATCGTGTCGTTGTCGATTTCCGAAATGCCGCCCTCCTGCGCGCGCAGGACGCCCGCGAAGTAGCGGAAATGGTCGATGGCCAGCGGCAGGTCGGCGGCCATCGTCTCGCGGATGGGCTTGCCGTTGTCCCAGGTCTCGGCGGTGGCCAGCAGCTCCAGGTTCGCCTCCATCCGGTCGGCGATCTTCAGCAGCGCGTTGGACCGATCGGTGGTCGAGGTGCGGCCCCAAGCCCCCTTGGCCTTGTGCGCCGCGTCCAGCGCGGCCTCGATGTCGTCGGCATTGGACCGGGCGATCTCGCCGATCTCGGCCCCGGTGATGGGCGTGGTGTTGGTGAAGTAGCGGCCCGACTTGGGCGCCGTCCATTCGCCACCGATGAAGTTGTCATAGCGGCGGGCAAAGGGCATCACGCCCACGCCCTTGAATTCGTGCGTCTGGTCGTTCGGCATCGGTTCCTCCTCCTCGGGATGTCAGCCCCCGGATCTCCCGGTCCGGGTATGGGCAAAGCGTCGGACAGCGCGTGATTCGTCGCAACCGCCGATCCACGCCGCAGCGCAGAAGCTGTCTCACATGTGAGACAGTCCCCCGTGATTTTCACCAAGCCCAAGGCGCGCCATGCGCCGGTACATCGTCGCCCGCCCGATCCCAAGCGCGCGTGCGGCCGCCGACACGTTGCCCTGCGCCCGGGCCAGGGCGCGCATCACCGCGGCGCGTTCGGCCCGGTCGAACCCGGTCAGGTCGTCCTGGCGGCCCAGCAGGTCGGCGGCCGGGCGCGGGCGGATCGCACCCTCGCGTTCCAGCCCCAGGGCGCGACGGGCGGCGCGGGTGGCGCCGATGGCCAGGTCATCCTTGTCCACCGCCAGCAGCACCGCCTGTTCGCCCTGATCGTCCGAGGCCACGACGATCCGCGCGTCGGGAAACGACATCCGGAAGAACAGCGATTCGATCGCCCGGGCGGTCTGCGCCACCTGCGCCGAGATCAGCCGGTTGTAGCGTTCGGTCTGGTCCGCGCGCGCCGAACTGACGTCCAGCGCGGCCAGCAGCCGCCCGTCCGGTCCCCAGATCGGCGCGTCCATGCAGGACATCGCGGTGTTCAGGGTGCGGAAATGTTCGTCGCGGTGGATGGTGACCTGCCGGCCCTCGGCCAGGCAGGTGCCGATGCCGTTGGTGCCCTGCGCGGCCTCGGACCAGTCGGCGCCCTGCCACAGGCCCCAGTCGCGGAACTGCTGGGCGTCGGCATCCGACACCCGCTGGTCCAGCACGATGCCATGCGCATCGGTCAGCAGCACGTTGCAGCCCGACAGGCCGACCAGGTTGTACAGCTGGTCCAGCTGCGGTCCGGCGACGTTCAGGAAGGCCTGCATCGCCTGATGGCGGTCGGCCAGTTCGCTGTCGGACAGGCGATCCGGGCGGCGGCGGTCGGCGGGGTCCAGCCCGTGCTTCAGCATGGACCGCCGCCAGGATGCGGCCAGCGCCGAGGTGGCGCTGCGTGACTGCGACTGCGCGGCCACAAGCTCCGCGTGGTTGCGTTCGGTCATGGTCTCCCCCTCAGGATGGGGAAAGTATAGCACGGTTTGCGGGGCGCGATCTGCGACTTTGGTCGCGCCCCCCGGGGCTCAGCGTACCGGGCCCTCGGGGATGACCATCCCGTCCATTGCCCGGTCCGGACCGCGATCCGAATGCGCGGGCGTGCCGCCCATGCTGCCCGAGGGCGCGGCCATGCGCGGCTGATAGGGCGGCAGGCGGTCGGCGCCGTCCCGGTACAGCAGCGACTGCCCCTTGTGGAACAGGTGCAGCGCATGGGGATCGGCGGTCAGCCGGACCCGCTTGCCCTTCAGGTCCGGGTGGATGCCCGGCAGCTTGGCGGTGATCGGCGCGGTCTCGGCCCCGGTGCCGAAGTACAGCAGCGTGACCTCTCCCAGGGCCTCGGTCAGATCGACGGTCCCCTCGAAGACCGGGGTGCCGTCGGTCTCGCGCATGTCCTCGGGGCGGACGCCCAGGTTGACGACCATGCCCTCGTCGCCGGCGCGGGTCGGGATGGCGACCTGCGCCTCTAGGCCCACGTCCAGCGCGACGGTGGTCATGGCGCCCACGGTCTTGACCCGCCCGGGCAGCAGGTTCATCGCCGGGCTGCCGATGAACTGGGCCACGAATTCGGTCATCGGACGCTCGTACAGCTCCAGCGGCGCGCCGACCTGGGCGATGCCGCCGCCGGCCAGCACCACGATGCGGTCGGCCAGGGTCATCGCCTCGGTCTGGTCGTGGGTGACATAGATCATCGTGCGGTCGGGCATCGAAGCTTTCAGCTGCGCGATCTCGATCCGGGTGGCGACGCGCAGGGCGGCGTCCAGGTTCGACAGCGGTTCGTCGAACAGATAGACCTTGGGGTCGCGCACGATGGCCCGCCCGATGGCCACGCGCTGACGCTGGCCGCCCGACAGGGCCTTGGGCAGGCGGTCCAGATAGGGCGTCAGCTGCAGCATCTTGCCGGCACGGTCGGTGGCGGCCTGGATCTGCTCCTTGGACTGGCCCGCGATCTTCAGCGCGAAGGCCATGTTGTCGCGGACCGTCATGTGCGGGTACAGCGCATAGGACTGGAACACCATCGCGATGCCGCGCTGGCTGGGCGGGATGTCGTTCATCACCTGCCCGCCGATCTTCAGCTCTCCTCCGGTGATCTGCTCCAGGCCCGCGATCATGCGCAAGAGCGTGGATTTCCCGCAGCCGGACGGCCCGACAAAGACGATGAACTCTCCCGAACGGATGTCCAGGTCGATGTCCCTCAGCACCTGCACGTCGCCATAGGACTTGGCGACGTCCGTCAGTTTCAGATCGGCCATTTGCGGTCTTCCTCCCCTACCCTTCGATGATCTGGACCTGCCACGGCATCAGCCCGCCCGCATCGTCGTCGGACAGGTTGGCGCGGATCAGCAGGGTCTGCTTGTCGTCACGGCGGCGGAAGGAAAGCACCGGCCCCTCGGCCTTGATGTCTGTCATGTTTCCGCAGCGCAATGCGCTGTGCTTGCGGCGCAGGCCGACCGCCCAGCGATAATGGTGCAGCATGGACTGGGCGTCGGCCTCCTGGCTGACGACGGTCCGCTGCAGATGCGTGTGCGGCACCGGCAGCCAGGGCTGGCTGGTCGAGAAACCGCCGTTTACGCCCATGTCCCAGACCATCGGCGTCCGACAACCGTCGCGGCCCTTGAACTCGGGCCAGAACTCGATGCCGTACGGATCGCGCAGATCCTCGAAGCGCAGCTCGGCCTCGGGCAGGCCCAGCTCCTCTCCCTGGTACAGGCAGACCGACCCGCGCAGGCACAATAGCACCGTTGCATAGGCCTTGGCCGCCTGGTCCGGCAGGTTCCAGCGCGTGACGTGGCGCACCACGTCATGGTTCGACATGGCCCAGCAGGGCCAGGCGTTCGGCGCGATGTCGTGCAGCTTATCGAACACCTCGACCACGCGCGCGGCGGGCAGGTCGTCACCCGACAGGAAGTCGAAGACATAGGACATCTGCACCCGGCCCGGAACGCCGGTATACTCCTCCAGCAGTTCCAGCCCGCGCTCGCTGTCGCCGATCTCGCCCACGACGGCGGCGCCGTAAGGCACCAGCGCCTGGTGGAACCGTTCAAGGAAGGCCAGGTTCTCGGGCTGCGATTTGCTGAAGCGGTGGCTCTGGTGGTTGTAGGGGTTCACGGCGGGGGCCGTGTCCGACTTGCGCAGTTCCGGCGCCAGGGGCGGGTTGTCGCGCAGCTGGGCGTCGTGGAAATAGAAGTTGATCGTGTCCAGCCGGAAGCCGTCGACGCCCTTGTCCAGCCAGAACCGCGCCATCTCGATCAGGGCGTCCTGGACGGCGGGGTTGTGAAAGTTCAGGTCCGGCTGCGACGACAGGAAGTTGTGCAGGAAATACTGTTCGCGCCGCGCATCCCACTGCCACGCGCTGCCGCCGAAGATCGACAGCCAGTTGTTGGGCGGCGTGCCGTCCGGGCGCGGGTCCGACCAGACATACCAGTCCGATTTCGGGTTGTCGCGGCTGGCGCGGCTTTCCTTGAACCAGGGATGCTGGTCCGAGGTATGCGACATCACCAGGTCGATCATGACCTTCAGACCCAGCTCGTGCGCGCTTTGGACCAGCCAATCGAAATCCTCCATCGTGCCGAAGATCGGGTCGATGCCGCAGTAATCGCTGACGTCGTAGCCGAAATCCTTCATCGGAGAGGTGAAGAACGGAGAGATCCAGACCGCATCGACCCCCAGGGACGCCACATAGGGCAGGCGTTGGGCGATGCCCGCCAGATCGCCCGTGCCGCTGCCGGTCGTGTCCTGAAAGCTGCGCGGGTAGATCTGATAGATGATCCCGCCCTTCCACCAATCCGTCGTCTGTTCAGTCAAGTTCATCCACCTTTCACGGAGCCGGCCAGCAATCCGCGGACCAGATATTTCTGCATGGCAAAGAACACCAGCAGCGGCACCGCTATCGAGATAAAGGCCGAAGTTGCAAGGATCTCCCATTCACCTCCGCGCGATCCCATCAGCTCTCGTAGCAGGCCCGTCATGACCAGCTGTTCGCGCGTGTTGCCCAGGAACACCGTGGCCACCAGCAGGTCGTTCCAGACCCACAGGAACTGGAAGATCGCGAAACTGGCCAGGGCGGGGAAGGACAGCGGCAGGATGATCCGGCGGAAGATCTGGAATTCGGTCGCGCCGTCGACGCGGGCGCTCTCGATGACCTCTCGTGGCAGGCCGACCATGTAGTTTCGCAGCAGATAGACCGCCAGCGGCAGGCCGAACCCAGTATGCGCCAGCCAGATGCCCAGGTATCCCTTGCCGATGCCCAGTTCGTTGTGCAGCCGCAGCAATGGGATCAGCGCCACCTGCAGCGGCACGACCAGAAGCCCCACCACGCAGGCCGTCAGCAGGGCCCGGCCCGGAAACTGCATCCAGGCCAGCGCATAGGCCGCAAAGGCCGCGATCAGGATTGGGATGACGGTGGCGGGGATCGTCACCGTCATGGTGTTCATGAAGGCGCGCCCCAGCCCGCCTGCGGTCAGAACCCGGGAATAGTTGTCGGTCGTGAAGGCCGGCGGCGACAGGGTTGTGGTGAAGATCCGTTCACCGCGCCGCATCTCGAAGGGCTGGGCCGAGGTCATGCGATAGCTGCCGTCCTCGGCCACGGTCAGATCGATCCCCGGCTCCAGCTCGACGGTGTCGCCGGGGGCGTTGGCATCGGGCTGGCGCGCGCTGGTGCCCCAAGCGGTCAACTCCTGCGTGCCCTCCAAAGCGCTGCCTTGGATCACATAGAGATCGCCCTCCTGCACCTGGTCCTCGGCCGTGCCCGAACGCACGAAACCGGTCTGCACCGAGCCCGAGAACGACTGCCACCACCCCAAGGTCGAGATCTGGTCGCGGTCGCGGAACGACGACACGAACAGGCCCAGCGTCGGGATCGTCCACAGCAGCACCAGCAGGAAGGCCGCGATGTTGACCGCCCAGGCCAGCGACGACTTCTGTCCAGCCATCCCCTCCATCAGCGGACCTCCTTGCGTGCGTTGTAGATATTCCAGACCATGATCGGGGTGACCAGGATCATCAGGACGATGGCGATGGCCGACCCGCGCCCGTAATCGGGCGTGCCGCGGAACATCCAGTCATACATCAGGTTCGCCAGCACCTGCGTGCCCCATTGCCCGTTGGTCATGACGAAGACGATGTCGAAGACCTTCAGCACGACGATGGTGATGGTGGTCCAGACCACCGCGATGGTGCCCATGATCTGCGGCACCTTGATCTTGAAGAACACCTGAAGGGGGGATGCGCCGTCCAGAATGGCGGCCTCGATCGTCTCCTCGGGGATGCCGCGCAGGGCGGCCGACAGGATGACCATCGCGAAGCCAGTCTGGATCCAGACCAGCACGATCATCAGCAGAAGGTTGTTCCACACCGGCAGGGTCAGCCAGATCTGCGGCTCTCCACCCAGCTGGGTCACGATCCAGTTCAGAAGGCCGATCTGCGTCTCGCCCGAGGCGCGGTATTCATAGATGAACTTCCAGATCACGCCCGCGCCGACAAAGCTGATGGCCATGGGCATGAAGATCAGCGACTTGCCGATGTTGCCCCATTTCAGCCGGTCGGTCAGCTGCGCAGCCAGCAGGCCGAACAGCGTGGACAGGGCCGGCACGACCAGCAGCCAGGCCATGTTGTTCAGCATGGATTCCCGGAACTTGCCATCGTTCACCAGCCAGACATAGTTGTCCAGGCCGACGAACTGCGATCCGTTCGAATTGAACAGCGACCGCCAGAAGCTGTCCAGCACCGGATAGACCAGATAGGTCGTCAGGAACAGGATCGCGGGCCCCAGGAACAGCCAGGGGCGGATCTGGTTCGCCCGCCGGATGTTGTCGCCCGCCTGCGCCCCGCGCGGCGGATAGATGCGGTCCAGCAGCCAGTTCGACCCCCAGAACCAGGCCACGCAGCCAAAGACCCCGATCGCGATCGTGCTGACCGCCAACCACAGCAATTCCATTCCCGGTCTCCCCCCTGGATCATGGGGCGCGGCGACGTCGCGGCCGCCGCGCCGGTCGTCGTCAGTTCAGCGAAGCCCAGCTGGCCTGGATCTTGTCCGCGACGTCCTGTGCCGAGGCGCCGCCGACGAAATCGATCATCCCGGTCCAGAACGCCCCCGCGCCGATCGCGCCGGGCATCAGATCCGACCCGTCGAACCGGAAGACCGTCGCGTCCAGCAGGATCTGCCCCATGCGGCGGACGGTCGGATCGTCATAGGCCTCGACATTGGCGCCGGTATAGGGCGTGACGAAGCCCTGCTGCGCCATCCAGATCTCGTGCGCGACGGGGGTCTTCAGGAACTCGACGAAGGCCATCGCGGCGGGGTTGTCCGACAGGACCGCGAACATGGTGCCGCCGCCCAGGACGGGCTGGCCCAGGTCACCCGATGCGGGCGCGGGCATGTAGAAGAAGTCGGCATCCTCCCCCACGACCGTGCCCTCAGGGAAGAAGGTCGTGATGAAGCTGGCCTGACGGTGCAAGTAGCAGGCGGGCGGGCTGTCGAACAGGCCGGCGGGGCTTTCGCGGAAATCGGTCGCGCTGACCGATCCGACGCCGCCCGCGACGAAATCGGGGTTCTTGGCGAACCAGCCGAACTCGTCGATCGCGGCCACGACCTTGGGGTCGTTGAACGGCATCGCATTGGTCGTCCAGGCGTCGTAATCCTCGGGCGTGGCGGTGCGCAGCATCAGGTCCTCGACCCAGTCGGTCGCGGGCCAGCCGGTCGCGCCGCCCGATCCCAGGCCGATGCACCAGGGGGTCTCTCCCTCCTCGGCGATCTGCTCGGTCAGGGCCTTCAGGTCCTCGTAGGTCTCGGGGATCTCATAGCCGGCATCCTCGAAGTTCTCGGGGACGTACCAGACCAGCGACTTGACGTCGGCCTTGTACGGGAAGGCGTACAGCGCCTCGGTCCCGTCGGGGCCCGCATAGGTGCCCAGCGCCGCCCAGCTTTCGCCCGCGGCATAGTTGTCGGTCAGCCATTGCGCCGTCTCCTCGCCAAGGGGGCGCAGGAAGCCCTTCTCGGCCAGGTCCGAGGCCAGCCCCGGCTGCGGAAAGACCGCGACATCGGGGGGCGATCCGGCCTCGCTGTCGATGACGATCTGCTGCTCGAAGCTGTCGGAACCGGAATAGTTCGCCTGCGCACCGGTCGCCTCGTTGAAATAGGCGATGACCGACTGGAACAGTTCCTGGTCGCCGCCAAGCCAGGGGCCCAGGATGTTGAAGCTCTGCCCCTCAAGGTCGGAATGCGCGGCCTTGAACTCGTCCAGGCTGGCCCAGTTGATGCGGTCGTCGCTGCCCGGTTCGATCACCAGCTGCGCCTGCGCGCTGCCCGCGGTCAGCGCGATGATCGCGGCGGTCGTGTACAATGCGGTTTTCAAGTCTTCCTCCCTGAAAGTCCCCGGACCTGTTTCGCCCGGCTGTTAACGCGAACATTTGCCAGTTCTGGCGAACCTGTCAAACGCTTCTCATTCCCATTCCAGTTCCTTGTAGGCCGCGGTTGCGTTCCGCGCCACCGTCTCTGGATAGGAATTCCACGAATTCTGCATCGGCTGCAATGCATTGGCGATGGCGGGGACGGCTTGCGACAGCGGCAGCCCGTCCTGAATGGCCCGGCGCGTCGCGGTCGCAAGCGCTTTCAATAATGCGGTCTGGGGTGCCGATGCGTCAGCCCATGATTCGCTGGCCGGTCCATGCCCCGGCACGATCAAGCCTGCGCCGCGCGCCGGGTCGCTGTCCAGCCATTCCAGCCATCCCAGCAGCGATCCGTCCACCACCGGCGTCAGGTCCCGGAACAGCAGATCGCCGGTGAACAGCGTATTCGTCCTGCGGTCCAGCACGGTCAGGTCGCTGTCGGTATGGGCCGCGGGCCATACCCGCAGCAGCAGGGACCGATCGCCCAGATCGATCTGGCGGCGGTCATCGACCAGATCGTCGGGCATGACCACCTGCGTGCCGATCCAGTCCGGGGCCGGGTAAAGACCAACCAGCGCGTCAAGATACCCTGCCGCCCGCGCCTGAAGCGCCTGCAGCAGGGCGTGATGCGCGGTGATGCGGGCCCCGGCCTCGGACAGGACCTGCGCGCCCAGCACGTGGTCGGGATGCATGTGGGTCAGGATCAGGTGTCGCACCGGAAGGTCGGTGATCCTCCGGATCGCCACATAGAGGTCCTGCGCCTGCGCCCGCGACACCCCCGCATCGATCACCGCCACCGCATCGCGGCCGATGATCACCCCCAGGTTGGCGATGCGCCCGTCCGGGGTCTCCTCCATCTGGTGAGAATCGCCGAAATGGACATGAACGCCCGGCGCGACCTGCTGCAGGTCCAGCGCCGGAAGATCGGCATTGGCGCGGCATTCCGGCGCACTGCCGGTCAGATCGGGCCGCGCGGCCAGCCACGCATCCGCGACCTGCGCGGCCTGCGCCCGGCACCCCTGGGCCGTCGCCGAATCGCCCCGGGGCAGCAGAACCTGGCCGCATTGATCGGCGGCCATCGCCAGACAGACGCCCAGAACCAGGTGAAACATCGTCCTTCCGTCCCCTTTTGCGGCCCGTCTTCACGAAATGGTCACGACCTTGCGACCTTTGTCGTGTTGATTCATCCTGTCTCTATACTAGATTTGAATCCAGTCGCCTTCTGTAGCGGCGCCACCGGCATGTAGGAGGAGCACAACATGGCCTGGACCAAACCTATCCTGACCGAGATCGCTTGCGGCATGGAGATCAACATGTACGCACCCGCCGAGGACGAGCCCGTCCTGTTCTGAGCCTGTACCGCAGGCAGGAATGCGGCCCCGTCCGAACTCGTTCGGGCGGGGCTTTCTTATCGTAAGGCACGACACCCGATGCGGATCATCATCCTTGGGGCGGCGGCGGGCGGTGGCCTGCCGCAATGGAACTGCGGCTGCGGCAATTGCGACGCGGCCCGCGCGGGACGTATCCCGTCGATGACCCAAAGCTCGGTCGCGGTCAGTTCCGATGGGCGCGACTGGGCCATCCTGAACGCATCGCCCGACATCCGGGCGCAACTGGCAGCGACGCCGGCGTTGCACCCGTCCGGCCCGCGGACCATGCCGCTGCGGTCGGTCCTGGTGACGAATGGCGACATCGATCACGTGGCCGGGCTGCTGACGCTGCGCGAAAGCCATCCCTTCGATCTGTTCGCGACGCAGGCGATCCATGATGCGCTGGCAGCGAACCCGATGATGGCTGCGGTGAACCCCGACTTTGTTCCACGCCGGACCGTCGCGCTGGACCAGACGATCCCGCTGACCCTCGGCCTGACCGCGACGCTGTTCGCCGTGCCGGGCAAGGTGCCACTGTATCAGGAGGGCGCCACGGTCGAGACCGGCCTGATCGGAGAGACCACCGTGGGCGTCGAGCTGCGCAGCGCGGACCGGCGTGCGTTCTACATCCCCGGATGCGCGGACATGCCCGACTGGCTGCGCGACCGCGTCGCGGGGGCGGATGCGCTGTTCTTCGACGGCACCCTGTGGGACGACGACGAGATGATCCGCATGGGTCTGGGCCGCAAGACTGGCCGCCGCATGGGGCACATGGCGGTGACCGACACGATCCCCGCCCTGGCCGACACGCCGATTGGCCAGCGCATCTTCGTGCACATGAACAATTCGAACCCGCTGACCGACCCGGACAGCCCGCAGGCGGCCCAGGCCGCGGCACAGGGCTGGCAGGTCGCCCGCGACGGAATGGAGATCACGCTGTGAAGGACGTCCAAGCCACCGCCCAATCCCGTGAGGATTTCGAGGCCCGCCTGCGCGCCATCGGCGCTGCGCGCTATCACGACCGTCACCCGTTCCACGCTCGGCTGCATGGCGGGCAGTGCACCCCGGACGAGGTGCGGGCCTGGGTCATCAACCGCTGGATGTACCAGTCGCGCATCCCCATGAAGGACGCGGCCTTCATGAGCCGGGTCGAGGATCCCGACCTGCGCCGGGCCTGGCGCAAGCGGATCGAGGATCACGACGGCGGTCAGACCGAGGGCGGCGGCATCCGCCGCTGGCTGGCCTTGGCGCAGGCGGTGGGGCTTGACCCGGACTATGTCGCATCGGGCGTGGGCATCATGCCGGCGACGCGCTTTGCGGTCGATGCCTATGTCCGCTTCGTGCGCGACATGCCGCTGCTGGACGCGGTGGCGGCCAGCCTGACCGAACTGTTCGCGCCCCGCATCCATGCCCAGCGGATCGAGGGTCTGCTGCAGCATTACGATTTCGCCGATGACAGCAGCCTGTCCTATTTCAAGAAGCGCCTGACCGAGGCGCCCGAGGACGTCAAGTTCGGCCTGGACTATGTCCTGACCCATGCCGACACGCTGGAAAAGCAGGATGCCGCCGCCGCCGCGCTGACCTTCAAGACCGACGTGCTGTGGGCCCAGCTGGACGCGCTGTGGCACGGCTATGTCGAGGGGCGCACGCCCCCCGGGGCCTGGCGGCCCGGAGAGGGGATGCGCGCATGACCGCATTGATCGGACCCGACGACATCCCCTATCTGCCGCGCGGCGTGCGGCTGCAGGGCGACCGCGTGCGCGGCATCCGCGTGCTGCAGGCCCCGGAACGCGCGATGCAGCTGGACCAGATCGGAGAGGCGATCCTGTCCGAACTGGACGGCGCCCGCAGCCTGGACCGGATCGTGCGCGACCTGGCCGCGCGCTATGACGCGCCTGTGGACCAGATCGGCGGCGACGTGCGCGATTTCCTGACCGGGCTGATCGAACGGCGCATGGTCTTTGTCAGGGACAGCGCATGAAGGACCAGCAGCACCAGCCCCGCGACCTGAACGGCAACCCCGTCACCCCCGGCCTGCCCATGGCGATGCTGGCCGAGGTCACGCACCGCTGCCCGCTGGCCTGTCCCTATTGCTCGAACCCGGTCGATCTGGTCCGCGCGTCGCGCGAGATCGGAGCCGACGACTGGGGCCGGGTGTTCCGGCAGGCTGCCGATCTGGGCGTGCTGCAGGTCCACATCTCGGGCGGTGAACCCGGTGCACGGCGCGATCTGGCGCAGATCGTGGGCCATGCGCGCGACGCGGGGCTGTACGTGAACCTGATCACCTCCGGCATCGGCATCACCCGTGACCGGCTGATCGAACTGGACCGCGCGGGCGTCGATCATGTCCAGTTGTCGCTGCAGGGCATCCGCCCCGACATGGCCGACCGGATCAGCGGCCATCCGGGGTCCTGGGACAAGAAGATGGCCTTCAGCGACTGGGTCACCGAGATCGGCTTTCCGCTGACCATCAACGCCGTCGTCCACCGCCAGAACATGGACCGCCTGCCCGACATGATCGATCTGGCCGAACGCCTTGGCGCCCGGCGGATCGAGGTGGCGACCGTCCAGTTCCACGGATGGGCCGACCGCAACCGGGGCGCGCTGATGCCCACGCGCGAACAGGCCGAATTCGCGCGACAGGTGGTCAACGCCGCCCGCGTCCGGCTGCGCGGACGGATGGTCATCGATTACGTTCCCGCCGATCACCATGCGGTCTATCCCAAGGCCTGCATGGGGGGCTGGGGCTCGACCGGCCTCAATGTCGGGCCTGATGGGACCGTGCTGCCCTGTCATGCCGCCCAGACCATCGACTGGATGCGCTTCGAGAACGTGCAGGAGCGGTCGCTGTCCGACATCTGGCACCTGTCCGACAGCTTCAACGCCTTCCGCGGTACGGCGTGGATGCCGGAACCCTGCCGCGGCTGCGACCGCAAGTCCGTCGATTTCGGCGGCTGCCGCTGCCAGGCGATGGCGCTGGCCGGCGACGCGCGGGCCACGGACCCGGTCTGTTCGAAATCTCCGCTGCATGCAGGGGTCGTGGCACGCGCCGAGGAGGACGCCGCCGCCACGACCACCGAATTCGTCTATCGCAGGATGTCCAAGGGAGGATGAGGCAATGAGACTGTGGCTGACCCTGACGGCGGCGCTGCTGGCCGCGCCCGCGATGGCGCAGGACAATGCGCTGCAACCATCGCCCACCTGGGAGGATCTGCGCGGGGCGGTGATGGACTTGGACAGCGATCCGCCGCAGGACGCGACGGTGCTGGACCTGGACGCACCGACCCGCGCCCATGACGCGGCCATCGTGCCCATCCGACTGACGCAGGCGGCCGACGCCCCCGCCATCGACGCCCTGACCCTGGTCATCGATGAGAACCCTGCCCCCGTCGCCGCCGAATACGCCTTTGGTCCCGCGCTGATGCCCCTGGATTTCGAGGTGCGCGTCCGGGTCGACAGCTATTCCGACGTCCGCGCCATCGCGACCCAGGCCGACGGCACGCAGGTCATGGCCGGGCGCTTCGTCAAGGCCGCGGGCGGCTGTTCGGCACCGGCGGGCAAGGACATGGCCGCGACCAAGGCGACCATGGGCCAGATGCGCTGGCGCAGCGAGGTTCAGGATGGAGAGGAGATCGGCACGCTGATGATCCGGCATCCGAACTTTTCAGGCCTTCAGCGCGACCAAGTGACGCTGCTGAACATCCCGGCCCATTTCATCGACCGCCTGGACGTGCGCCAGGGTGACGCACTGTTGTTCTCGATGGCGGCGGGGATCTCGGTCAGCGAGGATCCGGTGTTCCGCTTTCGCTATCAACCGGATGGCCAGCCGATCAACGTCCGGGTCGAGGATACGGGCGGCAATGTCTGGACCGAAAGCTTTCCGCCGGGCGAACGAACGGTCAACAAAAGCTAGATCGCCATCCGACTTTCGTCGCAGCATGGCGCTTGCTTTATGTGCACCCTGCCCTAGACTGCGGTCACGGCGGCACCCTTGAGGAGGGGTTGCAGCCGGCAGAACCCAGGGAGGAATGCCATGACAGCAGCCGCCATGCAGGCGCGTCCCGTGCCGTCAGCGCGACCCACCGCCGACCAGGTCCGCGAGATCCTGATCGTCGACGACCACCCGCTGATGTGCGATGCGCTGGCACTGACGCTGAAGATCAGCTTTGGCCTGAAGAATGTCCGCACCGCGCGCAGCCTTGGCGCCGCGGTCGAACAGATCCGCGTGCAGGGTGCGCCCGACGCCGTGATCCTTGACCTGAACCTGCCCGACGCGCGCGGCGCCGAGGGCATTGTGACCCTGCGCCGCCAGCTTCCGGGCGTGCCGATCACCATGATCTCGGCCGATCTGGAGGGGGCGATGATCTCGACCGCGATGGCGGCCGGAGCACAGGGCTATATCAGCAAGTCGCTGTCGCGCGAGGCGCTGGTCGACAGCCTGCGCCGCATGTGGGAGGGCGAGCACGTCACCCCCGAGGGATACCAACCCGATCAGGACAGCGCGGACGACGACGCGAAGGCCGAACTGGCGCGGCGCTTTTCGTCGCTGACGCCGCAGCAGATGAAGATCCTGCGGCTGATCTGCAAGGGCAAGGCCAACAAGGAGATCAGCTACGAGCTGTCGATCGCCGAGGCCACGGTCAAGACCCACATCACGGCGATCATGTCCAAGATCAACGCCCGCCGCCGCACGCAGGCCGTGCTGCTGGCCAACTCGATCCGGCTGTTCGAGGCCGGCTGATGAACACCGACCCGGCTGCGATGGAGGGCGCATCCGGGCCGGTCGCTGTGCAGGCCGACCGCGGCGGGACCGACATGGTCCCGACCTTGCTGGACGGCCTGCGCGGCACCAATCCCGCCTTGGTCCTGCTGTTCGGCGCGCAGGCGGACGACCTGGCCGCGCTGCAGTGCGGGCTGGCCCCCCACCTGCCGCCCGATTGCGTGATCGCAGGATGCTCGTCCGCTGGAGAGATCGGGCCGCAGGGCTATGCCAGCGACAGCGTGGTGGCGATCGGGTTTCCCGCGCGCCACTTCCGCGCCGCGTCCCTGCTGCTGCCGGACCTTGCCGCGCTGCCGGTGTCGGAATGGATGGCGCAGCTGCGCCAGATGGCGCGTGATTTCGGCCCCGACCCGGCGCGTCACCTGTTCGGCCTTCTGCTGACCGATGGCCTTGCCGGACAGGAGGACGCGCTGGTCGCCACGCTGGACGCGGCCCTGCCCTCGGTCCCGGTGCTGGGGGGGTCGGCTGGCGACGGTCTGGATTTCCGCCGCACCTCGCTGCTTGCGCAGGGCGCCGTGCGGTCGGGCGTCGCGGTCTTCCTGCTGGTCGAGACCGACCTGACCATCCGCGAGGTCACGTTCGCCCATTTCAGCCCCACCCCCACGCGCGCGGTGGTCACCGCCGCCATTCCCGAAAAACGCCGCATCCTGGAGCTAAACGCCGAACCCGCGGCGCAGGAATATGCCCGCCTGACCGGGTTGCGCCGCGCCGACCTGACGCCCAGCGAATTTGCCCGCCACCCCCTGCTGCTGCGCATGGGCGGGCGCCATCACGTGCGCGCCATCAGCGCCATCACAGACGACGACGGCCTGTCGCTGATGTCGTCCATCGACACCGGCACCGTCCTGACCCTTGGCCGGTCCGAGGATCTGATCCAGGGGTTTTCCGACCTGCTGGAGGCGCTGCCCACGCCGCCGCTGATGGTGCTGGCCTTTGACTGCATCCTGCGCCGGCTGGCGCTGGAACGCGCGGGGCTGACCGACCGGATGTCGGACCTGTACCGCCGTCACCGCGTTGCGGGGTTCAACACCTATGGCGAACAGCACAGCGGCATGCATGTGAACCAGACATTCGTGGGCCTGGCCTTCATGAGGTCCGATGATGTTGCGTGACGACGATCCGCCCGACCGGCAGATCGCCAAGCTGACCCGTATCAACGCCGTCCTGATCGACCGGATCGACCGGCTGGAAGAATCACGCGGGTCCGCATGGTCGATGTTCCAGGCCGCCGTCGCGCTGGAGCAGGAGGTGCTGGCCCGCACGCGTGACCTGGAACGCGCGATGGCCGACCTGTCGCAAAGAAACCGCGAACTGGCCGTGGCCCGCGCCCTGGCCGAGGAGGCGAACCGGTCCAAGACCCGTTTCCTGCGCGCAGCCAGCCACGACCTGCTGCAGCCCCTGTCGGCGGCGCGGCTGTTCCTGTCAGCGCTGACCGACACGCCGATGGACCCGCACCAGACCGAACTGACCGACCGGCTTGGCAGTGCCTTCGAATCGGTCGAACAGCTGATGCATGCGGTGCTGGACATCTCGCGGCTGGACAGCCAGCGGATCGAGTTCAACCGACAGCCCGTGCCGCTGGACGACCTGTTCCGCAGGCTGGCGGCCGAATTCGCGCCCGTGGCGCAGGCCAAGGGGTTGCGGCTGCGGTTCATGCCCACGACCGCGGTCGTGGACAGCGACCCGATCTTCCTGCGCCGCATCGCGCAGAACCTGGTGTCGAACGCGATCAAGTACACCCATCGCGGCGGCGTCGCGGTGGGTGCGCGGCGCAAGGGGGCGATGTGCTGGCTGTCGGTCTATGACACCGGGATGGGCATTCCGGCCGTGGACCGCAACCGCATCTTCGACGAGTTCCAGCGCCTGACCCATGACAGCGCGACGCCCGGCATGGGGCTGGGCCTGTCCATCGTGCGCCGGGCCTGCGCCAAGCTGGGCCATCCGATCAGCCTGTCGTCCGAGGCGATGCGCGGCACGGTGTTCCGCGTCGGCCTGCCCCTGGTGCAGGCGCTGTCGGACACGCCGCGCCTCGCCGTCGCGCCGCTGCCCGCGCTGCGCGGCCGCGTGGCCTTGGTGGTCGAGAACGACCCCGAGATGCGCCGTGCCTATCAGATGATCCTGCGCAACCGGCTTGGCATGGTGCCCCGCATCGCGGGCGACACGGCCGAGGCGCTGGCCACGATGGGGGACGAACCCCCCGACGTGATCCTGGCCGATTACCACCTGGAGAACGGCGACACCGGGTTTGCCGCGATCGAGGCGCTGCGCGCCGCATCCGACCGGCCGGTGCCCGCGGTGATGGTGACGGCGCATCGCGATCCGGCGATTTCGCGGCGCTGCGCCGCCATGGGGATCCACCTGCTGGAAAAGCCCGTCAGTCCGCCAGACCTGGCCGAGATTCTGGGGCGTCTTCTGGCCTAAGACCAAGGGGGGATGCGGCCGCCGCCGGGGCTTGCGCCGCCGCCCGTCCCGCGCCCATCATGCCCCAACGTTTGGGAGGACGACCATGACCCGCGCCTTTGCACTTGCCCTGATGCTGGGGCTTGCCCCCCTGCCCCTGATCGCGGCCGAGGCCGGCGACGCGGTCTTTGCCGAACGGGGCCCCTGGGATCTGGGCGACAGGACGCTGGAATGGCAGATGACCGTCACGGGCCCGATGGCCGAAGGGTTCCGCCCGACCGAGGACGGCCGCATCACCCTGTCCCAGGACATCGACCCCAGCGATCAGCAGCCGATCCTGGAGCTGACCCAGAAGGCCGGGCCGATCGACCGCACGATCGGGCCGTTCCCGATCTCTTCGGGTGATCCGGTCCTGACCTTCTTTCTGGAACAGACAACCCGCGACATGGCCGCGCTGACCGGCGGCAGCCCTTTCTATATCCGCAACCGCATGAAGGAGGCGCTTTTCCGGGGCGGAGAGGTCACGACCACCGACGGCGGCATCACGGCCAGCTTTCAGCCCTTCATCGCGGACAAGAATGCAGAACGCATGCACGGCTTCCAGACTCTGACGCTGACCTTCGTGATGGCCGCGCCGGACGAGCCCATCCGCGAGCTGCGCGCCGAAACCGATGCCGCGGCGGGTTATCGCAACGAACTGGTGCTGCAATGATCCGCGCGGGCGCCTGTGCGCTGGCGCTGGCCCTGACGGCGGCCCCCGCGTCGGCGCAGGCGGTGAACGATTATCCGACCAATGCGCGGGTCGAATACGCCTTTGCCTGCATGGCGACCAACGGGCAGACGCGCGACATGCTGGACCGCTGCTCCTGCGCGATCGACCGCATCGCCGAGGTGCTGCCCTATGCCGATTACGTCGGCGCGGAAACCATCCTGCGGATGCGCCAGACCACCGGAGAGCGGTCCGGCATGTTCCGCGGCATGGCCGCCCTGACCGAGACCGTGGCCACCCTGCGCCGCGCCGAGGCCGAGGCCGAGATCATCTGTTTCTGACCGCCGCGCCCTACAGCGACAGGCCGAACCCCGCCCCCGCCGCCAGCGCCAAGATCGCGACCAGCAGCAGCGTCCCGGAACTGCGCGGCTGGATCAGGGTCAGGCGCGCCTCCTCGGGGTGGGCGCGTTCCCACAGGGCCTGCTCGATCATCCGTGGCAGCAGCGGGCCGTACCGGCCCACGGTCTGCGCGATATGGGTCAGGTCGCTGATCGCGGCCTTGGGGCCGACGCTGGCCTTGATGTAATCGGACACCACCGGCTTGGCCGCGTCCCAGATGTTCAGCTGCGGGTCCAGCGACCGGGCCACGCCCTCGACCACGACCATGGTGCGCTGCAGCAGGATCAGCTCGGTCCGCGTGGGCATGCCGAAGCGTTCCGTCACCTCGAACAGATAGGACAGCAGGTTGCCCATGCTGATGCGGCTGGCATCGGCACCGAAGATCGGCTCGCCCACGGCACGCAGGGCGCGGGCAAAGGCGGCCTCGTCGCGGTCGCGGGGGACGTATCCGGCCTCGAAATGCACGCGGGCGACCAGGCGGTAATCGCGCTGGATGAACCCATACAGGATCTGGGCATAGACCCGGCGGGTGTATTCGTCGATCTCTCCCATGATGCCGAAGTCATAGGCGATGATGTCGCCGTTCGCCGCCACCTTGAGGTTGCCGTGATGCATGTCGGCATGGAAGAACCCGTCGCGCAGCGCATGCGAGAGGAACAGCTGGATCACCCGGCGCGCCAGTTCGGTCGTGTCGTGACCGGCGGCGATCAGCGCGTCGCGGTCGCCCATCGGCAGCCCCTCGGCCCAGTCTGCGGTCAGCACGCGACGCGACGACAGCGCCCAATGCGGCATGGGGATCTGAAACCCCTCGTCCCGCGCCGTGTTTTCCGCGAATTCCGACGCGGCCGCGGCCTCCAGGCGCAGGTCCTGTTCGCCGGTGACCGTCTGTTCGAAATGGCGCACCACGTCGCGCGGCCGCAGGCGGCGGGTGCCGGGGGACAGAAGCTGGATCAGGCGGGCGCCGAAATGGAACGCGTCGATGTCGCGCTTGAACGCGGCCCCGATGCCGGGACGCACGACCTTGACGGCGACCTCGCGCCCCGTCTCGCGGACGCGGGCGCGGTGGACCTGCGCGATCGAGGCGGCGGCGACGGGTTCGGAAAATTCGCTGAACAGCTGGTCGACCGGGGCGCGCAGCTCGGCCTCGATGGCCTTCTTGGCCAGGTCGGTGGGAAAGGGCGGCAGGCGGTCCTGCAGCATGCGCAGCTGCCCGGCCATTTCGGGGCCCACGACATCGGCGCGCGTCGACAGGATCTGCCCGAACTTGATGTAGGCCGGCCCCAGCGCGGTGATCGCCCGGGTGATCGGCGGCAAGGTCGGATCGCCCTTGTAGCCCAGCCAGCGGAAGGGCCAGCCCATGACCCGCGCGGCCAGGCGCAGGCGGATCGGCGCATCGACCGCGTCCAGGACGGCGGCCATCGCACCGGTCCGTTCGAAGGTCGCACCTGTCCTGATCAGACGCAAGATGTTGTGGGGACCGCGCATATGCCTACAATTTCCAGCCGGAATGCAGGGCGGCGATGCCCATCGACAGGTTGCGCCACTGCACCCGGTCAAAGCCCGCGTCACGGATCAGGGCGGCAAAGCTGTCCTGGTCGGGAAACTTGCGGATCGACTCGACCAGGTATTGATAGCTGTCGCGATCGCCTGTCACCGCCTGCCCCATCGCCGGGATCACGTTGAAGCTGTAGCGGTCATAGGCCCATTGCATCGCCGGCACCGGGATCTGGCTGAACTCCAGCACCATCAGCCGGCCGCCGGGCTTCAGCACGCGGTACGCCTCGGCCAGCGCATCGGGAATGCGCGTCACGTTACGGATGCCGAAGCTGATCGTGTAGCGGTCAAAGCTGTTGTCGGCAAAGGGCAGCGCCATCGCGTCGCCCGTGACCCAGGCCAGCCGGTCCGCCTTGTCGACGGCATCGGCACGCTTGCGCCCCTCGACCAGCATGGATTCGGTCATGTCGCAGACGGTGACCCGCGCGCCCGGCGCCCGGTCCAGGAACCGGAACGCCACGTCGCCCGTGCCGCCCGCCACGTCCAGCAGGTGCTGTCCATCACGCGGCGCCAGCCAGTCCATCATCGCGGTCTTCCAGACGCGGTGGATGCCCACGCTCATCAGGTCGTTCATCACGTCGTATTTCGACGCGACCGAGGAGAAGACCTGATGGACCATGCCGGCCTTCTGATCCTCGTCCACGGTCTGAAAGCCGAAATGGGTCTGCCTGTTGTCCGTCATGCGCTTGCCGTTTGCCTGTTCCATTGCCAGATAGGTCCGGCGTGCCGCGCGCACAATGCGACGAAAGGAACCCGATTGCCAGAACTGCCGGAAGTCGAGACCGTTCGCCGCGGCCTGCTGCCCCATCTGGAAGGCGCGCGCATCGCCCGCGCCCAGATCAACCGCCCGGACCTGCGCTGGCCCCTGCCGGTGGACCTGATGCAGGTGCTGACGGGCGCCACCGTCACCGCGCTGCGGCGGCGGTCGAAATACCTACTGGCCGACCTGGAAGGGCGCGGCACGGTCCTGTGGCACCTGGGCATGTCCGGCCGCATGCTGGTCGAGGGTGCTGGCCTGGCGGGGTTCCACCGCGATCCGGGCATCCATGCGCGCCACGACCATGTCGTGCTGACCACGGATGCGGGCACGACCGTCACCTTCAACGACGCGCGACGGTTCGGCATGGTCGACCTGATCCGCGAGGGCGCGTCCCATCCCCTGCTGGACCATCTGGGCCCGGAACCCTTCGACCCGGTCTTCACGCCCGCCTATTTGCAGGCGGCCTTTGCCGGTCGGCGGGTGCCGGTGAAACAGGCGCTGCTGGATCAGCGCATCGTCGCGGGCCTAGGCAACATCTATGTCAGCGAATCGCTGTGGCGCGCAGGCATCGATCCGCGCCGGGCGGCGGGACGGATCGGGGCCGCACGCATTGCGGCGCTGGTAGGCCATGTCCGCGACGTGCTGACCGACGCGATCGCCGCGGGCGGGTCCAGCCTGCGCGATCACCGGCAGGCCAGCGGAGAGCTGGGCTATTTCCAGCACAGCTTCCGCGTCTATGACCGGGCGGGCCAGCCCTGCCTGCGGGACGGATGCGGCGGCACCATCGCGCGGATCGTGCAATCGGGGCGGTCGTCCTTCTACTGTCCCGCCTGCCAGAGGTGAACGATTGGACGACTGCGCGGGCCTCTGCTAGGACGGGGGCCACGCAATCTGCCAACGAGGTCCAAGCCTATGGCTTATGAAACCATCATCGTGGAGATCGAGGACGAGGTCGCCCTGATCCGGCTGAACCGCCCCGAGGCGCTGAACGCGCTGAACGCCACGCTTCTGGACGAGCTGTCGGCCGCACTGTCGGATGCCGACCGCAACGACAAGGTCCGCTGCATCGTCCTGACCGGCAGCGAAAAGGCCTTTGCCGCCGGCGCCGACATCAAGGAGATGTCGACCAAGACCTTCGTCGAGGTCTACGAATCCGACCTGTTCGGCGCCCAGATCGAGGCGATCACCCGGGTCCGCAAGCCGATCATCGCCGCCGTCAGCGGATACGCCCTGGGCGGCGGATGCGAACTTGCGATGGTCTGCGATTTCATCATCTGTGCCGAGAACGCCAAGTTCGGCCAGCCCGAGATCAACCTGGGCGTCGTCGCGGGCATCGGCGGCACGCAGCGCCTGACGCGGTTCGTGGGCAAGTCCAAGGCGATGGACATGAACCTGACCGGCCGCTTCATGGATGCCGCAGAGGCCGAGCGATCCGGTCTGGTCAGCCGCGTCGTGCCCACCCCCAAGCTGATTCCCGAGGCGATGGCCGCCGCGCGCAAGATCGCCGAGAAGTCCCAGATCGCCACCAAGACCGTCAAGGAGGCCGTTAACCGCGCCTATGAGACGACGCTGCGCGAAGGTCTGCTGTTCGAGCGCCGGTCCTTCCATGCGCTGTTCGCGACCGAGGACCAGAAGGAGGGCATGGCTGCCTTCCTGGAAAAGCGCGAGGCGCAGTTCCGCGACAGATAAGGGTTTTCTTTTCGGCAAGGCTGGCCTATACGCCCCGACTTACATGCGTGTGGGCCCGCTTTGGCAAGAATCATGTCCGTCCCGAACGGGGACGGCGCCATGGGGCTTTTGCACGTTCGAAATTTAGACATGCAACTGACCCGATAGGAAGACACCCATGGCCAACACGCCCCAGTCCAAGAAACGCGCCCGCCAGATCGAACGTCGCACCGACGTCAACAAGGCCCGCCGTTCGCGCATCCGCACCTATATCCGCAAGGTCGAAGAGGCCATCGCCTCGGGCAATGCCGATGCGGCCGCGCTGGCGCTGAAGACCGCGCAGCCCGAACTGATGCGCGGCGTGACCAAGGGCGTCGTGCACAAGAACACCGCGTCGCGCAAGATCTCGCGCCTGGCGGCCCGCGTGAAGGCGCTGTCGGCCAACTGATCCACAGGCCCCACGGGGCCTGAGACACGCGTTCCACGCCCTTCGGGGCACCGGAATACAGCATCGGGTGCAGGCGAAAGCCCTGCGCCCGATTTGCGTTTCTGCACCTGCGACATTTTGAAAAATCGAACGAATTCAAGCAATTCAGAAAATTGTTAATCGAGTCAAAGGCATCGCAGATTCGCTTGGACCAAGTTGCTGTCAAGCGCAGAGTTCGGTTGCAGCTATCCACAAGCTGGGGCTAGTTTCCTCCTTGCGATTCACGTCGCTTGGGGACGGGCCGGGCCCTGTGGACAGATCTTCGGATCCGTCCGGGACGACGGCCGGGCCGCGAAGAACACCTCTTCCGCCTTCGGGTTCACGACATCCGGCTGCCACCGGGTGTCCGGGGACCTGTGTCCAGGACCGAAAACGGGCTGATGCCCCTTGATCGACCGCGTTCGCGGTCGCGGGGGCAGCGTTTTTGCGTGCCACCCGGATGACGTGAATTCTGTCCCGTCGGATCAACCGGCGGGGATTGGGGACAGACGGGAAACGGGACGATGATGGACAAGATCTGGGGTCAGGCATGCGCCGAGCTGGAACAGAGCGTGGGGCCGAACAACTACAACCACTGGATCAAGCCGCTGCGCCTGATGGCGATCGACGACGGGGCCGCGCGATTCGTCAGCCCGACGCGCTTCATTTCTGACTGGGTCGGGCGTCACTTTGCCAAGGACATCATGGCGGTGCTGACCCGCCATGGCGCCCCGGTCGAGCGTCTGCGCTTTGACGTGGGCAGCGCCGCGGCGCGCCCCTCGGCCCAAGCCACGGCCCCCGCGGGCCAGCTGGCCGAGGCGCCGACCACCCGCGCCGCCCGCACCGATCTGGGCGCGCCGCTGGACAGCCGCTTCACCTTCGGGAACTTCATCGTCGGCAAGCCAAACGAGCTGGCCCATGCCGCCGCCCGCCGCGTGGCCGAGGGGGGCCCCGTGGGTTTCAACCCGCTGTTCCTCTATGGCGGCGTGGGCCTGGGCAAGACGCACCTGATGCACGCGATCGCGCATGACTATCAGGCGCGCCACCCGTCGGCGCAGGTCCTGTACCTGTCGGCCGAACAGTTCATGTACCGCTTCGTGCAGGCGCTGCGCGAAAGCTCGATCATGGACTTCAAGAGCATGTTCCGGAACGTGAACATGCTGATGGTCGACGATGTGCAGTTCATCGCCGGCAAGGACAGCACCCAAGAAGAATTCTTCCACACGTTCAACGCGCTGGTCGACCAGGGCAAGCAGATCGTGATCTCGGCCGACCGCGCGCCCGCCGAGATCAAGGGCCTTGAGGAACGCATCAAGTCGCGCCTGTCCTGCGGCCTGATCGTGGACCTGCACCCGACGACGTATGAGCTGCGCCTGGGCATCCTGCAGTCCAAGACTCAGGCCTTCCGCGCCCAGCAGCCCGACCTGGAGATCGGCGCGGGCGTGCTGGAGTTCCTGGCGCATCGCATCACCACCAACGTCCGCGTCCTGGAAGGCGCGCTGCAGCGCCTGTTCGCGCATGCAAGCCTGCTGCGCCGCGAGATCACGCTGGAGGTGGCGCAGGAATGCCTAGCCGACATCCTGCGGACCAACGACCGCAAGATCAACATCGACGACATCCAGCGCAAGGTGGCCGAGCATTACAACATCCGCCTGGCCGACATTATGGGTCCGAAACGCGCGCGCAACGTCGCCCGGCCCCGCCAGATCGCGATGTACCTGTCCAAGCAACTGACCAGCCGGTCCCTGCCCGAGATCGGCCGCCGCTTCGGCGGACGCGACCACACCACGATCATGCACGGCGTGCGGAAGATCGAGGAGCTGCTGGTCGAGGACAGCGCCATGGTCGAGGACATCGCCGTGCTGAAGCGGATGCTGGAAGCCTGATCACGAAAATCTTGTGACTGCCCGCGCGGGCGGCTACACATCAGGTCCGGCAGGGGCCGCAGAGCCATGGGACAGGGGAAACTGATGAAATTCTCGATCGAGCGCGCCGTTCTGGTCAAGGCCGTGTCGCAGGCCCAGTCGGTCGTGGAACGCCGCAACACCATCCCGATCCTGGCCAACGTGCTGATCGAGGCCACCCCCGAAGGCGTCAGCTTCCGGGCCACCGACCTGGATACCGAGGTCGTGGACCGCGCCGTGGCCCAGGTCGAACGCCCCGGCGCCACCACCGTCAGCGCCGTGATGCTGAACGAGATCGCGCGCAAGCTGCCCGACGGCGCCCTGGTCCAGCTGGCCAGCGACGACGCCTCGGGGCGGCTGTCGGTCCAGGCCGGGCGCTCGTCCTTCAGCCTGGCGACCCTGCCGCGGGCCGACTTCCCGGTCATGGCCACCAGCGAATACAGCGCGAACTTCAAGGCGCCCGCATCGGTGCTGCGCCGGCTGTTCGACAAGTCGAAATTCGCGATCTCGACCGAGGAGACGCGGTACTATCTGAACGGCGTCTACATGCACGTGGCCCAATCCGAGGACGGCCCCGTCCTGCGCTGTGTGGCGACCGACGGGCACCGCCTGGCCCGGATCGACGCGCCCCTGCCCGCGAACGCGGATGCGATGCCTGGCGTGATCGTGCCCCGCAAGACCGTCGGAGAGCTGCGCAAGCTTCTGGACGACGACGAGGCCGAGATCGCCGTGTCGGTCAGCGAGACCAAGGTCCGCTTTGCCACGCCCACGATCACGCTGACCTCCAAGGTCATCGACGGGACCTTCCCCGATTACAGCCGCGTGATCCCGCAGGGCAACGCCCGCAAGCTGGAGGTGGACGCCGCCGACTTTGCCCGCGCCGTCGACCGCGTGGCGACCGTCAGCAGCGAACGTTCGCGCGCGGTCAAGCTGTCGCTGGACGCGGACCGGCTGGTCCTGTCGGTCAACGCCCCCGATGCCGGCGCCGCCGAGGAGGAGCTGATCGTGGCCTATGCCGACGAGCCGCTGGAGATCGGCTTCAACGCCAAGTACCTGCAGGAGATCGCGGGCCAGGTTGATCGCGACAATGCGGTGTTCCTGTTCAACGGCTCGGGCGACGCCGCCCTGATCCGCGAGGGCAGCGATCTCAGCGCGGTCTATGTCGTCATGCCGATGCGCGTGTGACACTGACGGCGCTGCGGCTGTCCCAGTTCCGGTCCTGGCCGCGGCTGGACCTGTCGCTGGACGCCAGCCCCCTGGCGATCCACGGGCCGAACGGGTCCGGCAAGACGAACATCCTGGAAGCGCTGTCCATGCTGGCGCCGGGCCGCGGACTGCGCGCGGTGGCCGCCCCAGACCAGGCGCGGATGGGCCCCGATGCGGGCTGGCGCCTCCGCGCCACGCTTGGCGATCACGCGGTCGAGACCGCGGCGCCCCCCGGCCAACCCCGCCATGTCATCCTGGACGACAAGCCCGTGACCCAGACCACGCTGGCTCGGCTGGTGCGGGTCATCTGGCTGGTGCCCGCGATGGACCGGTTGTGGTCGGACGCACCCGAAGGGCGGCGGCGGTTCCTGGACCGGGTGACCCTGTCGCTGATGCCCGACCACGCGGACCTGGCGCTGGCCTATGACAAGGCCATGCGCGAACGCAACCGCCTGCTGCGCGATCAGATCGGCGATCCCGGCTGGTACCGCGCATTGGAGACGCAGATGGCCGAGGCCGGCGCGGGCCTGACCCGCAACCGCCAGGCGGCCCTGTCCGCCATCATGGCCGCGCAGGACGGCGGCACGGATTTTCCGGCCGCACGCCTGACCTTGCTGGCCCAGGACGGCTTTGCCGACGATGCCGACCCCGCCAGCATCGCCGCGCGCCTGGCCGCGACGCGCCACCGCGACATGGCCGCCGGGCGGACGCTGACAGGGGCGCATCGGGCCGATCTGGGCGCCAGCTGGGGGCCGCAGGACATGCCCGCCGCCCAATCCTCGACTGGAGAGCAGAAGGCGTTGCTGCTGTCGCTGATCCTGGCCAATGCGCGGGCGCTGTCGGACCAGCCGGTCCTGCTGCTGCTGGACGAGGTCGCGGCGCATCTGGACGCCGACCGGCGCGCGGCCCTTTACGACCGCATCACCGACCTGCCCGCCCAGACCCTGCTGACCGGCACGGGGCCGGAACTGTTCGACGCCTTCGGCCCGCGCGCGCGCAGCCTGGCCGTGACCAAGACCGACGGCGCCTCTGCGGCATGCGAGGCCGCATGACGCTGAGCGTGCAGGCGATCTGGCTGTATGCAGGCGCGCTGGCGGCGATCTGGCTGACGCCCGGCCCGGTCTGGGTGGCGATCATGGCGCGGGGCCTGTCGTCCGGTTGGGCGGGGGTCTGGCCGCTGGCGCTTGGGGTGGCGATCGGGGACATGATCTGGCCTCTGATCGCGATCTTCGGCCTGACGCTGCTGGTGGGCGATCAGGCGGCCCTGCTGTCGGTCCTGCGCTGGATCGCGGTCGCGGTCTTTCTGGGCATGGGCATCGGGCTCTTGCGCCATGCCGGACAGGCCGTGGACAGCGACGGCCGCCTGACCCGGCGTGGTGGATGGGCGGGCTTCAGCGCGGGCCTGCTGGCCATTGCCGGCAACCCCAAGGCGGCGCTGTTCTATGTCGGCGTGCTGCCCGGTTTCTTCGACGTGGCGCGGCTGACCGGGCGCGATGTCGCGGTGATCGTGGGGATGTCGGGGGCCATTCCGTTCCTGCTGAACCTGGGCATGGGCGCCACTTTGGCCGCGCTGCGCGCCCGTCTGGCGACCCCCGCGGGGCTGCGGCGGATGAACCTGGCATCGGGCTGGCTTCTGATTTTCGTAGGGCTGGTGCTGGGTGCGGGCCAGATCTGGGCAGGCCGGGCATAAAACCCGCCGACGGGGCCGAAAAACCCAGCCAAAGCCGTGACTTTGCCCCTGCGAAGGCCTATATCAAGACATGACGAACAGAAAGCCCGACGCATGACCGACACAGCCGCCCAACCCGCTTTGTACGACGCCGATTCCATCAAGGTTCTCAAGGGTTTGGACGCCGTGCGAAAGCGTCCCGGCATGTATATCGGCGATACCGACGACGGGTCCGGCCTGCACCACATGGTCTATGAGGTCGTGGACAACGGCATCGACGAGGTCCTGGCCGGCCATGCCGACTTCGTGCAGGTCAAGATCCATGCCGACAGCAGCGTCAGCGTGCGCGACAACGGGCGCGGCATCCCGGTCGACATGCATGCCGGAGAGGGCGTCAGCGCGGCCGAGGTCATCATGACCCAGCTGCATGCAGGCGGAAAGTTCGACCAGAACAGCTACAAAGTGTCGGGGGGCCTGCACGGCGTGGGCGTGTCGGTCGTGAACGCCCTGTCCGATTGGCTGGAGCTGCGCATCTGGCGCAACGACAAAGAACACTTCGTCCGGTTCGAGCGCGGCGACACCGTCAAGTCGCTGGTCGTGGTGGGCGATGCGCCGGGTGAAAGCGGGACCGAGGTGCGCTTCATGGCCTCGGCCAAGACCGTGCATCCGGACGGAACCTTCAGCAACCTGGACTACAGCTTCAAGACTCTGGAGAACCGCCTGCGCGAGCTGGCCTTCCTGAACAGCGGCGTGCGCATCATCCTGGAGGACGAGCGTCATGCCGAGGTCCAGAAGACCGAGCTGTTCTACGAGGGCGGCGTCAAGGAATTCGTGAAATACCTGGACCGGTCCAAGACCGCCGTCATGCCCGAGCCGATCTTCATCACCGGAGAGAAGGGCGGCATCGGCGTCGAGGTCGCGATGTGGTGGAACGACAGCTATCACGAGACCGTCCTGCCCTTCACCAACAACATCCCGCAGCGGGACGGCGGCACGCACATGGCCGGTTTCCGCGGCGCCCTGACCCGCGTGATCGGCAAATACGCGCAGGACAGCGGCATCGCGAAGAAGGAAAAGGTCGACTTCACCGGCGATGACGCGCGCGAGGGGCTGACCTGCGTGCTGTCCGTCAAGGTGCCCGATCCCAAATTCTCCAGCCAGACCAAGGACAAGCTTGTCTCCAGCGAGGTCCGTCCTGCGGTCGAGGGGCTGGTCGGCGAGAAGCTGGCCGAGTGGTTCGAGGAGAACCCGACCGAGGCCCGCCAGATCGTCGGCAAGATCATCGAGGCCGCCTTGGCCCGCGAGGCGGCGCGCAAGGCGCGCGAGCTGACGCGGCGCAAGACGGCGATGGACGTGGCATCCCTGCCCGGCAAGCTGGCCGATTGCCAGGAGAAGGACCCAGCACTGTCCGAACTGTTCATCGTCGAGGGGGATTCGGCCGGCGGTTCGGCAAAACAGGGCCGCTCGCGCCAGAACCAGGCCGTCCTGCCACTGCGCGGCAAGATCCTGAACGTGGAACGCGCGCGGTTCGACCGCATGCTGGGCAGCGACCAGATCGGCACGCTGATCACCGCGCTTGGCACAGGGATCGGGCGCGACGAGTTCAGCCTGAAGAAGCTGCGCTACCACAAGATCGTCATCATGACCGACGCCGATGTCGATGGCGCGCATATCCGCACGCTGCTGCTGACGTTCTTCTTCCGGCAGATGCCGGAGCTGATCGAGGGCGGGCATCTCTATATCGCGCAGCCGCCGCTCTACAAGGTCGGGCGCGGCCGGTCCGAGGTCTATCTGAAGAACGAGGCCGCGCTGGAGGATTACCTGATCCAGCAGGGCGTCGAAGGGGCATCGCTGCGGCTGGCCTCGGGCGAGGAGATCACCGGCAACGACCTGGCCCGCGTGGTCGAGGAGGCGCGGGTGGCACGCCGCGTCCTGCGCGCCTATCCGACCCATTACCCGCCCCACATCACCGAACAGGCCGCGATCGCCGGGGCGCTGGTTCCCGGCCGCATCGACCAGGACGCCCAGGGCGTGGCCACCGACATCGCCGCCCGCCTAGACCAGATCGCCGAGGAGTACGAGCGCGGCTGGCAGGGACGCCCGACTCAGGATGCCGGCATCCGCCTGTCGCGCACCCTGCGCGGGGTCGAGGAGAACCGCACCCTGGACGGCCAGATGCTGCGCAGCGGCGAGAGCCGCAGGCTGGGCGAGATGACCCAGGCCCTGCAGGACATCTATGCCAAGCCCGCGCGCCTGATCCGCAAGGATCGCGACCAGCCGATCCACGGCCCCCTGGGCCTGCTGCAGGCGGTGTTCCTGGAGGGCGAGAAGGGCCTGTCCCTGCAGCGCTACAAGGGACTGGGAGAGATGAACCCCGAGCAGCTGTGGGAAACCACGCTGGACCCCGTCGCACGCACCATGCTCCAGGTCCGCATCGAGGACGTGGCCGAGGCCGAGGACCTGTTCACCAAGCTGATGGGCGACGTCGTCGAACCGCGCCGCGAGTTCATTCAGCAGAACGCCTTGAACGTCGAGAACCTGGATACCTGAACGGCCCATGTTGCCCAAAGGTCACTGTCCATGCCCGTCACCGCGTGCAGGGACAGGGGCCAATGCGCGTTTTAATTGATCTTGGGCCGATTCTCTGCGCTGGATTGACCGGATATCATTTGCAGATCGGGCGCAGCCGGTGGGCGCGCCCCAGCTTTTCAGGAGTATCCCCCATGCGCCTCTTTGCTCTCTCCTCCGTCTCGGCCCTGGTTTTGGGGGCAGGCGCTGCCCTTGCCGGGGGCGTGGTGTCGCCCATCGTCGACGTGGCACCGGTGACGGTGACACCCGTGGCGCCGATCGCCTCGGCATGGGGTGGCGCCTATGTGGGCGGGTCGCTCGGCTATATCTTCGACACCGAGGATCAGGTGGGTTTCTCCGAGGTCATCGACGGCGAGGATGTGGGCCTGATCGGCGGGCTGGGTGATGTCGGCATCTCCGGCGCAACCGCAGGCCTACAGCTGGGCTATCGATGGCAGCGCGGCAACTGGGTCTTCGGTCCTGAACTGGGCGTCGAGTTCGGCTCGGTCGACGAAAGCATCGACATCGGCGATCCGCTGCTGGGCCGCGTCGAGAGCGAGATGAAGAACATCGCCACCCTGGTCATCAAGACCGGCTATGCGGTCAACCCGCAGACGCTGGTCTATGGCACCCTGGGCGTCGCCCGCGGTGATTTCGACTATACGCTGAGCACGGGCGACTTCTCGCAGACGCGCGGCTTCACCGCGACGGGTGCCGCGGGCGGCTTGGGCGTGGAGCGCATGATCAACCCGCGCACGTCGATCTTCGCCGAATACCAGTACCGCGATTTCGGCAATGAGCGGGTGGAGTTCTCGGATGGGATCGACACCCTCTCGACCCGCGCCAGCATGACCATGAGCAGCGTCAAGATCGGCGCGAACTTCCGCTTCTGATCAGACCACTCAGGATGACGGGGGCCGGCCGCGATGTGTGCCGGCCCTTTTTCATGCGCGGCGACGCATGCCCACCGGCACCGGCAGGGCGCGCGTGCCGCAGGCGATTGCCAACCCCTGCGGCACCAGCGCGGCCAGCGCCCTGTCCGTGACCTCCAGCCCGCCGGTATAGGCACCGAACGCGGGCAGGATCAGATGGTCGCGGCCGACAAGGAAACACCGCCGCCGCTGACCCGCCAGCCGGATGCAGGGGTGGTAATGGCCCGACACGTCCGGCCCCTGACCCGCCTCGTGGCGCAGGATCAGGCCGTCATGCAGCTCCGCCGCGGTATCGCCGGGCAGGCGGGGACAGATCGCCCCGGGGTCGTGGTTGCCTCTGACCCAGATCCAGCGCCGGCCCTGAGCCATCGTGCGCAGCCGGTCGCAGACATCGTCGGGCAGCGCGCGCCCCGCCGCGTCGTCGTCGAACCCGTCCCCCAGGCTGACGACCACCGCAGGATCGGTCGCTGCGATCTCCGCCTGAAGACGGTCCAGCGTCTCCAGCGTTTCATAGGGGGGCAGCAGGGCACCCCCGCGCCGCGCCATGCGTTCGGATTTGCCCAGATGCAGGTCGGCCACGATCAGCCAGCGCCGTTCGGGCCAGAACAGCGCACCGGTGGCCCGCGCCTGCAGCGCCTGACCGTCGAAATCGAAAGGGTGGAACGTCACGAAAGCCCTGCCTCTGCCATCAATGCTGCAGCCTCCGCCTCTGCCATGCGCTCGCGTCCCTGTCCCGCGATGGGCACGCGACCCAGTTCCAGCATCAGCGGCGCGGCCAGGGGGGACACACGCTCCAGCATGCGGTGGTCCAGGCGGTCGGTGCGGTCCAGCATTTCCTCGATCCGGCCGAAATCCACAAGCCCCCGGCTGGCCTCGGCCGCGGTGATGCGCAGCATCAGGTGGTCCGGGTCGTACTTGCGCAGCGTGTCGTACAGGATGTCGCTGGAGAACGTCGCCTGCCGCCCCGACTTGCGCGCGCCCGGCAGGTTGCGCTGGATCAGCCCCGCGATGGTCGCCACGTTGCGAAAGCTGCGCTTCATCACCGCATTGCTGGCCAGCCAGTCGCCCAGACCCTCGCGCAGACCGTCGCGGTCCAGCAAAGGCGCGGGATCGGTCACCGGGTCCAGCGACCAGATCAGCAGCGCGTAGTCGGTGGCCAGGAACCCCAGGGGGGCCAGCCCCGCCTCCTCCATTAGTCGGGTCATCAGCAGGCCCAGGGTCTGCAGCGCGTTGCGGCCCGCAAAGCCGTAGACCGCCAGATGCCAGCGTCCCTGGTGGGGGAACGCCTCGGTCAGCAGGGTGCCGGGGCGCGGCAGCGTGCTGACCCGCGCCTGCAGCGCCAGCCAGTCGCGGGTGTCAGCTGGCAGGCCTGCATGGGCCGCCGGATCGCCGATCAGCGCCAGAACCCGATGGGATAGCTGCGTCGATGTGGCCAGCTTCATGCCCGAGAACGTGGCGATGCGGGGCTCCTTGGAGGGCTGTTTCGTGACCTCGACCACCATCTCGCGCAGCGCGTCGTATCGCACCGTCTGCCCGCCGATCAGGAAGGTGTCGCCCGGTGCCAGGGTCGCGGCAAAGCCCTCCTCGACCTCGCCCAAGGGGGCGCCGCCGCGTCCGCGAAAGCGCACCTTCAGCATCTCGGCCTCGACGATGGTGCCGATGTTCATGCGCAGGTTTCGCGCCGCGCGCGGGTCGCGCAGACGCCACAGCCCGTCGCGTTCCATCAGCCGCTGCCAGCGGTCATAGGCCCGCAGCGCATAGCCGCCGGTGGCTGCGAACGCGACGCAGTCATCGAAATCGGCGCGGGACAGGTCACGATAGGGCCCGGCAGTGCGGACCTCCGCAAACAGCGCATTGGCGTCAAAAGGCCCCGCGCAGGCGGTCAGCAGGATATGCTGGCACAGCACGTCCAGCGGCCCCGGCCCCCGGTCGTCGCCGTCCAGATCGCGCTCGCGCACGGCCTGAAGGGCGGCCACGCATTCGATGACCTCGAAGCGGTTGGCGGGCACGATCCGCGCCCGTGACGGCGCATTGTAGCGGTGGTTCGCCCGCCCGATCCGCTGGACCAGCCGCTTGACATTGCGCGGCGCACCGACCTGGATCACCAGATCGACCGCGCCCCAGTCGATGCCCAGATCCAGGGACCCGGTCGCCACCACGGCGCGCAATTCGCCCGCGGCCATCGCGGCCTCGGTCCGGGCGCGGGCCTCGCGCGACAAGCTGCCGTGATGCAGGCCGATGGGCAGGTTCGCGTCATTCGCAGCCCAGAGCGCCTGAAAGAACAGCTCGGCCTGGGCGCGGGTGTTGATGAAGATGATCGTGGTCGTGGCCTGCGCCACGGCGGCCAGCACGTCGGGCACGGCGTAATGCCCGCCCGCGCCCGCCCAGGGCGGGGCCTTGGCGGTGGGCAGCATGGCGATGTCGGGGTCGGGGCCGGGGTCGGCGTGGATCACGGTTGCGCCGCCCATGAAGCGGGCCAGCCGCGACGGGTCCTCGACCGTGGCGGAGAGGCCCGTGACCTGCAGGTCGGGCGCCAGCGCGCGCAGCCGCGACAAAGCCAGCATCAGCTGATCGCCACGCTTGTTCTCGGCCAAGGCATGCAGCTCGTCCAGCACCACCCGGCGCAGGCCCCCAAAGATCGCGGGCGCCTGCTCATAGGACAGCATCAAAGCCAGCGATTCCGGCGTGGTCAGCATGATGTCGGGCGGGTCCATGCGCTGGCGGGCGCGCTGGCTGGCGCGGGTGTCGCCGGTGCGGTCCTCGATGCGGATGTCCAGGCCCAGATCGGCGACCGGGCGCGACAGGTTGCGCGCGATATCCGCCGTCAGCGCCTTCAAGGGCGAGACATAGAGCGTGTGCATCCCCTTATGCGGCGCGGTCAGTTCGACCAGTGACGGCAGGAACCCCGCCAGCGTCTTGCCGCCCCCAGTCGGCGCGATCAGCAGGCTGTCCTCCCCAGCCTTCAGCAGGGCCAGCTGATGCGGATGCAGCTGCCAGCCCTGCCGGGCGAACCAGTCCTGGAACGCGGGGGGCAGCGTCACGGGATCATGTCCTTCAGCGTCTGCAGCCGGTCGGCCTCGGCGGCGGGCTTGTCCCATCGGATGCGGCTGATGCGGGGAAAGCGCATCGCGACCCCGGATTTGTGGCGCGGAGAGGCGTTCAACCCCTCGAACGCGACCTCCAGCACCAGCTTGGGCGCGACGGAGCGCACGGGGCCGAACCGTTCGGTGGTGTTGTTTCGGACGAACCGGTCCAGCTCGCGCAGCTCCTCATCGGTGAAGCCGAAATAGGCCTTGCCCACGGGCACCAGCGTCTCGCCGTCCCACAGGCCGAAGGTGAAATCGCTGTAGAAGCCCGACCGCTTGCCATGCCCGCGCTGCGCATAGAGCATCACCGCATCCACCATCATCGGGTCGCGTTTCCACTTGAACCAGGGCCCGCGCGGGCGGCCGCCGACGTAAGGGCTGTCGCGGCGCTTGATCATCACGCCTTCGATCACGATGCTGGGCGGGTCGGCGCGCAGGGCCGCCAGATCGTCCCAGGTCCGGAAGGGCAGCAGCGGCGACAGGTCGATCCGGTCGCTGCCGAAATCGGCGTCCTCCAGCACCGCGCGCCGCTCCTGATGCGGCAGGTCGCGCAGGTCGCGCCCCTGCCAGATCATCGCGTCATAGACCCGAAGGCCCGCCGGATGGCTGTCCAGCATCGCGCGGCCAACGACCTTGCGGCCCAACCGCTTCTGCAGATCGCCGAAGGGCGCCACGTCGGCGCCGCGCCGCACCAGCAGCTCGCCATCCAGCGCACCGTCGAAGTTCAGCGCCTCCAGCAGGTCGGGAAAGGCCGCGCCGACATCCTCTCCGGTCCGGGAATAGAGGCGCCGGGTGCCGTCGTCGTTGATCGCCTGAACGCGGATGCCGTCCCATTTCCATTCCGCGATGTAATCGCCGGGATCGAAGGCGCGCAGCTGATCCAGATCGACCGGCGTGGAGAGCATAACCGGCCGGAAGGGCGCGCGGGCCGCGTGTTCCGGGCGCGCGCCTCCCGCGATCCAGTCGAACAGCGGCTGATAGGGGGGCGTCAGGCCGTGCCAAATCTCCTCGATGTCCTTGACCTCGGGGGGGCCCATTTCGGCCAGGGCCATGCGCGCCATGCGGGCGGACAGGCCCACGCGCATGTTTCCCGTGGCCAGCTTCAGGAAAGCCAGTCGCTGAGACGGACCAAGCCGGTCCAGCATCGCGGTGATCGCCGCAGGCAGCCCCGCGCGGCCCGTATCGCGCAGGAGCGCCACGGCGTCCCGCAGGGGCACGTCCTGATCCTGGTCGGTGTCCCACAGCAGCGCGATGGTCTCGGCCAGATCGCCCACGAAATCATAGGACATGGCGAACAGCTGTTCGTCCACTCGGCCCGCCATCAGCCCGCGCAACAGGCCCGGCGTCACCGCCCTGAGCTTCAGATCGCCGGTCAGCGCGGCCAGCGCATAGCCCCGGTCGGGGTCGGGCGTGGCCTCCAGGTAATGGCGCAGCAGGCGCAGCTTGGCGTTGCGCGCGGCGGTGAAGGCCAGCCGCTCGAGGAGATGGGCAAAGGCCTTCATTCCGGCTCGTCCTCGTATCCGATCAGGCGCAGGGGGCGGGACGCGATGTCCTGCAACGCGCACCAGCGCATCAGCCCGTCCTCGGTCCCGTGGGTGATCCAGACCTCCTGCGGGGCCAGCTCAAGGATGGTCTGTGTAACCTGCGGCCAGTCGACATGGTCACTGATGACCAGGGGCAGCTCCACCCCGCGCTGGCGCGCCCGCGCGCGCACCGTCATCCAGCCCGAGGCGAAGCCGATCACCGGGTCGCGGAACCGCTGGACCCAGGCACTGGCAAAGGCCGAGGGCGGCGCGATGACCAGCTGGGCATCGACCTGTTTCGCGGTGGCGGGGACCAGCGGGCCCAGGTCGATCCCTTGTTCCACGTGAAAATCGCACAACCGCTGCAGCGCGCCATGGATGGCGATGGGACCGTCGATCCCGGCCTGTCGGGCCAGCGCGATGACCCGCTGCGCCTTGCCCAGGGCATAGGCGCCGATCAGGTGCTGGCGTTCGGGAAACTCGGCCATGCTGGCGATCAGCTTGGTCATCTCGGTCAGCGGGTCGGGGTGGCGGAAGACCGGCAGGCCGAAGGTCGCCTCGGTCACGAAGATGTCGCAGGGCACCGGCTCATAGGGGGCGCAGACCGGGTTCGGGGCGCGGCAGTAGTCGCCGGACACGACGATCTTGGGGCCGCGGTCGGGTATGACCGCGATCTGGGCCGAGCCCAGGATATGGCCCGCGGGGTGAAAGCTGACCTGCACGTCGCCAATGCGGGCCACCCCTTGGGCGGCCTGGCGGGTGCCGGTGAAATCCTCGCCATAGCGGATCGCCATGATGTCCAGCGTCTGCTGCGTGGCCATGACGGCCCCATGACCCGCACGGGCGTGGTCGCCATGCCCGTGCGTGATCAGCGCGCGGGGCACCGGGCGGACCGGGTCGATGTAGAAATCGCCGGGCGGGCAATAGAGCCCGGCCTCGGTCGGGTGCAGGATCTGGTCGGGACGCATGGCACCATCATCGCAGGGGTTGGCGCGGGTTCAACGCCGCCGACGGCCGCAGGGGTCCGTCAGCTGGGCGGCGGCCGCTTGACCGGGGGCGCCTTGGACAGCTGCACCGCCAGGATGCCGGCCATGATGACCGCGACGCCGATCACGTCGCCCGCGCCCAGATCCTCGCCCAGGAACAGGGCGGCGGTGGCCACGCCGAAGAAGGGCGTCAGAAAATGGAACGTCGCCGCGCGCACCGCGCCGATGCGCCCGACCAGCATGAACCACACCCAGGTCGCCACCAGCCCCGGCACGATCACCGTATAAAGGAACGCCACGACCAGGCGCGGGGTATAGGTGACGTCCCAGGTCTCGAACCAGGGCGCGATCAGGCCCAGGGTCACCGCGCCGACCAGCATCTGCAGGCCCACGATCATCATCACGTTGCCGCCCGAACTGGCGCCCCGCACCGTCAGGGTCGCCACCGCCAGCGCCAGCGCCGCGACAAAGCACATGACGATGCCGGTCAGGTCGCTGCCGCCCTGTAGGCGCGCGCCCATGATGATCGCCACGCCCACCACGCCCAGGATCAGGCCGCCCACGCCCATCGGACGCAGGCGCTCGCCCATCAGGCTCCAGCCCAAGGCGGCCACCATCAGGGGCATGGTCGCGGCGATGATCGAGGCCAGTCCCGCCTCGATCCACTGCATCGCGGTCCAGTTCAGGCCCAGATACAGCGCGTTCTGGCACAGCCCCAGGATCAGCACGGCGCGCCACTGCGCCCGCGTCAGGGTGCGCCAGGTCTGCCCCATGGCCAGCGCGATCATCACGCCCACCACGCCCGACAGCGCAAAGCGCAGGGCCAGCGCCATCAGCGGCGGCGCCTCGGTCACGATCATCCGGGTCGAGGTGAAGGCCGAGGCCCACATCACCGCAAAGGCCAGACCCATCAGCAACGCGCGAAGATCCATGGACCAGGCCTTTCTTGCAGGTGATGCAAAACGGCTAGCAGAGCACCGCCGCGGGGTGAAGACATAAAGAAAAGGGGCCGTGCCCGATGGCACGACCCCGATCCGTCATCGCAGCATCTGCGGATCAGCTGTTGACGCTGTCCTTCAGGGCCTTGGCGATGGTGACCTTGACCTGCTTGTCGGCCGGCTTGGTCATCATTTCCTGGGTCTGCGGGTTGCGGACCTGACGCTCGGGACGGGCGCGGCAGGCGATCTTGCCGATGCCCGGCAGGGTCACCGCGCCGCCGCCGGCGACTTCGCGGGTCACGATCGCCACGATCGCGTCCAGAGCGGCCGAAGCGGATTTCTTGTCCGAGCCCATTTCTTCGGCGATCGTCGCCACCAGTTGGGTCTTGGTCATCGGTTTTGCAGCAGCCGTAGCCATGGTCCGTCTCCTCTTGCCCTGTTGCACCGGGCCCACAAATTGCGCCTTTTGCGGCATATCGCCTGCTACACACGGTTTTGACGGGCAGATCAAGCCTTTTTCGCCCCGCGCGCGAAAACCCGCGTTTGCTGGTGTTTTGCCGCCGCGCTACAGGAACGCCGTCTCGCTGAAGGACCGCAGCTTGCGCGAATGGATGCGCTCCAGCGGCATGTCGCGCAGCTTCTCCATCGCGCGGATGCCGATCAGCAGATGGTTGGCGACCTGCGTGCGATAGAAGTCCGTCGCCATGCCCGGCAGCTTCAGCTCTCCGTGCAGCGGCTTGTCGCTGACGCACAGCAGCGTGCCATAGGGGACGCGGAACCGGAACCCGTTCGCGGCGATCGTGGCGCTTTCCATGTCCAGCGCAACCGCGCGCGACAGCGACAGGCGGTGGACCGGGCCGGACTGGTCGCGCAGCTCCCAGTTGCGGTTGTCGATGGTGGCGACGGTGCCCGTGCGCATGATGCGCTTCAACTCGTACCCGTCCAGTTGGGTGACCTCGGCCACGGCCTCCTGCAGGGCGACCTGGACCTCGGCCAGGGCCGGGATCGGCACCCAGACGGGCAGGTCGTCGTCCAGCACGTGATCCTCGCGCAGATAGGCATGGGCCAGGACGAAATCGCCCAGGGACTGGCTGTTCCTCAGGCCCGCGCAGTGGCCCACCATCAGCCAGACATGCGGGCGCAGCACCGCAATATGGTCGGTCGCGGTCTTGGCATTGGACGGGCCGACGCCGATATTGACCAGGGTGATCCCCTGCCCGTTCGCGCGTTTCAGGTGATAGGTCGGCATCTGCGGCAGCTTGGACAGCGGCACGATCGTGTCGTGGCCGTCGGTGATCTGCTGGTTTCCGGGGGCGACGAAGGCGGTATAGCCGCTGTCCGGGGCCGACAGGACGCGGCGGGCAAAGGCCTCGAACTCGTCGACATAGAACTGATAGTTGGTGAACAGGACGAAGTTCTGGAAATGCTCGGGCGCGGTCGCCGTGTAATGGGCCAGGCGCGCCAGCGAATAATCCACGCGCTGCGCGGTGAACGCCGCCAGGTGCTGGCTGCCATCGGGCATGGCGCCGGCCACGCCGTTCACGATGTCGTCGTTCATGGTGTTCAGGTCCGGCACGTCAAAGACGTCGCGCAGGCTGAAATCCAGAACGCCCTCCTGCGGGACGGCCAGGTCGCTCTGGGCGGCGACCGCGAAATGGACAGGCATGGGCGTGTCCGACAGGCCGATGGTCACGGGTACCCCGTGATTCTTGATCAGCAGGCCCAGCTGCTCGGTCAGGTAATGCTGGAACAGGTCCGGGCGCGTCACCGTGGCCGCATAGACGCCGGGCGCGACCACATGGCCGAAGGACAGGCGGCTGTCGATCTTGCCATGCGTCGGGACAATCAGCCGCACCTCGGGGTAGAAGGCGCGATAGCGCGCGACGGGGGACGTGCCTTCCAGGATGGCGGTGAAATGGCCCAGCAGAAAGCCGGTCGCCTGGTCGTACAGCGCACGCAGATGGGCCACGGCCGCGGCCGCGTCGGTAAAGTCGCGGGGCGCCGCGGCGTCGGGGGTCTGGACCGGCAGAAAGCGGGCGTCTGTCGTCATCGGATCTGTCCTTCTTGCTGCGCCGACCCTGCCAGCGCGGCAGGCGGCAGGCAAGCGTCTGGCGCAGCCACGCGCGCGCCGTTACGGTGCCGTCATGAAGATGCTCGTTTTCGGTCACGGCTACAGCGCCGGCTTCCTGACACCCCTGTTGACCGCCCGCGGCTGGCAGGTCACCGGCACCACCCGCGACGACCCTGACCGCGTCGCGGCCGCAGGCGCCGTGCCCCTGCTGTGGCCGGGGTCCGAGGATGCGCTGCGCACGGCCATCGCCCAGGCCGACGCGATCCTGGTCAGCACCGCGCCCGGACCGGACGGCGACCCTGTTCTGGCCGCGTTCCGCGACGACTTGGCTCGCGCCCGGCTCCGGTGGCTAGGCTATCTGTCGACCACTGGCGTCTATGGCGACCGCGACGGGGGCTGGGTCGACGAGGATTCGGTCCTGGACGGGTCGGGGCCGCGCGGTCAGGCCCGCATTACCGCCGAAGCCGCGTGGCAGGACCTGGCCCGCGCCCATGACCTGCCGCTGCACATCTTTCGGCTGGCGGGGATCTATGGTCCCGCTCGCGGTCCGTTCCAGAAGGTCCGCGACGGCACCGCGCGGCGCATCATCAAGCCCGGCCAGGTCTTCTCGCGCATCCATGTCGAGGATATCGCCCAGGTCCTGCTGGCCTCGATCGACGCGCCCGACCCGATCGGCATCTACAACGTCTGCGACGACGATCCGGCCCCGCCTCAGGACGTGATCGCCCATGCGGCGACCCTGCTGGGCCTGCCCTTGCCGCCCGCGGTGCCCTTCGATCAGGCCGACATGACCCCGATGGCGCGGTCCTTCTATGGCGACAGCAAGCGGGTCCGGAACGACCGGATCAAGCGCGACCTGGGCGTGACGCTGCACTATCCCGATTACCGGACCGGGCTGGCCGCCCTGCTGGCCCAGGGCGCGTGAGGCCGCGCGCCGCATTGCCTTTGCCCACGGCCCGTGCAAGCTGCGGGCCATGACACAGGATTTCGACATCGTGGTGGCCGGGGGCGGGCTGAACGGCCCGACCCTGGCGCTGGCGCTGGCCCAGGCCGGGCTGCGCGTGGCCGTGGTCGATCCGCGCCCCGCGCGCGCGCGGTCGGGGGCAGGTTTCGACGGGCGGGCCTATTCGCTGGCCATCGCCTCGGTCCGCGTGCTGCGGGCGCTTGGCCTGTGGGACCGGCTGGCCCCCGACGCCCAGCCCATCCACCAGATCAAGGCGTCCCAAGGCCAGCCCGGAGAGGGCGCGGGCCATTTCTTCCTGCATTTCGACAGCGCCGAGCTGGGCGAAGGCCCGGTGGGCCATATGCTTGAGGACCGCTTCCTGCACGCCGCCCTGACCGATGCGATGGAGGGCACTGTCACCACCCTGCCCGGCCTGTCCGTCACAGGCCAGGAGGTCGGCCCGGCGGGCGTCACTGCGATCCTGTCTGACGGGCAGCGGCTGACGGCCGGGCTGCTGATCGGTGCGGACGGGCGCGGATCGGGCGTGGCCACGCGCGCGGGCATCCGGCGCCAGGGCTGGGATTACGGCCAGACCGCGCTGGTCGCGGCCATCGACCATGCCCTGCCCCATCAAGGCATCGCGCATCAGTATTTCATGGCGACCGGGCCGCTGGCGATCCTGCCCCTGCCCGGCAACCGCAGCAACATCGTCTGGTCGGAAACCACCGCGAACGCCGCGGCCATCGCCGCCCTGGACGACGCCGCCTTCCTGGCCGTCCTGCGGCCGCGCTTTGGCGATTTCCTGGGCGATCTGTCGCTGGCGGGGCCGCGCTTCAGCTATCCGCTGTCGCTGTCCCTGGCCGAACGCTATGCGAGCGACCGCGTGGCGCTGGTGGGGGACGCGGCGCATGGGGTCCATCCCATCGCGGGCCAGGGCCTGAACCTGGGCCTGCGCGACGTCGCCGCCCTGGCCGAGGTGCTGGTCGATGCCGCCCGACGCGGCGAGGATATCGGCAGCACGCTGGTGCTGGAGCGGTATCAGGCGTGGCGCAGACCCGATGCGACGACGCTGGCACTGGGCATGGACGGAGTGAACCGACTGTTCGCGACAGACAATCCGGCCATGGCCGGACTGCGCGGCGCGGGCATGGGCGTGGTCGATGCACTGCCAGGACTGCGGCGCGGCTTCATGCGGCAGGCGGCGGGGCTGTCCGTGTCGCCGATGCCGCGGATGCTGGCGGGTCAGGCGCTTTAACCTTCCCCGGGCGGCGGTTTCGCGCCATAGGCTCTGCGCAGCATCGGGGGACGCCATGACGCTTGAACGCTTTCTGCAGGACCCGGACCGCGACATCCGCAAGGCCGCCGATTGGGGCAAGGTCGCCGACTACATCCCCGAACTGGCCGGTGTCGCCCCCGATCAGTTCGGCATCGCCGTGGCCCTGGCCGACGGGCAGGTGCTGACCGCCGGGCAGGCGGATCGGGGATTTTCCATCCAGTCGGTCAGCAAGGTGTTCGCGCTGGCCTGCGTGCTGGGCCGCATCGGCGAACAGTTGTGGCTGCGCGTGGGGCGCGAGCCGTCGGGCGACCGGTTCGATTCGATCCTGCTCTTGGAACAGGAGAAGGGCCGGCCCCGGAACCCGTTCATCAACGCGGGCGCCATCGTGGTCACCGACCAGCTGCTGACCGGACGCAGCCCCCAGCAGACCCTGGCCGAGATCCTGGGCTTCGTGCGCGCGGCGGCCGAGGATGACGACATCCACATCGACAAGGCCGTCGCCCGGTCCGAGGCGCGGACCGGCTATCGTAACGCGGCCCTGGCGCATTACCTGCGCAGCTTTGGCAATCTGCGCAATCCGCCGGACCATGTCATCGGCACCTATGTCCACCAATGCGCGATCGAGATGTCCTGCATCCAGCTGGCCCGCGCGGGCCGGGTCATCGCCGGGCTGTCCTGCGCGCCCGCGCTGCTGGCCCCGGTGAAACAGCGGCGCATCAACGCGCTGATGATGACCTGCGGGCAATATGACGGGTCGGGCAATTTCGCCTTCCGCGTGGGCATGCCCGCCAAATCCGGCGTGGGGGGTGGGCTGCTGGTCATCGCGCCGGGCAAGGCGTCGATCGCGATCTGGTCGCCGGGTCTGGACGGATGGGGCAATTCGCAGATGGGCACGCTGGCGGCCGAACGGCTGGCCGAATTCACCGGCTGGTCGGTCTTCGGCTGACGCCTCAGGCCACCATCTGCACGGCCTGCGCCAGATCGGCGCGCAGTTCGGCCAAGGCCGCAGGCGCGCGGTCGGGCGGCAGGCGCAGGATCAGGCTGGGATGCCAGGTGATCAGGACGGGGCCGCCGTCGCGTGCCGGTTCGATCAGACCGCGGCGCGGCGTCAGCGGCTTGCGGTTGCCGGTCAGCGCGAAGGCCGCCGTCGCCCCCAGGGCCACGGTCAGGCGCGGCGCGACCATGCGGCGTTCCAGGTCCAGCCACCAGCGGCACTGATCGACATGGTCGCGGTCGGGCGTCTGGTGCAGGCGGCGCTTGCCGCGCGGGGTGAAACGGAAATGCTTGACGGCATTGGTCATCCAGGCGCGGTCGGGGGCCAGCCCGGCCTCGGCCATGGTCCGGTGCAACAGCTGGCCCGCCGGGCCCACGAAGGGCAGGCCCGCCAGATCCTCCTGATCGCCCGGCGCCTCGCCCACCAGCATCAGGCGGGCGGCAGGATCACCCTGCCCCCAGACGGTCTGGGTGGCCGCATGACACAGCTCGCACCGGGTGCAGCGGGCGGCCTGGGACGCGGCCTGCTCCAGCGTGTCGGGGATGCTGTCGTCGGGCTGCTGGCGCAGGCGGGCGGTGATCTTGGGCGCAAAGGCCGGCGCATCGGTCGCCCCCGCGTCGCGCATGGCCTGAACGCGGCGTGGCGCATCGGCCAGCATGTCGGGGATCAGCCGGGTTTCGGGCAGGTTCTTCCAGTACTTCTTGGGCATCTCGGACCGCATTGCATTGGTCTTGATGCGCGCGGGGTTGAAGATGTTGGCGAAATAGGTCTGCCACAGGTCATGGCTGGCATCGTCGGGCAGATCGGGGCGCGGGGCCGGGTCGTCATAGACGATGGTGCCGCCGTCGAACCGGGCGGTGCCTTCGGGCGTGGCGATCAGCCAGTCCATGTCGGCGAACCGCTTGGCAAAGAACGGCGTCCCGGCCTCCAGGATGGGGTGTTCGGGTTCGAACCACGCACCGAAGGCCCGGCGCGGCCCGTCCGAGGGCAGTTCGTGAAACCGGACAAAGGCGTGCATCTTGTGGATGTCGCGGCGCACCGATTTCGCCGTGCGCGACAGGCGGTCCATCATTGGATCGGCGGGATTGGACAGAAAGCGTCGGTCGCCCTGCGCCCGCATCAATGCTCCGTACAGCAGCGACCAGCGTTCCGGGTCCGAATGGCTGGCGACCTGACGGGCCAGCTGCAGGAACTCCTGCGTGGCGATCACCGGATGATCGCCCGGCGGCGGGGCCGGGTCGGCGCCGAACAGGTCGGGAGGCGTGTCGGGGTCGGCCCAGGTCACGTCCTCCATCGGGACGCGTGCGCTGGCCAGATCGCGGGCGGTCTGACGCCAGGCGTCAAAGCGTCCGAACCGCGGCAGCGGGACCCGGATCATCCGAACAGGGACAGCTGTTCAGGCGGCGGCGCAAAGCGCGCCCGCAGGCCGGCGCTGTCGGTCAGTGCGCCCGGCGTCCAGTCGGGCAGCGTGACGAAGGGCTGGGCCTTGGACATGATTGCGCCCATGCGCAAAAGGTCCGCGTATCGCAGCACGCCGTTCCGGCGCGCGGTCAGGATGCGGCCCACGGTCTTGGTGCCGAAGCCCGGCACCCGCAGCAGCATCTCGCGCGGGGCGCGGGCGACATCGACGGGGAACTGCGCCCGGTTGGCCAGCGCCCAGGCCAGCTTGGGGTCGATCGCCAGGTCCAGGTTGCCGGACGGATGCGCCGACCCGATCTCTGTCGCGTCAAAGCCGTAAAAGCGCATCAGCCAGTCGGCCTGATACAGGCGATGTTCGCGCATCAGCGGCGGTTTGATCAAGGGCAGCATGGCGGACGCGTCGGGGATCGGGCTGAAGGCCGAGTAATAGACACGCTTCAGCTGATACCCCGAATAGAGATTGGCCGACGTGTTCAGGATGTCGACGTCGGTGGCCTGATCCGCCCCGACGATCATCTGCGTGGACTGCCCGGCGGGGGCAAAGCGCGGCGGCCGCTTGCCGGTATGACTGCGGTCCTTGGCGGCCTCGCGGCCAAGGCGCACGTCGGCCATGGTGGCGCGGATCGTCTCGGGGCGCTTTTCTGGGGCAAGGTGGCGCAGACTGGCATCCTGGGGCAGTTCGACATTCACCGACAGGCGGTCCGCGAACAGCCCCGCCTGCGCCACCAGGTCGGGCGAGGCGTCGGGGATCGTCTTGAGGTGGATGTATCCCTTGAACCCGTGTTCGATCCGCAGCATCCGCGCGATGCGGACCATGTCGCCCATCGTCTGGTCCGGGCTGCGGATGATGCCCGACGACAGGAACAGCCCCTCGATCATGTTGCGGCGATAGAATTCCAATGTCAGCCGGACCACCTCCTCCGGAGAGAACCGGGCGCGTTCGACGTTGCTGCTGACGCGGTTGATGCAATAGGCGCAATCATAGATGCAGAAATTCGTCATCAGGATCTTCAGCAGGCTGATGCAGCGTCCGTCCGGCGTATAGGCATGACAGATCCCCGTGCCCCCGGCCGAGCCGATGCCCCCCGACCGCGAATCGCGTCGCGTCGTTCCGCTGGACGCACAGGAGGCGTCGTATTTCGCGGCGTCCGACAGGATCGCCAGCTTGTCCTGCAAGGTGCGCTGTGCCATGCCGGGAAAGATATGTTCCCCATGCGTTCTTCGCAAGGCGTCGGGCATGAAACAAATGATGCGGAACCGTCACGGACGCGCGATGGTTGGCTGCGCGTTCATCCGTCAGACGTGATGTGCATCGCAACAGCGAAAGGATATGATCGGGACCATGAACATACGCACCCTCGCCCTTGCGCCCGCCCTTCTTATCGCCATGGCCTTTCCGGCCTTGGCCGAACGCATTCCGCTGTCCGAGATCTCGCGCTATCTCAACAGCCTGACCACGGTCACGTCCGAGTTCACGCAGATCAACCCGGACGGCACGGTATCGACGGGGACCGTCTATATCCAGCGTCCCGGCCGGGTGCGGTTCGAATACGACAACGACCCGACGCTGGTTCTGGCATCGGGCGGCAACGTGGCGATCTTCGACGGCAAGTCGAACGGCGGCCCGCAGCAGTATCCCTTGTCCCAGACGCCGCTGTCGATCATCCTGGATGCCAACGTGAACCTCGGCCGCCAGGGCATGGTCACCGGTTACAGCGAACAGAACAACGGCACCGTCGTCACCGCGCAGGACCCGCAGCGGCCGCAGAACGGCACCATCCAGATGGTGTTCACCGCGCCAACCGAGCTGCGCCAGTGGGTCGTGACAGACGATACCGGCCAGAAGACCACCGTGATCTTGGGAGAGATGTCAAAGGGCGGAACGATCCCTGCCTCGCGGTTCTCGATCCAGTCCGAGGTGCAGCGCCGCTGACCGGCGGCGATTGCATCCTGACAATTGCGTGATTGACGCGCCCCCATGCCGGGGGCAACGCTGCGGCCGACCCCATCCAAGGCTGCAGCCATGCCCCATTCCCGCATCCTGACACCCGTGCTGATCGGCGGATCGCTGATCCTGCTGATCAACTTTGCACTGCGCGCCAGCTTTGGCGTGTTCCAGATTCCCATCGCACAGGATTTCGGCTGGCCGCGGGCCGAGTTCTCGCTGGCCATCGCGATCCAGAACCTGGCCTGGGGCATCGGCCAGCCGATCTTCGGCGCGATGGCGGAACGATGGGGCGACCGGTGGGCGATCATCGTCGGCGCGATCCTCTACAGCTCCGGCCTGATCCTGACCGCCTTCGCCACGACCCCGGCCAGCATCCAGCTGCTGGAGATCATCGTGGGCTTCGGCATCGCGGGCACCGGGTTCGGGGTGATCCTGGCCGTGGTCGGCCGGGCCGCCAGCGACGACAACCGCAGCCTGGCCCTGGGCATCGCCACCGCCGCCGGATCGGCGGGACAGGTCTTCGGCGCACCCCTGGCCGAAGGGCTGCTGGCCTTCTATCCGTGGCAGTCGGTCTTCATCATCTTCGGCGTGATCGTCCTGTCGACGATGCTGTTCCTGCCGATGCTGGGCGACGGCAGGCCCGCGACCCCGTCGCAGCTGGAGGACAGCATGGGCACCGTTCTGCGGCGCGCGTTCCGCGACCCGTCCTTCATGATGATCTTTGCGGGGTTCTTCTCCTGCGGCTATCAGCTGGGCTTCATCACCGCGCATTTCCCCGCGATGATCACCGAGATGTGCGGCCCCATCGACCCTGCCGGCATGCTGGCGGGCCTTGGCATCACCACAACGTCGGCGCTTGGGGCGATCGCCATCTCGCTGATCGGGCTGGCGAATATCGGCGGTGCGATCCTGGCGGGATATCTGGGCAAGCGCTATACCAAAAAATACCTGCTGGCGGGCATCTATACGCTGCGCACCATCGCCGCCGCGGCCTTCATCCTGACGCCGATGGCGCCTGCCACGGTGGTCGTGTTCTCGCTGGTCATGGGGGGGCTGTGGCTGGCCACGGTGCCGCTGACCTCGGGTCTGGTCGCCTATATCTATGGGCTGCGCTACATGGGGACGCTCTACGGGTTCGTGTTCCTGTCCCACCAGCTGGGATCGTTCATGGGGGTCTGGCTGGGGGGCAAGCTGTACGACGCGTCGGGCGACTATTTCCTGGTCTGGTGGATCGGCGTGGGCATCGGGGCCTTCAGCGCCCTGATCCACCTGCCCGTCCGCGAGGCGCCCTATCGCATCCCCGCGCCCGCCATCTGACGCCGCGGCGCAGACCACCGGACCGTCATTTGACCCGGCGGCGCGCGCGGCCTAGCTATGCTGCGCGCGACCAAAGGACAGATCATGCAGCCCACCCGCACGCCTCACGACCACGCCATCGCCGTCCGCTATCAGCAGGCCTCGGCCGAGGTGCGCGCCCTGCAGCGGCAATGCTATGCGCTGGCCACCCTGCGCCTGCGTGCCGCCGTTGACCAGGCCGGCGGCGGCGCCGGGCTGGCGATCCTCAGCGACATCGACGAGACGATCCTGGACAACAGCGCCGTCATGGCGGCCGCGATGCACAACGAGGGGATGTTCCAGAACATCGACACCTGGCTGTTGTGGGAGCGCGAGGGCAACCCCCACCTGATCCCCGGCGCGGCCGAGTTCTTTGCGCTGGCCGACAGCCTGGGTGTCACGATCTTCTACGTCTCGGACCGGTTCGAGGAGAACAAGCTGGCCACCATCGCGACCCTGTCGCGTCTCGGCCTGCCGCAGGTCTGCGCCGAACAGGTCCTGCTCTTCGGTCCGCCCAAGGCTGCCCGCCGCGCGCAGGTCGAGGACGGGCACCGTATCGTGCTGCAGCTGGGCGACACGCTGCACGATTTCCATGGCGCCTTCGCCGGGGCCGCGCTGGAGGATCAGCACCGTCTGACCGAAGACCACGCCGACCGCTTCGGCCAGGACTGGATCGTCTTTCCCAACGCCGCCCATGGCACCTGGATGGAGGCCGAGCTGCGCCCCTGGCAGCGCGACTAGGGCCGCAGCCGCCGCGCCACACGCGACACCGCACGCAGCGGTGCCGTCACGCGCCACGAGGTGCTGGCCAGCAGCTCCGCCTCGCGGGTCGCACCCCAGCGCTGCGCGGCATCGCGTTCGGCACGGGCCGTGGCCAGATCCTCGCGCAGCCGCGCGCCTTCGGCGGCCATCGCCTCGGCTTCGGCGTTCAGGCGGTCACGCTCCCTCTGCCGTTCGGCGGTGACACGTTCCACGCGTTCGGCAAGGTCGTCCAGCCGGTCCGCCATGGCGTTCGGGTCGTCCAGTGCGATGGCCAGCCGCAAGCGCTCCTGCATCTCGCGTTCGCGCTGTTCGGTCAGCTGTCGCAACTGGACCGACGCGACGTGCTGGCGCCGCTCCATGACCTCCAGACGCTCTGCCTGTTCGGCGATCTGGGCGTCACGGCGGTCGGCCTCCTGCCCGGCACGGCTCAGGTCCCGGCGCGCCTGGGTCAGGTCCGCCGTCAGGCTTTCGACCCGGCCCGACAGATGTGCCACCTGACGGGCACGATGCACGGTCCGCAGGGCCAATCCGTCGAACAGCGGCCCGCTGGCATCCAGCGCCGACCGCAGGCGGTCAAGGCGATCGTGATCCTGCGACGATTCTCCCTCATCGACCCATGCGCCCAGGACCTGCTGCAGCTCTGCCGCCACCGGAGGCAGGGGCTGGCCGTCGGGACCGGTCGCCGATGCGCCGCGGAAATGCTGCAGGTCACGGCTGAGGAAATCGTCCACCGCGACGCCGGCCTGATCCGGGCCCCGCGGCCATTCCAGGTCCAGCGCGTCGGCGATATGGCGGGCCACGGCGCGCCAGTCGTCCATCAGCGCCTCGAAGCTGGTGAAGCAGCGCGGGAGTGCGCGGCTGTCGGCCTCGGCGTCCAGGACGTGGCGCGACCACAGCACCAACCCGAACTCGGGCTCGTACTCCGCCCACCGGGCCAGCGACGCGGCGACGTCCCACGCGGCGCGGTGCGTGTGCACGATCCGGACCTGCGCGCCGAAGCGGTCCAGCGCGGCGGTCCAGAAGGGCAGCAGGCGGCAGATCCGCGGGTCCTTCATGACGAACAGCGCCGCATCGCCGTAATCCGCCTGCAGCACCTCGACGGCCTCGTCCAGCAGGGTGGCCGCCTCGGGGGTGTCGAACCATGCGGCGGGAAAGCGGCGCGGGTCCCACCAGGTGAAGCCAGCCTGCGCCAGCAGACGGTCGTTCAGCCCGGTGATGCGGTTTGATTCGAAGAACCCCTTGGCGTTCATGTCCGAGGGCGCCATCAGGTCCTGCGGAAGCGCCGCACCCAGATGCCCCAGAACACCCGCCAACGCCGAGGTTCCCGACCTGTGCATGCCCAGCACGATCAGGGCGGTTCTGACCGGCGGCACGGTCAGGTCGGTCTGCGGGCTGGTCGAGGTCATCTGATGCGTCTCCGGTCGGGGTCAGAGGCAGCGCGCCCCTCCTCCCAAAGGGGGTCGGTCTGCCTGGCGGGCAGGGACCGACTGTCTGCGTGACGGTCTCCTGCCCATCGCAAATGCCTGCAAGGCGTTCAAGAGAAAGTTACTTCTCCTTGGCCTTGTGTGAAGCCTCAAGCGTCGCAACCCGAGCGCGTAGCGCTATCAGTTCATCATTCAGGCCGAAGACAAGACGCAAAAGATATTGGTCCATTGCCCAAGGCGTGGGATGCTCAACTGGCCGGGGAGGCGTAGTGAAGTCCAGTTCTGGCTGCCCGTTTCGTGCGAGATGCTCGTTCAAGGTTGCGATATCATCTCTGCGATCATCCAAAAGCGTCTTCAATGCATCCTGACTGGGAAACAACTTGTCGATGGTCGACAAAGGTTGTTCAGTCCCAGCATCACGCCGAAGAAGATTAGCCACCTTGTCGTACTCTGAGGGGCGCATTGAAATGGGATGCTTGCTGTTGAAAACAGCCTGCGCCGCAATCTCTACTGCAGACGGAGATACGTTCTCATTAATAGGCCGTACCCCTGCGATTTGATTATTAACCAGAAAATGTTCGACAACATCGCCTATGGCGTCGAAGTTGAACACCTTCAACTTATCGGAAAAAGCATCGTGCCACGGCTTTATGTCGTCAGCAAACCGTATCGATCGTCCTCCGAAAACCGGCATCCAGCTCTCGAAATCACGGACCCTGCCGTCGTATGACTTATGCTTTAGGCCCCACTGCGAATAGGCGCTGATCGCCCACTTGTCGTGACGGCGAACGTAGCATTGTATTTCGATCTCGTGCCCACTCTCGGCGATCTTCTGCAACGCCGGGAGCACCATCCCCGAGCGGGGTGCCAGCCATTCGTTGCTCCAAATCGCCTTGGTGACGCCGTCACGATCGCATTGTGACAGCGCCTCCGACAAAGCGGCGAACATCTCGCCGTTAGCGGTGAGAGGATCGCGGGCATTGGCGAAGAAGATATCAGAGCCAGACCGCTTCTGCCAATCATGACGGTTCAACCCTCCACCATGCTCCAGCATGAGTCCAAGATAGGCTATTCCCTGATCAGCAAGAATATCGCGCCCTGAAAGAAGGGTCTCTTGGATGGAACTGGACCCAGTCTTGCCGTGACCAATATGAACGATCAGCTTGACCATGACGTCTCCTGCTTAAGTGTGGTCCAAGGCTTGTCCTCAGATCCCACACACATATTCGTTTGAACGAAGGCGCGGCGCCGGGTCAGACCCGCTCCTCATCATCCTTGTGCAGAAACACCGAATCCAGCCCCATCCGCGCGGCGATGGCGGGCCACAGGCGCTCGATCAGGTGGTACTCGGTGCCGTCGGTCGGGATCGGTTCATTGGGCCAGGGGTGGTCCTCTCCGAACAGGTCCAGCATCTGACGGGCGACATCGGCTTTGGTCCAGAACATGTTGCCCACCGGGAACAGCAGCGGGTTCTGCGGCATCGGGCCCGGAAAGCGGTCCGCGATGCCCGCCAGCAGACGCCGCGAATCGTCCCAGGGCACGAAATGCGGCTCGAACGGCGCGACCAGGCCCACGTCGGGGTCGGCGATCCGACGGACGGCCCAGGACAGCATGTCCTGGTCGCCCAGCAGGATGCGATGCAGGAAACGCCGCCAGACATCGCCGTGCGAGGTCGTCTGGACCGACTTCTTCTGATGCAGGTGGCACCAGATGCGATCGTCGCCCGCCAGGCCGTCGCGCCCGAACAGCCGCAGGAAGGGCAGGATGTCCCGGCCCTGGTTGGGCACCAGCTGCGTCTGGATGGTCAGGCCGCGGTCGGCGCCCATCTGGCGGATCCGGTCGGCCTTGGCCTCGGTATCGGTGGTCACGACGATGCGCGAGGCCCGTGCGAAGGCCGCCTGATCGCGCAGGTCGTCATCCAGATCGTCGATGTAGAACGCATGGACGTGGATGGCAAAGTCCGCCACCCCGGCGTCGTCCGGCGCGATGGCCCGATACTCCTCCAGGCGCAGGCGGCGGTGCACCCAGTTGTCGGATGCGGCGACGGTCGTGCGCGCGTCGTCCACGTCGCGCCACAGCAACCGGCGGCCATAGCGGAACAGCTTCTCGCGTTCCTGCCGGCGCAGGGGGCGGTCGGCCTCGGACTTGGTGAACAGCAGCGGGATGTCGATCCGACTTTCGCCGAGGACGAAGTTGCGCTGCTGCACCAGGCGGTCGTGCAAGGCGCTGCGCATGCGGTGGAACAGTCGCGGCCCGCCGTCATCGGCGGCGGGCTGGTCCTGGTCCGGCGTTCCCGTCTTGCGGGGCAGCGCCAGCAGGGCCCGGACCGCGGCGGCCGGGTCGGCATAGGGGGTGCGCGTGATCCGCTCGGATCCGCGATACCGGTCGTCGGCAAAGCCCGTGGCTCCGTCGAAGCAGCCCATCGTCTGGCCGCGCCGCACCGCGTCGAAGACCACGTTCGGCAGCGGGTCCAGCCGCGAGGACAGGAACATCGAATCCGCGGCGTCCATCACGTCCAGATACAGCGGCCCCGCCGGCAGCATGAACAGGTTGCCGTCCGGCCGGTTCGCGCCGACCTGGCGGAGGTGATAGTCGAACCAGACGCCGAACCCCATGTCCTGGTGGTTCCGGCCATCGCCGATCCAGACGAACACGGTGTCGGGGTCCGCATCGGCGCAGATCTGCGCCGCCTGCACGAAGATGTCGGTGCCCTTGCGCCACTGGACATGGCCCGCGCCGCAGACGATGCGCGCATCCGCCAGATCACGGCCCAGGGCCGCGGAAATCCTGCGCCGCGCCTCGACCCGGCGCCGTTCGGTGACCTGCCCGTCGATCAGCGGGTGCTGGGGAATGATGGTGCTGTCAGTCGCGGTGTCGAAGTCGACATCCGCAAGGCGCCCCTGCCAGCTGTCACGGACATGTTCGGAGGAGAAGATCAGCAGATCCGCAAAGGCCGCCATGTACAGGGACTTCCATGACGGGAACGTATAGTCCGAATATTCATGGATATAGGCTGCGAACGGCACCTGCTGTGCGACCAGCGGATGGATGAACGGCGCGCATTCGACGGAATTCAGGATCGCATGGTCGATCCGGCGGAACACGTCGGCGTTCAGGTAGGGCATCTCGCGCAGCGGGTTCTGGGTCACCAGCGCGCCGCAGCAGTGCGGCAGGAACTGGTCCAGCAGGTCCCCGCCGCGCAGGGCGGCGACCGCGACGTTGTGGGTCCGGCTTGCCTCGCGGACAAGATCGCGCCCGACGACGGGCGCGCCTGTGCGCGACATCTCGTGGACGCAGATCAGGACGGTGGGCAGTTCGGGCCGAAACACCTGCTGGCCCCGGTGCAGCCCCTTGCGCAGATCCGCAAGGGTGCGGCGCCCACCTTCGACCGATCCGAAGCGCAGATAATGCATCAACGGGTTCATCCCCGCCGCCTCGATGTCGGGATACCATTCCAGATAGGCCGACATCGAAAAGTCCGAGATGGCCGCATCGACCGGAGCGCCCAGCAGGATCGCCTCGAACGCCAAGTGCAGGGCATCGGGATGCCCGGCGTCGATCGCCGCGCGAATGCCCGGGTCCGTGACCAGCCTGTCCAGGGCACCGTCGATATGGGGCGCCTGTCGGCGCAGGAGACTGTAATATGTGCCGTTGCGGCCTTCGGCCCTTCCGCAGTCGACGAAATGGCGCAGCAGCGCGGCATCGTCACCGTCGATCTCGGGATAGGTGCGGGCGTAGAATGCCGGGTCGAAGCGAAAATCAGGGCGTCGGTCCGCGATCCCGGCGCGACCGGCAATGGCCGTCCAGATGTCGTTCAATTGTTGCATTCAGGCTCCTGCAAAGGCGGCGGCAAGAAAGGCAAAGCGCCGGTCGTCCGACATCGACCGGCCACAGAGATCGCGTGACAGCGACATCAGCAGCGGGCTGCTGGCGACGATCGGCGCAAGGCGGAATGCGGTCACGGTTCCGTCCGCCTGTGCCGACCAGGCGACGGGGGCATCGCCGGAAAAGGCAGTCTGTTCGTCCTGCGGTTGACGATAGCGCAGGGCGCACAGATGTTCGGCAAGAAGCCGCTGACAGAGGCAGGCGCAGTCGGCCAACACCTGAAAGGCAGATGGCCGGGGGGTCAGGTGGGTAAAGCGCAGAACGGTCCCGCCGACCCGACCCGGCCCGGGGTGCAGCGCGGTGGCATCGAATGCCCCCACCGGCCCGGCAAGCACAAGGAAGTCGTTTTCTTTCAAAAGCTCGGCAGACAATGCCTGTGCCTGCTGGCTTGCCTTCGCGTGTAGGATCAACACTATGCCTGCTCCCTCGGGGTGACCTGTTCCGCCGACGCGGTGCTGTCCAAAGACCCGGATTGCGGTGACCGTACAGGGCTTATGGCCAGCCCTGCAGTTGTTTGCAATGCAGCATGTTTCCGGTATGGGTGATCGTGCCAAGGCCACGTTGCGCCGCGCATGTCAGTCACGATCAGCCCGCGTTTCGACGGAATACCGCGACAATAACGGATTATCATTCATGAACCGAACCCTTGTGATCGGCGGCTGCGGCTTCATCGGATCTCATATCGTCGACGCGCTTGTCGCCCGCGGACACAACGTCCGCGTGCTGGACATGAAACCCGAAGCCTTTCGCCCCCCCTGCCCGGGGTGGAATACGTCAAGGGCAGCTTCTCATCCGAGGATGTCCTGAAGGTTGCCCTGCGCGATGTCGATTCAGTGATCCACAGCGCCAGCACGACGGTGCCCGCGACGTCCAACCTGAACCCGTGCGCCGACATCGAGGGCAACCTGATCGCGACCGTCCGGCTGCTGCACGCGATGCGGGCCCGCAACATCCACAAGCTGGTGTTCCTGTCGTCGGGCGGCACCGTCTATGGCGTGCCCCAGTGCGAGGAGGTGCCCGAAAGCCACCCCCTGCAGCCGATCAGCTCCTACGGGATCGTCAAGGTCGCCATCGAGAACTATCTGCACATGGAGCGCAAGCTGCATGGCCTGGATTTCGTCGCCTTGCGGGCCTCGAATCCCTATGGCCCGCGCCAGGGTCATGCCGGCCTGCAGGGCATCATCGGCACCTATCTGTGGAAGATCGCCCGCGGCGAACAGATCGAGGTATGGGGCGACGGCAGCGTCATCCGCGACTTCATCGACGTCCGCGACCTTGCGGCGCTGTCGGCGATCGCCCTGGAATCGCCGATCAACGGTTGCTTCAATGCCGGTTCGGGCGAAGGCGCATCGGTCAAGCGCATCGTCGAGCTGACGGCACAGATCACCGGGCGGGATCTGTCGCCGCTCTATCGACCCGGCCGCGGCTTCGACGTGCCCAGGATCATCCTGGATATCGCGCGCATTCGAAAGGCGGTCGGATGGAACCCCACCATCCCGCTGGAGCAGGGCATGCGCGACAGCTGGGATTGGATCTGTCAGCAGCAGCAGGTTTCAGCCGTCGCCTAGGCGGCGGCCTGTTGGCCTGCCCTTCCCGGCACGCTATAGCATCGGCCAAAGCATGACGGACTGTCGACCATGCACAAAGGCGGGGCGGGGCAATGAGAATTCTTCTGGTGGGTGCGGGACTGTCCGGTGCCGTGATCGGGCGGGAGCTGGCCGAGGCCGGGCATGACTGCCGCATCATCGACGCGCGCCCTCATATCGCCGGCAATTGCCATACCGAACGCGATGCCGACACCGGCGTCATGATGCATGTCTATGGCCCGCACATCTTCCACACCGACGACGAGGGCGTGTGGGATTACGTCAACCGCTTCGCGCGCTTCATGCCGTTCCAGAACCGGGTCAAGACGACCGCGCAGGGCCGGGTCTATTCGCTGCCGGTGAACCTGCTGACGATCAACCAGTTCTTTGGCACCACCCTGCGCCCCGAGGAGGCGCGCGCCTTCATCAACTCCAAGGCCGACACGACCATCACAGATCCGCAGAGCTTCGAGGAGCAGGCCCTGCGGTTCGTGGGCCCGGAACTCTACGAGGCCTTCTTCAAGGGCTACACCGAAAAGCAGTGGGGCTGTTCGCCGACCGAACTGCCGGCGTCGATCCTCAAGCGGCTGCCGGTGCGGTTCAACTATGACGACAACTATTTCTTCCACCGTTTCCAGGGGATGCCGCAGGACGGCTATACCGCGATGGTCGCGGCCATCCTGGACCATCCGCGGATCACGGTCGAACTGGGCACGGAATACAGCGCCGAGATGGCGGCAGAGGCCGATCACGTCTTCTGGTCGGGGCCGCTGGACGGATACTTCGACTATCGCCTCGGCCGCCTTGGCTATCGGACGCTGGATTTCGAACGCTTCAGCCATGACGGCGACTATCAGGGCTGCGCGGTGATGAACTACGGCGACCGCGACGTGCCCTATACCCGCATCACCGAGCACAAGCATTTCAGTCCCTGGGAGAGCCACCAGGGTTCCGTCTGCTATCGCGAATACTCCCGCGCGGCAGAACCGGGCGACACGCCCTATTACCCGATCCGCCTGGTCGAGGAGAAATCCTTGCTGGAGCAGTATGTCGACCTGGCCCATGCCACCCCCGGCGTGACCTTCGTGGGCCGCCTCGGCACGTATCGCTACCTGGACATGGACGTGACGATCAGAGAGGCGCTGGAGACTGCGGTTGAATTTAACAGGTCCCTCACTGTCTTTCCTCCGTTTCTATGCTCGCCAATCTGAGGGCTAGTTCATGCAAATTAATACCAATCTTTCGTCCATAGATTTCTCAAACAATTTTATTGTCAATACAAAAGCACATCGCCTTCAATTTATTAAAGGCAACAAAACACTAGTCGTCTCGTTTGACGATGCCATGCGGGCAAGATCGACACCCTTCATCGGAAGATCTACTTGGGGACAGAAATTTTATACTGGAGAAGGCTATTCTCTTCTTGGCGTGATCGCTGAAACAAATGATTGGTTTCGTTGCGGAAATCTAATTAATTCACTAGAAAATTTAAAACATTATGGCTTTTTCAAAACTTTTGATCACGTCGTCTTTACGGGCGCCTCGATGGGAGCCTTTGCAGCTCTTTCATTTGCGCCATTGTCGCCAGGATGCACTGTAATTGCGCTAAGTCCACAGGTGTCCAGAGACCCAAAGCATGTGCCATGGGAGCCTCGCTTTCCGGATGGCCGTAATCGAGATTGGACACTTGCTTTTGGTAATGCGGCGAAAGGTGCTGAGCATGCAAACCGCGCTTACGTTTTTTATGATTCACTAAACAAACTAGACCGACGTCATGCAAATATGATTGCATTGTCGTCAAATGTTCAACTTCTTCCAGTGCCTGCAGGTGGACACGGAGTTCCTCCAATATTTGTGCAGATGGGAATGCTAAAAAATCTAACCCGCAGCCTTATAGACAATGATTTTGACCAAAAAAAATTCTTTTCCGGAATCAGGGCTCGCAAAAAAACAGTTCGCTATCACAATATTCTTGCAATTGAATCACTTTGCCGAAAAAGAAATAAATTTGCCCTGAAAGCGGCAAATGCAGGTTTGGAGAAATTTCCCAATAGCGACCTATGGGAGCTTAAGGCACTGGCGTTGGTAGCTTTGGGCAAACCAGTGCTTGCTCTACAGGCACTAGAAGAACGACGAAAGCGTATAAAGGTGCTCAGCCATAGAAGCGCATAAGCGAATTTAACCTTAAAAGAGTTTCAAATTTATTTATAACAGGCGCTTGATGAAAGACAAGAAAATCGTCTTTGATCGGTTCAAAAAGCTGATTTTGCTTTTCATTCTGCAGATAGCGCTGATGAACGACAGCGTTTCCTGCAGCGTAGCGCCGCATAAGCTCTTGCCGATCTTTGAAACTCAAAAGACGTTCTTTTGTTCTTGGCGCCACATTATTCAAAACACGATCTAGCTGCACCACTTTCGCCACAAGTTGATCATGTTGTCCTGCGGGTAACCTCAGGGTATTGCACTGGCGAATAAACTCTTGAGGCTCCATCCCCAGACTTGCTTTATGTTCAATGACTGCCCCAGTCGGACTTTCAAACCCCTCGTTCGAGTTTATCCCAAGCAGGGCCAAAAAGTCTTGGCCGATGTCACCACCTACCATTCGAGATTTATCAAATATCCGCACTGTGATGTTATCACTGGCAAGACTCCATCTTGTCAGCAAAGCATTGTAGTCAAGGAACTCAAGAGAATTTTCGTCAATATACCGATAGATATCTTTGGATATTCTTGGTTGAAAATCGCGAATTTGCTGTCCGTAGAGTGACTCAAGGTAATCATCCTGACGTCGCAGATAAACGATAAGGTGTATCTCAACGTTAGGCAAGAATTGCTTTATGACCTGTGGGTGCCTTATCCACTCAAACTCCTCCGAACTAATAATAATATTTTGGTAATATGTATTTTCAAGCTCGCGCTTTAGTTTTTCCCATACCATGATTCCATCAAGCGATTGGGCCTGTTGCGGTCTTTGAAACACCGCCTGCCCTAATCTGTGTTGCGCCTGTGTAACGCGGCCTGCATGTGGATAGTAAAATCCGAAATCGTTCAATCGATCACTGTTTCGTGCGAAGTAATGTTGTAGCCATGTCGTGGCAGTTTTGTGCGTACCAATATGAAGGAAGATTTTCTGCATCATGATGTCTCTAAGTATCAAACGCGCTCGATGGCCGGGCGAAACCCCAAGCCTTTGATGATCGCGCCATAGATCTGGCGGCGCAGGGAGGAGGGCACGTCGCCGCGGCGCATCTGGCCGCGGACGCCATAGGCATAGGCCAGCACGCCCATTAGGCCCATCTCGCGCCGGCGCCATGAGGTTTCGTTGCGGGCTCCGTACTTGAACTTCCACAGGCTCTTGTCGTCGACCAGGCCGAAGTTGACGCCCCGGTTGTCGGGCGTGTCGTGGACCACGACGCTTTCGGGCACGAAGATGCCCGGATAGCTGCGCGCGATGCGGCGGGTGTATTCGGCATCGTCGAACCAGATGAAGTAATCCGCGATCGGCAGGCCGTGTTCGCTGACGGCCCAGCGCGGGATCATCACCGACACGAAGGACGCGCTGTCCACCAGCGCCCAGGCACTGCCCGGCCGCACGAAGCGTGCCCAGTCCCACACCGTGCGCGGACAGTTCATCTCGCACAGCGATCCGTCGATCCACTCGACCCGCGAACAGGCAAAGCTGGGGCGCCAGCCGTTATCGGCCTGGAAACCCTTCAGGGCCCGATGCAGGGATTGCAGGGCGTCCGGTCGGGGATAGGCATCGTCGTCCGACACCCAGAAATACTGCGCGCCCATCTGGTAGGCTGCCTTGATCCCGGCATGAAACCCCCCCGCCCCGCCGACATTCGCCGGCAGCCGCAGGTGGCGGATGGTCGGGTCGGCGTCGGCCCGCGCCTGCACCAGCGCCGCGGTGTCGTCGGTCGAGGCATTGTCCACGACCAGCACGATGTCGGGGCGCATGGTCTGCGCCGCCAGCGCGTCCAGCACCGCCATCAGCTTGCCCGAGCGGTTGAAGGTGACGATGACCGCAGCCGTCTTGTTCAGGACGCTCATGCCGCGTCCCCCTGGGCCAGACGGCGATAGACGGGCATCAGCACCTCCTCGGCGGTCGGATCGGCGGTCAGACGCGTCCACGCAGCCTGCAGGGCGTCCTTGTGGCGCGCCAGGGTGCTTGCATCGCGCCACATCGCGTCGACTGCGGCCACCGTGCCCGCCACGGCCGCACGCGGCGCCAGCGGCACCAGCAGGCCGTCGGGCAGCACCTCGTCCTGGGATCCGACGCGGGTCGAGATGGGGATGCAGCCATGGGCCACGGCCTCGTAGCAGACCAGCGCCAGACCCTCGTTGTTCGAGGGAAGAAGCAGGATGTCGGACCGTTCCAGCAGGGCCGGAATGTCGGTATTGCCGGGCAGCAGGTCGACCTTGGACGACAGACCGTTCTTGCGCAGAAGGCGCGTCAGCGTGCCGTCATAGGGACCTTCGCCGACGATGGTCGCGGTCAACGTGACGCCGTTGCGCCCGGCCCAGGCATTCAGCGCGCGCAGGGCCTCGACCACCACGATCGGTCGCTTCTGATAGAACAGCCGCCCGATGAAGCAGGCATGCAGCGTTTTCTGTCCCGCCTGCAGGCGCAGCGGCGGCAGCGCATCGTTGTTCTTGCGGTCCAGCATGCGGCCTAGGACGACCTTGCCCGCCGGGGCATGGAACCGGTCGCGAAAATAGCGGACCAGTTCTCCGCTGATGACATGCTGCATATCCAGATAGTTGGACCACACGCCCGAGATCCGCGGATAGCCGCCATTCGCGTATTCGACGATATGCGTGCTGTCGATCGTCTGCACCCACGGCAGGTGCATGCGCAGCATGGTCAGGCTTTCGTACAGCGGCGTGCAATGGTGGATGTGCACGGCGCGGATGTTTTCCGCCATCGCCAGCCGCTGGACATAGCGCGGCCACAGGTGGTGCGGCAGATAGCAATCCAGCCGGATGAAGGTCAGGTCCGGATGGTCGGGCAGCTTGTCCGCCAGCCGCTGCACGGCCGGAACCGACGCCACGACGAACACCCGCAGCCCGGCCGCCAGCGCCCAGCGCATGGTGTCGAAGCCCAGTTTCTCGGCGCCGCCCATCTCCAGCCAGTGCACGCCGATCAGGATGGCGGGACGCTTGTCGCTGTCGGGCGCCACGGGCGCGGGCAACAGCGCCGAACCGTCGCCCAGGGGCATGGCCGTCTGGTCCGTGCGTCGGTCGGCCTGCCGCTTGCGGGCCATCTCGGCACCATAGCGCACCTGTTCGTACCACAGCGGGCTGGCCCGGAACAGCGCGCCCAGGCTGCGCATGGGCCTCCAGGGCGCATCGATCTGCTTGATCTCTCCGGGCAGGGGCAGGCGCGGGATGGCCAGGCGGATGGTCACCTGCGGCGCGCCGTCATAGGCGCCCGGCCGGGTCAGGGTGCCCAGATAATCCGCACCCAGGTCCTGGGGACGCGGATTGTGCGGACCCTCGATCACCTCGGGGGCGGCCCAGATCGGGTTGTTGCCCTGCGACAGGATGAAGAACAGCTGCTGCGTGGGAAACAGCAGCTCATAGATCGCACGGGCCTCGGCGATGCCGGCGGTCAGATGGGCCACCAGCGCAGGATCTGCGGGCGTGTGCGAGGCAAGGTCGGACATGGGCGAGGTCAATCCGTCTGTCGGGAGGAAGGGTCAGTCGATCAGACGCAGCAGATAGGCCCCATAATCGTTCTTGGCAAACTTTGCCGCACGCGCGCGCAGCTGGTCAGGCGATATCCAGCCGGCCTCGAAGGCGATCTCCTCGGGGCAGCCGGTCTGCAGACCCTGGCGGTTCTCCAACGTGCGCACGAAGTTGCCCGCATCCAGCAGGCTGGCATGGGTGCCGGTGTCCAGCCAGGCAAAGCCGCGGCCCATGCGTTCGACGGTCAGCGACCCGTCATGCAGATAGCTTTCCAGAAGGGTCGTGATCTCCAGCTCTCCGCGATCGGAGGGCTGGACGGCGCGGGCCCGTTCCGGCGCGGTGCCGTCCAGGAAATAGAGCCCCGTCACGGCATAGTCCGACGGCGGCACGGGGGGCTTTTCGACGATGGCGCGGGCCCGCATCTGGTCGTCGAAATCGACGACGCCATAGCGTTCCGGGTCCGACACGCGATAGCCGAAGACCGTGCCACCCCCGTCGCGCGCATCTGCGGATGCCAGCAGCTCCGGCAGACCGTGCCCGAAGAAGATGTTGTCGCCCAGAACCATCGCGGACGGTGCGCCCGCCAGGAAATCCTCGGCCAGGATATAGGCCTGCGCAAGGCCGTCGGGGCTGGGCTGCACGATGTAGGTGAAGCTGATTCCCCACTGGCTGCCGTCGTCCAGCAGGCGGCGGAACTGATCCTGATCCTCGGGGGTGGTGATGATCGCGATCTCGCGGATGCCGGCCAGCATCAGGACGCTGATCGGATAGAAGATCATCGGCTTGTCGTAAAGCGGCAGCAGCTGCTTGGACACGCCCATGGTGATCGGATACAGCCGGGTGCCCGATCCGCCGGCCAGAATGATGCCCTTGCGCTGTGTCATGCCTTGTCCTTCAGTTGATCCAGAACGCGGGTCAGCCCGGCCCGCCAGTCGGGACGCGCGATCCCGAAATCCCGCGCGATGCGTCCGCAATCCAGCCGCGAATTCAGCGGGCGCGCGGCGGGTGTCGGATAGTCGGATGACGGGATGTCCGCCACCTGCGCGGCCAAGCCCGCCTGCGCCATGATCTGGCGCGCGAACTCGGCCCAGGAGGCGTCGGGCGTGCCCGCGAAGTGATAGATCCCGCCCGTGGTGTCGGGCCTGTCGCGCATGACGCGGATCATCCGCAGGCAGGCGGCCGCGATGTCGGCGGCAGGCGTCGGCCCCCCGATCTGGTCGGCCACTACGGTCAGGCGGTCGCGCTCCGCGCCAAGGCGCAGCATCGTCTTGACGAAATTCGCGCCATGGGCGGAGAACACCCAGGAGGTCCGCATCACGGCCCAGACTCCGCCCGCGGCGGCCACGCCCTGCTCTCCGGTCAGCTTGGTCGCGCCATAGACGCCCAGGGGTGCGGTGGGCGCATCCTCTGCCCGCGGCTGGTCGCCCGATCCGTCAAAGACGTAATCGGTCGAGATGTGCAGGAACGGGATGCCCAGATCCGCGCAGGCCCGCGCAATCGCGGCAGGCGCGTCGGCATTGACCAGGCGGGCGGTGTCCGGGTCCGTCTCGGCCCGGTCCACGGCGGTGTAGGCGGCAGCATTGATGACCGCACGCGGACGCGCCGCGCGGATCAGGGCGGCGCAGGCGGCGGGGTCGGTCAGATCGGCCCGGTCGCGGCCCGCAAAGGTCGCATCGGGCGCCAGCGTGGCCAGTTCCCGCGCGACTTGGCCGGTGCGGCCAAAGACCAGCAGGCCCTGCATCAGGCCGTCCCCAGACGCTTGCCCACGCCGTCACGGTCCAGCAGCGGCTGCCACCAGTCGCGATTGGCCAGATACCATTCGACGGTGCGGCGCAGCCCCTCCTCGACCGTCACGGACGGGCGCCAGCCCAGTTCGGTGCGGATGCGGGTCGGGTCGATCGCATAGCGGCGGTCATGGCCCGGACGGTCGGTCACGAAGGTGATCAGGTCCGCATGCGGCGCGCCCGTCGGGTGCAGCTCGTCCATATGGGCGCAGATGGTTCGGACCAGGTCGATGTTGGTGGCCTCGTTCTCTCCGCCGATATTGTAGCTGCGGTTCAGCTGGCCCTTTTCCAGGACCAGCAGAAGCGCATCGGCGTGATCCTCGACATAGAGCCAGTCGCGGATGTTGCCACCGTCGCCATAGACCGGGATCGGCTGGCCCGACAGCGCCTTGAGGATCACCACAGGCACCAGCTTTTCTGGGAAATGATAGGGGCCGTAATTGTTCGAACAGTTCGTCAGCACGACGGGCAAGCCATACGTTTCGGCCCACGCGCGGACCAGATGGTCGGACCCCGCCTTGCTGGCCGAATAGGGGCTGCGCGGGTCATAGGGCGTAGTTTCGGTGAACTGCCCCGTCTCGCCCAAGGATCCAAAGACCTCGTCGGTCGAGATGTGGTGAAAGCGAAAGCTGTCGGGGCGCCCTTGGGCCGTCCAATAGGCGCGGGCGGCCTCCAGCATGTTGAACGTGCCGATCACGTTCGTCTCCACGAAGGCCGCAGGGCCGTCGATGGACCGGTCCACATGGCTCTCCGCGGCCAGGTGCATGATCGCGTCGGGGCGGTGCTGCGCCAGGATGCGGTCCAGCGCCGCGCGGTCGCGGATGTCGGCCTGCTCGAACGCGTAGCGGTCGGACCGGGCGGCCTCGGCCACGTTCTCCAGATTCGCGGCATAGGTCAGCGCGTCCAGGTTCACGACATGATGCCCACGTGCGATCGCCAGGCGAACGACGGCAGAGCCGATGAATCCGGCGCCGCCGGTGATCAGGATCTTCATGCCTGCTCCTCAAAGACGAAGGGCGATTTCAACTCTGCCAGCGGCTGCGCATCCCGATCCTTGTCGGACAGCAGCGGATCGGTGACGTCCCAGTCGATGCCGACGCTGTCCCAAGCCACCGCACCGTCCGACGCGCGGTCATAATGGGCTGTGCACTTGTAGACGATCTCGGTATCGGGTTCGCGGGTGACGAAGCCGTGAAGGAAGCCTGCGGGAATCCACAGCTGGCGGCCGTTCTCGAAGCTCAGTTCGGTCCCGAACCATTGGCCATAGGTCGGGCTGCCCATGCGCACGTCCACCGCCACGTCGAACAGCCGGCCACGCCCGCAGCGCACCAGCTTGCCCTGCGCGAAGGGGGGCGACTGATAATGCAGACCCCGCAGCGTGCCGGTCTGCGCGGACATCGAATGGTTGTCCTGCACGAACTCGGGCAGCACGACCCCGGCATCGGCCAGCGTCCTGCGATTCCAGCTTTCCGAGAAGAAGCCGCGCGCATCGCCATGACGGGCCGGCGTCAGCAGCAGCACTCCGGGCAGCGGGGTTGTTTCGATCTGCATCTTTGCCTCGGGCGGTTGTCCTGCACGATGTCTAGGGGCATCGACGCGCCTTGTCAGCCCCGTCCGGCACGGAAAACCAGCATGGGTGGCGGTTGCTGCACAAATGCCCTTCGTGGTATCGCGCGGTCGGACCCGGCCGCAGCCTGCCGGCAGATGACATGATCGGCACGCCATGGCCCATACCCGACCCTCGATCGCCGCCGTGGTGGTCACGTACAACCGGCTGGACAAGCTGACCGTCACGGTCGCGCGCCTGCTGGACCAGCCGGTCGATCACGTGATCGTGGTCGACAATGCCTCGACCGACGGGACTGCCGATTGGCTTTCGGCGCTGAACGACCCGCGCCTGCGCGTCCATCGCAGCGCCACGAACCAGGGCGGGGCGGGCGGGTTTTCCGTCGGCATGCAGCTTGCGCGAGACGAGGCGCAGGCCGACTGGACCGTGGTCATGGACGATGACGGTCGCCCCGCGCCCGGCGCCATCGACGCCTTCCGGGCGATGGATCTGTGGGGATGGGACGCGATCGGCGCCGCGGTGCATCACCCCGACGGCCGCATCTGCGAGATGAACCGCCCGTATCGCAACCCGTTCTGGAATCCGGGGGCCTTCCTGCGCACCCTGGCGCGGATGCCACTGGGCCGCGGCCGTGCCGGGTTCCATCTGGGCGACGGTGATTACCGGACCGGGTCACCGGTCGTGCCGGTGGACATGAGCAGCTTCGTCGGCCTGTTCCTGTCGCGCGCGGCGCTGCAGCGGGCCGGGTTGCCCGACCCGCGCCTGTTCATCTATGGCGACGACCAGCTGTACACGCTGCAGATGCGCCGTGCCGGACTGCGCATCGGGTTCGCGCCGCAGGTGCGGTTCGATCACGACACCACGGCCCTGCAGGCGCAGGGTGGTGTCGTGCTGAGGCCGATGTGGAAGGTGTTCTACATGTATCGCAATGCGCTGATGGCCTATCGGGTGGCGGCGGGACCGTGGTTCTGGCCGCTGGTCCCAGTGCTGCTGCGCAAGTGGCGCCGCAAGGCCGCAGATTACGGCGCCGACGCCGCCCTGTTTCGGACCATCCTGGATCAGGCGGTGCGCGATGGGCTGGCGGGCAGGCTGGACCGCAGCCATGACGACATCCTGCGCCTGTCGCGCAGCGACGCGCCCTAGTCCAGCTGGCCGGCGATGGCGCGGCCCAGCGTGAAGATGCGCTGTTCCAGGATCACCGGCGTCTCGCACACATAGGTCAGCGACTGCTGGCGTTCGGTGAAGATACGCTGATCCCAGTCCAGGGCCTTTTCCTCGGCGTCGATGGCGTCGAAATCGGGGGCCTCGGCGGCCTCCATTTCGGCCATGCGGGCGCGGCGTTCCTCGATCCGTTCGGACAGGTCCACCTGCGACCGGCCATAGCGCGCGATGCCCGCGATCAGCGCGCTGCGGTCGCTGTCGATCCGGTCGAAGATCGCCTGCATCAGTGCGACCAGATGCGTGTCGGGGGCCGCGGCTCCGAATTCGGCGATCTCCGTCTCGGCCTCCTCGATCGGCAGGCGGCGCTGTTCCAGGCGTTCGGCCAGGCGGGCGATGTCGGGATCGCGGGCAAGGGCCAGCGTCTCGTCGTCCGGGATGGGGCCCGTCCAGACCTGGCCCATCGACAGATGCGGCTGCTTGCGCTGGATGCAGGGCCAGTCGGGATCGGTCCCCGCCGCGCCGAAGGCGGGACCGGCCAGCAGCGCCAGGGCCAGGGTGATGCGGATCATGCGGGACCTCCTTTCCGCCGGGCCCACAGGCCCTTTTGCGGATCATACATGAAGACCGCCGCGCCGAAGAACCCCGCCAAACATCCTAGGACCACCGCCAGGGCGGTCCAGTTCACCTGCATGTACAGCGCAAACCGGATCAGCTCGACCGCGTGGGTGAAGGGATTGACGGCGCAGATGTCGTGCAGCAGCGGGCTGCTTTCGCGCATCCGCCACAGCGGGTACAGCGCGGACGAGGCAAAGAACATAGGGAAGATCACGAAGTTCATGACGCCCGCGAAATTCTCCAGCTGGCGGATCGCGCTGGACAGGAACAGTCCCATCGCGCCCAGCATCAACCCCGACAGGATCAGCGCCGGGATCACGGTGACATAGCCCCAGACGGGCGGGCGGATGCCCCACCAATACGCGATGGCCAGAAAGGTGAAGACCTGGATGATCGACACGATCACCCCCGCGATCAGCTTGGATCCCAGCAGGTACCAACGCGGAAACGGGCTGACCAGCAGCGTGCGCATGGCCCCGGTCTCTCGGTCGTAGACCATCGACAACGACGACTGCATGCCGTTGAACAGCTGGATCATCGCGACCAGGCCGGGGGTCACGTAGACCTCGTACAGGACATAGGTCTGATAGGGCGGCGTGATCGACAGACCCAGCACGGCGCGGAACCCGGCGGCAAAGATGAACAGCCAGACCAGCGGGCGCACCAGTGCCGCCAGGAACCGCCCGCGCTGGTTGACGAAGCGCAGCGTCTCGCGGCGCGCGATGCCCAGAAAGGCGGTCAGCCAGCCGCGGGGGCGGTCGGTGGGTGCGGTCATGGCGCGACTCCGGTCAGGTCCAGGAAGGCGCGTGTCAACCCGTGCGGCCCGGCGATGTCGGCGGCGCGACCCTGGCGCAGCACCCGGCCGCGATGCAGGATCACCAGGTCGTCGGCCGGGTCGATCTCGTCCATGATATGGGTGGCCCACAGGGCGGACACGCCATCGCGGGCGATCAGGCGGCGGGTCAGGGCCAGCACCTCGGCCCGGGACTTCACATCCAGGCCCACCGTCGCTTCGTCCAGCAGCAGCAGGTCGGGGCTGTGGATCAGGGCGCGCGCGATCTCGGCCCGGCGCGACTGGCCGCCGGACAGGGCGGTGACGCGGGTGTCGGCCTTGTCGGCCAGATCGACCTGGCCCAGCACCTGGTCGATGCGTGGCCGCGCCAGCCTGCCGGGTATCCCGTGCAGGCTGGCATGATAGATCAGGTTCTGGCGGATCGTCAGGTCGGCATCCATCGCGCGGCTTTGAAAGACCACGCCCAGACGGGCCAGCGCCTGCGACGGTTCGCGCCGTAGGTCGTGCCCCGCCACGCGGATCATCCCTGACCGGTTGTTGTAGAGCCGCGTCACAAGCGAGAACAGCGTGGTCTTGCCCGCGCCATTCACCCCCAGAAGGGCGGTGAATCCGCCGCGCGGCACCGTCAGCGACACGTCGTCCAGCGCCTGCACGGCACCGAAATCGTGGCTGACATGGTCGATCTGCAACGCGGCGGTCAATGAACCCTACTGGATGTTGAAGACGGCTTGCAGACTGTCGCCCGAAGAACCCGGCACTGACAAGGTGTATCGACCGGGCAGCACCGCGACGAAGCTGAGGACCGCCGTGCCGTCGGCATCGAATTCGATGCTGTGCACGCCCATCGGCCGGATCTCGGTGTCGCCGATGACGATCTCGTTGATCCAGATCGCGCGGAAGAAGTCGCCGCCCGACAGGGCCAGCTCCTGGCTGCCGTCGGCCACGATGTTGATGCGATAGTAACCGCCCGACTTGATCGTGTATTCGCCGCCCGCGACGGGCTGGCCGGATGCCAGCGTCAGGGGCGCCAGGTCGGTGCGGTTCTCTCGCGCCAGAAGGCCAGAAAAGCCATAATCGAACATGCCGGTCGCGTCATAGGTCCCGTCGGACGGTGCCTCCTCCTCCTCGTCGTCATCATCCTCGTCCGCCTCGACGGCCTCGCCCGATTGGGTGCCCGCCTCGGCAGGTTCGCCCACAACGGCATCGCCGCCGGGTGCCTGCTCGGCAGAGGCGTCGGGGGCCGCGGCATCCTGGGCGGTGGCGGGCACCACCAGGATCAGGGCCAAGGCGGCACCGGACATCAGTTTCGTCAGCGTGGTCATGGAATCTCTCCTCCTCAGGATATGCAGGGATGCCGGATCAGTCCGGGGCGACGACGACACCCCAGGGCTGCTGCCCCACGGGAACCGAGCGGACGACCTCGTTGGCGGCCACGTCGATGATCGACACGTCGTTGGAATTGCCGTTGGTGGTATAGAGGTATTTCTCGTCCGGGCTGAAGGCCAGCTGCCAGACCCGCTGCCCGACCAGCAGGTAATCGGTCACCTCGTCGGTGGCGGCGTCGATCACGGCGACCCGGTTGGCCGGCCCAAGGGCCACGAACAGCTTGGACCCGTCGGACGTCACGCGCGCGCCGACCGGCTGGATCGCCTCGGGCAGGACACCGGGGATGTCGAAACTGATCTTCTTGGTGATCGTCTGCGTGGCCGGGTCGATCACGCTGACCGTGCCGCCGATCTCGGACGTGACGTACAGCTTGGTTCCGTCGGCCGTGTACTGGGCAAAGCGCGGGCGGCTGTCGACCAGCACGTTGGCGGTGATCTGGAACGTCTCGGTGTCGATGAAATGCGCCATGTTCGTCGTTTCCGACGTGTTGATCACGACCTTGCCGTCGGGGCTGACGCCCATGCCCTCGGGCTCGACGCCGACCGGCACCTCGGCCAGCATCTGGTGGGTCTTGGTGTCGACCACGGTGACGATGTTGTCGTCCTCGTTGGCGATGAACAGCGGGTTGCCCGACGGGTGCAGCACGAACAGTTCCGGGTCCGGACCGGACGGCAGGGTGTGCATCTCCTCCATCGTCTCAGGGTTGAAGACGCGCACCAAGTTGTCGTCCGACGCGCAGACATACAGCTCGGTCCCGTCGGGGCTGATGGTGATGCCGCGGGGGCGGTTGCCCACGGGATAGGTCCCGATGACCTCAAACGTCTCTCCGTCCAGGACGGTGACGTCGTTGCTGCGTTCGTTGGTGACGAAGACGCGGTTCGCCAGGGCGGGTCCGGCGGCAAGCATCAGCGCAAGCCCGGTGGTGGCACTCAGAAGATGTCGCATGCGGCCTCTCAGAATTGGCATTGGGTTTCGGGGCGGTCGACGCCCAGCGTGTCCAGCTGGCTGGTCTGATGCAGGTACTGGTCCTGCGGGCTGACCGAGGTGGTCAGCACGCCGGTGGTCAGCAGGATGGGTTGGCGCACCTGGTGGTCCCAGTCGCGCACCGTCAGGGCCTGGCCCTTGAACCCCGCGACGTCGAAATCGGAGGACAGGATGAACTCCTTCAGCGCGGCGGGGTCGCCGGAATTGGTGCGGGTCGCCGCCTCTCCGACGATGCGCAGCGACAGCCAGGTCTGGTAATCCTCCTCGCGGATCGGGCGGGCGGCCAGCTTCTCGAAGCGGTTCTGGAACTGGGTGCCGCCCCAGGCCTCCATCGCCGGGTGCCAGCTGCGCGGCACCAGCCCGGCAGAGCCCGCCACCGGGCGCGCGTCCCAGGTCAGATAGGGCAGATAGGCGGCAAAGACGTCCGCCTCGTCCGCGGCAATGACCACATCATGGTCCGCGGCGCGCTGCGTAAAGACGGGCATCTGCGCCTGCACCTGCACGTGACCGCTGTCGGTGCGGCGCGCGCCGCCGGTATCGGTGTATTCACGCTCCTCGACGATCTGGGCGCCGAACTTGGCGGCGCTGGTGCGCCAGGCTTGGGCCAGCGCCTGGTCCTCGGGGTGGCTGCCGTGGATCAGGAACCAGCGGGGCCAGTTCTTCCACATCAGGAACTGCGTCATGGCGTCGGTCAGCATCGCACGGCTTGGCGCGACGTGGATCGTGTTGAACCGGCAATCGTTCCCGCGCAGGTTGTCGCCGCGCGCCATCGCATTGAAGACCATCGCCCGGTCCCCCGCCTGATCGGCCAGGGCCAGGGTCGTCGCGTCATCGGCCAGAAGCACGATGAACTGCACCCCCTCGTCCAGCAGGCGTGCCATCTCGGCCTCGGCGGTCTCGGGGGTGGCGGCCACCTCCTCGGCCTCGAAGTCTTGGCCCATGAAGCGGCCGGTGGTGTCGTTGTCCTCGATGGCCAGGCGCGCGCCCGCAAAGCCCAGATCGGCGGGCATCAGGTCCAGCCGCGAGATCGGCGGCAGGCCAGGGTCGTCGACCCGCAGCACGGCCGTGCGGATCTGCACCGGGTCCGGGGTCTGGGCCGCGACGGGCTGGGCCAGTGCCACGGCACCAGCCAAAAGTCCCATGATTCCTTTGAACATTTCGTCTCTCCCTGCAGGCATGGTGGGGGGTGATCCGGGATGCGGCAAGCCGGTTATTGTTCCCGTTTCGTCCGGGAACTTTTCCCTCAACCCAAAGTCGGGGGCGGCTGCACCTTTTGTCTTAATGGACGCCTGCCCGACCCCGGCGCATGGTCAGGGGATGACCCGTTTCAGCCTGATATCGGCCTTGCTGCTGGCCCCCATGGCCGCCCTTGCCCAGCCGGCACCGCCCCCGGGGACCGCGACCTGGTTCGGCCTGCATTACATCGACACCTCGACCGAGGGCGCCATCAACGGCGTCCGCGCGGACGAAACCGCGCGCATCGCCATGGTCGAGGATTTCATCGCCGAAGACCTGACCGGACGCGGCTTTGCCCTGACCCCGCCCCCGGCCGAGGCGGTGGCGGGCATCCTGAACCCGGTCCGGTCGAACGGCGCCGATACCAAGATCGCCCGCGGGATGGGATCGGACTATGCCATCGCCGGAGAGGTGCAGAAGGTCTCCAACCTGATCCAGTCGGTCAATCTGACCCTGCGCGATGCCGAAACCGGAGAGACCGTGCGCGCCGGATCGGTCGAGATCCGCGGCAACACCGATGACGCGTTCCGGCGCGGCTACAGCTATCTGCTGAGAAATGTGATCTTTCGGGAGGAACGGAAGGAATGAGGACGACGACAGTTCTGGCGGGCGCGCTTGGTGCGGTGCTGGCCCTGACGGGGATGGCGGGGGCGCATGGCCCGTCGCGCCTGAAGACGGAAAAGACCGTGACGCTGGATGCCACCCCCGCCGAGGTGTGGGAGGTGATCGGCCGCTTCGACGACATGAGCTGGCATCCGGTGGTCGCATCGACCGCGATGACGCCCGAGGGCGCGGCGGCGGACGTTCCCGACGAATCGACCCGCGTGCTGACGCTGAACGGCGACGGGGCGCCCACCATCACCGAACAGCTGATGGCCATCGACAACGACAAGATGATGTACAAGTACATGATCACCGAGGTCGACACGGCGGTCCTGCCGGTGACCAACTACTCCTCGACGCTGCAGGTCAGCGACAAGGACGGCAAGGCCGAGGTCCTGTGGAAGGGCGGCTTCTATCGCGGTTTCCCGAACAACGAACCCCCGGCCGAACTGAACGACGATGCTGCCATCGCGGCGGTCGACGGCGTCTATCAGGCCGGGCTGGACGCCTTGGCGGAACGCTTTGGCCGCGTCGAATAGGTGCGGGGTGCTTTCCTGGCGCTGCTGCTGACAGGGTCCCCGGTCTTGGCCGGGGATCTTGCGTTCGTGACCTCGCAGAACGCCGATGCGTTGTCGGTGATCGACCTGGGGACGGGCGCGATCGTCGCGACGGCCGACATTCCAGATGCCCCTGCGCCTGTAGCCTATGACCCGCAGGCCGGGCGCGTCTATGTCATTGCCGCCGACAGCGGACGCCTGCACGTGCTGGACGAAGACGCCTTGCCCTTGGCCCATCGGGACCTGGGCGCCGGGGCCTTCGGATTGGCCGCGGCGGGCGATGGCGGGGTCTTCGTCACCGACTGGTACGGTGCGCGGCTGACGCGGCTGGACGCCGACCTGCAGCCGGTCTGGAGCGCGCCCACCGGCGACACGCCGGCGGGCGTGGCGACCGACGGTATGGGCCTGGTGGCCACGGCGGATCGTGATGCGGATCAGATCAGCATCTTTGACGCAGGGACGGGCGCGCTGCTGCATCGCGTGGCGACGGCCGGGGCGCATCCCTTCGGCGTGACCTTCCATGACGGGCGGCTGTTTTCGGCGGATGTGCAGGGGGATATGGTGTCGGTCATCGATCCGGTCGCAGGGCAGCTGACGGGCCGGGTGCCAACCGGCAGCCATCCCTATGCCGTCGCCTTTGCCGGGGGGCGGGGTTTCGTCACCGATCAGTATGACGGCACCGTCACCGTGTTCGACGCGGCCACGCTGAACCCGGTGGCGACCGTCACCGTGGGCGATTATCCCGAAGGAATCGCGACCCTGCCCGACGGCAGCGGCGTCGCCGTCGCGAACTGGGATTCGGACACACTTACGATTCTGGACGCCAAGACGCTGGTGGTGACGCACATCATCGACATGCCATCAGGTCCCCGCGCCTTCGGCAGCTTTACGGGGCGACAGGCTCCACGGTGACCAGCGGCTGGCCGGCTTGTTCCCAGGCATCCGTGCCGCCGGGGAACCAGATCACCGGGTCAAAGCCCCATTCGACCGCCCGCCGCGCGGCGTTCCAGCTCATCCAGCAGTCGGACCGGCAAAAGATCACCACGGGGCGATCGGGATCGCCGGCCTTGGCGCGGGTCAGCCCGTCGCGCAGGCGCGCTTCCTCGGCAGGGGACAGGGCTTCGTACCCGGTGTCCCACAACCATTCGGCCCCGGGAATCGAGCGGTGGGGCGGCTCGTTCCAGATCGTCCCTTCTGGAAGGCCCGCGGGCTTGGCCTTGGGCCGCGGCAGCACGTCCAGAAACGCCGCCTGCCCCTGCAGGGCGATGGCCTGACCCACATCGATGACCTGCGCCCCGGCCAGGGTTGCAGGAACCGGAGAGCGATAGGGTTCGCCGTGATAGGTATCGGGCTCGGGCACGGTTTCGGCCCGCGCTGCTGGTGCCAGCAGCAGCGCCAGCACCAGCAGGCGGATCACGGCAGCACTTCCTTGCCATAGTCGTCGACCAGCGGTACCCCGGCATCGTGCAGGATCTGGTTGATGCCGTCCTGATTGCGACGGATCAAGCTGTTCAGCTCGCGCTTCCATTCCTGCTCCTCGGGGCGCACGCCCATGGTGATGCGGAAGAACAGGCGCGGCGACGCCTCCTCGTGCAGCAGGGGCGTGAATTGCAGGTCGGGGTCGTCCTTGACGCGCGGTCCGGCCAACGGGCCCCACAGCACGGCGGCGCCCGTCGCACCGCTGCGGACATCCTCCAGCAGATCGCCCATCGGATCCTCGACCCGGCGGTCAACGAACAGATCCGCGCCGCGCATGTTGGGCGCCAGACCCGCCCGCGCCAGATGCGTGGCAGGCGGCGTTCCGGCCACGACGCCGATGCCGACCTCCTTCAGCGCCGGGTCGCTGAGGCGGTAAACCTTGGCCAGTGGACCGTCCTTGCGCGTCACGATGCCATAGATCGAGGTGTAGTAATGGTTGGTGTTCTGGACCAGTTCGTCCCCTTGAGCATAGCCGATCACCACGTCGCAGTTGCCCTCCCGCAGGGTGCGCTGCACGAACCCCATGCCTGAAGGAAACCAGAAATAGGTCACCGGCAGTCCAAGCTGCTGGCCGAAGAACTCGGCCAGCTTGTTCTCGAACCCGCTGCCGTCGCGGCTGGACATCGGCGCGTTCGCGGGGTCGGCGCAGACCCGAAACTGGGTGGTGGAGCGCAGGTCCGCCACTTGGGCCGCGGCCGGGGTGGACAAAACCCCCACCGCCAGCACCAGCCCGGCAAGGCGTCCTAGGGCCGTCAACTGGACATGCAGGAATCTTCCTGCGCGGTATAGTCTTCGGACTTGTCGGCGCGTTCCGCCGGACGACCGCGACCGATCTCGCCGGTGCCATGCGCCAGCAGATAGACATAGATGTCGTCGATATAGCACCAGACGTTCTTGTTGGTGCCGAAGGCCGGCATGACCGAGTTCGTGCCCTGCCGGCCCGACGCCACGGTCTGCATGAAGTCGTAATAATCCATGCGCAGCACCGATTCCTTCAACGCAGGGGCGTAGGTCGACCCCTCGCCGTCAGGACCGTGGCAGACATGGCATTCCGCGTGATAGCGGCGGAAACCGTTGAAGGTCGCGAAATCGACGACGCCATCTTCGACCTTGAAGGTCGGAATGCCCTCGTCATTGCGCCAGCGGCCGTCCAGTTCCTCGACCGGGGTCATGTCCTGGCCGTTGGGCAGGACATGGGCGCCTGCCGCTGCGGTCTCGGTCCCTTCGGCGGCTGCGTCGGCTGCAGGTTCGGCGGCTGCGGCATCGGCGGGGGCCTCTGCCGCGGCATCACCCGACACGGCGGCGGCCGCACCAGCGCCCGCGTCCGCCGGGGGCGTCGTTTCGGTCTGCGCCCAAGCCATGCCGGCCAAGGACGCGCCCAGGACCAGCGCCGTGAGGCTGGTGATGGCTTTCATGTCGGAAGTCCTCCCAAAGTCGTCTGTCTCCTCAGACGGTTCCGCCCCAGTCTAGTGCTGGGGCGGCGCCGTCATAGGTCACGCTTGCGTATGCGGAACGAAAGTATGAGACGCCCCGCGGCCGGCAGATCAGTCCGGCAGTTCGAACACGGTCAGCTGACCGCCCAATTCGGTATAGTCGCTGAGGGCCGCATAGCCGCCCACGGCACCCAGACCGTCATTGGGATTGGTCAGACCGGCCGCCAGACCGATGCCGGCCCATCCGCCGACACCCGACAGAACCGCGACATACTGCTTGCCGTTGTTCTCGTAGGTCATCGTGTTGCCGATGATGCCCGACGGCGTCTTGAAGCTGTAGAGCTCCTCGCCCGTCTCGGCGTCGACAGCCTTCAGGTAACCTTCCAGCGTGCCGTAGAAGACCACGTCGCCCGCGGTCGCCAGGGCGCCCGACCAGACCGAGAACTGCTCCGGCAGCGACCACTTGATCTCGCCCGCGACGGCGTCCCAGGCGATGAAGTTGCCCATGCCGCCATGGCTTTCGGGGGCCGGATACATCGACAGCGTCGCGCCGACATAGGGCTGACCCGCGGTATAGGCGACGCGGAAGGGTTCATAGTCCATGCAGACGTGGTTGGTCGGCACATAGAACAGGCCGGTCTTCGGCGAATAGGACGCCGGCTGCTGGTCCTTGGATCCCAGCGCCGCCGGGCAGACGCCAGTGGTGTTGGTGTCCTCGCCGTTCTGGGCGGTCGAGTATTCCGACACGACCAGAGGACGGCCGTAGGTCTCGGAGTCCTTGTTCATATCGACTTCGGTCGCCCAGTTGACGGCCGGGTCGAACTTTTCGGCCACCAGCAGTTCGCCCGTCTCGCGGTCCAGCGTGTAGCCGAAGCCGTTGCGGTCGAAGTTCACCAGCAGCTTGCGCATCTGGCCGTCGATTTCCTTGTCGACCAGGATGTTCTCGTTCACGCCGTCATAGTCCCATTCGTCATGGGGCGTCTTCTGGTAGAACCACTTGGCCATGCCGGTATCGGCGTCGCGGGCCATGATGGTCATGGACCAGCGGTTGTCACCGGGACGCTGCGACGGGTTCCAGGTCGACGGGTTGCCGGTGCCGTAATAGATCAGGTTCAGGTCCGGGTCATAGGAATACCAGCCCCAGGTCGAACCGCCGCCGATCTTCCACTGATCGCCTTCCCAGCTGTTCAGCGAGCTGTCGGCACCGATGGGCTTGCCCAGGTGCATGGTGGTTTCCGGATCGACCAGCATCTCCTCGTCGGGGCCGGTCGAATAGGCCTTCCAGACCTCGGACCCGTCGGCCAGGCTGTAGGCGGTGACGCGGCCGCGCACGCCGTATTCGCCGCCCGACACGCCCACGATCACCTTGTCGCCCACGGGCAGCACGGTCGCGGTGTTCGTCTCGCCGATGGCCGGGTCACCGGTCTTGACCGACCACTTGACCTCGCCGGTCTTGGCGTCAAGCGCCACCAGCGTCGTGTCGGCCTGGTGCGACAGGATCAGTCCGTCTGCATAGGCCGGACCGCGATAGACGGTGTCGCAGCACATGACCGCGATGACCTCGGGGTCCTGCTGGGGCGTGTAGCGCCACAGGATCTTGCCGTTGTCGTTCAGGTCCAGCGCGAAGATGTTGTTCGGAAAGGGCGTGTGGACATACATCACGTTGTCCACGACCAGCGGCCCGCCCTCGTGTCCGCGCAGCACGCCCGTCGAGAAGGTCCAGGCGACGCGCAGATCGCCGACGTTCTCACGGGTGATCTGGTCCAGTTCGGAATACCGGGTGTTGGCATAGTCGCCGGTCTGGATGGCCCATTGTCCGGCCTCGGCGGTCTCGGTCAGGACGCTTTCATTCGCGTAAGCCGATGCGCCGGTCAAAAGCAGCGCGACAGCCGCGCTGTTCAAGAGATGTTTCATCGAGTGCTCCTCCGCTCCCTGGATAAGCGCCGCGGATTTCCTCCCCCCGCGGCATTCCATGTCCAAGTAGTTGGTCGGGCACCCCCTTGCGTCAATCGCGGCCCCTGCCCTTTGCCCCTAAAGTCTTATGGGAAAACGGCAGGGGCGTCGGGAATGTTCGGCAATCGGTTCAGACCAGCCGTTCGGCATGCCAGAAGACGTGGTCGGCCATGAAGCTCTGAACGAAGAAGTAGCTGTGGTCATAGCCCGGATGCATGCGGAACTGACCGGGCTGGCGGCGTGCCATCATCGCATGGGCCAACGATTCGGGACGCAGCAGGTCCAGGAACTGGTCGTTGGCGCCCTGGTCGATCAGCACCTCTCCGGGATAGCCCTTCTCGGTCATCAGCAGCGTCGCGTCATGGGCCCGCCACGTGGCGCGATCCTCGCCCAGATAGGCCGTGAACTGCTTGCGACCCCAGTCCGATTCCGTCGGGTTCGCGATCGGAGAGAAGGCCGACACCGACTTGTAGCGGTCGGGATGGGTCATCGCGATGGTCAGCGCGCCGTGCCCGCCCATCGAATGGCCGGTGATGCCCATCGCATCGCGGTCGATGGCGAAGTTGTCGGACACCAGTTCGGGCAGTTCATGGACGATGTAATGCCACATCTGGAAATGCGGCTTCCACGGGTCCTGCGTGGCGTTCACGTAAAAGCCCGCGCCCTGGCCCAGGTCATAGGCCTCGTCGTTGGCCACACCCTCGCCGCGGGGCGAGGTGTCGGGAAAGATGATGGCGATGCCGGCCTCGTCGCACCACTGCTGGGCGGCGGCCTTGGTCATCGCGTTCTCGTGGTTGCAGGTCAGGCCGGACAGGTACCACAGAACCGGTACGCGCCCGTGTAGCGCCATCTCTGGCAGGTAGACGGCAAAGGTCATGTCGGTGCCGGTGGCCTGCGACTTGTGGCGATAGACGCCCTGGGTGCCGCCGAAGCTGCGGGTTTCGGACAGGGTCTCAAGGCTCATCGGGCTCTCCCTTCAGGGTGTGGAACATGACCAGCCCATCGACCGGTCCAAGCTGGGGATGACGAAACGCCCCCGGCAGCCGGCCGACAATGGAAAATCCGGCCTTCTGCCACAAATGGACGGCATCGGCATTGGTCGACACCACGAAATTGAACTGCATCGCGGCGAATCCCTGCGCGGCGGCCCATGATTTCGCATGTTCGACCAGCCCGCGGGCGACGCCCCGGCCCCGCGCGTCCGGATGGGTCGCAAAGGACGCGTTGGCGACATGCGACCCGCCTGCGGGGCGGTTCGCGCCCACATGGCTGGTCCCCAGGATGCGGCCGTCCAGCACCGCGACGAAGGCCGTAAAGGGATGCGCGAACCAGTCAGCGATCGCCTCGGGGCGGGTGATGTCACAGGGGATGCAATAGGTTTCTCCGGCACGATAGACGGGCTCCAGGATGGCCCAGATCGCATCGTGATCGGCGGGGGTGGCCGGGCGGATGGTCAATCCGCCCCCTGCCGTCATTTCAGGTCGTCCGCGCTGCGGATCACCTGGCCTAGCAGGCCGTAATCCAGCGCCTCCTGCGTGTTCAGCCAGAAATCGCGCTGCGTGTCCTTCTCGATCCGCTCGACCTTCTGACCGGTCGCCTCGGCGAAGATCTGGTTCAGGCGATCGCGCATCAGACGCACCTGTTCCGCCTGGATCATCATGTCCGAGGACGTGCCGCCGATCCCGCCCGAGGGCTGGTGGATCAGGAAGCGGGTGTTGGGCAGGCAGTAGCGGTTTTCCTTCTTCGCCGCGACGAAGATCAGCGCGCCGGCGCTGGCGACCCATCCCGACCCGATGGTGCGCACGGTGGGACGGATGAACTTGACCACGTCGTGGATCATGTCGCCCGATTCCACATGCCCGCCGGGGGACGAGATCAGCATGTTGATCGGCTTGTCGCTTTCCTCGGCCAGGGCCAGAAGGTGGGCCACGGTGCGCTGCGCCAGCTTGTCGTTGATGGCGCCGGCGACGATCACCGTGCGCGACTTGAAGTACAGCTTGCCGATCTTGTCGCCTTCGGGCAGGCCCAGCCCGCCCTCTTCCTTGTGGCGGCGGTCGTCTTCTTGCGGTTCGTCGTCGTCATCGTCCAGCCACTGGTGACGCATCGGCCTGCTCCTTGTTCTCTCTCATGGCGACGGCGGGACCGGGGCCCCGCCGTTCTTTTACCTAAGCAGCCATGAAGGATCAGTAAAGGACGACCGAGCGGATCGATTCACCGTGATGCATCAGATCGAAGCCCTTGTTGATGTCGTCCAGCGGCATCGTGTGGGTGATCATCGGGTCGATTTCAATCTTGCCGTCCATGTACCAGTCGACGATCTTGGGCACGTCGGTCCGCCCGCGTGCGCCGCCGAAGGCCGTGCCCTTCCAGACCCGGCCGGTGACCAGCTGGAACGGGCGGGTGCTGATCTCGGCGCCCGCCGCGGCCACGCCGATGATCACCGACACGCCCCAGCCCCGATGGGTGCATTCCAGCGCGTCGCGCATCACCTTGGTGCTGCCGGTCGCGTCAAAGCTGTAATCGGCGCCGCCGATCTGGTCGAAGGGGGTCTTGGTCATCTCGACGATGTGCTGGACGATGCCGCCGTCGATTTCCTTGGGATTGACGAAATGCGTCATGCCGAAGCGTTCGGCCATCTCGCGGCGGTCGTTGTTCAGATCGACGCCGATGATCATGTCAGCGCCCGCCAGCCGCAGGCCCTGCACGACGTTCAGGCCGATGCCGCCCAGGCCAAACACCACGGCCTTGGCGCCGATCTCGACCTTGGCAGTGTTGATGACCGCGCCGATGCCGGTGGTCACGCCGCAGCCGATATAGCAGATCTTGTCGAAGGGCGCGTCGTCGCGGACCTTGGCGACTGCAATCTCGGGCAGGACCGTGTGGTTGGCGAAGGTCGAGCAGCCCATGTAGTGATAGATCGGCGTGCCATCCAGCATGCTGAAGCGGGTCGTGCCGTCGGGCATCAGGCCCTTGCCCTGGGTCGCGCGGATCTTGGTGCACAGGTTCGTCTTGCCCGACAGGCAGGACGCGCATTCGCGGCATTCGGGCGTGTAGAGCGGGATGACGTGATCGCCGACCTTCAGCGAGGTGACGCCGGGGCCGACCTCGACCACGACGCCCGCGCCCTCATGGCCCAGGATGGCGGGGAAGATGCCTTCCGGGTCGTCGCCCGAACGGGTGAATTCGTCGGTATGGCAGATACCGGTGGCCTTGATTTCGATCATGACCTCGCCGGCCTTGGGGCCTTCCAGGTTGACCTCCATCACTTCCAGCGGTTTGCCGGCCTCTAGGGCCACGGCGGCACGGGTTCTCATGACTATTCTCCTGTTCCCTCACGGGCTTGTCGGTCGGGCGTTTCAGTCAGGTCTAAGGGGCCGACAAGCGGCCCCTTGGCTGTTCTTCCAGTCTAATGCGCATCCCCGTCAAGCGGGCAGCGCACCGGAGCGCTTGGCGATGCTAGTGGCGATCGCGTCCATCAGCGGAGGGGACAGTGCGTCATAGGGCTCCAGCCCCAGTTCGCGCAGGCGCGAACGGATGCCGTCCATGCGACTTGGTTCGACCCCCGATTCGATGACGGAGCTGACGAATGCCGCGAATTCCGGCGCCGACCAACCCTGCTCCCCCGACAGTTCGGTATGAACGAAGTCCAGCCCATAGAACGGATGGTCCTTGTTCTCGATCCGGCCGTACATGTGTACGCCGCACTCGCGGCAGCGGTGGCGCTGGATTGCGGCCCCAGCGTCCACGACCTCCAGCTTGTCGGCGCCCTCCAGGACTTCGACGGAATCGCGGGACACCACGGCGATCTGGCTGAACACCGCATCGTCGGGTTTCCAGCACTTGGTGCAGCCGCAGACATGGTTGTGGGCGGTCTGCGCGCTGACCCGGACCTTGACCGGGTTGGTCGCGCAGTGACACGTCAGGACCCCGCCCGAGAAGCCCGGGCTGCCTTTCGCGATGCCGTGATCGACGGCAGGGTGGATATGCACCCCCTGAGTGCTGGTCATCATCCCCTCCTCTGGCTGACCGGTGTGACCAAGCGTCGCGCCATCGGGAACATTCGGCAAGTCAGCGGAAGGTAGCAGCCCGACCCGCGGACCGGGCTGCGAATCGGTCAGCTGGCGGGGGTCGAGGACACGCCGACCTTGGCCGGGCGCAGCAGGCGGTCGTGCAGCATGAAGCCGTTATCCATCACCTGGATGATGTGGCCCGCGACGGTGCCGGGGACCGCGGCCTCGAACATCGCCTCGTGGTGGGTGGGGTCGAACTTGTCGCCGGCCTCGGGGCGGATGATGGTCACGCCGTGCTTGGTGAACACGTTGGACAGCTCGCGCAGGGTCAGTTCGACCCCCTCGATCAGGGCGGCGGCGGCGGTGCGCTGCTCCTCTCCCGCGGCGTCCAGCGCACGCGTCAGGGCGTCATGCACGGGCAGCAGGTCGCGTGCCAGGCGCGATCCGCCGTAATTCTCGGCGTCGCGGCGGTCCTTGTCGGCCCGCTTGCGCGAGTTTTCGGCATCGGCCAGCGCGCGCATCCACTTGTCGCGCAGCTCGTCGCGCTCGGCGGTCAGCTGGGCCAGCGCGTCATCGGGCTCTGCCAGGGGGTCATCCATGAATTCGTCCATGGGCTGTTCGTTCTGCTCGGTCATTTCACTTCATCCTTTCCGGCCGGACAGCACCCGCCCGACCAGCTGCGCGGTATAATCGACGATCGGCACGATCCGGCCGTAATTCAGCCGGGTCGGCCCGATGACACCCACCGCACCCACAATTTTCCGGTCGGCATTCATATAGGGTGAAACCACCAGAGCGGAACCCGAAAGTGAAAAAAGCTTGTTCTCGGAGCCGATGAAAATGCGCACACCCTCGCCCCTTTCGGTCAGTTCCAGGAACTCGACGATGTCGCTCTTGCGTTCCAGGTCGTCGAACAGCACGCGGATGCGGTCCAGGTCGGCGGCCTCGCGGTCCAGCAGGTTCGCGCGTCCCCGCACGATCAGGCGCGGGTCGGTGGCCTCGGCGCCCCACAGCGCGATGCCCGATTCCACCAACTCTGCGGCCAGCACGTCCAATTCGCGTCTGCGGACGTTGATCTGCTGGGACAGATGGCCGCGCAGTTCGGCCAATGTCTTGCCCTCGGCCATGGCGTTCAGGAAATTGCCGGCCTCGCGCATCGAGGACGGGGTCTGGCCGGGCGGCGGGGTAAAGATGCGGTTCTCGACATGGCCGTCGGCAAAGACCAGAACCACCAGCGCCCGATCCGGCCCCAGGCTGACGAATTCGATATGACGGATCGGCGCTTCGTGCTTGGGCATCAGGACCAGCGACGCGCCGCGCGTGATCGAGGACAGCGCCGTGCTGACGCGGTCCAGCAGCACCCCGGTCTCGGGGTCGTCATTGCCAAGCGTCTGGTCGATGGCGGCACGGTCGGTCGAATTGACGGCGTCGATTTCCATCATGCCGTCGACGAACAGGCGCAGGCCCATCTGCGACGGCAGGCGCCCCGCGGATGCATGCGGGCTGTCCAGCAGGCCCATGAACTCCAGATCCTGCATCACGTTTCGGATGGTCGCGGCGCTGACCTTTTCGGACAGCGCGCGGGTCAGGGTGCGAGAGCCCACAGGCTCTCCGGTCTCCAGATAGGATTCGACGACCCGGCGAAACACCTCGCGGGACCGGTCGTTCATCTCGTGCAGCAGCGATTCCTGGTTCATGCGCCCCGTCTTGTGACCCCCGGTGGGGTTGCGTGATGGTGCCCCCGGACGGTATGGGCATCCTAACCTCACGAAAAGGAACAGTCATGCGCCCGTCCGGCCGGAATCTAGCCCAAATGCGTCCGATTTCAATTGAAACCGGGGTGATGCGCCACGCCGAGGGGTCCTGTCTGATCCGGTGCGGCGACACGCATGTCCTGTGCACCGCCACCATCGAGGACAACCCGCCGCGTTTCCTGAAAGGCACCGGCCTGGGCTGGGTCACGGCCGAATACGGCATGCTGCCACGCGCCACGAACACGCGCAACCGCCGCGAGGCAGCCCAGGGCAAGCAGTCGGGCCGCACGCAGGAGATCCAGCGCCTGATCGGCCGCAGCCTGCGCGCGGGCATCGACCGCAGCGCCCTGGGCGAACGCCAGATCAGCATCGACTGCGACGTGATCCAGGCCGATGGCGGCACGCGCTGTGCCTCGATCACCGGGGGCTGGGTGGCGCTGCGGCTGGCGGTGAACAAGCTGCTGAAGGCCGGCGCGATCTCCAGCGATCCGATCCTGGACCACGTGGCGGCCGTCAGCTGCGGCATCTATGCGGGTCAGCCGCTTCTGGACCTGGACTATGCCGAGGACAGCGAGGCCGGGACCGACGGCAACTTCGTGCTGACCGGTGCGGGCCGCCTGATCGAGGTGCAGATGTCGGCCGAAGGCGCGACCTTCTCGCGCGACGAGATGGGACGTCTGCTGGACCTGGCCGAGGCCGGGATGGCCGATCTGGTCGCCGCGCAGAAGGCGGCCGTGGCATGAGGCAGTTCACCGACAAGCGGCTGCTGGTCGCGACGCACAACGCCGGCAAGCTGGACGAGATGCGCGCCCTGCTGGCGCCCTATGGCGTCGAGGTGGTCGGCGCGGCCCAGATGGGCCTGGCCGAACCCGCCGAAACCGAGGACAGCTTCGTCGGCAATGCCCGCATCAAGGCACGCGCCGCCATGCAGGCGACCGGCCTGCCCGTCCTGTCGGACGACAGCGGCATCTGCGTCGATGCCTTGGGCGGCGCGCCGGGTGTCCAGACCGCGGACTGGGCCGAAACGCCCCAAGGCCGCGATTTCGCCATGGCCATGGAGCGCACCTGGCGCGAACTGGAGGCCGCGGACGCCCCTGCCCCGCGTCGCGCGCAGTTCCGCTGCACGCTGGTGCTGATGTGGCCCGATGGCCACGAGGAGGTGTTCGAGGGCGTTCTGCCGGGCCAGGTCGTCTGGCCGCCGCGCGGGGCCGAGGGTCACGGCTATGACCCGATCTTCCAGCCCGACGGACACCCAGTCACCCTGGGAGAGATGCCCGCCAAGACCAAGAACAGCCTCAGCCATCGCGCCCGCGCCGTGTCGCGCATGATCGAGGCCTGCTTTGCATAGGCTGACCACCGGATCGCCCTTCGAGGCGCGGCTGGCCTACAGCCGTGCCGTGGTCAAGGGCGACTGGTGCTTCGTGTCGGGTGTCACCGGCTACGACTATGCCGACATGACCATGCCGGAGGATGCCTGTCGGCAAGCGCGCAACTGTTTCACGACGATCTTTTCGGTGCTGGAGCAGGCGGGCTTTGCGCCCGCCGACATCGTCCGGGTGCAGTACACGATCACCGATGCGGCTCTGGTCGACGTCATCGCCCCCGCCCTGTCCGATGCGCTTGGCGATATCCGGCCTGCGGCCACGATGGTGGTCGCGGGCCTGATCCGCCCCGAGATGCGCGTCGAGATCGAAGTCACGGCGTTCCGCGGATGACGGTCCCGGGCGAGGATTGGCGTACCGGGGGGTTCGGCCTTTATGTGCATTGGCCCTTCTGCGCGGCCAAGTGTCCCTATTGCGATTTCAACAGCCATGTCGTGGCCCATGTCGATCAGCGCCGATGGGCCGACGCCCTGTCCGCCGAGATCGCGCGCCTTGCCGCCGAAACGCCGGACCGGCATCTGGGCAGCATCTTCTTTGGAGGCGGTACCCCATCGCTGATGCTGCCCGAGACGGTCGATGCGGTGATCCGCGCCGCCCAGGCCGGATGGGGCTTTGCCAACGACATCGAGATATCGCTGGAAGCCAATCCGACCAGCGTCGAAAAGGGCCGCTTTCGCGGATTTGCCGATGCGGGTGTGAACCGCCTGTCGATGGGCATACAGGCACTGAACGACACCGACCTGCACCGGCTTGGTCGCATGCATTCCGTGACCGAGGCGCGCACGGCATTCGACGTCGCGCGCAGCGTCTTCGACAGGGTCAGTTTCGACCTGATCTATGCCAGACAGGGCCAGGATCGCACCGCCTGGCGGGCGGAACTGCGCGAAGCGCTGTCCATGGCCGTGGATCATCTGTCGCTGTATCAGCTGACGATTGAGCCCGGCACGGCCTTTGGCGCGCGGGCCGCGGCGGGAAAGCTGCGCGACCTGCCGGATGACGACCTGTCAGCCGACATGTATTTCGACACCCAGGACCTGTGCGAGGCTGCCGGCATGGGATGCTATGAGATTTCGAACCACGCCCGCCCCGGCGCGCAGAGCCGTCACAATCTGGTCTACTGGCGCCAGGGGGACTGGGCGGCCGTCGGTCCCGGTGCGCATGGACGGCTGACCCTGCCACACGGACGCATGGCGACCGAGGCGCATCGCATGCCCGGAGCCTGGCTGCAGGCGGTGGAAACCACCGGAACCGGAGAGGTGCCGCGCGACGCCATTCCCGCGCATGAGCAGGCGACCGAGTACCTGTTGATGTCCCTGCGCCTGACCGAAGGCCTGAACGAAGCGCGCTATGCGGCCCTGTCCGGTAAGCCGCTGGAGGAGCATGCGGTGACGTCACTGATCGACATGGGGATGATCGACCGCCGTGATGGGCGCATCCGGGCAACCGCGCAGGGCCGGCCGGTGCTGAACGCGATTCTGCGCGAACTGGCGGCCTGACCGATGCGGCGCCGGATGTGGTTGGTCTTGGGATGGCTGTTTGCCTTGTGCGGGATCGTCGGTGTCGCCTTGCCGGTGGTGCCGACGGTCCCCTTCCTTCTGGTCGCCGCGTGGGCCTTTGCACGATCCTCTCCGACATTGGAGCGTCGGATCCTGGATCACCCCACCTACGGACCACCCGTGCGTGCGTGGCAGGAACGTGGTGTCGTTGGGCGGTTGGCCAAGATCTGGGCCATCACCGCGATGAGCTCCGGGGTCGGCATTTCGTGGTGGGTGGGGATGCCGCCTTGGGTCGTCGCGACTCAGGCGGCGATCTGTGGGCTGGTCGCGCTGTTTCTGGTAACGCGACCCAGCCAATAATCAGGATTTAGCAGTAAATTTCTTACTATATACTATATATGGTCAGCGATTGCCTCCAAGAAGCTGGCACAGCTGATCCAGCTGGTCCAGATCCCGATAGGTGATCGTCAACTGCCCACCATCCGCACCTCCATGTGAAATCTGCACGCGCATCTTCAGATGAGCACCCAGATCTGCCTCCAGCGCCTTGGTATCGGCATCCTTTGCAGCGCTTCGCGAGGCCTTGCGCGGCTTTTCGCCACCGTCCTGCGACAGCTTTCGCACCATCTCTTCGGTATCACGGACTGACAGGCCTTTTTCACTGACCCTACGGGCCAACTGCGCAGCGTTGGGAGCGGTAATCAAGGCGCGGGCGTGCCCCGCACTGAGCTTGCCGTCCTTGACCATATCCTGGACGGAATCGGGTAATGACAACAGCCTAAGAAGGTTTGCGATGTGACTGCGGCTCTTGTTCAGCGCTTCGGCCAGTTTTTCCTGCGTATGACCGAAACGGTCCATCAGTTGCCGGAACGATGCCGCTTCTTCGATCGCATTCAGGTCGGCACGCTGAATATTCTCGATAATGGCGACTTCCAAAACCTCTGTATCCGACATGTCTCGGATGATGACCGGCATCTCATGCAGTTGCGCCATCTGGCCTGCACGCCAGCGCCGTTCGCCCGCGACGATCTGATAGAGATCCTTGTCCTGTGGGTGGGGACGCACGATAAGGGGCTGAAGCACACCGCGCTGTCGCAGGGAGGCGGCAAGCTCCTGTAACGCGTCCGGATCGAAGGTACGACGCGGCTGGTCAGGATTAGCGGTGATCTGCTCGATCGGGAGCATCATGCGATCTCGCGATTGCGCAGGACCTGCGCTGTCCCCCAGGTCCATGTCGGCCATCAATGCGGACAGACCCCGGCCAAGGCCACGTTTCGCAATCTTGCTGTCCGACATCACGCAATCTCCGGGATCAGTTTCAGGCGCGCCGTGAATTCGGTCGCGAATTGACGATAGGCGTGGCTGCCCTTTGACGACGGATCATAGATCAACACCGGCTGCGCATGTGACGGGGCCTCGGACACGCGGACGTTTCTGGGAATGACCGTGGGATAGACAAGATCGCCAAGCGTCTCGCGCGCGTCTGCCTCCACCTGCTGCGACAAGTTGTTCCGATAATCGGACATCGTAAGAAGAATGCCATTTATGCGAAGCTTGGGATTGGCGCCTTGGCGGACCTGCTTCACCGTACCCAGCAATTGCGACAAACCCTCCAAAGCATAGAATTCCGCCTGAAGCGGAACAAGAACGCTGGATGCCGCGACCATCGCATTAACCGTCAACAGACCCAAGGCTGGAGGACAGTCGATCAGCACGATCGTTCCATGTGGTGCATCAGATAGCTGGCGTTCCAAAAGACGTGTTCGATCAGCAACTTGGGACAGTTGTACGTCGGCAGACGCAAGATCGGATGTCGATGGGACAACCCGCAGGTTCGGAACCGCAGTGTCAACGGCTGCAGTCATGAGATCCGCATCCCCGGTCAAAAGGTCATAGACCGTGAAATCACGGTCTTCAGTCCCAATCCCCAGTCCCGTTGACGCGTTTCCTTGAGGGTCCAGGTCGACAAGTATCGTCGGATAGCCTGCTTGCGCCAGGGCGGCACCCAAGTTAACAGCGGTCGTCGTCTTGCCAACGCCGCCCTTTTGGTTCGCGATTGCCACAATATGCTGTTCAGGCATGCGAGACTCCGGTAATTTTCAGGATGGCTGCGTCTGGATCTGTTTTACTTGGAAAGCTGGTAACGTCAAATCGCCATTCCTTCCTTGCTTCGGCGCATTCCGCTTTCCACGAACGGCCTTTCAGGAATATTGCGGTGCCGTTCTGGTGCATGTGCCTTTGGACCATCGAAAGAAGGGCCGATAATGGTGCAAGCGCCCGAGCAGAAACGAAGTTTGCGCCTAGTGGCGGAACATTTTCTATACGACCTGTCAGGATCGATACATTTTGCAACGATAGCTCTCGAATGACGGTGCGCAAAAACGCCGACTTCCGTTGATCGCTTTCAACTAAGGACACTGTCAGAGGGGCCTTCTGAGCATATATGGAGACAACTACTCCAGGGAGTCCGCCGCCGCTTCCAAGGTCTACCCAATTCCCTTCCGGAAATTGTAGTTGATTGAAGATCTGAATGCTGTCCTGAATATGTCTTGTGTTGAACTCCGGAAGTGTCGAAGGCGCAACCAAGTTTATTTTTGCATTCCATTTCCGTACGAGAGCTTCGTATGCGATAAGCCTCTCATGTGTTTCACGTGAAACAATCATGCAGTACGACGCACGCTTGTCTTCGAAGTGACGATCAATAGCGTCAAAGCGGCCGGCGTCATTCCTTCAATCTTTGAAGCCTCGAACACAGTTTTAGGTCGACGATCCGAAAGCTTTCCACGCAATTCAGACGAGAGACCACCCAAGCCGCTGTAGTCAATATCAGGGTCGAGAGATGTAGTCTCATTAGCTCTGATTAACTCAGCATCTTTATTTTGCCGATCAGTATACTGCTCGTACAAAGCATCGTTCCGCAGTTGCACCAATGTTTCACTGGAGACAGCAGCCAGTTCAGGAACAATATCTGCGAGTTTGTCCGGATTGATATCGCTATGACCGAGCAAGCTAAAGACAGTCCTTCTTTGCCCGTCCCTCGAGACGTGGATTCCGGCACTGCTCAGATCATTCGGTGATAAGAAAACAGAACTAAGACGATCGCGTGCATAAGTGTATTTCGATTGACGCTCCTGAAACGACACAGACCGTTCATTCGAAATGCACCCTATCTCGATTGCCATCGGGGTAAGACGTTGATCTGCATTGTCCGCCCGTAACGTCAATCTGAACTCGGCGCGGGATGTAAACATACGGTAGGGTTCTGTCACGCCTCTTGTGACCAGATCGTCGATCATCACACCAATATAGCTGTTTGTCCGACTAAAGGTCACAGGTGCCTTGTCTGCCGCCTTAAGTGCGGCATTCAAGCCAGCAACGAGTCCTTGGGCAGCTGCTTCCTCGTATCCTGTCGTTCCGTTAATCTGACCTGCCAAGAACAGGCCTCGAACTGATCTGACTGCGAGCGTCGTATCTAGGGACGTAGGGTCGATATAATCATACTCGACCGCATACCCTGGCTGAGTGATCTCCGCATTCTCCATCCCCCGGATGGACCGAACATAAGCCAGCTGCACATCCTCAGGCAGAGAAGTTGAAATGCCGTTCGGGTATACGATATCGCTATCCAATCCTTCCGGCTCCAGAAATACCTGATGGGAATCTTTGTCGGCAAAGCGAATTATTTTATCCTCTATCGAGGGACAATATCTGGGTCCGCGACCACTGATGTGACCACCATACATCGCAGATTTCTGAATATTTTCTTTGATGATTCGATGTGTCGTCGCATTTGTATGTGTGATCTTGCAATCGATCTGCTGAACTAACGACACGGCAAGAAGATAAGAGAAGGTGACCGGCGTTTCGTCACCTGGTTGAGATTCCAGACTATCCCAATCGATTGACGATTTTCTGATCCGCGGCGGCGTTCCAGTTTTCAGGCGACCCAGTGGCAGGGCAAACTTGGCAAGGCTCTCACCAAGCCTGCTTGCCGCCCTATCCCCCCAACGACCGGCAGGACGGCTGACGTCGCCAATATGTATCATGCCATTGAGAAACGTGCCTGTTGTCAAGACAACTGATTTAGCACGTACGTCTCTTCCGTCGGATAAGCTCACTCCTTCGACAACATTTGCATCGCCAAGAAATTCAACAGCCTCGCCGAACACGACATCAACGCCAACGTAGCTGGAAATAAGCTCCCAAGCGGCGGCGCGGTAAAGATCTCTATCCATCTGAGCCCTAGGCCCTTGAACTGCAGGCCCTTTTCGACGGTTCAGAAGCCTAAACTGGATACCGGCTTGGTCAGCCAGGCGTCCCATCACGCCATCCATCGCGTCGACTTCACGGACTAAATGACCTTTGCCAAGTCCACCGATAGCAGGATTGCAGGATAACGTACCGATGTCCTCGCGGCGCATGGTGACCAGGGCTACAGTTGCACCAAGGCGCGCCGCAGCGCTAGCTGCTTCCAAGCCTGCATGCCCCCCACCAATGACTGCGACGTCGTAATGTTTCACGTGAAACAACTCCTACTTGCCGATGCAAAACGAGGAAAAGATAACATCAAGATAGTCGTCCGCACCGATTCTTCCAAGCAAACGATCTAACGATGCTGCAGATACACGAATCTTCTCCGCAATAAGTTCTGCGGGCAATCCCCCTAAGCCTTCAACTGCATCAAGTGCGGTGATGATTTCTAGACGCTGCCGCTCATGACTGATCAGACCTGCAGAAGAAACACGGTTTCTCAGTATTTCCCCGATTATACCAAGCATTTTGTCAATACCATGCCCGGTCACTGCGGATAGTGTCAGATCGGCGTCACTTTCATAGATGTCCGCATGGCTGACCGCAATGACGTCATCAGGGTGCCAAAGTTCTTGGACGATATCCCCGTCACGTGAAAGATGGATACGCAGATCAGCACTTTTAGCGCGATTCAATGCACGGTCGATCCCAATCCTCTCAACAGCATCGTCAGATTCCCGCAAACCTGCCGTATCAAGAAACGTCACGGGCAACCCGTTCAGATCGAACTTGAGTTCAATTACATCTCTTGTCGTTCCCTCCCGATCGGATACGATCGCCACATCTCTCTGGGCCAACCTGTTCAGAAGACTCGATTTTCCGGCATTTGGCGGTCCGATGATAGCGACTTCGAACCCCATCCTGATCCGTTCGGCCGATGAAAATCCTGCCAACTCGCGCTGCAGCGCTTCGCGTAGTTCTGCAATTGCTTCGAAAACCCGATTGGGGACCTCATCAGGAACGTCTTCGTCCGCGAAATCAACACTGACCTCGACCAAGGCGCCAGCTTCGATCAGAAGCTGGCGCCATTCCAACGCCTTTTGGGCCAGTTCGCCGCTCGCAGTGCGCAAGGCCAGCTTACGCTGAGCCTCTGTCTCTGCGGCAAGCAGATCACCCAGCCCCTCGATTTCGGCGAGATCCATCCGGCCGTTCAGAAAGGCTCGCCGTGTGAACTCACCGGCTTCCGCTGGTCTGGCACCCATGGACAGCAGCGCGGACCCCACCCGTCGTGAAATCACAGGTGCACCATGCAGATGCAGTTCTGCCACTTCGTCGCCGGTAAAACTCTGACCCTCTGGGAACCACATTGCCAGAACCTGGTCGATTGGCTCGTCATCGTGCCTCAAGGTCCGAAAATACGCATGACGCGCGTCAGGCATTTGGCCGACAAGACGCTCGGCAGTCAGCCGAGCATTCGTGCCGCTCAGACGGATGACAGAAACCCCCCCCCGCCCGGGCGGGGTGGCTTCTGCAAAGATCAGGTCCATGGCTGCCTCGTCAGGCGTTCATCGAGTCGAAGAACTCGGCGTTGCTCTTGGTCTGTTTCATCTTGGAAATCAGGAACTCTACAGCGTCGGTGGTGCCCATCGGGTTCAGGATGCGACGCAGCAGATAGGTCTTTTGCAGGTCCTTGCTGTCGACCAGCAGTTCCTCTTTCCGCGTACCGGATTTCAGGATGTCCATGGCTGGGAAGACGCGTTTGTCTGCAACCTTGCGGTCCAGGACGATCTCGCTATTGCCCGTACCCTTGAATTCTTCAAAGATCACCTCGTCCATGCGCGATCCGGTGTCGATCAGCGCCGTGGCGATGATTGTCAGGCTGCCACCTTCCTCGATATTGCGTGCCGCACCGAAGAACCGCTTGGGCCGCTGCAATGCATTCGCATCGACACCGCCGGTCAGGACCTTGCCCGAGCTTGGGACAACAGTATTGAATGCTCTACCAAGTCTTGTGATAGAGTCCAAGAGAATCACAACATCTCGTTTATGCTCGACCAGACGCTTTGCCTTTTCAATGACCATCTCGGACACCGCAACGTGGCGGCTGGCCGGTTCATCGAAGGTCGAGGACACGACCTCGCCGCGCACGCTGCGCTGCATGTCGGTCACTTCCTCGGGGCGCTCGTCGATCAGCAGGACGATCAGATAGCATTCCGGATGGTTTTTCTCGATCGAATGAGCGATGTTCTGCAGCAGAACCGTCTTGCCCGTCCGCGGCGGTGCCACGATCAACGACCGCTGACCCTTGCCGATCGGCGCCACCAGATCGATGATCCGGGCACTGCGATCCTTCACCGTGGGATCCTCGATCTCCATGTTCAGGCGTTCGTCGGGGTAAAGCGGCGTCAGGTTGTCGAATGCGACCTTGTGACGGGCCTTTTCCGGCTCTTCAAAGTTGATCTTCTCGACTTTCGTCAGCGCAAAATACCGTTCGTTGTCGCCAGGCGCACGGATGACGCCGTCCACCGTGTCGCCCGTACGCAGCGAGTGCTGACGGATCATGTCCGGGCTGACATAAATGTCGTCCGGTCCGGGCAGATAGTTCGCCTCGGTCGACCGCAGAAAGCCGAAGCCGTCCTGGACGACCTCCAGCACGCCTTCGCCGCCGATCTCCCAGCCCTCCTCGGCATGCTCCTTGAGGATCGAGAACATCATCTCGCCCTTGCGCATGGTCGAGGCGTTCTCGATCTCCCACTCCTCGGCCATCGACAGCAGGTCGGCGGGGCTCTTTGCCTTGAGGTCGGACAGATTCAGGCGTTCTTCGGTCATTCTGATGCAAACTTTCGGCCGCGCGACGTATCAGACGGAGCAGACAGGTGTTCAAGGGAATCCCGTACCGGACGGCCGGGGTTGGGGCGCAGATAAGGCCGCGCCGGTCACGAGTCAATCTTTTCGATCAGAACTTGACGATCACGGCGGTCACGATCCCGACCATCAGCAGGGTCGGGACCTCGTTCATCATCCGATAGGACCGCCCGGCACGGGCCACTCCGGCTGACAGATGCCGCCGTTCGCGCGCGCACCACATGTGAAACACGCTCATTGCGATCACGCAGGCCGCCTTGACCCACGGCCAGGTCATGTCCCAGCTGACGATGCCCGGCGTCATCACCAGGGCCAATCCGCTGACCCACGTGGCGATCATCGCCGGGTTCATGATTAGCCGCAGCAGCTTCTGTTCCATGATCACAAAGCTTGCGACCGGTTCGGCCGATTCCCTACTGCGTTCGGCGTGATAGACAAACAGCCTGGGCAGGTAAAACAGGCCGGCCATCCACGAAATGACGGCCATGACGTGGAACGCCTTCACATAGGGATAAATCAGGGCCAGTCCGTCGATCATCGCGAAACCTCTCTTCGGTCTTTTCTTAAATAAGAAAGATAAAGAAAGGAATGTTGTTGAAGTAGGGCCTGTGGATAGCAGGAATTGGACTCTGTTCACCGGGATTTCCTCAGAATCGGGCGTTGTGGACAAGCATGTGCGAAAGCGGCAAGCCGACCTGAAAACCGTTTGTAAACAAAGCGATCATATGTGGATAACTTTGCGGATAATGATTTGGCCGCTGATTCCTCCACAGGCCGCCCGATCGGGATGCCCGATTCGTCCCCCTGTGGAAAACGCCCTGCTGTTTTTGCTTTGTTCCAAGGGCAAATCAGGACACGCAGGGGATTGACGCGGGTTGCCACCAACCCCGGCGCCGATTCCTCCGAGGATTTGTCCACAGCGTGCCTGCCCCGATCCGCCACAGATATGCCGACAGATGCCGACAGGGGCTTTCGCCACGCCGTTCGTGTGCCTAGTCTGCACCAAAAGACGCCACGTGATGATCAAGCCGATGCAAGACGACCTGCCCGCCAGACAGATCACCCACGCGCCCTTGGCCGGCGTGATCGGCATGCCCATCGCGCATTCGCGCTCTCCGCGCCTGCACGGACATTGGTTGGCCCGCTATGGCCTGCCCGGCCATTACGTGCCGATCCCGGTAATGCCCGAACATCTGGCCGAGGTTCTGCGCATCCTGCCGCGTGCCGGTTTCGTCGGCGCCAATGTCACCATTCCCCACAAGGAGGCGGTCCTGACGCTGGCCGACACGGTCACGGACCGCGCGGCCCTGATCGGTGCCGCCAACACGCTGATCTTTCGCCCCGACGGCAAGATCCATGCCGACAATACCGACGGCTATGGCTTCATCGCGAACCTGCGGCAGAACGAACCCGACTGGCAGCCCGATCTGGGCCCTGCCGCGGTGATCGGTGCGGGGGGTGCGGCACGGGCGGTGGTCGCCTCCCTGCTGGACAGCGGCGTCAAGGAGTTGCGCATCGCCAACCGGACGCGGCTGCGGGCGGAACAGATCAAGGCGGAGTTCGGGGCGCGTCTGGTCGTCTATGACTGGGCCCAGGTCGGCAACATGCTGGAAGGCGCATCCACCGTCGTCAACGCCACCTCGCTTGGGATGGATGGAAAACAGCCGCTGCGGGTGCCGCTGGACGCGCTGTCGCCCGGTGCCTTGGTCACAGACCTGGTCTATACCCCGCTGATGACCCCCTTCCTGACCGAGGCGCAGGCCCGCGGATGCCGCGTGGTCGATGGTCTGGGAATGCTGCTGCACCAAGCGGCCCCAGGCTTTGAACGCTGGTTCGGCCAGCGCCCCGATGTCGACGACGAGGCGCGGCGGGTCGCGCTGGAATGACCTTTCGTCTTGGCCTGACCGGCAGCATCGGCATGGGCAAATCCACCACGGCACAGATGTTCCGCGATCTTGGTCACCCGGTCTGGGACGCGGATCAGGCCGTCCATCGTCTGTATGCACCAGGCGGATCGGCCGTGGCGCCGGTCGCCGCCGCCTTTCCCGAGGCCTTGGCCCAGGGCGGAATCGACCGGGGCGCGCTGAAGACCGCGCTTGCCGCCGACCCTGCCGCACTGGCGCGGCTGGAGGGGATCGTCCACCCCCTGGTCGCACGGGACAGGCAGGATTTCCTGGCGCGACATGTGGGCGCACCCCTGGTCGTCCTGGACATCCCTCTGCTGTTCGAAAGCGCGCATCCCCCTGATCTGGACGGGGTCGCGGTGGTGTCCACCGATCCTGCCACTCAGGCGGCCCGCGTGCTTGCGCGTCCGGGCATGACGCGCGATACGCTGGCCATGATCCTGGCGCGCCAGATGCCCGACGCGGACAAGCGTTCCCGCGCCGACTGGATCATTCCGACCGACAGCCTGGATGGCGCCCGTGCCGCCGTCGCCCGCATCGTGAACGAGGTTGCCCCCCATGCGTGAGATCGTCCTGGACACCGAAACCACCGGCTTCGACGCCGAGGGTGCCGACCGCATCGTCGAGATCGGCGCGCTGGAGCTGATGAACCACCTGCCCACCGGGCGCACCTTCCACGTCTACATTAACCCCGAACGGTCGATGCCCAAGGAGGCGTTCGACGTCCACGGTCTGGGCGACGACTTTCTGCGCGACAAGCCGAAATTCGCGGCGATCGTCAGTGATTTCATGGACTTCATCGCCGACGACGCCAAGCTGGTGATTCACAATGCCAGCTTCGACATGAAATTCCTGAACGCCGAACTGAAACGCGCGGGGCACAAGCCGCTGCCATGGTCGCGGGCGCTGGACACGCTGATGCTGGCACGCGAGAAGTTTCCGGGATCGCCCGCGACGCTGGATGCGCTGTGCCGACGCTTCGGCGTGGACAATTCGGGTCGCGAGCTGCACGGCGCCTTGCTGGACAGCGAATTGCTGGCCGAGGTCTATCTGGAACTGATCGGTGGCCGCCAGCCCGACCTGGTCTTGGACAAGCCCGGTGCACAGGACGACGCTGCCCGCAGCCCCGATGGCCAGATGCGCCCGCGCGCCGCGCGTCCCCGCCCCCTGCCGCCCCGCCTGACCCCGGACGAGGCGCAGGCCCATGCTCAATTCGTGTCCAAGCTGGGCGAGGATTCGGTCTGGGCGCGCTTCGCCACGACCTGACGGCGGTCTTGCGCGGGCCGGTTTCGCGGACCATGCTGACGAAAAGGGATGCGGGGCGGGATGCTGGACTGGCTGCGGGATCTGGGATCATTCTGGGGCGCCATCTTCGAACGGATGGACAAGACCCACATGACGCTGATCGCGGCGGGCGTCGCGTTCTATGCGATGTTCGCGGTGTTTCCCGGACTGGCCGCGATCATCGCGCTGTGGAGCCTGTGGTTCGACCCGATGGTCGTCCTGACCTATCTGGACGTCGCGCATGAATTCCTGCCGGACGGCGCGTCCGACATCGTCGACGACCAGGTGACCACGCTGACGCAGAATGGCCAGACCTCGGTCGGGTGGACGTCGTTCGTGTCGTTCATGATCGCCACCGTCGCGGCGCGGGCGGGGGTGGATGCCTTGATCCGCGGTCTGAACGCTGCCTATGGGGTGCGGGCGCATTCGACGATCTTCGGCTTCGTGCTGGCCTATGCGCTGACGCTGGTGATCGTCGGGATCTCCCTTGCGGGGCTTGCGACGATCGTTGTGGTGCCGGTGCTGCTGAACTTTCTGGTCTTTGCGCCGGTGCGGGCATCGCTGCTGACGGTGCTGCCTTGGGCGGGGATGTTCCTGCTGGTGATCGTGACCATCGGGGTGCTGTATCGCTACGGTCCCAACGTCAAGACGCCGCGGACGCCGATCTTCACCTGGGGAGCACTGTTCGCGGCCGTGCTGTGGTCGGCAGGGTCGATCGCCTTTTCCGCCTATCTGGGCAGCTTCAACAGCTATAACCGCATTTACGGCTCGATCGGGACCGTGGTGGCGCTGCTGATGTGGTTCTATCTGGCGGGGTTCTCGGTTCTGCTGGGTGCGCTGATCAATGTCGAACTGGCGCGGCGTCGCCGGATGCGTGCGGCACGCGAGGCACGGCGCGGCTTTGACGAACTGCTGGCCGAGAAGGCAAAGTGAATGGGGCGCCCGGTCGGGGCGCCCCAGTTCTTGTCCTCAGGCGTTCAGGCCCTCGGTCGAGGCAAAGAACATCGCCTGGCTGACCGCCGAACGCACCTGCTCCTCGCTGTAGGGCTTGGAGATCAGAAAGGCCGGCTCCGGGCGGTCGCCCGTCAGCAGGCGCTCCGGGAAGGCGGTGATGAAGATCACCGGGATGTCGCCCATGCTGCCCAGCAGCTCGTTGACGGCGTCGACGCCCGACGATCCGTCGGCCAGCTGGATGTCGGCCAGGATCAGGTCGGGACGGTGCTTGCCGGCCAGCTCGATCGCGGCGGTGTGGGTGCGGGCGACGCCGGTGACGTCATGGCCCATCGCCTGGACGATGCCCTTCAGGTCCATCGCGATGATCATCTCGTCCTCGATGACCATGACCTTGCCGCGCAGCGCCTGGCCCATCTCGTTCAGCGCGATCTGGACCAGTTCCTCCGCCTCGGCAGCCTCGATCTGCATCACGCGGGCGATCTGGTCGGCGCGCAGCTCCTCGATCGTGCGCAGCAACAGGGCCTCGCGCGAGTTTGGCGTCAGGCCGCGCAGATGGCCTTGGGCCCGGCGTTCACGTTCGGACATCTCGGCATCGTCCACCGGCTGGCCCGAGCTTTGCCAGATCACGTGGAACGTCTTGAACAGCGCGATGCGCAGGTCGTCTTCGCCGTCCAGAACGCTGCGATCGGTTAGGATCGCCTCCAGCGTGGCGGCTGCATAATTGTCGCCGGCGCGCTGGCTGCCGGTCAGGGCGCGCGCATAGCGACGCAGAAACGGAAGCTCGCGCCCGATGGATTGGGCCAGATCGGCAACAGTCATTACACAGTCCTCTTAAATCGCGTATTGCAGGGAACCAACTGAACCCCCTATCGGTTGCATGCTGTGCGCACAAGTTTGTCGGGACTGACACGAATATGACACCAAAGCGAGACGACCGCAGGAGAGCGGCTGTGGAAAAACAGATCGATGAGAACCTGAAACGCGTCTATGAGCAGGATGCAACTGACCAGATCCCCGATCGGTTTCTGGAACTGCTGAAGAAGTTGAAGGAACAGGAATGATCCGTTTCCCGGCCCGGCGTTCCTCGATTCCCAAGCTTTCCGGTGTTTCATTTCCATGACCAATTCCCCTTCGGTTCATCCGCGCGACCAGCTGGTCGACCACCTGCCCGCATTGCGGGCCTTTGCGCTGTCGCTGACCCGCGAGGGGGCGTCGGCCGACGATCTGGTGCAGGACACCATCGTCAAGGCGTGGACGAACATGGACAAGTTCCAGGCCGGAACGAACCTGCGCGCCTGGCTGTTCACCATCCTGCGCAACACGTTCTATTCGTCGCGCCGCAAAACAAAACGCGAGGTCAGCGACAGTGACGGCATCCATGCCGCCCGGCAGGCGACGCGGCCCGACCATGACGGGCGCCTTGCCCTTCGCGACTTCCGCGCGGCCTTCGACAAGCTGCCCGACGAACAGCGCGAAGCGCTGATCCTGGTCGGCGCATCGGGCTTTTCCTATGAGGAGGCGGCCGAGATGACCAAGGTCGCTGTCGGCACGGTCAAGTCGCGCGCCAATCGCGGGCGCCGCAAGCTGGCTGAACTGCTGCACCTGGAGCAGGGTGAGGAGTTGAGCATGACCGACCAGGCGACCTTGGCCGTCATGGCGCAGAACAACTACAGTTCTCGCTGAGGCGGGCGGTGTGCTGAGGCGGATCACCCAACGGATGGAATTCACGCGGCGTCTCGGGTTTCGGCTCGGGGCGCTGTTGTCCATTGCGATCCTTCCGATCGGCCTGATCTCTCTTGTCCAGAACCTGCACCTGTCGCGCGAGGCGGAACGCAGCGCCGAAATCGCGTTGCTGGGCTGGACCGCATCGGCCGCCGCCGGAGAGCGGGCCCTGCTGCAAAGCGCATTGGGGGCCGCCGACGCCCTGGGCCCCGCGATCCTGGAAAGCGCCGGCCAGCCCGGCATGTGTTCGGATCTGCTGCGCAATTTCGTGCAGCGCAGCGGCACCTATCGCCATGCGGCCTTCGTGCCGGTGGACGGGCGCGTCGAATGTAGTTCCGCCGGGCCGGACGACCCGCAGCTGGACCTGTCTAACAGCGACATGGTCCGCGAGTTCATGCAGAACCCGATGACCGCGGTGACCGCCATGGCCCAGGGGCCGGTCAGCCGGGAACCCGTCGTTGTCGTGCTGCAGCCCCTGTATCGCGACCGCGAATTCCTGGGCCTGACCGCCCTGTCCCTGACGCAGGAGCTGCTGCGTTCGACCCACGCGATGGATTTCGGGACCGAAGGCGCGCGTATCCTGACCTTCAACAATTCCGGCCGCGTGCTGATCGCGGATACCAGCCAAGGCGACGACCCAGCCCAGCTGCTGCCCCGCGACGTACCCCTGGTCAGTTTGCCCGGACAAGGCGAGGCGACCTTCCGCACCCGCGCCAACAGCGGAGAGATGCGCGTCTTCACCGTCGTGCCGGTGGTCCCCGGCCTGGTCTATGCCCTTGGCAGCTGGAGCCCCAGCATCGCCGGCGTCGGCCTGTTCCAGCTGTCGCGCTTTGGCGCCGTCATGCTGCCGGTGGCGCTGTGGGTTGTGTCGTTGGCGGTCGCCTATTTCGCGGTGTTCCGGCTGGTCCTGCGCCACATCACCGTCCTGCGCGGACAGATGCGTCGTTTCGCCATCGGCAATCGCGACAGCCCGCCCCCGGTCCTGGCCGATGCGCCGACCGAGATCGCCGATGTCAGCCAGACCTTTCACAACATGGCCCGCATCCTGATCCGCGACGAAGAGGCGATGGAGCAGGCCGTCGCCGAAAAGACCGTCCTCCTTAAGGAGGTCCATCACCGGGTCAAGAACAACCTTCAGTTGATCGCCTCGATCATCAACATGCAAAGCCGCCTGATCGACGACCGGGACGCCAAACGCGTGCTGCGCTCGGTCCAGGACCGGGTGGCGGCGTTGGCCACGATCTACCGAAACCTGTATCAGGCCGAACAGCTGGATCAGGTCTATGCCGACCGGTTGATCACCGACATCATCGCCCAGCTGACCACCGCATCGGCCAGCGCAGGCCGTCACCTGCAGGTGCAGACCGACATCCAGCCGCTGACGATGCTGCCCGACCAGGCGGTGCCGCTGACCCTGCTGACGACCGAAGCCTTCACCAACGCCATGAAATACGCGGGCAATCCGGCGGATGGCGGCGATCCGTGGGTGCGCGTGTCTCTGACCTCTCCCACGCCGGGGCAGGGTCTTCTGGAGGTGGTGAACTCCACCGGCCCGGACGAAGCCGCAGGCGGCACTGGCTTGGGCAGCCAGCTGATCGAGGCGTTCTCGATGCAGCTGGAAGGCGATGTCGCCACCGATTCCCAACCCGGCGCCTATCGCCTGGCGCTGACCTTCCGGCTTGGCCAGGCCGGTTCCGCGGGCGGAAACAGCCCTCGACAGGTCGTCCTGACATCGGCGGCGCGGGCTGGATCGCGGCATTAGCGCCGCGCCTGCGTGCAATTCTGCGTGGCCCGCTCGCGCCATGCTTGCACCGCAGGCCGGCAGGCTTATCTTCGGCGCATGGAACGCGAACAAACATATGATCTGTCGACCGGCGAAGGGCTGATTGCCTGCCCGCTCTGCGACGCCCTGCATGTCCAGGAGGATCTGGACGTCGGAGAGACCGCGCGCTGCATCCGCTGCGGCACGGTCCTGGCCAAGCCGCGCGACGGCGCGTTCGCGCAGCTGATCGCGCTGGCCTTCACCTCGATGGTGCTGCTGGTGGGGGCGGTGTTCTTTCCCTTCCTCGAGGTGTCGGCGATGGGCTTCGGCAATGCCAGCTCGCTGTTCGACGTGGCGTTGGCCTTTGCCGACGGGGTTCTGCTGCCGCTGGTCTTGGCGGTGCTGGCGATGATCATCGGCCTGCCGATCCTGCGGGCGTTCTTGCTGCTGTATACGTTGGTCCCGCTGGCGCAGGGGCGTCCTCCGCATCGCCACGCGGCCATCGCCTTCCGCTGGTCCGAACTGCTGCGCCCCTGGTCCATGGCCGAGATCTTTGTCATCGGCACCGCGGTCGCGCTGATCAAGGTCGCAGGTCTTGCCACCGTCCATCTGGGCCCGGCCTTCTGGGCATTCTGCGCGCTGATCTTCGTGAACCTCGCCAGCCGTGCCTTCATGTGCCAGACCTCGATCTGGGACGCGATCGAGGATGCCGGCATGAAGACCGAGTATCAGGCCAAGACCCCCGCCCCCCTGACCGCCCCCGGCGACGCATGAGCGCGCCTGCCGGACAGTCCGATGCCCCCGTCCTGACCGCGCATCGCGCCGGTCTGTCGGGGTGCCACCGTTGCGGCCGGGTCTGGCCCCAGGATCAGGCCCGCTGTCACCGCTGCGGCGCGCATCTGGTCGCGCCCGACCGGCGCGGCCTGCAGAAAGTCTGGGCATGGTGGCTGGCCGGGCTGATCGCCTATATCCCCGCCAACGTCTTCCCGATGATGAGCACCCAGACCTTCGCGGGCCTTGCCGGCAACTCCGAGGCGACGATCCTGGGCGGCGTGGTCGAGCTGATGCATTACGGCAATTACGACATCGCGCTGATCGTCTTCGTGGCCTCGGTCATCGTGCCGGTGGGCAAGTTCCTGGCCATCGCCTGGCTGGCCATCGTCGCGGGCCGCCCGGCCAGCGTGGAGCAGGCCCATTCGCGGCTGAAGGTCTATGAGGTCGTCGAATTTATCGGTCGCTGGTCGATGATCGACGTCTTTGTCGTGGCCATCCTGTCGGCGCTGGTACAGCTGGGCTTCGTCGCTTCGATCCGGCCGGGACCGGCCGCGGTGTCCTTTGCCCTGTCGGTTGCCTTCACGATGCTTTCTGCGCAAAGCTTTGACGCACGATTGATCTGGCGCGGCCTGCCCTTGCGCACCCGCCGCGAACCCTGACCACCTGCATTTCCAGTACGAACGCCCAAGGATCACGACCTCATGACGGACACACCCCCGCCCCTGACGCCGGCCAGCCCGGTGCGCAAGACGGCCGCCCGCGCGGCCCAGGCCGGTATCAACGTCATCTGGATCGTGCCCATCGTGGCGCTGATCGTGACGCTTGGCATCGCCTGGAACGCGTTCCGCGACCGGGGCAGCGTGATCGAGATCGAATTCGCGGACGCCACCGGCATCACGCCCGGAGAGACCACGCTGCGCTTTCGCGAGATCACCGTGGGCGGGGTCGAGGGGGTCAAGTTCACCGACGATCTGTCACGGGTCGTGGTGTCGGTCCGCGTGGACACCGACGTGGCGCAGTTCATCGATGCCGACGCGTCCTTCTGGATCGTCCGCCCGCAGGTCAGCGCCCAGGGGGTCACCCGTCTGGACACGGTCCTCAGCGGCGCCTTCATCGAGGGTTACTGGGACGCAGAGGTGTCCGAGCCGGCCGCACGCTTCACCGGATTGGACCGCCCGCCGCTGATCCGCAACGATCAGCCCGGCACCTGGGTCACCCTGTCGATGGAGACCGCAGACGGCCTGTCCGAAGGGGCCCCGGTCCTGTTCCGCGGCGTGCAAGTTGGTCGGCTGGAGAACATTCGCGTGGATTCCGGCACCGACCGCGTCATCGTGGACGCCTTTGTCGAGGCGCCCCATGACGCGCGGCTGACCAGCGCGACCGTCTTCTGGGACACGTCCGGCTTCTCGGTCTCGCTTGGGACGCAGGGGGTGGCGCTGAACGTCAATTCGCTGTCGTCGCTCTTGCAGGGCGGCGTGGCCTTCGAGACCTTCGTCAGCGGCGGCACGCCCATCGAACCCGGACAGGAATTCGCCGTTCAGCCGGACGAGGGCACCGCCCGCACCGCTCGGTTCGAGGATGACGATACCCGCCTGCTGCGCGTGGGGATCCTGATCGATGACAGCGTCGAGGGCCTGTCCACCGGCGCCGATGTCCAGTTCCAGGGCCTGCGCGTCGGTCGCGTGACCGACCTGGCCGTCAGCCTGACCGAGGATGAGCAGGGCAACACCGTGCCGCGCCAGCTGGTCAGCATGGTGATCTCTCCGCGGCGGATGGGCCTGCCGGACGGATCGACCGCCGACGACGCGCTGGCCCTGCTGACCGAGGAGGTCGGCGACGGCCTGCGCGCGCGCGTGGCCAGCGCCGGATTCCTGGGCACCACCCTGATGGTCGAACTGGTGGACATGCCCGATGCGGGCCCGGCGACGATCGACCTGGAAACGGGACCGAACCCGCTGATCCCGTCGGTGCCCGGCGATCTGGACGATTTCACCGCCAGCGCCCAGGGGCTGGTCAACCGCATCGGCAACCTGCCCATCGAGGAGCTGCTGACCTCGGCCCGCGACACGCTGGACGGGATCACCGCGCTGGCGACCTCGCAGGACACCCGTGCGATCCCCGGTGCGCTGCGCGAGGCGATCGAGGGGGGCAGCGTTGCCTTGGCCGACATCAGCGCCATCACGGGCGATCTGCGGCAGGCCGAAAGCGGACAGACCCTGGCCCGGATGCTGGACGAGGCCTCCGCCGCCTTCACCGCCGTGTCCGAGGCCGCCGTGGGCGTCCCCGAGATGGTCGAACAGATCGACAGCGCCGCAGCTTCGGTCGAGGAGTTCGGCTTTGCCGAGATCAGCCTGCAGGCCGAGGGAATCCTGGCCGACCTGCGCGCCATGCTGGGCAGCGAGGATGCCGAACAGCTGCCGCGCAACCTGTCCAACGTGCTGGAATCGGCCACGGGCCTGCTGGACGACCTGCGCGACGGCAACGCCGTGGGCAGCCTGAACAGCGCGCTGGACAGCGCCAGCCAGGCCGCCGACCAGATCGCGGCCTCGGTCCAGCAGCTGCCCGACCTGCTGCAGCGCCTGCAGGTCACCGCGGCGCGGGCCGACACGCTGTTTGCCAGCTATGGCGACCGGTCGGCCTTCAACAACGAACTGATCGGGGCGCTGCGCGAGCTGCGGCGTGCCACCTCCTCCATCGGCTCGGTTGCCCGGCTGATCGAACGCAACCCCCGCGCCTTCATTCTGGGACGATAGACATGATGCTGCCCCACCGCGCCCTGCGCCTGCCTGCCCTGCCCATCGCCGTCCTGATCGGGGCGTCCCTGCTGGGCGCCTGTTCCAACTCGGAAAAGACCGGGCGTTTCCTGATCGACCCCCCGGTGGCCGGGGTCCAGGTGCCCAACCGCCTTGGCACCGCGGAACTCAAGGACGTGTCCCTGCCCGAATACGCCGCCGACCAGGAGGTCGCGTTCCAGACCGGCGACGGGGCGGTGCGGTCCAACTCGGACAACCTGTGGGCGGACGACCCGGCCCGGTCCTTCACCACGACGCTGGCCCGCGCGATCAGCGACGTGTCGGGCGCCACCGTCATCAGCGAGCCCTGGCCCCTGGCCCAGCCCCCCGCCCGCATCCTGGAGGTGCGCGTCGAACGCGCCTTGGCGCAGGCTGACACCACCTATCGCCTGTCGGGGCGGTATTTCGTGTCCGACGACGGCCTTTCAGGGGGCGGCACGAACCACGCGCGCAGCTTTGACATCCGCGTTCCAATGACCGCGCAGGGGCCGGCCGCGACGGCGGCCGCGGCCAGCCAGGCGATCTCGATCCTGGCACAGCAGATCGCGACGCTGTCGGGGCCGGGGGCGACCATCGCCACCACGCGTCCGGCCGCGTCCGATCCGTTCGATCTGCCGCCGCTGTTCTGAAAAAGATCGGCGGAAGGCCGCCCCAGACGGCCTTCCGCCGATCCACCCGCAGGACGGGCACCAATACCACCACACCGCTCACGACAGACGGCCCTGCAGGTATCCCTTCCGGCGCGGATCAGGCGCCGGATGTCTCGGTGGGCCCGTGGCCCAGCACCCGGATGATGACCGGCAGCACGAAATGGTCAAAGCAGGTGCGGTCCGGGTTGAAGGCGCCGGGCCGCCCGACGCCGCCGCATTCCTCGCAATCCTCAAGCGTGCCCCAACAGTTCGGACAGGCGCCAAGCGCGCAGGCCAGCATCTCCGCGTGATCGATCAACAGCTCGTTCTCGCGCTCCAGCCGCTGCAGCGCGGCCCAGCTGGGCCGGTCGGCGGTGCCGGTGGTCTGCATCCGCGCCATCGCCCGCCCGACCGACGCGCCGGGCGCCGGGTCCGCGCCCAGCATCCGCAGGGCGGCCAGCATGTCCTGGAATTCCGCGGTGTCCTTGTCCTTCATCGCCTGTCCCCCGTGCGGACGATCCGTTCGTCCTGTGCATCGTGATTCGCATGCTGCCGTGAAAGCGGCGTGAAAGGATCAGTCCCGTCGCGGTTCGGTCGGCAGGACCGGCACGGGGACGTCTGTCGCCCCCTGCGCCAGCCGGATGATCGCCGCGCGGCTGTCGGGCCGCGCCCCGTCGGCCAAGTGTCCGGCCAACCAGCGTGTCGCCTGAGGGGCCGCCATCGAGCTGCCGCTCATCACGGCAAAGCTGCCGCTGGTGCGGCCACGCACGATCATGCCGGGCCGGGCCTGCGACCGGTCCACGCAGGCCAAGAGATCACCGCCCTGCGCCGCCCCGATCAACGAGGCATAGGCCAGCCCCCGCCCGCACCGGTCCACCGCGCCAACCCGCAGGCCGTGCCGCCCCGTCGCATAGGCGTTCACCGTGTCCGCCCGCTGCACCCGCGCGGGGCCGGCGGTCTGCGGGTCCAGCAGGACGGGAAACCCCCGGGCGTCCATGTCGGCATAGGCGGGCTGGGACAGCCAGCTTTGCCGCGCCTCTCGCGGGAAACCGCGCAGGACGTCGTCGCGCTGGACCGACACCGCGTGATCGCCGTCCCCCTGCACCAGCGCCAGCCCCCACCGGCCGGGCGGCGCCCAGCTGTCGCCCGCGGCGGCGGGGCAGGTCGGCGCCATGATCAGCGTCATGCATTCGCGCCAGCCGTCGGGATGCGGCATCACCCGATAGAACGCCCGGCCCAGATCGCGCCCCCGCCCGTCGCGCAGCATGCTGGACTGGTTCGGGGCGCAAAAGCGGGTCCGGGCCTCGGTCCCGCCGGGTGGCGTCAGCCCGATCCGCATGGGCCAGTCCGGTCGCGTGGGACGGACCGGCCCCCAGATCTCCAGCGGGGTCTGGGTCGCGTCGTCGGGCGGCAGTTGCCATCCGATCCTGCCCTGGGGACGCAGGGTCGCGCGCAGGCGCGCCATGCGATGATTGCCGGTCGGCAGCACCGCATGCACCGGCCCCAGCCCGGTGGACGCATGGGTCGCCAGCGCATCCAGAAAGCGTTCCAGCAGGCCCGTGCCGTCGCGCGGCCCCGCCGTCAGCCCCAGGCTGAGGTTCAGCACCACGGGCAGGCGCACGCTGTCCACGGGCAGGCCATGCGCGGCCTCGACCTGGCGGCACAGCATCCGGGCGCGGGTGATGACGAAGACGATGGCGGCCAGCAGCGGGTCCTGGGCCAGCGTGGCCGAGGTGTCCGCGATCACCCCGGGGGCCAGCGTCACCCCGATCACCGGATGATTGCGGGCACGCGGATCGTCCGGCGCAAAGCCCGCGGCCAACAGCGCCACCGCCGCGCCGTGACCCGCGGCAAAGGCCGCGCTGTGCGTCGTGCGGCGGTCCATCGCCACGACCCCGGCCCTGCGATAGACCGCATCCTCGGCCGCGATCGCACCCGATTCCAGTCCCGCCAGCCAGCCGCCGATCCTGTCGCCCCGCAGCTCGATTCCCCATGGTAGGTCGCGGCCCGGACCGTCGGGATCGACGCGGGCATCCTGGACCCACAGCGACGCCACCCGCGACAGCGCCCCGGGCAGGCGCAGGTGCTGATGTGCGAACGGAATGGCATCGTCGATGACGGCGATGATGCAGCCCCGGTCCGGGTCCGGCAGCGCGCTCGCAGCCATCAGCGGACCGGCGCCTGCAGGGGCCGGGTCACGGTTCACCGCGTCCGGGTGCAGGACCGCGGATGGCAGGAACCAGGACCGATCCATCCGCCCGAACGCCTGCGCCATCAGCGTGGGAAGGTCGGGCGCGGATGTGGGCGGTGTCGCCCGGTGTCGCCGGCACCATTCAACCAGCGCGGGCGACAGCCCCGCCGGGGCGGGACCCGGGGTGGTCCATGCGGCTGTCAGCTCCACCGGTCCGCCCGTTCGTCCCGGGCGCGCGCGACCAGCGTGGCCCATAACGGCGCGGGGCGCGGGGTCAGTGCAGGTCCCCGCAGCCTTGTGGCGGGATCGGCGTCGTCCAGCATCTCGGCCAGGATGCCATAGTGGAAATCGCGCACGGCCCCGCCGTCGTGATAGAGCCGCCCGTCGAACTGCGCCCCGTGGGCGGTCGCGGCCGGATCGGCGCGGGCCAGCATGTAATGCGCCAGCTGCAACCCCAACACCGCCCCCGCGGCGCTGTCGGCGGGGAAATGCACGCCGGCCACCGTCCGGTTCACCGCGATGCGACAGGCCAGTCGGAACAGCGGGTCGTCGGCCTGCAGCGGCGCCCGTGGGTCGTCCAGCCGCGTCAGCAGCGTGGCCAGGCAAAAGGCCTGGGTCGCATGGCCACTGGGCAGGGTGGGATGGCTGGGACAGGCGATCATCGGCTGGATCAGGTCGCTGAACTGCGTGGGACGCGGACAGGCCAACGCCAGCTTGAGACGCATGACCGCGGCGGTGGTCAGGTCCATCGCGCGGGCCAGCATCTCCAGCGTGGCGGGGTTCCGCGACGGCTCCAGGGGGCGGATCGCGGCAAAGAACGGCATCAGGCCGTGGGTCTGGACCTCGATCTCGGGGGCGCGGTCGGGGCGCAGTTCGGCGTAATGCCCGACCATCGCCGCAGCCTCGCGGAACTGCACCAGATCGGGCCGGTCGATCCGCACCAGCGAGGCGCAGGTTCCGTCCGCCTGGCGGCACAGCAGGCTGGCGGATGATGCACCGGCGACCCCGTCATCGGCCGACAGGGGCAGATCCTCGGACAGTTCCGCCAACAGGATTGCGGCGCGGTGGTCCGGGTCCAGCCGCGCCAGCCGCGCACCCGGCGCCAGCATGGCGGGGGAACCGCCCCGGCCCTGCGGATCCTCAATCCCCGCGATCGCATCGCGCGTTCGCATCAGGGCAAGGGACAAAAGCGCCCCCTGGCCGTCCGGCATGTCGTCGGACTTGGCATGCTTGGCATGTTTGGCGTGGAACAGGGACATGATGCACCAGGGAAAACAGGAACGGGTGACCCGATTAATCTATCACACGAAGCCGTGATTGGATAACCTTTTGCAAATCGCCCTTTGGGACAACGCCATGGACCGTCTGACCCTGCACCTGATCGGTCCGGTCGAGATGACCGGCCCGGGCAACCGCCGTCTGACGCCGCGGGGCATGCGAGCCCGGGGGGCGCTGGCGGTACTGGGCACGGCCCGGGGTCTGCGCGTCACGCGGGCGCGGCTGCAGGACCTGCTGTTCAGCGACCGCGACCCCGATCACGGCAATGCCAGCCTACGCCAGCTGCTGAGAGAGATCCGCCAGGGCCTTGGCCCCGCCCGCGACGCGCTGGTCACGGGGCCGGGCTGGGTCGGGCTGGACCCCGACCGGGTGCAGGTGGATCTGGCCGCCCGCCCTGGTCCCGACGGCCAGATGCCCGAATTCGCGGCCGACCTGGACATTCCCGACCCCGAGTTCGAGGACTGGCTGCGCGATGCGCGCCAGACCGCGGCCGCCCGCACGCCCCAGGTCGCCACGGCGGATGCGCTGCCCGACTTGCTGCTGTCCGATCCGGTGTCCATCGGGCAGGATGCGATGGTGCTTGCCACGATGATCCTGTCCGAGGCCGCGGGCAGGGCCGCAGACCTACTGCCCATCGCGGTCCTTTCGCCGGGGGCTGCGCCGCGGGGGGCCTATGTGCGGGTATCGTCGATGGCGAACGTGCAGGGCGGCGTCTTCAGCCTGCTGGTGCGGCTGATCCACCAGCCGTCGGGCCGGGTGATGTGGTCACAGAGGTTGACGGCGCCGCTGGCCGGCCTGGACGGACGGTTGGACGACCTGGCCGCGCGCTGTTGCCTGGGGATGCTGCAGGTGCTGGACCAGGGGCGGGCGCTTGGGGCGGCGATGGGAATCTCGTTCGCGGACGTGTTCAGCTTTTCCGCGTCCCGTCTGGCGCGTGCCGATCAGGTCCTGGCGCAGCTGGGCGACAGCATCACCCCGGCAGTGACCTTGTCGCTGCGCGCCTGGATCCGCACGACCCACGCCTTTGAACGCCTGACCCCCGATCCCCGCCAGGCCATCGCCGAGGCGGCAGAGCTTGCCGCCCGCGCCCGTCGGGCCGCGCCCTTCCACGCCACCGCCCTGGCCGTGCAATCGGTGGTCGAGGCCTATCTGGACCGCGACCAGATCGCCTTCGACCTGTCGCGCCAGGCCGTGCTGGCCGATCCGGGCAACCCCCTGGCGCGGCTGGCCCATTCCCGCGCGCTGGCCGGTGTCGACCGCTTTGCCGATTCCGCGGCGCAGGCGCGGGCCGGGCTGGACCAGGCGCTGTCCAGCCTGAATCCCGCCAATTGGCACTTGGGAATCGGGGTGGCGATGATGCGCGCGGGCGATCTGTCCGCCGCCACCCGCCACCTGGAGGCCGTGCACCGCTTTGCCCCCGACAACCGCCCTGCCCTGCGCTTCCTGGCCGCCCTGCGATACGCGCAGCGCGACGAGGAAGGCGCCGTCCGCGCCCTGCTGGCCCTGCGCAGGCTGGAGCCGGATTTCAGCCTGGATCTGATGGGCAGCGACGGATACCCGGTGGACAGCCTGCGCAGGCTGGGCCTGCTGCAGGTCGCAGGATCCCGGCTGATCTAGCGCAGCGCGGCCAGCAGCGCGCCGTGCAGGCGCGAGCCTGCCACGATCAGCCCGTCCACCTGCGCGGCCTCGCTGTTGAACCGCATCGGCTGGCCCCGCCGGTCGGTCACGCGCGCGCCTGCGCGTTCCGCGATCAGCGCCCCGGCGGCGATGTCCCATTCCCACGCCGCGCGCAGCGACAGCGCCGCGTCGAACCGTCCCTCGGCCGCAAGGCACAGCCGCCACGCCAGCGACGACCGGAACTCGCGCCGGAATCCGGGCATGCCGCTGTGCCAGTTCGGTGCATCGGCCACCGCGCGATAGGTCAGCACCCGTGCGCCCTCGATCGCTGCATCGGTCGGGGCGATGGGGGCGCCGTTCAGCGTGGCGGGGCCGTCGACATAGGCAGCATAGGTCAGGTCCAGCACCGGCAGGTGGACGACCGCGGCCACGATCCGGTCGCCCCGTGCCACGGCCAGCGAATGGGAAAACCCGTCCTGCCCGTCGATGAAGGCGCGGGTGCCGTCGATCGGGTCGATGATGAAGCAATGTTCGGCGTCAAGGCGGGCGGGGTCGGCCTCGGATTCCTCGGACAGCCAGCCGTAATCGGGGCGCGCGGCGGTCAGGGTCGCGTGCAGGGCGTCGTTGACCGCCAGGTCGGCCTCGGTGACCGGGCCCGCGCCGCCGCCCTTGTCCCAGGCCTGCGGATCGCGCCGCCAGAACCGCAGGGCGATCCGCCCCGCGTCCCGCGCGGCTGCGGTCAGCAGGTCCAGGTCGGCCTCAGCCCCCGGCAACGGTCATGCCTTGGACCAGCAGGCTGGGCACCTCGGTTCCGCGCCACGGCAGGGCGTCGTCGGCGGCCTCCAGCGTCATCAGCATGTCGCGCAGGTTGCCCGCGATGGTGCATTCGTTCACCGGCCAGGCGATGCGGCCGTCCTGAACCCAGAACCCGGCCGCGCCGCGGGAATAATCGCCCGTGGTGCCATTCACCGACGCCCCCAGCATCGACGTCACGATCAGGCCGGTGCCCATCCGTTCGATCAGGTCCTGGCGGCTGACGCGCCCCGGCGTCAGGATGACGTTGCTGTGGCTGGGGGAGGGGCTGGAGGCCAGCCCCCGCGCCGCCGATGCGGTGCTGTCCATGCCCAGCTTGCGCGCCGTGGCCAGGTCCAGCGTCCAGCCCTGCAGCACGCCGTCGGCCACGATCATCCGCGCCCGCGTGGGCAGTCCCTCGGCGTCGAAGGGGCGCGACGAGGGATAGCGCGGGCGCAGCGGATCCTCGGCCAGGTCCATCCCGGCGGGCAGGACGGGCTGGCCCAGGTCGCGCCGCAGCCAGCTGGCCCCGCGCGCGATGGACGACCCGTTCACCGCCGACAGCAGATGGCCGATCAGCGAGGCCGACACGCGGCGGTCATAAAGGATGGGATAGGCGCCCGTCGGCGGCTTGCGCCCGCCTGCGCGGGCCAGCGTGCGTTCCGCGGCCAGGGCGCCGATCTCCTCGGGGGTGGGCAGGTCGGCGGCGAAGGTGCGGGATTCGCCCGCATAATCGCGCTCCATCCGCAGCCCCTCGCCGGTGATCGCCACGACCGACAGCGAATGCCCGGTCCGGGCATAGCCGCCCGAAAACCCGTTCGACGCGGCCAGCCACATGCGCCGCTGGCTGTAGCTGGCATTGGCCGCCTCGACCTGAGAGATCCCCGCCACGTCCAGCGCCGCGGCCTCGGCGCGCTGCGCCAGGTCCTGCAGGTGCTGGGGTTCGGGTTCGGGCGCGTCGTCGGCCAGTTCAAGGCCGACGACGTCGCGATGGCGCGCCAGCTGGCCGGGATCGGCCAGGCCCAGATGATCGTCCACCGGCGCCTCGCGCGCCATGGCGACGGCGCGGGCGGCCATCTCGACGATGGCGGCGTCGCGGTGGTCGGACGACGACACCGCCGCCTGGCGCCCGCCCACCAGCACGCGCAGCCCGATCTCCAGCCCTTCGGCGCGTTCGGCCTGTTCCAGCGCGCGGGCCCGCATGTCGATGCTGACGGACCGCCCGTCGACGGCCAGCGCGTCGGCCTGGTCGGCCCCGGCACGGCGCGCGGCATCGATCAGCGCCTCGGACAGGCGCTGAAGGCGAAGGGGGTCGGCGGCGTCGGTCATGCAGGCCTCACAGGCGAAAGGATCAGGCCGGGACGGATGCCCCGGCCCGCTGTCAAGGGATGCGGATCACTGGATCTGCTGGCCGTTGGCAAAGATCGCGCCACCCTCGCGGAACTCGATCTCGGTCTGCAGCTGGTCGGGGTTGCCCTCGACCGGGCGGGCGAACATCGCCATCATCATGCGCGGACCCATCAGCTGCTCCTGCGGCACGACGCCCATCGCGACCAGCGTGTCCAGCAGGCCGTTGATGCCGCCGAACGTGCCCTCGATCTTGCCCAGGGGCTGGCTGGGATCCTCGCCGAAGGTCAGCGCACCGGACAGGTCGGCGGTGGCGCCCACGGCGTCCAGGGCCAGTTCCTTGATGGTCAGGCTGCGCGGCTGCAGGGGCATGGGCGCGGCGCCGTCCGGACCGGGCTCCACCGGCTGCGGAAAGTCGGGATCCATGAAGTTCTGCGTCAGCAGGGCCGTCCCTTCCAGGTCGATGGTCAGGCTGGCCGGATCGCGCGGCAGCGCCGCCTCGGGGTCCAGCGCCTGCCAGATCGCGTCGTCCAGAGTCAGCCCGTCCAGCACATAGGTCAACGCAAAGGGCTGTTCCTGGTCGGATGCCACGATCGGCATGGCCAGCCGGAACCGGTTCTCCGCCGCGCCATAGGCGATCGGGAAGGGCATGCCCGTGGCGGTCAGGTTGGTCGTCATGTCCGTCAGCCCCCCCTCGTAGGACAGGCCGTCCTTGGAGATGCCGACGGCCAGCGTGCCGCTTGCCGCCTGAAAGCTGCCTTCGGAATCGTTGCGGCTGCCATCCGCGGTCAGGGTGCTGGCGGTGAAGCTGCCGCTGGTCGCGCCCATCGCAAAGCTGCCCTTGCCGCCAAAGCCCGCCTGCAGCGCCTGCGTGGGCTGGCTGCCAAAGTTGACCTCGCCCGCAGGACTGGTGCCGTCGCCCTGCATGGTCAGGTCGGCGATGGTGATCGTGGCCTGGAAATCATCGGTCTCTGCGGTGGCCGCCGGGGCGTCGGGCGCCTCGGATGCCTCCGGCGCGTCGGTGGCGTCGGGCGCGGTTTCAGGCGCATCTGTGGCGGCAAGCGACGGCCCCGAGGCGGTGATCTGCGCCTCCAGCGCATCGGCGCGACCCTCGAAGGTCTGGGTGCTGGCGCCGTCGGCGGCGGTGGTGACGGTCTGGCTGCCGGTGACGCCGGTCAGCGTGGCGGTCAGCGGAACCTCGTTCCGGTCGTCCAGCGCGCGGCCCGACATGGTCAGCGTGGGCATGGTCACGTCATGGGTCAGCACCTCGGGCGTGCCCGAGCTGATCGTCTCGTTGCCGGGGGCGTCCATGGTCATGGAAAAGCCCACGGCCTCGTCGTCGCCCTCGGGCACGGCGCTGCTCTCCAGCGTCATCTGGCCGCCCACGACCGACCGCACGGTGCCGTCGCCGACCGCGGTCAGCACGATTTCGGGCAGGGTCAGGATCATGTCCGGGGCATCGGCCTCTCCGTCGACGGTCAGGACCACGTCGGTCAGGGTGATCGCCTCGTCCGAGGCATCCTCGGACCCGACCTGGACCGCATAGCCCATCTGTTCATAGCTGTCCTGCAGGCTCTGCCAGACTTCGGCGGGGGTGACGTCTGCAAGGGCCGGGCCCGCGCCCAGGATCAGCGCAAGCGCCGAGGTTGCAAGGGGACGGTTCATGGCGGATACCTTTCGCAAACCTGAAATCGGGGGGATTCCTGACACAGTGCCGCCGAAAGGGAAAGGGAACAAGTCGTGATCCGCAGCCACCACCGGGACGGCCTGTCCCTGCTGACGATCGACCGCCCCGACAAGGCGAACGCCCTGACCGCCGACATGCTGCGCGACCTGCGCGCGGGTGTGGCGCAGGCCCTGGACAGCGGCGCGCGGGCGCTGATCCTGACCGGGGCGGGCCGGGTCTTTTCGGCCGGCGCGGACCTGGACCAGGCCCGCGCCGGCCTGGCCACGGCCCCCGAATGGGAGGATCTGTCCGCCGCGCTGGCCGCCCTGCCCTGCCTGACCGTCGCCGCGCTGAACGGGTCGCTGGCCGGGGGCGCCTTCGGCATGGCGCTGGCCTGCGACATCCGCCTGGCGGTGCCCGATGCAAGGTTCTTCTATCCGGTGATGCGGCTGGGCTTTCTGCCGCAGCCAAGCGACCCGGCCCGCCTGGTGGCGCTGGTGGGGCCCGCGCGGGCGCGGATGATCCTGATGGCCGGCGCCCGGATCCACGCGCCCGAGGCGCTGGCCTGGGGCCTGGTCGACCGCATCCTGCCCGCGCCCGACCTGATGGAGGCCGCGCGCGCCCTGGCCACCGATGCCTTGGCCGCCGACCCCGCCCATGTCGCCACGATCAAGGCGATGACGCAGCCTTCGCGCGCTTGATCGTGGTCCCCGGACCCGTCATGGAACGAAGTTCCCCGCCCGCCGTTGCGCCAGCAGGGCTTGTTCCGCGGTGCTGCGGCCTGCCGCATCTTTGTCCTTTTCTGCCACCGCCCCGCTTGCGGATCGCATTGCCAGATCGCAGGTAACGTCCAAGAACCTATGGAGATTTCCCGTGCGCACGCTTGTCCTGACCGCCGCCCTTGCCCTGACCACCGCCCTGCCCGCCGCGGCCGACACGATCCGCGTCGGCATGTCCGGCGGCTATTTCCCCTTCACCTTCACCCGTGCGGATGAACTGCAGGGCTTCGAGGTGGATTTCCTGAACGCCATCGCCGAAGAGACCGGCGACGAGGTCGAATTCGTCACGATGTCCTTTTCGGGCCTGATCGGCGCGCTGGAATCGAACCGCATCGACACCATCGCCAACCAGATCACCATCACCCCCGAACGCGAGGCGGCATTCGCCTTCACCCAGCCCTATGTCTATGACGGCGCCCAGATCGTCACGCGCGAGGGCAACCCGGCCGCGATCGAGGGGCCGGATAGCCTGGACGGCAAGACGGTCGCGGTGAACCTGGGGTCGAACTTCGAACAGCTGCTGCGCGAACTGCCCAATGCCGACCAGATCGACATCCGCACCTATGAAAGCAACATCGAACAGGACACGGCGCTGGGCCGGGTCGACGCCTTCGTCATGGACCGCGTGTCCTCGGCCCAGGTGATCGCGCAGAGCCCGCTGCCGCTGGAACTGGCCGGAGAGCCCTTCTCGGAGATCAGGAACGCCCTGCCATTCCGCAAAGACGAGGCCGGTCAGGCGCTGCGCGACCGCGTTGACGCGGCCATCACCACCCTGAAGGAGAACGGCACCCTGGCCGAGATCTCTCAGAAATGGCTGGATGCCGACGTGACGCAGCCCGTGTCGCAGTAACATGCGGCCTCTGGACACCGCCTACATGTGGGACCTGGTCCCGGTCATCGCCGGCTATGTGCCGCTGACGCTGTTCATGGCGATCGTCGCGATGGTGGCGGCGCTGACCCTGGGGTCGGCGCTGGCCATCGTGCGCGTGCTGCGCGTGCCGGTCCTGGACCGCATCGTGGCGGTGTTCATCAGCTTCTTCCGCGGCACGCCGCTGCTGGTGCAGCTGTTCCTGTTCTATTTCGGCTTGCCCCAGATCGTGCCTGCGATGACCGGCATCGACGGCGTCACCGCCGCGATCATCGGCCTGACGCTGCATTTCTCGGCCTATATGGCCGAAAGCATCCGCGGCGCCATCCTGGGCGTCGACCGCAGCCAGTGGGAGGCGGCAGCCTCCATCGGCATGACCCAGGGACAGCTTCTGCGCCGGATCATCCTGCCCCAGGCTGCGCGGACCGCGGCGCCAACGCTGATGAACTATTTCATCGACATGATCAAAAGCACCTCGCTGGCCTTCACCCTGGGGGTGACCGAGATGATGGGCGCCGCCCAGAAGGAGGCCGCAGGCAGCTTTCTGTACCTGGAGGCGTTCCTGGTGGTCGCGCTGTTCTATTGGGTGATCGTCGAAACCCTGTCGGTCGGCCAGCGCCGGCTGGAATCCAGCCTTGGAAAGGCCGTCGCACGATGAGCTGTCAGATCGAGATCACCGGACTGGTCAAGTGCTTTGGCGACAACACGGTTCTGGACGGCATCGACCTGTGCCTGGAGCCGGGGGAACGCGTGGCGATCATCGGGCCGTCTGGAACTGGGAAATCGACACTGCTGCGCTGCCTGAACTGGCTGGACACGCCCGATCAGGGCACGATCCGCATGGGCGACGTGACGGTCGATGCCGCACGCGCGACCAAGGCGCAGATCCTGGGCCTGCGGCGGCGGACGGGGTTCGTGTTCCAGAACTATGCGCTGTTCGCCAACAAGACCGCCCGCGGCAACGTCACCGAAGGGCTGACCACCGTGCGCGGCTGGTCCGCCGACAAGGCGCGGGCGCGGGCGGATGACATTCTGACCCAGATCGGCTTGGCGGATCGGGGCGACAGCTATCCGGCGGCCATGTCCGGCGGTCAGCAGCAGCGTGTCGGCATCGGTCGCGCGATGGCGTTGGACGCCGACCTGATGCTGTTCGACGAACCGACCAGCGCGTTGGACCCCGAATGGGTGGGCGAGGTTCTGGACCTGATCCGCCGCATTGCCGACGGACGCCAGACCATGCTGATCGTGACCCATGAAATGCAATTTGCCCGCGAAATCGCGGACAGGGTGGTCTTCATGGAAGGTGGGCGCATCGTGGAACAGGGGCCGCCTGCGCAGATCTTTGGCAATCCGCAGGACGACCGCACACGGGCCTTCTTGCGTCGTGTGGGCTGATTACAGCCCTGCGACTTGGAAATAGGCCTGCGTGCTGCGGTCATCGCTGAAGCCGATGCCGCTGGCGATGATGCAGCTGGTCTGATCATCGCGCGGCGCGACCAGCGTCCATGTCCCCAGCTGATCTGACCCCCACAGCTGGGTGCCTTGCACGCCGGTCATGTCGACGGGATGTTCCGCGAAATCCTGTTCCAACGTCGCGGCGATTTCTGCATCATCGGCGCAATAGGGTTGGTCGTCGACGGCCATTTCCGAAACCGGCATGGTCTGGATATCCTCCACCAGGGCGGCAGGCTCAATGCCCTGCATCGCGCTCCAGCCCTGAACTGGCTGATTGGGGCTGGCCGACAACGCCGGCGTGACGCTGAGCAGCGCCACGACGCCGGCGCAGCCAAGGCGGGTGATGCGGTCTGCACGGGTCATGATGATAGCCTTTCTTGCGAATTCCCCAACAAAACGCGGTTTTGTTCGCAAGAGTTCCGTCGGCCCGTCTTACGCCCAGCTGCGCGCCAGTGCCAGGCGGGCCTCCAGACCCTGCGGCGCGCGGTGGAATTCCAGCCGTCCGCCATGCTGCGCGGCGATGGTCGACACGATGGCCAGGCCAAGCCCGACGCCGCTGGCAGTGCCGGCATTCTCTCCGCGCTGAAAGGCCCCGGTCAGGCGCGCCAGATCGTCCTCGGTCAGGACCGATCCGCGGTCGGTGACCGAGATCCAGGCCTCGTCCGCGTCGCCGCCGGTCAGCACCTGCGCCTCGCGCCCGTATTTCAACGCGTTGTCGATCAGGTTGGACAACGCGCGGCGCAGCGCGGTGGGCTGGCCGCGCATCAGCAGGGCGTGGCTGTCCATCGTCGGACGGCTGGTGGTTCGTGAAAACAGCGTGCCGGCGCGGGCAGGGGGCAGCGACGACTGGCGCAGCGTCACGGGCAGGCCCACGTCCTGGTAATCGGCCACGACCGCCTCGGCCAGCGACGTCAGGGACAGCTGGCGGAACGGTTCGGCCCCGATCTCGGCACGGGTATAGGTCAGGACGCCGTCGATCATCGTCGTCATCTCGTCGATGTCGCGGTCCAGGCGGTCGCGCAGGGCGGCATCCTCGATCATCGCGCTGCGCAGGCGCAGACGGGTGGCGGGGGTGCCCAGGTCGTGGCTGACCCCCGACAGGACCAGGGCCCGGTTCTCCAGCGCGGCGCGGTCCTGGGCGACATAGGCGTTCACGGCCTCGGCGGTCTGGCGCAGCTCGATCACGCCGCCGACGGGCAGGGCGGCGGTGCGGGCGCGGTGATCGCGCAGCGCGGCCGCAAAGGCGGTGAACGCCCCCGCGACCCCCGCCACCCAGCCCAGCAGCAGGGCCAGCGCCCCCAGGGCCAGCGCCCCGGCCAGAAGGCGGCGGTCGGGCGGCGCGGCCTGGCAGCCCCAGACGGGCGCACCGTCCACGCGGATCCATGGGCCGGTGTCCTGCTGCACGAACAGCCGCGGCTCGCTGCAGAACCGCGCCAGGGTGCGGGTGATCGAGGCCAGGCCCGCGGCCTGGCTGCCGCCGCCGACGGATTGCACCTCGGCCGCGGGATAGGTCAGGTCGGGCGACTGGATGCGCACCGACAGCCGCGCGCCCTGCGACAGGTCGGGCCTGCCGCCGCCGGTCAGGGTGATCACCGTCTGCCGCCAGCCGGGCGGCAGGTCGGGCGCGGCGCGCAGCTGGACCTGGGACAGGCCCTGGGGCAGGGCGCTGCCCGCCTCCAGGCTGTCGGCCAGCGCCAGACCGGCGATGTAGGCGCGGTTCAGATGCGCGTCCCAGGTCGCGTCGCTGGCGGTCCACAGCCAGACCGACCCGCCGCCCGCCAGCATCGCCAGCACGACCCACAGGCTTGCCACCACCCGCAGCGACAGGCGGTCAGTCAGCGTCACGCGCGACCTCGGCCGACAGCACATAGCCCAGCCCCCGTTCGGTCCGGATCAGCGCCGGGTCGGTCTTCTGGCGCAGCCGGCCGACCAGCATGTCGATCGCGCGCCCCTCGGCCGCCTCGTCATCGTCCAGCGCGGCGGCGATCTCGTCGCGGGTCAGGGGGATCAGCGGATTGGCCAGGAACACCCGCAGCAGCGCTGTTTCGCGTGACGACAGGCTGACTTGCCAGCCGCCGGGGGCGGTCACCTCGTCGCGCCGCGCGTCATAGCGCCAGCCCGCGAACCGCAGCACGCTGTCGCGCTTGCGGTGGGACAGGCTGGGTGCCCGGCCCGCGCGGCGCAACACCGCCCGGATGCGCGCCAGCAGCAGGTCGGGGTTGAAGGGCTTGGCGATATAGTCGTCCGCACCGACCTCGTAGCCGGCCATGCGCTGGTGGTCGGCGGACAGGGCGCTGACCATGATGATGGGCACGTCCTGCGCCTCGCGGATCTCGGCGCAGATCGCCACGCCGTCGTCATCGCCCAGGGACACGTCCAGCAGGATCAGGTCCACCCGGCCGCCACGCAGCGCGGCCAGCGCGGTCGCGCGGCTGTCGGCGCGCGTCACGTGCAGGCCGTGGCGCTGCAGATAGGCGGCCAGCATGGCGGCCATGTCGGCGTCATCCTCGACCAGCAGAAGGCGGTGCAGGCTCATCAACAGTCCTCCGATCCGTGATCTAGCATCGCAGGGAGGGGTTACGTAACAGTTTGTAACGTAACGCTGCGAAAACTGCTGGGCGCATGGCTGCACTGCGTTGCGGACATGACTGGGCTTGCGGCATGATCGACCCACACGCGGATCACCGAATCCGCGCGGGATAGATCTGGGAGGATCCATGAACATCAAATCCGTTCTGGCGGCTTCGACCGCCGTGATGCTGGCTGCGCCGGCGATGGCCGAACCCACCGCAGAGGTGCTGCACTGGTGGACGTCCGGCGGCGAGGCGAAATCGGTCGCCGTCCTGCAGGAGCAGTTCGCGGCCGAGGGCGGCACCTGGACCGACATGCCCGTGGCCGGCGGCGGCGGTGACGCCGCGATGACCGCGCTGCGCGCCCGTGTGCTGGCCGGCAACGCGCCGACCGCCGTGCAGCTGAAGGGCCCCGCGATCCAGGAATGGTACGAGGAGACCGGCCTGGCCGACATCGGCACTGTTGCCGAGGGGAACGGCTGGGCGGACGTGCTGCCCGCGCAGATCGCCGCCCACATGAAGTGCGAGGACCAGTGGTGCGCCGCACCGGTGAACGTCCACCGCGTGAACTGGATCTGGGGCAACAAGCAGATCCTGGACGAGAACGGCATCGAGATGCCCACGACCTGGGAAGAGTTCAACGCCGCGGCCGAGAAGCTGCAGGCCGCGGGCATCACGCCCCTGGCCCATGGCGGTCAGAACTGGCAGGACGCGACCATCTTCGAGACGGTCGTTCTTGGGCTGGGCGGGCCGGAATTCTATCAGCAGGCGCTGGTCGATCTGGACCCCGAGGCGCTGACCTCGGACACGATGAAGCAGGTCTTCGACCAGATGCGGACCATCCGCGGCTTTGTCGACGACAACTTCTCGGGTCGTGACTGGAACCTGGCCACGGCCATGGTCATGAACAACGAGGCCGCCTTCCAGATCATGGGCGACTGGGCCAAGGGAGAGTTCCTGGCCGCCGGCAAGCAGCCGGGCGTCGACTTCGTCTGCGCGCCCACCCCGGGCGAGGGCTTCCTCTACAACGTCGACAGCTTCGCCTTCTTCGAGCTGGACGGCGAGGACAAGCAGCAGGGCCAGGCCCTTCTGGCCAGCCTGATCATGGGCCCGGACTTCCAGAAGACGTTCAACCTGAACAAGGGCTCGATCCCGGCCCGTACCGACGTGGCGCTGGACGACTTCGACGACTGCGCCAAGCAGTCGAACGCCGATATGACCGCGGATGCGGAAAACGGCTCCCTGCTGCCCAGCTATGCGCATGGCATGGCGCTGCGCGGCGCGCCGGCCGGTGCGATCACCGACGTGGTGACCGCGCATTTCAACAGCGACATGTCGTCGGACGACGCCGTGGCGCAACTGGCCGACGCCGTCGCCAACGCGATGTGATCACGGCCTGACGACCCCGCGCCCCGGATCGCGGGCGCGGGGTTTTTCTTTGGGGGTTTACCGGAATGGAATGGCTTGAACGCAACGTGCCCAAGGTCGTCTTGGCGCCGTCCTTCGTGGCGATCCTGGTCTTTGTCTATGGCTTCATCGCCTGGACGGCCTGGATCAGCTTCACCCGCTCGCGGCTGATGCCGCGCTATGAACTGGACGGTATCACGCAATATCAGCGGCTGTTCGACGCCCCCCGCTGGGACGTGGCGATGAACAACCTGTTCATCTTCGGCGCCCTGTTCATCGTCATCTCGATGGCGATCGGGCTGATGCTGGCGATCTTCCTGGACCAGAAGATCCGGGCCGAGGGCGTCCTGCGCACCATCTATCTCTATCCCATGGCGCTGTCGCTGATCGTGACGGGCACCGCCTGGAAATGGATCCTGAACCCGGGCCTGGGCATCCAGCAGGCGATCCGCGGATGGGGGTTCGAGAATTTCACCTTCGACTGGCTGATCAAGCCGGAAATGGCGATCTATACCGTCGTGCTGGCGGCTGTCTGGCAGGCATCCGGGTTCGTGATGGCGCTGTTCCTCGCCGGACTGCGCTCGGTCGACACCGAGATCATCCGCGCGGCCCAGGTCGACGGCATTCCCACGCACCGCATCTATTCCGCGATCATCATCCCGACAATGGCGCCGATCTTCCTGTCGGCCTTCATCGTGCTGGCGCACCTGGCGATCAAGGCGTTCGACCTGGTCATCGCGCTGACCGGCGGCGGACCGGGCTATGCCACCGACCTGCCCGCGACCTACATGTACGCCATGGCGTTCTCGCGCGGCGACCTGGGGCAGGCGGCGTCCAGCGCCATGATCATGATGATGGTCATCTTTGCCATCGTGGTTCCCTATCTCTACAGCGAATTGAGGCCGCGCCATGACAAGTAAGACCGTGCTGCGGTGGGGCCTGTACGGGATCCTGATCCTGTTCGCCCTGTTCTATCTGATGCCGCTGTTCGTCATGCTGACGACATCGCTGAAATCTTTGGAGGAGATCCGCACCGGCAGCCTGCTGGCCCTGCCGCGAGAGATCACCTTCGCCCCCTGGGCCGAGGCCTGGTCGTCCGCCTGCGCCGGCACCCAGTGCGAGGGCCTGCGCCCGTTCTTCTGGAACAGCGTCCTGATGGCCGTGCCCGCGGTGATGATCTCGACCATCATCGGCGCGCTGAACGGCTATGTCTTCGCCCAGTGGCGGTTCCGCGGCGCGAACCTGTTCTTTGCCGCGATCCTGTTCGGCTGCTTCATCCCGTTTCAGGTGGTGCTGCTGCCGATGGCGCAGATGCTGGGCCTGATGGGCCTTGCGGGCACCATTCCGGGGCTGATCTTCGTCCACGTGATCTATGGCCTGGGCTTCACCACGCTGTTCTTCCGCAACTACTATGTCACCATCCCGCAGGAACTGGTGCGCGCGGCCAAGGTCGACGGGGCGGGCTTCTTCCGCATCTTCTGGTCGATCTTCCTGCCCATTTCGCTGCCGATCATCACCGTGTCGGTCATCTGGCAGTTCACGCAGATCTGGAACGACTTCCTGTTCGGCGTCAGCTTCAGCGGGGCCGGGTCGCAGCCCGTGACCGTCGCCCTGAACAACATCGTCAACTCCACCACCGGCGTCAAAGCCTACAACGTGGACATGGCCGCGGCGATCATCGCCGCCCTGCCCACGCTGCTGGTCTATGTCGTCGCCGGCAAATACTTCATCCGCGGCCTGACCGCCGGCAGCGTCAAGGGATAAGCCATGCCCATTCTGGAAATCGACCACCTGCAGAAAGCCTATGGCGACACCCATATTCTGCACGACATCAACATCAGCATCGACGAGGGCGACTTCCTGGTGCTGGTCGGCCCGTCGGGCTGCGGCAAGTCCACGTTGCTGAACTGCATCGCGGGGCTGGAGCCGATCACCGGCGGCGCCATCCGCATCGCCGACCGCGACGTGACGGGCGTCAGCCCCAAGGACCGCGACATCGCGATGGTGTTCCAGTCCTATGCGCTCTACCCGACGATGTCGGTCGCCAAGAACATCACCTTCGGCATGAAGGTGCGCGGCGTCGACAAGGCGACCCAGGCCACCAAGCTGGCCGAGGTGTCGCGCCAGCTGCAGATCGAACCGCTGCTGGACCGCAAGCCGGGCCAGCTGTCGGGCGGCCAGCGCCAGCGCGTCGCCATGGGTCGCGCCCTGGTCCGCGACCCCGCGCTGTTCCTGTTCGACGAACCGCTGTCCAACCTGGACGCGAAGCTGCGCGTGTCCATGCGGACCGAGATCAAGAAGCTGCACCAGGACCTGAACGCATCCATCGTCTATGTCACCCATGACCAGATCGAGGCGATGACGCTGGCCACCAAGATCGTCGTCATGAAGGGCGGCGTGATCCAGCAGATCGGCACCCCGGCCGAGATCTACAACAAGCCCGCCAACATGTTCGTGGCCGATTTCATGGGCAGCCCGGCGATGAACCTGATCCCGGCCCGCGTCCGGTCCGAGGCGGGCCAGACCCGGATCGAGATCGACCGCCCCGGCGACACGCCGCTGGTCATCACCGACCCGGTGGCCCGCGACCTGCCCGACCAGATCGTCCTGGGCGTGCGCCCCGAGGACATCCACGAGGCGACGGGCAATGCCCATCTGCCCGGAACCGCGCAGGGTGCGGGCGGCGACGTGATGATCGAGATCGTCGAACCGGCGGGTGCCGACACCTTCGCCGTGACCCATCTGGGCGGCAAGGCTGTCACCGCGCGGCTGCGCGCGGAAAGCGCCGTCCGCGCGCGCCAGCCGTTTCCGCTGGCATTCGACCTCTCGAAAGTGTCGTACTTCTCGCCTAAGGACGGGGAACGGCTGAACTGAGAAGGGGTGACAGCATGGCGATGCTTCTGGGCGATGTGGGCGGAACCAATGCGCGGATGGCGATCGCGCGCAACGGGTCCATCGACGCCGGCACGGTCACCCGCTTCAAGGGCGACGACTTTGCCAGCTTCGACGACGTGGTGCGCCAGTTCATGGCGGAACAGCACCAGCCCAACATCTCGTCCATGTGCATCGCCGTGGCGGGACCGGTCAGCGGCGGACGCGCGCGGCTGACCAACCGCGACTGGTCCTTTGACGAGGACAACCTGGCGCGGCTGACCGATGCCGACAACGTGCGGCTGATCAACGACCTGTCGGCGCTTGGCTATTCCACCCCGTCGCTGGCGGGCGAACAGCTGGGCACGCTGCGCGCGGCCCCCGTGACCCGCGCCCGCAACGGGCAGGCGCTGGTCGTGGGCCTGGGCACCGGCTTCAACGTCTGCGCGGTGCGCGTGCTGCCCGGCGGCGCGATCACCGTCCTCGAGGCCGAGGAGGGGCACACCCATCTGCCCGCCAACATCATGGCCCGCCTTCAGGACCGCGTCGGCACCGACGCCGCGGCCGGCTTCTTCTCGACCGAGGAGACGTTCGCGGGCCGCGGCCTGTCGCGCCTGCACGCCGCGATGACCGGCACCGCCCCCATGCGCAGCGAGGACGTCGCCCGCGCCGCCGAGGCGGGCGATCCGGCGGCCGTCGCGACCTATGACCTGTTCGCCGAACTGGTCGGGCTGTTGTGCCGCGAACTGTCGCTGCGCTTCATGCCGCTGGAGGGGCTGTTCCTGGCCGGCAGCGTGGGTCGCAGCATCGCCGACCGGATGGCGCTGTTCGAACCGGCCTTCCTGGCGGAAAGCCACATGCGCCATATCCCTGAAAACACGCCGGTCTTTCTGATCCGCGACGACATGGCGGCGCTGCACGGCTGCCTGGCGGCCCTGGGCTAGGCTTCGCTGGTCCCGCAAAGGTTAACTGCCAATCCGGGAAAATCCCCAAAGATTGCTGGATTCGCCCCGTCGATCCTGTTTGAATTGACGCAAGCAAAAAGACGGGGCAGGCGATGCGGGCATATCTTAGGGCGATCCTGGTGGCAGGGACGGCGCTTGGCGTGGCGGGTGCCGCGATGGCGCAAAGCAGCTCTCCGTTCTCGGGCCTGTTCGGCGGCAGCAGCGAATCCGAGGGGCCCGTCGCGCTGGACGTGCAGGTCGCCGGCGGGGACGACGGGCTGACCCGCCAGATCCGCCAGTCGCTGCTGCTGACCGGCGCGCTGAACGAGGATCGCACCACCGGACAGGACGTGCTGGCGGCCGCGCGCGGCGATTACGCCCGCATCCTGGGCCTGCTGTACGATCAGGGGTTCTACGATGGCGCCGTGACCATCACCCTGGACGGGGTCGAGGCCGCCGAGGTGGCGCCCCTGGACGCGCCCGCCCAGGTGTCCCGTGTCGTCGTGACCGTCGATCCCGGCCCGGTCTTCCGCTTCTCGCGCGCCCAGATGGCCCCGGTGGCCCCCGGCACCGAGATCCCGGACGAATACGCCACGGGCGAGATCGCGGGCACTGGCGTCATGCGCAGCACGGCCCTGGCGGGTGTGGACGGCTGGCGCGCCTATGGCCATGCCAAGGCCGATGTCGCCGACCAGCAGATCGTGGCCGATCACGACGCCGATCAGGTCGACAGCCGCATCGCCCTGTCACCCGGCCCGGCCGTCACCTTCGGGCGCATGTCCGTCAGCGGCAACCAGCGCCTGAACGAACGCCGCCTGCGCAAGATCGCCGGCTTCCCCGAGGGAGAGCGCTTCGACCCCCAGGAACTGGACACCGTCCGCCAGCGCCTGCGCCGCACCGGCGTGTTCTCGGCGATCACCCTGCAGGAGGCAGAGACGCTGAGCCCCGGCAACACGCTGGACGTGGACCTGGCCGTGGTCGAACAGCCCCCCCGGCGCATCGGGGCCGGCGCCGAGATCTCGACCACGGACGGGGCGCTGGTGTCGGCGTATTGGATGCACCGCAACCTGCTGGGCGGGGGCGAGCGTCTGCGCATCGACGGGCGGATCAAGGACATCGGATCCGAGACCAGCGACCGCGACGACGAGCTGACGATCCGTCTGGAACGCCCCGCCACGATCACCCCCGACACCACCGCCTATGTCGAGGCCGAGGTGGCCCAGATGCGCGAGGAGGATTACGACGAGGACCTGGCGACGTTGGGTTTCGGTCTGAACCACATCTTCAGCGATCGCCTGACCGCCGACGCGGCGCTGGAATACCAGTACTCGCGCGTCTTCGATGCCAACGGGCGCACCGACTTCAAGGTCCTGGCCCTGCCGATGGACGTGATCTGGGACCGCCGCGAGGATCAGAACAACGCCAAGCGCGGCTTCTATCTGTCCGCCGAGGTGACGCCCTTTGCCGGATTCGAGGACACCAGTTCCGGCATGCGCGCCCTGGCCGAGGGGCGGGCCTTCCGGTCGTTCGGCGCCGATGACCGGTTCACCCTGGCGGGCCGGGCGCGGGCGGGGTCGGTCTTTGGCAGCGAGCTTGCCACGACGCCGCGCAACTATCTGTTCTTCTCGGGCGGGGGCGGCACGGTGCGCGGCCATCCCTATCAGTCCCTGGGGGTCGAGGAGATCGCGGGCCCGGACGGCCCGATCAAGACCGGCGGCCTGTCGGTCGCCAGCGCCACGGCCGAATTCCGCGTCCAGGTGCGCGAGAAGATCGGCGTCGTGGCCTTTGCCGATTACGGCCAGGTCTGGACGGGCGACGCCTTCGGCGGCGAGGGCGACCATCACGCGGGCGCCGGTCTGGGCGTGCGCTATGACACGCCGATCGGGCCGCTGCGGTTCGACGTGGCCGGGCCGGTCAGCGGCGACACCGGCAACGGCGTGCAACTTTACCTTGGATTGGGGCAGGCATTCTGATGCGCAAGTTCTGGATCACCGCCTTTGTCGTCCTGTTCCCGATGGCCGTGCTGGGCCAAAGCGCCGCCGAGATCAGCGCCGAGGCCGACAGCGACCGCGGATTTCTGACCGGACTGCTGGAAAGCAACCTGTCCGGAGAGGGGCGCCAGGTGGTGATCGAGGGGTTCCAGGGCGCGCTGTCCTCGCGCGCGACCTTCACCGAACTGCGCATCTCGGACGAGGACGGCGCCTATCTGACCCTGCGCAACGGCGCGATCCAGTGGAACCGCAGCGCCCTGCTGCGCCGCCGGATCGAGATCGCGGAGCTGTCCGCCGACGAGATCCTGCTGCCCCGCCTGCCACAGTCGGACGAACCGGCCGTGCAGGCCGAGGCGCCGGTCTTTGCGCTGCCCGAACTGCCCGTGTCGCTGAACATCGAACAGATCCGCGCCGACCGCGTGATGCTGGGCGAACCGGTCATCGGGGTCGAGGCCGCGCTGAGCATCTCGGGCGGCATCAGCCTTGAGGGGGGCGAGGGCACGGCCCAGCTGACCGTCGACCGCCTAGACGGCCCGCGCGGCCAGTTCGTGCTGGACGCAGGCTATGCCAACGAGACGCAGATCCTGCGCCTGAACCTGGGCCTGGACGAGGCCGCCGACGGCCTGCTGGCCAACCTTGTCGGCATCTATGACAAGCCCGCCCTGACCGCCCAGATCAGCGGCGAGGGCCAGATCCGCGATTTCGCCGCCGACATCCGTCTGGCCACGAACGGCCAGCCCCGCATCACCGGAAAGGTCAGCGCCAACGGCCAGACCGGCGCCGACGGCACCCCCGGCACCGGATTCCGGTTCCAGCTGGGCGGCGATGTCGCGTCGCTGCTGCGCCCGCAGGACCGGGCCTTCTTTGGCCAGGACACCCAGCTGCTGGCCGAAGGCTGGCGGGCCGAGACCGGCCGCCTGGACATTCCACGTCTGGACATCCGCACCGAGGCGCTGCGCATTGCCGGGTCGCTGTCGACGAACGACCAGTCCGCGCCCCAGCAGGCCAATCTGCAGGTGATGCTGGGCCGCGACGCGGGCGCCCCGCAGGTGCCCGTCCCGCTGCCCTTCGCGGGCGAGGGGGCGACGGTGGATTCCGGGCGGCTGACCTTTGACTATGACGCGGCGCAAAGCGACGGCTGGCGCCTGGACGGGGGCATCGGCGCGCTGAACCTGGACGGGGTGGCGCTTGGCGCGCTGGACCTGGCCGGGCGCGGCCAGATCTTCCTGGACGAGGGCGCCCTGTCCGAGGTCATCGGCGCCATCGACTTTGCCGCCCGCGATCTGGATTTCGACGACGCGTCCCTGGCCGAGGCCGTGGGCACGCAGATCGAGGGGCGGACCGGGTTCAACTTTACCCCCGGCAACGCGGTCGACATCACCAACCTGCGGGTCCGCGGCGCGGATTACGGTCTGGATGGCAACTTCCTGGTCTCGGGCCTGGGCAGCGGCATCACGCTGTCGGTGGATGCGGGTGCCCGGTATACCGACCTGACGCGCCTGTCGGGCGTCGCGGGCCGGCCGCTGACCGGCAGCGCGGATGCCACGGTCGAGGGCTATTACGTCCTGCTGAACCGCAGCTTCGACATCGACGCGCGCGTGTCGGGCCGCGACATCGCGCTGGACCAGCCGCAGCTGGACCGGCTTCTGGACGGCGAATCCACGATCCTGCTGCAGGCGCGCCGCGACGAGCTGGGACTTGAGGTCGAGGATTTCCGCGTCAACGCCAGCCGCCTGACCGCGACCGCGCAGGGCCTGATCAACTCGACCTCCAGCAATCTGCGCGCGCAGGTATCCATGCCGTCGCTGGCGGATGCCGGCCCCGAACTGGGCGGGTCGCTGGAGGCCACGGCCGAGGTCACCGGACCGCAGAACCAGCGCCGCCTGACCCTGAACGGGCAGGCCCAGGATCTGCGCATCGGCATCGAGGCGCTGGACAATGCGCTGAGCGGGCAGACCGAGCTGACCGCCAGCGCGCTGCAGACGGCGCAGGGCTTTCAGCTGGAGGATTTCCGGCTGGCCAACCCGCAGCTGAGCGCGGATGTGCAGGGCAGCTTTGCCCAGGGCGCGCTGGACGCCGTCGCGCAGGTGGCGGTCGTTGACCTGTCCTCGATCCGCGCCGATTGGGCGGGCGGGTTTCAGGCCCGCGCCACGCTGCGCGAGGAGGATGGCGCACGGCTGATCGACGTCACCGGCAGCGGGCAGGACCTGTCCCTGGGCGCGACGGGGGCGGATGGCGCGCTGACCGGGACGACCCAGCTTGCGCTGCAGGCGTCGGAACGCGACGGGGTCGTGACGATCACCGAGGGCCGGCTGACCAATGACCAGATGCGCGCGGTGGTGCAGGGGACCTATGGTCCGGGCGTCACCGATCTGACCGGCGACGTGAACGTCGCGTCGTTGGCGCCCTTCGGGTCGGGATGGCGCGGCAGCCTGCAGGCGCAGGGCAGCTTTGCCGAGGCCGGCGACGGCATCCGCAGGCTGGCCGTGATCGGGACTGGGCGCGACCTGTCCTTCGGCCAGGCGCAGGTGGACGGCGCCCTGGCGGGCGAGACGCGCCTGTCCGTGACCGGCACCGAACAGGGCGGCATCTTCACCATCGACACCGCGCAGGTCGAGAACCCGCGCCTGTCGGCCAGTGCCACGGGCCAGGTCGGCGCCGGGGCGACCGATGTCGCGGCCACGCTGAACGCGGGCGATCTGCGGTTCTTGGGCAACGGCATCAGCGGCGCGGTCCAAGCCGAAGCGCGGCTGACCGATGACGGCACCACGCGCCGGATCGAGACCACCGGAACCGCCAGCGGCCTGTCCCTGGGCCAGCCGCGGATCGATCCGATCCTGACGGGGCAGACCCGGTTCGATGTGGCCGCCAGCCAGGGGGCGCAGGGCATCTCGGTCCAGCGGCTGAACGTGACCAACCCGCAATTGCAGGTGACCGCGGACGGGGCGCCCGCGACGGGCATCAACCTGAACGCGCGGCTGGCCGATCTGGGACTGATCGTCCCCGAATTTCCGGGCGCCGTCGCGGTGACCGGAACCGTGCGCGAGGAGGGCCCGTCCTTTGCGGTCGACCTGCGCGCCACCGCGCCGGGCAGCACCGACCTGCGCATCGCGGGCACCGCCGCCCGCGACGGATCGACCGTCGATCTGGGCGTCAATGGCAGCGAGGATTCCGCGCTGGCCAACACGACCCTGCGGACCCGCAGCGTGTCGGGCCCGCTGGCGATCAACCTGCGTGTCCAGGGCGCCCCGTCTCTGCAGGCGGTGTCGGGACAGGTGCGGCTGACCAACGGCCAGCTGGCCGATCCGGGCCTGGGCGTGCGGCTGGACGGGATCGACGTCACCGCCGGGTTCCAGTCGGGGCGGCTGCAGATCGACGGGGCGGCCAACGTCTCGGCCGGGGGGCGGGTGACGCTGTCCGGGCCGGTGGACCTGACGAACGGGGCGACCGACATCTCGGTCGCGCTGGCGCAGGTCGTGCTGCGCGACCCGAACCTGTACCAGACGATCATCGACGGGCAGGTCCGCTTCAGCGGAACGGCCGCGACCGGCCAGACCCTGTCCGGCCGCATCGACCTGGGTGAGACCGAGATCCGAATCCCCTCGACCGGCCTGGGCGGTGCACGGGCGATCCCCGACATCACCCATGTCGGCAACCAGCGCCCGCCGGTCCGCGCCACGCGCGCCAAGGCCGGGCTGGAGCCCTATCCCAGCCAGGCCTCGCGCGACGCGGGCATGTCGGGGCCGCCGGCCACGCCGGGACGGCCGCCGGCGCTGGACCTGGTCATCAACGCGCCCAACCGGGTGTTCATCCGCGGCCGCGGGATCGACGCGGAACTGGGCGGCGGCTTCCGCATCCAGGGCACCGCCCGCAACGCGATCCCCATCGGCAACCTGCAGCTGATCCGCGGTCGGGTCGACCTGCTGGGCAGCCGCTTCAACCTGACCGAGGGTCTGGTCGAGCTGCAGGGCAGCCTGATCCCCGTCATCCGCCTGGTCGCCGAGACCGAGCGCGACGAGATCACCACCCGCATCATCATCGACGGAGAGGTCCGCGACCCCGACATCAGCTTCGAATCCTCTCCGGAACTGCCGCAGGAGGAGGTGCTGTCCCAGCTGCTGTTCGGGCGGGGGCTGGACAGCATCAGCCCGCTTCAGGCGGCACAGCTGGCCAATGCCATCGCGGTGCTGGCCGGGCGCGGCGGTGACGGGATCATCAGCAACCTGCGCGAAAGCGCGGGCCTGGACGACCTGGACCTGACGACCGACGACGAGGGCAACATCGAACTGCGTGCCGGACGCTATCTGTCCGAGAACGTCTATACCGACGTCTCGGTGGGCGAGGGGGGGCGGTCGTCGATCAACCTGAACCTGGATATCACGCAGTCGCTGCGGGCGCGGGGATCGGTGGGCAGCGACGGGGGCAGCTCGCTTGGGGTGTTCTTCGAGCGCGACTACTGATCAGTCAGCGCCGATCGCGCTGGACAGGGGGCGCGTGTCCTGGGGCAGGCCCTGGGACATCACCTGTCCCGAGGCGATGCCGAAACGCAGCATCCGCCGCCCGCCCGACAGGATGGTGACGGTCCAGCCCAGCAGCTGGCCTTGGGGGCCGGCCATCGCGCCGCTGGCCCGCGGCGCATCGGCATGGTTCAGCGCGTCGCGCAGCGCCGCAAAGCCCCGCCCGGCGGGGGCCGCGGCCTCCCAGGTGGCGATGGCATCGGCCAGGCTTTCGGGCGGCGCGCCCCACAAGCCACGATAGGCCTGGTTCGACAGGACCAGTTGGCCTGCGTCCGAAAAGACCACCAGCCCGTCCTCCAGCCCGTCCAGGACATGCGCGCCTAGCAGCAGCTCTGCCCGGAATTCGCGGGTCAGCGACATTTCAGACGTGATGTTCTCGAACAGGAAGGCCACCGCGCCGTCGGGATGGGGGCGGCCGGTCACGCGATAGGTCTGCCCGCCCGGCAGGGACCATGTCTCGACGTGGTGGCCGTTGGCGGCGGCGCTTTCCAGATTGGCCATGTGCTGTCGCCAGCTGCGATAGTCCTTGGGTTCGGGCACCATGCGCTGTTCGCGCAGCTGGTCCAGGAAATCGAACAGCGACGGCCGCGCGGTCAGGAAGCCCGTCGGCAGGTTCGTCAGGTCGATCAGCGCCGGGTTGAACAGCTGCAGGTTCCGGCCCTGATCGAAGATCGCCAGCCCGATCGGCAGGTCGGCAAACGTCTTGGTCAGGGTCTGGACGAAATCGCGCAGGCTGCGTTCGGCGCGCACGGCGGCGTCCGCGGGCAGGGCGAACATCATCACCTCGTCGCCCATGCGGTGGCTGTGGCAGTCGTACCAGGACACCGCGCCCTGATCCTCCAGCCCGGCGCGGCGGGTGGCGGTGCCCGCACCCGGCACGGGGCGTGGCGCGTCCAGCAGGCGGGGCAGGGGCCAGCCGAGCGCCTCGTCGGACCGGGCCTCGGCACGGCGCAGATAGGCGGCGTTGGCCCAGGTCACGCGGTCCTCCTCATCCAGGCGCCAGACCAGCATCGGCGTCTGGTCCAGTGCGCCGCGCAGCAGGTCCAGCTCCTCCTCCATCGCCTGCAGGGACATCGAATCGACCACGATGCCCGCATGCTCGGCGCCCGGATCGGTGACGCTGACGCGCCACAGCCGGTCGCCCAGATCCTCGGCCACAAGGCGCAGGGTGGCACTGCCCCGCCCCTGCTGGCCCACCAGCTCGATCCGGCCAAGGCGGGGCAGCATGGACAGGCGGTCGGGCGCGTCGGGAAAGCGCGGTCCGATCCAGCGCATCAGGCGCAGCCAGTCGTCATCCGGCGCGCCCATCCGGTCCAGCAGCGCGCGGGCCGGCGCGGTCGCGTCGACCAGGCGTGCGGCGCGGAACAGGAACACCATCGGCTGCACCTTGCCGTCCAGGGCGTGCCCGGCCCGTGCCGCGCGGCCCTGTCCCGGTTGTCGGCGGTCCCAGACCCGAATTATTGCCACCGCCAGAAGAACCGACGCCGTCCCGCACAGGACCGCCATCGCCACAAGACCTGCACCCTGAATGTCCACTGCCGACGCCCCCTTCCGTTCGATGGGACCATAATCCGGGCTTGATTAACAGGGCGTTAAGAAACTCAGGCGTCGAAGGTCGGATTGTGGGCCAGCGCGATCCGGTCCTGGGCGCGGATGCGATCCAGCGGCCAGCGCACCGACACCATGGCACCCGGCCCGCCATTGGCAAAGGTCAGCCGCGCGCCCGACCGTTCCAGCAGCGTCTTGGCGATGAACAGGCCCAGGCCCATCCCTTCGTAGCTGCCGCGCTGCGCCTCGGCGCGCCGGGTCAGATAGGGGTCGCCGATCCGTGACAGCAGATGCGGCGGATAGCCCGGCCCGTCATCGCGCACCGTGACGACCAGCGCGCCCTGCGTCACCTGGGTCTCGATCACGACGCGGCTTTCTGCAAAATCGACGGCGTTCTGGATCAGGTTGCGCAGCGCGTGGATGATGGCCGGATCGCGGTGGATCACCGGGCCTTCGGCATGGATCTCGATCAGGGGGCCGCGGTCCATGTGGGGCTGGGCGGCGTCCTCCAGCACGGCGCGCAGCGGGGCCGCGCGCATGTGCAGGTCGTCCTTGCCCGCGCGCCCCATGCTGCGCAGGATCGCCGCGCAGCGGTCGGCGCTGTCGCGTAGGGCGATGGCGTCTGCATGCAGGTCGGGGCGGTCGCGCAACTCGTCCGCCAGTTCGCCGGCAATCAGCTTGATGGTGGCCAGGGGGGTGCCCATCTCATGCGCGGCGGCCGCCACGACGCCGCCCAGATGCTGCAGCCGCTGTTCGCGCGACAGGGCCATCTGGGTCGCGAACAGCGCGCCCGAGGTGTCCGACAGTTCCGCCGTCACCCGATGCGCGTAGCCCGCAAAGAACACCACGCCGATGACCAGCGCGACCCAGTGGCCGACGGCCAGGATCGGCTCCATCCGCAGGATCTGGCCGTCCGGATCGCGCAGCGGCAGCCCGAAGACCGCCGCGACCGAGATCAGCGCCACCGTGGCCAGCCCCAGGGCCAGCACCTGCCGCGCGTTCAGCGACGCGGCCGCGATCGTGACCGGCGCCAGCACCAGCAGCGCGAAGGGATTGGCCATCCCCCCGGTCAGCGCCATCAGCGTCGAGATCTGGACCAGGTCGAAGGACAGCTGCCGCACCGCGCGCCCCGGAGAGGTCCGTTTGTGCGGGCGCAAAAACAGCCACAGGTTCATGGTGATCGATGCCGCGATCAGCAGGATGATCGGCGTCTTGACGAAGCCGATGCCCATCATCCACGCGACGATGACCGCGGCCATCTGCCCGCCGATGGCGAACCAGCGCAACAGCACCAGCGTGCGCATGCGGATCGGTTCGGCCTTGGGGGTGTCGATCGGCCGCGACATGGCCTGGTGCAGGTCGGGATCGGCGATGTCGTCGGGGGCTGTGGATGTGGACATCGTCGACCCTTGCTGCGACATTGCCCGATCTTGATACCCGCGCGCCGATGGACGATCAATGCGGGCATTTGACACGCGAAGGAGGCCCGCCAATGACGGACCGGAAAATCCTGCTGATCGGCACTGCGGCCGCCATCGGCGTGCTGGCGGGCGGGGCGCTGTTCCTGACCATGCGTCCGGGCGACGACCAGTTCGCGCAATGCAGCAGCAGCAGCGTCGCGGGGGGCATGGACGCCTTTGGCACACCCTTCACCCTGACGCGCGACGACGGCCAGCGTGTCACCGACCAGGATGTCTTCGACAAGCCGACGCTTCTCTATTTCGGCTATACCTTCTGCCCCGACGTCTGCCCCCTGGACAGCGCCCGCAACGCCGAGGCCGAGGCGCTGCTGACTGAGGCCGGAGAGGATGTGCAGACCGTCTTTGTCACCGTCGATCCCCGCCGCGACACCCCCGAGGTTCTGGCGGACTATACCGAATTGTTTTCCCACCGCATGATCGGCCTGACCGGCAGCGACGAGGAGATTGCCGCCGTAAACAAGGGCTGGCGCAATTACTTCAAGCTGAATGACGAAGAGGATCAGGAATATTATCTGGTCGATCACATGACAAATACCTATCTGGTGATGCCCGGCGGAAAGACGGTCGAATTCTTTTCCCGCGAAACCACCCCCGAACAGATTGCCGAGACCGTCGCCTGTTATGCCGATGCCTCTGCATAAGGCAGTTTGTCGCATGGGGTTTGATATTGCCCGCGCGACTTCCCATTTGCCGTTAAATTCCGTGAAAAGGCCAACAGATGGATCAGTTGAACGCACAAATCGGCCCCGACGCCTCGCTGCTGCTGGTCGACGATGACGAGATCTTCGTGACCCGCCTGGCGCGCGCGATGGAAAAGCGCGGGTTTCAGCCGGAAACCTCGCTGACCGTGGCCGGTGCGATGCGCCTGATCGAACGCCGTGCGCCCGCCTATGCGGTTGTGGACCTGCGTCTGGAGGACGGGAACGGCCTTGACGTGGTCGAGGCGCTGCGCGAACGGCGCGCCGATGCCCGCATCATCGTCCTGACCGGATACGGCGCCATCGCCACGGCCGTCGCCGCGGTGAAAATGGGTGCCACAGATTATCTGGCAAAGCCCGCCGACGCGAATGACGTGACATCCGCATTGCTCTCCAGCGGTGAATTGCTGCCGCCGCCACCGGAAAACCCGATGTCCGCGGATCGCGTGCGGTGGGAACATATTCAGCGCGTCTATGAGCAATGCGAGCGTAATGTCAGTGAAACCGCGCGCCGATTGCATATGCATCGCCGGACATTGCAGCGTATTCTGGCAAAACGCGGACCACGGTGACGATTTAAATATATTGAACGTTTAAAAAAACGGTCTATATTGGATGGGGATTAACATTCCCTATATAGAAACCGGAACCAATGAGCATCGATTTCGACACCATGTCCCTCAAGGAAATGCGCGACCTGCGGACTAAGCTGGATCGCGCGATCAACTCCTATGAGGACCGCAAGCGGCGCGAAGCCCTGACGGCCATCGAGGAAGCCGCGCGCGAGCATGGCTTCAACCTGTCCGAGCTGACCGGCGCCAAGACGCGCAAGTCCGGGACCGTCGCCCCGAAATACGCCAACCCGCAGGACCCGACGATGACCTGGACGGGTCGCGGCCGCAAACCGCGCTGGGTGCAGGAAAGCCTGGAAAGCGGTAAGGAGCTGGACGATCTGCTGATCTGATCCACGCATCGCCGACGTGATCGACAGGGGGCCTTTGCGGCCCCCTTTTGCGTTTCAGCGTGTCTTGTCGATTAGGGCGATCAGCTGTGCGAACTGTTCAAGATACGCGGCCCGTGTCTGGGCGGGCGGGCGCAGGGTGATCTGCAGGTCTGGCAGCATCTGCGCCTCGGGGACGGGGAAAAGACGCCGCGCCTCGGGCAGGGCAAAGCCTGCGATGGTCACGGCCTCCAGGCGGGCGGACACGCGGTCGGCGGCCTTGATGCGCCGCTTGACCGCCACGGGCAGCGTCGCGGGCAGGCCGAACCGACGGTGGATGGCCGAGGCCAGCCGTTCATCCATCGCCCTGTATTCCCGCCCCAATGCCGCCTTGACCGGAGAGATCATGTCCCCGATCACGTATTCCGGCGCATCATGCAGCAGGGCCGCCAGCCGCCAGCAGGGATCGCCGCCGGGGTTCAGCCCGTCGAAGATCTGTTCCACCAGCAGCGAATGTTCGGCCACCGAATAGGGCCAGTCGCCGCGCGTCTGGCCGTTCCAGCGCGCGACGAAGGCCAGACCGTGGGCGATGTCCTCGATCTCGATGTCGAAGGGCGTCGGGTCCAGCAGGTCCAGCCTGCGGCCCGACAGCATCCGCTGCCAGGCACGCGATGCGGGCTTGGCCATCGGGCCTCAGGACAGGCGCTGATCAGCGGGTGCCGCCTGCGCGGTCTGGGCGCGGCGCGCCAGTTCCTGGCGATACAGCGCCACGAAATCGACCGGGTCCATGTTGAACGCCGGGAATCCCCCGTCGCGGGTCATGTCCGAGATGATGCGACGCACATAGGGGAACAGCATCCGCGGGCATTCGATCATCAGGAAGGGGTGCAGCTGATCCTGCGGCACGCCCTCGATCTGGAACACCCCGCCATAGTCCAGCTCTGCCAGGAACAGCGTCGCGCCGTCGCCCTTGTTGGTCGAGGTGACGCGGTACTTGGTGATCACCTCGAACTGGGTGTCGCTGCCGCGCTTGCGGGCGTCCAGGCTAACCTGGACGGTGATCTCGGGCTGGACCTCGCCCTGGGGTGCGCCCTTCTGGGCCACTGCGTTCTCGAAGGACAGGTCGCGGATGAACTGTGCCATGATCTGCATGCGCGGCTGTGCCGCTGCTGCGGGCTGTGCGCCGTTCTGCGGGGTTTCTTCGGCCATGGTCCTACCTTTGTGATGCGGATTTGTCCCAGCTTGTAGCAGGCCGGCCGCCTGCCCTCAATGCCGGGTCCAGCCCGACCCGCGTCCCGGCCGCGAGGGCCCCGTGTCGTCGGTGTCTAGCGGCAGATCGACGGGCGGACGGCGGTCGTCCTCTTCTGCCACGACGAATTCGCCGTCGATCACGCCCTTGTCATAGGGCGGGCGATGCGGGTCGCGGCGCATCGTCGCAGCATGCATCTGGACCCGCGATGCCCGCACGCGGCGCGCAAGCTGCGCCATCAGCATCGTCCGGACCGCGGGGATCAGCAGCAGCAGACCCAAGGCATCGCTGAAGAACCCCGGCAGCAGCAGCAGCAGGCCCGCGGCGATGATCATCGCGCCATGCGCCAGCGGGCGTGACGGATCGCGCATCTCGGCTAGGCTGCGCTGGATCTGCATGCCGGCCCGCGCACCCTGGCTGCGCATGATGGCGACGCCGGCCACCGCCGACAGCAGCACCAGCGCCAGCGTGGGCCACAGGCCGATCAGGCCCCCGACCTGGATGAACAGCGCGATCTCGATGATCGGCACCACCAGAAACATGGCGATCAGCCGCATGTGAATTCCCCTTCCTGCCGGCGCGGAAACTGGACTTGCGCCGAGGCACTCCCTACATAATGCACAGACCGCCCGATACCAACGACCCGTTATGACCCAGAGGTTGCCTGCATGTCCAACCCGCTTCTTCAGCTGATCGTCCTTGCCGGGATCGCGATCTTCCTGATCCTACGGCTGAAAAACGTGCTGGGGACGCGTGACGGCTTTGAGCCGCCGCAGGTCGACCAGCCGACGGCCAGCACCACGCCCGCCCGTTTCGAGGTGATCGAGGGGTCTGCTGACGAGGTCGATCACGACATCCTGGATCATGCCGAGGCCGGCGGTGCCGCGGCCAAGGCGCTGGCCGCGATGAAACGGGTCGAACCGTCGTTCGGGCTGCGCGATTTTCTGGGCGGTGCCCGCAGCGCCTATGAGATGATCCTGATGGCCTTCGAACGGGGCGATCTGACCGAGGTGCGCCCGTTCCTGTCCGATCCCGTGGCAGAGGCGTTCCAGTCGGTGATCGACCAGCGCGTGGCCAACGGCCAGACGGTCGAGGCGACCTATCTGGGTACCCGCGACACCAAGCTGGCCGCGGCCGAGTTCGACCCCGCGACCGGTCTGGCCGAGATCTCGATCCGATTCGTCGGAGAGCTGATCGCCGCGACCCGCGACGCCGACGGCACGGTGATCGATGGCGATCCCAAGGCTTCGCGCAAGCAGAAGGACACTTGGACCTTTGCGCGCCGCATGGGCCAGGACGATCCGAACTGGCAGCTTGTCGCGACAAGCTGATGCGCCGGCGCAGGGGCCTGACGCCCGAAGACCGGGACCTGTGGTCCCGCGTCGCCCGAACCGCAGAGCCGCTTGACCCCAAGCGCAAAGGACAGGCCGCCGATCTGGCGGCCTTTTCCGCATTCGTCGCACCGCCCGCGGTCGCCCCGGCCGCCGCGCCGCCGCAGCCGCAGGCGATGCCCCGGTTCCGCATCGGTCAGGCCGCCAAGCCCGCGACCCCCGTCGTCGCGCGCCCTCAGACCCCGGCCGAACGTCTGGCCCAAGCTGGGCTGCGAATGGATGCCCGCACGCATCGCAAGATGAGCCAGGGCAAGCTGCGCCCCGAGGCCCGTCTGGACCTGCACGGGCTGACGCTGGCCGCGGCGGGACCGGAATTGCTGCGGTTCATCCTGTCCTGCCATGCGTCAGGGCTGCGGCTGGTGCTGGTCATCACGGGCAAGGGGCGGGGCGATCACGGCCCGCTGCCGACGCGGCCCGGCGCGCTGCGCCATCAGGTGCCCTATTGGCTGCACAGCCCTCCCCTGGCGGCGGTGGTCCAGCAGGTGACGGCCGCGCATTTCCGTCATGGCGGCGACGGCGCCTATTACGTCTATCTGCGCAGGCCGCAATGAAAGACGCCCCCCGAAATCGGGGGGCGCTGGCGTCAGGTCAGTGTGGTCGCTTCAAAGCCTGACGTTGGACTTGGGTCCGGCAAAGTACCAGATGATCAGGCCGACCACCGGCAGGATCACGATCAGCAGGATCCACAGGATCTTGGACTTGTTGCTGGCATTGGTGTTGATGATCTGCGCGATCGCCCAGACATCCAGTGCAAAGATGATGACGCTGAAAAGCCAACCCATGTGATCCGTCCCCTATTGTGTTCAGCCAGCCAACACCACAGGCTGGCCGCAGGTTCCCCCGTTCACAGCACGTAGCGCGACAGGTCGGTCGACCGCGACAGATCGCCCAGATGGCGTTCCACGAAATCGGCATCGACGCTGACCGACTGGCCGCTGCGGTCCGGGGCGGTGAAGGACAGCTCCTCGAACACCCGCTCGATCACGGTGTACAACCGGCGTGCCCCGATGTTCTCCACGGATGCGTTCACCTCGGCCGCGATGCGGGCCAGGGACGCGATGCCGTCCTGGGTGAAATCGACGGTCACGCCCTCGGTCTGCATCAGCGCGGTGTACTGGCGCGTCAGGGCGTTGTCGGTCTCGGTCAGGATGCGGATGAAATCCTCCTCGGTCAGGGCGCGCAGTTCGACCCGGATCGGCAGGCGGCCCTGCAACTCGGGCAGCAGGTCCGACGGCTTGGCCACATGGAACGCGCCCGAGGCGATGAACAGGATATGGTCCGTCTTGACCGCGCCGTATTTCGTGCTGACCGTCGTGCCCTCGATCAGCGGCAGCAGGTCGCGCTGCACGCCCTCGCGGCTGACATCGCCGCCGCGCGCCTCGGCACGGGCGCAGACCTTGTCGATCTCGTCGATGAAGACGATGCCGTTCTGCTGCACGGCCTCCAGCGCGGTCGCCTTGACCGCGTCGTCGTCCAACAGCTTGTCGGCCTCCTCGGCAATCAGCAGCTCATAGCTCTCCGCCACTGTCACCTTGCGGCGCACCTTGCGGCCGCCGAAGGCCTTCATCAGCCCCGACAGATCCATCATCCCGCCCAAGGGCTGGCCCGGCTGGCCCGGCATCTCCATCCCGCCAAGCGGGTTGGAATTGTCCTGCACCTCCAGCTCGATCACCGTGTCGTCCAGCTCTCCGCGCTTCAGCTTGTCGCGGAACATCTGGCGGGTGCCGTCACGGGCGTCCTTGCCGGCCAGCGCCTCGACGACACGCTCCTCGGCGGCCTTGTGGGCACGGGCCTTGACCGCCTCGCGCATCCGCTCGCGCGTGTCGATCATGGCGGCGTCCGTCAGGTCGCGGATGATCTGTTCGACATCGCGACCGACATAGCCCACTTCGGTGAACTTGGTCGCTTCCACCTTGATGAAGGGCGCATTGGCCAGCTTGGCCAGGCGGCGGCTGATCTCGGTCTTGCCGACGCCGGTCGGTCCGATCATCAGGATGTTCTTGGGATACACCTCGTCGCGCAGGTCGTCGCCCAGCTGCTTGCGGCGCCAGCGGTTGCGCAGGGCCACGGCGACAGCGCGCTTTGCATCGCTCTGCCCAATGATGAACCGGTCCAGTTCGGACACGATCTCGCGGGGGGTCAGGTCACTCATGTCGTTCTCCACGGGGTCCGGCGCCGTGCACCGCGCGCCCCTTCTTCTTTGTCCAAATACCCATCAACCGATGGTTTCGACCGTCAGACGCCCGTTGGTATAGACGCAGATGTCGGCCGCGATCTGCATTGCCTTGCGCGCGATCGCCTCGGCATCCAGATCGCTCTCCAGCAGGCCCCGCGCCGCGGCCAGGGCAAAGTTTCCGCCCGACCCGATGGCCGCCACATCATGTTCGGGCTCCAGCACGTCGCCCGCACCTGTCACCACCAGCAGGTCGGTCCCGTCGGTCACGATCAGCATGGCCTCCAGATTGCGCAGGTACTTGTCCATGCGCCAATCCTTGGCCAGATCCACGCAGGCGCGCTGCAGCTGACCGGGCGCGGCCTCCAGCTTCTTCTCCAGCCGCTCCAGCAGGGTGAAGGCATCGGCGGTCGATCCGGCAAAGCCCACGACCACGTCGCGTCCGCCGGGGGTCAGGCGGCGCACCTTGCGCGCGCTGCCCTTCATCACGGTCGGACCGACGCTGACCTGCCCATCGCCCGCCACGACCACCTTGCCGCCCCGGCGGACCGCCAGGATCGTGGTGCCATGCCAGCCGGGAAACTTGTCATCAGCCATTGCGCGCTCCGTTCTGTCTACGTTGGGGCAGCAGATATGGACGCCCCGCCCGGCTTGCAACCCGTTGAAAACCGTCCGGTCCCCCCCTAGCGTCGCGCCATGAGCGATCTGCTGCTGACCGTATATCTGCATCCGCCCGTCCTGCAGACCGCGCAGGCGGGCAAGCTGGGCATCGTGAACCGCATCCGCGCGCTGCTGGAACCCCGGGGCTGGCAGATCCGCATCGAGCGGTCCGGCCCCGATGCGCGCGCCCAGGCGCCCGACCGTCCGGGCCATGCGCTGTTCAACATGGAACGTCCGACCCATGACCGCGCGCTGACCTTTCGCCTCGCCTATCACTATCCCTACTGGCGGCTGGAGCGGTTGGCCGAACGCTGGCGCTGGCCCATCGCGCAGGCCGCGTTCGATCCCGCCCGGATCGAGGACGGTGCCGCGCACAACTTTGCCCGCCGCCTGCGCGACCGCGTGCTGCCGGGGCCGGACCCGGTGCGGGGCGATCACATCCTGATCCCGCTGCAGGGCCACATCCGCCGCCAGCGCAGCTTTCAGTCGGCCAGCCCCGTCCAGATGATCCGCGCCGCCGCCCGCACGGGCCGGCCCTGCATTGCGACCCTGCACCCCAAGGAGGTCTATGACGATGCCGACCGCGCGGCCCTGGACCGGCTGGCCCGCGATCATCCGAACCTGACCATCGGCGGCGACACGGGCGCGCGCCTGCGCGATTGCGCCTTCGTCGTGACCCAGAACAGCGGGGTGGGCTTCGACGGGCTGATCCTGGGCAAGCCTGTCGTGCTGTTCGCCCTGTCGGATTATCATCACGTCACGCTGGATGCGGGGCACCTGGGCGCCGACCGCGCCGTGGCGATGGCGGCGGACCACGCACCCCCGACCGCGAAGTTCCTGGACTGGTTCCTGCGCCGCACCAGTCTGGACATGATGGCGCCCGATGCCGACGACCGCCTGCTGGCGGCGATGAAAAAAGGCGGCTGGCCCGTCTGAGGGACCGCCGCCTTTCGCACAAATCAGTCAGAGATCAGACGGATTCGTCGATCCAGCTTTTCAGCGCGGCCTTGGGGGCGGCGCCCATGCGGTTCGACACGACCTCTCCGCCCTTGAACATGAACAGCGCGGGGATGCCGCGCACGCCCAAGGCTGCGGCCTGTTCGGGGTTCTCGTCGACGTTGATCTTCACGATCTTGACCTTGCCCGCGTATTCGTCGGACAGCTCTTCCAGGGCGGGGCCGATCTGCTTGCACGGACCGCACCATTCGGCCCAGAAATCGACGATCACGGGGGTGTCGGCCTGACGCACTTCGGCGTCGAATTCAGCGTCGTTCACATGCACGGTGGCCATGTTCGGGCTCCTTTTGGGGATGGGCCGGACGGGCCGGCAGGTCGGGTTCTGTCCAACAGGTATGGGCCGCATGGGGACGGGTCAAGGGGCAGGGGTCGCCTTGACCAGCCCCGCCATCACCCGGTCCAGCAGCGCATCGGGCAGCGTCATCAGGCTGCGCGTCGCCGTCCACAGCACCGCCATGCGGATCGGGCGGTCCGGCCAGATGCCCCGCAGCGCCGCGCGATAGGCCGCCATCTGCCGCAGGATGCCCTCCGGCACGGCATCGGCATCCTGTGGCACGTCGGCATTGGTCTTGTAGTCGACGGCCGTGATCAGCGCGTCGGTCACCACCAGCCGGTCGATCACCCCGTTCAGCGTCCCCAAGCCTGCGACGGGCGCGGTCAGCGCGACCTCGGACAGGATACGGGCGCCCTTTCCGGGCTGCAGAACCTGCGTCAGGGCCGGCGCGGACAGGACCGCGTGGGCCTCGTCCAGCAGGTCGGCCATGTCCGGGGCGTCGGGCAGGCCGCCTTCGGCCCCCGACAGGATCGCACGGGCGATGCGCGGCCAGTCGGATGCGGTATGGGCGGGCAGATGCTCCAGCAGCAGGTGCAGCCGCGTGCCGCGCAGCATCGCGGCGTCGCGGTCGCCCGCGCTGGTTCCGGCCAGCACCTTGGCGCCGCCCAGCCCGCTGGCCGTCACCGGGCCTACGAAATCAGGCGCGGGCGGGGCCATGCGCAGCGCCCAGTCCGGCGCCGCGACCGGCACGGCCGCATCGGGGGCTGGGCTTTCGGCCTCTGCCGGCCAGTCGCCCCAGGACAGGCGCAGCCCAATGCCGACGCCTTCGATCGGCAGGTCCTGACGCGTCAGCGCGGTGCGGCCCGCGCCTTCGGCGACCATCGCGTGCCAGCTGTCCAGCCCCTCGCCCGTATCGCCGGCTGCGGCCACGATCAGCCAGCTTTCGGCCCGCGTCATCGCGACATACAGCAGGCGCCGCCGCTCCTCCTCCTGCCGCCGCTGCCATTCGGCGACGGCCAACGCGACCGCGTCGCAGCGCTCGGGCGCGGCGCCGCGCCAGACCGGCATGTCGTCCAGACGCACCAGCGCCTGCCGGTTGTTGGGCTTGCGGACCTGGGTCTCGGGCAGGATCACCACGGGGCTTTCCAGGCCCTTCGACCCGTGCACCGTCATCACCCGGATCAGACCGCCCGCGCCGCCGGGCAGCTGTCGCTTCACCTCGACCTCGTCCTGGGCCAGCCAGACTAGGAAGCCGGTCAGCGACGGGGTCTCGACCTGCTCATAGGCCAGGGCCTGGGACATCAGCTCGTCGATGCCGTCCACGGCCTCGGGGCCAAGGCGCGCCAACAGGGCGGCGCGGCCGCCATGGCGGGTCAGCAGCCGGGCGATCAGGTCGTGCGGCCGCAGATAGTCGGCCTGCCCGGCCAAGTCGTTCAGCACCGCCTGTGCGTCCATGTGGGACGATTCGCGCAGGCGCATCCACAGATATTCGCGCGACCGGCGGCCATGGGCCAGGCGGTACAGGTCGTCCTCGGACAGCCCGAACAGCGGAGAGCGCAGCGCAGCCGCCAGCGACAGGTCGTCCTCGGGCGTGGCCAGCACCGACAGGGTGGCGATGATGTCGCGCACGGCCAGCTCGCCCGCCAGGCGCAGGCGGTCGGCCCCCGCCACCGGCAGGCCCGCCGATTTCAGCGCCGCGATCAGCGCCGCGAACAGCGTGCCGCGCCGCTGGACCAGGATCTGGATGTCGCCCGCATGAAGGGGCCGTGGCTGGCCCGATTTCGCGTCGATGATGGGACTGCCCAGCATCGCACGGATCTGGATCGCGACATGGCGGGCCAACTGCGTGTCGGCATCGTTTTCGGACGGCGCATCGACCGGGCGGGTCCAGTCCTCTGGGTCGGTCTTGTCGGGCTTGGGCAGAGCGGGCCAGATGTCCACGCGACCGGGCAGGGCCGCCTTGAAGGCCACGTGCCGGGGCGGATCGCCCAGGCCCGTCGCGGCCTCTCCCTGGAACACCGCGTCGACCAGCGCCAGCACGGCGGGCGACGACCGAAAGCTGTGGGCCAACCCGCGCTGCTGCATGGGCGCCTGCACGGCCTGGAAATCGGCGGCAAAGCGGTCGCGCATCGCCTCGAACACGGTGATGTCGGCACCCTGGAACGAATAGATCGACTGTTTCGGATCGCCCACCACGAACAGCGTGCGGGGCCGGTCATGCGCGCCGGCGCCGCTGGTGAATTCGTCGGTCAGGCGGCGGATCACCCGCCACTGCCCGGGGCTGGTGTCCTGCGCCTCGTCGACCAGAATATGGTCGATGCCGCCGTCCAGACGCCACAGCACCCATTGCGCCATGCTGGATTCCTCCAGCAGCGCGGCGGTGCGGCCGATCAGGTCGTCGAAATCCAGCCAGCCCTGCGCCGCCTTGGCCGCGTTCATGCGCGCAGCAAAGGCATGCCCGAACCGGTGCAGCGCAAGCGTGCGTTCCGCCGCCGCCAGGGCCAGCGCCTGCGGGCGGGCCAGCTCGACCCGCTCCATCAGGGCGTCCAGATCGTCCATGAAGGGGGCGCAGGGGCCGATGGCCATGGCCTTGGTCGGGATCTTGCCGGTCTTGGCGCCGAACGGCACCTTGGCGCTGCCGCCGAACAGCAGGCAGCCGAACAGGCGGGACAGGTCGTCCATGCCGGGATCGCGCCAGTTCACCTGCGCCAGCGCCTCGGCCAGCTTGACGTCATTGGCGGAACTGCCCCGCAGCGGCTGGATCAACGCATCGGCCAGATCACCTTCGCCGCCGGTGAAGACCCCGGCCAGCAGGCTGTCCGCCGTCAGGCCGGGGGGCAGGTCCAGTGCGGCCCAGATCGCCGCCGGGTCGGGGGCGTCCGCGTAATCGGCCAAGGACAGCCTGGCCAGGAACCCGTCCAGGTCGTCGCCCCCCTGAAGGCGGGTCAGGTCCGCGATGGCGGGGTGGGATTCCTCGGCCATCGCCTCGATGATCTCGGCGCGCATGGCGCGGGCGCTGCGGTCGTCCAGTTCCGCAAACCCCATCGGCACCCCGGCCTCCAGCGGAAAGCGGCGCAGGACGGCGGCGCAAAAGCTGTGGATCGTCTGCACCTTGAGTCCGCCCGGCGTCTCGATCGCGCGGGCGAACAGGCGCCGCGCGGCGGGCAGGTCGGGATCGCCCCCCTCGCCCAGCTGGGCCAGTTCGGCACGCAGGGCGGATTCGGGCAGCATCGCCCAGGTGCCAAGCCGCGCCAGCAGGCGGTTCTGCATCTCGGTCGCGGCGGCCTTGGTATAGGTCAGGCACAGGATGCGTTCGGGCGGCGTCCCCGCCAGCAGCAGCCGCGCGACACGGTCGGTCAGCACGCGGGTCTTGCCCGACCCGGCATTGGCCGTCAGCCAGGTCGAGCGCAGCGGATCGGCCGCCGCGATCTGGTTCAGCGTCGCCTCATCCATGATGATCGCCCACCTTTCGCGGCGCCGCGGCATCGGTCAGCGCCCATTCGCCGTACCGCGCCAAGTGATCGTAATCGCCCGCATAGGACGTGCTTTGGGGCGCACGCATCGCGGTGAACCCGGCCTCTCCGGTCACATAGGACCGCAGCAGGCGGACGAAGCCGTCCCAGGTCTCGGCCTCGATCAGGTCGTCATGCTCGCGCGGGTGGGTCTTGCCCTCTCCGCCCAACTGGATGTAGCGCAGGCCCGCCACGTCCACCGGGCCAAGCGCGTCGAACCCGCCGCGGCGCGCCATCGCGGCCTCCAGCATCAGCTGCTTGTCGAAATGGCGGATCATCGCGTCGGTCGGCGGCGTGCCGGATTTGTAGTCATAGACCACGACGCGGTTGTCGGTCAGCAGGTCGATCCGGTCGGGCTTGGCGGTCAGGGTGATGCCCAGGTCCGCCACGGGCACCTTGCCGCGATGCTCCACGACCATCGGCCGCCCCTCGGCCAGGCGGGTCAGCTCGTCCGCGACGATGCGGTCGGCGATCCGCGCGATGCGCGCCGACCAGAAGGCGCGGGCGGCGGGCCAAGGCACCTCGTCCGCCAGCACCCGGTCGGTCAGCGCCAGGAACCGGTCCCTGAGAACCTCGGGCGGGGTGTCGGGGGTGGGACGGCTGTGCAGCAGCGCCTCGACGATGGCATGCAAGGTCTGGCCGCGCAGCGACGCGTCGGGCTGCGGGCGCAGCGGGGGCAGCGCGCGCAGGCCCAGCACGCGCTTGGCATAGACCGCATAGGGGTCGCGGATCAGCAGCGACACGTCCGTCACCGGCAGGTCCGGGAACAGGGGCAGCGGCGGGATGGGCGAGGGGCGCGCCGCCGGGGGCACCGGGGCGGGGGGCCGCGCCACGGCCTGCGCCAGGGCCAGCCATTCCGCGCCGCGCGCCCGCATCCGGGCCAGCGCCTCTGGACCGCCGCGATCCGGCAGCCCGCCCATCAGGTTCAGCATCCGGTTCAGCCAGCGCGACGGGATGGTCTCGGCCTCGGCATCGCGTTTCGCGCGGGTCAGATAGACCCGGTCGGCGGCGACGGCCTGCTGAAAGTCGTGCGCCGCCAGCCCGATCTGGCGTTCGGGCAAGGGCAGGCCCGCGGCGGCACGCATCTGGCGCGACAGCCAGGGGTCGGGCGACAGGGCCTGCGGCCAGCCCCCTTCGTTCAGGCCGGACAGGATCACGGTGCCGTGGCCGTGCAGGCGCGCCTCGCGCGGGCCGTGGATGCGCAGGCAGTGATGCGCCTCGACATCGTCGCGCACCGCCTTGGCCTGCAGTTCGGTGACCAGCAGCGCGCTGAAGTCGCCCGGGCCGATGTCGGGGCCAAGCGCCGCGTGTTCCACCAGATGGTCCAGCACCGCGCGGGCCATCTGCCCGGCCTTGTCCTGCCACAGCTGAGAGCGTTCCGCATCGCCATCCGGTCCCGCCGCCAGGGCCTGGGCCAGGTCCAGCAGGTCGGCCAGCCGATGGGGCAGGGGCCGCGGTGCCCGGTCGCGAGCCACGGCGGTGATGCGCGACAGCATCGCGGCCAGCCATTCCGCCCAGATCTTGCGCGTGCCGTCGCCCTTGGTCGCCCAATCGGCCAGCGCGGCGGCATCGGGAAAGGCCGGGCCGTTCCGGCGCAGCTGCAGTTCCAGTTCGCGCGTCTCGCGCAGCATGTCGTTGCGCCCGATCGCGGTCGATCCGGTCGCGGTCAGCGGATGCTTCAGCAGGATCAGCAGCCGGTCGATGGTCAGCGGCTGACCGAACAGCGCGGCCACCTGGCGCAGGAACAGGCCCGGCGCGGTCAGCGGCAGGGGCCGGCCCGCACTGTCGTCGGGGCGGATGTGCCAACGGTCCAGCGCCGCGGTGACGCGCCGGATCAGGCCGCTGTCGGCCGCGATCAGCGTGACCTGTTCGCCGCCGCGTTCGGCCGCGTCGCGCATGATCAGGGCGATGGTCTCGGCCTCCTGGCCGGGCTGGTCGGCCTCGATCAGGGTCAGATCCGCGGTGGCGGCGATCAGGTCGGGCAGGGCAGGGCCCTCGGCAATCCACTGGTCGGTGACCGGCGCGGGCCGCAGCGCCAGAGAGATCAGCCGGTTGCGCCCGTCCGATGGCGGCCGCACCGCGGTCCAGCGCTGCGGATAGCCCGCCTCCGCGATCAGCGGCGCGAACCGCGCCTGCGGATGATCGTCGGCACGCTCCAGCCCGTCCCAGACCGGGGCGGGCTGGTCGAAATCGAAACCGGGCAGCACCACCGCGCCATTGGGCAGCGCCGCGACCGCCTGCATGTACAACCGCGTCGCCCCGTGCGATCCGGTCGACCCTGCGACGATTACCGGGCCCTGCGGCAGATCGATGCCCTGCGGCCAGTCGCGGGCGGCGGCCTCGGCCGCAGCGCGCTGGCGGGCAGGGCGGTCCTGGGACGGGTCGCCCAAGTGGAACTGGGCCGCGATGCGCAGGAAGGCCAGCGCGTTCTGCCAGTGCCTGGCATGATCGCCGGTGTCGATCGCCTCCAGGTCGGACAGGTCGCGGCCTTCGGTCTGCATCTCGACCATCAGCTGGGACAGGGACTGCGCCAGCACCGGGATCGAATGACCCGCCCCCAGATCGGGACGCAGGGCCAGCATCTGCGCGATCAGCCGCGCCAGTTCCAGCCGCCGCGCCAAGGGCGGCACCGGCGGGTCCGGCATGACCAGGGGCCCCGGATCGACCCCGGTGATCGACCGGATCTGCGGCAGCAGCAGCGGCCCCGCCCTGTCGAAGGCCCGATACAGCGCCCCGCGCGTGGACGCGGCGTTGACGAAGACGGTGACCCCGGCCAGCGCCTCGGGCGGCTGGTCCGCCATCCGCTCCAGCAGGCCCCGCACGAAGGCGTCGGCAAAATCCACGCCGGGGGGCAGCGCGTAAAGACCGCGCATCTCAGCCATCCAGCAGCGCCTCGGCCAGGGGGATGGCGGCGGGATAGCCCACGTCGCACCAGCCGCCGGGATGGATCAGCCCATGCGCGCGCCCGCCCGCGATCATCAGATCCCACAGGCGGTTCAGCGAAAACACTGCATCGCCGATTTCGGCCAGCCGGTCGGTGCGGATGATCTGGGCGCCCGCATAGACATAGTCGCCCCGCCGGCGCAGGCGTCCGCCATCCAGGCTGAAATCGCCCGCCCCCTGCCGCGCCGTGGCCTGCGCCAGCGGCACCAGCGCCAGCAGCGCGTCCATGCGGTCGTCCCACGCCGCCATCAGCGCCGACAGGACGTTCGGCCCGGTCCAGACCACGTCGGGGTTCAGCGTCATCACCGGCCCCGGTCCCAGCAGGGGCAGCGCCTGGCGCAGCCCGCCGCCGGTGTCCAGGATCAGGTCCGGCTCGGCGCTGATCGCGACCTCCTGACCGGCCAGGTGCCGTTCGATCTGATCGCCCAGGTAATGCGTGTTGACCACGATGGGTGCGGCGCCCGCGTCGCGGCCCAGGTCCACCGCGCGGTCCAGCAGGGTGCGGCCCGCAACCTGGATCAACGGTTTCGGCCGGTCGTCGGTCAGCGGACGCATCCGCGTGCCCAGGCCCGCGGCAAAGATCATCAGGGACGGCATCGGGCGATCCTTTCGCGCAGGGCGGCGTCGGGGGCGGGCACGTTCGCCAGCATGGCGCGCAGAGGCGCCAGCGCCGGATGCGCCAGGTCGCGCTGCAGATGCGCCCAGACCCGCGGCATGAAGGCCAGATAGCGCGGCTTGCCGTCCCGGATCGCCAGCCGGGCAAAGACACCCAGGATGCGCAGCGCCCGCTGTGCGCCGATCAAGGCATAGGCCGCGCGGAATGGGGCCTCGGCCAGGCCGGTCGCGGCCAGATAGCGGGCGATCTGTGCCTGTTCCGTGGTCGGGTCCACGTCGCGGCGCGCGTCCTGCAGGGCGGATACCAGGTCATAGGCCGGATGCGCGGCCACCGCGTCCTGATAGTCCAGCAGGCCCAGGGGCGCGTCGCCGCGCCAGACCAGGTTCTCGGCATGGAAATCGCGCAGGCTGATGGCGGGGGGCAGATCGCCGCACAGGCGGTCGTGCAGATCGGCGATCAGCGTGGCCAGGTCCGGCAGGTCGGCCCCCGGATAATAATCGACGAACAGCGCCGCCAGATCGCCCATCGCCGCACCGTCCAGCGGCGCCACGAAAGTGGGGACCCGCTGGCGGTGCAGGTCGACTAGCAGGTCGGTGATGCGGTCATGGATCTGCTGACCCAGATCGGGCCTGTCGGCCAGCACGCGGGCCACCAGATCGTCGCCCAGATCCTCCAGCAGCAGGAACCCCTGATCGGCGTCCTGCGCCAGAACCCTGGGTGCGCCGAACCCGTGGCCGCGCAGCCAGTCGGTCATCGTCAGGAACGGCCCCACGGACCCCGACGGGTCGTCCATCAGCACGCCCACCCCCGGCAGCCGGAAATACCGCCTGGCCGAGGCATCGCCCGCCAGGGGCAGCACCCGCGCGTCGCCATGCCCCGCCGCGACGACGAATGTCGCCCGCGCCGCCAGACGGTCCGCGCCGGGGAACGCCATGTCGATGCGGCGCAGGTCGGGGTCCGGGTCTGCGCCGATCGCGATGGTGATGGCGCCGGGCGGGACGTGGTCCAGCCGGTCGGGCCATTCGATCAGGCAGATCGCGTCCTCCATCGCCTCGTCCAGGCCCAGTTCGGTCAACTCGGACGGGTCGGTCAGGCGGTACAGGTCGGCATGCCAGATCTGCGTGCCCATCGGGTCGTCATAGGTCTGGACCAGTGTGAAGGTGGGGCTGGGCACGTCCTCGGCCGCATCGCCCTGGCGGGCGCGGATGAAGGCGCGGGCGAAATGCGTCTTGCCCGCGCCCACCGGACCGTCCAGCAGGATCGCCGCCGGGGGCGCGATCTGGGCGGCCAGCATCCGGGCCAGGGCTGCGGTCAGGGTCTCGGTGGCGATCAGGCGCGTGTTCATGCCCCGGTTCTAGCCTGTCGCGCGGGCGGGGGAAACAGGGCGTGGATGGACGGCGCGCGCGAATGCGCTAGGCTGGCGGCGAAACCGACCGGAGGCCCCATGCTGCGCACCGCCCTTGTCCTGACGCTGGCCCTGTCGGGGCCGGCACTGGCCACCCAGGAATACATCCTGCCCACCCTGTTCGACGTGGCGCGGGTCGCGGCCGACGACGTGCTGAACATCCGGGCCGAGCCGGATGCCTCCGCGCCGATCATCGGCACGCTGGCCTTTGACGCGACCCACGTCGAGGTGGTCGAGCAGCGCGCCGGCTGGTCGCGCGTCAACACCGGAGAGGGGTCGGGCTGGGTGTCCGACCGCTATCTGGATTACCGCGTCGACGTCTGGCAGGACGGCGCCCTGCCCGCGGCGTTCCAGTGCTTTGGCACCGAGCCGTTCTGGGCCTTCATCCCGCAGGGTGACAGCGTGGTGCTGGGCGGTCCCGACATGCCAGAAGACACGCGCCCCGTCCGGGCGGTCCTGTCCACCGGCATCTTCCGCGACCCGACCCGCGCGGTGGTGGCCGATGGGCTGACCCTGACCGCCATCCCGCAGCTGTGTTCCGACGGCATGTCCGACCGCCTGTTCGGAATGCGCGCGCATGTGGTGATCCACGGCGATACGCCGCGGATGCTGTCGGGGTGCTGCTCGATTCAGCCCTGAAGGCCCAGCACGTCCATCATGTCGTACTGACCCGGCCCCTTGTCCTGACCCCAGACCGCCGCGCGGATTGCGCCCCGGGCAAAGATCGCGCGGTCGGTGGCCAGATGGCGAAGGACGATCCGTTCACCGTCGGCGGCAAAGATCACGTCATGTTCGCCCACCACGTCGCCGCCGCGGATGGCCGCGAAACCGATGCTGCCCGCAGGCCGGGCCCCGGTGATGCCGTCGCGGGCGGGCACGCGCAGGTCGTCCAGCGCGGCGCCGCGTCCCTGGGCCGCGGCTTCTCCCAGCATCAGGGCGGTGCCCGACGGGGCGTCGACCTTGTGGCGGTGATGGCTTTCGACCACCTCGATGTCCCAGTCGGTGCCCAAGGCGGCCGCGACCTTGCGGGTCAGCCCGACCAGCAGGTTCACGCCCAGGCTCATGTTGCCGGCACGGATGATCGGCGCGTGGCGGGCGGCGGCCGCCAGCGCGTCCAGGTGCCGCTGCTCCAGCCCGGTGGTGCCGACGACGTGGACGGCGCGCGCCTGGGCGGTCAGTTCCGCGAATGCCACCGTGGCATCGGGGCTGGTGAAGTCGATCACCGCCTGCGCCTGGGCGATGGCCGTCACCGCGTCGTCGCTGACCGTGACGCCGGCCGGCGCGCCCCCCATCGCGGTGCCGATGTCCTGCCCGATCCAGTCGTGGCCCGCGCGGTCCAGCGCGCCGACCAGCCGCAGGTGGTCGCTGTCCAGGATCAGGCGGATCAGCATCCGGCCCATCCGGCCCGATGCCCCGGTCACCACGACGCCCGGCCGCTGCGGCTGATCGGTGTTCTGCAAATCGCTCATGGTCCACCCCTGTTGGCTTTGGGGCGTGATACAAGGTTGCGGCCCACGCCGCGACCCCCTACATCGGGACGCATGGCACAGAACCGCAATTCCCAAGGTCAGGGCCCCAAGCAGCGCCAGCTGCGCGTGGGCGAACTGATCCGTCGCACCCTCGCCGACGTGCTTGCGCGCGCGGACGTGCACGACCCCGACCTGAACCGTCATTCCATCACCGTGGCCGAGGTGTCGATGTCGACCGACCTCAAGGTGGCGACGGCCTATGTGCTGCCGCTGGGAGGCCGCGACGCGCCCGAGGCGCTGGCCGCGCTGCGCCGCAACACGCCGGAACTGCGCCATCTGGTCGCCAAGGCCATGACGCTGAAATTCGCGCCCGAGCTGCGGTTCCAGCTGGACGAGACCTTCGACCGCATGGACGACACCCGCCGCCTGTTCGAGGACGAGCGCGTGCGCCGCGACGTCGCCGCCCCGGACCGGGACGACGATGACGCCTGATCTGCCGCGTCTGGCGGCGGTGGCGGTCGGAATGCTGGTCGCGATGGCGCTGCCGTCGGGGGCCGCGCAATGCGAACGCGTGGACCATGATGGCCAGGGCTATGTGCTGTGCCAGGTCGAGGCCGCGCAGGAACCCGCCCTGCGGCTGTTCCAAGACGGCCCCGACGGCGCGCCCTTGCGCAATTTTGCCAATGTCCGCCGCACGCTGGACGCGGGTCAGACGCTGTCGTTTGCCATGAATGCGGGCATGTTCCATGCCGATTACCGTCCGGTGGGTCTGCTGGTCGTCGACGGGGTCGAACTGTCGCCCATCGTCACCGGCGCCAGCCGCGACAATTTCGGGATGCTGCCCAACGGCGTCTTCTGCACCGGCGGCGCGCAGCCCTTTCAGGTCATCGAAAGCGTCAGCTTTGCCGAGACGCGCCCCGACTGCCGACTGGCCAGCCAGTCCGGGCCGATGCTGGTCATCGACGGCGATCTGCATCCGCGGTTCCTGGCCGACAGCGACAGCCGCTATATCCGCAACGGGGTCGGCGTGTCGCCCGACGGGCAGACCGCGTGGTTCGCGATCTCGAACAGGCCGGTCACGTTCCACGAATTCGGGCGGTTCTTCCGCGACGGGCTGGGCGTGCGCGATGCGCTTTACTTCGACGGCTCGATCTCGCGGCTCTATGCGCCGTCGGTGAACAGGGCCGATTTCGGGCGCAGCATGGGGCCGATCATCGGCCTGGTCGAGTGACCGGTTGACCCCTGCCCGCCGCGGGTCTATCCCCCGGCCCTTGTTTTTTCAGGAGTGATCATGGCGCGCAAGAAGGGCCGGGACATCAACGGCTGGCTGATCGTGGACAAGCCCGCGGGCGTCAATTCGACCGCGGTCGTGGCCAAGGTGCGTTGGGCGCTGGACGCCAAGAAGGCCGGTCATGCCGGCACGCTGGACCCCGACGCGACCGGCGTCCTGGCCGTCGCCCTGGGCGAGGCCACCAAGACCGTGCCGATCGTCACTGACGCGCTGAAATGCTATGACTTCGTGGTGAACTGGGGGTCCGAGACGACCACCGACGACGCGTCCGGCAGCGTGGTCCGTACCAGCGACGACCGCCCCACCGCGGCGCAGGTCGAGGCGGCGCTGGCGGGCTTTACCGGTGACATCATGCAGGTCCCGCCCGCCTTCTCCGCCGTCATGGTCGAGGGCGAGCGCGCCTATGACCTGGCCCGCGAGGGGGTCGAGATGGAGCTGGCCGCGCGCCCGCTGTGGGTCGACAGCCTGACCCTGCTGGAGGCCAGGGCCGACACCGCCCGCCTTGAGATGGTCTGCGGCAAGGGCGGCTATGTCCGCTCGATCGCGCGCGACCTGGGCCGGGCCTTGGGCTGTCTGGGCCATGTCGCGCATCTGCGCCGCACCTGGTCCGGCCCCTTCGAGGCCAGCGCCGGGGTGGCCTTCGATCGCGTCGACCGTGACGCGCAGGACTGGCTGGAGACGCAGATCCTGCCGTTGGAGACGGGCCTGGCCGACCTGCCCATGCTGCGCGCCACGACCGAAGGCGGCATCCGCATCCGCAACGGCAATCCCGGAGAGGTGACCGGCGGCGCCGAATGGGGCGAGCTGGTCTGGGTCCAGGACGCCAGGGGGCCGGTCTGCATCGGTCGTTATCAGGGCGGCATGGTCCAACCCGACCGGGTGTTCAACCTGTGATGCCACCGGGGCGGTGGGCGCCCAGAAAGGGCCCCTCGCCCGCCGCGTCGATGCGGGCGATGGCGTCGCGGATCGGCTCGAACGTGACGCACATGGTCCAGGCGGTGGCGTGGATCATCAGATCCGCCGACACGGCCATCGCCACATGGCCCGGCCAGAACAGCAGATCGCCCCGCGCGATCGTGTCGGTCGGCGCGAACGTCGCGCGCTGCAGGTCGCTGTCGCCGGGGCAGGCGATGTCGCAGGCGGTCAGCGCGGCCTGCACCAGCCCAGAACAATCGATCCCCGCCCGGCTGTTTCCCCCCCATAGATAGGGTGTGCCCAGCAGGCTTTCCGCGACCGGAACCGGGTCGCCGGCCGGGCCGTCGGCCAGATGCTGGACCGGGACATGGCCGCCGGTCGCCAGCGTGGCAAAGCGGCCCTGGATCTGGGTAACCGACACCCGCGCGCCCAGGGACAGCGAAAACCGCTCGGGCCGCTTCATGTCGGGTTCCAGATAGACATGGGTGGCCGGCGCGGTGACGCGGTGGGTGATGGGCGGCAGGCTGCCGCTCAGCGCGGTGTCGGCGATCCAGCCGCAATAGCCGTCCAGCGCCGCGCGCACAAAGCTCATCCCCGCCTCGCGGTCGATCACCGTCACGTCGGCCCCGAAGTTCAGCTGCCGGTCGCGGCGGCCTTCGGGGGCGTCCAGCAGATCGACCACCGGAATGATCACCCGTGCGGGCTGTCCCGGCACGAAGGACGGCCGGTCCAGGACGCCGCGCAGGCTGTCCAGGGCCACGCGGTCGGTGGCGGGCGTCAGACGGCGGTCCATCAGCGCGCCAAAATCTGCGGCAGCGCGGCAAGGATCGCGCGCGCGCCCTGCCCGACGCCGCCCTTGGGGCGGCCCGGCGCGGCGGTGGGCTGCCAGCCATAGATGTCGAAATGCGCATAGCGTCCCGCGCCCTCGGCAAAGCGGCGCAGGAACAGGGCGGCGGTGATCGACCCGGCCATTCCGCCCGCGGGGGCGTTGTCCAGATCGGCGATGCCGGGTTCGATCAGCGATTCATACGCGTCCCAGAAGGGCATCCGCCAGACCGGGTCGCCGACCTGCATCCCGGCGGCCTGGATCGCGGTCGCGGTCGCGTCGTCGTCGCAGTAAAGCGGGGGCAGGTCGGGACCAAGCGCCACCCGCGCCGCCCCCGTCAGCGTCGCCAGAGAGATCATCAGGTCGGGGCTTTCCTCGGCCGCATAGGTCAGGGCGTCAGCCAGCACCAGGCGACCCTCGGCGTCGGTGTTGTTCACCTCGACCGACAGGCCCTTGCGGCTGGCCAGCACGTCGCCGGGGCGGAAGGCGTTGCCCGCGACGCTGTTCTCGACCGCCGGGATCAGCACCCGCAGGCGCAGGACCGATGCCGCGCCGCTGCGCGCCAGCATCTTGAGCAGGCCAAGCGCGGTCGCGGCCCCGCCCATGTCCTTCTTCATCAGCCCCATCGAGGCGCCGGGTTTCAGGTTCAGCCCGCCGGTGTCAAAGCACACGCCCTTGCCGACGATGGTCAGCATCGGCCCCGCATCGCCAAGGCGGATGTCGATCAGCCGCGGCTCGCAGGCGGCGGCGCGGCCGACCGCGTGGATCAGGGGAAAGTTCTGCTTCAGCAGCTGGCCGCCGCAGATCACCTCAACACGCGCGCCCAGATCGTTGGCAAGACCGCGCGCGGCGGCCTCCAGCTTGTCGGGGCCCAGATCGCTGGCAGGGGTGTTGATCAGGTCGCGGGTCAGGAATTCGCCCGCGGCGATGGCCAGCAGGCGGTCGGCGTCCACGCCTTCCGGGCAGACCAGCCGCGGCCCCTGGACCGGCGCGCCCTTGTAGCGGGTGAACCGGTACTGGCCCAGCAGCCAGCCAAGCGCCAGCTGATCGGGGTCAAGACCCTGCGGGATGCCGGCCAGATGCCAGTCGCCCTTGGGCAGGGCATGGGCGCGGGCCAGATGGAACCGGTCGCGGCCGGCCTGCGCCCGCTCGCCCAGGCCCATGATCGCGCCGCGCAGCCCACCCGACGCATCGGGCAGCAGGCACAGCTGTCCCGCCTTGGCCGCGAAACCGCAGGCCTGGGGCCAGTCGCCCGCGTCCTGGGGCAGGGGGTCGCCGGTCCAGACCAGCCACAGCGGCAGGGTGGCATCAGAGGCGGGCGCGAATTCGGGGGTCATGGGCAGGTCCTTGGCAGTTCGGCGCACAGCCTACAGCACCGCGCCCCGACTGCAACCTCAGGCCAGGGCCGTCCGGTCCCAGATCGCCGTCAGCGACCGGTTGCCCACCCGCAGCAGGCGCGCGCGGATCGCGGCCAGCGCCGGCACGTCGCCGCGTTCGGCGGTGCTGCCCAGGTCCATCGCGACGCCGGCCAGCGACAGCAGGCCGATCTGCCAGGCCAGGCGCGACATGCGTTCGGCATGCGCCGCCGCCTGTGCCAGGTCCGCGTCGTCCAGCGCACCGTCCACCGCCGTCAGCGCCGCCGCCAGCTGTTCCAGCGCCAGGCCGATGACATGCTGGGCCGATGTCTCGCCCAGCTCGGCCACGATTTCCGCGACGCGGCGGCTGTCCACGCGGACCGCCTCTGATATGGCCAAAGCCGAAATTTGTGCCATCCGCACCTCCAGGGGATCTGTCCCCGCACGCGCCGACCATGCGGGGCAAGCGGTGAAGAAAGCCTTGAGGCGGGATCAAGAAAAGGCTCGAATTTGTCTCAATCCCGGCCTATCACCCCTGTCAGAAAGCGAGGTGCCAGATGAACGACCTGTCTCCGTTGCCGCAATATCTGGTCAAGCGTTTCCACGGCTGGAAGGCGACGTCCTATGCCGAGAACGCGGCCTGGTTCCGCCGGCTGGCGACCGAAGGACAGCGCCCGCGCGCGATGGTCATCTCCTGCTGCGACAGCCGCGTGCACGTGACCAGCATCTTCGGCGCCGATTCGGGCGAGTTCTTCATTCACCGCAACATCGCCAACCTGGTGCCGGCCTATGCGCCCGACGGGTTGCAGCACGGCACCTCGGCGGCGGTCGAATACGCCGTCACGGCGCTGAAGGTCGCGCATCTGATCGTGGTGGGCCACACCAATTGCGGCGGCGTCAAGGGATGCCACGCGATGTGTTCGGGCGCCGCGCCCGAGCTGGAGGAGAAGACCAGCTTCGTCGGTCGCTGGATGGACATCCTGCGCCCCGGCTATGACCGCGTGAAGGACCTGCCCGAGGCCGAACAGGTCAACGCGCTGGAGCGCGAGGCCGTGCTGGTGTCGCTGGAGAACCTGATGACCTTCCCCTTCGTCCGCGCGGCGGTCGAGTCCGGGGAAATGTCGCTGCACGGTCTGCTGCACGACATCAGCGAAGGCACGCTTTTGCAGGCCGATGACGGCGGCAGGCGGTGGGTGTCGATCTGACACCCGCCCGCCCGGCGCGTCTTCAGGCGTCGGGCCGCCAGCGGATGACCCGCCAGACATACAGCGCGACAAAGCCCAGAACGATCGCCGTGGACAGCGGATCGATCAGGTGGCTAACGGCCTCATAGCCGTTTTCAAGGACATAGCCGGCGATGGCCAGCCCGCCCGTCCAGATGAAGCTGCCGATGGCGGTGAACAGCAGGAACCGCCCCACCGGCATCTGCGCCAGCCCCGCGGGGACCGAGATCAGCGTGCGGATCGTGGGCAGGAAGCGGCCGAAGAAGACCGCAGCCCCGCCATGCCGGGCGAACCAGCCCTCGGCCGAGGTCAGCTCGTTGGGCGTCAGCGTCAGCCAGCGGCCATAGCGGACCACGACGCGGCGCATCCGCGCCGGGCCGTAAGCCACGCCGATCACGTACCAGAACCACGCGCCCAATGTCGATCCGACCCCGCCCGCCAAGATCGCCAGCCACAGGGGCGTGCCGCCGCGGGCGGCGTTGAACCCCGCCAGCGGCATGATCAGTTCCGACGGGATCGGCGGAAAGATGTTTTCCAGCAGCATCAGGGCAAAGATCGCCCAGGCCCCCCCGCTTTCCAGCAGGCCGGTGATCCATTCGAACAAGGATCAGCCCTTCTTCAGGATGCGGTTGCCCAGCAGTTCGGCGATCTGCACCGCGTTCAGCGCCGCACCCTTGCGCAGGTTGTCGCTGACGCACCACAGGTTCAGGCCGTTCTCGACCGTGCCGTCCTGGCGGATGCGGCTGACATAGGTGGCGTATTCCCCCACGCATTCGACGGGGGTGATGTAGCCGCCGGGCTCGCGCTTGTCGATCACCATGACGCCGGGCGCCTCGCGCAGGATGTCGCGGGCCTCGTCTTCGTCCAGGAAATCCTCGAACTCGATGTTGATCGATTCCGAATGGCCGACGAAGACGGGGACGCGGACGCAGGTCGCGGTGACCTTGATCGACTTGTCCATGATCTTCTTGGTCTCGGCGACCATCTTCCATTCTTCCTTGGTCGCGCCGTCTTCCATGAAGACGTCGATCTGCGGGATCACGTTGAAGGCGATCTGCTTCTGGAACTTCTTGGGTTCCTTTTCCTGACCCGGCACGTACATGCCCTTGGTCTGGTCCCACAGCTCGTCCATGCCCTCCTTGCCCGCGCCGCTGACCGACTGGTAGGTCGAGACGACGACGCGCTTGATGCGGGCGCGGTCATGCAGGGGCTTGAGCGCGACGACCATCTGCGCGGTCGAGCAGTTGGGGTTCGCGATGATGTTCTTTTTCGCATAGCCCTGGATCGCGTCGGGGTTCACCTCGGGCACGATCAGCGGCACGTCGGCGTCGTAGCGATAGAGCGAGGAGTTGTCGATCACCACGCAGCCGGCGGCCGCGGCCTTGGGGGCGTGGATCTTGGTCGCATCCGATCCGATGGCGAACAGCGCGATGTCCCAGCCGGTCCAGTCGAACTGCTCAATGTCCTTGATCTTCAAAGTCTTGTCGCCAAAGCTGACCTCGGTGCCCTGGCTGCGGCGGGACGCCAGCACGGCGATCTCGTCCACGGGGAACTGGCGTTCGTCCAGGATGTTCAGCATTTCGCGGCCCACATTGCCCGTGGCGCCGGCGACGACGACTTTGTAACCCATTTCGGGGGAGCTCCTTTTTCTGCGGTCGGGGGCATTTACCGCAAACGGCCGCGCAACGCCAGCGCGCGTTGCAGGTCCGCACCCGGCCGCGGGGTTCCGGCAACAGGTCGGGCGGCCCCGGCGATTGCCGCGAAACGCCGCAGGGACGGCTTGTGCGCGCCCGGCTGACCGGACGCGCACAAGCGGTTTTCAGAACCGCAGGCCCAGGCCCGCGCCGACGGTCGCCTGCGATCCGGCGTCATGGCCGATGCGGCTGTCCAGCGTCACCCAGGCATCGGCCTGGTCGGACAGGGCCGTCTGGGCCGACAGGCCGATGCGGGCAAAGTTGCGGTCCTGTCCATCCAGCGTCACGCGGCGGTCGTTGCCGGTGCTGTCGGTCACGCGGATGCGCGAGGGCGCGCCCTCGGCCAGGTCGTGGACCAGCGTGCCCTGCGCCGACAGCGTCACGTCGCGCCCGGCCACGGCCAGATCGGTGCCGACGCGACCGCCCAGCTGGACCTCCAGGCTTTCGATGGCCTGGCCTGCATAGGTGACCGCGCGGCGGTCGCCCGACCCTTCCGAAAACCCGCCGATCCGGGTGCGGCTGTAATCCAGCCCCACGACCGGACCATAGGTCACGCCCGATGCCAGCGCATAGTCGCGCCCGGCCTGGACCCGCGCGCCCAGGGTATAGGCGTTGGTCGACCAGTCGAAATCCCGTTCGACGATGGTCGCGCCCAGGCCCGAGCGCAGCACGAAGTCGCGCGTGCCCTCAAGGTCCGACTTGCCCCAGCTGACCGCGCCGATCACCCAGTCGTCGTTCATCGCATAGGCCGCGTCCAGCGACAGCTGATAGCCGGTCGATTCCAGGTCGTCGCCGCTGCGCAGGTCGTCGCCGGTGCGTGCATAGGCCAGCTGGCCGCCCACGGACAGGCCGGGGGCCACCTGGTACGACGCGCCCGCCCGCGCCATCAGCGCAGCTCCGCCGTCGCGCCCGAAGGTCGCGCTGCTGTCCGGCGTGGCCAGTCCCTGCACTGCGATCGAGGGCGTGATCTGGCCAAAGGGCGCATCCGCGCCCAGGCGGTCACGCGTCGCGCGCAGGGACAGGACGGCCAGGTCGGCCTGCTGTCGGGTGGCCAGATCGGCGATCTGGGCCGCCGACAGGGCCGCGTCCTGGGACGACGCCACCAGGTCGGCGCCCGTCTCCTCGACCAGCAGGCGGGTCAGGATGCGGGCATAGTCGCGCATGCGCTGTTCGAACCGTTCAGGGCCCAAGGCCGCCAGCAGGAACGCCCAGTTGTCCTCGGTCGGGTCATGCCAGGTCGAGCCGCCGGGGATCAGCGGATTGTCGGTCTGGGTATAGCCGTCCAGATCGCCCAGGTCCCAGTTCGTCGCCTCCAGCCAAAGGATCGGGATGCCGTAGCCTTCGAACACGGCGGCGTCGGAACAACAGCCGGTGTTGATCGGATAGTCAGGGTTCCGTCCGGGGTTGCTGCGCAGATCGATGCCAAGCTCGTCCGCGATCGCGTGCGCGCGGGTCCACAGCGACAGCAGTGCCGGGTTCTCCAGGTATTCGGTCCCGGCATGGGCATACATGAAATCGCCTGTGATCAGGCTGTCGATGTTGATCATCCCGGCCATGTCGTCGCGGCGACCGCCAAGGGTGTCGACGTAATGGGCCGCCCCCTGCAGGCCGACCTCCTCGGCGCCGAAGGCCACGAACTCCAGGCCGACATCGGTGGACAGCCCGGTCATGTGCGCCGCCAGCTCGGTCAGCACCCCCGCGCCCGAGGCATTGTCGTCGACCCCCTGCAGGTCGGGCGATGTTCCGGCGCTGTCGAAATGCGCCCCCACCACGATGAAGCGGTCGCTGGCGCCGCGCATCGACACGACCAGGTTTTGCGACGGGCCCAGCGTGGCGCCAGACCGGCTGGTGGCGGTGAAGTCCTGACGCACGACCGCGTTGCCGCCGAAGGACAGGCGGTCGCGCATGTATTGGGCCGCATTGAAGAAGGTCGTACCGCTGTCCGGCGCGCCCGTGAAGCGGCCCGGATAACTCAGCGCCAAGTCGCGCATCGTATCATAGCCATAGGCGCCGAAATCCTGCGCCAATGCGGGGGTGGCGCAGATCAGCGCCGTGGAGGCCAAGGCGGCCTTGATGGTTCTCATGGGGTTTCCCTGCCTGCTTTTTGGTGTCCCCCGCGCGGGGGAAGCGCACAGGATTGCACAGCGCGCAGCGCGTGCAAGGCCGCCTCAGCGGATCAGCGTCAGACGGTGGTCCTGGCGCAACAGATCGGCGACCCAGGCGCCCTCGGCCGCGAAATCATGCGGCACCTGCGCGGCATTGCGCCGTCCCGACAGCGACAGGCTGGCGAAGAAGTCGAAACCATAGAGCGTCAGCGATGCCAGATCGCTGCGCAGGCACAGATCGATCAGCATCGCGCCCGTCGTGGGCGGCGCGCCCAGCCGCCCGGCCAGCATGTCGATATCCGCCATGGGGTGCAGGTAGAAGCCGGGGCTGGACGCGCTGTCCCAGTCCAGCCGCTTGCGTTTGGGCGACATCCACAGGATACGGCCGGGGTTCAGGCGCGCACGGTCCGCGTCCGGCAGGCGCGTGGCCAATCCCAGCCAGTCGGTGCGCGTGCCGTGGCTGGCAGGGCTGGGCATCGGCGCGCGGTTGATGCGGACGACCCTGTCGGCGGCATCGATCCGTGCCCCGTGGGCCTGATCGGCCAGCGCGCGGGCATTGCCGATCAGCGCGACATGGCGGCCCGACAGGTCGGCCAGCAGCGCGGATTGCGGGACCGACAGCGCGGCCAGGGGCGCGTCGCGGCGCATCAGGCGCGCCGTGGCAAAGGCCAATCGGTTCACAGCAGCGACCGATAGACGTCGACGATGGCCCGCGCCTCGCCCTCGATGGCGTGGTTCGCGCTGACATGGGCGCGGGCGGCCTGACCCGCCGCGGCGCGGCCTGCGTCGTCGTCCAGCCAGCGGGCCAGCGCGGCGGTCAGGGCGGGGGCGTCGTCTTTCGGGACCAGGCTGCCGGTCTGGCCGTCGCGGATCAGCGCCTCGTAGGCGCCGACGCGGGCGGCGACGGTGGGGACGGCGCAGGCGGCGGCCTCCAGCGGCGTCAGGCCGAAGCCCTCCCAGCGGGCAGGGGCGGCAAAGAGGTCCAGTGCCTGGTAATGCGCGATCACCTGGTCCCACGGCAGTTCGCCCAGGAAGCGGATGCGACCGTCCAGCCCGGCCGCCTTGATGCGCGCCTGCAGGTCATCGGCAAAAGCGCGGTTGTCCGGGGTGATGCGGCCGGTGAAGATGATCTGCACCCGCGGACGCGAGGGCAGCAGTTCCAGCCCCGCCCGCACCAGCAGATCGACGCCCTTCTGCGCGCGGATGCGGCCGAAGCAGCCGATCAGCACCGCGTCCGGGTCCAGGCCCAGCCGCGCGCGCAAAGCGGCACGGTCCGGGGCAGGGTGGAACACGTCCGTGTCGACCCCGTGCAGGATCACGGTCGCGGGGCGTTCCAGATAGCTGGCCGCCTGGGGCGAGGTCGCGATCAGTGCGTCCTGTTGCCGGATTAGCCAGCGGGTGAAGCCGGTGTGCCTGCGCTGCGCGGCGGACGTGAACAACAGGCGGTACCGGCGCCGCAGCAGGCGACGCAGGATCAGGCCCAGCGCCATCTCGGTGTTGCGGCGCGCGTGCCAGACCCGCCATCGGTCGCGGGGCAGGGTGGCCGCGCGCATCAGGGGAATGTGCGGGACATCCGCAGGCAGGCCGGGGCCGGTCGCGCGGATGTCGATCATCCGCGCCTGGACCGGGATCAGTCGCACCACCGTCGCCGTCACCCCGGACAGGCGACGTTTCAGGTTCGGTGCGACAATCAGCGGGTCAGTCATGGGCGGCGGCCTCGGGCGTCAGGAAATACAGCAGGAACCCGATCGCCAGCGGGATCAGGAAGAACAGCCACAGCATAGCGAAGGCCTGCGCGGGCGCATAGGCACCCTGTGCCGCGGCATAGACCGGGCGCGACGCGAACTGCATCACCCCGACCCCACCGATGGAGATCATGTTGAGGAAGGTCATCCCGCGTCCCACCAGATGTGGTGGCAGGAACGATCGCCCATGCGCCATCAGCAAGGGATAGGCCGACCCGAAGAACCCCAGTACGACCAGCAGCGCGGTCACTGTGGGCAGAGGCAGGGCAGGGGTCTGCCACATCACCGCCAGCGTGACGATCATCACCGCGGAAAACAGCATCGTCGCACGGCGTGCGCTGCCCGCCAGGCGGGCGGCGGGTCCGACGGCAAAGCTGCCCGCGACCATGGCCAGGCCCATCGCCAGCGTGACGCGGCCGATCTGGGTCGCGTCGGCGCCATGCACCTGCTCCAGCCAGGGGGCGGCCCACAATCCGCGGATTGCCGCCGTCACCGCATAGTTCACCCCGAACAGCGGCACGATGAACCACAGCGCGCGCAGGCGCAGGATCTGACCGATCGAGCCCTGCGGATGCCCCGCGCCCAGCCGCGCCGGATCGCGCACCGCCGCCAGGACCAGCGTGGCCACCATCAGCGTCACGGCCGCAAGCCCCCACAGGGTCTGGCGCCACCCCGCGGCCTCGATCACCCAGACCAGGGGCGAGGCACCCAGGATGTTGCCCAGCGATCCGAACCCCACCAGCACCCCGGCCAGCATCCCGAAGGACGCGGGCGGGTATTCGCGCGCGAAGATGAAATACGGCCCCATCAGCGCCGGAGAGCAACCGATGCCCAATGCGGTCATCGCCAGATGCAGGTGCCACGGCGCGTCTGCCATCGCAAAGATCACCGCGCCTCCGGCCCCGCCCACCGCCATCAGCCACGCCACCGTGCGGCGCGGTCCGAACCGGTCCAGCGCCGCCCCCACCGGCAGCTGCATCAGCGCGAAGGCAATGAACCACAGCCCCGATGACAGGGCCAGATCGCCGGGGCCGGCGCCGACCTGATCCTGCAGCACCGGGGCCAGCACGGCCAGAAAGGCCCGATAGAATTGCGACAGCATATAGGCCAGCACCAGGCTGACCAATCCGGCCTTGAGCATGAATTCGTTCCTCCGTTCCCCGGCGCCACGCTGGGCCAAGGACGCGGAAGCTGCAAGACGTGCAAATCACGCCGGGGGCGGCGGGGCGTTATTCGGCGGGGGCGGCTTCCGCGTCGGGGGCCGTGTCGCTGGCGCCCGCGGCGGCGGCCTTGGCGGCGGCGGCCTCGGCCAGGCCCGGCGTCACGGGCTGGGTGCTGCCGCCCATCCCCTCCAGCCGGGCGATCAGTTCGGGGACCTGCGGGCCAAGCCGGTCACAGGCATCCGCCTCCTCGACCACGGCAAAGGCCGGGCGGACATAGTCGCGGTCATAGCTGACCGGGTCCAGCCCCAGCCGTTCGGTCAGCGCATCCGTGGTGCCGGCCATCAGCTGAAATTCCGGACCGCTGACATCGTGTTCGGGGCATTCTGCGGTGATCACGGTCATCTGCGCCACGTCGCGCGCCAGCGCCTGCGCCTCGTCGTCGGACAGCCCCGATACGTCCGGCAGCGGTACCACGACCCGGTCGCCCGGCACCCCGTCCGAGGTCTGCGCCAGGGCGGGTTGCGTCAGCGCCGCCGCGGCGGCGATCATCAGGACAGTCCAGCGGGTCATCGCATTCCTCATTCACAGGGCTGGTCGGGCGACAGGGTCGACCAGCAGCCCCCCGGGCGCAAGGCAAACTGTCGTGAGCGCCCGTTCCCCGCCGCGCTTGACCCTAGGGCGGGCGGCGTCTAACCCGAAGCCGCAGCCTGCGCTGTCGCGGCTGGCACCTGAAGGAGGGATCATGTCCGACCGCTATTCGCTTCTCATCCTGCCCGGCGACGGGATCGGCCCCGAAGTCATGGCCGAGGTGGTCAAGGTCATCGACTGGTTCCAGGCGAACCGCGGCATGACCTTCGACGTGACCCATGACCTGGTGGGCGGCGCGGCCTATGATGTGCATGGCGTGCCCCTGGCGGATGCGACGATGGCCAAGGCCCAGGCGGTGGATGCGGTCCTGCTGGGTGCGGTCGGCGGCCCGAAATACGACGTTCTGGATTTCAGCGTTAAACCCGAACGCGGCCTGCTGCGCCTGCGCAAGGAGATGGACCTGTTCGCCAACCTGCGTCCGGCGCAATGCTTTGACGCGCTGGCCGACTTCAGCAGCCTGAAGCGCGAAGTGGTGGCTGGCCTGGACATCCTGATCGTGCGCGAGCTGACCTCGGGCGTCTATTTCGGCGAACCGCGCGGCATCCATTCCGACGACAACAATCCCGACAACGAGGGTGGCCGCGTCGGCATCAACACCCAGCGTTACACCAGCGGAGAGATCCGCCGCGTCGCCCGGTCCGCCTTCGAGCTGGCCCGCGCCCGCGGCAACAAGGTCTGTTCGATGGAAAAGGCCAACGTGATGGAATCGGGCATCCTTTGGCGCGAGGAGGTCCAGTGGGTGCATGACAACGAATACCCCGACGTGGCCCTGTCGCACATGTATGCCGACAACGGCGCGATGCAGCTGGTGCGCGCGCCGCGCCAGTTCGACGTGATCGTGACCGACAACCTGTTCGGCGACCTGCTGTCGGATGCGGCGGCGATGCTGACCGGCTCGCTGGGCATGCTGCCCTCCGCGTCGCTGGGCGCGGTCATGGCGAACGGGCGACCCAAGGCGCTGTACGAACCGGTCCACGGATCGGCACCCGACATCGCGGGGCAGGGCAAGGCCAACCCGATCGCCTGCATCCTCTCCTTCGCCATGGCCCTGCGCTATTCCTTCGGCGAGGGTGCCGCGGCCGACGCGCTGGAAGCCGCGGTCGAGCGTGTGCTGGCCGACGGCCTGCGCACTGCCGACCTGATGGGGCCCGACGGCGGCACCCCGATCAGCACGGCGCAGATGGGCGATGCCATCGTCGCCGCGCTGGAGGCCTGATTGGCCCTGACCGCCAATGTCAGGGGCGCATTGCTGCAGCTTGCGGCGATGGGCCTCTATGCCACGCATGACGTGGTGATCAAGTCGCTGGGTGCCATCTATCCGGCGATGCAGATCCTGTTCTTCGCATCGCTGCTGTCGTTCCCGCTGGTCAGCATCGTGCTGATGCGCGACCCCCAGCCCGGCACGCTGCGCCCGGCCAATCCGGGCTGGGTGATCCTGCGCACGCTGTGCGCGGTGGTGGCGGGGATGGCGGGGTTCTTCGCCTTCTCGACCCTGCCGCTGACGCAGGTCTATGCGATCCTGTTCACGACGCCCCTGCTGATTACCATCCTGTCGATCCCGCTTCTGGGCGAGAGGGTCGGCTGGCACCGCTGGGCCGCCGTCATCGTCGGCCTGACCGGCGTGCTGATCGTGCTGCGCCCGGGCGGGCAGGAGATCCAGCTGGGCCACATCGCCGCGATGGCCGGCGCCACGGCCAGCGCGTTGGCCGCGGTGATCATCCGCCGCCTTGGCCGGGCCGAACGCCCGATGGTGCTGATGATGTGGCCGATGCTGGGCAACTTCTTCGCGACCGGCGCGGCGCTGTCAGTCAGCTATCAGCCGATGGAGCTGGTGCATCTGGCGATGACCGGCATCATCGCGGGGCTTGGCTTGATGGGCGGGTTCCTAGTCATCATGGCCTATCGCACCGGAGAGGCCGCGATCGTGGCGCCCATGCAGTATTCGCAGATCCTGTGGGCGACCGGCTATGGCTGGTTCCTGTTCGGAGAGGGCGTCGACCCCGCCACCCTGCTGGGCGCGGGAGTAATCATCGCCTCGGGCATCTACATCGTCTGGCGCGAAGGCCGCGGCGTCAGCGCCAATCGCCCCGCCACCAGCGCCCGCCTGCGCGCAGAGACGGTGACGGCGCCGAAATCGACGATCCTGCAAAGATTGTGGGCGCCCCGTCGCTGATGGGGGCTTGCATTCTCCGGATCGTCGCGCTACCTGCCCGTCCTACGGTCGGAGCGTAGCGCAGCCTGGTAGCGCACCTGCTTCGGGAGCAGGGGGTCGGAGGTTCGAATCCTCTCGCTCCGACCATTTCCCCGATGTTCTGTGGCACATAGTTCTGCCTTTTCTGTTAGGCAGTGTGCCTTTTGGGCTTGCCAGCTTGTCGAAAGCGGACGGTCAGCGGTCGGAGCAGCATCGACGCGAAGAGCCCATAGCTGTCGGTCATGACTGCCGCAGCGAATGCAGGTGCAGCACAGGTTGTCGACCGATAATCGCCGTTCAGACAAAGCTGAGCAGAAACTACCGAGGCAAACCGGCTATAGTTCTTGATGAAGGGCCAACCTGCCAGACAAGTGACTTCTCACCTGACACTCCGCGCCCGTCTGCGCCGCTTCCACGCCTTGAACCGATTTCGCAGGGCGCGCACTCGCCCGACCTTCGGTATCAGGTCATCGCGCAGACCGGGATCGGGACGAGCCTCAAGCGCTGCAGCAAATTCATCGTCGAAGCCGTCCAATGACGCGATGGCCCTGTCGCGCACGAGCCGTGCGTCTGCCCGTCCAGTTTCCGACAGGCACCACTCGAGCGTCGATTGCAGTTCTGTATCGGTGACCTGATCCGGATCGAATACCGCGTGCCACCCCAGCTTATGCGCTTGGCTGGTCACCTTGTCGCCGGCGGAAACAGGATCGATCGCGATGGTCGGGATACCGTTTTTGAGGGCCAGCACCATGCCGTGCAGCCGGGTGGTCAGCATGACGTCCAGCCGACTGCAGATGGATTCGAACTGCGCCGCGTTCGACAGGCCGAACCGGTTCGTGGCAGCCGGAACGGACGTGTCCATCTCGATGACCGCCACGCCCGATTTCTCGATAAGTCGGCGGAGTTTTCCCTCGGCCAATGCGCCCCGGTGGCGATCGCCATACTCTCGCTGGAACCCGGTCAGGCACAGGCCGACAACGGCAACGCGAGCCGGCGCCTCGCGGAAACTCAGGTCGGCGCGGACGGTTCTGTCGCTGTCCCGCTCCAGCAGGACCTCGAACGGGTTGAAGGCCGATAATGGTTCGACCATCGTCAGGTTCACGCCAACATGCACGCAGTGCTTGAAGCGACCGAAGATGCTTTCGTGTTGCACGGCCATTGCCGGGGTAAACGGACCACATATGACGAAGAGGTGTGTGTAACGCGCGGGGTCAAGGGTAAAGCGGTTCAGCCAGGTGCTGTCGACCGACTGCCGAGCGTCAGTATAGGGCGTGACGTCATAGGCCATCCCCAATGCCTGCAACTGACGTTCCGTCTGTCGCAGGACCTCCACGTCGCCGACGGTCGAGAAATGTCCGACCAGAAGCGCGCGTTGGTTCGATTCGACCTTAGTCTGATGGTGCTCGGACATGTCACGAGAACTCCCGGAATAATCTGCTCCTGCAGGGTGGCGACCCATTCCAACAGTCATCAGTGTGGCTTCAGGTGGGGATACTGCCGCACGAAGCGTCACATGGCACGCCGATAAAGCAGCGTTGCACGGCCGCGCGAGGACCAGACGTCCCATCGACGGTCGCGCCACGGTTTTTTCGGGCCATGATAATGCAGAATGACAGGGCGACCCGGGACCGCTCCTTCAATGGCCAATCCGGATCGGGTGATAAGATCCCGGTGCCGGCGGATGCGCCCCCAAGAGGCGTTCCACGCCGGATCGAGTTGCAGCAAATCGGTCGCGAACAGGGCATTCAGGTGATCCTGATCTCCATGCGTGCAGGCTGATGCCGCAATGACGTCTTCCATCCGTGCCAACAAAGCGGGATGCGCCCGCAGCGCATCGCAATTCAGGAGAAGGATGCCCGCATTGAAATAGTCCTCGACACGCGCCGGATCCATGAACTGCCGTATCTCCATCAGCCGTGCAGCCCGGTCCGCCGTCGTTTTCTCCGGCTCGGAAAGCCAATGCGTGATGTGATAATCACGAACCGCGCCAGCATAGGCGTCTTTCAGATCAACCTGGAACAAGGGGCCAACATCGCCCGTGACCAGCGTATCGCCGTCGATATAGAGGACATAGCCGTCGATCAGCCGCGGGATGAACAGGCGGCCCATCGTGGCCGCAGAGATGTAATCCGTCGGTCCGTGTGCACCTTCCAGGTATCCGTCGCCGATATCCTTGCAGACCAGAGTAAGACCCGTGTGTCCGGCAGTGACCGCCTCGACATTCGCCCAGTCTTCAGGCGTGAGGCCATCGCCCCAGAGGTGCAGTTCGGCAGGTCCCTGGAGGTGCTGCAGCAGGCTCCAGATGGACACGAGGGTTGGTTTCAGAAAGGTGCGGTCGGTGACGTAGACGATTTTGACCATGCGTGGCGTACCAGGCAAGCAAGGCTCCTTTTTGTTCATAGAATGTATGATGTATCTGCGGCAGCCGCCACGACGGGTGGGATCACTGCGCGTTTCAGATCGGTCTGCGGACGGCACCAGACCGCAAGTGGCCATAGCCGCCGGGGCATATCGCTACGGACCTTAAGAACCCGCCGGTTCTGGCACTCGGCTATTGAGATCATACGCGGTCCAATGCCCTGCACCGAAGGGTCTCGATAGAGACGGTCCGACTGTTATACAGGGTTTATCAGAGGATGATCCGGCGGATGAGCGGCCGGAAGAGCCACCCGGGATTGCACCGGGTCCTTGCGTCTGGCTCCTTCATAGACGGAAAAATGCCAGAAGATCAACTGTGCTGGATGACGGGCCGATAGGCTGCGGCATCATCCCGGACGTCCCTAACGGATCGACCCTGCCGCCAGTAAGGATCGCATGGCCAATTGCATTCGCAAGACAGGCCGTGACAGAAGCCATTCTTGCAGGTCATGCAAATTCGACAAAGAAGGCAGAGGCAGAATGATCCAGTTTGTGCGCGACAATGCGCGGTGGTTGGCTGCGGGCTTTCTTCTGACCTTGACGTCGGCGTTCGGGCAGACGTGGTTCATCTCGCTGTTTGCAGACTTCATCAAGGATCGTCACGGTCTGACGGATGGCAGTTGGGGCGGCCTCTACACCGTTGCCACCTTGTCGGCGGCGGCGCTGATGTTCTGGCGCGGTTCACTGGCTGATACGGTGCCCCTGTCGCGGCTGGCCCCGGCCGTTACGCTGATGTTCGCCGTCGCCGCCGTCGCTCTTGCCTGGGCTCCATCGGTCGCGGTTCTGGTCGTCGCCCTCTTCCTGCTGCGGTTCTGCGGGCAGGGAATGTTCAGCCACATGGCGATGACGGCGATGGGGCGCTGGTTCGAGGCCCGCCGCGGCCAGGCCGTGTCCCTGACGAACCTGGGCCACCCTGCCGGAGAAATCTTCGTTCCCCTGCTGGTGGTGATGCTGATCGGCGGCATCGGCTGGCGCAGCACTTGGTTGGTCGTCGCCGGCGTCCTGTGCCTGATCGTGATCCCCTTACTGCTTTTGCTGCTGACCGAGGGACGGAACCCAGTGGGACATCAGGCCCAGATTGCCCGACCCGGCCTCATGGGCCGCCAATGGCGCCGCCGGGATGCCGCGCGGCACTGGCTGCTTCCGGCTCTGCTGCCGGTGTTGCTGACACCCGGCTTCATTTCGACGGTCATCTTCTTCCACCAGGCGCATATCGCGGACGTTAAGGGGTGGACCCTGCCGGAAATGGCCCCAGGCTTTACCGCGTTCGGTGTGGCCACTGTCATCGCCGCGTTCACCTCGGGTTGGCTAGCAGACCGGTTCGGTCCTCTGCGCCTATTGCCGCTTTTGGTGGTGCCCATGGGGCTTGGCGTCGCCCTGATCGGGCCTGCCGATGAGGTGTGGGTCTGGTATGTGGCTCTTGGGGTGGTGGGCATCACCCAAGGCATGGCCAGTTCGCTCTGGGGGGTGCTATTTCCGGTGCTCTATGGCACTGCGCATCTGGGCGCGATCCGGTCTATGGCCACCACGATCATGGTCATCTCGACTGCCATCGGGCCCGGCATCACAGGCATCCTGATCGATGCGGGCATCGACTTTCCAACCCAAAGCCTGTTTTTGGGGCTTTGGTGCGGAGCCATCACGCTGCTCTGCCTGGGGATCAGCAGAAAACTCAAAGCGGATTTCTGACGATCCCTGCGATCAGCCGTCGCCGTCATTCGCCGATGCGAGGACCGCGCTCTGCGCCCGCGGGTTCGCACCCGGGCGGGACGATGCGACCAAGGCCAACGCCGAAGGTCGCCCCTTTACCTGCATATCTGCAGCGGAGGTTGTATTCGCTGCGACCATTCCGACATCTGTGCGGCTGTCAGGTCGCGGACTGCTGCCCAGGGTCAGCCACTCAGAGCGAGACTTCGCATCTTTTTCAGGCGCGCCTGCGAGACCGGCCGGACGGGCAATCGGCGCTTGGGATGCCTGAAGGACCATCCGGTGCGGCTCAGGCCGGGTCGCGGCAGAGCTGGCGGTCACCTGTGCGCGGCGTGAGACAGTCCGAAACAGGGGAGCTTGCGGACGGGTTTCACGCACACGATCGGGAATGCGGGGAAAGTTGTCGTCCAGCAGCTTGGCAACAGTCTGATTGCGCTGCGCAGTGGAGGTTCCGCCGAAGACGGTCGCGATCAACCGCTTGTTTCCGCGTCGGGCCGAGGCGGTCAGATTGAAGCCAGCCGCGCGGGTGTATCCGGTCTTGATCCCGTCGGCCCCGTCATAGGCATCCAGGAAACGCCGATTGGTGGCCGAGACCCGCGCAATGCCTGCATCGGCAGAGCGGCGCGAGAACAGATTGTAGTATTGCGGAAAATCGTAGAACAGGTGTCGCCCCAGAATGCTCATGTCATGGGCGGTGGAGTAATGCCCCTCGCTGGTCAGGCCGTGTGCGTTGCGGAACTGGGTGTTGTTCATTCCGAGCGCGCGCGCCATCTGGGTCATCTGCCGGGTGAACGCCTCCTCCGACCCGGCCAGGTTCTCACCGATCGCTGTTGCGACGTCATTGGCCGATTTGACCGCTGCCGCGCGGATCAGATACCGCAACTCGATCTCCTGGCCGGGGCGCAGACCCAGCTTGGACGGGGGCTCGTTCGCGGCATTTCTGGAAATCTTGAACTTGCTGTCCAGCCGGACATCGCCGCGTTCGACGGCGCTGAACGTCATGTAGAGCGTCATCATCTTGGTCAAGGACGCGGGGTGCAGCCTGGTGTCGGCATTCTGCTGATAGATCGCCTCGCCTGTGCGCGCGTCCATCACATAGGCCGCGAACGGGGCCGCATTGGCCTGCGTGACCATCAGCGCCATGACGACTAGGGCCTGGCGCCACGGACGGAACGTGGATCCGAATTTCATTACTGTAATTGTCTTTCTGCTCGACGCGGACATGTCGTTTCTCGCATGCCCGTCGTTCTTCTTTTGACGCGAGCATACGGAAGCCTGTCGATAAATCGACCCAAAATTCTGGCAAGCGGGCGCAGGAAGGTCGGGACCGGGATCGCGTCAGGCACATCGAACAACCGGCGGCCCGGCCCTGTGTTGGAAAGACACGTGGTTGTTAAACCCGGTGCGATATGGCATTAGAACTGCGAATCGGATCCCGTCGACTGCGATGGGATGGCTTCTCCGGGCGCCTATCCCCCGGCAACCTGACCGAGCTACACGTCCTTCACTGCGCCAACCGCGACACGCGGGGCTTGCTCGGGCGAGTTACAAGAACCCCATGAACATAGACACGCCAGTTCTGGCGCGCACAACGCTGTTGATCGATGGCAGCCATGTCGATCGTCTGAAGACCAAGTTTGGTCGACTGATCGATTTCCAGAAGCTGGTCGGGCATTTCAGCGCGGACGGGACGACTGTCTCGGCGCATTACTATCGGGACAGCCGTGACAGCGCCGAACAGACCCGGACCGCGCGGTTCTTCGAATGGCTGGAGCGCCACGACATCGAACGTCACGGCACCGATGATTTCAACGAGCCGTGGTATGTTCGCGAACGCTACGGCTCCAACCTTGTGGCCCTGGCGTCCGATGCCCTGATGGCTGCGGAAAAAGGTGACAGTCTGGTGATGCTGGCGGGGGATACAAAGTTGGTCCCGCTTCTGGAACATCTGGCAGCGCTGGATGTGCCCGTAACGCTGATCTCCAGCCTTTCGGTCCCCAACAGCATCGCACCTCCGCCCCCGCTGGTGGCGCTGGCAGATAGATTCATCGACTTGGCTGATGATGACCGGTTCTTTCTGCCTGAGGACGGGCAGGAGGATACGCGCCACGAGCCATGAGATCGGGGATGAGCCGATCGCATGATCGGCTCATCCTCACATCAGCAAGCGCAAGGACCCGGTGAGAGCCCGGGTGGCTCTTCCGGCCGCCAATCCGCCGGATAATCCTTTGATGAACCCTGCCGACGGTTTGGATCGCCCGACAGAAAAGGGCCCTCCATGACAGGGTATTGGATCATTCATGATTTCTCTTTCCGAATACAAGAACCAGTGGTTCGGCAACATCCGCGGCGATGTGCTGGCGGGGGTGGTGGTGGCTTTGGCCCTGATCCCCGAAGCCATCGCCTTCTCCATCATCGCGGGCGTTGACCCCAAGGTGGGGCTCTATGCCAGCTTCTCGATCGCGGTGCTGATTGCCTTCGTTGGCGGCCGTCCCGGCATGATCTCTGCCGCGACCGCGGCCACGGCGGTCCTGATGATCACGCTGGTGCGCGATCATGGGCTGGAATACCTGCTTGCAGCAACCGTGCTGGCGGGCCTTCTGCAGATCGGCCCCGGCCTGCTGAAGCTGGGCCGCTTCATGCGCTATGTCTCGAAGTCGGTGATGACCGGGTTCGTGAACGCGCTGGCGATCCTGATCTTCATGGCGCAGCTTCCGGAACTGGACCTCGCCGTTCCCGGCATCACCTGGCTGACCTATGCGCTGGTCGCAGCCGGGTTGGCGATCATCTACCTGCTGCCACGCATCACCACGGCGATCCCATCGCCGCTGGTGACCATCGTGGTTCTGACTGTGCTGGTCTGGTTCATGGGCTGGGACGTGCGCACCGTGGGCGACATGGGCGCACTGCCCGACACGCTGCCGGTGTTCCTGATCCCCAATATCCCGCTGAACCTTGAGACCGTGATGATCATCCTGCCCTATTCCATCGCGGTCGCCATCGTCGGCCTGTTGGAAAGCCTGATGACGCAGAACATCGTCGATGATCTGACCGACACTCGCTCGAACCGCAATCAGGAATGCGTGGGACAGGGTATCGCCAATACCGCGACCGGCTTCATTGGCGGCATGGCTGGCTGTGCGATGATCGGTCAGTCGATCATCAACGTCAAATCCGGCGGGCGGGGACGGTTGTCGTCCTTTACCGCGGGGGTGGCCCTGCTGATCATGGTGGTGGGCCTCGGTGGCCTTGTCGCGATCATTCCGATGGCAGCCTTGGTCGCGATCATGATCATGGTCTCTATCGGCACGTTCAGCTGGTCATCGATCGGCAACCTCAAGACCCATCCACGCTCGTCTTCGGTGGTGATGATCGCCACCGTATTCACCGTGGTTTATACCCACAACCTGGCCATCGGCGTCCTGGTTGGCGTGATGCTGTCCGGCATCTTCTTTGCCGCCAAGATCGCCCAGTTGTTCCGGATCTCTAAGTCGCTGTCGGCGGATGGCCGTGAGCGGACTTATATCGTCGAGGGTCAGCTGTTCTACGGCTCGTCCGAAGACTTTGCTGAGGCCTTCGACTTCAAGGAATCGGTGGAAAAGGTCGTCATCGACGTCAGCCGCGCGCATATCTGGGACATCAGCTCGGTCCAGGCCCTGGACATGGCGATCCTGAAGTTCCGCCGTGAAGGCGCAGATGTCGAGCTGATCGGCATGAACGAAGCGTCCGAGACACTGGTCGACAAGCTTGCCATCCATGACAAGCCCGGCGCGCTCGACAAGCTGATGGCCCATTGAGGGAGGAGATGACGATGACCAACAAGATACTCGCACTGCTGGACGGCTCGGCCTATTCGGAGAGCGTCTGCCATCATACCGCCTGGATCGCCGGACGGCTGAACGCCACTGTGGATGTCATGCACGTGATGGGCCGCCGCGAGAGCGGCAGTGCCCAGAACCTGTCCGGGGCCCTGACCCTTGGTGCGCGGTCTGCGCTGCTGGACGAACTGGCAGCCGCGGATGAAAGCCGTGCCCGGCTGGCACAGGCCAAGGGCCGGGCGATCCTGGAAGACGCACAGAAGATCCTTGAAGCCGACGGTGTCGGCCCGGTCGTTCCGCATCTGCGCAAGGGCGACCTGCTGGAGGCGGTACAGGAGGTGGAACCCGACCTACGCGCCATCGTCATCGGCAAGCGCGGCGAAGGTGCGGATTTTGCAGCTGGTCACCTGGGGTCGAACCTGGAGCGGATCGTGCGCGCTTCCAAGGTGCCGGTCTTTGTCGCCTCACGGGCGTTCAAGCCCATCGGCAAGGTGCTGGTCGCTTATGACGGCAGCCCGTCTGCCATGGAGGCCATCGATCGCATGTCAAAAAGTGCGGTCTTTGAAGGTCTGGAGATCACGCTCCTCCATGTCGACAATGGCAGCGGCCCGATCGGTGCGCGCATTGACGATGCCGTCCGCGCTCTGGGCGCGGCCGGCCTGACCGCGACGGCACGCACCGTCGAGGGCGAGCCGGACGAAGCGCTCCAAGCCATCGTGGCCTCGGAAGGTTTCGATCTTCTGGTGATGGGTGCCTACGGCCACAGCCGTATCCGCAACCTCATCATCGGCTCGACCACCACGGCCATGGTGCAGGCGGTCAAGATCCCCGTCCTGCTCTATCGCTGACACTACTTCCCTGAACAGCGCCTGCGTCCGGCTAGTCGGACGCAGGCACCCCGACGGATAAACCCCGAGTCATAAGGAGAGGCGATTGAGCCCCCAGGATGTTGCGGCCTATTTTGCGCCGCTTCTGAGATTGGAACTAGCAGAGTTGCAGCAGGCGTCGGCTGACACGGCGGCCAGCCGCAAGCCGGTCGAGCTGGACCAGCAGAGCGTAGGCCGCCTGTCGCGAATGGACGCGATGCAGAACCAGGCCATGGCGGCGGCGATCGAGACCCGGCGCCGTGGCCGTATTCGATCCCTCAACGCCGCCTTGGCCCGGATCGAAAGCGGCGAGTTCGGGTTCTGCGAAAGCTGTGGTGGGTCCGTCCCGTTCGAGCGCCTGGCACTCGATCCGACCTACAGCCGATGCGTCGGCTGCCGGGCATGACTGAACCGACGAAATTTTCCGAGTCCACCAGTTTTCATGAGAAAAGCATCATGATCATCAACATTGCTGTCGGCCCGATCAGCCGAAAGACCATGAACGATCTGCATGAATATATGCGCTCGTTCTCGCCCAAACCGCACATGGCCTTCTGGGCCGACGATCAGGCCTATCTGGAGCTGACCTCACTCGAAGCGCTCGAGCTTCTCAAGGCGCAATTTCCTGAAATCGAACTGCATATACTTGATCGACAATATTCGCCGTCTTAAACAAGTGGCTCCGAAGTTACGCCAGTCCTTTTGTCTCATACCAACATCGGATGGTATCCGCTCCGTTGGTCTTACAGTTTGGCTCTTCTACGAAGCCCCAATTGGCTCGTAACTTCAGCCAACCTACTCTGTTACGAGAGTCCGCTTTCATCCAGCCGAGCCTTTTCTTCAGGACCTAGGCTGCAGGTGCAGCGAACGGCAGCTTGGTCCGCAGAGCTGCCCCTCAACCGCTGCCGTCATCCGTCTGCTCTGCGGACGAATCTGCCATTTGTTACGTGGCAGCAAGATATCCGAACCCGCAGTTCAAATGACTACTAGGGGGGCTGCGTTGGTGCCACTGCAGCAGACACATGGTGTCAGCCCGGCAGATCCAACGCTTGAGGTTCGTGGATCGGGCAGCCATTGAACTGACTGCGGAAGTCGCTCGACATCTTGTAAGTTTCGCGACGAACCCGATTGACTGATCCCAAGGGACGGTGCGCTTCCAGACCGGTCCACACGGAAAAGCGCAGATTTTCGTCCACAATCTGAGCGCGGGCCTCACTCCACCCGGACTGGGGATTGGCGTGCAGACGCGCCACGGTAAAGAAGGGGCTGTCTTCTTCGTCCCAAGGGACCGAAGGGTCCTCGACTGGCATTGCCTCCGCGTCGCGGCATAGCTGCACGCGCAACTCCCATTCACAGGCGCCGGCCTCCGCCGCGACTGCGACAGCCTCTCGCAGTGCATCAGGGCGGCCCTTCGTATCGATGATTTCCTCAGTGTGACGGGTCAGCGTTTCCGACACCGGGACCAGCGAAAATTTTGCGACATGATGGCCATGACGGAATGCTGTCTGAGAGTAGTAGGTCTCACCCAACGGGTGGACATTCGGTGCTCCCCCCATGGTCTGCAGAGTGGCACTCCCTCCCCCAACGGCCTCTAGCGCCCTCTCAGCGCCGCGCAGCACCGCAGACAGCGCCTTTTTTGCCCATTCTGCGCGGTCGGTCGTCTTGGCCAAAAGCTTCAGACTTTTCAGAAAGGCTTTCGCATTCGGCGCGGTGAAGACGGGACCATTCACCATCACGAAGTCCTGTGAGTTCCCTTCAGCGCCACTTAGCCTCGCCCCCTCAACTCCCATCACTTTCAGTGCAAGCCCCCGTGGAACAGAGATGCTGTCCGACAAGATATCTCCCGGATTAGTCGAGATACGCAGCACTGCCTGATAGACCCCCGGCACCGCGAACATCCCCTGCGCAAATTCCGGCGGGAGATCAGGCAGGACCGTCAGTTCCGCCTTGAGGATCCCGTGGCTTTTGGCGTGAACCGAGCGCACCGCGTGTCCATAATGCTCAGAGGTGGTCTCCATGATGTCCAGGAGAGTGGCCTTCAGGCTTTGGATCGTATCGGCTTCATCATCGGGGATCGTCTCAAGGTCGGGCGAGTAATGGATCGGCGGCTTCATGACGTCCCTCGGCTGCGCAAACGTGGCTTCGGGCTAAACGGTGAACTGCAAACCGTGGTTCCTTGGCCCACTCCAGCTGCCCAGATCGAAAGTCCGGTTTGGGCTCCTTGCGCATATGCCCTGGCGCTGCCCTAGCGGCGGCTTTGGGCTCTTCGCGTCGATGCTGCCTGGCAGTCGAGAGGCTGCTTTTCAGAGATATGGTGATCGCGGGCACCGCGATCGCTGATCCAGGAGACAGCCGCGCCTCCGCTTCGCTCTGGCACCGCTGACGATCTTTCATTTCTTTTTTCCGCCTGCCATCCGGCCGGCGATCCGAACACGGGCTCTGGTGCCGCTGCGCGTCAGCCTCCACGGAGAAATCCGGTTCCTCCCACGCGCGGGGCGCGCGGGTCCCTCCCAATTTCACCGCTCCGGCCCCGTGTGTCAGATCGCCGGCCGGCCGCAGGTCGGCACCCGGGTCTTGATGGATGGCAACGGCCGGTGCATCGACAACATCTTCATCGAACGCCTCTGGTGGTCCCTAAAGTATGAATGCGTTTGCGGGGCGCATTCCAAGACCTGCAGGCATCGCTCTATTCAAACTAGCCTTTTACGCAGAGTGGGGTGTTCCAAACCGAACGATCACAGGCTGTTTTTCGCGTTACAGGATGATTTTGACCGTCTGCCCGATAGAGGAAGTTCGATTTTGGCACACGTCCATGCTACTGTCTCTGCATGAACATTCTCGGCATTGATTTCACAAGCAGCCCCTCTCGGCGCAAGCCGATTACTTGTCTTCGGTGCACACTAGAGGGAGATCATCTGCTCACGCAGTCCCTTGAGGAGTGGTCTGACTTTGACGCGTTCAACGCAGCTTTGGCGCAACCCGGGCCGTGGATTGCAGGAGTTGATTTTCCTTTCGGTCAGGCCCGCCGCTTTGTCGAGACTGCCGGCTGGCCATCGACCTGGGAGGGATATGTTCGACACGCGAGCCAGCTTGGCCGCGACGGCTTTCGCGGAGCATTGGAAGCGTACAAAGAGAACAGGGCTGCGGGCGATAAAGAGCATCGTCGTGCAACCGACAAGCAGGCGAGCTCGATCAGTCCACAGAAGCTTTACGGCGTGCCTGTCGGTCTGATGTTCTTCGAGGGTGCTCCCCGTCTTCTTGCTTCAGGCGTGACCATCCCTCACCTCCATGCCGGTGATGCGCAGCGTGTCGTCGTTGAGGCCTATCCTGGCGTTCTGGCCCGCCAATTTATCGGTCGCCGTAGCTACAAGAACGATACGCGCAGCAAGCAAAATTCCGATCAGCGGCAGGCTCGCCATAGTTTGCTTCATGCTCTTCGTGACGCGGCGCCAGCGCGATACGGCTTCGACGTCATCGCCCCCGATAACCTGTGCGACGATCCGGGCGCCGACCATCTCGACGCTCTCCTCTGCGCCGTTCAGGCTGCTTGGGCTTGGCGGCAGCGTGATGCGAGGTTTGGCGCGCCGGATGTCGTAGACCCATTGGAAGGATGGATCGCCGATCCGCACATTTCCGATCGTCCTCCTGCGCACCAGTACCCTCAGCCTGCTGTTGCAGTGGCTCATCATCCAGAAAGTCACGAACTGGATGACTGGGCGTCCTACGGCCCCAAGAACGCGGAGATCAGCCAGCTCGTCAGTTGCCTCGCTCTGGAACATGGACTGCGGGTCCGCGAGATCGAGGATCTGATCCTGCAGGCACTGAAGGACCGGCTTGCCCTGGAAGAGACCTGTCCGAAATCGTGACGCTGCACTCTTTACAGAAGGTGCGTTTCGTCAAGAGTTGAGGATGACGGAGCCAGCAGTTGCAGGGGGAGGATCGCATGTCTGAGCGGCGTGCCAACCGGCGTTTCGTCAAGAGTGATGGGATCGCACCCGTCGATGCTCATCAGCGCCCGCGCGATTACCTGACGCCGGATGAGATGAGGCGGCTGCTGATCGCGGCCCGGTCCGGACGGCACGGACCGCGCGATCATGCCATGCTGCTCCTCATGTATCGACATGGGCTACGGGTCAGCGAATTGATTGCGTTGCGCCGCAGTGATCTTGATCTGAAAGCGGGACATCTTTGGGTTCACCGCCTGAAGCGCGGTCTTGCCACCAGCCATCCGCTGGCAGGCAATGAGTTGCGCGCGATCCGGCGCCTTCTGGTCGGACGGCAGGACAGCCTGTCCTGGCTGTTCCTGTCCGAGCGCGGTCAGACATTGACGCGGCAGGCCGTCAACTATCTCGTGACGGTCATTGCGGCACGGGCCGGGCTCGGGGCTGTCCATCCGCACATGCTGCGCAATTCCTGCGGGCATGCCTTGGCCCATGCCGGGCGCGACCTGCGCCTGATCCAAGATTATCTTGGCCATCGCGATCCCCGGCACACGGCACGCTATACCAGAACGGCAGCGACGCGCTTCGAAGGGCTTTTGTAGTATTCCAATCCGATCGTGATGCTGAGGATAAGCCGTTGGTTCGATGCGGTCAGGTCGTCATCTTCATGAGCTTATGAACAACACGATGACAGTTCGCGCAGAGGCACTGAAGGTCTGCAAGTCTGGTGCGATGGCCAGCTGTCATTTCCGAAATGGTGGTGGCATTGTGGTGAACCTCAATGCAAGCCTCACCCTCCGGTCCGCCATAATGGTCCATCGGATCGAAGTTACATTTTTCGCAGAAGAGCCTTCCGTGCTCTTGTCGGAATGAGTCACGTTTGGCCTGCGCCGCGCCCCGTGCCCGCTCGCGGCGGAGGTGGTGGACCAGTTGCTGACTTCCCTCCGATCACGTCAGATCTTCAGCCGTGAATTCTAGAATAACAGGCAGTTCCTGATCCTTCGGAACAACGGCATAACCGGCCCTTCGAAGAACTCTGAAACAGGGAGTGCCTTCTCCACCCGAGAAGTGGCTCGGCAATACTGAATAGCCTAGCGCTAGCGTCGCGGCACGCCCGAAAACGACCTTAGGTGGGAGGCGTTCGCCGTCATCCGTTATCAGGTCGAACGAGCGTGAGTCCGTAAAGGGTGACGACCATCCCTGATCAAGGGTATCAAAAACGGCTTGGCGCACATGCTCGGCAGTCACTTCGTGCAGCCTTGCCGAGGGCAGTCGACCTGCAGAGGCGTTAGGGTTGTCTGTGCGTGTTGCTCCGCCGTGAGAGAGAAGTCGCGCGAAGCCTGTTTGCTCTGCCTTGTTCAGTACCGCGGACGGGAAGTATCGGCGGGATTTAGAGCCTTTGGCTCCGCCCGCTTGATCACGAAACTCCTGATAGCGTTTCCCGTGGCACGATCGCAGAGCAATGAAGCCCTCATGCAATAGAGAGCCTTCCCTGACCGGGATTTTCTCTCCAGTAATCTCAATCAGGAAGTTAGCTCGCGGGCTTGACATGCCAATGTCCAGTTACGGCCGAGGGGCCTATCATCAGGGTGTTCAGGTGATTTTGCCGATGGTTTACGACATTCTAAACAGCTCATGACCTATTTACACCCATTTGTCTGTGGCCCTAACTGAACGTCGTCACAACTAGTGTAGAACAATGCCTTGGAAGGATCTTGTCCAAAGCGCGGTTATTCAACAGGTTCGTTACTTCTTTAAGGCACGTTGCGCAGTTTGCCAGTGAACACCGGCTGACTTTGCGGCATAATTGGTTGTTGACTTCTCGCCGTAAGCTTTGACGATCAGATCGATTTTATATTTCTTTTTGCTATTCCGGGGTGGCACTTCCCGGCCGGTTATTTTGATCCATCGAGAGATTGTATCGCGCGTTACACCGTGCCGTCTGCTGAGTTCTCTGAATGAATGATGGTCGTCCCAGTCACGCCCTACGTCTTCATAAATATCGATTCCGGCAGCCGAAAGCGCCTTTATTGCCCCATTGCGGTCAAGGATAAAGAGGTTTGCAAATTGCACCAGTGATCCCAGATCATTGTAAAGCTTGCAGACTTCCTCTGCCTCAGGAATTTCTCGTGAGACGTGGCCTCTTTGCTGCATAGTTAAGCTGCTATGAAGCCCCGGCGATTTCTTGGAGAAACTTATCTGCTGCCACGCATTTTCAAAATCGGATGCAATACTGGCCAGCTCTTCGGCTGAAAGAACTCTCCGACGTCGTCTTAGGTTTTGCAGCGGCGAAACTTGGCCGCAGTCGCTTTTGTCCGAACGTGTCGCCTGTGTCTCATCGATCACTGCATCGGTAGAGGAGTGCCGCGGCAATGCGGCTAAGGAGCCTTCGGCCCGATCTTCCATCACCGGATCAGGTGCAGCGTTTTCGGGGAATTGCTCCGCGGTCACGTCGTTGGTCCATCTTGCTTGTAAGCTCCACAATCGTGTCTTGCTTCTCACCATACGCCAAGATTTTTCGTGACTTTGGCCCCCGCCTCTCACTTTGGCCCGGTCCCGCACGGGCCAAAGTGAATGAAGTGCAAGCCGAATGACGGAAATGGTTGCCATGTGATTCGTTTTTCGAATCTCTGAGCAGAGAGCAACTACGCGGACCAAGGACTTGCAGCAGCCCATGAAGGTCAATCTCGAACACCACGAGCTTCTCAAGTGTCGGCTTCGGCTGACGGGATCTTCGATGGCGAAGATCGCCCGGCTACTCGGCATTTCCCAAAGCAGCGTCACAGTGGTCAGCCAGGGATATCGACGATCGCATCGCGTGCAGCGAGAGATCGCGGAACAGCTCGGCACGACCCCAGAGGAGCTCTTTCCGGACCGCTACATCTCACAGGAGGGTCGATCAGCCGAAAGTAGCTGACAACGGGACATGAAAAAGGGGCACCTGCTGGTAACAGGATCGCCCCTCTTAGATGTCGATTGAGACCCGACACCAAAGTTATCCCCCGAGTCGAACAAAAAGTCAACCTGCCGGGCGGTCGTCCGGCAGGGCTGTTCAACACATCCACAGAAAAGGGGGATCATGACTGCCCGGTCCGGTGTGACTGGCAGCGTGACCGGAACATCATGAAACAGAACCTGATCTACATCGGCCCTGAGCCAAGCCACGCGACGCGGGCCATCTCGCGCCGTTCCAAGGCCAGTCTACGCGGAGCGCTTGTCGTGAAGCTGCCGGGCTTTGAGCGTCCGCGCATCATCCAGTTTGAGAGCGCGCTTGAATACGCGTTCCTCTGCCTGATGCTGGTGCGCACTGACATCCACCATATCTGGGACCAGCCGACGGCGGTGCAATACGCCGACGCCAGCGGGCTGCCAGCGAAGCACGTCTTCGACTTCCTGGTCACTACGACAGGGGGAGAACGTGTTGCTGTGGCTATCAAGCCGATGCAGAGGGTAATCCAGCAGAACTTCGTCTCTGAGCTGGAGCGAGTTGCCGCCGCAACGCCGAAGCAATTTGCGGACCGCGTCATGCTGATCACGGATCAGCACCTCGATCGCCGTGCAGCTGCCGAGGCCGCACGCCAGCTGGCCCGGTCGCGCCCACCTTTTACGGAGGTGGCAGCATGACAATCCGTTTCCGGTTCTCGAAGTCTGACCTGATCACCGCCGCTGGCGTTGCCATGCGCCCGTTGGAAATCGACGACAAGGGCGGCCTCTTCGAGCGGCTCGGTCAGCCGGGCATCACGGAACGCCTGACGCATGAGGAACTGGCGGACCTGCTGCGACAACCCGACACCGCCTATATCGCCGGCTATTTTGATCGCGCCAAGCAGGACCTGCGCGGTCGTAAGCCGACCGATATCATCAATGGGCTTGCACAAGATGTTCGGCGGCTGGTCATCTGGCGCAGAGCGGTCTGTGATGCCTTTCTGGCCTTTGAGGCAGCCGGGGAAATCAATCGGACTCATGCAGGCTACGCTGAGGGCCGTGCCAAGCTTTCCTGCGAGGTGGAGCGGCGGGTCGGCGAGGGCATGGCGGCGGCAAAGCTGGCCCGACCGGGTGCCGAAATCATCATGCGCCAGCTTCCGGGGAGCCGCACGGCATTCCAGTGGGTGCGCGACTATGAGGGAGCCGGATATTCCGCCGTTGCCTTAATTCCGGAAACTCATCGCTGCGGCAATCGCATCCCGCGATGGTGTCATCACTCGGAAGCCTTGATGAACCAGGTCATCGAGATCTACGCCGTTACGCAACGGCCCACCAAGGCAGCGGCGGTGGCTGACACGCGGCAGCTGTTCGTCCGCGAGAGCAAGCGCAGGGCGGCTGCTGGAGCCCCCACGCTTGTCGTCCCGTCTGCTGCCAGTCTCAGACGGCGTTTGGGTCTTGCGGATCCGTATTACGTCCATGCCAAGCGCTATGGCACGGCGGCCGCGAACGCCAAGTTCACGCTTTTTGAGACAGGGGTGGACGTGACGCAGCCGCTTGAGCGTGTCGAGATGGACGAGAACCGCCTCGATGTGATCTCGCTCCTGACGCTGTCGGGCATCTGGGATCATCTTCCGCCCGAGCGGCAGGAGCGGTTCGAGGCCGGTCGGCGTTGGCTCTATGTCGCGATCGACTGCGCAACGAGATGCATCCTCTCCATGCGCCTGGCCGAGACACCGAACTCCAGCGATGCGGTCAGGGCGCTGCGGGACATCTTCATCGCCAAGACGCCAATGGCGCGGTCGGCCGGATGCGAAAGCACATGGCATCATCATGGCGGGGTGCAGGCACTGGTCACCGACCAGGGGACGGCATTCACGTCCGATGACTTCCAGGGCGCTGTCTTGTCCCTCGGCGCTACTACGCTTCTGCCGCCTGCCGGGAAGCCATGGCTTCGTGGCCATATCGAAACGTTCTTTCGGACGTATGGCCACCAACTGATGCCCTTGCTGGCCGGAAGGACGTTCTTCGACACGATCCAGCGTGGCGATTATCCGTCAGAGCAATTGGCCTGCCTCTGCGACGACGATCTGATCACTATCCTGCTGACCTATGTCGTCGACATCTATCACAACCAAGGGCACGGCTCACTTGGGGAGAAACCCCCAACGAGGCTTGGGGGCGACTGGTGGCCAAGTATGGAACACCTCCGGTCCCGGACGGCCTGACGCTGCGCCGCGCATTTGGCAGGCCTCTTAAGCGCAAGCTGCGGGGCGACGGGGTCTTGCTTTCGGGGCTGACCTACAGCTGCGAGGCGCTGCGGGAGGCGTTCCTGCACTCCCCGCAGCGAAGCGTAGAGATACGCGCGGATCTGCGGGACATGGGCTGGATTGCCGTGAAGGTGGGCGCCACTTGGCATCCCGCTATCGCGAACCAAACTGGCTTTGACGGTGTCAGTTACGATCTGATGCAGGAGGCGACCCGGACCTTGCGCAGCAAGCATCGGAAAGATGCCGAACTCGACGCGCCGAAAGTCCGCAGGGCCATCGAACGGATCTCGGACATCAACCGCCGCGCGTTCGCGCTGAGGGAGCTGACCCCGTTCCATGTCACCGACTTGGACGTGGAGCGCCATCAGGCCGCCCTGCAGTATCCCGTCCGATCCGATGCGGAGCGGCTTGGGCACATGACTCCGTCTGCCGATCCCCTAGCCGACGGCATTCATATCACGCCGCGAATGCCCATGCCGCCGGACCTGCCCAAAAGCAGTTCCGAGTCGCCGGCACAGGAGCGTACGCGCAAAAACCGTTGGAGGTTCGACGATGAGCAGTGACCGGATCAAATATACCGCCCGGAGGATCGCGCTTCTGCGCGGGCACTTCATCCACCACGACCGTTTTGAGCCGCTTGAGGCTCGCTTCTCCCTCCTGATCGAGAAGCCGCTGGCCGATTGCGAGGCGCGACAGACCAGCGAAGCGCATGGACTGGCCCTTTCGGGCCCGTCCGGTGCAGGGAAGACATCAGCGATGGTTCAGCTCATGGTGCGGAGCCGCAAATGGCTTGAGCGATCCGGTCATGAGGATTTTTCGATCGTCAGTATCAGGGTGCCGGCACCGGCGACGCTGAAGTTCGTCGGCCAGACTCTACTGCGGGCCCTCGGCTACCAGATCAGTTCCGAACGGCAGGCCTGGTACATCTGGGACCTGGTGCGGCATCACCTGAAGGAGCGGAAAGTCCTCTTCGTCCATCTGGACGAGGCTCAGGATCTGGCATCTCGGGGAACGCGGCATGAACTCAACTCAGTTGCTTCCATGCTCAAGACGCTGATGACAGACCCGGAATGGCCGGTCGGCATCATTCTTTCGGGCACGCCGGAGCTCGAGGACATTCTGAATCATGATCCGCAGCTGGCCAGGCGCATGGATACGGTGCATTTCGAGAGCCTGTCGTCGGTCGCGCATGCAAACGATGTCCTAGACCTGATCGAAAGCTACTGCAGAAAGGCAGAGCTTGCGCCCGGCCCGGACAGTCTCGAGCTCGCGCACGGGGAGCGGCTGATCCACGCTGCCGCAAACCAGTTCGGCCTAGTCATCGAGTTGATCATCGCGGCTGTCGAGCAGGCGTATCTGGCCCGTGCACCCCAGCTGACCCGTGCTCATTTCGCCCATGCATATCACCTCCGCACGTCCTGTGACGACACGTTCAACCCGTTCATCATTCCCGACTATGTGCGGATTGATGCGCGACAGGTTTTTACGCGGGAGAAGCGCTAATGTTTGGCAGGCTCGCACGCCTTCCTCTGACCGTCGATATGGTGCCCGGCGAGTCCGCCACCTCATTAGGCTCCCGTCTTGCGCGCCGGAACGGGGTGCAGCGACTCATCACCTTCTGTTCCGATGTCGGCATCGACTATTTTGCCTTGGCGAATGGCGATCCCCACGAGGTTGCGCGTCTCGCGGCACTCGCCGGCGTTAATCCTGGGTGTCTTCAGAAGGGCACCCCCCAGCTCATCGAGCCGGGATGGTTCCGCCTTGGCAAGGAGCGGATCAAGTTCACCGCTTTCAGCCGCACCTCACTGCGAAGCTGCCCGGCCTGTCTTAAGGCCGGCCTCCATGTATATCATTCAGGCCATCATGGCCTGTGGCAACTGACCTCTGTTCGGACCTGTCCGGTTCATGGCTGCTATCTTGTTCCACTACCACCACGTCAGAATGGCAATGACACCTTCGACATCATGCGGATGCTTGAGGAGTACGTTCCGGTCGCACCGGCCCCTGCAAGGGCTGATGATCTGGAACTGGAGCGATACCTGCGTCAGCGGGTTCAGACAGGTGCAGGAGAAGGTTGGCTGGGCCGCTTGCCATTTCATGTCGCGGCGCAGACCTGCGAGGGGTTCGGCCTCCTCCTCACCCATGGGGCGGATGCCAAGCGCGATCTGGTTGCGCCGGCTGAATGGGCAGCTGCCGGAACGGCGGGGTTTCGGGTGTTGCGCGAGGGGCCGGATGCGTTTCGCGCCAGGCTCAAGAATATTCAGATAGCGCAGCCACTCGATAACACGCTTTACCGGACCCGCTTTCGCGTGTTCTTCGAGTGGCTGCGCTACCGTGACGATGATCCGGATTTTGATATCATCCGCGACATCGTCCGGGAGTTCGTATTTCGCAACTTCCCCATCGCGAAGGGCCAGGTCGTGCTGGGGCAGCCCTGCCCGGAGCAGTATGTGCACTCACTCGCAACGGCACGCAACACCTTCGGCATATCCGGCTGGAAGCTCGGGAGGCGGCTGTCAGCGATTGGCCTGGCGCAGCGCAGCAGCGTGAGCAAGCGGTTTGTCCTGAACGAGTATGCGCCGGCCGATGTCGTCCGCGGCATCGTCACGGAGGTCGACGCCCTGCTGAATGCGACGGAGGCCGCACATCGCGTCGGCATCGATCGGATGATGATCACGAAATTCACCGACCGAGGGCTGATCCCAAAATACTACCCGGACCACAACGCTGCGCCTCTGTATCACCCTCGGGATCTGGAGGCGTTCCTCGGGCGGCTGCGGAGTCTGGCCGCTAGTAAAACTCCCTCAGAACAGCATCTCGACATTCCAACAGCGTCGAGATGGCTCAGCGTACCGACAGACCGAGTGACCCGGATCATTCTCGACCATCGGGTTCCTCTATTCGCGAATGAGACAAAGGCTGCGCGCTTCCGGGATTTCAGAGTTTCCGTGCCTGACCTTCAGCAGGAGATTTACCGGGCGCAAGATGGCGTTCTGAGGCCGGCCGATGCAGCAAAGGTCCTGGGTATCAGCGTGAGGACCGTCCGAAGCCTTCTCGACCGAGGAATTCTGGAGCCCCGCACGGTCCGTGAAGAACGAAGCGCACGAAACCGTCGCTACGTCTCGATCAGCTCGATCGAGACGTTTGCCGCCGAATACATCACGGTCGTCGATCTGGCGTCGCAGTCCGGTCGCCTACCTGGGGCAGAAGCCATCCTGCAAACCGATCGCGGTGTTCAGCCACTTGATTTGGACAGCCGCTGTAACATGATCTTCAAGCGCGCCGATGTGCCAGCTTTAAGCGCGTCCACCGTCTCGAACGTAAAGGCAAGCAGAAGAGCGTTTTCCAATGGGTAACATGACTGTTCGAAGAATCCCGGACCACGTGCACGATCACCTGCGCGAACGCGCACGGAGTAATGGCCGGAGCCTTGAAGCCGAAGTGCGGGCAATCCTGACAAGCGCCTACACCGCGAGCAAAACCGGAGGCTTTGGTCAGCAGCTTAGGCGGCATTTTGAAAACGCAGGCGTTTTCGGCGATGAGCTCAGCGCCTATCAAAGAAGCGAAACTTCAGACATTAGCACTAGCCGGCACCCTAAAGTCTAAAGACTGCTTCTCAGAGATATGGTGATCGCGGGCACCGCGATTGCTGATCTAGGAGACAGCCGCGCCTCCGCTTCGCTCTGGCACGGCTGACGATCTTTCATTTCTTTTTCCGCCTGCCATCCGGCCGGCGATCCGAACACGGGCTCTGGTGCCGCTGCGCGTCAGCCTCCACGGAGAAATCCGGTTCCTCCCACGCCAGGGCGCGGGCCCCTCCCAATTTCACCGCTCCGGCCCCGTGTGTCTGATCGCCGTCCGGCCGCAGGTCGGGCTGCGCCCACCCTGCTTTGCCCTTCGGATGACATGAAGTCATCCAAAGTGAAAAGCAGCGATGGCTTCGCCACTGGCGGAACAGGAAGGAGCGCCACGACATGTCGGACCAGTTCGGACCACGGGCCAGAGATTGGGCTGCGGCCCATCAGAGGCAGACCTTTGTGACAGGAAAGGCAGGCCCGCCTTTGCATCGGAAACAGGCCCCATTGTTTTCAAGCAATTTTTCCCACCGCTGAAGGCAGGACTATCTGACACCTGCCACCCGATTGTTGATTGCCACTGAAGTCTTCCTCAAGTGGCCACTATTCTTCCTTTGCGGCAGCAAGGCTGTCGTAAGGCTCGAAGAGTTTTCGCTCGCGCCTCCAACCGAAGTCTCTATCTAGGATAGCTGTCTGCTAATGTCGCCGCACCAATCATGGGGCCAGTAGCATGGGAAGAAACGATCAGAAGTCTGAAAACACGAACGCAGAGCACGAGCAGCCGCTGGCAACGCGCATCGCTTCCTTACAGGAAAGGGCAAGATTGCGCGGCAGCGAACAAGCGCTCACATCGGCCGAGCTGAAGGCGTTTATGGATGATCAATGGGGCGAAGGTGAGGACGAGGATCGCTAACCCAAATCGCCTATCAGATCACCCGCTTACAATTTCGGCCCAAAGCTGCCATTCAGCAGCCTTCAGGCGCTGAGGGTTAGCGCTTCCAAACCTGACACTCATGCATAGCGCAACCAGCTCGGCTGACCTCACCTAGTCCCGAAGAGCCGGACTGTCTCGTCTGACAGCCCGGCTCTCGTAGCCTCAAGCCGCAACAGTGGCTTTTGTGGGCTCTTCCAGCCGGCCGGACAGCCGAATGAGGCCAATGCTCGCTGCGACGATGAGCGCGCCGACGAAGGGTGCCGCGATGAGGCCCATATGGTCCACCACGACCCCGCCCACGGCCGCCCCCAGGGCGATGCCCAGATTGAACGCTCCGATGTTCAGGCCGGAGGCCACGTCGACCGCATCCCGGCTGACCTGCCGCGCGATCTGCACGACATAGGCCTGAAGCGGCGGAACGTTGGCGAAGGCGAAGCCGCCCCAGAGAGCCACGACCGCGGCAGCGGCGACGGGATGGGGCAGAGCCAGGCCGAAGGCGGCCAGGAGGACCGCAAGACCCGCGAAGATCACCGTCAGCGCCGGGACCGGTCCCATGCGGTCGGCCAGCCTGCCGCCCAGGATGTTGCCCACGGCGACCGAAGCCCCGTAGAGCAGGATCACCAGGCTGACCGCGCCGGCCGACAGGCCCGTGACGTCGGTCAGCATTGGCGCCAGATAGGTGAAGGCGATGAAGTTGCCGCCATAGCCCAGGGCGGTGATCAGATAGACCAGCAGCAGGCGCGGCGAAGTGAGCACGCGGGCCTGTGCCCGAAGGCCGGGCGAGGCGCTCTGCGGCAGATCGGACGGCACCAGCACGGCGCTGGCGATCAGGCCGATCACGCCGAGAAGGACGACGCCGAGGAAGGTCGCCTGCCAGCCGAAGGACTGGCCGATCCAGGTGCCCAGGGGCACGCCAGTCACGAGGGCCACTGTCAGGCCGAGGAAGACCATGGCGATGGCGGAACTCTCCCTTTCGCGCGAGACGAGGCCAGATGCGATGGTCGAGGCGATGGCGAAGAAGACCCCATGGGCAAGCCCGGTCAGGAAGCGCGCCACGATCAGGCTGCCATAGCCGGGGGCGACCGCGGCGAAGACGTTGCCCGCGATGAAGAGCGCCATCAGCGCCAGGAGCAGCGTCTTGCGCGGCAGCCGGCCGGTCAGCGCCGTCAGGACGGGCGCGCCGATCGTGACGCCGAGGGCATAGAGGCTGACCAGGAGGCCGGCCGAAGGAAGCGACACGCCGAGGCTTTCGGCGATGGTGGGAAGCAGGCCGACGATGACGAACTCGGTCGTGCCCACGGCGAATGCGCTGATTGTCAGCGCCCATAATGCCAGCGGCATGGGGATCTCCGGATGGATTGAACTCGACCGGAGAGATGCCATCTGTCAGTCTTTGCGTGAACGACCGGCATTGCAAAGGGCTTTTGCGTATGGCGCACGACCTGCCGCAGACGGCGGACCTCGCCGCCTTCATTGCGGTGATCGAGGACGGGGGGTTCGCCGAGGCGGGCAGGCGGCTCGGGGCTGCGCCCTCGACGCTCAGCCGGACGGTGACGCGGCTGGAGGCGCGGCTGAAGGTGACGCTGCTGCGTCGATCCACCCGTGGGATCGAACTGACGCCGGAGGGGCGCGACCTGCTGGAGGCGGCGCGCGAGATCGTGGGGCGGACCGAGGCGCTGTCGGATCTGGCCACGGGCGCCCGCGCCCCGCGCGGACCGCTGCGGATCAATGCGCCGGTGCCCTTCGTGCTGCATGTCATCGCCCCGCGTCTGGCGAAGTTTCACGCGCTATACCCCGAGATCGGGCTGACCGTCGACATGACCGACAGCATCGTCGATCTGATCGACGCCCATGCCGATGTCGCCATCCGCTTCGGCCCGCTGCCCGACAGCGACCTGCTGCACCGGCCCCTCGGGCGGGCGGAGTGGCGTCTGGTCGCCGCGCCGGACTATCTTGCGCGGGCGGGGCATCCAGAGCGCCCTGCGGATCTGGCGACGTTGGAGCAGGTGCGGTTCTCCTCCCCTGCGCATATCAACGTTCTCCGGTTTCACGGCATGGCGGACCCCGTCTCTCCGCGCGTCTCGGTGACGGCGGCGAATGGCGAGGCGGTTCGGCAGTTCGTCCTGGGCGGCATGGGCATCGCGCGGTTCTCGGACTTCATGATCGACGCCGACATCGCATCGGGCCGCGTGGTCGAGCTGTTTCCGGGTCAGCTGGACATCCCGCCTCTGGCCATCAGCGCGCTTTATCTGACGCGTGCCTCAGGGCTGCGGCGATTGGGTGTGTTTCTCGACTGGCTGGCCGACGTGGCGGATCCGTCTGAGCGGGATGCGGTAAGCGCAGCCGTCAGCCCATCGCCCGGGCGATCTTCGAGCGAATGAAAGATAATTCGCTAGCCGCCCAATGCTGCCGGTCGGCTTCTGGCGGGAGCTGCGGTGCAGCTTCCCCAATTCAGATGTTCGTGCTCGGCGCGGCGAGGGTTACCACAGGAAATTGCCCGGCGGCGGGCAAGGTTCTCGCGTAGGAGCGCCACTAGGTCGCGGCACAGCGAGACGCCGTTATGGACGCAGTCCTCGATCACATCGCGCCCGGCAGTCATCGAGCCTACGACGACCCCGCGCCCCGCCCGGGCATTGACCCCGTAAGTGCATGGGCCGAAGATCGGGACGGCAGCAGGAGGGCCGGCGATCTGCAACCTCTACAATATAACGGCCACGCAGGAAGCGATGATCCGCTTGGTGAAGGGGTTGACCGACCGGGCGGGCAATGTCGCCCCGGGAAGCGTCTATCCCGACCAGATGGCGCCGATCATCCGGCATGGCCAGGACAGGCGGGAACTGGTCAAGGCGCGGTGGGGCATGCCGTCACCGCCTTCAGTGCTGAAGACCGCCCGCGATCCGGGGGTGACGAATGTGCGCAACCTTTCCTGTCCGCACTTGCGCCGCTGGCTCGGGTGCGGCCATCGCTGTCTGGTGCCGGTCACCAGCTTCTCGGAGCCCCGAGGCAAGGGGCTGGGTGTGCAATGGTTCGCGCCGAGTGAGACGCAGACCGGCGGGCAACGATCTGGTCTGCTCGGCCTGGGACATCCTGTCGGGGGACGTGAAGCCCGACGTGGATGTGCTCATCATCGACGATGCCGGCGATCACGCCGCGCTTCAGGCGGCGGACCTGATCGCGGCCACGGGTGCCGCGGTCGAGATCGTGACCCCCGACCGCAGCTTCTCGCCCGAGGTGATGGCGATGAACCTCGTGCCCTACATGCGCAACCTTCAGCGGAGCGACGTGACCTTCACCGTCACCTGGCGGCTCGTGTCGGTAGAGCGCGAAGGAAACCAGCTGCGCGCCACGCTCGGCAGCGATTACGGAGACGTGACGCGGCAGCGGCTGGTCGATTAGGTTGTGGTGAACCATGGCACGCGGCCGCTGGACGATCTCTATTTCGATCTCAAGCCGCACTCGAAGAACCTGGGCGAGGTCGATTACGACGCCCTCATCGCCGGCGCCCCCTAGCCCGAGCCGCGTTGGCCGGACGCTTCGTTCCGCCTGTGGCGGGTCGGCGACGCGGTGGCTGCCCGCAACACACATGCCGCCATCTACGACGCCCTGCGGCTGGTCAAGGACCTCTGATCGCCGAGACGCACCGGATGCCAAACGACGAGCCGGGACCCATCCAAGGCTTGCGCGGACATGAAGGAGGCCATCGTCGCTGCATTCCGCCGGCCGTGCCAAAGCCAGCCAGACCGACAGTGCCGAGAGACTGAAGGGGCCCAATGCCAGCTATGGCGCAGCTCGCCTTCCCGACCGTCGATGATCGGTTCCACCACGCCCTCACGCGCCCCGGCGACGACGCGCTCAATGCCGGGGGCCGCAGCCTTGCGCTCGGCTCCCGTCAGTCCTCCGCGCGCAAGGCCGGTAGGCCGACGCCCGTCGCCTCGAAGCCGCCATCCGCCGCCAGCACCTGACCGGTGATGTAGGAGGCCTGATCGCTGCACAGAAAGGCGATGGCCTCGGCGATCTCCGCCTCTTGCCCGTAGCGGTTCAGGGGGATCGCGTCGTGATAGGCGGCGCGGATCGCGGGGCTGTGGACCGCCAGAGCCAGCTTGGTGTCGACCGGCCCCGGCGCCACGCAATTGGCGCGCACGCCGTGTTGGCCCAACTCGGCGGCCTGCTGGCGGGTCAGATGGATCACCGCCGCCTTCGAGGTGCCGTAGGCCACCCGCAACGTGCTGGCCCTAAGCCCCGAGATCGAGGCTATGTTGACGATCGCCCCCCGGCTTTGCACCAGATGCGGGATCGCGGCCTGCGAGCACAGGAACACTCCGTCCAGGTTGACCGCCATGATCCGGCGCCAAGCGGCCAGATCGGTCTCGGCCAGCGGGCGGAAATCGGCGACGCCCGCGTTGTTGACCAGCGCGTCGATGCGGCCCGACCACGCGATCGCCTGCGCAACCATCGCGGCGACCTGACCGGGGTCCGATACGTCGCAGGCAACGGCGAGGGCTCCGGGCAGCGCCGGGGCGGCGCGGTCCAGTTCCTCGCCGTCGATATCGGCCAGCATGACGCGCCAGCCGCGCGACGCCAGCAGCCGGGCGGTCGCAAGGCCGATGCCGCGTGCGGCTCCGGTGACGATGGCGGTCCGTTCGGTCATGGCAGCTCCTTTCGCAATCTCATTTCAGCACGCCGATCAGCCACAGGGACATCTGCGGCAGGGCCGCGACGACCGCCAGCCCGACCAGCGTCGCCACCAGGAAGGGTAGGGCGCCGCGCGCCACCCGCTCGATCGGCAGGCGCGAGACATTGGCGGCGACGAAGAGGTTCACCCCCACCGGCGGCGTGATCAGCCCAATGGCAAGATTGATCATCACCACGACCCCGAACCAGACTGGGTCCCAGCCCAGCTCGTGCATCACCGGCAGCACGATGGGCAGCGTGATGAACATGACCGTGATCGCGTCCATGAACATGCCCGCGACCAGCAGGATCAGCATGATGACCAACAGGATCACCCATTGATTGTCCGACAGCGCCAGAAGCCCGCTGGAATAGGTGCCGACCAGATCCTCGACCGTGATGACCCATCCGAAGAGCCCCGCATAGGCCACGATCAGCATCACCGTCGCCGAGGAGGCCGCCGCATCGGCCAGCGTGTCGTAGAGCGCGCGGATCGACAGGCTGCGATAGATCAGCCCGCCGACCAGCAGCGCGTAGACGGTCGCGACCAGCGCGGCCTCGGTCGGGGTGAAGACGCCCGAATAGATCCCGCCCAGGATCACGACCGGCGTCATCAGCCCCCAGAAGCTATCCTTGAAGCTGCGCCACAGGCGCGCGCCATAGGGCAGGCCGGCATGGGAATCAGGGATCAGGCGGCCGAGCGCTGGGCCTGCGCCCTTGGGGGCGATGAAGGGCAGCACGGCCAGCATCGTCAGCCCCATGAACAGCCCCGGAATGATCGCGGCCAGAAACAGCTGCGAGATCGAGACCTCGGCGATGACCCCGAACAGGACCAGCCCGATCGAAGGCGGGATGACGATCGACAGCGCCGCCCCGGCGCTGACCAGCCCCGCGGCATGGGCGCGGGTGTAGCCGTCCTCCTCCATCCCCTTTATGATCATCGGCCCGATCGCCGCGACCGAGGCCGGGCCAGACCCGCTGACCGCGCCCCAGAAGAGGCACACGACCGTGCCCACCACCCCCATGCCGCCGGGCAGCCCGCCCACCAGCACGCGAAAGAAGCGGATCATTCGCTCGGCAATGCCGGTGCTACCCATCAGTGCCCCGGCCAGGATGAAGAACGGGATCGCCAGCAGCGAATAGCGGGCCACCCCTGCCGTGATCAGATCGCCCGCCAGATCCAGTCCGAAGCCCATCCGCCACATCGCGTAAAGCGCCGACAGCCCAAGCGAGAAGGCCACCGGCACGCGCAGCGCCAGCAGCAGGAAGAACAGCACGATCATCTGCGTGCCGGGACCCAGCTCAGGCATGATCGGCCTGCGCCTGCCGGAACTCGTCGGCCGCGTGCTGGACGTAGCGCCAGGCGATCAGGAGGAAGGCGAAGGGCAGCGCCGCTTGGTAATACCAGACCGGAATCCGCAGCGCGTAGGAGGTGAGGCCGTTGCGATAGAGCACCGTCAGCGCCCCCCAGGCCAGCCAGGCCGAGGCGACCAGCAGACCGACCGAGGCGATCACCGACAGCACGACGACCGCCTGCCCCGCCCGGCGCGGCAGCATCGAAACGACTGCCGTGACCGCCAGATGCTGGCCCTGCCGCGCCGCGATGGCGGCGCCGAAGACGGTCAGCAGCAGGAACCCGTTGGTCAGCAGTTCCTCGGACGAAGCGAGCGAGTAGTTCGTGGCATAGCGCACGACCACGTTCACGAAGCCCAGAAGGGTCATGCCTAGGAACAGGATGGCGCAGATCAGCCGCTCGGCCTCGCGCGACAGGAAGGACAGCATTCGCATCTCCGGCGGGGGATGGGGGCGCTTGGCCCCCCGGTTCAGTTCGCCTGAGCGACCGCCTCGGCGATCGCGTCCTGGAACGAGGCGACCAGCTCGGGGCCGACTTGCTGGGCCCATTGGTCGAAGGCGGGCTGCGTCGCCTCGCGGAAGGCGGCGAGTTCCTCGGGCGTCGGCTCGTAGACCTCCATCCCCTTCTCGCGCAGGAAGGCAACGCCGGTCTCGGTGCCCTCGCGGGTGATCTGGCGCTGATACTCCATCGCTTCGGCGGCGACCTCGCGCAGCATGCCCTGCGTCTCGGCGTCATAGGCGTCGAACTTGGCCTTCGAGATGCCGAGGAAGATCGGATCGTAGGAATAATGCCAGGTCGTCAGATACTTCTGCACCTCGTAGACCTGCTGCGGGATGATGACGGCGCCGATCGGGTTCTCTTGCCCGTCCACGACGCCTTGCTGCAACGCGGTCAGCGTCTCGGTCCATTGCATCTGCTGGGGATTGGCGCCAAGCGCGTTCATCACGTCGATATACATCGGCCCGGCAACGCGCATGTTGAGGCCGGCCATGTCGGCGGGGCTGCGGATCGGGCGGGTGTTGTTGGTGACCTCGCGAAAGCCGTTCTCGCCCCAGGCCAGAACCTCGATCCCCTTCTCGCGCAGGATCTCGCGCAGCGCCTCGGCCGGGCCGCCCTCGGCGGTGGTGGCGTCGACCTGATCGTAATTCTCATACATGTAGGGCAGCGAGAAGACCGCCATCTCCTGCACCAAGGGCGTCACGTTGATGGCCGAGGTCATCACGAAGTCGAGCGCGCCCCGGCCCACCATGTCGGCCTGACGCATCTGGTCGCCACCGGCCAGCTGGGCGTTTGGGAAGACGCGCAGCGACATCTCGCCATCCGAGCGTTCGGCCAGCAGTTCGCCGAAGCGCTCGGCGCCCTTGTGCCAGGTGGTGCCGTCGCCGGTGTTGTGCGACAGGCGCAGCGTCTCGGCCAGCGCGGTGCCCACGCCCATCGTCGACACCAAGGCCGTGGCCAAGGCCAGCCGTCCCCATCCCATCCGTGACATCGCAATCCCTCCCTGAACGCGCCACCCTCCCGTGGCTTTCGGTTCATATCATGGAATGACACGACGCGCCGTGGCAAGAAAAAACTTGCGTAGCCGCCGTGTGTCTTGTCATTCTGGCCCAAACAAGCGGGAATCTTGATGAATCAGCCAAGAACTTCGGTTCATATTGTGGATCAGGGCGACACCGGCACGCAAAGCGTGGACCGGGCGCTGCTGCTGCTGAACCGCATCGGGGCCACTGATGGCGCCAGCCTGGCGGCGCTGGTCGCCGAGACGGGGCTGAACAAGGCCACGGTCCGCCGTCTCGCGCTGGCGCTGATCCGGGCGGGCCTGGTCGAGCAGGACGCCGCCAGCCGCTATCATCCAGGTGAGCAGCTGCAGGTTCTCGGCGCGCAGGCGGCGCGGCGCTCGGGCCTGATGGCGGCGGCTGGGGAAAGCGTGATGCGGCTGGCGCAGACCACCTGCGACGCGGCGCTTCTGTCGGTGCGGCGCGGGGCCAGCGCCCTCTGCCTGATGCGCGAGGAGGGCAATCATCCCCTCCGCAGCCACGCGTTGGTCGCGGGCCAGTCCCATCCGCTCGGCGTCGGCGCGGGCTCACTGGCGATGCTGGCCGCGCTGCCACGGGACGAGGCCGAGACGATCCTGCGCGCCACCGGCCCCGTCGTCGCCGCGCGCTATCCCGCCCTGACCCCCGAGCGGATGCGCGATCTGCTGGCGCGGACGCGCGCGGAGGGCGTCGCCCTCAACCCCGGTCTGGTGATCGAGGGCTCGTGGGGCCTCGGCATCGCGCTGCATCACCCGGACGGGCGGCTCGTCGGCGCCCTCTCGATCGCCACGATCGAGGCTCGGATGCGCCCGGACCGCCTGCCCGACCTGACCCGCCTTCTGCGCGCCGAGGCCGCACGCATCGAGGCGCGCCTCGCCCAGCCAACAAAGGACAGACTCGCATGACCGACCCGATGCCCGATCCCATGATTGTCGGCTGGAGCCATACGCGCTTCGGCAAATCCGACGCCCCCGACACCCGCGCCCTGATGGCCGAGGCGATCCCCGAGGCGCTGGATCATGCCGGCATCGCAGCGACCGATGTCGACGGCATCTTCACCGGCGTCTTTAACAACGGCTTCTCGCGTCAGGACTTTCAGGCCGCGCTGGTCGGGATGGCGGTGCCGGACCTCGCCCATGTGCCCGCCACGCGCTACGAGAACGCCTGCGCCACCGGCTCGGCCGCCCTTCACGGGGCCATGGATTTCATCGCCGCAGGCCGGGGCCGCATCGCGCTGGTCGTCGGCGCCGAGAAGATGACCGCGACCCCAACCGCCGAGGTGGGCGAGATCCTGCTAGGCGCCAGCTTCCACGCCGAGGAGGCGCAGATCGACGCCGGCTTCGCGGGCCTTTTCGGCCAGATCGCGGCCAGCTATTTCCAGCGCCACGGCGACCGCTCGGAAGAGCTGGCGATGATCGCGTCCAAGAACCATCAGAACGGGCTGCGCAACCCCTATGCGCATATGCGCAAGGACCTGGACGTCGCCTTCTGCAACACCGTCTCGGACCGCAATCCGCGCGTCGCGGGTCCACTGAGGCGCAGCGACTGCTCGCTGATCTCGGACGGGGCGGCGGTGCTGGTGCTGGCGGATGCCGAGACCGCGATGACGATGCCCCGCGCCATCGCGTTTCGCGCCCGCGTGCAGGCCAACGACCCGCTGGCCTTGTCGCGCCGCGACGTGCTGGAGATGCGCGCCGCCCGCAGCGCGTGGCGGCAGGCGCTGGACCGCGCGGGCGTGACGCTGGACGATCTGTCGCTGGTCGAAACGCATGACTGCTTCACCATCGCCGAGATGCTGGAATACGAGGCGATGGGCCTGACCGAACCCGGCCAGGGCCACCGCGCGATCCGCGAGGGCGTGACCCATCGCGATGGGCGGCTGCCGGTGAACCTGTCGGGCGGGCTGAAGTCCAAGGGCCACCCCATTGGCGCGACCGGCGTCTCGCAGCATGTCATGGCGGCGATGCAACTGACCGGCGAGGCCGGCGAGATGCAGCTGCCCGGCGCAACCATGGCCGGCGTTTTCAACATGGGGGGCGCGGCGGTGACGAACTATGTCTCGATCCTGGAGCGCGCGCGATGATCCCCGTCTCGGACCGGGTGATGAACCTTGGCCATTTCCTGACCCAGAACGCCCGCCGCCTGCCGGATGCCCCGGCCCTGATCCATGGCGAGGATGTCACCAGTTGGGCCGACATGCACGCCCGCGTGGGCGCCTTGGCCCATGCGCTGGCGAAGGATTACGGCGTCGCAAACGGCGACCGCGTTCTGGTGCAATCCGTCAACTGCCTGCAGATGCTCGAGACGATGCTGGCCTGCTGGCGCATCGGCGCGGTCTGGGTGCCCGCCAACTTCCGCCTCTCGCCCGGCGATCTGGCCTGGCTGGCGCAATCCTCGGGCGCGCGGGCCATGTTCTGCGGCGCGCAGTTTCCCGATCACGCCGCCGCTTGCGCCGCCCATGTCCCCGCGATCATCCCCATCGGCGCCTCGCCCCTAGGTCCCGATCACGACGCGTTGATCGCCCGCAATCTGGGACGGATGCCGCCCGAGGCGCCGGTCGCGCGCGACGATCCGGCCTGGTTCTTCTACACCTCGGGGACGACGGGCCATCCCAAGGCCGCCGTCCTGACCCATGGCCAGATGGCCTTCGTCGTCACCAACCACCTGTGCGATCTGATGCCCGGAACGACCGAGGCGGATGCCTCGCTCGCCCTCGCGCCGCTGTCCCACGGCGCGGGCATCCATGCGCTGACCCAGATCGCGCGCGGCGTGCCGACGATCCTGCCCACAAGCGAGCGCTTCGATGCCGCGGAGATGTGGGCCCTGATCGAGCGGCATCGCGTGACGAACATGTTCACCGTCCCCACGATCCTCAAGCTGCTTGTCGAGGATGCGGCCGCCGCCCGCCACGACCATTCCAGCCTGCGCTACGTCATCTATGCCGGCGCGCCGATGTATCGCGCCGACCAGATCCGGGCGCTGGAGGTGCTCGGCCCGGTGCTGGTCCAGTATTTCGGCCTCGGCGAGGTGACCGGCAACATCACGGTGCTGCCCCCCGCCCACCATTCGGCCGACGACGCGGCCATGCGCATCGGGACCTGCGGCCTTGCGCGCACCGGCATGCAGGTCCAGGTCCAGGACGCCGAGGGCCGCGAGCTGCCCTTCGGCGAGACGGGCGAGATCGCCGTGATCGGCCCCGCCGTCTTCGCCGGCTATCACGACAACCAGGTGGCCAACGCCAAGTCCTTCCGGGACGGCTGGTTCCTGACCGGCGATCTGGGCCATATGGACGCCAAGGGGTTCCTCTATCTGACCGGCCGGTCCTCGGACATGTTCATCTCGGGCGGATCGAACATCCACCCGCGCGAGATCGAGGAGAAGCTGCTGACCCATCCCGACCTCTCCGAGGCAATCGTCCTGGGCGCCCCCGACCCGGTCTGGGGCGAGGCGGGACTGGCCGTCTGCGTGCCCCGCGCGGGAGCGGACCCCGACCCGCAGGCGGTGCTGGACTGGCTGGCCCCGCGCCTCGCCAGCTACAAGCGGCCCAAGCGCCTGCTGATCTGGGACGCGCTGCCCAAGTCCGCCTATGGCAAGATCACCCGCAAGATGGTCCGCGACGAGTTGATCGCCCGCAACCAGTGGCCGCAGGCGACGTGGTGAGCCATCCCGGCCCTGCCGACCGCCAGCGGGTGCAGATCGCCCCCTGCCGCGCTCACCCGTTGCGCCTGCGGCTGAAGGCCGGGCTGCCGCTCGACCGCGCCATCGCCGCCGCGGCGCGCGAGGCGGGCGTGACCGGCGCCTGGCTGCAGCTGGACGATCTGCTCTGCACGGCGCTGTCCTTCGTGATCCCCGCCCCGCCCCCCGGCGACGGCCGCGTTGCCTTCTACAGCGCCACGCGTGTTCTGCGCGGCGCCCGGATCGTGACCGCGGGCCTCCATCTGGGCGAGGCCGGCGCGATCCACGCCCACGGCATCTGGACCGACGCAGCCGGCGCCGCCCATATGGGCCACCTCCGCCCCGAAGGAACGCACCTCTCCCGCCCCGCCTGGATCACCGGCTGGCGCCTCGACGGCGCCTTCTTCCGCCGCCGCTTCGACCCCGAGACGGGCTTTCCCCTCTTCACCACCCACCGCAAGGCCCGCCGCCTTTCCTCGGGACGGCCCGCCCGCCTGATCCGGCTACGCCCCCATCTCGACCTCGCGCCGACCCTCGCCGCGCTGAGCTGCGCCGGAACGCGCTTCCTCGGCCTCGGCAGCCTCGTCGGCACGCGCTTCGCGACCGGCGCGCCCCTGCCCGGCCCGGCGACCGAGATCCTGATCCTTGGCCAGGACCGCAGTCGGCTTTGGGTCGCGTCCGTGGGCGAGGACGGCACGGCGCATCAGGGTTGGCTGTCCGGCACGAACAGAACCTGCATCACCGCCGAGCTGCTGCTGATCGACGAATGACGGCAGCCCTGGACCGCTTTCGTTCGTTTCCGGAGTCGCGCGCAGGTCCAGCCTGCTCAACTGCAGTTATCTCGGCTTAGAGTGAACGCAAGATCGCTTGCTATCCAAAGGACCACAGAGGGCTCCTTACGCCGATGCCTTAGCTCTACGCTGGCAGCGGCTCTGCGGGGCAAAACCGTCGCTCTAAGGCTGAACGCGCGTGGTAAGAATCTTCATACCGGCCACTCCAAAGCCGAGTGCAAATGCGCCCTCAAAAATTCGCCTCAAGCGCAGATAAAGGCGGGTCATCGCTTTCGATGAAAAAAGCAGTGCGTAGCCGTGAAAGATCACGAAGCTCTGAGTGCTAACGGCGGCGATGATAATCAAAAGTTCTGAGGGCGCGGTGCCCGCCGGGATCCCCATTGAGTAAAGCGAACCGAAGAACAGCACAGCCTTGGGGTTGGTGATATGCAGCATAAGCCCCTTCGCGAATAGCGTGGGCGGGCTTCCGGTCATCGATTTCATCTGGACCATTTTTCGAGACAGGGCGGATCTCGCAGATTTATAAGCTAGATACATGAGATAGGCCGCTCCCCCATAGCGGATCATCTCGAACAGCCAGACATTCGCGAGCATAATGGTGCCCAATCCAAGCGCGGCGGCAACCGACCAGATCACTGACCCGGCTGTGATGCCGGATGCGATAGGCAAGCCGGAGGAGCGACCGGATGTCATGGACGTTCCTGCAATCGCCAGCGTCGCGGGACCTGGGCTGGCGCTGGCACTAAACGCAGCTAGCATGATCAAAGGTAGGTTAGCTTCCAGAACCATGATTGTCCCCGATGTTTTTCCGGCCATTTTACGACGGTATGGCACGCAGTGGAACTGGCACCCTTTGCAATTCACCGCGGCTGACCTGATCGTCCGCTACAGGCTCCTAGCGTAGATGCTGCCGCCTTTGCCGACGGGGGGCACTGAGCCCCCTTCGGTCGATATATGGCCTCTACTGGTGCCGGCTTGGGCGCAGACGCCGAGCCTGCGGGATGATATGCTTGCTTTGTCGACACTATCGAAGAAGGGCGGGCATGGCGGACAGGAGGTGTCACCATGTCCATCGATCTTCTTCCCGCCGTCAGGCCCGCACGCGTCAGTTGGAACAAGGGCCGCATCGTCGGTCAGAAGCGGCCGCTTCTTCCGCGGCACGTATGGTCGATACGGGTCCGGCTTGAAATGTTAGGTAATGCCCGCGACCTCGCGCTGTTCAACATGGCGATCGACAGCAAGCTCCGCGGGTGCGACCTCGTGGCTCTGAGGGTCCGAGACGTTTTCGCGGCAGGGCACGTTAAGGAGCGCGCCTCGATGATCCAGAGCAAGACGGGAAAACCTGTCCGGTTCGAGATTACCGATACGACCCGCCAATCCCTGGACCACTGGATCCGAAACCCCGAGATGATTGGCCTCGAATTCTTGTGGCCAAGCCGGATCCACGGAAGTGCGCACTTGTCGACACGGCAGTATGCCAGGATGGTCCGGGGCTGGGTCATGTCGCTTGGTCTGGAGCCGAGCGCTTACGGCACTCATTCGATGAGGCGCACCAAAGTCGCCCAGATCTACAAGAAAACGGGTAACCTGCGCGCTGTTCAACTGCTGCTCGGCCACACGAAGATGGACAGCACGGTGCGCTATCTCGGGGTCGATATCGAGGATGCGCTGTCGCTGTCAGAGGCGATAGACCTGTAGCCATTCTGCCGATCGGCACTATTCGTGTCGGTCGGCCCTTAGCTGCCAGACGGCCCCTGTCGGGCGCTGCCTTGCGGCATCTCCAGACCGGACATTCGCGCTCGGTGCAGCGAGGTTGACGAATTACAGGCTGCTATTACGGGACAATCCGGACATTCAGCATTGCGTTACACTGCCCTGATCAATTCGGTCGTGAAGGCTTGCAGTCGCGATGTGGCGCACACAAGGTTAGCCATTGGCAGGCTGAGGCTGCGTCTGCAAGCGCCGCAACCTTTTGGTCGGCCGTTGACATTAATCCGCGCAGCCGGCAATTTCGCGTCTCCACCAGGGGTGTTCCGACAAGGAGCTGAGATACTGCTAGGCCGCGAGGCAGCGCAGGGACCCTATGAACCTGATCCAGTTCACACTGGCGTAGGGACGGTGCGGGTGCTCTGGTGGCCGGCTTCGGTCACGCGTTGGCAGCACTCATTCCCCCTTCCAGTTCGTGCTGGGTCTCCGATGCTTTACAAAGCCAGGAGCCTGACATGACATCCCACCCCACCCTCACCGTTACCACTGGACCGCTGCCCGCTTCGATCAAGGCGTTCAGGCCGGGTGTTCTTTATCCCGACATGCGGGTGCCAATGCGCACGATCGCATTGCATCCGAGTGCAGCCGAGCCGCCGGTGACCGTCTACGACTGCTCCGGCCCTTACACTGATCCGGGGGCGGAGATTGCCATCGACCGTGGCTTGTCACGTCTTCGGGAAGGCTGGGTTGCGTCGCGCGGGGATACCGAGGCCTATGAAGGCCGCTCGGTTCAGCCTGCGGATAACGGGTTCGTTTCACCAGATCGGCTGACTCCGGTGTTCCCGGCGCCGCATCGACCGATGCGTGCGAAGGAGGGTAAGGCCGTCACACAGATCGCCTACGCCCGGGCGGGTATCGTGACGCCGGAGATGGAGTTTGTCGCGATCCGCGAGAACCTCGGCCGCGAGGCTATCCGAGAGAAGATGGCCCGTGACGGCGAGATGTATGGTGCCTCGGTGCGCGATTACGTGACCCCGGAGTTCGTCCGTGACGAAGTGGCCCGCGGCCGTGCGGTCATTCCTGCCAACATTAATCACTCGGAACTGGAGCCGATGATCATCGGCCGGAACTTTCTCGTAAAGATCAATGCCAACATCGGCAACTCGGCCGTCACCTCCTCGATGGCGGAAGAGGTGGAGAAGATGGTCTGGGCCATCCGCTGGGGGGCCGACACCGTGATGGACCTCTCGACGGGCCGTAACATCCACAATATTCGCGAATGGATCGTCCGCAACGCGCCAGTTCCGATCGGAACCGTGCCGATCTATCAGGCTCTTGAAAAGGTCAGCGGCGTGGTTGAGGACCTGACATGGGAAATCTTTCGCGACACTCTGATCGAGCAGTCCGAGCAAGGAGTGGACTACTTCACCATCCATGCGGGGGTGCTGCTTCGGCACATTCCGCTGACGGTGAACCGCGTGACGGGGATCGTCAGTCGTGGCGGCTCAATCATGGCCAAATGGTGCCTACACCATCACCGCGAGAGCTTTCTTTACGAGCACTTCGAGGAAATCTGCGAGATTGCGCGGGCGTATGACGTAACGTTTAGCCTCGGGGACGGGCTGCGGCCAGGCTGCATCGCCGATGCCAACGATGCGGCGCAATTCGCGGAGCTGGAGACGCTGGGCGAGTTGACCCAGATCGCCTGGAAGCACGATTGCCAAGTCATGATCGAAGGCCCGGGCCACGTGCCCATGCATAAGATCAAGGAGAACATGGACAAGCAACTGGAGGTGTGCGGCGAAGCGCCTTTCTATACGCTTGGGCCGCTGACAACCGACATCGCGCCGGGTTACGATCACATCACCTCCGGCATTGGGGCCGCTATGATCGGCTGGTTCGGCACCGCGATGCTTTGCTACGTGACCCCAAAGGAACATCTGGGTCTGCCGGACCGTGACGACGTGAAAACCGGGGTCATCACCTACAAAATCGCGGCCCACGCCGCCGACCTTGCCAAAGGGCATCCCGCGGCGAAGATCCGCGACGACGCGTTGTCACGGGCCCGCTTTGAGTTCCGGTGGGAGGACCAGTTCAACCTTTCCTTGGACCCGGATACCGCACGGTCTTTCCATGACCAGACCCTGCCGAAGGAGGCGCACAAAGTCGCGCATTTCTGTTCGATGTGTGGGCCGAAGTTCTGCTCCATGAAGATCAGCCACGACATCCGAGAGGAGGCGCGGGCGCAGGCAGGGATGGTCGAGATGGCGAAACGGTATCGCGACGGAGGCGATCTTTACATTCCCGTGGAAGAGGATGCCGTGGGTTCATAGGTGCGAACGGATTGAGGCGCCGGCTTTCAGGGCGGCGCCTTGCCAATGGAGCGCATGTCTCGAACGGTCGAGCTATGCGCTAATACGATTGATTGATAAACGTCAGCTTTGGCTCCCTAAGTCGATCAACCGCTCACGGCGACGGCACGGAGGCGCGGCAGGCTCCGACCCGCGTCCTCCGCCCTTACCAGCCGCTCGAAGCAAGATTGATGCTGCCTTGCGGCTTTCTAAACCGGACGTTCATGTCTTGGCGCAGCGAAACCAAGATAGCACGGTCTGCTGTGCGGGACATCCTGGACGTTGACGCAGAAAGTAGTCAGACCGAAGCCAGAATTTCAACGTGAGCCAATACGGCATAGCGATACCGGCAGAGCTGTCCCCGGAAGCGGCCACCTTGGCGTCGGAGAACAACACGTCGTTGCCGCAGGGCTTTCGCATGGCCAGCGCGCGGCGCTAATCGCGGCCAAGAGGGGGGCCTTCAGCGAAGTCCATGCCGTCCCGCTGTCCAGCGCGGCGGCCGCGCTTATCACACTGGCGGTGACCGTCTGGATCGCTCTTGCCGCTTACCGCCAGCCCCGCGCCGCCTCGAACCATTGATCTCCAGACAAGAAGCAGACTTCATGAAACTGATTGAAACGGACCGCCTCGTTCTTCGAAACTTCCGCCGTCGGGATGCGGACGGGCTGCTGGCTTATCTGAAATCCCCGGTCGCGAGCTGCTTTCTCTCGCTGACCCTTCAGGATATCGATGCCGCGACGGCCGAGGCTGATCGACGCGCTTCGGATGACGCTGAGATCGCAGTTTGTCGTAAGGAAGGCGATGAATTGATCGGGGATCTGTTCGCACACCCCGAGGATGACACCGTCTCGGTCGGATGGAACTTCAATCCAGCGTATGCTAGTCGCGGTTATGCATTCGAGGCCGCGCATGCCATCTTCGCGGATCTGTCCGAGGTTAAAGGCATCCGTCGCCTCTATGCCTATGTCGAGGACCACAACCTGCCCTCACAAAAGCTGTGCGAGCGCTTGGGCATGCGACGGGAGGGCCTGTTTCTCGACTACATCAGCTTCCGGAATGATAATGCCGGTCGGCCGGTAATCCTCCCCGTTTTAACGGGGTTTGGTCGTAGAACTCACGCAGCCATTTTCAGTTTCTGTGCGGGTGTTATGCCGCCGATGCCCATGTTGGGTCGCTCGTTGTTGTAAGTCCAGAGCCAGTCGGTTGCGATACTCTGTGCCTCCGCGATGGTTTCAAAAATGTAGAGGTCGAGCCATTCATGGCGGACGGTGCGGTTGTAGCGCTCGACGTAAGCGTTCTGCTGCGGTTTGCCGGGCTGGATGTGGGTCAGGACAATGCCCTGCTTTGCGGCCCAGATTGCCAAGGTTGCGCTGATGTATTCCGGGCCGTTGTCGACCCTGATGGCCATGGGCTTGCCGCGCCACTCGATGATCTGGTTCAGCGCCCGAACCACGCGCTCGGCCGGAAGCGAAAAGTCGACCTCAATGCCCAGACCCTCGCGGTTGAAGTCGTCGAGCACGTTCAGCAGCCGGAATTGGCGACCATCGGCCAGACGGTCGGCCATGAAGTCCATGGACCACACGAGGTTCGGCGCGTCTGGAACCGAGAGCACGTCCGGCTTGTGCCGCTTGATGCGCCGCCTTGGCTTGATCCGCAGGTTCAGTTCCAGTTCGCAGTAGATCCGGCGAACGCGCTTGTGGTTCCAGGCATGGCCACGGACATTGCGCAGATACAGGAAGCATAGGCCGAAGCCCCAGGTTCTGTGCGCCTTGGTCAGGCCCTCAAGAAGATCCGCGATGGTCTCGTTCTCGGCACAGCGCTTCGGGCTGTAACGAAAGCACGTCTCGCTGACCCCAAATGTGCGGCAGGCCAGCGCAATGCTGACCCCCTTCGTTGCCACCGCCCTCGCGGCCAACTCGCGGCGTTGAGCTGGCCGCGTCACTTTTTTCCCAAAGCTTCCTTGAGCAGGTCGGCCTGCATGCTCAGGTCCGCGAACATGCGCTTCAGCCGCCGGTTTTCATCCTCCAGCGCCTTCATCTGGCTCATCATGGACGCATCCATACCGCCATACTTCGCCCGCCATTTGTAAAAGCTCGCGCTGCTGATCCCATGCTCTCGGCACAGCTCCGGCACCGCAACACCGCCTTCGGCCTGGCGCAGCACAGCCATGATCTGCGGCTCGGTAAATCGGGTCTTTCTCATTCGAATCTCCTCAGCTCACGCTACGAGAAAATTCTACGAATAAACCCCCTTAACGATGGGGAGGATTACCAGCCGATCTACGAAAACACAATGCAATACGCATTACTCCGCCGGGAGTGGAATTCTTTCTGAATACGACAAGCCGAAGGCACGTCCGATAAGTCATGCGCAGAAGGTGATCATGAAACTACGATGTCCGATTGACGCAGAATGCTGCAAATATCGCTTTCCCCAGCTGTCTACTTGGGGCTCTTCACGTCGATCTGCCGCCTATTGAGACTGAAGGGGTGCCCGGCATCCACTGCAATCCGCGCACTCGGGCCATAGCCGCCGCTTAGGCTCATTCAATGCTGCGTAGCCGCAAGCCCGGAAGCTGCCGCGCAGGCTTTCCGTCAGCTCTTGGTCAATGCCTCCAGCCCAGCGAAGTGCAAGGGGGCGGTGTGCTTAATCATCTCTAGAAGGTAGGTCGTATTCTTCTGTGTCTCGGCAACCAAGGCTGGATCAAAGCCCTTACCCGTGAAGTGCGACAGGTCATTGGTGAACTTGAGGATCGCGGTTTTCTTGTGGGGATCGAAGTCGGTCTTCTCGAGCTTTCGATAGAGTTTGTCCTTAGACGGAATGTGAAAATCTAGGAAGGTTTCTAGGACTTTCCGAGCGACGTTCGGAATGTGGTAGCAGCTCAAAATTAAGCCGTCGCTTTGGAATGAGTAGAGCACCTTGAACAAGTAATGGTATTCGGTTGCATGGTCGATCAGAAGCTGATCGAGGGGGACAAGACGCGCGGAGCGGCCCACATCAGTCTCGGAGCATAGCACCATCGAGTAAGAGCATTGCTTCTTGAGGGCGCCCGGGAGGTTTTGGAACCAGTTGATCACGAGCCGTAAGAACTCGTAATTGTGAGTCAGGATGAACAGTTGTTTGGCGCCCTGTGCCGTGACTTTCAAAAACGAAAAAGCCTGATAGATCGCGCCTGAATCAAGGTTGGAGATCGGGTCGTCGATGACAACAACTCCTTCGGCTAGGTCGAAATCCTGATCCTTCAGTTGGACGAGAAAGTATAGGAATGCGATGGCTGTCTTTTCTCCCTCGCTCAGTCGCCTCGCGGGTTTACCTCGACGCAGGACGACGTAGCCGTCCTTACTGTTCTCAAAGACCAAATCGGTGCGGCCGAGGAACTGCTTCAGATGCGCGGTCAGCTCTTCGCCACCTTTGTGCTCGTTCGAGATCTGGGCCTGCTTACTGGTGATCGATAGCGTGATATCAGCGAGGCTCCGCTTGTCCGGCAAGCCATCGCCGCCATTCACAAGAAGCTCTTCCTCGGCCTTTTTGGCGGTGATCTTAGAGGCAGTCTCACCGACCTGCTCTTGGATTGTCAGGAGGTAATGGGCCTCGATCTCATCTCTCGCCGCATGTTTCTCAAGTTCAAAGCCCTTGGTTTTGGCGTCGTGTCTTTGCATCACATCGGCAATCGATATGAGGGCCGCTTTCAGGGCTTCCGCATCTGACTCTACCTTAGCGTCATAGGCCTCGGTTCGTCGCGTCAGCTTGTCTACCAATACAGCATCGACAACGCGCACTCGCTGCCTGACAGATTCTAGCTCGGTCGCGAAGACCCTGGCGGCGGCGTCGTAATCAGCGCGAAGCTCGGAATATAGCGCGAGGCGATCCGGTAACGTGAACCCTTTGAGGGCTTCCAACACGCTGGAAAGCCATGCGCGCTCTTGGTCGATCTCGGCCTTGAGTTGTTGATCCTCCACGCTGAAGTGCTCCGCAATCGCCTGAAGCCGGGCAGCCGGTAATGGTTGCGAACAAAACTCGCAATTCTCGCTAGCATGAGTTTTGTGTAGGCCGATACCTTCTTCCACCCAGGTGGCGATCATCGGATGAGTGGCCAAGCGCGAGATTACGGCAGACGAAGCGGAGCGTATCGTGAGGGCTTTACAACGCTGCGCCAACACTTGAGCAGCACCCACCGGACCGATAGTCTTATCGGTGCCGGGCTCGACGATGCCGGGCACATTGAGCTTGCCTACCTCAGGCAATTGCACTTGACGGACGGTCGCGCGATGGACCTCCAGTTCGACGTTACTGAGTAATTTCGGACTTGTAAGCTTCGCGAAGGCTCTCTCGGCGTCGGGCCTGCGATAGGTGCGAAGGGTTGAGCCGCTCGTCGCCTCCCCGATGGTCTTAGCTATGGATGAGAAAATTTTCCCCCGCTCGGTTTCCAGCTTGGCGACGGCAGTAGTGATATCTTGGAGCCGCTTGGTGCGATCGTCCCTCAATGCAATTTCTGCCTTGATCTCTTCTGCGACGGACTTGTTCTCCTCGCCCAAGATCAGGATATGGCGAAGGGGACCCTCAAACCGACCGATGTTGGCCTCTACAAAGTCGCTGTTGAAGACGCGGACATTCCTCGCGTATCTCTGGCCATGGCTCAACGGCCCGGATTGCGTATCGACATAAAATTCGAGGTGCGGGTAATCACTATGTTCCCCAGCCTGGAGGCAAGCGAGAAACCGTGAAAAGGTTGTCTTACCTGAGCCATTCTCGCCGTAAACGATGTTGAATCGGTCGAATGCCTTAAGCTCCGGCGGTGCGGCGTAGTTATCAAATACGCCGAGGCTTTTGATCTTCTTGATATGTGTGAGCACTTTCCCTCCGCGCTCTACGCGAGCACCTGTCGCGGAATGGTGTTGGAAATTTGTAGGTGAGATTCATTTCGACGATACCGCAACTCATGCATCGCGGTCTATGCAGGTATCGCTTCGCAAGGAACTCGCAAACGCCCCAACTGTTCACTGCGCACTGCATGAATGCCTGGTTTCGAGAGTATCTGCGGCAGGCATGTGGCGCTGCCGATAGACCGCTTACCGCCCCTCCGCGGCGGATCGGGCGCGGGTCGATGCTGCGTTTAGGCCGAATGACCGCTCCTGCACCGTAAAGGTCTTGTTTTGCCGCACCGCCGAAAGGCCGCTCTCCGCCAATCCTGTTGACCGTAGGGTTCATTGCCTTTCGTCCTAGCGAGCGTCCGCTCTCAGCGATAGCGCGGTTGCGATGCTACAACATTGGCAGGCGGTTCGGCACGGTCGCCGTCGTTCCTGAATCTGGCGCACCTAATGGCCGTGTCTGCGGCTTCCGTATCTGAGCTACTCCCCGATTTTTGGACCGCCGGATGCTGAAGATTTCCCGTTCGATCATGGCAACAGGCTCGCTGTGCCACCAGAGTAAGACGGCGCCATCGTGCGCTGCTCTTCCATTTAACTACTGCTCGCCAGCACAGTCCAAGTGCTTCCAGGCGCTGCTACACCCTGACGTGAAGGTTCAGTTTTGGATCTTACGCCCAGTCGTGATCCTTGATGTCCAGCTTTTGCACGCGGGAGGCAAGCGTGGTGGGGGGGAGCCCGAGCAGGGCTGCCGCTCCGAGCGGTCCCGAGACGCGCCCCTGCGCCTCTCGCAGCGCCGCGATCAGGTTTTGCCGGATCGCCTGCTGCATCTCGGCCTCGGTCCGCACGAGATTTTTGGGGCCGCTCACCGGCACGGGCGCTCCGAGGTCGAGAACCAGCTTGCCGCCGGCGGTCAGGATTACTGCCCGCTCGATCACGTTGCGCAGCTCGCGGACATTGCCGGGCCAGTCATAGGCCATGAGGCGCTGCATCACCCGCGTGGTCACAACGGGACGTTGCCGGTTCATGCGGCGGCAGGTCACCGCCAGAATGTGATCGACCAGCAAGGGGATATCGTCGCGCCGGTCCCGCAACGGCGGGCAGGGCAGCGGGAAGACGTTGAGGAAGAGCGCCAGATCGGCGCGCAGGCGCCCGGCGGCGACCTCGGCCTCGACCGGGCGGGACAGCGCGACGACGACTCGGGCGTCCAGCGGCCGGGCGCGGGCATCACCAAGCCGGGTGACCTCGCCCGCCTGAAGCGCAGCGAGAAGGCGGCCCTGAAGGTCCAGCGGCAGCTCGGCCAGATCCTCGAGAAACAGCGTGCCGCCATGTGCCAGTTCCAGCTTGCCCGGCCGGTCCCGCTGCGTGCCAAACGCATGGGATCGGATATGGCCGAAAAGCTCAATCTCCAGCGCCTCAGGGGCGTGGGCGCTGCATTTCAGGTGGATCAGCGCACGGCGGCTGCGACGGCTGGCCGTGTGGATCGCGGTCGCAACCAGCGACTTGCCGGTGCCGGGCTCGCCGGTGATCGTCACCGGCGCCTCGGTTGGGGCGACCAGGGCGATGCGGGTCAGGATCTGCTGCACCGCGCCCGAGGCACCGATGATCTCGTGATGCGCGCGCTCGGAGGTGATGGTCTCCTGCAAATAGGCGTTCTCCTGCTCGAGCCGGTCGCGGAGGGCGGCGACCTCTGCGAGGGCCTCGCGCAGCCGCCGCTCGTTCTCGTAGCGCTCGGTGATGTCGCGGAAGATCACCACGGCTCCGGCCAGGACCTTCTGGTCGTAGATCGGGGTCGAGACGTATTCGACGCGGATCGGCTTGCCGTCGCGGCGCCAGAAGACCTCGTCCTCGATCCGGTGGACCTGCTCGAAGCGGAAGCTGCGATAGATCGGGCAGTCGTGTTCGGGATAGCTGCGCCCGTCGAGGTGGTGGTGGTGGATCATGGAATGGATGTCGCGGCCAAGAAGGTCGGCGGCGGTCCATCCCAGCATCTCCTGCGCGGCGCGGTTCAGGAAGGTCGTCTTGCCCTCGGCGTTGACGCCGTAGATTCCCTCGCCGGCGGCGTTGAGGATCAGTTGGTTCTGCCGCTCCAGATCGGAAAAAAAGGTCTGCGCGCGCTTCCATTCGCCAAGGCCGTTGCGAAAGTTGCGCTGCGCCTCGGTCGCCTCGGCCCGCTGATCCAGCTCGTCCAGATCGAGGAGTATCATGGTTAAAAGGCCCGGCGTGCCTTTGTCGAGGCTGGCGCGAATTTCGAGCCGCAGAGGCCGGCCGTTCGAGTCGGCTACCGCAATCTCCCGCGTCCAGGCGCTGCCGCGGTGGGATATCTCGTCGAGGAAGACCAGGAAGCGGGGAAGCGCGTCACCCAGATGCGGCGCGAAAGGGTGGGGCAGGCTCTGGAGGCAAAGGAGCCGTCGCGCCGCCTCGTTCGCCGACGTCAGCCGGTCGCTGGCGAGGTCGAGGATGGCCACCGGAGCGGCGACCGACAGTGGAGAATCAGGGCGCTGGCACATGCCATAACTTTCGGAACCACCACCTTCGCGTCAAACGAAATATCGTAGGTAACGATATTTCGTAGATGTCTGAGAGAACGCATTAAGAAAAAGACGCTTTGGATCATAGGTTTATCTTTTTGCTCTCGGCTTATACCCATTGTTCACATACGCCTGCCGACTGTCGCATCCTTTGGCCAAAGAACAACAGGAGAGGCTCAGGATGACGATCAAGGCACTGGGAGATCCATTTTCCGCCAAGACCGACCTCCGGCATGGCGCGGGATGCGGATGCAAGGGCTGCACGGCCGAAGCGGCCGCGGCCGTGCCCGCCACCACCGAGGCGATGGTCGAGCGCGCGGTCGAAAGCGCGCTCGTCCGCTCGGTCTTCGGCCATAGCGACGTGTCGCGGCGGTCCTTCATGGGGATGGTCGGCGGCGGGGCGGTGGCGGCGGCTCTCGCGTCGGTCCTGCCGCTGGACAAGGCCAAAGCGGCCGTGCTGGAAACACTGGGCACGCCGGAGAAGACAGACCTGAACATCGGCTTCGTCGCCATAACCTGCGCAACCCCGATCATCATGGCCGAGCCGATGGGCTTCTATTCGCGCTATGGCCTCAATGTCGAGGTGATCAAGACCGCCGGTTGGGCCGTTGCCCGCGACAAATCGCTGTCGGGGGAATACGACGCCAGCCACATGCTGACGCCCATGCCGCTGGCGATGACGATGGGCGCGGGCTCGACCGCGCAGCCCTTCATCATGCCGGCGGTCGAGAACATCAACGGCCAAGCGATCGTGCTGGCGAACCAGCACCTGGACAAGCGCGATCCGCAGCAATGGAAGGGCATGACCTTCGGCGTGCCCTTCGAATACTCTATGCACAACTTCCTTCTGCGCTACTACGTCGCCGAGCATGGGCTGGATCCGGATCAAGACATCCAGATTCGTGTGGTCCCGCCGCCGGACATGGTGGCAAACCTGCGGGCGGGGAACCTCGACGGGTTCCTCTCGCCCGATCCCTTCAACCAGCGCGCGGTCTGGGAGGGGCTGGGCTTCATCCACCTGCTGACCAAGGATATCTGGGAGGGCCATCCCTGCTGCGCCTTCGCCGCCTCGGCGCGTTTCGCCACCGAGATGCCGAACACCTACGGCGCGCTGCTGCGGGCGATCATCGACGCGACGCAATATGCCTCGGACCCCGCGCATCGGACCGAGATCGCCGAGGCCATCGCGCCGACGAACTACCTCAACCAGCCGGTGCCGGTGATCGAGCAGGTGCTGACCGGCACCTTCGCTGACGGCCTCGGCAATGTCCGGCAAGAGCCGAACCGGATCGACTTCGATCCGTTCCCCTGGCAGTCGATGGGCGTCTGGATCCTGACCCAGATGAAGCGGTGGGGCTATGTCGATGGCGACATCGACTATCGCAGCATCGCCGAGCAAGTCTATCTCGCCTCGGATGCGCGGGCGGTGATGCGCGAGCTGGGCTATGACGCCCCGGCCGAGGGCTACCGGACGCATGAGATCATGGGCAAGGTCTTCGACCCCGCCGATCCCGAGGGCTACCTGTCCAGTTTCCAGATCGGACGTGGCGCATGAGCGGGACCCTGTCGCAGAACGGCAAGGCGGCCCTCCTGTCGCTGCTGATCCTGGCGGTCGGACTCATCGCGTGGGAGGTCTCGATCCCCGCCCAGCAAGCCGCGGGCGAATTGACCGAATACGAGCGCCTGATGGGCGGCGGCAGTGCGCGCGCAGGCATCCCGGCCCCTTCGCAGGTCGCTGCCAAGGCGTGGGAGCAGCTGAGCAACCCGTTCTACGATGCGGGGCCGAACGACAAGGGCATTGGCATCCAGCTGGCCCATTCGCTCGGCCGCGTGCTGACCGGATACGGCCTCGCGGCGGCCTTGGCGATCCCGCTCGGCTTCCTGATCGGCATGTCGCCTGTCGCCTACAAGGCTCTGAACCCCTTCATCCAGGTGCTGCGGCCGATCTCGCCCCTCGCCTGGATGCCCCTGGCGCTGTTCGTGATCCAGGACAGCGAGGCGAGCGCGATCTTCGTGATCTTCATCTGCTCGATCTGGCCGATGCTGCTGAACACCGCCTTCGGGGTCGCAGGCGTCCGGCAGGACTGGGTGAACGTCGCCCGCACGCATGAGCTGGGCGCGCTGCGCACCGCGATGACGGTGATCCTGCCCGCTGCCGCGCCGACCATCATCACGGGCATGCGCATTTCCATCGGCATCGCCTGGCTGGTCATCGTCGCGGCCGAGATGCTCGTGGGCGGAACCGGCATCGGATATTACGTCTGGAACGAGTGGAACAACCTGGACTTGGCCTCGGTCATCTTCTCGATCCTCATGATCGGCATCGTCGGCATGATCCTGGACAGCGCCTTCGGGCTCTTGAGCCGGCGTCTGGCCTATGCCGAGTGACAGGAGCACATCATGACCAAACCCTTTCTCAGCATCGAGCGCCTGACCCAACGCTTTCCGGACGGCAAGGGGGGTCAGGTGACCGTCTTCGAGGATGCCAGCTTCGGCATCGAACGCGGCGAGTTCGTCTGCATCCTCGGCCATTCTGGCTGCGGCAAGTCTACGATCATGAACATCCTGGCGGGGCTGGCCGAGCCGACCTCGGGCGTCGTTGCCATGGACGGCAGCGAGGTCAGCGGCCCCAGCCTCGACCGGGGCGTGGTGTTCCAGAACTACTCGCTGCTGCCTTGGCTTTCCGCGCTCGGCAATGTCCGCTTCGGCGTGCGGGCCCGGCACCCGGACTGGAGCCGCGCGCGCATCGACGAGCGGGCGCGGGAATACTTGGCGATGGTAGGCCTCAAGGGCGAGGCCATCGACCGCAAGCCAAAGCAGCTTTCGGGCGGGATGCGCCAGCGCGTCTCCATCGCGCGGGCCTTCGCCAATCATCCGAAGCTGCTATTGCTGGACGAGCCCTTCGGCGCGCTGGACGCGCTCACCCGCGGCACGATCCAGGACGAGCTGCTGAAGATCTGGTCTGGCACGGGGCAGACCGTCTTCATGATCACCCATGACATCGACGAGGCGATCCTTCTGGCCGACCGCATCCTTCTGATGTCGAACGGCCCCTACGCCCGCGTCGCGGAATCGGTCGAGATCACCATCCCGCGCCCGCGCGAGCGGACGGGCATCATCGAGCACCCGAACTACTACCCGATCCGCAACCATTTGGTGCAGTTCCTCGGCAAGCGCTCGAAAGAGCTGTCGGGCGCCCCCTCCAAGGGGCGGCCGCAATCCCCCGAAACCGTCCGCATCGACCTGACCGGACCCGGCGCCCCCGAGCCGGCGCGCCTCCGCGCCGTCCATCCCTGACCCCATTTTCAAGAAGGAGACCATCATGAAAGACCAAACCCACCTGCCGACCGCCCTGACCCGCGAGGACGTGACCGCCCAGATCCTGGCCGCCCGCAAGGCCGCCGGCATGACCTGGGAGGCCCTGGCCGAGGCCATCGGCATGTCCCCCGTCTTCACCCATTCCGCCGCCATGGGCATGAACGCCTTTCCGGCGGAAAAGGCCCAGGCGCTGGCGAAGGTGCTGGATCTAGACCCCGGCGCGGCCGAGCTGCTGTCCGAGCCGCCCACCAAGATCTGGAGCCAGGCGGTCCCGACCGACCCCTGCCTCTATCGCCTCTATGAGATCGTCGGGGTCTACGGCCCGACCATCAAGGCGCTGATCGAGGAGAAGTTCGGCACCGGCATCATGTCCGCGATCGATTTCGAGATGCACCTGACCCGTGAGCCCAACCCCAAGGGCGACCGCGTGAAGCTGGAGATGTCGGGCAAGTATCTCGGCTACAACGCTTGGTGAGATCGGGGCGGAGCGGTCGAGAGCTTCGGCTGCTCCGCCGACGTTTTGGATGAAGCGGATCCTGCGATGATACTCGACGTCTGATCGCCGGCTGGGAGATTTCGCCGGCGGTGGATATCGACTGACCCCGCTTGGCCTGGGCTTCGTCGATCTAGTGAAGTTGGTCCATGCCCCTGAGCGCGGCAATAACGCCGCGCTGGAACGACTGCAGTTCAGGAGTACGACGAAGCCATGGTCGGATACTTTGTCCTGCGACAAGTGTGAACCGGCAGGCCTCAAACAGGACGCGTCTGTCTTGACGTCTCTTTAGGCGCCTCTTAGCAGCAATGCTTCACAATTGTCAGTCGGCTCTCCGCCTCAGGTTGATCGCGCTGCGACTAAAGCTGCGGCACTGACAAGCGGCTGCTTCCAAGTCATACGGGAGGCTGTGCGCTGCACGACCAACAGGCCGCTATCCGCCCATTCTCGCTTTGTCCCTGTTGCTTGGCCCTCACCATAGCCCATTGAACCGGCTAACGGCTGTTCGCGTATACCGCGCTGTGTGCCTTGGATCACGGTGGCCAAGATAGTCCTGAATGAGTCGTAGGTCGTATCCGCGATTGGCGAGCGCGAAACCGCAGGAATGGCGCAGCATGTGGGGATGGATATGACCGAGACCGGCCCGTTCTCCAGCCGCCGCGAGGATATAGTTTACGGCCTGCCGGGTAAGCGGCTGCCGCCGTTCCGAAACGAACAGCCAAGGCAGAAAGTCGTCACGTTGGCCGAGCCAGCGTCGGATCGCCCGTAGTTCGTCTCCCTCGACGGGGTGCTCGACGCTCAGCCCGCGTTTTAGCCGCGGCACCCATAGGCGGGACTGCGCCAAATCGATATGATCCCGGTGTAGGGCAATTGCTTCGGAAACCCGCAGCCCGTGCCGGAACATCATCAGGACAAGCAGATGATCCCGAGCGCCGTGCCGGCCAGCCTTGGCGCATGCGAGAAGCTTATCGATCTGAGCAAGGCCTAGATAGTCCCGACCGCGCTCATGGGCATCGGCGGCCGCATTTGCATCACTTTTGACATTTCGCCGTGTGGACATAAGGTTTGACTGATCCGCTCAGGTCAAGAGAACATGCGGTCTGGTTCATTCTGTCAGCGCCAACTCTTTACGAAATGTATGTTCTGTAAAGAGTTTGGATCGCCTTGTAGCGGTGGGCTCGTCCAAAGCGGATTAGCTCTTAGGCTGCTGACCGATCGTTTTCGCAGCAAGGCGCCAGCGATGAAATGCCCGCCGCATCCTCTTGTCCCAATACACGTCAAGCGGGATCACGATGAGCAGGGGAACGAGGGCTGCAATACAGAGAGCTGAGACAATCAACATCAACGCGCGCGGGGTGAAATACTGGCCGGCGCCGGATTTTGTGTCCTCGGCGTTGCGCTCTAGCAGCCCCTCATAGATGTCGCCTTTGACGTCGGCGTCCAGCATCACCCACTTCTCACCATCCACCATGTCGATCAGGCGGAACAGCTTGGCCGGGTCGGTGATCTTGTTCTGCGCCTTGGTGAAGATCTGGCCCAGCATACCCTTTTGCTCGCCCAACTTTCGTAGCAGGGCGATGTAATGGGCCTCCTGCTCGGCCCCCTTGCGAAAGGTCAGGCTGGTCCAGTCATAGCCAGCGGGGATGCCGACATCGCGGTGATATGGCGGCTTGCCGTATCCGCCATTTTCAGGAAGATCAGATAGGTTAGCTGCTCCAGATAGTCGCCGTAGCCGACCCCATCGTCGCGCAGCGTCGTGCAGAAGCTCCAGACTTTGGAGACGATGGAGGCGGTGCTCATATTAATCCTCGTAAATGAGTAGGGTGTCGCTGTCGCGGTCCAGTTCCCATAGCTCGACATCAGCCGGGATCATGTGCGCCTGTGTGCGACGGAAATAGGCCAGCAAGGATTCATCGCGTCCAAGGCGCAGGCTGCGTTCGACGAAAAAGATCTTGCGGTATTGAGGCGGTGCCATGTGGAAATAGAACATTGCTTCGGCCCAGTTCTTCATCTTAGCACTGGGGATGCCGCCGCTGACGGTCCAAGTCTGGCATTTGCACTCCACGATCACCGGCGGATCGTCCGAGCCGAGATCGAAGGCGTGGTTCTTGAGAAGGTTGCCAAGGCCACAGGGCACCTTGTGGTTTAGTTCAGGACCACGATCTTGCGACACTTCGGCCTGTCGAGCGGCGGTACCGGCTCTCCGTCGCGCGTCCAGAGATCTATGCTGTCCACATGGATGCCCTCCGGCGCCATCCACCGAACCGTCTCTAGCTCAGCCGCTAGGTCGTCAGGATTAAGATCGGCGAGGCCGGCCTCCCGCGCCAAGGCTGTACCAAGCGCGTCGATGCCGCTGATCGCCTGGCTTCCCCTGCGCCGGCGGCTTTCGCCGTCGAGCATTAGGCCGAGATCGAGGTCCCGGCTGGTCGTGAGGTTGCGGCTGCCTATCCATAGGCGCCAGAAACGGTATGACTTCTCGTCCTCGTAGCAAATCAGCGCGGCCTTCGGGTGCCAGCTGTTTGAGCGCTCGCGATAGGGTATTTCTACCACAAATTGGTCGAGTACCGCCGCGATCCGGGGAAGCTTGGAACCGCGATGAATGCGTCCGCGCTGGACGATGAACCGAACTCGGTGGCGCAGCGTCTCAATTGCGCCGGCAAAGTCTGCTTTGTTCCCACCGGCATTGTCGCGGCCGCGCGCATGCAGGTTGAGGAGCGCGCCACCCAGTACGATTGGATCGGCTGAATAGGCGGCAAACAGTGCGAATCGCGTACGCGTGAGCTTTGGCGGTCGCAGCAGTTCGAGAAACGCCTGCCCTGGGAAATCTTCTGGTGTCTTCTTCATTCGCCCACGAGATCGCTGAGTAACATCTGCACCCGGTCCCATCGATAGTGGAGCGGCTCGCCGCGCGGGTGATGATCATTGTCCCAGTCGGCCCGCAGGTCGAGGCCGAACTGATTGCGCGACAGCCGCGCACGGCGGCCCTTCCGATGAATTTCTGCATCACGGTACACTGCCTCGAGCCGCATTGGATCGCTATGCCCGGCTCGGATCCACGACAATGTATTTCCCAGCGCTACTGAGACGACAGGCGAGAATTCACTCTTGTCCTGCATGTCATCAAGAAAAGCCGTCCAGTCGAGCCGCTCTGCCTGCGCCCCCCATTGCTTCAGAACCTTCGGCAGCGCGTCGCGTTGGGTCGAGGAGCGCTTGCTACCGTCTAGCGTGTCGCATAGCGTCTGGCCCTGCGCAGCATAGACAGCACGGCCAATTGCAGCCAGCGCGGCAGCTCGCCCCGCGCGTTCGAGCGCTGGCCGCTCGCTTTTGACGAGGTCGCGGATCTGGGGGCTCCATGCGGTCCGGCTCGATGACACGTCTTGCCCGACCAAGAGCGAGAAGATCGACGGTGCCCCCGGGTTCTTTGGCGAAGTGAGGCTCCGCAGCCGCTTCGCCAGGAACTTCTTCTCTTTTGGGGTGAGATCGAAGCTGAGCGTGCCTTCCCCCTCCTGATACCATTCTCCGGGGGGTTCGGGGCACGCAAAAGGCCAAGACATACCGTTCAGCAACGTACCCTCGTCGTCCTTCAGCGGGCCGCTGGCTTTACCAGAGATGATGCGTTCGACCTGATAGCGGCTGAGCGGCCCTGATCCGTCCTGCTCACGCACGATGCCCCAGCGTTGCAGCGCCCCCCAATATACCTGGCTGGGACGCTGCTCGACAGGTGAGGGGTAGTTTCGGATGCCGATGACGCCGAACGGCTCATTCTTCAGCCGCCCAGTAAGCAGATATTCGCGGTGCTTCACACTGTCTTGGGTCTGCTGTCCCTTTGACGGCTTCCCTTGTTCATCTTTGTAGAGCCAAGGCACGAACAGGACGTAGCGCAGCCGGGTGTGCAGGACCGAGGTGCCAGGAAAAAAGCGGTCGGCATAGCGTTGATGGATGATCAAGAAGCCAATTTCGTCACGGACACCTTTTTGATCTGCGTTCATGAACTTGCGCGCCTCGCGCATGGCGTCTGCACGCCCAACCGGCTCGCCAGCTCCGACACGGTCCCCTCGCCTTTCAGCGCCTCAAGTGCCACCTTCGCCTCGAACTCAGGGGCGTGCCGCTTTCGTCTCGACATCGTCGATCTCCTTCGTGATGAAGATCTGCAGACAGCAAAAACAGAGCTTACGTCAGTGCCCAGCTTTCAGGGGGCACCTCAGAAGTCCAGGTCCGCACCGCCGTTATAAACGGCGACGCTGCGCTCGGCATACCCATAACCGAGGCCGTAGGATAAGTCCGTCCGGGAAAAGGGACTCCGACCATAAGCCGATTTGTGTAACAGGGTCGATGGACACTTTCTTCCATTTCCTGCGGAACAAGCGGCGAGCAGAGCATTGCTATAGGTCCCTGAGCGGTTGAACCATCAGCTGATTTCATGGTGTGATGGCGGTCGGGACAAGGGGGGCGGGTATCCGATGCGACGGGAGGATGGGCCGCGCTCTGTGATCGGCAGGTCGGGCAATGCACGGCGCATCTGGGTCGTGCTGGTGGTCATGACGCTTTGTCTTGCCGTGGCCATCGGCGGAAACGTCCTTCTGGCGCGATACTATATCGTCGCGACGGTGCCGCAGGGAGAGAACATCCTGCGGCTTGCCGTGTCGGGCCTTCGCGGAGAGCTGGCGCGATACGAGCGGCTGCCCGACCTCATGGACCGGAATCCCGTTCTGGTGCGCGCGCTGGCGCCGGATGCGGATCCGGTGCGGTTGGCCGCGGCGAACCTCTATCTGCGTCATCTGGCACGGCTGATGGGGCTGTCGGATGCCTATGTCATGGCACCTGACGGCATGACCGTGGCCGCCAGCAACTTCGATCAGGCGTTCAGCTTCGTGGGCGAACGGTTCGACTATCGCCCTTATTTCACCGATGCGCTGGCTGGGGGGCAGGGGCGGTTCTCGGCGCTTGGGACGACCTCGGGCAAGCGGGGGTATTACTTTGGCCGGGCGCTCAGGGACCGGGGGCGGATCGTCGGCGTGCTGGTGCTGAAGGTCGACATGGATGCGATCGAGGACAGCTGGCGTGCCGCCGAATACGAGATGATCGTGACCGACGGCGAGGGGATCGTCTTTCTGGCCAGCCGCCGCGACTGGCAGTTCCGCTCGATCGCGCCGCTGACGCCCCGGACGCGGGCGCGCATCGCCGCCACCCGGCGCTATGATGACGAACCGTTGCTGATGCTGCCCCTGCGCGTGGCGGGCGAGGCCGCAGGTCATGACATCCGACGGCTGGAGCTGCCCGAGACGCGGCGCGAGTTCCTGACCGTCTCCGAGGCCATGCCCGAGGCCGACTGGACGGTGCATGTGCTGCTGGACACAGCGCCCGCCCGGCGGCAGGCGCTGATCGGGACGCTGGCGGCGCTGATGATCCTGGGCGTGGGGGTGGCGCTGCTGACCGCCTGGGCGCAGCGCCGGGCCCGCCTGCGCGAACGCCTGTCGATCCAAGCCGAGGCCCAGGCCCAGCTGGAAGGACGCGTCGCCGCCCGCACGGCCGAGCTGGCGCAGCTGAACGCCCGCCTTGGCGCCGAGGTCACGGAACGTCGCGCCACCGAGGCCGAGCTGCGCCGCACGCAGCGCCATCTTGTGCAATCGGCCAAGCTGGCCGCCCTGGGGCAGATGTCGGCGGCCCTGTCGCATGAGCTGAACCAGCCCTTGGGCGCGGTGCGCAACTTTGCCGCCAATGCGGTGACCTATCTGGACCGCGACCGCGCCGCCGATGCGCGCCTGAACCTGACGCGCATCCTGTCGCTGACCGATCGCATGACCGAGATCGGCCGCACGCTGCGCAACTTTGCCCGCAAGCCCAATGCCCAGCTGTCCGACGTGGACCTGCATGACGTGCTGCGCGACGCGCTGGAGGTGATCGCCTGGCGCATCGACCGCCAGCCCGTCGCGCTGGTCGTGGACATGCCGCCGGGGCCGTTGCGGGTGCGGGCGGGGCCGGTGCGGTTCCAGCAGGTGGTGGTGAACCTGGTCGCCAATGCGCTGGACGCGCTGGACGGCCGCCCCGACAGCGCGATCCGCATCGAGGGGCGGCGGACGGACGGGCGCGTCCTGCTGACCGTCAGCGACAACGGCCCCGGCATCGCCCAGGGGTTGGAGGATCGCATCTTCGATCCGTTCTTCTCGACAAAGGGGGTGGGCAGCGGGCTGGGGCTGGGGCTGTCGATCTCTTTCAACATCATCAAGGATTTCGGAGGCGAATTGCGCATTCTTCCCTGCGACCGCGGCGCGGCCTTCCGCATCGACCTGCCCGAGATCGCGCCATGATCACGGGCCGCATCCTGCTGGTCGATGACGAGCCCGACATGCGCCTGTCCACCGCCCAGGCCCTGGAGCTGGAGGGGTTCGAAGTCGAGGAGGCCTCCGATGCCCAGTCCGCGCTGGACCGGCTGGGCTTCGGCTTTGCCGGCATCGTGGTGACCGACATCCGCATGCCGGGCATGGACGGGCTGACCCTGATGAGCCGCATCCGAGAGATCGACGTGGACATCCCGGTGATCCTGGTGACCGGGCATGGCGACATCCAGCTGGCCGTGCGGGCGATGCGCGAGGGGGCCTATGATTTCGTCGAAAAGCCATTCGACGGCGCGCAGCTGGCCGAGATCGCGTCCCGCGCGATGGATTACCGCCGGGTCGTGCTGGAAAACCGGGTGCTGCGGGCGGCGGCGGGGCAGGCCGACGACCTGGAGACGCGGCTGGTCGGGCGGTCCAACGTGATGATCGACCTGCGCCGCCGCCTGCGCACGATCGGCCCGACCGAGGCCGACGTGCTGATCGTCGGAGAGACCGGCACCGGCAAGGAGGTCGTGGCGCGTGCCCTGCACGACCTGTCGCCGCGCGCGGGGCGGCCCTTCATCGCCATCGATTGCGCGGCGCTGCCCGCGTCGCTGATCGAATCGGAACTGTTCGGCCACGAGGCGGGCGCCTTTCCCGGCGCCCTGCGCCCGCGTTACGGCAAGTTCGAACATGCGCGCGGTGGCACCATCCTGCTGGACGAGATCGGCTCGATGCCCCTGGACGTGCAGGGCAAGCTGCTGCGCGTGGTCCAGGACCGGGTGATGTTCCCCCTGGGCGCGGATGAGGGGCGGGCGCTGGACGTGCGCTTCATCGCGACCTCGCGCCAGCCGCTGGAGGAGGAGGTCGCGGCGGGGCGGTTCCGCGCCGATCTGCTGTACCGTCTGAACGTGGTGACGCTGTCCATGCCGCCGCTGTCCGCGCGGCGCGAGGACATCCAGCTTCTGTTCATCAAGCTGGTGCAGGAGGCCGCCGCCCGCCACCGCCGTGCCGCCGTGGCCGTGCCCCCCGCCCTGCTGGCCGAGATCGCCGAACGCGCCTGGCCCGGCAATGTCCGCGAATTGCGCAACGCCGCCGACCGCCACGCCCTGGGCATCGCCCTGCAGCCGGCCGAGGATCGCAGCCCCGAACAGCAGCGCCTGGCCCACCGGGTCGCGGCGTTCGAACGCGACGTGATCGTGGCGACCCTGGCCGCGCATGGCGGGCGGCTGAAGCCGGTCTATGAATCGCTTGGCCTGTCGCGGAAGTCGCTTTACGAAAAGATGCAGAAATACATGATCGACAAGACGCATTACGTCGATGCGGGCGACGATCCGGACCCGTGATGGGGGGATTTCCACCCACGCGATGACGCCGATGTTACCGAATCCACCCATCGCCGCGACTTGGCGGCGCTTTTCCCGCGCGCCCGGCGCATGGCGGCATTGCGTGCAGGGCATGGCATGGCCTAGCTGAAGGGGCTTTGTCGGGCCGCCACGCGCAAGACGTGCGGCCCCGGAAAAATCTGGGAGGATTTTCATGCGTTTCATGACCGTCGCCGCGACCGTCGCGGCCACCTTCAGCCTGTCGCCCGCCTTTGCCCAGGATGACCGCACCGACTGGCCCAGCAGCCTGACCATCGGTACCGCCAGCCAAGGCGGCACCTATTTCATCTATGGCACCGGTCTGGCCGGACTGATCAGCCAGAACCTGGACCTGAACGCCTCGGGCGAGGTCACCGGCGGCCCGGTGCAGAACGCCACCCTGGTCGAGACCGGCGACCACCAGATCGGCCTGGTCACCATGGGCCCTGCCTATGAGGCCTGGACAGGCAACAGCGAACTGGCGCCGGGGGTCGAGCACAAGGCCCTGCGCGCCCTGTTCCCCATGTATCAGACCCCGTTCGAGGCCGTGGCGCTGCAGTCGTCGGGCATCGCGGATGTCACCGACATGGCGGGCAAGCGCGTCTCGGTCGGACCGGCGGGCGGCACCGCCGCCACCTATTGGCCGCGCTTCTTCGAGGTGCTGGGCGTCGACGCGACCATCAGCTATGCCGGGGCCAACGACGCCACGAGCCAGGTCAAGGACGGCCTGATCGACGCCTTCGCCTTTGCGGCCGGCGTGCCGATCAGCGCCTTTGCCCAGATCGCGGCCGAGAACCCGGTCAACATCTTCGGCTTCACCGAGGAGCAGCGCGCGCAGATCCTCGAGGCGATGCCCGAAGTGGCCGCCTTCGAGGTGCCCGGCGGCATGTACCAAGGCTTCCCCGAGGGGCATGGCACGGTCGCCATGTGGAACTTTGCCGTCGCCCATCAGGACATGCCCGAAAGCCTGGCCTATGAGATCACCAAGCTGGTGATGGAAGGCAACGAGGCGATGATGCAGATCCACGCCACCGCCGCCGAGACCCTGCCCGAGAACGTCGACAAGAACACCTTCCTGCCCTACCACCCGGGCGCCGTGCGTTACTTCGACGAGGCCGGGGTCGAGATCCCGGCCGAACTGCGCGGCTGAGCGCATCCTCCGGGGGCTGCGGCCCCCGGACCCCTTTCCCTTTTCCCCCATGATCGGACCGACTGCCCGGACCCCGTCCGCGCGGTCCTTGCCGACGGAGACCCCTCATGTCAGTTGATGCTGCATCTGCGGCAGGGACCGGACCCGTCATCGCGCAGGGCGTCGATGACGAACCGATGGCCCCCAACCAGCGCGACCCCCGCGCCGGAACGGGTGTGCTGATCGCGGTCCTCTGCGCCGCCTATACGTTGTTCCACCTGTTCGTCATGGTCGTCTATCCGCTGGAGACCTGGACCTACCGCATGATGCATGTCTGCGGCGGCCTGATCATCGGCTTCCTGACCTATTCCGCGCTGACGCAGCGCAGCGACACCGCCACCGCCCCCGCACGCCGCGGCATGGCCGAACGGGCCCTGCTGGGCGTGGCGGCCCTGGGCGTGGGCTATGGGCTGGCGGTCATCGCCTATGCCTGGGGCGCCTGGTGGCTGGCCGGGGTGGCGATGCCGCCGGCCTTCGGGTTCCGCACCTATGGCCTGCCGCTGGCCATCGGCACGGGCGCGGCCATCGTCGCGGGCTGGCTCTATTCGTCGCGGGACCGGTCGCGGATCTATCCGGGCGACCTGATCCTGTGCCTGGCCTCGATCGCGGTCCTGGGCTACATCCTGTTCGTCGTGGGCGCGCTGCGCATGCGGGCGGGCACGGCGATGGCGCAGCCGGGCGATCTGTGGGCCGCGGTCACCGGGGTCATGCTGATCCTGGAGCTGACGCGCCGCCTGACGGGCCTCGCGCTGGTGATCATCGTCGCGGTCTTCATCGGCTACAGCTTCCTGGGGCCGTGGCTGCCGGGCTTTCTGAACCATCGCGGCTATACGGCGACGCGGTTCTTCACCTACATCTTCACCGACCAGGGCATCCTGGGCGACCCGATCGCGGTCAGTTCGACCTATATCATCCTGTTCATCGTCTTCGCAGCCTTCCTGCAGGCGTCGAAGGTGGGTGATTACTTCGTGAACTTCGCCTTTGCCTGCGCCGGTCAGGCGCGGGGCGGTCCGGCCAAGGTCGCGGTCTTTGCATCGGGTCTGATGGGCATGATCAACGGCACCTCGGCGGGCAACGTGGTGTCCACCGGCTCGCTGACCATCCCGCTAATGAAAAAGGTCGGCTATTCGCCGAAATCCTCGGCCGCGATCGAGGCCACGGCCTCCTCGGGCGGGCAGATCCTGCCGCCGATCATGGGCGCGGGCGCCTTCATCATGGCCGAGGTCACGGGCATCCCCTATACCGACATCGTCATCGCCGCGATCATCCCGGCGTTGCTGTATTTCGTGTCGGTCTACTTCATGGTCGACCTCCAGGCGCTCAAGCTGGACATGAAGGGCCTGCCTCGGTCCGAGCTGCCGCAGTTCAAGGTGCTGATCCGCCAGGTCTATCTGTTCCTGCCGATCATCATCCTGATCTATACGCTGTTCGCGGGCTATTCCGTGATCCGGGCGGGCGCGATGGGCATGGCAGCGGCGGCGATGGTCAGCTGGCTGACGCCGCATCGCATGGGCCCGCGCCAGATCTTCAACGCGCTGGATATGGGCGCCAAGATGACCATCCAGATGGTCGCGGTCTGCGCCGCGGCGGGCATCATCGTGGGCGTCATCGCGCTGACCGGGGTGGGGGCGCGCTTCTCGTCGCTGCTTCTGTCGATCGCGGATCAGAACCAGTATCTGGCGATGTTCTTCGCGATGTGCATCTCGATCATCCTGGGGATGGGCATGCCCACCACCGCCGCCTATGCGGTCGCCGCCGCAGTGGTGGCGCCGGGGCTGATCGCCCTTGGGGTGCCGGTGCTGGTCGCGCATTTCTTCGTCTTCTACTATGCGGTGATGTCGGCCATCACGCCGCCGGTGGCCTTGGCCGCCTATGCGGGCGCGGCCCTGTCAGGATCGGACCCGATGAAGACCAGCGTCGAGGCCTTCCGCCTGGGCCTTGCGGCCTTCATCGTGCCCTTCATGTTCTTCGGCTCTCACGAGCTGCTGATGCAGGGCGAATGGATCGACATCATCCATGCGACGGCCACTGCGCTGCTGGGCATGTTCCTGCTGTCGGCGGGGGTGATCGGCTACTACTTCGGGCACGCGTCGATGGTGGTGCGTCTGGTGCTGATCGGGGCGGCACTGTCGATGATTGCCGTGGGCTGGGTGACCGACCTCCTCGGCCTGTCCGTGGCCGCCGCGCTGTTCCTCTGGCAGCGCCGGATGGTGACGCCCACGACCCTGACGCATGGCCGCGCCGACTGAAACAAGGCTGCGGCCCCCGGATCGGGGCCGCAGCGGTCATGGTGGCCAGGTCACCTGTGCGTCCAGCACTGCCGTTCACTCTCTGGCGCGCGCCAGCAGTTGCACGATCAGCTCTCGCGTCGCTTCCGCACGGACCGGGTTGGGATAGTTGCGGTTCGCCAGGACCACGACGCCGATCCGTTCGGACGGCACCATCGCGACGTAAGAGCCAAAGCCGTTGGTCGCCCCCGTTTTGTTCAGATAGACGTCCCCCTCCAACTGGCGCGCGTCGACCTTGGTCATGGGTTGCGGCGACATCGCCATGTCCGGCGAATTTCCGGCCGCCAGCGCAGCTGCATCCACGGGCCAAGGATACCCTTCCCAGATCATGGCCTGCGCGTAATGGGCTGTGTCGTAGTCCGACCGGCGCGTCCGCGCCAGCGCTGCCGTGATCTCGCCCTCCAGGGTAAGATTGCGCAGATGGGCGTCCAGGAAACGGGTCATGTCGGTCACCGACGACTTGATGCCATAGGCCTCGGCATCCAGCATGCCGGGGTTGACGCGGATCGGGCTGTCGTCCGTTCTGGAATAACCGAAGGCATAGCGCGCCATCTCGGCGTCGGGGACATCGACGAAGGTGCTGCCCAGACCCAGTCCGGGAAGAAGGTCACGGGCCAGCGCATCCGTGTAGGTCGTCCCGAACTGCTCTCCCGCGATCAGCCCCAAAAAGGTCGATGCTGACATTGGAATAGGCGCGCCGCGTGCCGGCCCCGCCCTGCGGCGTCCAAGCGTTCAGATAGGTCATCAGGCCGTCCATGTCCGTGACCGCGTCGGGCACCTGCAGGGGCAGGCCACCCGTGGCATGGGCGGCAAGATCGGCCAGCGTCACCGCATCGAAGGCGCTGCCCGCCAGCGCAGGCATCCGGGATGACACCGGGTCCTGCAGGGACAAAAGGCCGCGCTGTTCCGCAAGGGCCGCCAGGGCCACGGTGAACAGCTTGCTGTTCGATCCCAGCTCGAACAGCGTGTCGCGGTCGACGGGGCGCGATGCCGCGCGATCGGCCAATCCATCGGTGAAGAAGAACTGCTGTCCGTCCATCGTCACGCCGATGGCGATGCCGGGAATGTCGAACTCCTCGATGACGGGGCGAAAGACGCTTTCGCTGATCTGCTGGAATGCCTGCTCGGTCAGCCCTTGGGCATGGGCGGGGGTCGTCAGCAGCACGGCTGCGACAGCCACGGTTCGGATGATGGTCATGGGATTCCCTCTGGCGTCGCGACGGCGCCGCGACATGAATTAATTTTGCCAGCCAGAGCTATTGTGATCGTGCATGGGCATCAAATCATGGTTTCTTGCCCTATCGTTGAGAAATTCTAATGGATGCGTGATGGATCGGCCCAACATCCCCCTGAATGCGCTGCGGGCCTTCGAAGCCGCGGCCCGGCACCTGACGCTGTCGAAGGCCGCGATCGAACTGTGCGTGACGCAGGCGGCGCTCAGCCACCAGATCCGCAACCTCGAGGAACGCCTTGGCGTGGCCCTGTTCCGGCGTGTGCCCCGAGGGCTGGTGCTGACCGACGAGGGTGCGGCCCTGGCCCCGGTCCTGACCGGATCGCTGGACCTGATCGGCGCGACGCTTGACCGGTTCTCGGGCGGGCGCTATCACGAGGCGCTGCATGTGGGCGTGGTCGGAACCTTTGCGACGGGCTGGCTGATCCCGCGCCTGGCCGGGTTCGAGGCGGCGCATCCCGAGGTGGACCTGCGCATCTTCGCCAACAACAACCGCGTCAGCATTCCGGGCGAAGGGCTTGACCTGGCCATCCGCTTTGGCGACGGGTCGTGGCATGGGCTGCAGGCCACCCGCATCATGGATGCGCCCCTGGCCCCCATGTGCGCCCCGGACCGTGCCAGGACCATGTCCGGCCCCCAGGCGATGCTGGAGCAGCCGCTGCTGCGTTCCTATCGGACAGGCGAATGGGAACGGTGGTTCGCAGGGCTGGGCCTGGCCTGCCCGCCCCTGCGGGGGCCGATGCTGGACAGCTCCATCGCCCTAGCGGACATGGCGGCGGAGGGGCACGGGATCGCGCTGCTGCCGCCTGCGCTTTTCGGCCACTGGACGGATCGCGGCCGTCTTGTGACCCTGTTCGATCATTCCATTGCCGCAGGCGCCTATTGGCTGACCCGCCTGCAATCCAGGCCGGAAACCAGCGGAATGCGCAGCTTTCGAGAGTGGCTGTGCCGGGAGGTAACGGATCAGCCGCCCGCGACGGGCTGACCGCCCGCCCCTGCACGACCGATCAGGTGCGGGGCAAAACCGTCGTGTCAGTCAGGCCCATGCGACCTTCAGGGGTGGCAGGACGGCAATGTCTTCGATGGCATAGGCGATGCCGTCCACCAGCAGGCCGTCGGGCATCTCGTACCCAAGCGGCTGGCATGCGATCTGCCTGAAGCCCAGCGTCCGTGCCAGACCTGCGCTGGCCGTGTTGGGCGCGGCATGACCGGTCGTCACCAGACGTGCGTCCAAGGCCCCAAAGGCGGCCCGTATCATCGCGTTCACCGCCTGAGCCCCATATCCCTGGCGGCAGGCTGAGGACCGCACCCAGTAGGACAGTCGGAACTGGCCCCGCCGCCACTGCGGGATCAGATCGACCGCGCCGACACAGACGCCCGAGGCCCATGCAAGATAGGACAGCCGCTCGCGTCGTTGTGCAGCCTCCACCGCTTCCGCTAGCCGCTCTGATTGCCACCGGGCATCCCGTTCGTGTCCAGGGTTCCCCATCGTCCCGTGAAACCACGGCACCAATTCTGCATGGCTTTCGCCCCTGGCCTGCGCCACCGCGGCGGCGTCATCAACGCTCGCGGGGCAAAGATCCAGCCGGGATGTCCGAACGATCCGCGGCGGGACATATGACGCGGGATCCTTCAGGCGCGCGTAGGGCGGGGGCATGCGCTTCTCCATGGTCTGCGAGCATGATTATCGCCCGGATCGACAGCCATGGGAATAAGACTGCCGTGCGCCGAACACGTGCCTGCATTCCCGCCCAGATCGCGAAATGCCACGGGCGGGCTAGTCGCGGACCGGGCTGTGCCCCAGAAACGCGTCGCGACCGTCCCGATGGAAAGCACAATGTCATGCCCGCCCGCATCGCCCACCTGTCCCTGCTGGTCCCGGACTGCGACGCCGCGCTCGACTTCTTTTGCCGGATCGGTTTCGAGTGCCGGGAGGATACCGAACTGGGCGATGGCAAGCGATGGGTGCGGATTGCGCGGGTGGCGATACCGAGATCCTGCTTGCCCGGGCCGTCGGAGACCGCCAGACCGCGACGATCGGAGAGCAGGGCGGCGGGCGGGTCTGGCTTTTCCTTGAGACGGACGATTTCGCGCGCGACTATCAGCGCCTCCAGGCCGCGGGCGTGACGTTCGAGACGCTTCCGCGCGACGAGCCTTACGGGCGTGTCGTCGTCTGGAGGGATCCCTGGGGAAATCGTTGGGACCTGATCGAACATGCCCGTTCCAACCGCGACGGAACGGGCAGCTGAAGTCCGCGTCGCGCCGGTATCCTCGATATGGATCGCGGGTCTCAGGACGGCGGTACCCGCGACGCGATCCTCGACGCACCCATCCGCCGCGCCCTCCGCTACGGCCGATGATGTCGCATCTACTGCCTTTCCCCCTCCGGCCATCACGGATCGTGCCCATCCGCGGCTGCGGCACGCCCGCGACCGCCGCCTGATGGATCGTGCGCGTGATGCGCACAGGGAATACCTTGGACAGCACCCGTGCCACGCGGTCCGTCCTCAAGTGACAGCGTCGAGGCCACCAGGGCGGGCATAGCATAATTGCCGGTGCCTCCCGCCGCATGGCGCCAAATTCATTGCCCGGAAAGCACAACCGCGTCCGGGGGGCCGGCAGTGCAGCAACCAGACCCCACCGACCGTCGATACAGGACCACGCGGCGGTGCCTCACCCCCTGTGCACCCCTGACATCGGCCCAAGGTGCCACCCGTGACGCAGATGCGCCACAGGGCGGCGGGCGCGACATCGATGCCCTTGCGCGGCCGCGACCAGTAGGAGCACTATGATTCCAGACGACGATGGGTCCGGTCATGTGCCCGTGGTGCAGGCGGTGGCCGGTCCGAAACCGACATGCCCGCGGGGCGTGCCCCTGCCGTGAAAGGCCCCCGATGTTCGACAATGCAGATGCCATCCTGCTGGCCCGGATCCAGTTCGCCTTCACGGTCAGCTTCCACTTCCTGTTCCCCGCCTTCACGATCGGGCTGGCCAGCTTTCTGGCGGTCCTGAACGGGCTGTGGCTGTGGACAAAGGACCACAAGTACCTGGATCTGTTCCGATACTGGGTCAAGATCTTTGCCCTGGCCTTTGCCATGGGCGTCGTGTCGGGCATCGTGATGTCCTATCAGTTCGGCACGAACTGGTCGGCCTTTTCCGACAAGGCGGGGCCGGTCATCGGCGCGCCGATGGCCTATGAGGTCCTGTCGGCCTTCTTCCTGGAGGCCGGGTTCCTGGGGATCATGCTGTTCGGGCGCGACCGCGTCGGGCCCACGCTGCACATGATCGCCTGCGCCGCGGTGGCGTTGGGCACGGCGTTCTCGGCCTTCTGGATCCTGTCGGTCAACAGCTGGATGCACACCCCAGCGGGCTTCGAGATCGACCCCGAGACGGGGCAGTTCCTGCCCACCGACTTCTGGCAGGTGATCTTCAACCCGTCCTTTCCGTTCCGGCTGATGCACACGGTGACCGCGGCCTATCTGACCACGGCCTTCATCGTGGGGGGCGTGGCGGCCCTGCACCTGCTGCGCCATCGCCACCGCCGCGACAAGGTCAGCCCGGCAACGCGGACCATGTTCAGCATGGCGATGTGGATGGCCGCGATCTTTGCCCCGGTCCAGATCGTGCTGGGCGATTTCCACGGCATCAACACGCTGGAGCACCAGCCGGCCAAGGTCATGGCGATGGAGGGCCATTTCGAGAGCCATGACGAAGGCGCGCCGCTGTACCTGTTCGGCATCCCGAACCAGGACGAACAGCGTCTGGACTATGCCATCGGCATCCCCAAGCTGTCGTCCCTGATCCTGAAGCACGACCTGAACGCACCGCTTGCGGGCCTGGACACTATCCCGCGCGAGGATCAGCCCCCCGTGGCCATCGTCTTCTGGTCGTTCCGCATCATGGTCGCGCTTGGCTTTGCCATGCTGGGGATCGGTGTCTGGTCGCTGTGGGCGCGCTGGCGGGGGATGCTGTTCGACAGCCCCATGCTGCACCGCGCCGCCCTTGTGATGTCGCCCGCGGGGCTGATCGCCGTGCTGGCCGGATGGGTCACGACCGAAGTTGGGCGGCAGCCCTTCACCGTCTATGGTCACCTGCGCACGGTGGACAGCGCCGCACCCCTGGACGCCGCCGCGGTGGGGGCATCGCTGGTGGCCTTCATCATCGTCTATTTCGCGGTCTTTGGGGCGGGGACATACTATATCCTGCGTCTGATGAGCCGCTCTCCGGCGAATAACGAACCGCGGCTGAAGGACGTGACCAACAGCCCGACGCGCACGGCGGGCACCACGCCCGCCCAGCAGCACCCGACCCGCAACGTCCAACCCGGAGAGTGACCATGCCCCTCGCAGAAGGCGTTTCGCTGGATCTGACCGTCATCTGGGCCTTCGTCATCGCCTTTGCGGTGCTGGTCTATGTCGTGCTGGACGGGTTCGACCTGGGCCTGGGCATGCTGTTCGCGGTCGAACCCGAGGGCGAGGACCGCGACATCATGATGAACTCGGTCGCGCCGGTCTGGGACGGGAACGAGACCTGGCTGGTCCTGGGCGGGGGCGGGCTGTTCGCGGCCTTTCCGCTGGCCTATGCACTGATCCTGCCGGCGCTGTATGCGCCGATCATGGCGATGCTGCTGGCGCTGATCTTCCGCGGCGTCGCGTTCGAGTTCCGCTGGCGTACCAAGCGCTGGCGCAAGGTCTGGGACGTGGCGTTCATCGGCGGATCGGCGGTGGCCGCGCTGGCGCAGGGCATCACCCTGGGCGGGCTGCTGCAGGGCATCGACGTCGACAAGGCCGCGCGCGAATATTCCGGCGGCTGGTGGGACTGGCTGACGCCCTTCACGCTGATGGTCGGCGTCGCGGTCATGGTCGGATACGCCCTTCTGGGCGCGACCTGGCTGGTGATGAAGACCGCCGGCCCCCTGCAGGAGCGCATGCGCAAGCGGGCCTGGGTGCTGGGTGTCGGCACGGTGATCTTCATGGGCGTGGTCAGCCTGTGGACGCCGTTCCTGCAGGACGGCTATTACAGCCGCTGGTTCGACGGCTGGAACATCGTGCTGGCAGCGGGGGTGGGTGCTGCCGTGCTGGGCCTGGCCTTCGGCATGTTCACCTCGCTGATGGTGCGTCATCACGACTACTGGCCGTTCCTCTGCGCGCTGGGGATGTTCATCCTGGGCTTTGTCGGGCTGGGGATCTCGATGTTCCCCTACATCGTCCCGGTCGAGGTCACGATCTGGGAGGCCGCCGCCCCCCGCAACAGCCAGATCTTCATGCTGGTCGGTGCGGCCGTGCTGATCCCGGTGATCCTGACCTATACCGCCTATTCCTATTGGGTGTTCCGCGGAAAGATGGACCCCAAGGAGGGGTACCACTGATGCCGCAATCCCTGCGGCGGCTGGCGTGGTTCGTGGCGATATGGCTGGCCAGCGTGGCGGTGATCGGCACCGTCGCCTGGATCATCCGCCTGTGGATCGCCTAGCCCAGATAGGCGCGCAGTCCCGGCGGCGGATCGTCCAGCAGCGGCCCGGTCGGGCGGGGGGCGTGCACCGCGCCATCCTCGACCAGCAGGGTGTCGGGCGCAAAGGCCCGCGCGTCGGCCGGATCATGAGTCACCATCAGCACCGTCGTGTCGGACGCCACCTGCGCCAGCAGGGTCAGCATCTCCGACTTCAGCGCCGGACCTAGCGCCGCGAAGGGTTCGTCCAGCAGCAGCAGGGGCCGCGCCCGCAGCAGCACACGGGCCAGCGCGACGCGGCTTTGCTGACCACCCGACAGGGCCGCGGGGCGGCGATCCTCTGTGCCGGACAGGCCGACATGGTCCAGCACCTGCATCACGCGGCGCTGCTGATCCCGGTCCAGACACAGATCCGGGCGCAGTCCCATCCCTACATTTTGTTTCACGGTCAGATGAGGAAACAAATTGTGGTGTTGAAACAGGATCGACACCGGTCTTTGGCCGGGCGTCATGTCGGTGATATCCTGGCCGTCCCAAATCAGCCGGCCTATTGTCGGGGCCAGAAACCCCGCCACTAAGGCCAGCAGGGTCGACTTGCCCGACCCCGAGGCGCCGATCACCGCATGGCGACCCTGCGGCACGGTCAGGTCCGCGGTCAGCGTGAAGTCGTCCTGTCGCAGCAGGATGTCGCGGAATTCAAGCGTCACGTCGGCCTCCCCTGTCGAACATCCAGAACAGTCCCAGGCTGAGCCCCATCAGCAGCAGGGCGCAAGCCGCGGCATCGGCCATGCGATAGCCGTTCATCAGCTGGTACAGCATCAGCGGCAGGGTCGGGCGATCCCCTGCGAACAGGGTGATGACGCCCAGATCGCCCATGGCCAGCGCCGCCGCCAGCCCGGCGCCAAAGCCCAAGGGGCGCGCCAGACGGGGCAGCACCAGAAGGCGCAGCCGTGCCCAGCCCCGCAGGTCCAGCGATGCGGCAAGTTGGCCGTAATCCTGTTCCAGCGCCCGCGCCGCCGGGATCAGCGCGCGCAGCGCGAAGGGCAGGGCCATCGCCGCGTTGATCAGCGCCGTGACCGGCAGGGCCATCTGCTGGGGCGTGACCGTACCGCGCAGCAGGATGAACAGCCCCGTCCCCAGCACCAGCGGCGAGGCGATCAGCGGCAGCATGCCCGCCGCCTCGACCCACCGGGCCGCGCCCCGCGCCACCGTCAGGGCCAGCGCCAAGGCCGCCCCCGCGCAGAGCAGCGCCGAGATCACGGCCATCAGCACCGACCGGCGCGTGGCCTGCCAGACCTCGGGCGGCAGGGCGGTCAGGCGCGGCAGGCCCGTCGCCGCGACCGAGATCAGCGGCGCCAGCAGAAAGGCCGCTGCCGCCGCGATCACCGCTGCGTCCGTCAGCCGCCGCCAGCCGCCCGGCGCGGGCGGCCCGCCCAAAGCATCCAGCCCCGCGCCGAAGCCTGCGGGCACCGTGATCCGCGCGGCCAGCGCCGCCGCCGCGATGCAGATCGCGATCTGAACCATCCCCAGGGCCGCCGCCCGCCCCAGGTCGAAATCGAATCGGAAGGCCTGATAGATGGCCAGTTCCACCGTCGTGGCCCGCGGCCCCCCGCCCAGGGCCAGCGCCACCGTGAAAGAGGTCAGGCAGACCAGGAACACCGCCAGCCAGACGCCGGGCAGCACGCCGCGCAGCATCGGGCGCTCCAGATGGCGGGCGATGTCGCGGGGGGCGAAATCCAGGGACGCGGCCAGCCGGAAGCGTTCCGCGGGAATCGCCTGCCAGCCCTGCAGGATCAGCCGCACCGACAGCGGCAGGTTGAAGAAGACATGCGCCAGGATCACCCCCTGCCAGCCATAGATGCCGATGGCGGGCAGGCCCAGGGCCTCCAGCGCGCCGTTCAGCGCACCGTTGCGCCCGAAGATCGCGATCAGGCCCAGCACCGCCACGATCACCGGCAGGATGAAGGGCGCGCCCAGCAGCGTGACCAGCAGCCCGCGCCCCCGGAACCGCCGCCGGGCCAGCGCGCGCGCCACCGGCACGGCCAGCGCGGCCGACAGGGTCGCGGACAGCGCCGCCTGCCACAGGGTGAACCAGACCGCGCGCAGGTCCCATTCGGTCAGGCTCGACAGCCCGCCCGCGACCCAGGCCACCGCCGCCAGCGTGCCCAGGATCAGCGCGGCAAGTGCGCCCGCGATGGCGTGGCCGATGCTCAGCGGAAGGCCCGCTGCCATTCGTCCAGGGCGGGGGCGCGCAGGGACTCTGCCTCGTCCTCGGACAGGAACAGGGTCTTGTCGGGCCGGGGCAGGTCGCGCATCACCTGCGGCCAGTCGGCCTCAGGCAGTTTCGCGGGCAGGGACCAGTTGGCCAGCGGGATCGTCGCCTGGAAATCGGGGGTCAGCACCCAGTCCATGAAGGCTTGCGCCAGTTCGGGCTGATCGGTGCCCGCGACCTGGGCCACCAGTTCGGCCATGAAGTAATGCCCCTCGGGGAAGATCGCGGCGCGCTTGGTGTCGTCCTCCTCGGCGGCGATGTGATAGGCGGGCGAGGTGGTGTAGGACAGCACCATGTCCGCCTCTCCGTCGGTGAACAGGCCATAGGATTCGGACCAGCCGCGGGTGACGGTCAGCACCTTGGGGGCCAGCTTCGCCCAGGCCTCGCCCGCCTGATCGCCATAGACCGACTTGACCCACAGCAGCATCGCCAGACCCGACACCGAACTGCGCGGGTCCTGGATGACGATGCTGAGATCCTCGGCCTCCAGCAATTCGCCAAAGCTGGCGGGCGGGTTTTCCAACCGCGTGCTGTCATAGACGAAGGCCGTCTCGCCCCAGTTGTAGGGCAGGAAGATGTCGTCCTCCCATGCGATGGGCAGCGACAGGCCGGACGTGTCCTGCCCATGCGGCGCGAACAGCCCCGATGCGCGGGCACGCGCCGTCATGTCGGTGTTAAGGCCGAAGACGATGTCGGCCTGGGTGCCCGCCCCCTCCATCAGGATGCGGGGCAGCACGTCGCCGGTCACGAATTGCAGGTCGCAATCGCAGATCGCCTCGAACCCCTCCTCGATGGCGGGGCCGGGGCCCCATTCGCTGGTGACGCTGTCGCCGGCATAGACGGTCAGGACGCGATCCTGGGCCAGGGCGGGGGTGGCCAGCAGCAAAGCGGGGATCAGGACGGATTTCATCGGCAGCCTCTCTTGTCGGAATGTCGAAAAGAAGGGGGTGCGCACCTTCCCTCCGCCGGTGTGAGCCGGATCAGGTTCAACGGGTCCGCTGTCGCGTCTCAGCCCGCATGGGGCACCCCGAGGTGATCCCGAATGTAGAGGTTTCGCGCGCCCGCGCAAGCGGATAGAACCCGCCCATGACCAAGGACATGTCTGATCAGCCCACGCCGATGATGGCGCAATATCTTGCAATCCGGGAGGCCAATCCCGGCGCGCTGCTGTTCTATCGCATGGGCGATTTCTACGAGATGTTCTTCGACGACGCGGTCGCCGCCGCCGCCGCGCTGGACATCGCGCTGACCAAACGCGGCACCCATGCGGGTGAGCCCATCCCGATGTGCGGCGTGCCCGTCCATGCGGCCGAGGGCTATCTGCTGACGCTGATCCGCAAGGGTTTCCGCGTGGCCATCGCCGAACAGATGGAGGACCCTGCGGAAGCCAAGAAGCGCGGGTCGAAATCGGTCGTGGCGCGCGACGTGGTGCGGCTGGTGACGCCGGGCACCCTGACCGAGGAATCGCTGCTGGAGGCGCGGCGCCACAATTACCTGGCGGCCTTCGTGGTCGTCCGCGAGGAGGGCGCGCTGGCTTGGGTCGACATCTCGACCGGCGCGTTTTCGGTGATGGATTGCCCCCTGCCGCGTCTGGCCCCCGAACTGGCGCGGCTGGCCCCGCGCGAGGTGCTGGCCTGCGACACGGGACTGGAGGAGTTGATCGGCGATGCAGGTGCGGTGATGACCGACCTGCATGCCAGCGCCTTCGACAGCAATGCGGGCACGCGGCGGCTGTGTGCGCTCTATGGGGTCGAGACGCTGGACGGCTTCGGCAGCTTCACCCGCGCCGAACTGGCCGCGATGGGCGCCATTATCGATTATCTGGACATGACGCAGAAGGGCCGCCTGCCGCTGCTGCGCCCGCCGGTGCGCGAACGCGCGGGCGGCGCGATGCAGATCGACGCGGCGACCCGGCGCAATCTGGAACTGACCCAGGCCCTGTCGGGCGGGCGCGACGGATCGCTGCTGGCGGCCATCGATCGCACCGTGACCGCGCCGGGCGCGCGCCTGCTGGAGCGACGGATCAGCGCGCCGTCGCGCGATTTGGGCCTGATCGCGGCGCGCCATGATGCGGTGGCGGCGCTGGCCGCCGATGCGCGGTTGCTCTCGGATCTGCGCGGCGCGCTGGCGCGGGTGCCGGACATGGACCGGGCGCTGTCGCGGCTGGCGCTGGACCGGGGCGGGCCGCGTGATCTGGCCGCGATCCGGGCGGGGCTGACGCAGGGCGCGGCCATCGCGGCGCGGCTGCCCGGTGATGCGCCGCCCGTGCTGCGCGATGCGGCGGGCGATCTGCTGGGCCATGAGACGCTGGTTGACCTGCTGGATGATGCACTTGTGGCAGAGCCGCCTCTGCTGGCGCGCGATGGCGGCTTCGTGGCCGAAGGGCATGACGCCGATCTGGACCAGACCCGTCGGCTTCGCGACGAGGGGCGCGGCGTCATCGCCGGGATGCAGGCCGATTACGCGGTCCTGGCCGGGGTTGGCAGCCTGAAGATCAAGCATAACAACGTTCTGGGCTATTTCATCGAGACGACGACCACCCATGCCGAGCGCATGATGGCCGCACCCCTGAACCAGACCTTCATCCACCGCCAGACCACCGCGAACCAGATCCGCTTCACCACGGTGGAACTGTCCGAGCTGGAGACCCGCATCCTGAACGCCCGCGACCGCGCGTTGGAGATCGAGCGGGGCATCTTCGACCGCCTGCGGACGGCGATCCTGGATCAGGCCGCGCGGATCGGGCAGGCGGCGCGCGCCCTGGCCGAGATCGACCTGGCCTGCGCCTTTGCGGACCTTGCCTCGGGCGAGGGCTGGGTCCGGCCGCGCGTGGACGACAGCCGCGCCTTCGTCATCGACGGGGGCCGCCATCCGGTCGTGGAACGCGCGCTGCGCCGCAAGGCGGAGAGCTTCGTCGCCAACGACTGCGACCTGACCACCGGGGCCACGCCCGCGATCTGGCTGCTGACCGGGCCGAACATGGCGGGCAAGTCGACCTTCCTGCGGCAGAACGCGCTGATCGCGGTGCTGGCGCAGGCCGGGGCCTTTGTTCCGGCGCGCGCAGCGCATATCGGGCTGGTCAGCCAGCTGTTTTCCCGCGTGGGCGCTGCCGACGACCTGGCGCGGGGGCGGTCGACCTTCATGGTCGAGATGGTCGAGACGGCCGCGATCCTGAACCAGGCCGATGACCGCGCGCTGGTGATCCTGGACGAGATCGGGCGCGGCACCTCCACTTGGGACGGGCTGTCGATTGCCTGGGCGGTGATGGAGCATCTGCATGCCGCCAACCGCTGCCGGGCGCTGTTCGCCACGCATTATCATGAGATGACGGCGCTGTCGGCCAAGCTGGAGGGGGTCGAGAACGCCACCGTCACGGTGCGCGAGTGGCAGGGCGAGGTGATCTTTCTGCACGAGGTCAGGAAGGGCGCGGCCGACCGCAGCTATGGCGTGCAGGTCGCGCGGCTGGCGGGTCTGCCCGCCTCCGTCGTGGAACGCGCCCGCACCGTGCTGACCGCGCTGGAAAGCGGAGAGCGTCAGTCGGCGCGCCCGGTGGCGCTGATTGACGATCTGCCGCTGTTCCGCGCCGCCCCGCCGCCCGCGCCCAAGGCCCGCCCGCTGGACGACCGGCTGAAGGCGGTCCATCCCGACGCCCTGTCCCCGCGCGAGGCGCTGGACCTGATCTATGAATTGAAAGCCCTGTCCGAGGAGACGCGCCCATGAGCTACAACACCTTCGGCCGCGAGTTCCGCTTTACCACCTGGGGCGAAAGCCACGGCCCCGCCCTGGGCGCGACGGTGGACGGCGTGCCGCCCGGCGTGCCCCTGACCGAAGAATACATCCAGCGCTTCATGGACCGCCGCCGCCCCGGGACGTCGAAACACACCACGCAGCGGCGCGAACCCGACCAGGTCCGCATCCTGTCCGGTGTCTTCGAGGGTGTCACCACCGGCACCGCGATCCAGCTGATGATCGAGAATACCGACCAGCGGTCCAAGGATTACGGCGACATCGCCACCAGCTTTCGCCCCGGCCATGCCGACATCACCTATCACCTGAAATATGGGGTGCGCGATTATCGCGGCGGGGGCCGGTCTTCGGCGCGCGAGACGGCGGCGCGGGTTGCGGCCGGAGCGGTCGCGCAGGCGGTTCTGGGCGCGTTTGTGCCCGATCTGCGGATCACCGGCTACATGGTGCAGATGGGCGCGATGCATCTGGACCGTGACCGGCTGGACCTGGGCGCGGTGAACGACAATCCGTTCTTCCTGCCCGATGCGGGCGCGGTGCAGGCCTGGTCCGATTACCTGGACGAAATCCGCAAGGATCAGAACAGCGTCGGCGCGGCCATCGAGGTCTGCGTTCAGGGCTGCCCGCCGGGCATCGGCGCGCCGGTCTATGCAAAGCTGGACACCGATCTGGCCGCCGCGATGATGTCGATCAACGCCGTGAAGGCCGTCGAGATCGGCGAGGGCATGGCCTCGGCCGCGCTGACCGGGGTGGCGAACGCGGACGAGATCCGCATGGGGCCGGACGGGCCGGAGTTCCTGTCGAACCATGCGGGCGGGATTCTGGGCGGCATCTCGACCGGACAGGACATCGTCGTGCGTTTCGCGATCAAGCCGACCAGCTCGATCACCACGCCCCGCCGATCGATCAACTCACGCGGAGAGGAGATCGACGTGATCACCAAGGGCCGCCACGACCCCTGCGTGGGCATCCGTGCCGTGCCAGTGGCCGAGGCGATGGCCGCCTGCGTGATCCTGGATCACCTGCTGATGGACCGAGCGCAGACCGGCGGGGTGCGTGGTCAGATCGGCTGATCGGACAGAAACGCGTCTACTTCGGTACGGGTGGGGATGGCATCGCCCGCCCCCGCCCGCGTGACCTTGACCGCCGCCGCGGCCGAGGCCAACCTTAGGGCGGCAGGAATATCCGCCCCGCCGTCCAACGCCGCCGCGAAATAGCCCGCGAAGGTGTCGCCCGCGCCGGTCGTGTCCACCGGCGTCACGCGGAACGAGGGCTGCTCATGCACCTGGCCCGTGGTCAGGTCGCGATATTCGGCACCCTCCGCGCCGCGGGTGATCAGCAGGCCCTGCACGGGCAGGTCGCCGGGGTCACCCGCGAACAGCTGCTCCGCCTCTCCGGCGTTCATCGCCAGGATCGACACATGGGGCAGGACCGCGCGCACCGCGTCCAGATCGAAAGGGGCGGCGGAATAGATCACGCGTGCGCCCTGCGCCTGCGCCGCGCGGGCGGCGGCGACTTGGCCGTTCGTCTCGTTCTGGATCAGCAGCGTATCAGCGGGGGTCAGGGCGGAGAGGGCCTGCGTCAGGGCATCCTCGTCGATGGCGCGGTTCGCGCCGGGGTGGATGACGATGGCGTTTTCCGCATCGGCATCCAGCAGGATGATCGCGTGGCCCGTCGCCTGATCCGCAAGGCGGGCGACATGCCCCATGTCCACGCCCGCCTGCGCCAGCCGGTCGCGCACCCAGTCATCGCCCGTGCCCATCGCCCCCAGGTGATGCGTGACCGCGCCCGCGCGCGCCGCGGCGACCGACTGGTTCGCACCCTTGCCGCCCAGACCCTGCGCATAACCGCGCGAGGCCAGCGTCTCTCCGGGCTTGGGCAGGCTCTCCAGCGGATAGACATGGTCGATGTTGATCGAGCCCAGGTTCCAGATTGCCATGCACGCCTCCGCCGTTTGGCGGCCATGTGACCGGGCGGGCCGGGCCTTGTCCAGATGTGAAAAGACGCGCCCGTTGCGGGGCGCGTCCTGTCATGTCGACCTGTCGTGCAGGATCAGGCGGGCAGCTTGCCCTTGTGGGGCGCCCACAGCCGCTTGTTCACGACATAGAGCAGCGCGCTGAGCAGCACCAGGAACAGCACCGCGACCAGGCCCACGGACTTGCGGTCCATCATCTTGGGCTCGGCGGTCCACATCAGGAAGGCCGCGATGTCCATCGCCATCTGGTCGACGGTCGCCTCGGTGCCGTCCTCGTAGGTGACCTGACCGTCGGACAGCGGAGCCGCCATGCTGATCCAGCCGCCGGGGAAGGCGGTGTTGCCGTGCAGCAGCGTGCCGGCCTGTTCCTGGTCCTCGCCGGTATAGCTGGTCAGCAGGGCGTGGATGTATTCCGGACCGCCCATGCCGTTGACCAGCTGGCTGAGGCCGGTGCCGAAGGGGCCGTGAAAGCCCGCGCGGGCCTTGGCCATCAGCGACAGATCCGGGCCCATGCCGTCACCCGAGGTTGCCGGGAAGTGATCGGTGATGGTGCGCGGACGCTCCTCTCCGATCGCGTCGTCGAAGACCGGCAGCAGTTCGGCCGCATAGGCGCGAACCTGATCCTCGGGCAGGCCGGGGCCGCCTTCATCCGCCAGGGTGCGGATGGCGACGTATTTCAGGCCGTGGCAGGCCGAGCAGACCTCGGTATAGACCTGCAACCCGCGCTGCAGCTGGAACTGGTCGTATGCGCCGAACGGACCCTCGTGCGGGAAGGCGACATCCTCGATGTGCCCGCCTTCGCCTGCGGCCATCGCCGGTCCGGACAGGCCAAGGGCCGTGACGGCGGCGATCGCTAGTGCTTTCAGCATGATCCTTGGTCCTCTCATTCGGCCGGCTGCGTCAGGCTGGTTCCACCAACCTTGGGCGCGTAGTGTTCGTTGAAGTCTTCCTCGATCGTGGCGGGCATGGGCTCCGGCTTCTCGATCACGCCCAGCAGCGGCAGGATCACCAGGAAGTAGCCGAACCAGTAGGCCGCGGCAGCCAGCGCGATGTAGGGATAGGGCCCCTCGGTGGGCATGGCGCCGACCCAGGTTAGGACGACGAAGTCGACCGCCAGCAGCCAGAACCACCACTTGAACTGCGGACGATAGCGGCCCGAGCGCACGCGGCTGGTGTCCAGCCAGGGCGCCAGGCCCATCACCACGATGGCGCCGAACATCGCCAGCACGCCGAAGAACTTGGCGTCGACGATGCCGAAGGTCACGAACTGGACCAGCTGGACCAGCCACACCTCGGCGTCGAAGGCGCGCAGGATCGCGTAGAAGGGCAGGAAGTACCATTCGGGCACGATATGCGCGGGCGTGGCCAGCGCGTTGGCCTCGATGTAGTTGTCCGGGTGGCCCAGGTAGTTGGGCATGAAGCCCACGATCGCGAAGAACACGGCCAGGATGACGGCCAGCGCGAACAGGTCCTTGATGACGAAGTAGGGCCAGAAGGGCAGGGTGTCCTTGGCGGCCTCCTCCTTGCTGGTGCGACGCACCTCGATGCCGGTCGGGTTGTTGTTGCCCGTGGTGTGGAAGGCCCACACGTGGACGATGACCAGGCCCGCGATGATGAAGGGCAGCAGGTAGTGCAGCGAGAAGAAGCGGTTCAGCGTCGCGTTGCCGACCGCGGGTCCGCCCAGCAGCCAGGTCTGCAGCGTTTCACCCACGCCCGGAATGGCGCCGAACAGGCCTGTGATCACGGTCGCGCCCCAGAAGGACATCTGACCCCAGGGCAGCACGTAGCCCATGAAGGCGGTGGCCATCATCAGCAGGTAGATCAGCATGCCGATGATCCAGGTGACCTCGCGCGGGGCCTTGTAGCTGCCGTAGTAGAGGCCGCGGAAGATGTGCAGGTATACGGCCACGAAGAACAGCGACGCGCCGTTCATGTGGATGTAGCGCAGCATGTAGCCGCCGTTGACGTTGCGCATGATGTGCTCGACGCTGGCGAAGGCCATGTCGACATGCGGGGTATAGTGCATCACCAGGACGATGCCCGTGACGATCTGCAGCACCAGGCAGAAGACCAGCACGATCCCCCAGATCCACATCCAGTTCAGGTTCTTGGGCGTGGGGATCATCAGCGTGTCGTAAAGCACGCCGGCGACGGGCAGGCGGCGGTGAAGCCAGCGTTCGAAGCCCGACTTGGGCTCGTAATGGTCGTGCGGAATTCCGGCCATGATAACCCTCCTTAACCCAGCTGAATGGTGGTGTCGTTCACGAACGACGCCAGCGGAATATGCATGTTCTGCGGCGCGGGCCCGCGACGGATGCGGCCTGCGGTGTCGTAATGGCTGCCGTGGCAGGGGCAGAACCAGCCGCCGAAATCGCCCGCGCCGTCACCGATGGGCACGCAGCCCAGATGGGTGCAGACGCCGATCTGGACCAGCCATTCGCCGGTCTCGTCCAGCGCGCGGTTCGCATCGGTGGCGGGCGATCCGTCGGCCAGGTTGGGGTTCTGGGCGTTCTGGTCGGGCAGCTCGCTCAGCTCGACCGCACGTCCGGCCTCGATCTCCTCGGGGGTCCGGCGGCGGATGAACACGGGCTTGCCCAGGAACAGCACGGTGATCTGCGACCCGGCGGCGACGCCGCTGACATCGACCTGGATCGAGGCCAGCGCCTGCACGTCGGCCGAGGGGTTCATCTGATTCACAAGGGTCCAGGCGGCGGCACCGGCGGCCACCGTGCCTGCGCCCGCCGTGGCATAATAGAGGAAATCCCTCCGGGTGCCTACGTGGTCATCTGCGTGGGACACGGGTCATACTCCAATTCGGGCCGTCAATGCAGGCCGATACGACATTCCGGGCCGCGTCCGAAACGCAGCCTTCGCGGGGCGGTTCTAGCCCTCAATTCCTCGTCAGTCCAGATGATAAGCCGTCGCGGCCCGTTGCAATTCGCCGCATCGGGCACAAATGCTGCACCCCCCGCGGGGATCAGAGCAGGCCCTCGGACCGGAACGACAGTTCGCGCGACTTGCCGATGATCAGGTGGTCGTGGATGGTGATTCCCATGCTTTCCGCGGCCTGCCCGATGCGTGCCGTCATGGCGATGTCGCTGTCCGAGGGCGTCGGATCGCCCGAGGGATGGTTGTGGACCAGGATCAGCGCCGAGGCGTTCAACTCCAGCGCGCGGCGGATGATCTCGCGCGGATAGACGGGGACGTGGTCCACCGTGCCGCGCGACTGCTCCTCGTCCGCGATCAGGACGTTCTTGCGGTCCAGGTACAGCACGCGGAACTGCTCGATCTCGCGATGCGCCATCGCGGTGTGGCAGTAATCCAGCAGCGACTGCCAGCTGGACAGGACCGGGCGGTGCATGATGCGGGCGCGGGCCATGCGCTGCGCCGCGGCCTCGACGATCTTCAGTTCGGTGACGACCGCGGGGCCGACACCGTCGACCGCCTGCAGCCGGGCGGGCGGCGCGGTGACCACGCGGTTGAAATCGCCGAAGGTCTCGATCAGGCGGCGGGCCAGCGGTTTGACGTCCTGGCGCGGGATGGCGCGGAACAGCACCAGCTCCAAAAGCTCGTAATCGGGCATCGCGGTCGCGCCGCCCTGCAGGAACCGTTCGCGCAGCCTTGCCCGGTGATCGGCCAGATAGGAGGGTGCGGCCTTGGTGGCCGGCACCACGTCATCCGCGGCGGGGCTGAACAGGGGCAGGGGCATTTCGCCAAAGGAACGATTCGGGTCCATGTGCGGAACATGAACCCGAATCGGTAAAGGAACGGTTAACCCTTAACGGGTCATCCCTTCCCAGAACCCCTTCACCTTGTCGAAGAAGCTGTCCGATTGCGGGCTGTTGTCGGCCTTCTCGGCCCCGAACTCTCGCAGCAGCTCCCGCTGGCGGGGCGTCAGGTTGACCGGCGTCTCGACGGTCAGCTCGATCAGCATGTCGCCGAAATCGCCCTGCGCGCCGGGGCCGTGGCGCAGGGGCGGCATGCCCTTGCCGCGCAGGCGCATCTGCCGACCCGTCTGGCTGCCGGCGGCGACCTTGACGCGGGCGCGCCCGCCGTCGATGGTCGGCACCTCGACCTCGCCGCCCAGGGCGGCGGTGGCCATGCTGACCGGCACCTGGCAGGCCAGCGTCTTGCCGTCGCGCAGGAAGATCGCGTGGTCCTGGACCTCGATGAAGATGTACAGATCCCCGGCAGGACCGCCACGCAGCCCCGCCTCGCCCTCTCCGGCCAGCCGGATGCGGGTGCCGGTCTCGACACCGGCGGGAATGTTCACCGACAGCGCGCGATCGCGTTCCATCCGGCCCGCACCGTGGCAGGCCTTGCACGGGTTCTTGACGATCTGGCCCGCGCCGCCGCAGGTCGGGCAGGTGCGCTCGACGGTGAAGAAGCCCTGCTGGGCGCGGACTTTGCCCATGCCTGCGCAGGTCGGACAGGCGGCGGGCTGGGACGCGCCCTCGGCCCCAGTGCCGTCGCATTCGCCGCAGGCGACCGAGCCGCGCACGGTGATCGGCTTTTGCACGCCGACATAGGCGTCCTCAAGGCTGACGCGCAGGTTGTAGCGCAGGTCCTGCCCGCGCTGCGCCCGGGCACGCCCGCCACCGCCACCGCCGCGACGGCCCATCATGTCGCCGAACAGATCCTCGAACACGTCGGCGAACGCCGCGCCGAAATCGCCCGGATGCTGGCCACGGCCACCGCCGCCGCCGCCCATGCCACCCTCGAAGGCGGCATGGCCGAAGCGGTCATAGGCGGCCTTCTTGGTGTCGTCCTTCAGGCAGTCATAGGCCTCGTTCGCTTCCTTGAAGCGGGCCTCGGCTGTCGCATCGTCCTGGTTGCGGTCGGGATGCAGCTCTTTGGCCTTGGTGCGGTATGCCTTCTTGATCTCGTCGGTCGAGGCCCCGCGCGTGACCCCGAGCACTTCGTAGTAACAACGCTTGCTCATGTGTCGTCCTGTTCAGCTGTCCCCATGAAACAGGCCGGCCCGCGGGAAAGGCGGGCCGGCCCGGTCAGGGGATGCGGCCCCGATCAGCCGCGCTTCTTGTCGTCGCCCAGATCTTCGAAATCGGCGTCCACGATGTCGTCGTCGACATCACGCGGAGTGTCGCGGTCCGACGGATCGGAGTCCTCGGCGCTCTGCTGGTTCTTGTAGATCGCCTCGCCCAGGCGCATGGACGCGTCCATGACGTTCTGGATGCCCGACCGGATCTTGCCCGGGTCCTCGGACTTCAGCGATTCCTCCAGCGCGCCGATGGCCAGCTCGATCGCCTCGACAGTCGAGGCGTCGACCTTGTCGCCATGCTCGGACAGCGACTTGTTGGTCGAGTGGATCAGGCTTTCAGCCTGGTTCTTCGCCTCGACCAGCTCGCGGCGGGTCTTGTCGGATTCGGCGTTCGCCTCGGCATCCTTGACCATCCGCTCGATGTCCTCGTCGGACAGACCGCCCGAGGCCGCGATGGTGATGGTCTGCTCCTTGCCGGTGCCCTTGTCTTTGGCGGCCACCGACACGATGCCGTTGGCGTCGATGTCGAAGGTCACCTCGATCTGCGGCATGCCGCGCGGCGCGGGCGGGATGTGCTCCAGGTTGAACTGGCCCAGCATCTTGTTGTCCGCGGCCATCTCTCGCTCGCCTTGGAACACGCGGATCGTCACGGCGCCCTGGTTGTCCTCGGCGGTCGAGAAGATCTGGCTCTTCTTGGTCGGGATGGTCGTGTTGCGGTCGATCAGGCGGGTGAACACGCCACCCAGCGTCTCGATGCCCAGCGACAGCGGCGTCACGTCCAGCAGCACGACGTCCTTGACGTCACCCTGCAGCACGCCGGCCTGGATGGCGGCGCCAAGGGCCACGACCTCGTCGGGGTTCACGCCCTTGTGGGGCTCCTTGCCGAAGAACTCGGTGACCTCGGCCACGACCTTGGGCATGCGAGTCATGCCGCCGACCAGGACGACCTCGTCGATGTCGCCCTTGGAGCAGCCGGCATCCTTCAGCGCGTCCTGGACGGGCTTCATGGTGCGCTTGATCAGGTCCGCGACCAGGCTTTCCAGCTTGGAGCGGGTCAGCTTGACGACCAGGTGCAGCGGGGTGCCGCTGTTCTTGTCCATCGAGATGAACGGCTGGTTGATCTCGGTCTGGCTGGAGGAGGACAGCTCGATCTTGGCCTTTTCCGCGGCTTCCTTCAGGCGCTGCAGGGCCATCTTGTCCTTGGACAGATCGACGCCGTGTTCCTTTTTGAACTCGTCAGCCAGATAGTTCACGATCCGCATGTCGAAGTCTTCGCCACCCAGGAAGGTGTCGCCGTTCGTGGACTTCACCTCGAACAGGCCGTCGTCGATCTCCAGGATGGTGATGTCGAAGGTACCGCCGCCAAGGTCATAGACCGCGATCGTCTTGGTTTCCTTCTTGTCCAGACCATAGGCCAGCGCGGCCGCGGTCGGCTCGTTGATGATGCGCAGCACTTCCAGGCCGGCGATCTTGCCGGCGTCCTTGGTGGCCTGGCGCTGGGCGTCGTTGAAATAGGCCGGAACGGTGATCACGGCTTGGGTCACGGTCTCGCCCAGATAGGATTCGGCGGTCTCCTTCATCTTCTGAAGGATCATCGCGCTGACCTGCGCGGGGGAGTACTTCTCACCCTGCACCTCGACCCAGGCGTCGCCGTTGCCACCATCCGCGATGGTGTAGGGGACCATCTTGCGGTCCTTCTCGACGGCCTCGTCGCCCATGCGGCGCCCGATCAGGCGTTTCACGGCAAAGACGGTGTTGGTCGGGTTGGTCACGGCCTGGCGCTTGGCAGGCTGGCCGACCAGGCGTTCACCGTCCTTGAAACCCACGATCGAGGGCGTGGTGCGCGCGCCTTCGCTGTTCTCGATGACCTTCGGCTGGCTGCCGTCCATGATGGCGACGCAGCTGTTGGTGGTGCCGAGGTCGATGCCGATGACTTTTGACATATGTGTTTAACCTTCTCTTGCGGCGATATCTTGGACTGCGGGTCCGTTGCGGCCCCCGAGGCCCGATCCCTTGACGAACGGGCCGGAACCTCCGGACCGCTTCGGGGGTGTATATAGGGATGCAATTCAGCCCCGCAAGCACTGCCGCAGCGCAAAATCGGTGGTTTGGGCCCGCGAAACCGGGGCCATGACGCTACTGCGCGGCGCTCCAGCTGATGGATTCGTACTTGCGGGTCGTGAAGTTGATCAGCAGCCCCACCATCAGCGCCGCGATCGCGAACCACAGGGGGTAGAACAGCATCGTGCGATGGGGCGAATAGTTGATGAACAGGAAGCCGCGTTCCTGGTCGATCAGGTGGAACAGCGGGTTCCACGCGAACCACGGCAGGATGAAGCTGGGAATCATGTTGGCAACGAAGAACTTGCCCGACGCGAACATGTTCACGCGCTGATAGACCATCGTCAGCACCTTGCAGGCCTGCGGGGACCAGGGGCGGATGCCCAGGAAGATCAGCCCGATCGCGCAGCCGGTGAACCAGGACACCACGAACAGCGACCCGGCGCCGACAGGGTCCTCGATCGTGATCGGCTGGAAGACCATGTGGTAGACCGACAGGATCACCAGGCAGCTGATCGTCTGGCGGTACAGCACCGCCAGCGCCGCCCCCGAGATCAGCACCGCCGCGTTCAGGGGTTCGTGCTTGATGATGCCCGACGACACCGAATGGCTGCCCGCGACCGCGCCCACGGCCTGCACGTGCAGCATGAAGATGAAGATCCCCGACATGATGTAGAGCAGGAAATCCCCGCGGATCTGCGACCCGCCGATGCCGATCAGCGTGTACATGCCCAGAAACACCACGACGAAGACGACGCTTTGCATCATGGTCATGACCAGGCCCAGCACCGCGTTGCGGTGTTCGGTGCGCAGGTTGTACACCGTCTGGTGATAGATCAGCGCGAAGGTGGTGAAGGCGGCCTGGAACAGGTTCCGGTTCTGGCGCTGCTTGAACAAGGGCGGTGCTCCGTCACTGGCGGCCCGGCGCTTGCCGATGGACCCGCCGCACATCATAAGAGGCGCAGCACCCCCGCACAATCGGGCAGCGGCCGCAGGCCTCTGGCAGGGAAAGGAAAGTGAATGCAATTCGACCGACTGATCACCGAAATGCGGCGCCTGGCCCTGCAGGCCGGCGACCGGATCATGCAGATCTATGAGGCCGACGATTTCGATGTCCGCGCCAAGTCCGATGATTCGCCCGTCACCGCCGCGGACGAGGCCGCCGATGCGCTGATCTCGGCCGGGCTGCGCGAGGCGTTCCCGGACACGCCCCTGGTGACCGAGGAGCAGGCCGACACCCACGGCCAGAGCCTGCGCACCTTCCTGATCGTGGACCCGCTGGACGGGACCAAGGAGTTCGTCCAGCGCCGCGGCGATTTCACCGTCAACATCGCCTATGTCCAGGACGGCGTGCCGGTGCGCGGCATCGTCTACGCCCCCGCCAAGGGGCGGCTGTTCTACACCACCGCCGACGGGCGGTCCGTCGAGGAGACGGGCCCCTTCGGGGACGCGCCCGGAGAGACCCGCCCGATCGGCGTGAACCCGATGCCCGACAACCGCGGCCTGATGGTCGTCGCCTCCAAGTCGCATCGCGACGCGGCGACCGACGCCTATATCGACCGCTACGGCGTGCGCGACATGACCAGCGCGGGCAGTTCGCTGAAGTTCTGCCTGGTCGCCACGGGCGAGGCTGACCTGTATCCGCGCTTGGGCCGGACGATGGAATGGGACACCGCCGCGGGCGACGCCGTCCTGCGCGGCGCCGGCGGAGAGGTCGTGCGGTTCGACGACCACAGCCCCCTGGCCTATGGCAAGCCGGGGTTCGAGAACCCGTTCTTCATCGCCTATGCGCCGGGCGTCCTGCTGGTGAAGGAGTGACCATGTCGGTCGTCATCGTCATTCCCGCCCGTTTCGCCTCGACCCGCTATCCGGGCAAGCCGCTGGTCGAACTGCGCGGCGCGGGGGGGCAGGCGCGCAGCCTGATCCGGCGCAGCTGGGACGCGGCCGTCGGCGTGCGCGGGATCGACCGCGTGATCGTGGCCACCGACGACGACCGCATCCGCGACCACGCCCTGGCCTTCGGCGCGGAGGTGGCGATGACCAGCCCCGACTGCCGCAACGGCACCGAGCGCTGCGCCGAGGCGGTGGCGACCCTGGGCCTGGCCCCCGAGATCGTGGTGAACCTGCAGGGCGACGCGCCGCTGACGCCTGCCTGGTTCGTCGAGGATCTGGTCGCCGGCCTGCGCGCCGATCCCGACGCGCAGGTGGCGACGCCTGTCCTGCGCTGCACCGGGGCGATGCGGGCCGACCTGATCGCGGATCGCCATGCGGGGCGCGTGGGCGGGACGACGGCGGTTTTCGGCCATGAGGGCCGTGCGCTGTACTTTTCCAAGGAGGTTATCCCCTTTGTTCCGGGCGACGTGGCCCCCGATGCGCCCAGCCCGGTCTTTCATCACGTGGGCGTCTATGCCTATCGCCCGGCGGCGCTGGCCGAATATGCCACCTGGCCCGAAGGCGCCCTGGAACGGCTGGAGGGACTGGAACAGCTGCGTTTTCTGGAACGCGGCCGCCATGTGCGCTGCGTCGAGGTCGAGGCACGCGGTCGGCAATTCTGGGAACTAAACAACCCTCAGGATGTTCCGCGTCTGGAGCAGATGATGCAGGACATGGCGATGATGTGATCGCCTGCCCCGCAGCGTTTGATCTTTGTGAATTTGCAGCGAATTCTCGACATTTGCTTGGCGACAAGCTGCCGAGAGCCTAACCTGCCCATTGAAGTCAATGTCGCTGCTGCACTAGGCATCGACGCCATTGCGGCGGGGACTGGTCCCGCCGAGCCATACAAAAGGTATCCGTCATGGGTCGCAAGGTTACAAAAGCCATCTTTCCGGTCGCCGGACTGGGAACACGATTCCTGCCCACCACCAAGAGCATCCCCAAGGAAATGCTGTCGCTGGTCGACAAGCCACTGATTCAATACGCCATCGACGAGGCGCGCGCGGCAGGCATCAAGGAATTCATCTTCGTGACCTCGCGCGGGAAGGGCTCGCTTGAGGACTACTTCGACCACGCGCACGAGCTGGAATCCAGCCTGAAGAAGGCCGGCAAGACCGAGCTGCTGGAGATTTTGCGCGCGACGAACATGGATTCGGGCGCCATCGCCTATATCCGCCAGCACAAGGCCCTGGGCCTGGGCCATGCGGTCTGGTGCGCCCGTCGCCTGCTGTCGGATGACGAGCCCTTTGCGGTCGTGCTGACCGACGACGTCATCCAGGGCGAGCCCCCCTGCCTGCAGCAGATGATCGAGGCTTATGGCGAGACCGGCGGCAGCATGGTCGCCACGATGGAGGTCGCGCCCGAAAAGGCCAAGGCCTATGGCGTTCTGGACGTGGCCGAGGACATGGGCGCGATCGTGCGCGCCAAGGGCATGGTCGAAAAGCCCGCCACCGGCACGCAGCCGTCGAACCTGGCGGTGATCGGCCGCTATATCCTGGCGCCGACGGTCATGAAGAACCTCAACAAGCTGAAGCAGGGCGCCGGTGGCGAGATCCAGCTGACCGACGCCATCGCCGAGGAGATCCAGGCGGGCCGCGACGTGTTCGGCCTGCGCTTCCGCGGCCAGCGTTTCGATTGCGGTTCCAAGGCAGGCTTCCTGCAGGCGACAGTGGCCTTCGGCCTGGAGCGCGACGAGCTGAAGGACGAGTTCGCAGAGTACCTGCACGAGGTGATGTCCATGCGCCGGGCGGCCGAATAATCCATGTCGGATACGGTTCTGGTGACGGGCGGCGCGGGCTATATCGGCTCGCACGCCTGCAAGGCACTGGCGGCGGCGGGGTTCACCCCCGTCACGCTGGACAATTTCTCCACCGGCTGGCGCGATGCGGTCAAGTTCGGTCCGGTGGTCGAGGCCGACCTGATGGACCGTGCCGCCCTTGACGCGGCCTTCGCCGAACATCGGCCCGTGGCAGTGCTGCATTTCGCGGCCCTGTCCCAGGTCGGAGAGGCGATGGCCGAACCCGGCCTCTACTGGCGCAACAACGTCGCGGGATCGCTGAACCTGATTGAGGCCGCAGTGGCCGCGGGCTGTCTGGATTTCGTCTTCAGCTCGACCTGCGCGACCTATGGTGACCGCGACGGCGAGATCCTGGACGAGGACACCCCGCAGGCGCCATTGAATGCCTATGGCGCCTCCAAGCGCGCGATCGAGGACATGCTGACGGATTTCGGCGCGGCCCACGGCCTGCGTTCTGTGATCTTCCGGTATTTCAACGTCGCGGGCGCCGATCCCGACGGGCAGGTCGGCGAATTCCACCGCCCCGAAACGCATCTGATCCCGCTGATCCTGGATGCGGTCGATGGCAAGCGCGCGGCGCTGACCATCCACGGCACTGACTATCCCACCGCCGACGGCACCTGCATCCGCGACTATGTCCATGTGATGGACCTGGTCGATGCGCATGTGAAGGGTCTGGAATGGCTGCAGGCGGGACGCGCAAGCCGGGTCTTCTGCCTGGGCACCGGAGACGGATTCTCGGTCCGCGAGGTGGTGGACGCGACGCGCTCGATCACCAACCGCGAAGTGCCGATGCTGGACGGCCCGCGCCGGGGCGGCGACGCGGTCAAGCTGGTCTGCGGCAGCACGCGTGCCAAGGCCGAACTGGGCTGGTCGCCCGACCGATCGACCATGCCCCAGATGATCGCGGATGCCTGGCGCTGGCATCAGACGGGCGATTACAGGCAGTGACACCGCGCGCGGCGTTGCAGGCCTATCGCCTGCGCTGGAAACGCCGCGAACTGATCTGGCGCGCCCTCAGGGCGCGCCATCTGCTGCAGCCGGTCGCCGACCGTACCGCCGCCATCCGCCCCGCCGACATCCTGGCCGTGACCACCCTGCGCAACGAGATCGCGCATCTGCCGGGGTTTCTGGACCATTATCGCCGCTTGGGCGTCGCGCATTTCCTGATCGTCGACAATGCCGGCACGGACGGGTCGGACCGGTTTCTGGCCGTCCAGCCCGACGTGTCGCTGTGGCGTTGCGACGCCAGCTATCGCGAAGCGCGGTTCGGGCTGGATTGGGCCTGCGCGCTGCTGTGGCGGTTCGGGCGGGGGCATTGGTGCGCGACCGTCGATGCCGATGAGCTGCTGGTCTATCCCCATCACGACACCCGGCCGCTGCCCGATCTGACGGCCCATCTGGACCGGATCGGGCAGCCGGGGCTGGGGGCGGTGATGCTGGACCTGTATCCGTCGGGGCCGCTGGGCACCGCCGATGCGCCGCCGGAGGCGCCGCTGACACGGCGCCTGCCCTGGTTCGACGCGGGGCCGTGGCGGTCCAGCCGGGCGATGCCGCGCCAAAACCTGTGGTTGCAGGGCGGTGTCCGCGACCGTGTTTTCTTTGCCGATGCCCCGCGGCGCGCGCCGACGATGAATAAGCTGCCGCTGATGCGCTGGACCGGGCGGGCCGTCTATGTCAACTCGACCCATTCGATCCTGCCGCCCCGGCTGAACCTGATCTATGACGGGCCGGGCGATGAACGGCTGTCGGGCGCGCTGCTGCACGGCAAGTTCCTGCCCGACATCGTCGCCAAGTCGCATGAGGAACTGGGCCGGCGCCAGCATTTTGCGGACCCCGATGCCTATGCCGCCTATCACCGCGCGGTGGCGGCCGGGCCGCGGCTGCACGGGCCGGAATCGGTGCGATTCACGGGGTGGCGGCAGCTTGTCGACTTTGGCCTGATGGGCACAGGCGACTGGCCGCGTTGACCAAAGCGCTGAATGGGCTTGCCAAAACGGGGTGTCCTGCACATTGCTAGGGCATGACGTCGCGCCGCACATCTTCTGCCGATCGCCGGTCCGCGTGATGCGCATGGGCCGGTTCCCGATCCCCGACCGCCTACGGCGCAGGGCCGAACGGCAGTACCTGATCGCGCGCGCGTTCAACCGGCGGCGGGCCCTGCGGCCCGTGGTCAACCGCACCGCCCAGATCCGCAAGAACGACATCCTCGCCCTGGTGACGATGCGCAACGAACGGGTGCGGCTGCCGTTCTTTCTGAACTATTACCGCAACCTGGGCGTGAATCACTTTCTGTTCGTGAATAACGACAGCGACGACGGCAGCGGCAATTATCTGGCAGAACAGCCCGACGTGTCGCTGTGGTGGACCAATGCCGGCTACAAGCGGTCGCGGTTCGGGATGGACTGGATCAACCGGCTTCTGGCGAAGTACGGCCACGGGCATTGGTGCCTGACTGTCGATCCGGACGAGTTCCTGATCTATCCGCATTGCGATTCGCGCCCGCTGCCCGCCCTGACCGACTGGCTGGAGGCCTCGGGGCGGCGCAGCTTTCCGGCCATGCTGCTGGACATGTACCCCCGCGGCCATATCGAGGACGAACCTTATGCCGAGGGGACGGACCCGTTCACCATCGCCCGATGGTTCGATCCGGCGAACTACACGATCAGCAAGAACCCCTATTACGGCAACCTGTGGATCCAGGGCGGTCCGCGCACGCGCAAGTTCTTCACTGCCGAACCCTTGTCCGGACCGGCGCTGAACAAGACCCCGCTGGTCAGGTGGGACTGGCGCTATGCCTATGTCAGTTCGACCCACATGCTGCTGCCCCGCCATCTGAACATGGTCTATGACGAGGCCGGCGGAGAGATGGCATCGGGCTGCCTGCTGCACGCCAAGTTCCTGTCCACCTTCGCCGACAAGTCCGCCGAGGAGCTGGACCGTCGCCAGCATTATGCCAACAGCAAGGAATACAAGGCGTATCACGCCGGGCTGCGCGGCGGCACCGACCTGTGGTGCAGCGAATCGCGCGAATACGCCGACTGGCGCCAGCTGGAGGATCTGGGGCTGATCTCCCGGGGGAACTGGGCATGACGGGCCCGGTGGAGGTGCGCCGCGTCAGGCTGGGAGTGGTGCTTCTGTGCCATGCGCGCCTGGACGTGGCGGCCCACATGGCGCGGATCTGGGTCCAGGGCGGCGCACGGGTGGCGATCCATGTCGATGCCAAGGCCTCGGCCCGGTCGGTGGCGCGGATGCGGGTCGAACTGTCCGACCTTCCCGGCATCGTCTGGTCGCGGCGCCACACCTGCGACTGGGGCCGCTTCAGCCTGGTGCGCGCCACCCAGGATGCGGCGCGGCTGCTGCTGGACAGCTTTTCCGACGTCACCCATGTCTATCTGGCATCCGGGGCCTGCCTGCCGCTGCGCCCGGTGCGCGACCTGACGGCGTTCCTGGCGCAGGACCCCGACCGCGACCATATCGAAAGCGTCAGTGCGCTGGACGTCGGCTGGACCGTCGGCGGGCTGAACGAGGAACGCTTTACCCTGTTCTATCCGCTAGACTGGCGCAGGCGGCGCTGGCTGTTCGACCGCCTGACCGAGTGGCAGCGCCGTCTGGGCATCCGCCGCAGGCTGCCCAAGGGGCTGACCCCGCATCTGGGCGCGCAATGGTGGTGCCTGACGGTGACGACGCTGCGCGCGATCTTGGACGATCCGCGCCGGGCCGAGTTCGACCGCTATTTCCGCATGGTCTGGATCCCGGACGAAAGCTATTTCCAGACGCTGGCGCGGCGCCACGCGACCCGCATCGAAAGCCATTCGCTGACCCTGGCCAAGTTCGACCATGACGGCAGGCCCTATCAGCTCTACGACGACCACGCCCTGATGCTGGAGGAGTCGCGCTGTTTCGTGGCGCGCAAGGTCTGGCCCGAGGCCGCGCATCTTCTGGCGCATTTCCCGCGTCCGGCCGGTGCCCGCCCCGATCTGTCCGCGCCCCAGCCCCAACGGATCGAACGCCTGATCAACCGGACGGTGCGCCGCCGCCTGCTGGGGCGGCCCGGCCTCTACATGCAGTCGCGCTTTCCGCGCAAGGATGCCGAGAACGGCAAGACTTCGGCCCCCTATGCGATGTTCCAGGGCTTTTCCGACATCTTTCCCGGCTTCGAGGGGTGGCTGTCCGCGCAGGTCGACGCCGATGTCCACGGCCACCTGCTGGGGCCCGAGACGGTGGAATTCGGCGGCCGCCCGCAGATCGGGCCGGGGGCGATCTCGTCCAGCACGCTGATCCGCGACCGCGACCCGCACGGGTTCCTGACCGCGCTGATCCGCATCACCACGCGAATGCAGGTGTTCCAGTTCAGCCCGCGCGACAACCAAGCGCTGAATTGGTTCATCGCCACGGACCCGAACGCCCATATCCATGTGGTCACCGGGGCCTGGATGCTGCCGCTGCTGCGATCGGACATGCCCTTTGACGACATCCGCCGGGTCACGGCCCTGCTTCAGCGGGCCGAGATCGCGCAGATGGACGTGCTGAATTCGGTCTGGGTCAAGGCCCGCGTGCATGTCCATGAACTGTCCGATTTCCTGGCCCGCCCCCAGGAGATGCTGTTCCAGTCCCTGGCCCAGCTGCCGCGCCTGGCGGACGCGCCCACCGACATGCCGCAGATGCGCGACCTGCACGGGCTGCCCGAGCTGCTGCGGCGGCTGCGCAATTCCGGGCTGCGTCCGCGCATGTTCGGCGACGGCCTGCCCATGCCGGATATCCCCCTTCCCGAAAGGACCGCCGCCGAATGACCGTTCCGTTCCGCCGCTTCGTCATCTTCGCCGAGATGCGCACGGGCTCGAACCTGCTGGAGGCGACGCTGAACGCGCTGCGGGGCGTCACCTGCTTTGGCGAGGCGTTCAACCCCTACATGATGGGCTGGCCCGACAAGGACGAATTGCAGGGCGTCACCCGCGCCCAGCGCGAGGCCGACCCGATGGTCCTGCTGGACAGGCTGTTCGACCGGCCCGGCCATCTGCCGGGCTTCCGCTATTTCCACGATCACGATCCGCGGGTCTTCGACGCGATCATGCATGACCCCGAATGCGCCAAGATCGTGCTGACCCGCAACCCGCTGGACAGCTATGTCTCGACCCAGCTTGCGCGCGAGACGAACCAGTGGAAGCTGAACGAGACGGAGACTCCGATCCCCGCCGCGATCACCTATGACGGGCCAGAGTTCCGCGACACCATCGCGGCTGTCGAACGGTTTCAGCTGCGCGTTATGCACCGGTTGCAGGTGACCGGGCAGACCGCCTTCTGGCTGGGATACGAGGACCTGCGCGACCCCGAGGTGATGACCGGGCTGGTCCACTGGCTGGGCCGCACCGACATCGCACGGGTCGAACCCGCCAGCGACCAGGTGCCCCAGAACCCTCGCGAACTGGCCGACAAGGTCCGCAATTTCGACGAGATGCAGGCGGACCTGGCGCAGATCGACCCGTTCATGCTGCGCCGCATCCCGAATTTCGAACCGCGTCGTGGCCCCTCCGTGCCCAGCTTTTCCGCGGTCGAGGCGGGGCAGGGGCTGATCTTCATGCCGGTCCGCTGCGGGCCGGGGGATGCGGTGCGCGACTGGATGGCGACACTGGGCGCGGTGTCGGGCGATTTCACCCAGACCAGCCTGCGCCAGTGGAAACGCCAGCATCCCGGCCATCGCAGCTTTGCGGTGCTGCGCCACCCGCTGCACCGGGCCTGGACGGCGTTCCGGCAGCTGCTGACCGACAGCCGCCCCGAACTGCGTCAGCTGATGCGCGACGTCCATCGGGTGGCGCTGCCGCCGGACGCGGCATTGGCGGGGATGGATCGTCAGGCGCAGCTGGAGCTGTTTGCACAGTTCCTGGCCTTCCTGAAACGCAACCTGAACGGCCAGACCACGCTGCCCACCCATGCCGGTTGGGCCAGCCAGTCCGAGGTGATCGCCGGGTTCAGCCGGGTGGCCAGCCCCGACATGCTGATCCGCGAGGATCGCATCGCCGACGAACTGCCCACGCTGGCCCGCGCGGCAGGGATCGACGACGCGCGCCTGGGGGGGCTGAAGGTTCAGCCGAGGCCCGATTTCCTGCGCGACAAGGCCCTGCTGCAAGCCGCGCGTCAGGCGTACCTGCGCGACTACATCGCCTTCGGGTTTTCGGACTAGCGGGCGGGCCTTTCGGCCCGCCAGCCCGTCACGCCTTGAGCAGCGCCGCCAGTTCGGCCTGCTTTTCGCGCACCAGCGCCGCGTCGCCGTCGGATTCGACGTTCAGGCGCACCACCGGTTCGGTGTTCGACTTGCGCAGGTTGAACCGCCACTTGCCAAAGTTCAGCGACACCCCGTCCAGGTCGTCCCGGCTGTCGGCCTGCGGCTCGTAGGTTTCGATCAGGCGCGCGATGGCCGCATCCGGGTCCGAGATGGTGTAGTTCGTCTCTCCGGACGACGGATACAGGCGCATCCGCTCTTCCAGCATCTCGGCCAGGGTCATGCCCTTGCGCGACAGCAGTTCGATCATCAGCAGCCACGGGATCATGCCGCTGTCGCAATAGTAGAAGTCGCGGAAATAGTGATGCGCCGACATCTCTCCGCCATAGATCGCGCTGACATCGCGCATCTTGCGCTTGATGAAGGCATGGCCGGTCTTGGACACCACGGCCTCGCCGCCGGCCTCTTCGATCATGGCGCGGGTGTTCATGATCACGCGGGGGTCATGGACGATCTTCTCGCCGGGCGACTTCTCCAGGAATGCCGCGCCCAGCAGGCCCACGATGTATTCCCCGGGAATAAAGCGCCCGTTCTCGTCGAAGAAGAAGCAGCGGTCGAAATCGCCGTCCCAGGCCACGCCCAGGTCGGCCTTTTCTTCCTTCATCCGCGCGACGGTGGGGGGCTGGTTCTCGTCCAGCAGGGGGTTGGGGATGCCGTTGGGAAAGGTGCTGTCGACGTTGTGGTGCATCCGAACGAAGGTCAGCGGCGCGCCCCGACGCTCCAGCTCCTCGGCGATCGCGTCGAAGGTCGGGCCTGCGGTGCCGTTGCCGGCATTCACCACGATCTTCATCGGGCGCAGCGCGGCGACGTCGACGAAATCGGCCATGCGCGATGCGTATTCGGCGCGGGCATGGCTGAAATCGGTGACGCTGCCCTTGGTGGTGGGGGCGAATTCGCCGTTGGTGGCCAGATCGACGATGGGCGGCAGTTCGGTCGCTGGGTCCAGCGGCGCCGAGCCGCGACCCACGATCTTCATGCCGTTGTAGTTGATCGGGTTGTGCGAGGCCGTGACCTCGATGCCGCCATCGGTGTCCTGGTTGCCGGTGTGGAAATACACCTCCTCGGTGCCGGCCAGGCCCAGGTCCAGCACGTCGGCGCCGCCGTCGGTCAGGCCCTCGATCAGCGCCGCGGCCAGTTCGGGCGAGGATTCGCGGCTGTCGCGACCCACGACGACGCGCTTGGCGCCGCGCGCCTGCGCAAAGGCGCGACCGATGCGATAGGCGACGTCCGCATCCAGGTTCTTGCCCAGCTCTCCGCGCACGTCATACGCCTTGAAGCAGGTGATCTCGCGCTTGCCCAGCTGATCGCGATTGTCCATGAAGTCCTCCGGTTCCTGTTTGCATCAGCGCTAACAGGTTCAAACCGTTTTTCAAGGCCGCCGGGGCCGGATTGGTTCCCTCGGACCTTGGGATCAGGTGACGGCGCGCGTTCGGCACGCTAGCCTTGCGCAAAAGCAAGGAGACCCCGATGGACGCCAAGGCCCTGATCGCCGCCTATTACGACGCCTTCAACGCGGGGCGCACCGACGACATGCTGGCGCTGCTGCATGACGACGTCGAGCACCACGTGAACGAGGGCAAGATCCGCCGCGGCCGCGCGCTGTTCGCGGAATTCAACGCCCACATGACCGAAAGCTATCGGGAAAACCTGACCGACATGGTCATCATGGCCAACGAGGCGGGCGACCGCGCGGCGGCGGAATTCGTCGTGAACGGGACCTATCTGAAGACCGATCCCGGCCTGCCCGAGGCCCGCGGCCAGACCTATCGCCTGCCTGCGGGCGCGTTCTTTACCATCCGCGACGGCCGCATCGCGCGGGTGACCACCTATTACAACCTGGCCGACTGGATGGCCCAGGTCGGCGCATGAGCGTCGCGGTCCGCGTCCTGACCGGCGATGCGCTGGCCGAGGCGCTGCCCGACGTGGCGCGCCTGCGGATCGACGTGTTCCGCGACTGGCCGTACCTGTATGACGGCGATGCCGATTACGAACGCGACTATCTGCGCGCCTACCAGTCGCCCGGCGCGGTCGTGGTCGCCGCGATGGATGGGGACCGGATCGTGGGGGCGGCCACGGGCGCGCCGATGTCGGATCACGCCGCCGATTTCGGCGCGGCATTCGCGGATCGCCCTGAACCGCTATCCGACATCTTCTATTGTGCCGAATCGGTGCTGCTGCGGGCCTATCGCGGGCACGGGCTGGGCCATGCGTTCTTCGACGCGCGCGAGGATCACGCCCGCGCCTTGGGCGCGCGTTGGTCGGCCTTCTGCAGCGTGATCCGTCCCGCGGACCACCCGATGCGTCCGGCCGAGTACTGGCCGCTGGATGCGTTCTGGCGCAAGCGCGGCTATGCGCCCCTGCCGGGCGTCGTCGCGCAGTTCGCCTGGAAGGACCTTGGCCAGGCCACCGAGACCGAAAAGTCTCTGCAATTCTGGATGAAACCGCTGTGAAGATTGCCGCCGCCGCCTATCCGATCGACTGGTTCGACAGCTTCGACGCCTATGCCGCCAAGCTGGCACGGTGGGTCTCCGATGCTGATGCCGATCTGTTGGTCTTCCCCGAATACGGCGCGATGGAGCTGGCATCCCTGTCCGGGCGCGCGGTCGCTGGCGATCTGGAGGCCAGCCTGCATGCCGTGGCTGCGCTGGACCCGCAGGTCCGGGCGCTGCATGCGGACCTTGCGGCGCGGCACGGCTGTCACATCCTGGGCGCGTCGGGGCCGGCCTTCGACGGCGCGCGCCCGGTCAACCGTGCGGTGCTGTATGGCCCCGACGGGGTGATCGGCCACCAGGACAAGCAGATCATGACCCGGTTCGAACGCGAGGAATGGCATGTCACCGGCGCGCCCGGCCTGCGGATCTTCGACACGACCCTGGGGCGGATCGGCATCCTCATCTGCTATGACAGCGAGTTTCCGTTGCTGGGACGGGTGCTGGCGCAGGCCGGGGCGCAGCTCCTGCTGGTGCCCAGCTGCACCGACACAGTTGCGGGGTTCAACCGGGTGCGCATCGGCGCGATGGCCCGCGCGCTGGAAAGCCAGTGCGTCGTGGTCCAGGCGCCCACCGTCGGCCCCTGCGACTGGATGCCCGCGCTGGACGAGAACCGGGGCCGCGCCGCGATCTATGGCCCGCCCGACGGTTTCTGGCCCGAGACCGGGATCATCGCCGAAGGAGAGATGGACGCACCGGGATGGGTGCGCGCGACCGCCGATCTGTCCCGCGTCGATATCAGCCGCAGGGATGGCGCGGTCCTGCCCTTCGCGCATTGGCCGGAACAGGAACCCTGTCGCCTGATCTGAGGACAGCCGGAATTTACACTGTGTTAACCGGTTTGCGCTTTAACTGACCCCGGATCGCGCCATATCCTGAAGGTCATGCTGCATGTCACCGAAACCATCGCCATCCAGGAATGGGAACTGTCCGAACAGTTCACCCGGTCTCAGGGACCGGGCGGGCAGAACGTGAACAAGGTCGAGACCGCGGTCGAGCTGCGGTTCGAGGCCGCGACATCCCCCAGCCTGCCCGACCCGGTCAAGCGGCGGCTGCAGCGGCTGGCCGGACGGCGCTGGACGCAGGACGGGGCCGTCCTGATCCTGTCCCAGGAAACCCGCAGCCAGGCCCGAAACCGCGAACTGGCCCGCGAACGGCTGGCCGACCTGATCCGTCAGGCCCTGGTCGCGCCCAAGCGCCGCATCGCCACCCGCCCCACCCTGGGCAGCCAGCGCCGCCGCTTGAAGGCCAAGTCGGTGCGCGGAGAGGTCAAGTCCCTGCGCGGCAAGGTGGAGGACGAATGAGCGTCTGGCGCCGGACCCTCGATCTGCTGCTGGGGCGGCGGCCGGTGCTGATGCAGGTCGGCGCGATCTGCCGCGACCCGGCCAGCGGCAATGTCCTGCTGATCACCAGCCGCGACACGGGCCGTTGGGTCATTCCCAAGGGCTGGCCGATGGAGGGGCGCACCCTTCCCGGCGCCGCAGCCCAGGAGGCCTGGGAGGAGGCCGGCGTGCGCGGGCGCATCCGCCCGGCCGAACTGGGCCGCTTCCGATACAGAAAGCAGCAGGACCAGGGCTATGCCGTCCCGGTCGAGATGCGGGTCTATCTGCTGTCCGTGGACAGCGTGTCAGACCGGTTTCCCGAGGACCGGCAGCGCAAGCGTCGCTGGTTCGCCCCGGTCGAGGCCGCCCGCATGGTGGTTGAACCGGGGCTCAAGCAGATCCTGGCCGGTCTGGACCGCCCCGATGCCGCCTGAGCCGGCATGACGCACCGCCCCGGCTTTCGCGCGCTGGACAAGGATCTGGGCCGCATCGGCCATGCCGAGGTCGCACAGATGCATGCCTTCCGTCCCGTCTGGCGGCTGGGGCTGGCGGTGCTGGCGCTGGTGGGCGGGTTGCTGATGGTCATGGCGCTGTCAGGTGCCGCGCCCGGCATGCTGGCCATCGGGGCGGGGCTGGTGGTCGCGGCCTGGCTGGGCGTGGCGATCGGGGCGAACGACGTCGCGAATTCCTTGGGTCCGGCGGTCGGCGCGGGGGCCATCGGGCTGCTGCCCGGGCTGGCACTGGTCGCCGTCGCGGGCGTGGCGGGGGCGGTGCTGGCCGGGGGCGCGGTGTCGGCCCGTCTGGCGGGCGGCATCGTCCAGCTGGCACCCCTGGCCGAGGGCGGGCGCGCCCCGATGATGATGGTCGCGGCGCTGATCGGGGCGGCAGTCTGGATCACCTTGGCCACGGGCATCGGCCTGCCGGTCAGCACGTCGCATTCCATCGTGGGTGGCATCGCGGGGGCGGGGGCGGTGGCCTTGGGCCTGTCGGCGGTGGCCTGGGGGACGCTGGCGATCATCGCATCTGTCTGGATGGTGACGCCGGTGGTGGCGGGAGGCCTGGCCGGCGGTCTGCTGATCCTGCTGCGCCTGAAGGTGGTCGAGGCGCCGGATCGCGCCGGGGCGGCGCTTTTGTGGCTGCCGCTGCTGGTCGGCCTGATGGCGGCGCTGTTTTCGGCCTATGTCGTGGTGCTGCTGGACCTGGGACCGCTGGCCTCCTGTGCGGCGGCCGCGCCGACCGGGGCGGGCGCGCTGTGGCTGACGCGGCGCAGCGTGCTGCGCGAACTGGCACGCCATCCGCGTAAACCAAGCACCAAGTCGCTGCTGCGCCCCGCGCTGGTGATGTCCGTGCTGATTCTGGGCTTTGCCCATGGCGCCAACGACGTGGGCAACATCGCGGGACCGCTGTCGGTGGTCCTGCGCGGACAGGGGATGTCGACCGCGATCGGCGTGGTCCCGGTGCTGGTGCTGGCGGGCGGAGGGCTTGCCATCGCCACCGGCACGCTGCTGTTCGGGCGCCGCCTGGTCCACATGGTGGGCAGCGGCATCACCAAGCTGAACGCGGGGCGCGCCTTCTGCGTGTCGCTGGCCACCGCCGTGACGGTGCTGGGCGCATCGGCCCTGGGCCTGCCGGTATCGACCACCCATGTGGCGGTCGGCGGCATCTTCGGCGTAGGCTTTGCGCGCGAATGGCTGGACCGCCGCCGCGGCAGCCGGTCCGAGGCCCTGCCCGCGGACGAGACGCGCCGCCGCATCCTGGTGCGGCGCAGCCATGTCGTGACCATCACCGCCGCCTGGCTGGTGACACTGCCGATCACGGCATCGCTCGGGGCGCTGGCCTGTCTGCTGGTGCTGTGGGTGACCGGGGTCTAGACCGTGACCGACAGCGCCTGCTGGACGCCCACCCCGAAGACGCGCTTGTAGCGTTCGATCTCGGCCGCGGGGCCGGTGGCCTTGGCGGGGTTGTCCGACAGCTTGACGGTCGGGCGCCCATCGGCCGCCACCGCCTTGCAGACCAGGCTGAACGGCGCCAGCCCGTCGCCCGGCACCAGCCCGCGAAAATCGTTCGTCAGCAGCGTGCCCCAACCAAAGCTGACCTTGACCCGGCCGTGGAACTGCCGATGCAGGGCCAGGATCTTGTCCACGTCCAGCCCGTCGGAAAAGATGATCAGCTTGCCGCGCGGGTCCTCGCCGCGCGACTGCCACCAGCGGATCGCGGTCTCGGCGCCCGTGGCCGGGTCGCCGCTGTCGATGCGGATGCCGGTCCAGCCCGCCAGCCAGTCCGGCGCGCCCGCCAGGAACCCTTCCGTGCCGTAGGTGTCGGGCAGGATGATGCGCAGGTTGCCGTCATGCTCCTCGTGCCAGTCGGCCAGCACGTCATAGGGCGCCTGGCGCAGGGCCGCGTCGCCATCGGCCAGGGCCGCGCGCACCATCGGCAGCTCATGCGCATTGGTGCCGATCGCCTCGATGTCGCGGCGCTGCGCGATCAGGCAGTTCGAGGTGCCGGTGAAGCGGTCGCCCAACCCCTCGATCATCGCCTGCACGGCCCAGTCCTGCCACAGGAAGCTGTGCCGCCGGCGGGTGCCGAAATCGGCGATGCGCAGGTCGGGCAGGGCGCGCATGGCCTGTATCTTCTCCCACAGGCGGGTCATGGCGCGGGCATAGAGGACCTGCAGCTCGAACCGGCCCATGTCCTTCAGGACCGCGCGGGACCGCAGCTCCATCAGGATCGACAAAGCCGGGATCTCCCACAGCATCACCTGGGGCCAGGGGCCCTCGAAGGTCAGCTCGTACTGGCCGTCGCGCTTGTCCAGGTGATAGGCGGGCAGGCGCAGCCCCTCCAGGAATTCCATGAAATCGGGGCGGAACATCTGCCGCTTGCCATAGAAGGTGTTGCCGCGCAGCCAGGTGCTCTCACCGCGGGTCAGGGACAGCGACCGCACATGGTCCAGCTGCTCGCGCAGCTCGCCCTCGTCGATCAGGTCGGCCAGGCGCACGTCCTTGCTGCGGTTGATCAGGCTGAAGGTGACGGTGGTGTCCGGGCTGTTGCGGAACACCGACTGGCACATCAGCAGCTTGTAGAAGTCGGTGTCGATCAGCGACCGGACGATCGGGTCGATCTTCCATTTGTGATTGTAGACCCGCGTGGCGATATCGGCCATGACGCTGTTTCCTTGACCATTTCGCCCTTGGTGCCTTGATCCGCGCGGGGGCGCAACCCTCAGGCCAGCGTGACGCCCGCCTGGCGCATCGACGCGCGCGCGGCGGCCAGGCTGCCATCCAGGTCGATCGCACGGCACGCATCCTCCGCCACGCGGGCGGCAAAGCCCAGGCGGGCGGCGTCCATCGCGCTCCACGCGACGCAGAAATCATGGGCCAGCCCGACAAGGGTCAGGTCGGTGATGCCGCGGTCGCGCAGATAGCCGGCAAGACCGGTGGCGGTCGTGCGGTCGTTCTCGAAGAACGCGGAATAGCTGTCGATACCGGCGCGGAACCCCTTGCGCAGCACCAGATCGGCCCGGTCGACCTGCAGGTCGGGGTGGAACTCCGCCCCCGGCGTGCCGATCACGCAATGGGCGGGCCACAGCACCTGTGGGCCATAGGGCATCTGTGTCATCGAAAAGGCGGCGGCGCCCGGGTGGTTGTCGGCAAAGCTGGCATGGTCGGCCGGATGCCAGTCCTGCGTCAGGATCACCGCGTCGAAATCGGCCATCATCGCGTTGATCGGCGCCACGATCTGGTCGCCCCCGGCCACGGCCAGCCGACCGCCGGGGCAGAAGTCGCGCTGCATGTCGATCACGATCAGGGCCTGGGTCATCCGGTCCGCCTTGGCTTCGGTGTGGCGCCACTAGACCGCCGGGCGGGGCCGGTCGTCAAGGGTGGTCGCGGACCCGGTTTTGCCATACCCTGACCGCAAGAAGATGTCGCACGAAAAGGGAGGACACGATGGGGATACAGGACGATCTGCACCACCCCGGTGAATATGACGAGAACGAGGTCCCGACCCGCTCTGCGCAGATGATCTGGGTGCTGCGGGCGCTTGGGGTGGTGATGGCCGGCATCGTCTGGCTGCTGCTGGGCGGACAGGAGGGGCTGTCCGAGGATGCACGCATCGTCGCCGCCGTCGGCACGCTGATGGCCATCTGGTGGATGACCGAGGCGATCCCGCTGTCGGCCACCGCGCTTCTGCCGATCGTGCTGATCCCGGCGCTGACGGAAACGACCGTCGGCCAGGCGACGCAGCCCTATGCGTCGTCGATCGTGTTCCTGTTCCTGGGCGGCTTCCTGATCGCCATCGCGATGGAGAAATGGCACCTGCACACGCGCATCGCGCTGCTGACGCTGCGCAAGGTGGGTGTGGCGCCCCGGCGGATCGTCCTGGGCATGATGCTAGCAACCGGCTTTCTGTCGATGTGGGTGTCCAACACCGCCACCACGCTGATGATGCTGCCCATCGGCCTGTCCGTCCTGTCCCTGGTGGTCGAACGCGGATCGCGCCAGGACGGCGCCGCGGCCGAGGATGCGATGAAGGCCGGCGGCACCATCACCGACGTCGTCAAGGACCCAAATATCAGCGCCTTCGGCGTCTGCCTGGTGCTGTCGATCGCCTGGGCCGCGTCGATGGGGGGCCTGGGCACGCTGCTGGGCAGCCCGCCCAATGCCATCGTCGCGGGCTATGCCTCGGACGAGCTGGGCCGCAACATCGGCTTTCTGGAATGGATGGTCCTGGGCACGCCGCTGGCCTTCATTTTCATCTTCATCGCCTGGTTCCTGATGACCCGCGTCCTGTACCGGTTCGACCTGCCCGAGATCCCCGGCGGCAAGCAGATGATCGAGGATCAGGTCCGCGACCTGGGCGCGCTCAGCCAGGGAGAGAAGATGGTCCTGGCCGTGTTCCTGGGCGCGGCGTTCCTGTGGATCGTGCCGGGCCTTCTGACCTCGATCCCGGCGATCGAGGCCGCGGCACCCTGGCTGGGCAACCTGGATGACACGGCCATCGCCATCGGCGCGGGCCTGGCCATGTTCCTGCTGCCCGGCAAGGGCCGCGACAAGATGGTCCTGGACTGGAAGGATGCCGAGGCCGGGCTGCCCTGGGGCGTCCTTCTTCTGTTCGGTGGCGGGCTGTCGCTGGCCTCCGCGGTGGCGTCGTCCGGGCTGGACAGCTGGTTCGGCCAGCAGGTCACAGGCCTGGGCTCGCTGCCGACGATCCTGCTGGTCGCGGCCGTGGTCACGATCATCCTGTTCCTGACCGAGATCACGTCGAACACCGCCACCGCCGCGACCTTCATCCCGATCCTGGGCGGTGTCGCCCTGGGCATCGGGGCCGATGCGATGACGCTGCTGATCCCCGCGGCGCTGGCCGCGACCTGCGCCTTCATGCTGCCGGTGGGCACGCCGCCCAACGCCATCGTGTTCGGCACCGGGACCGTCACCATCGCCCAGATGGCCAGGGGTGGGTTCGTGCTGAACGTCGTGGGCATCCTGCTGATCACCGGCCTGACCTATCTGCTGGGCGGTCTGGCCTTAGGCCTGACCTTCTAGGGTCTGCGTTCTGATCTTGCGCCAAGGGGCGTGGCCGCGATAAGGCCACGCCCATGCTGCCCAAAACTCCCCTGACCGTCGCCGCACTTTATCACTTTGCCCGTCTGGCCGATCCGGCGGCCCGGCAGGGACCGTTGCTGGACCTGTGCCGCGCGCAGGGCCTGTGCGGCACGCTGCTGCTGGCGCCCGAGGGCGTGAACGGCACCATCGCGGGCCCGCGCGCGGGCATCCTGGCGGTCCTGGACCACATTCGCGCCTGGCCCGGTTTCGCGGGTCTGGACTGGAAGGAAAGCGCCGCCGACGCGCCCCCCTTTGCCCGCATGAAGGTCCGGCTCAAGGCCGAGATCGTGACCATGGGCCAGCCCGACATGGACCCGGCCACCACCACCGGCCATTACGTGGCACCGCGCGACTGGAACGCGCTGATCGCCGCGCCCGACGTGGTCGTGATCGACACCCGCAACGATTACGAGGTCCAGATCGGCACCTTCCAAGGCGCCATCGACCCCGGCACGAAAAGCTTCCGCGACTTTCCGGCGTGGTGGACCGACAACGCGCATCGGTTTCAGGGCAAGCGCATCGCGATGTTCTGCACCGGCGGCATCCGCTGCGAAAAGTCGACCAACTACCTAATCTCGCAGGGCGTCGATCAGGTCTACCACCTGCAGGGCGGCATCCTGAAATATCTGGAGGACGTCCCCCAAAAGGACAGCACCTGGCAGGGCGAATGCTTCGTCTTCGATCAGCGGGTCAGCCTGACGCATGGGCTGGCGCAGGGGCGGCACGGTCTGTGCCATGCCTGCCGCCGCCCCCTGGCACCCGAGGACCGTGACCGCCCGGAATTTGAGGATGGCGTCAGCTGCCACCGCTGCGCCGACGAATATTCCGACGCCGACCGCGCCCGGTTCCGGGAGCGGCAGCGCCAGTTCGACCGCGACGCCTGAACGTCTCCTTTGCCCCAATACCCCCTTCGGCGCGCCCTCAGCCCTGCGCGCCGACCCCGCCCGCGGCGATGGCGGCCATGTTCAGGATGTCGCTGACGGTCGAGTTGGTCGAACAGATCTGGATCGGGCGCGCCACGCCCGTCAGGATCGGACCGATGACGGTCGCGCCCGCCATCTCCTGCATCAGCTTGACCGAGATCGAGGCCGAATGCCGCGCCGGCACCACCAGCACATTCGCGGGCGCGGTCAGGCGGCTGAAGGGATAGCGCGCGGCCGCATCCATGTTCAGCGCCACGTCCACGGTCATCTCGCCCTCGTATTCGAAATCGGCGCCGCGTCGGTCCAGGACGGTGGCGGCCTGGGCCATCTTGATGGCGCGTTCGCTGACCGGATAGCCGAAATTCGAAAACGACAGGAAGGCCACGCGCGGCTCCAGCCCCAGGTTGCGGGCCACCGCGGCGCCGCGGGCGGCGATGTCGGCCAGATCCTCGGGTTCGGGCCATTCATGGACCAGCGTGTCGCCGATCAGCACGATCCGGCCCCGGTGCAGCACGGCGGTGATGCCCACCGCCCCGTCCTGCGGGCGCACGTCGAAGACATGGCCGATCTGTGCCAGCACCGGCGCGTTCTTGCGCGTGGCGCCGGTCACCAACCCGTCGCCATGCCCATGCGCCAGCATCAGCGCCGCAAAGATGTGGCGGTCGCGGTTGGCCAGCTTGAACGCATCCTCGCGGTCGACGCCCTTCCGTTGCAGGCGCTGGTACAGGAACTCGTGATAGCTGTCCAAATGCCGGGTGTTGGCGGCGTTCACGACGCTGATCTCGCGGAAGGCGTCGCCCATGCCCAGGGCCTCCAACTCGGCCTTGACCTCGGCCTCGCGGCCCACGACCAGCGACTGGCCCATGCCGGTGCGCTGCCAGGCGACGGCGGCGCGCAGCACGCGCGGATCGTCGCCCTCGGCAAAGATCATCCGGGCCTGGGCCTGACGCGCGCGGGCGTGGATGCCCTGCAGGATCGCGGCCGTCGGGTCCATCCGGTTCTTCAGCGTCTGGACATAGCCCTCCATGTCGATGATCGGGCGCCGCGCGACGCCCGTGTCCATCCCGGCCTTCGCCACGGCGGGCGGGATCACGTGGATCAGCCGCGGATCGAAGGGCGTCGGGATGATGTAGTCGCGCCCGAACTGCAGCTTGCGGCCATAGGCGACGGCGACCTCGTCAGGGACATCCTCGCGCGCCAGTTTCGCCAGCGCCTCGGCGCAGGCGATCTTCATCTCGTCGTTGATGGCGCGGGCGTGGATGTCCAGCGCGCCGCGGAACAGGTACGGGAACCCCAGGACGTTGTTCACCTGGTTCGGATAGTCGCTGCGGCCGGTGGCCACGATCGCGTCGGGGCGGACGGCGTGGGCATCCTCGGGCGTGATCTCGGGGTCGGGATTCGCCATGGCGAAGATCACCGGGTTGTCGGCCATGCTGACGACCATGTCCTGGGTCACCGCCCCCTTGGCGCTGACGCCCAGGAAGACGTCGGCGCCCTTCATCGCCTCCTCCAGCGTGCGGGCGGTGGTCACGACCGCATGGGCCGATTTCCACTGGTTCATGCCCTCGGTGCGGCCCTGATAGATGACGCCCTTGGTGTCGCACATGATGCAGTTGTCATGCCGCGCGCCCATCGACTTCAGCAGTTCCAGACAGGCGATGCCCGCCGCACCCGCGCCGTTCAGGACGATCCGCACATCCTCGATCTTCTTGCCCGACAGCTCCAGCGCGTTCAGCAGGCCCGCGGCGCAGATGACGGCCGTGCCGTGCTGGTCGTCGTGGAACACCGGGATGTCCATCAGCTCCTTCAGGCGCTGCTCGATGATGAAGCATTCCGGTGCCTTGATGTCCTCCAGGTTGATGCCCCCGAAGGTCGGGCCCATCAGCTTGACGGCGTTGATGAACTCGTCCGCGTCCTCGGTGTCCAGCTCCAGATCGATGGCGTTCACGTCTGCAAAGCGCTTGAACAGCACCGCCTTGCCCTCCATCACCGGCTTGGAGGCCAGCGCGCCCAGGTTCCCCATCCCCAGGATCGCCGTCCCGTTCGAGATCACCGCCACCATGTTGCCCTTGGTGGTGTAATCATAGGCCGTCTCGGGGCGGTCGGCGATGGCCTGGACCGGCACCGCGACGCCCGGCGAGTAGGCCAGCGACAGGTCGCGCTGCGTGGTCATGGGTGTGGACGGCGTGATGTCGTATTTGCCCGGACGCGGCTCCAGGTGATAGGCCAGCGCCTCTTCGGGGGTGATGCGGCTGCGGCTGGTCTTGTCGGTCATGATGTCCCCCGAGGATGATGCTGGGGACTGCTTAACGGCTTGGCAGGACTGCTTCAACGCGCATGCGGTCCGGCTTGCGCTAACAGCTGCGGGTCAGATGCTGACCTTGACGAAGCTGTCGCGCAGCGCCGCGGACCAGGCCGCGCTCATCTGCATGAAGTCCGGATCGCCGTCCAGGATGCGGCGGCGCGTGGTGACCGCACAGGCATCGGCGCCGATCACCGCCAGGTCCAGCGGCATCCCCACCGACAGGTTCGACCGCAGCGTCGAATCCATCGACAAGAGAACCGCCTTTTGCGCGTCGGCCAGGCTGGTCGCGGGGGTGACCACCCGGTCCAGGATCGGCTTGCCGTACTTGTGCTCTCCGATCTGCAGGAAGGGCGTGTCCTCGGTCGCCTCGATGAAGTTGCCTTCGGGATAGATCAGGAACAGGCGCATGTCGCCGCCCTTGCGCTGTCCCGCGACGATCATGCTAGCGGATGCCTGCTGCTTGAGGTCGCGGCACTGTTCGGCGATCTCGCGCCGGGTGCGGCACAGCGTGTCGCCGATGATCGTGGCCACGCGCAGCATGGTCGGCGCCTTGAGGATCGAGGTCGTGTCGTCTGCCAGCTCATCCTCGATCGCCTCCTCCAGGCGGGCGATGGTGGTCTGGGTCACGGACAGCGACCCGGCGGTCATGATCGCGATGATGCGTTCGCCCGGCGCCTCGAAGAAGAACATCTTGCGATAGCACGAGATATTGTCCAGCCCGGCATTCGTGCGGGTATCCGACAGCAGCACAAGCCCGGCATCCAGTTTCAGTCCGACGCAATAGGTCACCGGCACATCTTTCCGTTGCATTCCGCAGGGCAGACTAGGACCGGGGGGCGTGGGCTGCAATCGCTCGTTTGCGGGTCGCGTCATGAAACTTTGGGTCGCCTTGGCGCGCCGAATCGCACATCGTGCAGGTTCCACCACCCAAGGACGAACATGATGACCCATCCTCTTGCCCTCAGCCGCCGCGGTTTCCTGACATCGGGGGTGGCCGGCCTGGCGCTGGTCGCGCTGCATCCCTATTCCGCACGGGCCGAGGCGGGGCAGGCGCATCTGCGCATCATGGAGACGACGGACCTGCACGCGCATGTCTGGCCCTACGACTATTACGCGGACACGGCGACCGACACCCTGGGCCTGGCGCGGACCGCGGCCCTGGTCGGTGCCGTGCGGGCCGAGGCCACGAACGCGCTGCTGTTCGACAACGGCGATTTCCTGCAGGGCAACCCGATGGGCGATTTCATTGCCTATGAGCGTGGCATGGACGGGGACGCGACCCACCCGGTGATCCAGGGGATGAACGCCCTGGGCTATGACGGCGGGACCCTTGGCAACCACGAATTCAACTATGGGCTGGAGTTCCTGGGCGCCAGCCTGGCGGGCGCGGGCTATCCCGTCGTCTGCGCCAACGTGGTGACCGAGGCCGGCGCCACCCCGGACCAGGACCGGACCCTGGTGCCGCCCTATGCGGTGATCGACCGGGACCTGACCGACGGGGCGGGCGCCACCCATCCGATCCGTATCGGCATCATCGGCTTCGTGCCGCCGCAGATCATGCAATGGGACCGCGCGCATCTGGAGGGGCAGGTCACCGTCCGCGACATCGTCGAGGCGGCCCAGGCCTGGGTGCCCAAGCTGCGTGCCGAGGGGGTGGACCTGGTCGTGGCGCTGGCCCATTGCGGCATCGGCGGGCAGACCGCCGAACCGGGGATGGAGAACGCGGCCATTCCGCTGGCGGCCATCGACGGCATCGACGTCATCCTGACCGGGCATTCGCATTCGGTCTTTCCCGGCCCCGACTACGACGGCGTGGCCGGGGTGGATGCCGCGGCCGGCACCATCGGCGGCAAGCCCGCGGTGATGGCCGGGTTCTGGGGGTCGCATATGGGTCTGGTCGATCTGCTGCTGGAGCGGCAGGGCGACGGCTGGACCATCGTCAGTCACCAAGTCGAGGCGCGCCCGATCTATCAGCGCGACGACGAGGGCGTGGTGATCCCCCTGGTCGAGAGCGTACCCGCCATCGAGGAGGCGACCGCCACCGAACACCAGCAGACGCTGGATTATGTCCGCCGACCCGTTGGCCAGACCAGCGCCGCGCTCTACAGCTATTTCGCGATGGTGGCGGATGATCCGTCGGTCCAGATCGTGTCGAACGCGCAAAGCTGGTACATCGCGCAGATGCTGGCCGGGACCGAGCACGAGGGCCTGCCCATCCTGTCGGCGGCGGCGCCCTTCAAGGCCGGCGGGCGGGGCGGGCCGGATTACTTCACCGACGTGCCGCCGGGCGACATCGCCATCCGCAACGTGGCCGACCTGTATCTGTATCCCAACACCATCCGCGCCGTGCGCGTGACCGGCGCGCAGGTCAAGGACTGGCTGGAGCGCAGCGCCGGGGCCTTCAACCGGATCGAACCGGGGCAGGCGGACCAGATGCTGCTGAACCCCGACTTCCGCAGCTACAACTTCGACGTGATCGACGGGGTGACCTATCGGATCGACCTGTCGCAGCCCTCGCGGTTCGACGCCGACGGGGCGCTGGCCGACGCGGAGGCGAACCGCATCGTCGATCTGGCCATCGACGGGCAGCCGGTCGATCCGGCGGCCGAGTTCATCATCGCCACCAACAACTATCGCGCCACCGGCGGAGGGTCGTTCCCCGGCGCGGATGGCTCGACCGTGGTGTTCGAGGGGCCCGACACCAACCGCGACGTGATCGTGCGCTATATCCTGGACCAGGGGACGATCAACCCGTCGGCGGACGGCAACTGGTCGTTCGCGGCGCTGGACGGGGCGACGGTGCTGTTCGACACGGGGCCGGGGGCCGCGGCCTATCTGCAGGACGTGACCACCCTGGCCATCGAACCGGCGGGCGACGCGCCCGAAGGCTTTGCCCGCTATCGCATCACCCTGTAACGACAGCTGGACCGGGGGTGCTGCCCCCGGTTCCTACTGGGCCATCTCTTCGACCCGGACGCTGACATCCATGTCCTCGGATCCGGTGCCCAGGGCCACGCCCCGGATCGGGGCCGCGTCCGCCGCGTCCAGGCCCGACCCCAGACGGACATAGCGTTCGTCCGGGCAGCAGCGGTTGGCGGCGTCGAAGCCGACCCATCCCAACCCCTCGACATGGATCTCGGCCCAGGCATGGGCCGCGTCATGGGCCTGCCCGTCGATGGTCGAATGCAGATAGCCCGACACATAGCGCGCCGGCAGGCCGCACAGGCGGGCGATGGCGGTCAGGGCGTGGGTGTGGTCCTGGCAGACGCCCTCTCCCAGGGCCAGGGCCTCGGATGCGGTGGTGCCGGTATGGGTCACGCCGGGGCGGAACGCGATCCGGTCGCTGACCGACATCGACAGCTGATGCGCCAGGTCCAGCCGGTCGGTGCCCTCGACCGACTGCGCCAGATCGCGCAGCGCATCGTCGGGACGCGTGGCGGGACTGTCGCGCAGATAGGTCAGCGGGTGGATCATCTCGCGGTGGCCGCGCAGGACGCCTGCCGTATCGCGGGTGTCGATGCGTCCGCTGATGCGCACGGTCACATGATCGACCGGACCGCGCACGGTCCAGCCCTCGATCCAGTCGCCGGCACCGTCGCGGAACCCCGGCCCCTTGACGCCGCCCGACACGTCGATCTGCCATTCATGGGTCTTCTGTCCCTCGAAAACCGATGGCGTCAGGCGCAGGCTCTGCACCAGGTTCCGGATCGGCTGGCCATAGCGATAGACCGTCTCGTGAGAGATCTTCAGGCGCATGGGTCACACCCCTCCAAGCAGGTAATCCTGGTGCACCAGGTTGGAAATCTCGGACAGTTCCAGGATGAACCAGCTGAGGAACTCGTGCAGCCCCTCGTCGAAGATCATCTCGATGTCGCGGGCCTGCAGGGCTGCCAGAACCTCGCGCGCCTTGTCGCGGGCGCTGGTCGGCACCCCGTCGCCATAGCGCCGCGCCAGCCCTTCAAGGTGCCACACGGTCTCATACAGCGACGTGATCAGCGCGCGGGGGCTTTCCCCGTTCAGGATCAGGAAATCGGCCACCTGGCCCGCGGTGATGTCACCGCCATAGGCCCAGTGATAGGCCCGGTGCGCCGACAGCGCGCGCAGGATCACCTGCCACTGATAGGTGTCCAGACCCGATCCCACGAACTCGATCCGCGGCAGCAGGACGAAATACTTGACGTCCAGCAGGCGCGCGGTCGCATCGGCGCGTTCCAGCCCGTATCCCAGGTTCATGAAATGCCAGCCGTCGTTCCTCAGCTGCGTCGCGTTGATCGCGCCGCGCACGGTCGAGGTGTGGCCGGTGGTGAAATCGGTCAGCCCTGCGGTGTCCAGCTTTGCGCGCGGCTGGCGTTCGATCCGGCGCAGCTCCTGGAAGGCCACGTTCAGCGCGTCCCAGACCTGGCTGGTCAGCGCGGTGCGCACGATCCGACCGGCCTCGCGCGCCTTTTCAAGGCAGCTGGCCACCGATGACGGGTTGGCGCGGTCGAAGAAGATGAACTCCTCGATGTTCTCCTGGGTGATCTCTCCGTATTTCTGCGCGAACAGGTCCGAACTGCCCGAGGCCTGCAGCAACGAGTTCCATTCGTTCTGGTACCCGGCCTCGGTGTTGGGAAGCAGCGTGATGCGCTGTCCCACGTCCAGCAGGCGCGCGGCGGTTTCGGCACGTTCCAGATGGCGGCCCATCCAGAACAGGTTCGAGGCGGTGCGGCTGAGCATCGTGTTACGTCCCCTCATTCCGACAACACCCAGGTGTCCTTGACACCCCCGCCCTGGGACGAGTTCACCACCAGCGACCCTTCGCGCAGCGCGACGCGCGTCAGCCCGCCCGGCACCAGCTCGATCCGGTCGCCGCACAGGCAATAGGGGCGCAGGTCCACGTGGCGCGGCGCGATGCCCTCGTCCACGAAGGTCGGACAGGTCGACAGTGCCAGCGTGGGCTGGGCGATGTAGTTCGACGGATTGGCCTGGATCTTGGCGCGGAACGCCTCGATCTCCTCCCTGGTCGACTTGGGACCGACCAGCATGCCGTAGCCGCCTGATCCGTGGACCTCCTTGACGACCAGTTCGGGCAGATGCTCCATCACATAGCGGTAATCGTCGTCCTTCCACAGCGTCCAGGTCTGGACGTTGTTCAGGATCGGCTCCTCTCCCAGATAGAAGCGCACCATCTCGGGGACGAAGGTATAAATGGCCTTGTCATCGGCCACGCCCGCGCCGGGTGCCGAACAGATCGACACGCCGCCAGACCGGTACACGTCCATCAGCCCCGGAATGCCCAGCATCGAATCGGGGCGGAAGCACAGCGGGTCCAGATAGGGATCGTCGATCCGGCGATAGATCACGTCCACGCGCTTGGGCCCGGTGGTCGTGCGCATATAGCAGAATTCGCCATCCACGAACAGGTCCTGCCCCTCGACCAGCTCGACCCCCATCAGGTTGGCCAGGAAGCTGTGTTCGTAATAGGCGCTGTTGTAATGGCCCGGCGTCAGGATCACGCAGGTCGGCCGGTCGCTGCACTTCGCGGGCGCCACCGATTCCAGCGTGCGGCGCAGAAGATCGGGATACTGGTCGACGGGTTCGATGCGGTTGCCGCGGAACAGGGCCGGGAACATGCGCATCATGATCTCGCGGTTCTCCAGCATGTAGCTGACGCCCGACGGCGTGCGGCAGTTGTCCTCTAGGACATAGAACTCGTCCTTGGCGGTGCGGACCAGGTCAATGCCGATGATGTGGGAATAGACGCCGCGCGGGGGCACGAACCCCACCACCGACTTCTCGAATGCCTCGTTCTGATAGACCAGGCGGGCGGGGATGCGTCCGGCGCGGATGATCTCTCCGCGGCCATAGACGTCGCGCAGGAAAGCGTTCAGCGCGCGGGCGCGCTGCTTGATGCCGCGTTCAAGGCGGCGCCACTCGGCCTGCTCGAACACGCGGGGCATCATGTCGAAGGGGATCAGCCGGTCCGGGTCGCCCCCCTCGCCATAGACGGCGAAGGTGATGCCGATGCGGCGGAACAGCGCCTCGGCCTCGGCCTGCTTCATCTGGCGGAAATCGTCGGGCATTGTCTCGACCCATTCCCGCAGGCGGGCATAGGGGTCGCGGACGCTGTCGCCCTCGTACATCTCGTTATAGTAACTCATCACTCCCCCACTGGCTGACGCAACGCTTCCGGGTCTTTCCTTGGATCGATGATCCGCGCCCGGTTCCGGTAAGTCCACAGCAGAACCGCCGGATTTGCCCATTGGTTCCGCAGCTTGGCGCCGTGGCGGGGGCGCCGCTGCCGGCGCCCGGGGCAGCCTGCCGGTTTGGCAGGCAGATCAGCACAGTTCGACCGCCAGCGCGGTTCCCTCGCCTCCGCCGATGCAGATCGCGGCCACGCCCCGGCGCAGCCCCCGCGCCTGCAGCGCATGGATCAGCGTGACGATGATCCGCGCCCCCGACGCGCCGATCGGATGGCCCAGGGCGCATGCTCCGCCATGCACGTTCACGCGGTCATGGGACAGGCCCATCCGCGCCATGAAGGCCATCGGCACGACGGCAAAGGCCTCGTTCACCTCCCACAGATCGACGCTGTCCCTGTCCCATCCGATCCGCGCCAGCAGCTTTTCGGCGGCGGGCACGGGCGCGGTGGGGAACTGGCCGGGGGCCTGGGCGTGGCTGGCATGGCCGACGATGCGCGCGACGGCGCCCTGCGCCCGACCGCCCAGCACCAGCGCCGCCGCCCCGTCCGAGATGGACGAGCTGTTGGCCGCCGTCACGGTGCCCCCGTCGCGGAACGCGGGTTTCAGCAGCGGGATCTTGTCGGGGCGGGCCAGGCCGGGCTGTTCGTCGGTGTCGACCACGGTGACCTTGCCGCGGCCGGGCACGGTGACGGGTGTGATCTCGGTCGCGAACGCGCCGCCGGCGATGGCATCCTGTGCGCGCGTCAGGCTGGCCAGGGCGTAGTCGTCCTGCGCCTGGCGGGAAAAGGCGAATTCCGCGGCGCAATCCTCGGCAAACGTGCCCATCAGGCGGCCCTTGTCATAGGCATCCTCCAGCCCGTCCAGGAACATGTGGTCCAACGCCTGTGCATGCCCCAGGCGCGCCCCGGCGCGCATTTTGGGCAGCAGATAGGGGGCGTTCGACATGCTCTCCATGCCGCCTGCGACGACGATACCGGCGCTGCCGGCGCGGATGGCATCGGACGCCATCATCACGGCCTGCATCCCCGACCCGCACATCTTGTTCAGCGTCGTTGCCGGCACCTCCTGCCCCAGCCCCCCGGCAAAGCCCGCCTGCCGCGCCGGGGCCTGGCCCTGGCCCGCGGGCAGGACGCAGCCCATGAACAGCGCATCGACCGCGGGCCCGCCCGCGCGCGCCAGTGCCGCGGCGATGGCCGCCCCGCCCAGATCGGCCGCGGACACCCCCGACAGCGCGCCCATCAGCCCGCCCATCGGCGTGCGCGCCGCCCCCAGCACGTAGATGTCCTGAATTGTCATGATCTTTCCCCCCGATCTGTCCTCGCGCTTACCGGATCGTAACCTTTGGGGTCTAGTCAAGGATGCAGATGCGCAAGGAAGGCCCGGAATCATGCAGTTCATCGTCGAAGACGCCGAATCCCATCTGAACATCACGGTGACGGAACCCCGGATCGACGCGGCGATTGCGACCCTGTTCAAGGACAAGCTGCGCGAGATCGTGGTCAAGAACCGCAAGCCGGTGCACATGGACATGGCGGCGGTGGACTTCATGGACAGCTCTGGCCTGGGGGCGATGATCGCCGTCCGCAAGAGCCTGCCCGAGAACCTGGCGCTGGTGCTGTTCGCGCTGACGCCCAATGTCGAACGCGTGTTCCGCCTGACGCGGATGGACAGCGTGTTCGACATCCAGCCCCGCACCGCTCAGCCCCGCACCGCTCAGAAGGAGCAACGAGAATGACACCCAGTGAACGCTCCGATCCGGGCATCGGAAACCGTGCATCCGCACTGACGCAGCCGATGTTCCACCGCGTCCTGAACGCCCATCCGATGATCGTGCGCGACACCCTGCAGGACGTCCGCCAGCGTTTCCGCGGAGAGGTGGGCGACGACACCCTGGGCCGGCTGGAACTGGTCCTGGCCGAGGTGATGAACAACGTCGCTGAACACGCCCCGCTGGGCCAGGCGGAACAGGCACGGCTGCCGGTGATCCACCTGTGCATCGTGCGTCACAGTTCGGGCCTGGCCTGCGCGCTGACCGATGACGGGATCTCGCTGCCGGACGACTGCCTGCTGCCGCGCAGCCTGCCACCGATGGTCGCGGATGATCTGCCCGAAGGCGGCTTCGGCTGGTTCCTGATTCAGGACCTGACGCAGGCCCTGTGCTATTACCGCGAGGAAAGCCGGAACTATCTGGCCTTCAGCATCCCCTTTGCCCAGATGGAGGTCGACGCCTAGTTGACCGGTCCCGCCAGGAAATAGCGGCCGTCCTGAAAGGCGCTGAACATGTCCCCGACCTCGGGGTGGTCCAGCGGTTCGCCCGACACGTCCAGTTCAAGGTTCTGTTCGGACACATAGGCCACGTAGTAGGTCGCCTCGGTCTCGGCGAACAGATGATAGAACGGCTGGTCACGGTCGGGGCGCGAATCCTCGGGAATGGATTCGTACCATTCCTCGGTATTGGCGAATTCGGGATCGACGTCGAAGATCACCCCCCGGAACGGCCGCGAACGGTGCCGGACGACCTGTCCCAGGCTGTATTTCGCGTGGCGGCTTTGGGCCTGCATCCGGGCGGTATCCATCGTTCGTGTCAGGGATCAACAAAAGTCAGCGCGCCTTCTAGCGCGCCGCGACGGTCCTGTCCACCGGCAGGCGATCAGGGGGCGATGTCGTCCGCCGTCAGGGGCACGGTCGCCATCGACATCTTGGCCGACCCCTCGCTGACCTGGTTGGCATGGGCCAGATAGACCAGCACGCGGTTGTCGGCGTCATAGATGCGCTGCACCCGCAGCGACTTGAACACCAGCGAACGCCCCTCGCTGAACACGTTCTCTCCCTCGCCGGGGGTCAGGGCGCTGACGTCGATGGGCCCGGTGCGGGTGCACTGGATCGCGCTGTTGGACGGATCCTCGAACCAGTTGCCCTGGCTCAGCCGGTCCAGGACCGAGCGGCTGAAATAAGCCAGGTGGCAGGTCACGCCCGGCACCTCGGGGTCCTTAATCGCCTCGATGACGACATCGTTGCCGACCCAGTCCACGCCGACGCGGCCGACCTCCTCGGCCTGCAACGACAGGGGGGCAAGGGTCAGGGCAAGGGTCAGGACAAGGCGCATGGTCTACTCCGGCAACAGGGGCTGGCGGCCCGATTCGGTCAGCAGGTGCACGGCACCCGGTTCGATGACGGCGGCGGACAGCGGCCGGCCATAGGCGGCGCCCCCGTCCAGGTTCAGGCGGTTTGCGTACAGGGCGGGAGCCTCCAGTGCGGTGTGCCCGTGCACGACCAGCGGCCCGAAATCGACGTCGCTGTCCAGGAACCCCTGGCGGATCCAGACTAGGTCGCCCTCGGCCTGGTCCTGCAGGTCGATGCCCGGACGGATGCCCGCATGCACGACCAGCGCCAGCGGATGCAGATACCACAGCGGCAGTGCCGCCAGGAACCGCGCGTGATCCGCAGGAACCGCCGCCCGCGCATCGCGCAGCAGCGCATCGCGCGGCTGATCCGGGTCCACGCCATAGGACCGCAGCGTCGCGGCCGCGCCCAGACCTGGATGGTCCACCCAATGCTGTCCGGACGACAGTCCCGGGTCGATCCAGTCGGGCTGGTTCAGGAAGGCGGGCAGGAAGCGGTCGTGATTGCCGCGGGTGACGATCCAGGGCCGCCCCGCCTGCTGGCCGCGCAACAGGTGTTCCACCACGCCGCGCGAATCGGGACCGCGGTCGATCAGGTCGCCCACATGGGCGATGACCGCATCAGGCCCACCGTCGTCGAAGATCCGCTGATGCGCGGCCTTCAGCAGGTCCAGTTGTCCGTGAATGTCGCCGATCGCATAAAGTCGCATCTGTCACCTGGCCGTGGCGCGCGGCAGGGAAGGTCCGCACGCCCCTTGGGTAAGGGCGTGCGGGGCCGAGGTCAAACCTCGAACTGCAGCCGGCGGGCCTGCAGGAACTTGCCGGTGTTCTGCAGCGTGGCCAAGGCCTCGTCGCTGATCGCCTCATCCAGGTACAGGATCGCGATGGCATCCGCCCCGTTGGCGGCCCGCCCCAGGGTAAAGTTCGCGATGTTCACGCCCAGATCGCCCAGGGTCATCCCAAGCGCGCCGATGACGCCGGGAACGTCCTTGTTGCGGGTGTACAGCATGTGGCTTCCCACCTCGGCGTCAACGTTGATCCCGCGGATCTGGATGAAGCGCGGCTTGCCATCGCTGAACACCGTGCCCGCGATGGACCGCTCGCGCGTCTCGGTCACGCAGGTGACCTTGACGTAACCCTCATAGGCGCCGGCCTTGTCCTGCTTGGTGGTGGACACCTGCACGCCGCGATCCTTGGCCATGACCGGGGCCGACACCATGTTCACGTCCGGGTTCGACGCCTTCATCACGCCGGCGATCACCGCCGCGTTCAGCGCGTTCAGGTTCATCTCGGACACGACGCCGTCATACAGCACGTTGATCGCCTTGATCGGCTCGTCGGTCATCTGGCCCACGAAGGCGCCCAGATGCGCGGCCAGCTTGATCCAGGGGCCCATCACCGCGGCCTCCTCGGCCGTGACCGAGGGCATGTTCAGCGCGTTCTGCACCGCGCCCGTCAGCAGATAGTCCGACATCTGCTCGGCGACCTGCAGGGCGACGTTCTCCTGCGCTTCGGTCGTGGCGGCGCCCAGGTGGGGCGTGACGACGACGTTGGGCAGGTTGAACAGCGGGCTTTCCGTCGCGGGCTCGACGGCAAAGACGTCGAATGCGGCACCCGCCACGCGCCCGTCCTTCAACGCCTCGGCCAGCGCCTCCTCGTCGACCAGGCCGCCGCGGGCGCAGTTGATGATGCGCACGCCCTTCTTCAGCTTGGCGATGGCCTCGCGCGACAGGATGTTGCGGGTCTTGTCGGTCAGCGGCACGTGGAAGGTGATGAAATCCGCGCGGCCCAGCAGCTCGTCCAGCTCGACCTTGGTCACGCCGATCTCGCGCGCCCGCTCCTCGGACAGGAAGGGGTCATAGGCCAGCACCTTCATGTGCAGCCCCAGGGCGCGGTCGATCACGATCGAGCCGATATTGCCTGCCCCGATCACGCCCAGGGTCTTGTTGAACAGCTCGACCCCCATGAAGCGGTTCTTCTCCCACTTGCCGGCATGGGTGCTGACGCTCGCCTCGGGCAGCTGGCGGGCGACCGCGAACATCATCGCGATGGCATGCTCGGCGGTGGTGACGCTGTTGCCGAAGGGCGTGTTCATCACGATGACGCCCTTCTTGCTGGCGGCCGGGATGTCGACGTTGTCGACCCCGATGCCCGCGCGGCCGATCACCTTCAGGTTCGTCGCGCCTTCCAGCAGCTTCTCGGTCACCTTGGTCGCCGACCGGATGGCCAGCCCGTCATACTGCCCGATCACCTCGGCCAGCTTCTCCTTGTCCTTGCCCAGATCGGGCAGGTAATCCACCTCGACGCCGCGATCGCGGAAGATCTGGACGGCGGTTTCCGACAGCTTGTCGGACACGAGAACCTTCGGCATGGGACTAGTCCTTGTCATGCGGCATCCGGGCACAGCCTCGCGGACGCCTTGTTTCTTCTTCAGAAAAATATCCTGCGGGGGGTCCGGGGGGCGCAAGGCCCCCGGCCTCTCGGATCACTGCGCGGCCAGTTCGGCGCGGTACGCCCATTCGATCCACGGCATCAGTGCCGCGACATCGGCGGTCTCGACCGTCGATCCGCACCAGATGCGCAGACCCGCAGGTGCGTCGCGATAGGCGCCGGCGTCCAGCGCCACGCCCTCCTTCTCCAGGCGCTTGGCCACAGCCTTGGCAAAGGCCGCGCCGTCCTTGATCGCCGGATCGGTGAACTTCAGGCAGACGCTGGTCGTCGACGCGGTGGCCGGATCCTCGGCCAGATCGGCGATCCAGTCCTTGTCCGCGATGAAATCGCGCACAGCAGCCGCATTGGCATCCGCCCGCGCGATCAGTGCCGACAGCCCGCCCAGAGATTGCGCCCATTTCAGCGCGACCAGGTAATCCTCGACCGCCAGCATCGAGGGCGTGTTGATCGTCTCGCCCTTGAAGATGCCCTCGATCAGCTTGCCGCCCTTGGTCATGCGAAAGATCTTGGGCAGCGGCCAAGCAGGGACATAGGTCTCCAGCCGTTCGACGGCGCGCGGCGACAGGATCAGGACGCCATGCGCGCCCTCTCCGCCCAGCACCTTCTGCCAGCTGAAGGTCACCACATCCAGCTTGTCCCAGGGCAGGTCCATGGCGAAGGCCGCGCTGGTCGCGTCGCAGATGGTCAGGCCCGCGCGGTCGGCGGGTATCGCATCGCCGTTCGGCACGCGCACGCCGCTGGTGGTGCCGTTCCAGGTGAAGACGACGTCCTTGTCGAAATCGACCTCTGCCAGATCGACGATCTTGCCGTAATCGGCCTTGCGGACCGTGGCGTCCAGCTTCAGCTGTTTCACGGCATCCGTGACCCAGCCTTCGCCAAAGCTTTCCCAGGCCAGCATCTCGACGGGGCGGGCGCCCAGCAGGGTCCACATCGCCATCTCGACCGCGCCGGTGTCGGAACCGGGGACGATGCCGATGCGGTAATCGGCCGTCACGCCCAGGACCGCACGGGTCAGCTCGATGGCCTCGGCCAGCTTGGACTTGCCGACGGCGGCGCGATGCGACCGGCCCAGGGGCGCGTCCGACAGCATGTCCAGCGAATAATGGGGGATCTTGGCGCAGGGGCCCGAAGAAAAGCGCGGATTTTCCGGCCGCGCAGCCGGGATCGCATGATCGGTCATGTGACTAGCCTTCCAGCTAAAAAGCCCCTCGTTGGGGAGGGGTGTCCCACGGACCGACCTAAGGCCCCTCCCGCTCTGGCGCAAGAAAAAACTTTGTCCTACACCCGCAGGCAACCGCACAAGGACCGCGCCCATGTTCACCGTCTCGCTGATCGCGGCGCCTGCCGCAGCCAATCTGGATGATGCCCTGCCCGGCGGTCTGGCCGACCGGTGGGGCGGCGACGTGACGCGCTGGCTGTCGCCGGGCGTGGCCGCCGAATTCGACATCGCGGTGCTTCCGGGCGATTCGGGCCAGGTCTGGTCCGACCTGCAGGCCATCGGCATCGACCTGGCGATCCAGCCCGCGGGCGGGCGGCGCAAGCGCATCCTGATCGCCGACATGGATTCGACCATGATCGATCAGGAATGCATCGACGAACTGGCCGACATGGCGGGCTTTGGCCCCCGCGTGGCCCAGATCACCGCCCGCGCCATGAACGGAGAGCTGGACTTCAACGCCGCGCTGACCGAACGCGTGGCCCTGCTGGCGAACCTGCCGGAGGCGGTCATCGCCCAGGTCCTGGCCGAACGCATCACCTATGCCGCGGGCGGGGCCGTGCTGGTGGCGACCATGCGCGCGCACGGGGCCTATACCGCGCTGGTCTCGGGGGGCTTCACCAGCTTTACCCGGGCCGTGGCCCAGACCCTGGGCTTTGACGAACATCGCGCCAACACGCTGCTGGCGCAGGACGGCGTGCTGACCGGGCAGGTCGCCCTGCCCATCCTGGGCCGCGAGGCCAAGGTCGATGCCCTGACCCAGGTCGCCGCCCGCCTCGGCACCACGCCCCAGAACGCGATCGCGGTGGGCGACGGCGCCAACGACCTGGGCATGATCCAGCTGGCGGGTGCCGGCGTGGCGCTGCACGCGAAACCCGCGGTCGCCGCCCAGGCCCAGATCCGCATCAACCACGGCGACCTGACCGCGCTCTTGTACCTGCAAGGCTTCGCGGACGAGGATTTCGTCACCCCCTGATTTCTCCTTTGTTCAAATGCCCCTGCGACGATTGCCCCACCGAAAGTCCCGATGATGTTCGAACTGACCGCCGACCTGGTGATGCTGCTGATGATGGCGGCCTTTGCCGCAGGCTTCGTCGATGCCATCGCGGGCGGGGGCGGGCTGATCACGCTGCCCATCCTGATGCTGGCGGGACTGTCGCCCGCGCAGGCGCTGGCCACGAACAAGGTGCAGGGCGTCTTCGGCGCGGGGACGGCCGCGCTCAGCTATGCGGCGCGGGGTCTGGTCGATCTGCGCAGCCAGTGGAAATCCGCGCTGATCGCGGGGGCGGCGGGGGCCGCGGGGGCGGTGCTGGTCAGCGCGATCCCCACCGACGGGCTGCGGCTGATCCTGCCGGTCATCCTGATCGGCATCGCGTTGTTCTTTGCGCTGAAACCCGGACTGAACGACCTGGACCGCACGCGCCGCCTGACGCCCCTGGTCTTTGCGGCGACGGTGGTGCCGTTCGTGGGCTTCTATGACGGGCTGATCGGGCCGGGGGCCGGGGCCTTCTACATGATCGGGTTTGTCACGCTGGCCGGATACGGGGTTCTGAAGGCCACGGCCCATACCAAGCTGCTGAACTTCGCGTCGAACCTGGGCGGGCTGGGGGCCTTCGCGCTGGTCGGCCAGCCGCTGTGGCTTTTGGGCATGGCGATGGGGGCGGCGCAGATCGCGGGGGCAATGCTGGGCGCGCGGCTAGCCTCGCGCATCGGCGCGCGGCTGATCAAGCCGCTGCTGGTCGTGACCTCGACCCTGTTGGCGGGTCGGCTGATCTGGCAGATGATCTGAGACCGCGCATCCGGCGCCCGCTTTGCCAAGGGGCGCCGGTTCGGGGCACGGGAACGGGACGGGGGCATCCCGTGCCGCACAGTAAAGCACGGCTCCATGTCGGGGATGTGACGGCCCTCAGGCGGGAAAGCCCGGCGCGCGGCGCAGGTTGCCCGTGACCATGCCGCGACAGTTCAGGATCGGTCCGTCCAGAAGCGCCTGCGCCGCCGGATGGGCCGCATCCAGCACGCCCAGGTGGATCAGCAGCGCGGTGATCGCGGCCTCGCTGGCGCGGGTGCCGCCATCGGTGATCTTCAGCGCAACGCCCAGGCCCTGGTCGGGCAGGATCGCCACGAACACCGCCTCGGCCCCGGTCTTGATCGCCGCGACGCCCCCCATCGCGCGCATCAGCTCGGTGCAGGACCGACCCTCGCCCGCGACCATCTCGGGGTGGCTGCGCATCGCGTCCACCAGCCGCCGCATGGCCTGCCCGCGCCTGTCCGCTCCGGGATTGGCGAACCGCGCCATCGCGCGGGCCAGCCCCTCGACCGTGCAGGCCCAGTTCGGGGCCGAACAGCCGTCGATGCCGAAACCGGGGCTCTCCTCGTCGGTGACCGCCTCGAAGGCCTCCTTGACGGCGCGCTGGACCGGGTGGTCGGGCTCGACATAATCCGGCCCGCCCTTCAGGTGGCGGTTCAGCGTCAAAAAGCCCGCATGCTTGCCCGAACAGTTGTTGTGCAGCTGGCAGGGCGCGGTGTCCGAACAGGTCAGGCGGCGGTTCTCCTCCGGGTCGCGCGGCATGTGGCTGCCGCAGCGCAGGTCGGACTCGCCCAGGCCCAGCCCGGTCAGCCAACCGTCCACGGCCGCGACATGCATCGCCGCCCCCGAATGGCTGGCGCAGGCCAGGGCCAGCTGGCGGTCGGTCAGGCCCGCCGCATCGGCGGCCCCGCTTTCGATCAGCGGCAGCGCCTGGATCATCTTGCACGACGACCGCGGATAGATCACTTGCCCGGGTCGTCCCCAGGCCTCGACCACGCCATGGGCATCGCAGATCACGGCATGGCCGGCATGCATGCTTTCGCGCATGTCGCCGCGCCACAGTTCGATCATTTCTGCGGACCGCATGTTTTCTCCCTGACAATTGCGCGATTGTGCTTGCGCAGCCTTTAACGGGCGGCGATTTTCGCTATCCTGACGACAGATGGTTGAAAAGACCACAGCAATCAGGAAGAACGCCGGGCGAAGCGGCGAATTGAATTGGCAGGAGGCCAGAGCATGATTACCACCACCCTGCGCGGCATGGGCGCCAGCCTTGTCCTGATCGCCGGACTGGGCACGGCGGTTGCGCAAGAATCCAGCAACGTCGTGGCGACCGAAGGGGACTGGACAGTCTTCGCGGCCGACAACCCGCGCGAATGCTGGGCAGTCTCGCCCCCGAAATCCACGCTGAACACCCGCGACGGTCAGCCGACCGAGGTGACGCGCGGCGACATCCGCCTGTACGTCGCCTATCGTCCCGGCCAGAACGGAGAGGTCAGCTTCAGCGGCGGCTATCCCTTCGCCCCGGATTCGACGGTCGAGGTCGATGTAGGCGGCCGCACGTTCAACCTGTTCACCGAGGGCGAGAGCGCCTGGACCGGCAGCCCGTCCGACGACGAGGCGATGATCGCGGCCCTGCGCGGCGGCTCGTCGGCTGTCGTGACCGGCCGTTCGGCACGCGGCACCACGACCAAGGACACGTTCAGCCTGTCGGGCATCACCGCCGCGACCAACAGCGCACGCGAGCGCTGCCAGTAACCGCAAGGTTGCAGTCCTGACGGAACCAAGGGGGCGGGCCGGTTGATTTCGGGCCCGCTTTCGCATATGTGGCTGTCTTTCGCCCCTTTGGCCGTTCCAACACCGGTGATCTTCATGACCGATCAGACCCCGTCTGCGCCGATCACGCAGGACGTGATGACGCTTCCGCGCAAGCTGCCCCAGGGCGGGCTGACGAACATCGTCGGCCTGACGCGGGCGCAGCTGCTGGACGCCCTGGTCGCGGCGGGCACGCCCGAGCGTCAGGCCAAGATGCGCGTGGGCCAGGTCTGGCAGTGGGTCTATCACTGGGGCGTGCGCGATTTCGCGCAGATGACCAACCTGGCCAAGGATTACCGCGCCCTGCTGGCGGCCAATTTCGAGATCAGCCTGCCCGAGATGGTGACCCGTCAGGTCAGCAGCGACGGCACCCGCAAGTATCTTGTCCGCATCGCCGGCGGCCACGAGGTCGAGGTCGTCTACATCCCCGAGGAGGGCCGCGGCACGCTCTGCGTCAGCAGCCAGGTGGGCTGCACGCTGACCTGTTCGTTCTGCCATACCGGCACGCAGAAGCTGGTGCGCAACCTGACGCCCGGGGAAATCGTCGGCCAGCTGATGCTGGCGCGCGACGATCTGGGCGAATGGCCCGTCCAGGGCGCCCCCAAGGACGAGACGCGGCTGATCAGCAACATCGTCCTGATGGGCATGGGCGAGCCCTTGTACAATTTCGAGAACGTCCGCGACGCGATGAAGGTCGTGATGGACAACGAGGGCCTGTCCCTGTCGCGCCGCCGCATCACCCTGTCGACCAGCGGCGTCGTCCCCGAGATCGCCCGCACCGCGCAGGAGATCGGCTGCCTGCTGGCGGTCAGCTTCCACGCCACGACGGACGAGGTCCGCGACCGCCTGGTCCCCATCAACAAGCGCTGGAATATCGAGACGCTGCTGGCCGCGCTGCGGGACTATCCCCGCCTGACCAACAGCGAGCGGATCACCTTTGAATACGTGATGCTGGCGGGCGTGAACGACAGCGACGAGGACGCGCACCGCCTGGTCAAGCTGATCGAGGGCATCCCGGCCAAGATCAACCTGATCCCGTTCAACGAATGGCCCGGCGCCCCCTACAAGCGGTCCAGCAATAACCGCATCCATGCCTTCGCGAACATCATCCACAATGCGGGCTATGCCAGCCCGATCCGCACCCCGCGCGGAGAGGACATCATGGCCGCCTGCGGTCAGCTGAAATCCGCGACAGAACGCGGCCGCAAGTCCCGCGCCCAGATTGCGGCGGAAACCGCCTAGAACAGCCCGTCTGAACCTGCCGCAGGGCCGGTCACGGCACCTGCCACCGGCAGGCTGCTAGACGGCGACCTCCTGTGCGGATGGCACGCTCTACAGTGCGTTTGGCGGTGATCGCCGCCGCGGCGTCACGGGAGTTTTTGCCTGTCGTCCGGTCCAAAGGCCTGTCTGCGATGCGTTTGGCCCCGCCGCGCACAAACAGTTTTGGCGCGTGACCCTTGGCCCTGTTCGTCGCATTTACAGTGTGGCTTCATCGGCGACCTGTACCATCGTGATGCAGGTTGCGGCCTATGTGCTTGGCTGTTCGACGACGCTTGCAGCAGCAGGGGTTGCCCAAACCGGGAAACGTCCGCCAAGGACGACCTTTCCCCCAGCGCCTGCAACATGATTGCGGGAGCAGTGACCGTCAGCGCCGCCTGCCGCCGCGGGGCAGGGTGGTGCGGTTGCCGCGGGGTCCGGTCTGGACAGGGGTGTTGTCGCGGTTCTCGTCGTGCAGCTTGCGCCAGCGTTCCAGACGGTCCGCGTCCAGCGTGCCGGCGCGCACGGCCGCCTGCACCGCGCAGCCCGGTTCGTGCGCATGGGTGCAGTCGCGGAACCGGCAATGGGGGGCCAGTTCGGTAATCTCGGCGAACAGCATCTCGATGCCCATGGCGACATCGGCCACGTGCAGCGTGCGCATGCCGGGCGTGTCGATGACCCAGCCCCCGCCCGCCACCGGATGCAGCGACCGCGCGGTGGTGGTGTGCCGCCCCTTGGCGTCCGATTCGCGGATCTCGCCTGTGGCCTGGGCATCGCGGCCCGACAGTGTGTTCAGCAGCGTGGATTTGCCCACCCCGGACGAACCCACCAGCGCGACCGTCCGCCCCGGTCCGCACCAGGGCGCCAGCACGGCCGCCGCATCGGGCGACTTGGCGTTCAGCGCCACGACCTGCAGCCCGCGCTGCAGGGTGCGGGCACGGTCGACCCAGTCCGACGGGTCGTCGACCTTGTCGATCTTGTCGATCTTGGTCAGCACGATCACCGGGTCCGTCCCGGCCTCGTTCGCCAGGGCCAGATAGCGTTCCAGCCGCGCCGGGTTGAAATCGTCGTTGCACGACGTGACCACGAACAGCGTGTCCACGTTGGCGGCGATCAGCTGGCGGGCATCCGCCCCCTCGGTCCGGCGACGCAGCAGGGCGCGGCGGTCCAGCAGGCGGGCCACCACGCGCGTGTCGCCCTTGGCCAGCACCCAGTCGCCCACCGCAAAGTCTGCGGTCGTGGCATGCAGCGGCAGGTCCAGCCGGACCTGGCCCGCCCCGGTTTCGGCCATCAGCCGCGACCGGTGCACCGCGGCGATGCGCATGGGCACCAGCCCCGCATCGTCATCGGTGACCTGATCGGCAAAGAAGGGTCCCCAGCCCAGATCGTCCAGCGCGCGTGTCATGCGATCTGCATGATCGGGCCACGGGCGCGATGCAAGCGTTTCATTCCGGCGACCAGGCGTCGATGATCGCCACCGCCTCGTCCGCGGTCTCGACATAGCGGATCAGGTCCAGGTCGGATGCGCTGATCGTGCCGGCGCGGGCCAGGGCCTGCCAGTTGATGATGCCGTCCCAGAACTCGGCCCCGAACAGCAGGACCGGGATGCGGGCCATGCGGCCGGTCTGGATCAGGGTCAGCGCCTCGAACAGCTCGTCCAGGGTGCCGAAGCCGCCGGGGAAGACCGTGATGGCGCGGGCGCGCATCAGGAAATGCATCTTGCGGATCGCGAAATAGTGGAAGTTGAAGCACAGGTCCGGCGTGACATAGGGGTTGGGCGCCTGCTCGTGCGGCAGCACGATGCCCAGGCCGATTGACTGGCCGCCGACCTCCTGCGCGCCAAGGTTGCCCGCCTCCATGACGCCGGGGCCGCCGCCGGTGCAGATGACCAGGTCCTTGCCGCCCTGCGCCAGGCTGCGTTCGGTCATCAGGCGGGCGAACAGGCGCGCCTCGGTATAGTATTTCGACAGTTCGGCCAAGGCCGGGCTGCGGGCGTCGCGGGCCGCGCCGTCGGGCGCCGGGATGCGCGCGCCGCCGAACATCACCACGGTGGATTCGATGCCGTGTTCGTCCATGATCATCTGGGGCTTCAGCAGCTCCAGCTGCAGGCGGACGGGGCGCAGCTCCTCGCGCAGCAGAAAGTCGCGGTCGCTGAAGGCCAGCTGATAGGACGGCGCACGGGTCTGGGGCGTGTCGGGCACGTGCCGGGCGCGGGCCGCGTCGCGGCTGCTGGCGGGCAGGGTGTGGGCGCGGTCCTGTTCGGTCGTATCGGTCATCAAGGCCTCGGGGTGGGGGATGCGCGGATTGCGCGGGCATTGGTTGATGCTTATAGCCCACAGGCAACAGTTTCCACCCGGACGCGACAGCAGCAAGAGGCCAAGATGACTCAAGACCTGGAACAAGCCATCGAAACCGCGTGGGAGGCCCGCGCCGAGATCACCCCCGACACGCAGGGCGCAGCCCGCGAGGCCGTGCGCGAGACCCTGCACCAGCTGGACAGCGGCGCCCTGCGCGTGGCCGAAAAGCGCGGCGCCGACTGGCACGTGAACCAATGGGCGAAAAAGGCGGTGCTGCTGTCCTTCCGCCTGAACGACATGGAGGAGATGGCCGGCGGTCCCCAGGGCACCTCGTGGTGGGACAAGGTCCCGTCCAAGTTCCACGGCTGGACCCAGGACGACTGGCGCCGCGCGGGGTTCCGCGCCGTGCCGGGCGCGATCGTGCGGCGATCGGCGTTCATCGGCAAGGGCGCGGTGCTGATGCCGTCCTTCGTCAACCTGGGCGCCCATGTGGGCGAGGGCGCGATGATCGACACCTGGGCCACCGTCGGGTCCTGCGCGCAGATCGGTAAGAACGTCCACCTGTCGGGCGGCGTGGGCATCGGCGGCGTGTTGGAGCCGCTGCAGGCGGGGCCGACGATCATCGAGGACGACTGTTTCATCGGCGCGCGTTCGGAGGTGGTCGAGGGCTGCATCGTGCGCGAGGGATCGGTCCTGGGGATGGGCGTCTATATCGGCCAGTCGACCAAGATCGTCGACCGCGAGACCGGCAGCGTGACCTATGGCGAGGTTCCGGCGGGGTCGGTCGTGGTGTCGGGCACGATGCCGTCCAAGAACGGCGTGAACCTGTACTGTGCGGTGATCGTAAAGCGGGTCGACGCGCAGACGCGGTCCAAGACCTCGATCAACGAGCTGCTGCGCGACTGATGACCACGCTGTTCATCGATGCGGATGCCTGCCCGGTGAAGGCCGAGGCCGAGCGGGTGGCCGTCCGCATGGGTGTGCCCATGGTGCTGGTCTGCAACGGGGGCCTCAGGATGCCCACGCATCCGCTGGTCCGGCTGCAGATCGTGTCCGCGGGCCCCGACGAGGCCGACAAGTGGATCGCCGACAGCTGCGGTCCCGGCGACGTGGTGGTGACGGGCGACCTGCCGCTGGCGGATCGCTGCATCAAGGCGGGGGCGGCGGTGCTGACCCATGCCGGAGAGGTGCTGGACGTGCGCAACATCGGCCCACGGCTGGCCACGCGCGACCTGATGGCCGACATCCGCGCGGCGGACCCGTTCCACAAGGGCGGCGGGGCGGGGTTCGGCAAGGCCGACCGGGCACGGTTTCTGCAGTCGCTGGACCGGTTGCTGACCGCCGCACGCCGCGCGGGCTGAGCGCGGACCCCGCGACGCGTCCATGCGTTGCACCCCCGACAAGCAGGAGAATGCGATGAGCGATGACACCGTCATCACCGATCTGGTCGGCCGCGTGCGCAAGGGGGCCGAGGGCGACAAGGTCAGCGTCGGACAGATCGCCGAGGCCCTGGGCCAGGATTCGCTGCCCCCCAACCTGATGATCCCGGCCTTTGCGGTGGCGTCGCCCCTGTCGGGCGTGCCGCTGTTCTCCAGCATCTGCGGCCTGCTGATCGCGCTGGTGTCGGCGCAGATGCTGATCGGGCGCGATCACGTCTGGCTGCCGGGCTTCCTGATGCGGCGGCAGGTGTCCGGCGACCGGCTGCGCAAGGCGCTGGACTGGATGGAGAAGCCCGCGCGGTTCCTGGACCGGGTCAGCCACGAGCGGCTGACCCCGCTGGTGCGCCGGCCCATGCGCTGGATCGTGCAGGGGATCTGCCTGTGCTGTGGGCTGGTGATGCCGCTGCTGGAATTCATTCCCTTCACCTCGTCGCTGATGGGCGTGGTGGTCAGCCTGCTGGCGTTCGGCCTGCTGGCGCGGGACGGGGTCTTCGTGCTGCTGGGGTTCCTGGCGATCGGCGGGGTGGTCACGCTGGTCCTGACCCTGATGCCCTGAGCGAGGAGCGGTCGGCCGGGGCATCGAGCCCCGGCTGACCGCTGCCGCGGCACGGGCCCAAGGCCCGCGACGCGACATGGCGCCCCTGTCAGACGGGCTTGATCTTGTCCGCGGTTCCGCCGGCGAAGGCCGCCAGCCTGTCGCGGGCCACGGCCTGGGTGTTCACGACGCCAGCCACGGCGGCCTCGGCATAGGCGGCGTCCAGCGCGCTCATGTTCTGCATGTGGCTGATGGCCGAGCAGATGGCGAAGTTCGACAGCGGCGGGTTCTGTGCCGCCTTGCGCGCGATCTGCAGCGCATGGGCGGCCGGGTCGTCGACCATGTATTGGCACAGCCCCACCGACACGGCCTCGGCCCCGCGATAGAGGCGCCCGGACAGCATCATGTCGATCATCCGTGCCTTGCCGATCAGGTCGGCCACGCGGATCGTTGCGCCGCCGCCCGTGAACAGGCCGCGCTGCCCCTCGGGCAGGCCGAAATAGGTGCCGGGCCCCGCCACGCGGATATGCGCGGCGCTGGCCAGTTCCAGCCCGCCGCCCACGACCGCCCCCTGCAGGACGGCGATGACCGGCACGCCGCCATATTCCATCCGGTTGAACGCATCGTGCCAGCGCAGGCAGACCTGCATGAAATCGGCGGCGCTGCGATCCTCGCGGTGATGCTCCACCAGGTCCAGCCCGGCGCAGAAATGATCGCCCGCCGCGTCCAGGATCGCGGCGCGCACGCCCGCGCGGGGCAGGGTGGTGAAGATGTCGATCAGCTCCTCGATGGTGGCCAGGTCCAGCGCGTTGCGCTTGGCCGGGCGGTTCAGGGTGACGCGGGCGATGCCCTCGTCGTCCACCGCCAGCAGGATGTTCGACAGCCTCAGATCCGCGATGTCGCGCATGTCCGGTTCCCTCCCTTGAACGTGCGCGTCCGGGGATAGCCCGCCCCGCCGCCTGCGTCGAGGCGAAGTTCGCCGTTGGCAAACGCGCGCGAAAGGATCACCCTTGGACCATCCATCCAGGGAGGGATGCACCATGAAGGACCTGACCGACGCCGCGACCAACGCGGCAACCGCCGCCCGCCGCCGCGCCGCCATGGCCCGCGGCGTGGGCGTGATGACCGACCATTTCGCGGCACATGCCGAAAACGCCACTGTCACCGACATCGAGGGCAACCGCCTGATCGATTTCGCCGCCGGCATCGCGGTCGTGAACACCGGCCACCGCCACCCCCGCGTGATCGATGCCGTGCGCGCCCAGCTGGACGCGTTCACGCATACCTGCCACCAGGTTCTGCCCTATGAGAACTATGTCCGCCTGGCCGAGCGCCTGAACGACGCCACCCCCGGCGATTTCGCCAAGAAGACGATCTTTGTCACCACCGGGGCCGAGGCCTGCGAGAACGCGGTCAAGATCGCCCGCGCGGCCACGAAACGCGATGCGGTCATCGCCTTCACCGGCGCGTTCCACGGGCGGACCTTCATGGGAATGACGCTGACCGGCAAGGTCGTCCCCTACAAGAAGGGCTTCGGCGGCATGATGCCCGACGTCTTTCACGCGCCCTTCCCCTGCCCGCTGCATGGGGTCACCACCGAAGAAAGCCTTGCCGCCATCGACAAGCTGTTCAAGGCCGACCTGGACCCCGCCCGCGTCGCCGCCATCGTGTTCGAGCCGGTGCAGGGCGAGGGGGGCTTCTATCCCGCGCCCACCGATTTCGTCGTGGCAATCCGCGCGCTGTGCGACCGGCATGGCATCGTGATGATCGCCGACGAGGTGCAGACCGGGTTCGCCCGCACCGGCCGCCTGTTCGCGATGGAGCATCACGGCGTCGCCGCCGATCTGGTGACCATGGCCAAGGGTCTGGGCGGCGGGCTGCCCATCGCCGCGGTCACGGGCCGAGCCGAGATTATGGACGCGGCCGAGCCGGGGGGCCTGGGCGGCACCTATGGCGGCAACCCCTTGGGGATCGCGGCAGGCCTTGCGGTGCTGGACGTGATCGAGGAGGAGGGCCTGTGCGAACGCGCCGACCGCCTGGGCGCGGCGCTGAAGGCGCGGCTGGAGGCGATCCGGCCGCAGATGCCGGAACTGGCCGACATCCGGGGCCCGGGCTTCATGGTCGCGGCCGAGTTCATCGGCCCGGACGGGCCCGATGCGGGCCTGACCGCGCGGGTGCGCGAACAGGCGCTGGCGCGGGGGCTGCTGCTGCTGACCTGCGGGGTGCATGGCAACGTGATCCGCTTCCTGGCGCCGCTGACCATCCCGAACGACCAATTCGCGCAGGCGCTGGATATCCTGGAGGAGGCGATGCTGGCCGCGCGGGCCTAGGCCCCGATCAGCAGGATCAGCGCGGGGATGGTCAGGATGCTGGCCGCGGTCGAGATCAGGATCGCGGTCGACACCCGCTGCTGCGCCAGCCCGAAATGCTGGGCCAGGATATAGACGTTGCCCGCGACCGGCAGGCCCGCCGCGACCACCATGACTCCCGCCGACACGGGATCGACCCCGAAGGCCCAGGCCGCCAGCCCCACGGCTGCCGGGTGCAGGACCAGCTTGGCCCCCGACAGCCAGGCCGACGGGGCCAGTCGCGCCAGGCTGCGCCCCGCCAAGCTGGCGCCGATGGCGAACAGCGCGCCCGGCGTGGCGGCGGCCCCCAGGATCGACAGGAATTCGTCCAGGGCGGCGGGCATGGGCAGGCCCAGCCCGCCCCATGACAGGCCCGCGACCATCGCCAGGATCATCGGGTTAGCGGCGATGCCGCGCAGCACCGGCACAATCGCGGCGACGCCGACCCCGCCATTGCGCGAGGCATGCACGATCAGCGTGATCAGCGTGGAAAAGACCAGCATGTCGATGATCAGCACCATCAGCACCGGCCCGATCGCCGCCGGGCCCAGCAGCACGACCAGCATCGGCACGCCCAGAAAGCCGGTGTTGCCGATCATGCAGCACTGGGCCTCCATCGCGGCCTCGGCCAGGCCCAGGCCGCGGGCGCGCGCGACCCACAGGCCCACCGCCCAGACCGCCGACGATCCCGACAGATAGGCCAGCACGAAGCGCAGATCGAACAGCCGACCCAGATCGACCCCCGCGGCAAAGCGGAACAGCATCGCCGACAGCGCGAAATAGAACACGAATTTCGTCAGCCAGGCCGCGCCCTGGGCGGGAAAGAACCGCGTGGCGGCGGCGACCCAGCCCAGCCCGATCAGGGCGAAGAAGGGCAGGGTCTTGAGCAGGATCTCGGTCATCTGGCCCCCGGGCGGGGGCCGTCAGCCCGATCCGATCAGCACCCCAACGGCCAGCACCAGACCACCGCCCACGACGACTTGCAAGACGGCCCGCCAGAAGGGCGTCTGCATCCAGCGGTTCTGGATCCAGGCGATGGCCCACAGCTCGACGAAGACGACGATGATGGCGATGGTGGTGGCGGTCCAGAAATCCGGTATCAGATAGGGCAGGGCGTGCCCCATCCCGCCCACGGTGGTCATCACCCCGGACGACAGTCCGCGCTTCAGCGGCGATCCGCGCCCCGACACCACGCCGTCATCGGATGCGGCCTCGGTAAAGCCCATGCTGATGCCTGCGCCGATGCTGGCGGCGGCGCCCACCAGGAAGGTCGTCCAGGGGTCCTGCGTGGCGAAGGCCACCGCAAAGATCGGCGCCAGGGTCGACACGCTGCCGTCCATCAGCCCCGCCAGCCCCGGCTGGACCCAGGTCAGGACGAAATCGCGATGGGCGACGGCATCCTCCTCGGCGCGGGCATCGGCGGGCAGAAGCTGTTCGGTCAGCTCGTGGGCGCGGTTCTCGTGGCCGCGCTCGGCGGCGGCCAGATCGCCCAGCAGCTTCCGCGTGCCGGCGTCCTGGCTGACCTGGGCGGCATGGGCATAGAACTCGGCCGCGTCGCGTTCCATGCCCGCGGCCTCGGCGCGGATGCGGTCCAGCGACAGGTTCTCGATCATCCAGGCGGGGCGGCGGGTGACATAGCCCGCGACATGTTCGCGGCGGATCACGGCGATGGCGTCCCCCCACCGGCGCTGGTGCATGTCCAGCAGCAGGCGGCGGTGGCCGTCCTCCTCGGCGCTCATGGCGTCGAACACGGCGGCACTGGCGGGATAGTCCCTGCGCAGGAACGCCGCCCAGTTGCGATAGATGCGCGCGTCATCCTCCTCGGAGGCGATGGCCAGGGCCACGATCTCTTGCTCCGTCAACTCCGACAGGCGCTTGCGCGAGGGCAGGAAGGGCATGGTCATCGTCGGTGCTCAACTCTCTTCGGGGGCGGGATCGGCTGCCTGTCCGGTCGCGGGGCCGCGCCTGACCGTGAATTCCGTGACGCCGTCGCCCAGATCGCGCATCCCGATCATGGCATGCCCGGCCTGCCCGCAGAAATGCGGCACATCGACCATCGCCATGTCGTCCGTCGCGATCAGCCGCACGATGCCCCCTTCGGGTATCGCCAGCAGCTGCTTTCGCAGCCGCAGCACCGGCAGGGGACACAGCAGCCCCCGCGCGTCCAGGTCCGTCACGACGCCGCCGCGAATCGGTCCAGGCACCAGGACCGCAGCTGGTCGGGCCGGATCCGCACCGCCAGATCGCCCGCGAAATCCAGGAACGCCGCCTGCTGCTGGCGCGGCACATACAGGATCACCGGCTGCCCGTCGGCCACCGCCTGGCCGATCAGGTCACGAAAGCCGCGGCCCATCGCCTCCTGCCGGCCGAACTTGGGGATCACCACCAGGCCCGCGCCGGCCAGGCGGGGCGCGGTGCGCGCCACTGCCTCCTCCAGCGCGCCGGTATCCAGCCTGCAGCCCTGCGCCCCCGGCCCAAGCGACTGAGAGATGCGGACCGGATCGCCGGGATCGCCCAGCACGATCATCTCCATGTCGCAGGCGCAGTCGGGGCCCAGGTCCAGGTTGCGCTGCACCGCCCCCGCCACGGGCAGGCCGCGCGCCCGCAGGTCCGCCGCCAGCGCCTCCAGCGCCAGGTCGGCCGCGCCGGGCGTCGTGTCGGTGTCGTTCGTGAACCAAGCCAGCATGCCGACCCCCTATACGCCGCTGTCCAGCGCGAATTTCATCAAGCCGTTGATTCCGTCCACGCCCAGCTTCTTCTTGAGCGCCGACGAGGTGTTGGCCGCGGTCTTGTAGCTGACGCCCAGCTGATCCGCGATGGCCTGCAGCGCATGTCCCTGCCCGATCAGGGCCAGGACCTGGCGTTCGCGGTCCGACAGCGCGCCCAGGGGGTCGCCCGCCGCGCCCGCGCGCAGCGTGGCCAGCGCCATCGCCTGCTTGGGGGCCAGATAGAACTCTCCGGCCTCCAGCGTGCGCACGGCGTCGCGGAAATCGGACGGCGGGGCGTTCTTGGACAGGAACCCCTGCGCGCCCGCCTGCAGGGCACGGGCGGCAAAGCCTGTCTGGTCGTTCATCGAAAAGACCAGGATGCGCGCGTCGGGTGCGGCGGCCAGCAGCGGGGCGACCAGGTCCAGGCCACCCGCGCCGGGCAGGCTGATGTCCAGGACGATCAGGTCGGGGGCGGGGTCGCGGGTCAGCTGGTCCAGCGCCTCCTCTCCCGACATGGCCTGGCCCACCGGGTCATAGCCCAGATCGCGCAGCAGGCGGCTGGCGCCCAGATGGGTGATCGGGTGGTCGTCGATGACCAAGGCGCGTTTCGTCACGGGGTCGTCCTGTCCTCAGTGCTGGCGGTCGTCAGGGCTGTCCGGCCTGCCGGGGCAGGTCCGCGATCAGGCGCGTGCCGGGCGACCCGGCCTCGAGGCGCAGGGTGCCGCCCAGCAGGGTGATGCGTTCGCGCATGCCCGTCAGGCCGGTCCCCTCGCGCCGGTCGGGGGCCATGCCCACGCCGTCATCGGCCAGCACCATGCGCCAATGCGCCGGATCGGTCCAGAGCCGGATGTCCACCCGGTCCGCCCGGGCATGGCGCAGGGCGTTCGTTGTGCCCTCCTGCAGGATGCGGAACAGGGTCAGGGCGGTGGCCTCGTCGGGCTCTGGCAGGCCCGCGGCCATGTCCAGGGCAAAGCGGGTGCCCGGAAAGCGGCGGTTCAGATCGGCCACGTAATCCGCCAGCACCGCGGCCAAAGGCAGCTGTCCCACCGCCATCGGGCGCAGATCGTCCAGCAGGGTGCGGTTCACGCGGGCGATCTGTTCCGCGATCGCCGCGATCTGGTCGGCCGACGCGGCGGTCGCGGGGTCGGGCGCCGCCTCGCGCAGCGCATCGGCCTCGACCCGCAGGCCGAACAGGCACGGGCCCATCTCGTCGTGCAGGTCGCGGGCGATGGCCTTTCGTTCGGCGTCCGCGCGGGCGATCACCTGGTGCTGCAGGCGGGTGCGGTCGGTGCGGGCCTGTTCCAGCGCCTGCGCCAGCCGGTCGGCATGGGTGGCCAGCGCCGCCAGGTCGGGATGGGGCAGCGGGCCGATGCGGCTGTCCAGGTCGCCCCGCGTCATGTCGGACAGGCGCGCGGCGATGGTCGCGACCGGGCGCAACCCCTGCGCCAAAGCCCCGGCGATCAGCGCCGCCTGCAGGACGGCCGCCGCCGCCGCCAGCGCCATCAGGTCGCGGATGTCGCGCCAGGCGCGGGCGATCTCTTCGGCCGGGTCGCCGGTGATCAGCACATAACCGCGCGGGCGGCCGTCGATCACCACCGGCAGGCGGGTTTCCTGCGGGTCGGGGGCGACCAGGGCCGCGAACCAGCCGGGTGCGCGCAGCGCCGGGTCGGGCGGACCCGCGGGCTGGCGCAGCGTCCCGTCCAGCGCGTTCAGGATGCCGATGCGGGCATGGCGGGGTTCGGTCAGCCGTTCGGGCAGCCGCGCCATGATGCGGTCGGGCGGCACGGCCCCCTGCATCGTGCCGATCGTGGCCAGCACCAGGTTGCGCGCCGTCTCGGCGCCCATGCGCGTTTCGGTGGCGATGTCGCGGCGCAGCCGGTCCAGGCTGCCCAGGGCCAGCAGCGCGATCAGGCCCAGTTGGACGATCAGGATCAGCGTCAGGATGCGGGTGCGCAGCGTCATGGCGCGACAGTGCCGCCAAGCGGTTGCCGGGGCAATGGTCCGCGTCCCCGCCGCAATCGTCGCGGCGGTGAACGGGCGGGCTTTCCTGTCCCGACGGCCCCGCGTAAGGATATGCGGATGAGCGATTATGACGATCTGTCGGCCCGCATCCGGGCCCTGTGTGCGGGCGAGACCGACGAGGTCGCGCTGATGGCGACCGTCGCCTGCGAACTGCATCATTCCGACGACCGGTTCGACTGGACCGGCTTCTATCGCGTGGTGGGCCCCGAGCTGCTGAAGATCGGGCCCTATCAGGGCGGGCACGGCTGCCTGGTCATCCCGTTTTCGCGCGGGGTCTGCGGGGCGGCGGCGCGCACGCGCACGGTCCAGATCGTGCCCGATGTCGAGGCCTTCCCGGGCCACATCGCCTGTTCCAGCAGCACCCGGTCCGAGATCGTGCTGCCTGTCCTGGGCGCGGGCGGGCGGCTGATCGGGGTGCTGGACATCGACAGCGACCGCCCGGATGCCTTTGGTCAGGCCGACGCGGATGCGTTGACGGCGATTCTGGCGGACGCCTTCGGGCATCTGTGATCACGATGGGGACGGCAGCAGGATGATCTGGGACACCTTGGCGAACATTCCCGCGGGACAGCTGACCGCTTTCATCGCGGGCGGGCTGGTCCTGAACTTTGCGCCCGGTCAGGACGTGTTCTTCGCCAGCGCCTGCGGCATCCAGGGCGGGCCACGCGCGGGGGCCTGGGCCGGGTTCGGCGTAGGCCTGGGCGTGCTGATGCACGTGGCGCTGGCGACCGTGGGCCTGGGCGCGATCGTCGCCGCCCATCCCGAAGCGTTGCGCGCCATCAAATACGCGGGCGCGGCCTATCTGCTGTGGCTGGCGTGGAAAAGCTGGCGGTCGGGCGACATCGACCCGTCGGCCCGGGGCAGCGTCAGGGTCTGGAACATCATCCGCCGCGGGTTCCTGTCCAACGCGCTGAACCCCAAGCCGGTCCTGTTTCTGCTGGCCTTCCTGCCGCAGTTCACCAACCCCGCCTGGGGCCCGGTCTGGCAGCAGATCCTGGGCCTGGGGCTGATCTTCGCATTCACGGGGACGCTGGTGACCATGGGATATGGCATCGTCGGCGGGATCGCAGGCGGGGTGATCGGCAAGCGGCTGGGGATGGTCAACAAGATCGCCGCCGTCATGTTCGCGGGGCTGGCGCTGCGCCTCGTCTGGAAATGACCGAATTCGTCTATGCCCCGCCGCCGGACATCCCGGTGGTCCTGCATGCCGACGACCACGTGCTGGTGGTGGACAAGCAGGCGGGGTTGCTGTCGGTGCCGGGGCGCGGAGAGGATCGGGCCGACTGCCTGATCGCCCGCCTGCGCGAGGCGTTCCCGACCGTGCTGCTGGTGCATCGGCTGGACCTGGACACGTCGGGTGTGATGGTCTTTGCCTTGACCCCGCAGGCGCAGCGCGACCTGTCCAAGCAGTTCGAGGATCGGCTGACCAAGAAGGTCTATGTCGCGCGGCTTTCGGGCCGCCTGCAGCCGGAAACCGGTCGGGTCGACCTGCCGCTGATCGTGGATTGGCCGAACCGGCCCCGCCAGAAGGTCGACCATGTCGAGGGTCGGCCTGCTCAGACCGACTGGCGCGTCGTCCGCGCGACCGATGCGGAAACACGGGTGCGCCTGATGCCCGTCACAGGGCGCAGCCACCAGCTGCGGGTACACATGGCGTCCCTGGGCCACCCGATTCTGGGCGATCCGCTTTATGCGACGGGGACGGCCGCCGACCATCCCCGCCTGATGCTGCATGCCGAAAGCCTGCGGTTCCGCCACCCCGACACCGGGGTGCAGACCGGGTTTTCGGCCAAGGTGCCGTTCTAGGCGTCCGCTTCGGCGTACCACGGCGCCACGACGACCTGCGTGCCCGACCCGCCCTCGGCCACCAAGGCTGCGAACGCGTCCAGGTCGCTGCCCCTGTGGTGATACGGATAGACCACGTCGGGGGCAAAGGCCGTGACCGCCGCCGCCGCCTGATCGACGGACATCGTATAGGGCAGGTTCATCGGCAGGAACGCCACATGGATGTCGGTCAGGGCACGCAGTTCGGGCGTATCTTCGGTATCGCCGGCGATCAGGAAGCGCTGGCCCCCGATGGTCAGGATATAGCCGTTGTCGCGGCCCTGCGGATGGTTCTGCAGCCGGTCCTCGGTGATGTTGTAGGCGGGGATGGCCTCGATCGGCAGGCCCAGGGCCTCTCCGCTGTCGCCATTGGCCATCGTCGTCGTGCGTTCGGCCATGGCGGCAGGCAGCATCCCGGCCACGGCGGGGTTGGCGATCATCGGCACCTCGGGCAGGGCGTCCAGCGTCGGCTGGTCGTAATGGTCGCCGTGTTCATGGGTGATCAGGATCAGGTCGGGCGCAGGCAGGTCGGCATAGGCCTCGGCCCCGCCGACCGGATCGACATAGATCACCCCCGCGGGCGTCTCCAGGACCATGCTGGCGTGATCGACGGGGTGGATCACGACCTCTCCACCCTCGACCGCATGGCGAAAGCCGGCGTCCTGCGCGCGGGCGGCGCGGGGCAGGACCAATGCGGGCAGGACGGCAGTGCCCATCAGGGCTGCGGCCAGTTTCAGTCCGGTGCGACGGGTCAGGTGCATGCTGTCTCCTGCGGAACGGGGGAAAGAAAGGTCAACCCCGGCAGCGTGCCGGGGGTTCCGGCCCGTGCTTGCGGCACATTGCCGCGTGACCTACAGCTTGGGGCGCAAGCCATGGCAGGGGATCGGGATGACACATCTGTGGGTCAGGGCGGAAAGCCGCCCGAACGAGGATCGCGTGGGCATCACCCCGGACGGGGTCGCCGCGCTGATCGGGCAGGGCATGCGCGTCACGGTCGAGGACAGCCCCCGCCGCATCATCCCGACCGACGCCTATGCCAAGGCTGGCGCGACCATCGCCCCCGAGGGCAGCTGGCCCACCGCGCCCGACGATGCCATCGTCTTCGGCCTCAAGGAGCTGCCCGAGGACGGCACCCCCCTGCGCCATCGCCACGTGATGTTCGGCCACGCCTTCAAGGGCCAGCCCGCGGGTCGGGTGCTGCTGGACCGGTTCCGGGCCGGGGGCGGGGCGTTGTATGACCTGGAATATCTGACCGACGACACGGGGCGCAGGCTGGCGGCCTTCGGGTACTGGGCGGGCTATGCGGGGGCGGCGGTGTCGCTGATGGCCTGGGCCGCGCAGCAGTCGGGCGGCATCTGCGGCCCGGTGGCCGCCTATCCCGACCGGCACCGCCTGCTGGACGACCTGCGGGCGCGGCTGGACGCCACCGGCCGCCCGCGTCCGCGGGCCATCGTCATCGGCGCCAAGGGCCGCGTGGGCAGCGGCGCGGCCGACCTGCTGACCGCGATGGGCGTCACCGTGACCGGGTGGGACATGGCCGAGACCGCCCATGGCGGCCCCTTCCCCGAGGTGCTGATGCACGATGTCTTCGTCAACGCGATCCTAGCCCATCCCGGCGCCCCGGTCTTCGTGTCCGCCGATGCCGTGGCGCCGGGTCGTGCGCTGAGCGTCATCGGCGACGTGGCCTGCGACCCGACCAGCGATTTTTCCCCGATCAAGGTCTATGACCGCACCACCACTTGGGACGCGCCGGTCCTGCGGGTGGAGGATGCGCCGGTGCTGGACGTGATGGCGATCGACAACCTGCCCTCGATGCTGCCGCGCGAAAGCAGCGAGGATTACGCGGCCCAGCTGCTGCCCGTGCTGCAGGGGCTGGATGACCTTGACGCGGGCGCCTGGGACCGGGCGGGTGCGCTGTTTCGCGACCATCGCGACGCGCGCTGACATGGGCGCCGTCACGGCCGCCTGACAGGGACGTGTTGCCGCAGGGAGGAACGCCGGGCCGTGTCACGAATTGGGCAGGGTATTCACCGGATCGGAGGACCCCATGACGCGCCGTACGACGACAAGCCTGACCACCCTTGCCGCCACAGGATTCCTGGCCTCGATGGCCGCGGCGCAGGGTTTCAACGATGCCGCCCCCAACGGGGCCGCCTACGACCAAACGCCCGCCTTCGAAGGCCAGACCCGCGCGCCCATGCTGGACAGCACCGGACTGCAGCAGCAGGTCCTGGTCGAGGGGCTGGAGCATCCCTGGGGCCTGCAGGAGCTGCCCGACGGGAACTGGCTGATCACCGAACGCCCCGGCCGGATGCGCATCTATACCACCGACGGTACCCTGTCCGAACCCATTCAGGGCCTGCCCGAGGTCGATGCCCGCGACCAGGGCGGCCTGCACGACGTGTCCGTCGCGGACGATTTCGCGGACACCCGCCGCGTCTGGTGGACCTATGCCGAACCCCGCGGCGACGGCACAAACGCCACCGCCGTCGCGACCGGCATCCTGTCCGAGGACGGCACCACGATGGACGACGTCCAGCGCATCTGGCAGCAGCAGCCGGCATGGGCCTCAACCAAGCATTTCGGCGCACGGATCGTGCATGACGGCGAGGGCCACATCTTTGTCGGCCTGGGCGAACGCAGCGACCCCGAACCCCGCCAATACGCCCAGGACCCGCAGGCGACATTGGGCAAGATCATCCGCATCAACGCCACCGACGGCACCCCGGCCGGGGCGGGAATCGAGGGCGCGCTGCCCGAGATCTGGTCCATCGGCCATCGCAACATCCAGGGCGCCGCGATGGGCCCCGACGGCCAGCTGTGGATGAACGAGCACGGCCCCAAGGGCGGTGACGAGCTGAACGCCGTCGAGGGCGGCTTGAACTATGGCTGGCCCCTGGCCACCTACGGCACCGACTATAGCGGGGCCCAGATGGGCGCGACCCAGGTCGAGGGTACCGAACAGCCGGTTTATTACTGGGATCCGTCGCCCGCGATCAGCGGCATGGCCTTCTATGACGGCGACATGTTCCCCGACTGGCAGGGCGACGCGCTGATCGGCGGGTTGCGGTCGGGCGACATCATTCGGCTGGAACTGGACGGCACTACCGTGACCGGAGAGGCGCGTCTGGCCCAGGGCATCGGCCGCGTCCGCGAGGTCGAGGTTGCCCAGGATGGCGCCCTGGTCGTCATCACCGATGAGGAGAACGGCCGTCTGGTTCGGCTGAGCCCGGAAGGGTGATCCGGCCACGATCGGTCTTGGGGCGGTCCTGCGGGGCCGCCCTTCGTCATACCGGACGCTGCAGGTCGTCCTCGATGTCGCCGGGAGAGATACCCAGCCCCTCCAGCCCGGCCTCCAGCAGGTCGGCCAGTCGGGGTTCGCCCATCAGGTAATCCTCGGTCGGGATGGTCCGCTCGATCCGGGCGGTGCGGGTCGCCTCCTCCAGTTCGGACGGCTCAAAGCTGTCGCGCCCGATCCACATTACGGCGACCAGGCTGGCCTGCTCATCCTCGTTCAGGCCCGCGATGAAATCATGCAGCTCGGACCGGGTGCCATGCTGGCGTCCACCGCCCTGATGGGCCCAGGGATTCACGCCGCTTTCGTAATCGCGGGCGCGGATGATCACATGGGCGATCTTGTCGACGGCAATCTGCAGCATCGCGGCACCTCCTGTCTGGGCACAGGATCGATCCGCGCGCGCCCTGCGTCAATCCCTGCGACCGAACAGGCGTTCGATGTCCGACAGCTGCAGCTTGACCCAGGTCGGGCGGCCGTGATTGCACTGGCCCGATTTCGGTGTCCGCTCCATCTCGCGCAGCAGGGCGTTCATCTCGTCCGCGCCCATCCGGCGGCCGGACCGGACCGACCCGTGGCAGGCCATCGACGACAGCACCGCATCGATGCGCGCCTGCAGCCGGTCCGACGCGCCCTGATCGGCCAGATCGTCCAGGATGTCGCGGATCAGCGCGCGCCCGTCCAGCCGCGCCAGCATCGCGGGCACCTCGCGCAGCGCGACCGCGCCCGGGCCGAACGGCTCGACGACCAAACCAAGCGCGGCCAGATCGGCTGCGATGGACAGGATGCGGTCGGCATCGGCCGGGGACAGCTCGACGATCTCGGGGATCAGCAGGGCCTGGGCCGGGATGCCCGCGGCCTGCGCCTGCGCCTTCAGCCGCTCATAGACCAGCCGTTCATGGGCGGCATGCTGATCGACGATCACCAGCCCGTCGGGCGTCTGCGCGATGATATAGTTCTCGTGGATCTGCGCGCGCGCGGCCCCCAGGGGCGCGTCCTCCATCGGCGCGTCGGCCACGACCGGGTCGAACCGCGCCGACGGCGTCTCGGCAAAGCCCGGCATCTGCAGGTCCAGCGCCGCCCGCACGGCCGCCGCCGACGGCCTGTCGGCCTGCCATGCGGGCCGCGGGTCTGACCGGTTTTCGGCCAGAGGTTCGGGTCGCGGTTCGACCTGCACCGCCTGCAGCGTCGCGTGGCCCACCGTGCTGGAGGCGCGGTGCCCGGCCCCCGCCATCGCGTGGCGGAGGCTGCCCACGACAAGCCCGCGGGCCGATTGCGGGTCGCGAAACCGCACCTCGGCCTTGGCCGGGTGGACGTTCACGTCGACCATCTGCGGATCGCATTCCAGAAACAGCACCGCCGCCGGATGCCGGCCCGCCGCCAGCACGTCCATGTAGCCCGCCCTGAGCGCCCCGGTCAGCAGCTTGTCGCGCACCGGCCGCCCGTTCACGTACAGATGCTGCGCCACCGCCGCCCCACGCGAATAAGTCGGCAGGGCGGCATAGCCCGTCAGGGTGATCCCGTCGCGTTCGGCATCCATGGGCAGGGCGTTGTCGATGAAATCAGCCCCCATCAGCCGGGTCAGCCGCGTGGTCAGCGCCCCGAACAGCTCTCCCTGCTCCGCATCGGCGCGAAAGATCTCGCGCCCGTCAGCGGTCAGCGAAAAGCCCACATAGGGTTCGGCCATCGCCAGCCGGCGCACCGTGTCGGCCACCGCCTGCGTCTCGGCCCGGTCGGTGCGCAGGAACTTCAGCCGCGCGGGCGTGGCAAAGAACAGGTCGCGCAGCTCGACCACGGTGCCGCAATTGGCGGCCGCCGGGCGCAGCGGGTCCAGCCGCCCCCCGGTGACCGCGATGGACGCCCCCTCGCCCCCCCGGGTGCGCGAGGTGATGGTCAGCCGCCCGACCGCGCCAAGCGAGGGCAGCGCCTCGCCGCGAAAGCCGAAGCTGGTGATGGCCAGCAGGTCGGTCCCGTCGATCTTGCTGGTGGCATGGCGCGACAGGGCCAGCGGCAGGTCGTCCGGCACCATGCCGCAGCCGTCGTCGGTGACGCGGATCAGTCGCTTGCCGCCGTCCTGGATGGCGATCTCGATCCGGGTGGCGCCGGCGTCCAGCGCGTTCTCGACCAGTTCCTTGACCGCCGAGGCCGGGCGCTCGACCACCTCGCCCGCCGCGATGCGGTTGGCGGTGGCCTCGTCCAGCTGGCGGATCACGGGGCGGCCATCGAGGCGTATCTTGGGGGCATGGCTGTTCATCGCCCCAAATCTAGCAGGACTGCCCCGCGGCTGCCAGAGATTCGCGGGAGGTCAGTCCCCCGGAACGACCGCGCCGCGCCCCTTGGGGCGCGGCGCCACCGCTGTTGTCGGTTCAGTTGGTGACAGGGTCCGATTCGATCCCCTCGGGGCGGCCGACCAGTACGAAGCGCAGCCGTTCGGGGTCCAGCAGGCGCTGCGCCACGCGGGACACGTCCTCGGACGTCACCGCTTCGACCTTGGCATTGCGGGTATCGATATAGTCGATCGGGAATCCGATCAGCTGCATGCCTGCCAGGATCGATGCGATGCGTCCGTTCCCGTCGAACCGCAGGGGATATTCTCCGGTCAGGTAGGTCTTGGCATCGGTCAGTTCCTGGTCCGTCACGCCCTCGGCCATGCGGGCCCATTCGGCGCGGATCAGCTCCACCGCCTCGGCCGTGGTGGCGTTCGATCCCGACATGCCGCCCTGCCAGGTCTGGCCGTACAGCCCCGTGGCCAGCGCCGTTCCCACGCCATAGGTCAGCCCGCGCTTCTCGCGGATCTCCTCCATCAGGCGCGAGCTGAAGCCCCCGCCGCCCAGGATGTGGTTGGCGACGAAAGCCGCGAAATAATCGGGGTCGTCGATCGGAATGCCCGGCCCGGCAAAGGCCACCACGGTCTGCGGGCTGTCCCAGTCGATGACCGTCGTGCCGCCGGTCACCTGCAGCTCGGCCTGCTCGGGCAGGGGGGCGGTCGCCTGTTCCGGCAACCCGCCCAGGATGCGGTCCAGCAGCAGCCCCAGCTCCTCGGCCGAGATGTCGCCCGCCGCGCCCACGACCACCCGGTCGCGCGCCAGCACGCGGTTCTTGGCCGCCACCAGGTCCTGCCTGGTCAGGGCCGCGACGCTTTCCGCCGTCCCGTTGATCGAGGTCGCATAGGGATGCGCGCCCCAGGCCTGCGCCGCCATCTCCTTGGCGGCGATGCTGTTCGGATCGGTCGCCTCGGACCGGATCACCGCCTGCACCTGTCCGCGCACGCGGGTCAGCGCATCGTCGTCGAACCGCGGCTGCGCCAGCGCCTGGGCCAGCAGGTCGGCGGCGGCGTCGCGGTTCTCGGTCAGGGACTGGAAGCCCACGGACACCGTGTCGTCGCTGGCCGAAAAGGACAGCCGCGCGCCCAGGTCCTCGATCGCCTGGGCGAACTGCGTGGCGCTGTTCGACCCGGCGCCCTCCTCCAGCAGCGCGGTCATCATGTTGACCGCGCCGCGCTTGCCCTCGGCGTCCATGCTGGCGCCGCCCCGGAACTGGATGTCCAGCGCCACAAAGGGGATGCTGTCGTCCTGGACCAACCAGGCCTTGATCCCGCCCGGAGAGGTGACGTCCTGGATCTCGATCGCCTGCGCCGGCACGGCCAGCAGGGCAAGAACGGTGGCGATTGCGGCACGGATCATCCTTGCACCTCGGTCTGTTCGTCGGGGGTGGCCGGGGCCGGTTCCTGGGTCGCGGCGGCCTCCGCCTTTGCGGGAGCGGGCAGCAGCCAGCCGGTCACGGCGGGCGCCTGCAGCACGTCGCGGGCGGCGGCCATCACGTCCTCGGCGGTGACCGCGTCCAGGATGTCGGGCCAGTCGTTCACGTCCTGCACGGTCAGGCTGGTCGACAGCCCCTGGCCATAGTCATAGGCCCGGCCATGCGCCGAATCGCGCGAATAGATCTCCTCGGCCCGGATGCGGGTCTTGACGCGCTCCAGGTCGGCCTCGTCCGGACCTTCGGCCAGAAACTGCGCCAGCGCCTCGTCCAATGCCGCTTCGGCCTCCTCGGGCGGGGTGCCCTCGGCCGGAACCAGCGACAGCATGAATTCGGTCCGGTCCAGCGACAGCCCATCATAGCTGGCCCCCGCCCACAGCGCCGTCCCCGGCAGCGTCAGCTGCTGCGCCAGATACGAGGTCTGCGACGACCCACCCAGCAGCGCCGCCAGCACGGTCAGCGCCGCCGCATCCTCCTGCGCGCCCGGATCGCGTTCCGCGGCCAGCACGGTGCGGATCATCCGGGGCTGCGCGACGCGCGGGTCCGACATCTCCAGCCGCCGCGCGGTCCGCTTGGGCGGCTCCTGCGGGCGGATGCGCGGTTCGGCCTCGCCCTTGGCGGGGATGGCACCGTAATGCTCCTCGGCCAGGGCACGCGCCTCCTCGGGGGTGACGTCGCCGGCGATGACCAGAACGGCCTCGTTCGGCGAATAATGCGTGTCGTACCAGGCGACCGCGTCGTCGCGGGTCAGCGCCTCGATCTCGTCGCGCCAGCCGATGATCGGCCGGCCATAGGGGTGGTTGTCATAGACGACCGCGTTCAGCTCTTCGGCGAACTGGGCGGCGGGGTCGCTGTCGACGCGCTGCGCACGCTCCTCCAGCACGACCTGGCGTTCGGCCTGCCAGTCCTCGTCGCGGATGTTCAGGTTGGCCATGCGGTCGGCCTCCATCCCCATTACCAAGGGCAGGCGGTCGCTGGCGATGCGCTGGAAATAGGCCGTGAAATCCCACGATGTGAAGGCGTTGTCGCTGCCGCCGTTCGCGGTCACGGTCTTGGACAGCTCTCCGGGCTCTAGCGTGTCGGTGCCCTTGAACATCAGGTGTTCCAGATAGTGCGCGATGCCGGACTTGCCCGGCACCTCGTCCGCCGCGCCGATCTTGTACCAGACCATCTGCACCACGACGGGCGCGCGCTCGTCCTGGATGACCACCGTCTCCAGGCCGTTGGGAAGGGTGAAATGGGTGACGCCGTCGGGCATCGGGGCGGCGGCGTCCTGCGCCAGGGCGGGCAGGCCGGTCAGCGACGTGCCAAGCGCCAGGGCCACGGCCAGGGCGGAACGGGATGCGGAAAGACGCATGGGTGGAGCAACCTCCTCTTGCTGAGGGGCAACTTGGACTTCAGGGGCAAGCCGCGCAAGCCACGCTCGCGGGAATGTGCAGCGCCGGCGGCAGGGGTCGCGGCGCCAGCCGCACGCCCGGACGGCCCCCTCGATGGGGGCGGGCCGGGCGACCCGTTCCGACCCGCGCGCCGGTCAGGCGGTCAGACGCACCGGTAGGGACAGCGGCCCATGCGCCTGCAGCCCCTGCTTCCACCGCACTGGCCCATCCACCGCCATCCCCGGCGCGCGGGCCAGCAGGGCCGTGAACAGCGTCTCCATGTTCAGTCGCGCCAGATTGTTGCCCAGACAGACATGCACGCCTGCGCCAAAGGCCAGATGCACGTTCGGACGGCGGGTGACGTCAAAGCGGTCGGCATCGGCAAAGGCCTCGGGGTCGCGGTTGGCCGACGCGTAAAGCAGCCCGAACAGCGTGCCCTTGGGCCAGTCCCGCCCGCAGATCGTCAGGTCCTCCGACGCATAGCGGTGAAAGAACGGCAGCGGCGCGGCAAAGCGGAACATCTCCTGCACGGCCTGCGGCATCAGGTCCGGCTGCGCGCGCAGCAGCGCCGCCTGGTCCGGGTGATCCAGCAGCGCCACCATCCCCGACCCCAGCACGTCGATGGTCGATCCATGCCCCGCATGCAGGATCTGCATGATCGTGGCGATCAGCTCGTCATGGGTCATCAGGCCCGCCCGCTCGGCCTCGATCATCGCGGACATCAGGTCGTCGCGCGGGTGGGCGGCGCGTTCGGCGTGCAGGTCCTCCAGCAGCGCCGCGAACAGACGCGTGGCCTCCTCGGCGCGGGCCTTCTTGGCGGGCGTCCGGTCGATGTCGAAATAGCTGACCACATGATCGGACCATTCGGTCATCTGCGGGGCCAGCGCCGGGTCCGTGCCGATCAGGTGGCCGATCACCTGTCCAGGCAGGTGCGCCGCCAGATCGGCGATGAAGTCGATCCGCCCCTGCGGGACCAGGCAGTCCAGCGCAGCATCGACCCAGGCCGTGACGAAACCGCGCATCCCCTCCAGCCGGGTCCGGGTAAAGAACGGAAACACCGCGCGGCGCAGCCGGTCGTGATCCGGCCCGTCCGTGTCCAGCATCGAGGTCTGCACGAAGCGTTCGTGGAACGGCATGTCGTGGAAGTTGCCCGCGACCTGCATCGCGCGCACCTGTTCGGGCGGGGCAAAGGCCGCGGGCGCGCGCACCATGCGCCGGTCCAGCGCGATGGCGCGCACATCCGCCATGCGCGATGCCAGATGGCCACCGAAGCCCGGCCAGAGGGGCAGGCCCGGCTGCGCCCTGAGCGCGGCATAGGCGGGCCAGGGATCGGCCCCGAAACCGGGGTCCGTCGGGTCGAAGACGGCGGTGCTCACTCTGCCGCGGGCGCCGGCGCGGTCGAGGTGATGGCCCCGGCGCGCTGCCAGCGCCGCTGTTCGCTGACGGGGTCCAGCGCCATCGGCGCATAGGCGCGCTGATAGACCGGCGTGCCCATGATGCGCTCCAGCGGGCGGCGGCCGTTGCGGGCCCGCCATTCGGCGTCCGATTGCGCCAGGCGTTCGCGGATCTGCGGGTCGGTGCCCGCGCGGGCGGCCTGCGCGATCAGCGCCTGGTCCGCGGCCCCGATGCCCTGGTTCGCCAGACGTTCCGGGTTGCCGCCCAAGGCGGCGACCGCGTCACCGCGGGGGTTCGGGTCGGTGATGTTCGCGCCGCCCGGCGTGGGTGCGGGCAGCACCGCCAGATCGGGCGGCATCGACAGCGACCGCGTGGGCAGGATCGCGAATTCATCCGGCCCCACCTGGCCCGCGCCGATATTGTTCAGCGTCCCGCCGCCACAGGCGGAAAGCCCCATCGCGGCCGCAAATCCGATCACCAGCGCGCTTGTCCGCATGTCCTGCCCCCTTTGGTCCGTTGCGCCGTTCTAGCCCGGTTTTCCGTCGCCGTCACGACCCTGTTGGTCGGCGGGCGCGAACAGGTCGGGCTGGCGCGGACCGGCGGGTGGCGGCGAAGGCACCTTGGGTGCCGGACGCGCAGGCGGCTTGGGCGCCGTGCGCTGTGTGCGGGGCTTTGCCGGGGCGGGGGTTTCGGTCGTCTTGGGCTGCGGCATCAGCACCAGCCCCAACGCGCCCGCAAAGATCGAGATGTCGGCCACGTTGAAGCTGTAGGGGTTCTGCCAGCCCGGCAGCGACATGTTCAGGAAATCGGCCACCGCACCATAAAGAACGCGGTCCACCACGTTGCCCAGCGCGCCGCCGATCAGCAGCCCGGCCGAGATGCGGGCGAACCGCCCCAGGCCCGCGCGCCAGACCCAGATCCACACCCAGGTGCAGATGACCAGCGCCACCCCGATCAGCACCCAGCGCATGATGTCCGTATCCGACGCCATCAGGCCAAAGTTCACGCCCTGGTTCCAGGCCATGCGCAGGTTCAGCCAGGGGGGGAACACGTCGATCGACCGCACGCGGTCCAGGTCCAGCATGTGGACGACGACGTATTTCAGCGCCTGGTCGGCCAGAAAGATCGCCAGCGCGACCCAGATCACCGGCCGCATGTCGCTGCGCGCGGGCTGGGGTGCCGGGCGCGCCTTGCGGGCGGCGGGTTTCGCAGGCGCGGCCATCAGTGGCGGAAGTGACGCTGGCCGGTCAGGACCATCGCCAGCCCAAGGCGGTTGGCCGCCGCGATCACCTCGTCGTCGCGCATCGAGCCGCCGGGCTGGATGACCGCGCGGGCGCCGGCCTCGGCCAGGGCCTCGATGCCGTCGGCAAAGGGGAAGAACGCATCGGATGCCACCGCCGCACCGTTGGTCAGCGGTTCCGACAGGCCCAGGACCTGGGCCATGTCCTCGGACTTGCGCCGCCCGATGCGGGTGCTGTCCACGCGGCTCATCTGGCCCGCGCCGATGCCGACGGTGGCCAGGTCCTTGGCATAGACGATGGCGTTGGATTTCACGTGCTTGGCGACGGTCCAGGCGAACATCAGATCGGCCAGCTCCTGTTCCGACGGCTGGCGGTCGGACACGATGCGCAGGTCGGCGCGGGCCACATGGCCGTTGTCCCGACCCTGGATCAGCATGCCGCCCGACACCTGCCGGAAGGTCAGCCCGCCCGCGCGCGGATCGGGCAGACCGCCCGTGGTCAGCAGGCGCAGGTTCTTCTTGGCGGCAAAGATGCGGCGCGCGTCGGCGTCGGCATCGGGGGCGATGACGACCTCGGTGAAGATCTTGACGATCTCTTCAGCCGTGGCCCCGTCCAGCGGCTGGTTCAGCGCGATGATGCCGCCGAAGGCGGAGGTGCGGTCGCAATCAAACGCCCGCTTGTAGGCCTCCAGCGCGGTCGCGCCCTGGGCCACGCCGCAGGGATTGGCGTGCTTGATGATCGCGCAGGCGGGGCCGTCCGCCGGGTCGAACTCGGACACCAGCTCGAAGGCGGCATCGGTGTCGTTGATGTTGTTGTAGGACAGCTCCTTGCCCTGATGCTGTTTGGCGGTGGCAACGCCGGGGCGCGCATCGCCCGTGACATAGAAGGCCGCCTGCTGATGCGGGTTCTCGCCATAGCGCAGGCCCTGCGCCAGCGTGCCGGCGAAGGCGCGGCGGCGGGGCGTCGCCTCTCCGATCGCATCCGCCATCCAGGTGCTGACGGCTGCGTCATAGGCGGCGGTGCGGGCATAAGCCGCCTGCGCCATCCGCTGCCGGAAGGGCAGGGTGGTCCCGCCGTTGGCGTCCAGTTCGGTCAGAACGGCGTCGTAATCCTGAACGTCCACGACAACGGTGACAAAGCCGTGGTTCTTGGCGGCGGCGCGGATCATCGCCGGGCCGCCGATGTCGATGTTCTCGATGCAGTCGTCATAGGCCGCGCCCTTGGCCACGGTCTCCTCGAACGGATAGAGGTTCACGACCAGCAGATCGATCGCGCCGATGCCATGCTCCTCCATCGCCGCCACGTGGTCCGCGTTGTCGCGCAGCGCCAACAGGCCACCATGCACCGCCGGGTGCAGCGTCTTGACGCGGCCGTCCATCATCTCCGGGAAACCCGTCACGTCTGCCACGTCGGTCACGGACAGGCCCGCGTCGCGCAGGGTCTTGGCGCTGCCGCCGGTGGACAGGATCTGGACGCCGCGCGCATCCAGGGCGCGGGCGAAATCGATCAGGCCGGTCTTGTCGGAAACGGAGAGAAGCGCGCGTCGGATGGCGACGGGGTCGGACATGGGGGCCTCGTGTCTCTGGGTGACGCCCAGTTACCGAAACCCCCGCCGAAGGTCCAGCGCCTCAGCGCTTGCGGGACGAGAACAGCTGCTGCGCCAGCTGCACCGCCGCCACGACCATCACGGCCGTGCCGATCCCCGAGGCAAGGCCGCCCGCACCCTTGGCCGCCGTGCTGGCGCCGCGCGTGCGCAGGACGGCCTGCGCCAGTTTCAGTCCCATCGCGACAGTGGTCAGCCTCATCTGCTCATCCTTTCATCCGCATTCGCGGAAGGAAGGCGCAAGGCGGCCCGACGGTTCCGTTCAGCCGGGCTTGCGCAGGCAGACCATGTAGAACCCGTCCATCCCGCCCCGGTCGGCCCAGTAATCCGGGCGCAGGCGCAGGCCGCCCTCCTCGGTGATCCAGGCTGGGTCGATGCCGGGCAGGTCGATCCGCGACAGGTCCGGGCGTTCCACGATCAGGCCGGGATGGCGGACCAGCACCTCGTCGATCTGGACCTCGCCCTCGTCGGGGATCAGCGAGCAGGTGGCATAGACCAGCCGCCCACCGGGCCGTAGCACCGACAGCGCGTGATCCAGAAGGGTCGTCTGCAGCTCGATCAGCTCGGCGATGCCGTGGCCGTCGCGGATGAAGGGCAGGTCGGGATGGCGGCGGATGGTGCCCGTGGCGCTGCAGGGCGCGTCCAGCAGGATCGCGTCGGGTGCCACGTCCGGGCGCCAGTCCAGCACGTCGGCCGCGACCAGATCGGCGGTCAGCCCGCAGCGGGCCAGGTTCTCGGTCACGCGGCGCAGGCGCTGTTCGCTGATGTCCACGGCGGTGACATGGGCACCGGCCGCCGCCAGCTGCAGCGTCTTGCCGCCGGGCGCCGCGCACAGGTCTGCGATGCGTTCGCCGGGCTGCGGGGCCAGCAGGCGCGCGGGCAGGGCCGCGGCGGCATCCTGGACCCACCACTGGCCCTCATCGAACCCCGGCAGGGCGGTCACCTGCGCCGGACCCTGCAGGCGCCACGACCCGGTGGGCAGCGCATCGGCGCCCGGCACCGGGTCCGCGCCGGGCTTCATCGTCAGGTCCAGGGGCGCGCCGCGCTGATGGGCGGCCTCGATGGCGGTCATCACCGCGTCGCCGTAAGCCTCGACCAGCGGGCCGCGCAGCCATTCGGGCAAAGGTTGCGGTGCCAGGTCGGCCCAGCCCTGATACGCCCCCGCCTTGCGCAGGACCGCGTTGACCATGCCCGCCGCCGCCTGGCCGCGCGCGCCCAGCGTGCGGGTCAGGTCGACCGCCGCACCCACGACGCCGTGGGCAGGGGCGCCCAGCTCCAGCATCTCGACCACGGCCAGGCGCAGCACGTCGGCGATCTGGGGGGCGGGCCTGCGGTTCACGAAGGCGTCGATCACCACGTCCGCGCGACCCTGATGGCGCAGCGTCTCGGCCGCCAGCCGGGCCGCCCGGGCCTGTTCGGCCACCGGCAGCGCGCGCAGGCTGCCGGACTGGTCCGACAGGGACCGCCCGTCGCGAACGCCCTGGATCAATCGCAATGCGCCCTTGCGCGCCATATCGCCGCCCGGCTTTGCCAAAACGCTTTCCTTTGCCTAAGTGATGTTCAACACTGTTCCGCGACCCCTTACGCCCATTCGGAGGATCTTTCCATGAGCGATGACACCCCCGCCCTGCCCGCCGCAGCACAGCGCGCCCTGGCCGAGGCCGAGGCCCGCAGGAAACAGCAGGCCGGGCAGATCCTGCCGGTCGAATACGGCGGGCGCGACGGGCCGGAGCCGGTCCGCTATGGCGACTGGGAAAAGGGCGGAATCGCGGTGGATTTCTGAATGGACTGGTTGCGGGCATCGGCCACCCAGCAGGGCCGCGCCATCATGGCGGGGGTCCTGGACCCCATCGACCAGACCGAGGCCTATCTGGCCGCCGCGAAGGATCACCCCGACTGCGCGCGCATCTATGCCCGCCTGACCGCCGCCCGTGCCCGGTCCGAGGCCGTGGCCGCCCATGACCGTGCCAAACAGGAACGCCGCCACAGCCTGCTGGACGGCGTGGCCATCAGCTGGAAGGACAACATCGACAGCGGCGGCACCGTGACCGAGGCCGGATCGCGCCTGCTGGAGGGGCGCGTGCCGCGCAAGGACGCCAACATCCTGGCGCGCGCGGCCCGTCGCGGCATGGTCTGCCTGGGCAAGACCCACATGACCGAACTGGCGTTTTCCGGGCTGGGGCTGAACCCGCGCACGGCGACGCCGCCCAATGCGCTGGACCCGGACCTGGCGCCGGGGGGCTCTTCCTCCGGGGCGGCGGTGTCGGTGGCGCTGGGGCTGGCGGCGGCGGCGGTTGGCACCGACACGGGCGGGTCTGTCCGCGTGCCCGCGGCCTGGAACGGGCTGGTGGGGTTCAAGCCCACGCATGGCGCGCTGCCCGAAAAGGGCGTCGTGCCCTTGGCGCGCAGGTTCGACATCGCGGGCCCCATCGCCCGCAGCGTCGAGGATTGCGCCCAGATCTTCGCCATCATGGCCGATCAGCGCGCCCCCGATCTGGAGGGGGCGGGCGTGCAGGGCCTGCGCCTGATGGTGCTGGAGGGGCTGCCCTTCGACGACGCCGAATCCGGACCGGTGACGGCGTTCCAGGACGCGATGGACCGGCTGGGCCGGGCGGGGGCGCAGATCGCCCATGTCTCGACCGACTGGTTGGACAAGGCCATGGCCCTGTCGCCGCAGCTGTTCGCCCCCGAGGCCTATGGCATCTGGCGCGCCCAGATCGAGGATGCGCCGGAACTGATGTGGCAGCCCATCCTGGAGCGGTTCCGCGGCGGGGCAGGGGTCAGCGCGCCCGACTATGTCGCGGCATGGGAAAGCCTGGCCCGCGTGCGCCGCAAGTGGATCAAGGAGGTCGTCGGCGGATACGACGCCGTGCTGCTGCCGACGGTGCCGATCCTGCCGCCCGCGACCCAACGGCTGATGACCGACGGGTCGGAATTCGTGCGCGCCAACCTGCTGACCCTGCGCAACACCCGGATCGCGAACCTGCTGGGCCTGCCCGCGATCACCCTGCCCACCGGGCACCCGGCCTGCGGGATCAGCCTGCTGGGCCATGCCGGTCAGGACCGGCATCTGCTGCGTGTGGCGGCGGGGGCCGAGGCCGCGCTCGCGTGACCGGGTCTTTGCTGGACGCAAGGCCCGGATCACGCTAATGTTTCCGCCAAGGAACGGGGCGCAGACCCCGAAAAGCGAGGCAGAGATGGCATTCCCCGAGCGGTTCTCGAACCTGCCGGACTACGCGTTCCCGCGTTTGCGGGCGCTGTTGTCGGATATCGAGCCGGGGTTGGCCCCCGGCGAATCCCCCATGATCCTGACCATCGGAGAGCCCCGCCACCCGATGCCCGGTTTCGTGGCGCAGGTGATGGCCGACAGCCTGCCCGAACTGGCGAAATACCCCCCGAACGAGGGCGCGCCCGAACTGCTGTCGGCGATCGGCGGCTGGCTGGACCGCCGCTATGGCCTGGAGGTCGCGCCCGACCGGCTGATGGTCCTGAACGGCACGCGCGAGGGACTGTTCAACGCGGCCCTGGCCCTGTGCCCCGAGACCAAGGCCGGCCAGCAGCCGATCGTGCTGGTGCCGAACCCGTTCTATCAGGTCTATGCGGTCGCCGCCGCCGCGGTGCAGGCGCAGGCGCTGTTCGTGCCGGCCACGCCCGCCACGGGCAACCTGCCCGATTACGCGGGGCTGGACCGGGCGCTGCTGGACCGGGTGGCGCTGGCCTATCTGTGTTCGCCCGCCAACCCGCAGGGGGCGGTTGCCGACCGCGAATACCTGGAAACGCTGGTGACCTTGGCCGAGAGGCACGATTTCCTGATCCTGGCCGACGAATGCTATTCCGAGATCTGGCGCGATGCGCCCCCGCCGGGTGCCCTGCAGGTCGCGACTGCGATGGGCCTGCCCGACCGGGTGGTGATGTTCAACTCGCTGTCCAAGCGGTCGAACCTGCCCGGCCTGCGGTCGGGCTTCGCCGCGGGCGGCCGCGCCCAGATCGCCCAGATGCGGCGGTTGCGCAACTATGCGGGCGCGCCCCTGCCGCTGCCGGTGCAGCGCGTCAGCGCCGCCGCCTGGTCGGACGAGGATCACGTGGCCGCCAGCCTGGCCCTGTACCAGCGGAAATACCGCATCGCGGATGAGATCCTGGGCGACATTCCTAGTTATCTGCCGCCGGAGGGCGGGTTCTTTCTGTGGCTGCCGGTGGCCGACGGTGAACAGGCCGCGCGGACGCTGTGGGCGCAGGCGGGCATCCAGGTGCTGCCCGGCGCCTATCTGTCGCGCGACGTGGACGGGATCAATCCCGGCGCGGGCTTCATCCGGGTGGCGCTGGTGGCCGATGCCGACCAGACGCGCGCCGCGCTGACCCGCCTGCGGGCGGTCCTATATGACGAAACGGGGGGCTGAGATCATGGCAAGCTGGCAGGCGAAACACCGCGACCCGCTGTTCGACCAGTCGACCCAAGCCGCCCTGGAACGACGCGGCAAGGAGGCCATCGGCGCGGGGCTGATCGTGCTGGGCATCCTGATCACGATGATGCTGGGCAGCTGGTCGCCCGACGATCCCAGCTTCGGGTCGGCCACCGACGCGCCGGCGCAGAACATGCTAGGCGGGATCGGGGCGATGATCGCCTCGGCGCTGATCATGATCGCGGGCATGGGGGCCTGGATGCTGGTCGTCGCGGCCTGGGTCTGGGGCCTGCGCATGATGCTGCACAAGGGCGAGGAGCGCCTGATGCGCGGCATCTTCACCCCGATCGCCGTGGCCCTGGTGTCGATCTATGCCAGCACGCTGATCCCCGGCCCCGAATGGCAGCAGAATTACGGCCTGGGCGGCCATTTCGGCGACATGGTGATGGGCGCGATGCTGAACCTGCTGCCGATGAAGGCGCAGCTGGGCATCCGCCTGGCGGCGTTGCTGGTCGCGGTGGCCGTGGTCGCGGCGGCGGCTTTCGTCCTGGGCTTCGACCGGACCGAGGTCGCGGCCCTGTGGCTGCGGTTCCGGCAGGGGCTGGCGACGGCGCTGCAGGGGACGGTTCTGGCGGGATCGGCCGCCGCCGGCGCGGCGCAGCGCCTGCGCCAACCGCGCGCCGAGGGCGCCGCCCCCCGCAAGGCCGCACCCGCTGCCCGCCGCCGTTCCGCCCCGCCGGCATTCGAGCTGGAATCCGAGATGCCCGAGCCCGAGCTGATCGAGCGCGATTCGGATTACGAGGGCGCCGCCCCGTCCGAGGCCGAGGTCCGCGGCCGCATCAGCGACGCCATCCGCACCAGCACCGCCAAGTCGTCGGTGCTGAAGGCGGTCGCGTCCCGGCTGGCCCGCGAGGGTGCGCCAGCGACCCCCGCCCCCGAGGAGCCGGTCGACCCGCGCCCCTTCGGCGCCGAGACGCCGCGCCAGATCATCGCCCCCGCCAAGCGCGCCGAACCCTCGCGCAGCGCGCGGGCCGAGGCCGAGCCCGCCCTGCGGTTCGACGACAGCGGCAGCCCCGCCTATGAGCGGCCCCCGCTGGCGCTGCTGTCGGCGCCATCGGACAGCGACGTGGTGCCCGTGTCCCACGAGGCGCTGATGGAGAACGCCCGCATGCTGGAGGCGGTGCTGGACGATTACGGCGTCAAGGGCCAGATCACCGAGGTCCGCCCCGGCCCGGTCGTGACGCTGTACGAGCTGGAACCCGCGCCGGGCCTGAAGGCTAGCCGCGTGATCGGCCTGTCCGACGACATCGCCCGGTCGATGTCGGCCCTGTCCGCGCGCGTCAGCACCGTTCCCGGCCGCACCGTGATCGGGATCGAACTGCCCAACGCCAAGCGCGAAAAGGTGCTGCTGCGCGAGATCTTCGCCTCGCGCGCCTTCGGCGACGGCACGCAGCCGCTGCCACTGGCGCTTGGCAAGGACATCGGCGGCGATCCCGTCGTGGCGAACCTGGCCAAGATGCCCCACCTGCTGATCGCGGGCACCACCGGGTCGGGCAAGTCGGTCGCGATCAACACCATGATCCTGTCGCTGCTCTACAAGCTGACTCCTGACGAATGCCGGCTGATCATGATCGACCCCAAGATGCTGGAACTGTCCGTCTATGACGGCATCCCGCACCTGCTGTCCCCGGTCGTCACCGACCCCAAGAAGGCCGTCGTGGCGCTGAAATGGGTCGTGGGCGAGATGGAGGACCGCTATCGCAAGATGTCCAAGATGGGCGTGCGCAACATCGAGGGCTATAACGGCCGCGTCACCGAGGCCCTGAAGAAGGGCGAGATGTTCAAGCGGACCGTCCAGACGGGCTTTGACGATGATACCGGCGACGCGATCTGGGAGACCGAGGAGTTCCAGCCCGAGACCTTTCCCTATATCGTCGTGGTCGTCGACGAGATGGCCGACCTGATGATGGTCGCCGGCAAGGAGATCGAGGCCTGCATCCAGCGCCTGGCGCAGATGGCCCGCGCCTCGGGGATCCACCTGATCATGGCGACGCAGCGTCCCTCGGTCGATGTCATCACCGGCACGATCAAGGCGAACTTCCCCACGCGGGTCAGCTTTCAGGTCACCTCGAAGATCGACAGCCGCACCATCCTGGGCGAGCAGGGGGCAGAGCAGCTGCTGGGCCAGGGCGACATGCTGTACATGGGCAACGGCGCGCGCGTCACCCGTATCCACGGTCCCTTCGTCAGCGACGAGGAGGTCGAGGAGATCGTGACCCACCTGAAATCCTTTGGGCCGCCCAGCTACAAGTCGGGCGTGGTCGAGGGCCCCGAGGACGACAAGGCCGACGACATCGACGCGGTGCTGGGCCTGGGCGGCGACGGATCGGACGATGCACTGTATGATCAGGCTGTGATGATCGTCGCCAAGGACCGCAAATGTTCCACCAGCTATATCCAGCGCAAGCTGGCCATCGGCTACAACAAGGCCGCGCGCCTGGTCGAGCAGATGGAGGAGCAGGGCGTTGTCAGCAGCGCCAACCATGTCGGCAAGCGCGAGGTGCTGGTCCCCGAGGTCTGATGACCGCGGTAGGGACCGGCCAGAACGGGATGTGGCCATGACGATCTGGCAGTTGCACATGCTGAACGCCCGCAGCGCCCTGACACCCGTCATGGCCGAGATCCGCGCCCATGCGCGCGAAATGGTGGCGATGGCCGAGGCGCATCTGGACCTGCCCCGGTTCGACCTTGTGGTGCGGGCGGGCGACGGGGTGATCCCCGAATGGGGTATCGCGGGCCACGCCCCGGCCCCCGGCATCATCGAGATCACGCTGGACCCCGACCGGGTCGAGCCTGAGCATTTCCGCCGCACCCTGATCCACGCACTGCATCGCCTGACGCGGTGGGATGGGCCGGGATACGGTCGGTCCCTAGGCGAGGCGCTGGTCAGCGAGGGGCTGGCGGGACATTTCGTCCAGCAGGTTCTGGGCGGGCCGCCCGACCCTTGGGATCAGACGCGGCCGGGGCTGGGCACGCTGAAGCAGGCCGCGGGACTGTGGGCACGCCGTGACTATGATCAAGGCGAGTGGTTCCTGGGGCGTGGGCGGATGCGCAAATGGACCGGCTATGGCATCGGGCACCGCCTGGTGGCCGAGCACCTGGCGCAGGTCGAGGGGCAGGATGCGGCATCGCTGGTCTGGCAGCCCGCGGACGAGTTCCGCGCGGCGCTGCGGCGCCTGATGGCCGCCGAGGGGATCGAGGACGCCTTCGATCCCGAAGATGTCATCCGCGACGATGCCGCCGCCGAGCCGGAAGCGGCCATCGAAGATGCGCCGGTCAGCGACGATCCGGGTGACGCTGACCCGGTGGAACAGCCTGCGACGGACAGCACCACCGCAGCGGTGGCGGATGACGAAAGCGCGCAGATTGCGTCCCGCGACGCCGGGGGGCAGGCCCCCCGGACCCCCCAGGACGGCTGAGGGCCGCACCGGCGTCGGCAGGGGGTCAGCGCCGCGGGATCAGGGCAAAGATCAGCCCCAGCACCAAGCCCGCCACGCCCCCGCCCAGATGCGCCTGCCAGGCGATCGACGGCATCAGCAGCGTCAGCGCCACGTTGAGCCCCAGGATCAGCGCCACGGCGCGCACCAGCGGGCTCATCGGGCGGTGACGGCGGCGCAGGGTGATCGCCGCATAGCCGACCAGCGCCCCCGCCAACCCGAAGACCGCGCCCGAGGCGCCGACCATCGGCCCGGCATCGGGCTCCATCCAGGCGAAGACCATGCCGGCGGCGATCTGGCTGAGCAGATAGGTCAGGGCCATGCGGGCCGATCCGATCATGCGCACCAGCTCTCGGCCGACGGCGGCCAGGGAGATCATGTTCATCGCCAGATGCAGCGGTCCGGAATGCAGCAGGCCGTAGGTCAGGAACATCGCGACCCCCTGACCGGGATAGAGCCCGACCCCGTCGCCCACCAGCGGCGCCCAGAAGCCGCCCAGCATCACCGAGGCCGTCCGCGCGCTGCCCAAGCCCAGCATGGGCGCGGCAAAGCAGAACGCCTCGATAACGCAGCAGGCGATGATGACGGTCCGCAGCCACAGGGGCAGGGCGGCAGGTTCGGGCCGGCGCGCGGCCGCCACCCGCGGGATCGCCACGGGGCGGTCCATGTCGGTCACGCCCCTGCGCGCGGGTCAGTCATCTGCGCGGATCTGGCGGGCCTCGTCGATCAGCATGATCGGGATGCCCGAACGGATCGGAAAGGCCAGCCCCGCCGTGCGGGACACCAGCTCCTGCGCCTGGGCGTCATAGCTGAGCGTGGCATGGGTCACCGGGCAGACCAGCGCCTCTAGCATGTGGCGGTCGAAAAGGGGGGCATCGGTCATTGCAGGCGTTCCTCGTTCTCTCCGCCGTGCAGGGCGAATTCGATAAGGCCGACCAGCAGCTCGCGGCGGTCGGCCAGGGTGGGCGATTCCAGCAGCGCCTGCTTGTCGCCGGGCGTGAAGGGCAGCATCATCGACAGCGAATTGATCAACAGCTCGTCCTCCGCCTCGGCGGCGGCGTCCCAGTCCGTCGACAGCTCCTGCGTCTGCATGTAGCGGTCCAGCAGCGAAAACAGCGCCTTGCGGTCCAGCGTCGGATCCTGCTCCGGGCCGGACAGGTCGCGCCCGAACGAGGACCAGTCGACGCGGCCCTGCAGGTAGGGGGCAAAGCCCTCCTCGACCTCCTGCAGGCGGAACCGCGAGATCGCGCCAAGCGAGATCATCATCCGCCCGTCGCCGGTTTCCGAGAACGCCACGACCCGGCCCGCGCAGCCGATGGCGGACAGGCCGTCGCCCTCGGGCTGGATCATCCCGATCAGGCGGTGATCGGTCTTCAGCGTGTCTTCCAGCAGCTGCAGATAACGCGGTTCGAACAGGTGCAGCGGCATGCGGGCCCGCGGCATCAGCACGGCCCCGGGCAGCGGGAACAGCGGGATGCGGTCGGGCAGGTCGAAACGCAGCGCCATCGGTCAGGCGAAGATCAGCGAGGACAGGCGGCGGCGGCCCTTCTGCCCGATGGGGTCGGTGGGCTTGAGGCTGTCGAAGATCGTGATCAGCTGCGCCTTGGCAGCGCCGTCGTTCCACTCGCGGTCGCGGCGGAAGCTGTCCAGAAGGATGTCGATGGCGGCCTCCAGCTGGCCGTCGGCATGCAGTGCCTGCGCGTATTCCAGCCGTGCCTGCTGATCGGCCGGATCGGCCTCGACGCGGGCGGCCAGATCGTCCAGCGGACCCGCGCTGGCGGCCTGCTGAGCCAAGGCCAGCTTGGCGCGCGCGGCCTCGACCGGGCCGGCATGGGCCAGGGGGCTTGGCACCTGCGTCAGGGTCGAGGCGGCGGCGGCATGGTCGCCCGCGGCCAGATGGGCGCGGATCAGCCCGCCCCAGGCCTCGGGGCTGTCGGGCAGCTCTCCGATGATGGCGGTGAAGGTCTCGATGGCATCGGCGGCCTCGTTGTCCTCGATCATCTGCTCGGCCGCGGCAAGGGCGTCGGCCAAGCCGCCGTCATCGCCCGACATCGCGGCCAGCTTGTCGACGAATTGCTTGACCTGACTGGCTGGCACCGCGCCCTGGAAGGCATCGACCGGCTGGCCCTGGAAGAAGGCATAGACGGTCGGGATCGACTGCACGCGCAGCTGGCCCGCGATGGTCTGGTTTTCGTCCACGTTGATCTTGGCCATGCGCACGCGGCCCTTGTGGCGGGCGACCTCGGCCTCCAGCGCGGGGCCAAGCGTCTTGCAGGGGCCGCACCAGGGCGCCCAGAAATCGACGATGACGGGCACTTGCATCGACGCCTCGACCACCTCGGCCATGAAGGTGGCCTCGGTCACGTCCTTGATGAAGTCGTCGGTCTTGGGCGCTTGGGCCCCCTCGAAAAGCATGGTCATCCTGGCCCCGCATGGTTCGGTTGGCGTGTTCCCCGCAATATGGGGCGCTTGGCGGCTGAACAAAAGGGCCGGTTTGCGCGTTGCGATCACGCAGGCCTCACGGCCGTGTGAAGACATGAGGGACATGACCATGACAGAGACCCCCCCGACCCGGCCGGGCCTGCCGCCTTTGTGGCTGGCCCTGCTGCCAATCGTGCTGACGCTGGGCCTGCTGGCGCTGCAGCTGTTCTATTACGGCGATTTCACCCCGCACATCCCGCTGATCCTGGGGCTGGCCATCACCGGCCTTCTGGGCGTCCTGCGCGGGCAGGGGTGGATGGACATCCGCGAGGGGGTGTTTCACGTCATCCACGTGTCCATGCCGTCGCTGTCGGTGCTGATCGTGGTGGGCATGATCATCGGGGTCTGGATCGCGTCGGGGACGGTGCCGACCCTGATCTATTACGGGCTGACGCTGCTGAACCCGCAGATCTTCCTGGTCGCGGCGATGGTGCTGTGCGCGGTCGTGTCGCTGTCCCTGGGCACCAGCTGGGGAACCGTGGGCACGGTGGGCGTGGCCCTGATGGGCATCGGCGCAGGCTTTGGCATTCCGGCCTACTGGACGGCGGGGGCGGTCGTGTCGGGGGCGTTCTTCGGCGACAAGATCTCTCCGCTGTCGGACACGACGAACCTGGCGCCGGCGGTGACGGGGGTGAACATCTTCGATCACATCCGCAACATGCTGCCCACGACCGTGCCCGCGATGCTGATCGCGCTGGTCATCTATTTCATCGCGGGGACCTGGCTGATCTCTCCGGCCGAGACCAGCATGCCGCGCATCGACGCGATCACCGACACGCTGGCCGCGCAGTTCACGCTGGGCTGGGTGCCGATGATCCCGGCGCTGGTTGTGATCGTTCTGGCCGTCACGCGCCGCCCGCCGCTGCCGTCGCTGTTCGCGGGGGTGCTGCTGGGCGGGATCATCGCGATCTTTCTGCAGGGCGCGGGGTTGCACGACGTCTTCACCTATGCACAGTCCGGTTACGCGATCGAGACGGGCGTGGCCGACATCGACAGCCTGCTGAACGCGGGCGGCATCCAGTCGATGATGTGGACCATCTCGCTGATGCTGATCGCGCTGGGATTCGGCGGCGCACTGGAGCGGACCGGCTGCCTGGAGGCGATCATCAACGCCATCATCAGCCGCGTCAAAAGCTTTACCGCCGTGCAAAGCAGCGCCATCGCGACCGCCTTCGCCACCAACGTTGTGGCGGGCGATCCCTATATCTCGATCGCGCTGCCGGGGCGGATGTATGCGCCGCTGTACCGCGGCATGGGCTACTCTACGCTGAACCTGTCCCGCGCGGTCGAGGAGGGGGGCACCCTGATGTCCCCGCTGATCCCGTGGAACGCGGGCGGGGCCTTCGTCATCACCGCCCTGTCGCTGGGCGTGATGGACGGCAATCTGACGAACCTGCTCTACATCCCGCTGGCCTTCGCCTGCTGGACGGCGCCGCTGATCGGCATCCTCTACGTGGTCACCGGCTGGTTCTCGCCCCAGGCGACCGATGCCGAACGCCGCGAGTGGGACCGCCAGAACGAGGACGTCCTAGACCTGGGCGATCACGCTCTGGCCGAGAACGCCTAGAGGTCGAAGCTGGCCATGACGGGGACGTGGTCGCTGGGCCCCTCCCAGCCGCGCAGGGGGCGCAGGATGCGGCTGCCATGGGCTGCGCCTGCAATGTCGGCGGTGGCCCAGATATGGTCCAGCCGCCGTCCCTTGTCGGCCGCGTCCCAATCCTTGGCCCGATAGCTCCACCAGCTGTAGAGCAGCCCCTGTGGGATGTCCTGCCGGGTGACGTCCACCCAGCCGCCCGCGTCCTGGGCGGCCAGCAGATGCTCGACCTCCACCGGGGTGTGGCTGACGATCTTCAGAAGCTGCTTGTGCGACCAGACGTCATCCTCGCGCGGCGCGATGTTCAGGTCGCCCACCAGGATCGACCGGGTGGGGCGGTCGGCGTGGAACACGTCGCGCATCTCCGACAGGAAATCCAGCTTCTGCCCGAACTTCAGGTTCTGGTCACGGTCGGGGATGTCGCCGCCCGCGGGGACGTACATGTTGTGGATCACCACCCCGTTCTCCAGCCGGGCGGCGACGTGGCGGGCATGGCCCAGCTGCGCATAGTCGCGGTCGCCCGCATCCACCAGCGGCAGGCGCGACAGGATCGCCACGCCGTTGTAACCCTTCTGCCCGCGCGCCACGATATGCGTGTATCCCAGGTCTGCGAACCGGGTCAGCGGGATCTTGTCCACCGGCGACTTGCATTCCTGCAGGCACAGCACGTCAGGCGCCTCCTCCTGCAGCAGGCGGGCGACCAGACCCTCGCGCAGGCGGACCGAGTTGATGTTCCAGGTGGCGATGGTGAACATGGGGCAGGCTCCTTTGGGCGCGGACCCTAGCGGCGCGACCCCGGCCTGTCGAGGCGCAGGCTTGCCATATGATCCCCGCGCGCTATGCAAGGGGCTGTTGGGACAAGGGGGGACGGCCATGAAACTGACCATCGACGAGGCGCTGACGCGCGGCGGCACGGGCCGGTTCCAGTGGCGCCTGCTGGGCATCTTCGGCCTGGTCTGGGCGGCGGACGCGATGCAGGTGATCGCGGTGGGTTTCGCCGCACCCTCGGTCGCCGCGACCTTTGGCCTGGAGCGGGTGACCGCGCTGCAGATCGGGACGGTGTTCTTCCTGGGCATGTTCGTCGGCGCCTTTGCCTTCGGCCGACTGGCCGACCGGATCGGGCGCAAATGGGTGCTGATCGGCACCGTCGCGATGGACGCGGTGTTCGGGCTGGCATCGGTGATGGCCGGCGATTTCACCTGGCTGCTGATCCTGCGGTTTCTGACCGGGGTCGCGGTGGGCGGCACGCTGCCCGTCGACTATGCGATGATGGCCGAATTCCTGCCGCCCAGGAACCGCGGCCGCTGGCTGGTCTGGCTGGAGGGGTTCTGGGCGGTGGGCACCATCGTCGTGGCCCTGACGGCCTGGGCCGCCGCCAGCATGGGGGCCGTCGCGCCGTGGCGCTGGATCTTCCTGGTCGCGGCGATGCCGGCGCTGATCGGGTTCTTCCTGCGGTTCTGGATTCCGGAATCGCCGATGTACCTGGTCCGCAAGGGCCGACAGGCCGAGGCGCGCGCCGTCATCGACCGCGTGCTGGCCGTGAACGGTGCCATGCCGCTGCCCGCCAACGCGCATCTGCGTCCCGCACCGGTGCCGTCGGGAGGTGCCGCGTCGATCATGGCGGCCCCGCTGCGGCGCGCGACCATCGGCGTGCTGGCGGTGTGGTTCCTGGTGTCGCTGTCCTATTACGGGGTCTTTGTCTGGGTGCCGGGACAGCTGGCGACCGAAGGCTTCGGCTTCGTGCGCGGATACGGCTTCCTGGTGATCCTGGCACTGGCGCAGGTGCCCGGATACGCGCTGGCGGCCTGGGGGGTCGAGGCGGTGGGCCGTCGCCCCACGCTGGCGGCCTTCCTGGTCCTGTCGGCCCTGGGCTGCGGCCTGTTCGCCCTGGCCAGCAGCCCCGCCCTGGTCGCAACGGCCCTGATCGTGATGAGCTTTGCGCTGCTGGGCACCTGGGGCGCGCTCTATGCGTTCACGCCGGAGCTTTATCCCACGCATCTGCGCGGCACGGGCATGGGCACGGCCAGCGCGGTCGCCCGCCTGGGCGGCATCCTGGCGCCCAGCCTTCTGGCCGTCGTCTTTGCGCGCGGCTTTGGCCTGGCCATCGGCAGTTTCGCCGTGCTGCTGCTGATGGCGGCGGCGGCCCTGCTGCTGATCCGCATCGAGACCCGCGACCGCGCCATCGGGTGACGGGGAACAAGGCGGCCCCCCGCCCGTTGCCCCGTCACATCACCGAAAGGAGTTCACATGGGCCAGCTGGTCGACGGCGTCTGGAAGGACGAATGGTATGACACCGACAGCACCGGGGGAGAGTTCAAGCGCGACACGGCCAAGTTCCGCAACTGGGTGACCTCGGACGGTCAGGCGGGGCCGACGGGCGACGGCGGGTTCGCGGCCGAATCGGGACGCTATCACCTCTATGTCAGCCATGCCTGTCCCTGGGCGCATCGCACGATGATCTTCCGCGCGCTGAAGGGGCTGGAGGATCACATCGACATCTCGGTCGTCCACCCCGAGATGCTGAGCGAGGGCTGGGAATTCCGCACCGATTTCGACGGTGCCACGGGCGACCGTCAGTTCGGCCTGGACTATCTGCGCCAGGTCTATCTGAAGGACACGCCCGACATGTCGGGACGCGTCACCGTCCCCGTCCTGTGGGACCGCCAGAACGGCCGGATCGTGTCGAACGAAAGCGCCGACATCATCCGCATGTTCAACAGCGCCTTTGACGGCGTGACCGGCAACACGGACGATTACTGGCCCCAACCCCTGCGCGCGCGCATCAAGGCGATCAACGACCGCGTTTATGACACCGTCAACAACGGCGTCTACAAGGCGGGCTTCGCCACCACCCAGGAGGCCTATGACAAGGCGGTCCATCCGCTGTTCGACAGCCTGGACGGGATCGAGGGGCTGCTGGCCGAACACCGCTATCTGACCGGCGACCGCATCACCGAGGCCGACTGGCGGCTGTTCACCACCATCGTCCGGTTCGATGCCGTCTATCACACGCATTTCAAGTGCAACCGCCGCCGCATCGTCGACTATCCGAACCTGTGGGGCTGGGCACGCGAGCTGTACCAGTGGCCGGGCGTCGCCCGGACGATCCATCCGGATCATTTCATGCGGCACTATTACTACAGCCACGACATGATCAATCCACACCGCATCGTGCCCATCGGTCCGGACGCGGACTGGACCGCGCCGCACGGACGCTGACCGGACGGCCGCCCAAAAAAGAAGCCCCGGCGCAGGGAACGCCGGGGCAGAACAGAGAGGGAGGGGTGTGGCCGCATCCGCCGACCACTGGGCTTCGGGGACAGAACGTCACATCAGGGCTTGGGTTCCCGGCAAAGTTGTCTGCGCAGAAACCCGCCGATGCCTCAGGCGACCAGGCGATAGCCGCCCGATTCCGTGACCAGAAGGCGCGCGTTCGACGGATCCGGCTCGATCTTCTGGCGCAGGCGATAGATGTGCGTCTCCAGCGTGTGCGTGGTCACGCCCGCGTTGTATCCCCAGACCTCGTGCAGCAGCACGTCGCGGGCCACCACCCCGTCCTGTGCGCGGTACAGGAACTTGAGGATATTGGTCTCCTTCTCGGTCAGGCGGATCTTGCGGTCCTTGGTGTCGATCAGCATCTTCATCGACGGCTTGAACGTGTACGGCCCAAGCTGGAAGATCGCGTCTTCGGACTGTTCGTGCGTGCGCAGCTGGGCGCGCAGGCGGGCCAGCAGGACCGGGAACTTGAACGGCTTGGTGACATAGTCGTTGGCGCCCGCATCCAAGCCCAGGATCGTGTCGGCATCGGTGTCATGCCCGGTCAGCATCACGATGGGGCATTTGACGTTCAGCTTGCGCAGCTTCTTGCACAGCTCGCGCCCGTCGGTGTCGGGCAGGCCGACATCCAGGACCACCAGGTCAAAGATCGCGTTCTTGGTGGCTTCGACCGCCTCGGCGCCGCTGCCGGCCTCGGTCACGTCGAAATCGTCGGTCGCGACCAGCTGTTCGGCCAGGGCCTCGCGCAGGTCTTCCTCGTCATCGACAAGCAGGATCTTCTTCAGTCCGGCCATGGTTGCCTCCTTTGCGTCATTGCGCAATGAGTTGGGCGTCGCGGCCCGGACCGTCCAGCACCATGTGCGAATCCTCACATGGAGTTGTCGGATCGGTGCGTTATGTTTCAGACTGTTTCAAGAATGCGTGGCCCCATGAGCCTGATCCCGACCCTGCCCGAGACCATCGCCCGCGCCCGTGCCGACCTGCGCATGGGCCTGCCGGTGGCCTTGGGCGACCATCTGGCGGCCGCGGTCGAGACACTGTCGCCCGCGCGTCTGGCCGATCTGCGCGCGCTTGGCCCCGCCGTCCTGGCCCTGACCGGACGGCGGGCCGAAACGCTCAAGGCGCGCGCCTATGACGGCGATCTGGCGCGGGTTGCGCTGCCCATGGGGGCCGATCTGGCGGGGCTGCGGGCGTTGGCCGATCCCGCAGGTGACCTGATGACCCCGATGAAGGGGCCGCTGACCACCCTGCGCGACGGCGATGCGGGACCCCATCGCGCGGCGCTGGCGCTGGCGAAATCGGCGCAGCTGCTGCCCGCGATGTTGCTTGTCGCGGCCCCCGCGCCGCCGGGCCTGACGCGCCTGCCCGCGGGTCCGGTTCTGGCGCAGCTTGCGGCCGAGGCCGCGATGGCCCCGGTCGCGGCGGCGCGCCTGCCGCTGTTGTCGGCGGAGCGGTCGCGGCTGCACATCTTCCGTCCCGATGACGGTGGAGAGGAGCATTACGCGATCGAGATCGGCGACCCGCCCCGCGACGCGCCCGTCCTGGCGCGGCTTCATTCGGCCTGCTTCACGGGCGACGTGCTGGGCAGCCTGAAATGCGATTGCGGGCCGCAGCTGAACGCCGCGCTGGCCGCGATGGGGCAGGCGGGGGCGGGGGTGCTGCTGTACCTGAACCAGGAGGGGCGGGGCATCGGGCTGGCCAACAAGATGCGCGCCTATGACCTTCAGAACCAGGGCTTTGACACCGTCGAGGCGAACCACCGCCTGGGATTCGAGGATGACGAGCGCGACTTCCGCATCGGCGCGGCGCTGCTGCGACGGCTGGGTTTCGGCGCCGTGCGCCTGATGACCAACAACCCGCGCAAGGTGGCGATGATGCAGGCCCATGGCATCGCGGTCCCCGAACGGGTGGCGCTGATCGTGCCGCGCAACCGTCACAACACCGGCTATCTGGATGTGAAGGCCGAAAAATCGGGGCATCTGCTGTGACCGGCATGGTGCTGACCCCGCAGGGGCTGCGTTTTCTGGGCCGCGTCATTCCCTGCAGCATCGGCCGCGCCGGGATCACCCCCGCCAAGCGCGAGGGCGATCACGCCACCCCGTCGGGCCGCCATCGCATCACCGGGTTGTGGTACCGCCCGGACCGCCTGGCCCGCCCGGCGCCTTGGGCGCGGGTGATCGGGCCGGGCGATCTGTGGTGCGACGATCCGGGCCATGCGGCCTATAACCGGCACGCCCGCGCGCCGCTTGCGGCCAGCCACGAACGGCTGCGCCGCGCCGACCCGCTGTACGATGTGATCCTGACGACGGACTGGAACGCGGATGTGGTTCCGGGGCGGGGATCGGCGATCTTCTTGCACCAGTGGCGCCGCCCCGGTTTCGGGACCGAAGGCTGCATCGCCTTTGCCCGCCGCGACCTGATGTGGATCGCGCGTCACGCGCCCCCGGGCACGTCGCTTTACGTGCCCTGAGCGTTCCGCGCCCCGAAGATCGCCGAACCCACGCGGACATGGGTCGCGCCATGGGCGATGGCGGTCTCGAAATCGGCGCTCATGCCCATCGACAGGCCGGGCAGGCCGTGGTCGCGCGCCAAGTCGCGCAGCAGGGTGAAATGCGGTGCCGGATCCTCGCCGTCGGGCGGGATGCACATCAGGCCCTCAGGCGACAGCGACAGCTCGGCGCACAACGCCAGGAAGCCGGGCAGCTCATCCGCCAGGATGCCGGCCTTCTGCGGCTCGTCCCCGGTATTGACCTGTACGAACAGCTGCGGATGGCGGCCCTGTTCGGCCATCTGCGCGGCCAGCTTGCGGGCCAGCGTCACGCGGTCCAGCGTGTGGATCGCGTCGAACAGCTGCACGGCGGCCCGCGCCTTGTTCGATTGCAGCGGCCCGATCATGTGGACCGACACGCCCGGATGCGCCGCGGTCCAGGCCGGCCACTTGGCCTGCGCCTCCTGAACGTAGTTCTCTCCGAAGACGGTGTGGCCCGCGGCCAGAACGCCCGCGACCCGTTCGGAAGGTTGCAGTTTGCTGACCGCGATCAGCGTGACGCTGCCCGGGGCGCGCCCTGCGGCGGATTCGGCCGCGCGGATGCGGCGGGTGATGTCGTCCAGTCCCATGATCCCACCTGACAAAAAGAAAAGAGCGGGCGCAAGGCCCGCTCTTTCCATGTGACGTCTGACCGCGAAGGATCAGAAGTTGAACTGCACGCCCATGTCGGCGGTGATGTTCTCGTCGTAGCCGCGCTGAACCGAACCGGCCAGCATCGCGCCGCCCAGGTCGTACGCACCGCCGATACCGAACGCGTTGTCGCTTTCGTTGGAATCTGCGCTGTTGTTGGCGACGTAGCCGTTGATGGTGGTCAGCGGAGCAACCTCGTAGCTGCCGTACAGCGTGATGGTCTTGCCCAGGTCCGAGTCGTCGCCCAGCACTTCACCGTTGTCGATGTACAGCAGGCCGATGTCGGTCTTGTCGTTGAACGCGTATTCTGCGCCCACGAAGTACTGGTCGTTGTCGTCGATGCCTGCGCCGTTCTTCACGTAGGCTGCCGACAGCGTCACCGAGTCATTCCAGACGTAGTCGGCCGAGACGCTGTATTCCTTCTCGGACGTGTCGGTCGGCAGGTCGTACACCTGGTCGGGGTCGATGACCGACGCGCGCAGGTTCACACCGGCAACGGCGTACTTGACCATGACGCCCATGTAGTCGCTGCGGCGATCGATCGCACCGTCGACCACGTTGGCGAGCGTGGGGTAGCCGTCGGTGTTGTAGGCGAAGAAGTCGCCGCGCGAGTTGCCGAACGAGCGCGAGTAGACGCCGATTTCCGAGTTGTACAGCAGGGCGGCCGAGTCGTAGGCGGTGTTCGAGTTACCGATTTCGACGGTCAGGCCGCTGGCGGTCACGTAGACATAGCCGGGTGCGACGGTGGTTTCGTCATCGCCCTGATCCCACTGGATGCGGATCCGGCCACCGAAGTCGACGCCCTGGTCGGTCGAGGTCGTCGCGTCGATGTTCATGCGCAGGCGCGACTGGACGATCGCGTCGCTGGCATCGACCAGGCCACCCGGAGCATCGCCATTGGTGTCGATCGGACCGCGCACGCCGCCTTCTTGGTACAGCACGCCGGTACGGCCATAACCCGAGATCGTGACGTCTGCAGCGGCGATACCCGCGGTCAGGACCAGCGCGGTCGAGGCGATAAGTGCCTTCTTCATGGTGTGTTCCCTCTTGTCTCTCTGTTGCCCAAGCCAGCTGTCCCGCCCTGGGTATGCAATTTGTTTCACTCTTTCGCGATTGTGATGCAACGGAATCACGCGTCTGCTGTTTTCTTTGCCCATTTCCGTGATGCACTTGGGCCACACCTGCCCCGACCGCCCTGTCCGGACAGGCCCCGCGTCGGCCGTGCAGACGGGGTCCGCGCCTCAAGTCGCTTGTTTCGCGGCGCCGATCCGGGCTAATGCTGACCCCAAGAGATTGTACCATTGAACTGACCTCCGGGGGACTGGGATGACCTATGCACGCGCCACGCGCCTGATGATCGTCACGACGCTGTGCGCGGGCCTGGCGGCCTGCGGCAACGGCACGACGGAAAACGCGGGCCCCACTCCCGACCGCGACATGCGCCCGTCCGAGCGGGGCACCCTGATCCAGGACCTGTTCATCCGGTCGGGCAACCCGGACCAGATGGTCGGGGTGAACAAGTACCTGTGGAACGCCAGCCTGGACGTGCTGAACTTTCTGCCGGTGCAGACGGTCGATCCGTTCACCGGCGTGATCCAGACCGGCTACGGCACGCCTCCGGGCGGGGGGCGGTCCTATCGTGCGACGATCCAGATCAGCGACCCGGCCCTGGATGCGCGCAGCCTGCGTCTGGCGCTGCAGGGGCCGGGCGGCGCCGCGGTCGAGGCGGGCACCGTCCGCGCGGTCGAGGATGCCATCCTGACCCGCGCCCGCCAGCTGCGCATCCAGGACGGCCGCCTGTAAGGGCGCGTCCGCGCATCGGGGACCCCGATCGCGGGGCATCCGGCGGTGTTTCGCGATGTCCGCGGACGGTCGCATTCGACGGGGTCCGGTCGGCCGCATCTGGACCCGCACAGGCGGGGCGTATAGACCCTGCGGGCAACGAATGATGCCCGAGGTTCCCCATGCCCTATGATCCCGCGACAAGCGAAGCCCGTTGGCAGACGGCCTGGGCCGATGCCGACGCCTTTGCCGCCATCCGCGACGAGCGCCCGAAATACTATGTGCTGGAGATGTTCCCCTATCCGTCGGGGCGCATCCACATGGGCCATGTGCGCAACTATGCGATGGGCGACGTGGTCGCGCGGTTCAAGCGGGCGCAGGGGTTCAGCGTGCTGCACCCGATGGGCTGGGACGCCTTCGGCATGCCTGCGGAGAACGCCGCGATGGAGCAGGGCGGTCATCCCCGCGACTGGACCTATGCCAACATCGCGACCATGCGCGAGCAGCTGAAGCCCCTGGGCCTGTCCATCGATTGGAGCCGGGAATTCGCGACCTGCGACGACGCCTATGTGGCGCAGCAGCAGGCGCTGTTCCTGGACATGCTGGACGCCGGCCTGATCACGCGCAAGTCGGCGCAGGTGAACTGGGACCCGGTCGACATGACCGTGCTGGCCAATGAACAGGTGATCGACGGCAAGGGCTGGCGGTCGGGCGCCACGGTGGAACGGCGCGAGCTGACGCAGTGGTTCTTCAGGATCAGCGATTACAGCGACGAGTTGCTGGAGGCGCTGGACGGGCTGACGGGCTGGCCCGAGAAGGTGCGCCTGATGCAGGCCAACTGGATCGGCCGGTCGCGCGGGCTGCAGTTCACGTTCCGCACGGTCGATGCGCCGGCGGGCCATGAGGCGATCGAGGTCTATACGACCCGTCCCGACACGCTGATGGGCGCCAGCTTCGTCGCGCTGTCGCCGGATCATCCGCTGGTCAAGGAGCTGGCGGCCAGCCGCCCCGAGATCGAGGCCTTCCGCGAGGAATGCAAGCGCATCGGCACGACCGAGGAAGCCATCGAGACCGCGCCCAAGCTGGGCTTCGACACCGGTCTGACCGTCGCGCATCCGCTTGACCCCGACTGGCGCCTGCCGATCTGGATCGCGAATTTCGTGTTGATGGATTACGGCACCGGCGCGATCTTCGGCAGCCCGGCGCATGACGAGCGTGACCATGAATTCGCGCGCAAGTACGGCCTGCCCATCCGCGCGACCTTTGGTCAGCCCGGCATGACGCAGGACCAGGCAGACGCACTGGTGGCGGATGCGCCCTTCGTGCCTGCCAAGACCGAACCCGTGACCTATGTCCGCGGCTTCAGCGGCGCGGCCGATCAGACCGGAGAGGCCGCCGTCGACGCCGCCATCGCCCATGCGGAAAGCGCGGGATACGGCGAGGGCGTGACCAAGTTCCGCCTGCGCGACTGGGGCATCTCGCGCCAGCGCTATTGGGGCTGCCCGATCCCGGTCCTGCATTGCGACAGCTGCGGGACCGTGCCCGAGGCGAAAACGAACCTGCCCGTGCTGCTGCCGCAGGACGTAAGTTTCGACGTGCCGGGCAACCCGCTGGACCGCCACCCGACCTGGCGTCAGGCGACCTGCCCCAAATGCGGAGGCGCGGCGCGGCGCGAGACCGACACGATGGACACGTTCGTCGATTCGTCGTGGTATTACGCGCGCTTCACCTCGCCGGGGGCGGCGACGCCGACCGACCGGGCGGATGCGGAATACTGGATGAACGTCGACCAGTATATCGGCGGCGTCGAACACGCGATCCTGCACCTGCTCTATTCGCGCTTCTTCGCCCGCGCGATGGTCAGGACGGGCCACCTGCCCGAGACGGCACGAGAGCCGTTCGACGCGCTGTTCACGCAAGGCATGGTCACGCACGAGATCTATCGCACCACCGACGACCGGGGGCGCCCGGTCTATCACCTGCCCGAGGACGTGACCGACGGGCGCCTGGCCGACGGCACCGCGGTCGAGGTGATCCCGTCCGCGAAGATGTCGAAATCCAAGAAGAACGTCGTCGATCCGGTCAGCATCGTCGAAAGTTTCGGCGCCGATACCGCACGCTGGTTCATGCTGTCGGACAGCCCGCCCGAGCGCGACGTCGAATGGACCGCCGCCGGAGCGGAGGCCGCGTTCAAGTTCCTGTCCCGCGTCTGGCGCCTGGCCGACGAGGTTCCCGAAGGGGGCGACGACGCCGACCTGACGCGCACGGCGCACCGCGCCATCGCCGATGTCACCAAGGCGATCGAGGGCTTTGCCTTCAACAAGGCAGTCGCGAAACTCTATGAACTGGCCAACGCGGTCGCGAAATCGCAGGCCGGGGGCGAGGCGCGCCGTGCGGCCCTGCGGATCATGGCCCAGCTGATGGCGCCGATGGTGCCGCACCTGGCCGAAGAGGTCTGGTCGAAATCGGGCGGGCAGGGCATGGTCGTCGATGCGGGCTGGCCAAAGGCGGACCCGGCCCTGCTGGAGGACGACAGCGTGACCCTTCCGATCCAGATCAACGGCAAGCGCCGGGCCGAGATCACCGTTCCCAAGACCATGCCCAAGTCCGAAATCGAGGCGCTGGTGCTGGCCGACGACACCGTGCTGCGGTTCCTGGACGGTGCGGCGGTCAAGAAGCTGATCGTGGTGCCGGGGCGGATCGTCAATGTGGTCGCCTGATCGCCGCGCGGTCCTGCTGGGGCTGCTGGCCGTCTCGGGGCTGGCGGCCTGCGGGCTGTCGCCGGTCTATGGGCCGGGCGGCGGGGGCGGCAAGCTGTTTGGCAAGGTCCGCCCGCGCGACCCGGATACGCCCCTGGACTTCGTCTTCAACCGGCGCCTGGCCGAACGGTTGGGCCCCGAGGACGTGGCCATCTATGACCTGGATTACCGCATCAGCGCGGGCGTCGTCGCGCAGGCCATCACGCCCGATGAGGTCACGACCCGCTATTCGCTGAACGGCACCGCCGATTTCGCGCTGACCGGGCCGGGGGGCGCGATGATCACCCAGGGACGCGTCAGCAGCTTCACGTCCTATTCTACCACCGGGACCACGATCTCGACCCTGGCGGCCGAGGGCGACGCGCGCGAGCGGCTGGCGCTGATGCTGGCCGATCAGGTGGTCACGCGCCTGCTGGCGGCCGCATCCGGCCTGCCGGACTGATCCATGCTGCTGAAGGGGGCCGAGATCGCGCGCTATCTGGCCCGCCCCGACCCCTCGCGGCCGGGGGTGCTGATCTATGGGCAGGATGCGATGCGCGTGGCGCTGAAACGCGCCGAGGTCGTGCGCGCCCTGACCGGCGAAAAGGCCGACGAGGAGATGCGCCTGACCCGAATGCCCGGCGGGGGTCTGAAGAAGGACCCGGCCCAGCTGATCGACGCGGTGCGCGAGGTGGGGTTCTTTCCCGGCCCCCGCGTGGTCGTGGTCGAGGACACGCCCGATCTGGCCACCGACGCGATCCGCGATGCGCTGACCGGCTGGCGGCAGGGGGATGCGGTGATCGTGGTCACGGCGGCAAGCCTGTCCAAGTCGTCATCCCTGCGGCGCCTGTTCGAGACGCATGGCCAGGCTGTGACCGCCCCCATCTATGACGATCCGCCCTCCGAGGACGAGATCGGCCGCTGGCTGGCGGATGCCGGCCTGCGCGAGGTGCCGCGGGACGCGATGCGCGAACTGGGTCTTCTGGCGCGCGCGCTGGACCCCGGTGATCTGCGCCAGACGGTCGAGAAGATCGGCCTGTACAAGTACCAGGACCCCGCCCCCCTGACGGTCGAGGAGATCGCCATGCTGGCGCCCGCCACGATCGAGGCCGACCTGGACGAGCTGATCCACACCGTCGCCGAACGCCGCGAGGCCGATTTCGGCCCGCTGATGCGGCGGATTGAACAGCAGGGGATCGCGCCCGTCACCCTATGCATCGGCGCACTGCGCCATTTCCGCACGCTGCACCTGGCCGCTGCCGACCCGGCGGGGCCGGGGGTGGCGCTGGCCCGCGCGCGCCCACCCGTTTTCGGCCCCCGCCGCGACCGCATGACCCGCCAGGCGCAAAGCTGGGGCATGGGCCCGCTGGAGGAGGCGGTGTCGCTGCTGCTGTCGACCGACATGACGCTGCGGTCCGCCAGCCGCGCACCGCAGATGCCGCTGGTGGAACGCGCGCTGCTGCGCCTTGCGATGAAGCCGCGGGGGCGGCGGTGACCCTTGCCCTGGTGATCGGGGCCGGACCTGCCGGGCTGATGGCGGCCGAGGCGCTGATGGCGCCCGGCCGTCAGGTGGTGGTGGTCGACGCGATGCCCACGCCCGCGCGCAAGTTCCTGATGGCCGGGAAATCCGGCCTGAACCTGACCCGCGACGAACCGCTGGCGGCCTTTGGCGCCCAGATCGCCGCGTCGGACGGGCGCGATTATCTGGCGACCGATGCGGGGGCGTTCGGCCCGCAGGCGGTGCGGGACTGGGCCCAGGGCCTGGGCATCGCCCTGTTTGCGGGATCGACGGGCCGGGTGTTTCCGGTGGGCATGAAGGCTTCCCCCCTGCTGCGGGCCTGGCTGGCGCGGCTGCGCGCGGGCGGGGTCGAGCTGCGGTCGCGCTGGCGATGGGTCGGGCTGGGCGGTGGCTTTGCCTTCAACACGCCCGACGGTCGCCGGGTGCTGCAGCCCGATGTGACGGTGCTGGCCCTGGGCGGGGCCAGCTGGCCGCGGCTGGGGTCGGATGCGACCTGGGTGCCGATCCTGGCAGAGGCCGGTGTCGCCATCGCGCCGTTTCGTCCGGCCAATATGGGGTTCCGGGTCGACTGGTCGCCCGCGATGGCGCGGCTGACCGGCGCGCCGGTCAAGGGCGTCGCGATCCGCGCAGGCGACAGCGTCAGCCGCGGCGAATGGGTCATCACTCCCGACGGGATCGAGGGCGGGGGCGTCTATGCCGTCGCGGCCCCGATCCGCGACGGGCAGGCGGCCCATGTCGATCTGGCCCCCGATCTGGACCACGCGTCCCTGGCGCGGCGCTTTGCACAGCCGCGTGGCAAGCTGAGTCTGGGCAACTGGTTGCGCCGCATCCTGGGCGATCCGGCGCGGGTCGGCCTGCTGCTGGAATGGGGGCGCCCCCTGCCGGACAGCGCCGAGGGCTGGGCCGCGCGGGCCAAGGCGCTGCCGCTTTGCCATGCGGGGCCGATGGGGCTGGACCGGGCGATCTCGTCGGCCGGGGGGATCCGGTCGGAGGCGCTGACGTCTGAGCTTGAACTGCGCGCCCTGCCCGGCGTCTTTGCCGCCGGAGAGATGCTGGACTGGGAGGCGCCGACAGGCGGCTATCTGCTGACCACCTGCCTTGCCACGGGGCTGCGCGCGGGGCAGGCCGCAGCCCGCAGGCTCTAGCGTGCCATGGCCCGCTGATAGGCGGGGCGCTGGCGGATGCGGTCCAGGTATTCGGTCAGGCGGTGTTCGACGATCGGGAACCGCGCCGACAGCGCCCAGTCCAGGCAATGCGCCAGGATCAGGTCGGGCACGGTCATCCGCTCTCCCATCAGATAGGGGCCGTCGGACATGCGGTGGACCAGGGTCTTCTGGCTGGCCTCGAATTCCCACCGCAGGGTGTTCTTGATCGCGCCAAGGCGCATCTCCTCGGGCAGGATAAAGCTGTGGCGCGCGGCCAGCCAAAGCGCCGCGTCGAATTCGTCCAGCAGGAACTGTGTCAGGCTGTCCTGGCGTGCCCGGTCCAGGGTGCCCGCCGGGTGGGTCAGATCGCCGTGGCGATCGGCCAGATAGGTCAGGATCGCGGTCGAATCGGTGATCGGCGTACCGTCGTCGATCAGGACCGGAACCTTGCCGGCCGGGTTGAACTGGGCCACGCCGTCGCTGCGCGGATTGGCGGGAATGTGGTCGTAAGGCTGTCCCAGCTCCTCCAGCATCCACAGGACGCGCAGGGCGCGGGACTTGGCGGTGCCGATGACGCGGTACATGGGGATCCTCCTGGCCGTTGGACGGACAGAAGGCCCCAGCCCCCGCGCCGCGTCAAGCGCGGCGGCAGCCGACCAGCTGCTGGCGGTACATCTCGGACCGCTGGCCCACGGATCCGGCCACGCGCATCAGCCAGCTTTTCTGGCGATAGCTGCCGCGGGCAAAGCCGCTGCGGCCTTCGTGATAGGCCAGGTACTGCGACGCGGCGTCGTTCTTGGACAGGCCAAGCCGCTGCTGGCTGCCATGCATGTACCAGCCCATGAAGTCGGTCGCGTCGCGGATGCTGTCGCGCCGGGCGCGACGGTTGCCGGTCTCGCGCTGGTACTCCTCCCAGGTGCCGTCCAGTGCCTGGGAATAGCCGAAGGCGCTGCTTTGGCGGCCGATGGGAATGACGCCAAGCGCGTATTGATGCGGGGTGCGCGCATCGCCGATGAATTTCGATTCCTGGTACAGGGTCGCCATCTGCACATGGACCGGCACGCCCCATTTGCGTTCGGTCTGGCGCATGGCGCGCAGATAGGCGGGTCGTTCCGACGTGATCGCGCACGCGTTGTCCAGCTGCCGCGGCGCGCTGAAGTTCCCGCCGCCCCCGCATGAGGCGACCAGCCCGACAATGGCCAGCTTCAGTAGCCTGTTCATCCTGCCCTCGTTCTCTTGTTTTGCGGACAGTCTACGCAAATTCACCCGCCTGTGAAATCACAAAGCCGGAAGCGGGGCAGGGACCGGCCGATGGATCAGCCCGATCCCTCGGGCCGCAGCAGGGCGTTCAGCGCCATCAGATCCGCGGCCCCCGCATCCAGCAACAGCGATTCCAGCGCCCGGTAATGGGCCAGGACCTGCTGTCCGGTGGGGGTGACGGTCGCGCCGCCGCCCCCCGCCCCGCCGCGCGCGCTGTCGATGACGGGGTCGGCAAAGGCGGTGTTCATCTCCTCGACCAGGGTCCAGGCGCGCTTGTAGCTCATCCCCATCTCGCGCGCGGCGGCCGAGATCGAGCCGAGCCGCCCGATCCGCGCCAGCAGCTCGGCCTTGCCCGGCCCCAGGATCAGGGGCGAGTCGTATTCCAGGCGCAGCTTGATGCGCAGCCGGGGGCCGGTCTGGGTCATGGGATCTCTCTCGTTATTCCTGCGCAACATAGCGCCTTGCGCGGAGGCATGCAATTTGCCGCGACGGCACGGTTGCGGGACGCGGGCAGCGCGCCCAGACTGTCGCCAAAGGCAAGAGGAGGCCCACCCATGTCCGCATCCGATATCGTCATCCTGTCCGGCGCGCGCACCGCCATCGGCACCTTCGGGGGCAGCCTGGCCGCGGTTCCGCCGATTCAGCTGGCCGCCACCGTCACCCGCGCCGCGCTGGATCGCGCGGGCGTCGCCCCCGACCGGATCGGGCAGGTGGTCTTCGGCCATGTCATCAACACCGAACCCCGCGACATGTACCTGTCGCGCGTCGCCATGCTGGAGGCGGGCATCCCGCACACCACGCCCGCGATGAACGTGAACCGTCTGTGCGGGTCGGGCGCGCAGGCCATCGTGTCGGCCGCGCAGGCGCTGATGCTGGGCGACGCCGATTTCGCGGTCGCGGGCGGCGCCGAGAGCATGAGCCGGTCGCCCTATGTCGTGCCCTCGGCGCGGTTCGGGGCCAAGATGGGCGACCAGGTCATGCTGGACATGATGACCGGCGCGCTGACCTGCCCGATGGGCACGGGCCACATGGGCGTCACGGCAGAGAACGTGGCCGCCGAACATGACATCACCCGCGAACAGCAGGACGCATTCGCGATGGAATCGCAGCGTCGCGCGGCGGCGGCGATCGCGGCAGGCCATTTCAAGGACCAGATCGTCCCGGTCGAGGTCAAGTCGCGCAAGTGCATGGTGGCCTTTGACACGGACGAGCACCCCAAGGACACCAGCCTGGAGAAGCTGGCGGGCCTGAAGGCTGTGTTCCAGAAGGGCGGCAGCGTGACCGCGGGCAATGCCAGCGGCATCAACGACGGCGCCGCGGCCTTGGTCCTGGCACGGGCGGATGCCGCCGAACGCGCTGGCCTGACCCCGCGGGCGCGCATCCTGGGCTATGCCGTGGCCGGCGTGCGCCCCGAGGTGATGGGCATCGGACCGGTCCCCGCGGTCGAGGCGCTGATGGCCCGCACCGGGCTGAAGGCCGGCGATTTCGACGTGATCGAATCGAACGAGGCCTTTGCCGCCCAGGCCCTGGCGGTGAACAAGGGCCTGGGGCTGGACCCTGCCCGCGTGAACCCCAACGGAGGCGCCATCGCCTTGGGCCATCCGGTCGGCGCCACCGGCGCGATCCTGATGGTCAAGGCCATCCACGAGCTGGAGCGCACGGGCGGGCGCACCGCGCTGATCACCATGTGCATCGGCGGCGGCCAGGGCATCGCCATCGCGATCCGCCGCGACTGACGCACCGTTCCGACACCGTTTGCGCAACCGGTCTGGTTTCCAGACCGGTTTTTTCTTGCTTTCCGCCGTGAACCTGTCCCGAATGATGCGGACAATTCGAGGAGGAGTTGGGGTGTCACAGGGAATAATGTTCATTGCCGCGGCCTTGCCCGTCGCGGTGGTGTTTGTGTTGCTGGTCGTCATGCGACGGTCGGCCAAGCTGTCGATGATGACCGCCTATGTGGTCACGGTGCTTCTGGCACTGTTCCTGTGGGGGGCGCCGCTGGCGCGGGTCGCGGGGGCCACGGTCAACGGGCTGGTGACGGCGGTGACGCTGCTCTACATCGTGTTCGGGGCGATCCTGCTATTGTACACGGTGCAGGAATCGGGGGCGATCCGCACGATTCGGCGCGGGTTCATGGACATCTCGCCCGACCGGCGCATCCAGGCGATCATCATCGCATGGATGTTCGGGTCGATGATCGAGGGCGCGTCCGGGTTCGGCACGCCGGCCGCCGTGGCGGCGCCGCTGCTGCTGGCGATCGGCTTTCCGGCCATGGCTGCGGTCATGGTCACGCTGATCATCCAGTCGACGCCGGTGTCCTTCGGCGCGGTCGGCACGCCGATGCTGGTCGGCATCAACACCGGCCTGTCCAACAGCCCCGAGGTCGCCAGCGCCATCGCGCCCCTGACCCTGGCCGAATACGTGCCGGTGGTGGCCGCGCAGGTCGCGCTGGTCCATGCGCTGGTGGGCGTGCTGATCCCGCTGCTGATGGTCGGCATGCTGACGCGATTCTTCGGCACCGAGCGCAGCTTTGCCAAGGGCTTTCGCGCGTGGAAGTTCGCGATCTTTGCCGGGCTGGCCTTCACGATGCCCTATCTGCTGGTCGCGCGCATCCTGGGACCGGAATTCCCGTCCCTGCTGGGCGGGCTGATCGGCCTGATGATCGTCGTGCCCGCCGCGCGGGCCGGTTGGTTCATGCCGTCCGACAGATTCGACTTTCCGGCACGCGCCCAGTGGGACGAAGGCTGGCAGGGCAACATCGAACCGGACCAGGCCGAACTGGGCCCCGATGACCGCCGCATCGGCCTGCTGACGGCATGGATGCCCTATGTCATCGTCGCGGCGCTGCTGGTGCTGACGCGGACCATCGCGCCGCTGAAGGCGTGGCTGACCGGGCCGGACACCACGCTGGCGCTGCGCGACCTGTTCGGGTCGGGCATCAACGCGACCGCGCAGTTCGCCTATTCGCCGGGGACGGTGATGATCATCGCATCCCTGATCTCGGTCGCGCTGTTCCGCATGCGGGGCAGCGATTACGGCCGGGCCTGGGCGATCTCGGGCCGCACGATGCTGGCCGCGGCGCCCGCGCTGCTGCTGGCGGTGCCGATGGTGCAGGTGTTCATCAACTCGGGCTCGGAGGGCGTGGCGTCCATGCCGATCACCCTGGCCGAGGGGATGGCCGCGGCGACCGGTGCCAGCTGGCCCCTGTTCGCGCCGATCGTGGGCGCATTGGGCGCGTTCATCGCGGGATCGAACACCGTGTCGAACATGATGTTCGCGCTGTTCCAGTTCTCGGCCGCGCAGGGCATCGGACTGGATCTTGCGGGGATCACCATCGTGGTGGTGCTGCAGGCCGTGGGCGGCGCTGCGGGCAACATGGTCTGCGTGCACAACGTGGTGGCCGCGTCCGCCGTCGTGGGCCTGACCGACCGCGAGGGCGACATCATCCGCAAGACGCTGATCACCATGGCGTATTACGTGGTGCAGGCGGGCCTGATCGGGATGGCGCTGATCGGCGGCGGGCTGTGGTGGCTGGCGGCGCTGATCTGGGCCGCGGTGGTGGTCGGCGCGATGCGCGCCAATCGCGACCGGGCCGCGGTGCCTGTCCGCGCCTGACGCAAGGCTGACGACATCGGTGCGGGCGGTCCCTCGGGGCCGCCCGTTCTCGTTGCGCCATGCCGCACGGCCGGACACGATGGCGCAAACCGGACACGGGGGCGCAAAAAGGAACGGGCCGCCCAGCAAGAGGCGGCCCGCGAGATCCAAGGAGATGGTCCGGTTAGGGGCGGACGCAGGTCCGGTCCCAACCAGGGGTGGTGGCCTTTGGGGCTGCCCTCAGGCCGGGGTCCCCCCGACTGTTCCGAAACGTCTCTCCACTATCACTCTAGACACTGGACCACCTCCTTTCAAAAGATTGCTGTATAGGGACAGGCTGACACAGATCGAAATTCTGTCAATCAGCTTTCTGCCCTGTGCCCCAACAAATTGCGGACGATGATGCGGAACGGCACAAGGGCCAGTATCGCCAGACCAAGTTTGACCATCCAGTCGGCAAGTGCCAGCGAAACCCACAGCGGGCTGAACGGTCCCGCGCCAAGCAGCGGAACCGCCTCGTTGGCCCAGCCCGTGTTGGTGTCCGCGGGCAGCACGGCCGCAAAGGCGATTCCGAAGAACAGCACCGTGTCCAGCGCAGACCCCAGCAGGGTCGAGACCAGCGGCGCCCGCCACCAGCGCCCGCCACGCAGTGTGTCGAAGACCTGCACGTCGACCATCTGCGCCACCAGGAAGGCCGCCCCCGACGCGATGGCGATTCGCAGCGTGGTGGCATCCATCCCCGCGGCGATCAGCGACCAGACGACCCCGGTCACGAATCCCGCCAGCACCACGCGGCGCGCGGCGGCGGCGCCGTGGACGCGGTTCATGACGTCCGTGACCAGGAAGGCCAGCGGATAGGTGAAGGCCCCCCAGGTCAGCCAGGTGGCGACCGTGAACTGGACCAGGACGTTCGAGGCCACGACAATGGCGGCCATGGCAAGGATGCCGGGCAGAAAGCGGATCATCGGTGGGTTTCCGTTTTTGCGAAGGTTGCGGAAGAACTCGGCCCCCCGGACGGGTGGGGCAGCGCGCGCCTTACGCCCGCGCGGGCGGTCTTGTCAATTCCGCAGCGCCTGCAGGCCGGTATCGCGCAGGCGGTATTCGACGATCTCGGTCCGCTGGACGAACAGGAAGTTGTCGTCCGAGATCATGGTGATCCGCATGCCCACGCCGTCGTCCCAGACCGAGATGCCTTCCAGGTTGTCGTATTGCAGGGGCCGCGTCTCCAGCAGGATCTGATCGTCCTGGATCACCCCCGGCTCCAGCCGCATCCGCCGCACGCGCGAGACAAAGCCCAGGATGCCGCGGAAATCGCGCTCTAGCAGGTAGAACCAGCCGTCGGGCCCGAAATCCGCCCCCACCGCACGCCAGCGCGGATCGCGGCGGATCTGGCCGTATTCCGTCCAGGCGCCGTCGAACGACAGGATGGTAAAGGGCTGGGTTTCCGAACCCGACCGCTCGGGGACGGCGAACAGGGTGCCGTCGTCGTCGATGGCCAGCGCCTCCAGCCCCACGTTCACGCCCATGCCGGGCAGGCGGTCCGGGCGGGGATGGGTGGTGGCGGGTGCGTCGGGGTGATCATAGGTCGCGACCCGGTCCAGCCCTTCGAAGCTGACATGGATGCGGCCGTCGGCCCCCACCGCGATGCCTTCGCTGTCGCCGGTATAGCCGGGGGGCAGGGGCTGGCCCTTGCTGTCCTTCAGGTTCGTGCGCCCGGCGACGGACATGCCGCGCACCAGGCCCTGGGCATCGCGTTCGATCCGGCCCCAGTACAGATGCGCCCGGTCGGTCAGGGCGTGGAACCCGGTGCCGTCCGGGCTGATGTCGATCGCCGAGAAGCCGCCGAAGGTCGATTGGTCCATCGTCCAGATATAGGTGCCGACATAATCAAGAACCGCGCCTGCACGGGCAGGCGCGGTGGCAAGGATCGACCCGGCTAGGGCCAGCGTCAGGGCGCCGATGCGACGGTCGAACATTGGGCTGGCAGGTCGCTCATCCGATAGGTGCGGGGGTGGCGATAGTTGGGGTCCGGGGTCGAGGGCTTGGCGCGGCTGGGGTCGATGCGGATGTTGATCCATTCCTGCGCCTCGGCGCAGCCGTCGCCGGCCGGGATCGGGTTCGGCGTCTGGCAGATCGACCCGGCAGGGCAGTTCATGCGGACGTGGAAATGGAAGTCGTGGTTGTTGATGGGGCGGATCTTGCGCAGCCAGTCGCGGTTGCCCGTTTCCATCTGGCACATGGCGACCTTGGCAATGGGATCGACGAAGATGCGTTCGACGCGGGGATCGCGCGCGGCGGCGCGCATGATCGACATGTGCCCGCCCGTCCAGTTGCCCGACAGCGCCGTGCCGCCATTCGCGACGACCGACACGGATGACAGGTTCTCGCGCTGCTGCGGGGACAGGCCCAGGGTCGGGGGCGGCAGCATCCAGATGTCGGCATCCAGCCCCAGCTGGTGGCTGGCATGGCCCGAGGTCATCGGCCCGCCGCGCGGCTGGCTGATGTCCCCGATATAGAGGCCCCGCCACCCGGCCTGCTGCGCCGCCCGCGACAGGCCCTGCAGAAAGCCGATCATCTCGGGGTGGCCCCAGTTGCGGTTGCGCGACAGGCGCATGGATTGCCAACTGGGTCCGCTTTCGGGCATCTGCACCAGACCCTGCGCGCAACCTTGGGAATAGTTGCCGATCGACACGGCCGGCCCGCCCGATGCCGTGCGGAACGCGCCGAAGACGTCCTTGGCCAGGGATTGGGCCGATGCGGGCAAAGCCAGGCCCATCAGGACGGCGGCGGCGGTCAGGGTCTTGCGGATCACGGGGACGTCTCTCCTTCGGGGTCCACCCACACTAGCAGAACCAGCGCGACAAGAAAGATCACGATCAGGGGAAGAAACCCGATGCGCTGATTCCCGGTCAGGTCGGTCGTCAGCGCGATCAGGAAGGGTGCCAGGAACGCCGTGGCCTTGCCCGACAGCGCGTAAAGCCCGAAACCCTCGGTTGCGCGGTCGGGGGTGGTGTGGCGCACCATCATCGTGCGGCTGGCCGCCTGCAGCGCGCCGCCCGCGCCCCCGATCACCGCCCCGCAGGCAAAGAAGATCAGATCGGGCAGGCGCAGGGTGCCCAGGACCGCATCCGGCGTGGCAATGCCCAGGACGGATGTCCGGTCCATGCCCACAAGCAGCATGCAGACCGCCATCAGCGCCAGGATGCTGGCGACGATCACCGCGCGGGGGCCGAAGGCGCGGTCCGCACGCCCGCCCAGCCAGCTGATCACCGCCGCCGAGATCGCGCTGACCACCCCGAAGACGCCGGCCAGGAACACCGGCCAGCCCAGCACCGTCCCCGCATAGACGCCCCCGAACCCGTACAGCGCGTTCAGCGCGTCGCGCGAGAACATCGATGATGCCAGCCAGGCCGCCAGGCTGCGCCGATGCCGCAGGCTGCGGATCAGCGTCCACAGATCGCGCAAGGCGCGGCCCACCTGCACCGGGCGGCCCGGCCCCGGTTCGCGGACCCACAGGAAGAAGGGGATCATGAAGACCGCGTACCAGATCGCCGTCAGGGGGCCGACGAACCGCGTACCTTCGCGCATCGCGGGGTCCAGGCTGAACAGGGGCGGGATGCCCAGCAGCGTGCGCCCCGAGGGCGTTTCGGCGAACAGCAGCAGCATCACGGCCAGCGCCGTCACCCCGCCCAGATAGCCGAAGGCATAGCCCGACCCGGACAGGCGGCCGATCTCGTCGCGCGGGGCCAGGGCAGGCAGCATGGCATTGGTGAAGATGGTGGCGAATTCGACCCCGATCAGGCCGATGCCGAACAAGACGATCGCCTGGATCAGCGGCGGCTGGCCGGGGGTCAGGGTCCACAGCCCCGCCGCGCCCACCACGTAGAATGCCGAGAACACCCAGACCCAGGGCATCCGCCGCCCCGAACTGTCCGCGATGGCGCCCAGGACCGGGGCGGCCAGCGCGATGACCGCGCCCGCGATGGCCAGCCCGTATCCCCAAAGCGCCTGCGCCTGCGCCCCGGCCTGCGCGGCATCAAAGCCCTGGGCGATGAAATGCGTGCGCGCGACCTCGGCGAAGTAGATCGAGAAGACGAAGGTCAGCAGCAGCGTGTGATAGGGCTGGCTGGCCCAGTCAAAGAACCACCAGCCCCAGACCCGCCTGCGATCGATCGTCATGTCCGTCCCTCATGGCTTTTCCGCCATAAGGAACAGAGCCCGTCAGAGTGGCAAGTGAAGTTTCGCGTCATCCGGGATGACGGGGGGCCAGGGCCGCGTCGCATCCGCCGCGATCCAGGCCGCGATCCAGTCGGGCAGGGGCGGGCTGTCGGGGGCGTGGCCCAGGGCCTCCATGACGCGGGCGGGGGCGACGATGCCCTGGGCCGAGGTCACGGCCGAGCGGATCATCACCTGGTTGCAGCATTCCGTGCCCTTCCACATGGACTGCTCCATATAGACGAAGCGTGCGTCCCAGCCCACCATGCGCGAGATCATGGTGAAGCGTTCGAACGCCCGGACACGGCGGCGATAGCGGGTCGAGTTCCCCGCCACCGTGATTCCCCAGCCATTCGCCCGCAGCACCGGCACCAGCCCGGTCCGCCGCGCCAGCGGGATGCGGCCCAGATCGAACAGGGTCAGGGTGCGGCCGTTGTTCAGCTCCCACCAGGGGTCCAGGTCCCAGGGCCAGCACATGTGCGTTGACACATGCGTGCCCAGGGGGTCCAGGGCGGGGGCGTTGCGGAACTTGACCAGTTCCTTGGCAAAGCGGATCAGCGGATACATGGAGGGGCCTTTCGTCAGCAGGCCTTTCGGGGGCGGGCCTTTCGTTCTGCCCCGTGGGTGGCCCGCGATCACGCGGGCGTCAAGCCGGACGCGGCGGCATCCGGTCGCGCCCCGCTTGCGTCCCGCCTTACGCGCGGCCATACAGGGCCCGAACGCGCGCGCAGCCAAGGAGACGACCATGGGAACCCTGTACGAAGCCCTGCAACTGATCCTGCAGGTCCTGTGGTTCATCATGATCGTGCACATCATCATGTCCTGGCTGATCAACTTTCAGGTGCTGAACCTGCGCCAGCCGCTGGTCGCGCAGATCTGGGACGGCCTGAACCGGCTGCTGGAGCCGATCTATCGCCCGATCCGGAACATCCTGCCCAATACCGGCGGGCTGGATCTGGCGCCGCTGGTCGTTTTCATCATCATCATCATCGCGCAGCGCGCCCTGGCGAACAACGCGGGCTTCTTCTACGGCATGTGATGTCAACGGACCTGCTGCGCCAGGTCTGGGGATTCGACGGTTTCCGCCCCGGACAGCAAGAGATCGTCGAGGCGGTGGCCGCAGGCCGCGACGTGCTGGCGATCATGCCGACGGGCGGCGGCAAGTCGCTGTGCTTCCAGCTGCCCGCGCTGATGCGCGAGGGCGTGACGGTGGTCATCTCTCCGCTGATCGCGCTGATGCGCGATCAGGTGCGCGCGCTGCGCGAAGCGGGGGTCGAGGCGGGCGCACTGACCAGCGGCAATACCGAGGCCGAAACCGACGCGGTGTTTTCTGCCATCGCCGACGGGCGGCTGAAGGTGCTGTACATGGCGCCCGAACGGCTGGCATCCGGGGGCACGGTGAACCTGTTGCGCCGGGCGGGCGTCACCGCCATCGCGGTCGATGAGGCGCATTGCGTCAGCCAATGGGGCCATGACTTCCGCCCCGACTATCTGCGCATCGGCGATCTGAAGCGCGCGCTGGACGTGCCGCTGGCGGCCTTCACCGCCACTGCCGATGTCGAGACGCGGGCCGAGATCGTCACCCGCCTGTTCGACGGACAGGCCCCGGTGACCTTCCTGCGCGGGTTCGACCGGCCGAACATCCGGCTGGCCTTTCAGCCCAAGAACAGCCCCCGCACCCAGGTCCTGGCCTATGCCGCCGCGCGTCGGGGGCAGTCGGGTATCATCTATTGCGGCGCCCGCGCGCGGACCGAGAGCCTGGCGCAGGCGCTGCGCGAGGCGGGGCATCCGGCCATCGCCTATCACGCGGGGCTGGAGGCAGAGGCCCGGCGCGAGGCCGAGGCGCGGTTTCAGACCGAGGACGGGCTGATCGTCGTGGCGACCGTGGCCTTCGGCATGGGCATCGACAAGCCCGACATCCGGTGGGTGCTGCATGCCGACCTGCCGAAATCCATCGAGGGGTATTACCAGGAGATCGGGCGTGCGGGCCGCGACGGCGATCCGGCCGATACGCTGACCCTCTACGGTCCCGACGACATCCGCCTGCGCCGCACCCAGATCGACGAGGGCCTGGGCGACAGTGCCCGCAAGGCCGGGGATCATGCACGTCTGAACGCGCTTTTGGGTCTGGCCGAGGCGACGGGATGTCGCCGCCGCCGCCTGCTGGCCTATTTCGGCGAGGAGATGGACCGCGACTGCGGCAATTGCGACCTGTGCCAGACCCCGCCCAAGCTGTTCGACGGCACGCTGGCGGTCCGAAAGGCGCTGTCGGCGATGGTGCGCACCGGCGAGTGGTTCGGCAGCGGCCACCTGATCGACATCCTGACCGGGACTACCACCGACAAGGTCCGCGAGCGCGGCCATGACCAGTTGCCGACCTTCGGCGTGGGGCGCGAACACGGGCGCGGGCAGTGGCAGGCGATCTTTCGGCAGATGATGGGGCTGGACTTGTGCCGCCCCGACCCGGAGCGCCACGGCGCACTGCACCTGACCGAGACCGCCCATCCGATCCTGCGCGGCGAGGAGAGCGTGACGCTGCGCGAGGACACGACCAAGGGCGCCAAGCCGGCCAACGTCCTGCGCACCCAGGTATCGGAGGAGGACGAGCCGCTTCTGTCCGCGCTGAAGGCCAAGCGGCGCGCCCTGGCCGAGGCGGCGCGCGTGCCGGCCTATGTCATTTTCCCCGACCGCACCCTGATCGAGATGGCCGAGAAGCGGCCTCAGGACCTGGACCAGATGGCGCGGGTCGGCGGCGTGGGGGCAAAGAAGCTGGACAGTTTTGGCCGCGCCTTCCTGGAGGTCATCGCGGGCGCGCAGCCCGAGATGCACCCGGCACGGCGCGCTCTGGCCGGGCGTCCCGAAGGCGCGCTGTTCGACCGGCTGATGGCCGTGCAGCTGGACCTGCAGCGCGGCCCCGACGGCACCGACAAGCCGCTGTCCTGTTCGACCGCCCAGATCAAGCGCATCGCGGAAAGCCGCCCCGCCGGCGTCGATGGACTGGCGCGCCACCTGGACGCGCCGCGCATGGAGCGGTTCGCCGACGCCTTCCTGGCCGAGATCGAGCGCGTCGAATAAATCGCGCCGCGCCTGTAACGAACAGGTGCCCTGCAGCGAACAGTCAACCGAACGTGATGCATCATTTGCGCAACCCCCTGCGTGGATCATGCGATAACGCAAGGGTACCGCCCCGTTGGGGCAGCCCGATCGGAGGACATGATGAAGCTGAACTGGTCTGACGTCACGCCGCACAGGATCTTTCTGGACCGTCGAAAATTCATGGCCGCAGGCGCTGCCGCCGTGGCCCTGCCCGGACTGGTCCGCGCGCAGACGATCAATGCACGCCCGTCCCCGCTGTCGACCGACCAGACGCCGAACACCTTCGAGGAGATCACCAACTACAACAACTTCTACGAATTCGGGACGGGCAAGGAGGATCCGGCGCGCAATGCGGGCGCGTTGACCACCGATCCCTGGTCCGTGGAGGTGGCGGGCCTGGTCGACCGCCCCGGCAGCTATGGCGTCGAGGATCTGGCCCCCGACAACGCGCTGGAGGAACGCATCTATCGCCTGCGCTGCGTCGAGGCGTGGTCGATGGTCGTTCCGTGGATCGGCGTGCCGCTGGCATCCGTGCTGGCCAAGGTCGGCGTCCAGCCCAGTGCCAAGTTCGTCGAGTTCGAGACGCTGGTGCGCCCCGAGGAGATGATCGGTCAGCAGCGCGCCATTCTGGACTGGCCCTATCGCGAGGGTCTGCGTCTGGACGAGGCGATGCACCCGCTGACGATCCTGGCCACGGGTCTGTACGATCAGCCCATGCCCAACCAGAACGGCGCGCCGATCCGCCTGGTGGTGCCGTGGAAATACGGGTTCAAGTCGATCAAGTCGATCGTGCGCATCAACCTGCTGGAGCAGGAGCCCGTGAACACCTGGAAGCAGCTGCAGGCCAGCGAATACGGATTTTATGCCAACGTGAACCCGCAGGTCGATCACCCGCGCTGGAGCCAGGC
>NZ_JYGY01000020.1:0-2692 GCF_000967825.1 Paracoccus sp. 228 | reverse complement strand
CGATACAAGGGCAGATGGTCGGCGTATTTGGAGACCAGAACATGCGCCAGCAGGCCGGGGCCGGGACGACCGCGCTCGATCGGGCGGGATGGCAAGGCGGCCTGAGTGAAGGCTTCACAGCCGGAACAGGCCAAGCGCGGGCGGACAATCCGGTTCACGATGAACCGGCCGGGCACATACTCCAGCTCTTCGGTCACGTCCTCGCCCAAGCGGCGCAGCGTCCCACCGCAGTGGGCGCAGCCATCGTCGCCGGTGCTCAGCTCGATCTCCTGACGCGGAATGTGATCGGGGATGGGACGACGCTTCGGCTTGTCCTTCTCCTCCTCGTCCGGCAGGCGCAGCTTCGCGGTCATCTTGGCGACGGAGATCTCGCTGGCTTCCAGAGCCAGCTGAAGCTGCTCGATCGTCTCCGACGAGGGGCCGAACCTGTGGCTGCGGTGACCGGCGAGCTGGTGGCGCAGCTTCTCGATCAGCATCGCCTGCGACTTCACTTCGGCCAGCAGAAGCGCCGTGAACCGCCGCAGTTCCTCAGGGTCTTCGGGTAGAGATTTGGCCACGTCCAGCATGACCAATCATAACAAAACAAGGGTGAGACAGGAATCCCGAACGTGCTGTCGCGCGCGGTTTATCCCGCCTTGAGCGGCGTCCAACTGCGCTGCGGCAGACGCCAGTCGATACCCTCCAGCAGCATCGCCAACTGAGCCGGCGTCAGCGCGATCTTGCCCTCCTTCGCCGACGGCCACACGAACCGGCCCTTCTCCAGACGCTTCGAGAACAGGCATGCGCCCTGGCCGTCCCACCAGATGATCTTGATCAGATCACCGCGCCGACCGCGGAACACGAACATGTGCCCGGCGAACGGATCCTGCTTCAGCACCGTCTCTGCCTGGGCCGCAAGCGTGGTGAACCCGCGCCGCATGTCCGTCACGCCTGCCGCCAGCCATACGCGGGTGTTGGCCGGGACTGGAATCATCCAGACAGGCCTCGGATCAGCCGAACCAGCGCTTCAGGATCGTAGGTCCCGCTGATCCGCAGCCTGTGACCGCATGCGAGGTCAATCTCGATCATCCCTGCCGCAGGTGTGGGATCGGCGGCGGCTTCGCTATCGTCGTGCATGGGCCGATCGACGATCTCGACGGGAAGGAAACACGCCGCATCCGGCTCCGCCGGGGGAGCAGGCGCATAGCGCGGGTCGCGCAACCACTTGAAGATCACGTTGGCATTCATCGCATAGCGCTGCGCCACCCGCGCCACGGACACGCCCGCTGCCGTCGTCTGCAAACAGATCGACCGCTTCTCCTCATCCGTCCAAAGCCGCTTCGTCCGACGCGCCATCACGAACCCATAGTGTCCACTATCCCATGGTGGACACTATCGATCACCCTCTACGCGCGGCAGAGCAGCGACGCCGGACGCTTACGTTTTAAGGGAAAGTGTCGGGGCCAGCGCAAAACCGCTGGTTGATCTGGAATGCACCGGAAAAACCATGCCGTATTTCATGCCCTGCTCTAGGAGTTCCCGTCTCCAAACATGATTCGAGGCGCATGATGGCGTCTTCATCCACCGTGAATTGCCCCGCAACGGTGCGCAGCCCGCGGTCCATGGTGCAAATCGGTCCGATGGCTTTGGGGCGGCAGCCGACCCGTGAGAGAACGCGCCCCACCTGCAGGTCGTAGACCCCAAGTAGCGTGTGTATCCCTTGTCCCCACATCGCTCGGAACAGGCTTGACAGTAGAATCTGTGTCACCTCGCGTCTTCCCGATGGTCCAAGATGGCGCGCACCCTCGCGGTCTACGCAGAGGCGGGAAATCTCCATGATGCATGGATCGCTCGGCGCCGTTGCTCCGCCCAAGAGCTGCGGGAAAACATCACGCAACATATAGGGTCCGGTGGTCGGCAGGATCCGCAGCGAGCCGATGAGCGTACTGCGATCAACAACGCATAGGTAGAGCGGGTTAAGGGCATCGAACCGGTCGGTCTCATAATCTCCGCGGCAGCATACGCGCCACTGTCGGCGCTCGGAGAAGGCGCGCTTGCGTAGGCGGAACATCGGGCCCTTAAAAGGCGCTTCGCTACTCCCCCGGAACAGCACGGATTGCATAGCGCTCTCCCGAAGCGGATTCCGTTTCCGACACTAGCGTTCCGTCGCAGATGCGAAAGGCTTGGTCGGCAGCGGCACGCAGGGTCTTGTCATGGGTAATGACTAGAACCGGCACACTATGTGCGATGTCCCGCAGCGTAGCAATAACAGTCTGAGCGGTGTCACGGTCAAGCTCGGAGGTGGGCTCGTCGACAATGATGAAGCGTGCGTTGTGGTAGAGCAGCCGCGCAAAACCGATGCGCTTGCGCTGCCCGCCCGAGATGCTGCGCCCGCTCTCCCCGAGGGGGCGATCACTTAAATTCGTGATTTCTGCCTTTGTGAAGCCGGCGCGCAACAGGCTGTGCCGCAGCCTATTAGTATCCACCTCAGCGGCGAGTGCCACGTTCTGAGCCAGTGGCATGTCGAACATCTCGACAGATTGATTCACCAGATATATATCCGCGCTTGGTATCGGGCTGAGGATGAGCCCCTCGTGCTCACGCAAGCCTGCAAGGGTTTTGGCGAGCAGCGATTTTCCGGTACCGGAGCCTCCCATCAGAGCGGTGAGACCGCGCATGGGAATCTCGGCATCCTCAATTTCCAGCAGCACCC
>NZ_JYGY01000019.1:0-2720 GCF_000967825.1 Paracoccus sp. 228 | reverse complement strand
AAGGACCGACACAAAGGCGATGACCAGCAGCTCACCCAAGTCATGTCGCGTGTTCTCGGCGCGGGGATCGGGGACATCTTCGAAGGCGGACAGGAACAGATGCATGACGGTGATGGGCTCCAGGAGGACGAGTCCACCTTCAGAATCCATCATGAGCCCAGCCACAAGCCATCCCGTTCAGTGCGTCACGGCCATATGCGATTCCCCTGATGTCGGGGCTCATAGCGCTGAGAGTTCTCACGGTGCTTCGCCCCCGCACCGCTTCCGCATCGCTGTGAGCAAAGCACGAAGGGCCGCGCCCGACCCTGGGTGGGCGCGCGCACCCGCTCCACAACGCGGGCGCTCAAAAGCACTGATGTCAGGTGTGCGGTGAAAGACATCACCGATGCGCCCTCCCATGGGGAGGGTCGGGCGCGGCCCGGCGGTGCCGCCGGGCCCTGCAGTTGGGACATGCTTCGCTGAGATTTTCAGGGGCATCTGCCAACGGTATCCTCACACCTCCACTCAAAGTGAAGCGATAAGGGACGCGCCCGATCTTGGGTGGGCGCCAGTCCTTGCCACGAAGCTCTGCGCTCAAAAGCACTGATGTCGGGTGTGCGGTGAAAGACAGCGCCGAGGCGCCCCCTCCTTGGGGGAGGGTCGGGCGCGGCCCGTGGGGGCCACGGGCGACGCAGAGATAAAAACGCCGGCCCCTTGTGAGGGCCGGCGTCTGTGTTCATCCCGGAACGCTGGGCTTAGCCCGCCTGCCCCGCGCGCACCGCGTCTTCGATGCGCTGGCCGACCTCCGCGTCGACGCTCTTCCAATAGTCGAACGCCCGCTCGAGCACCGGAGAGCGCACCCCGCCGAGCAGCGCGCCGCTGACCGTCTCGACCAACTGGCGGCGCTCGTCATCATTGAACACCTCGCGCACCAGTTTGCCCGGCTGCGAGAAGTCGTCATCACCCGGCCGCAACGTATAGGCGCTGCGCACGAAATCGCCGTCCGCCTCCCAGCCGTCATGCACCGCGCCGGTCTCGTCGGACCAGCTGCGGCCGCCGCTATTGGTCGCATGCACCGGTGCGCTGCCGCTGTGGTGATAGGCCATCTGCCCGTCGAACATATAGGTGTTCACCGGAACCTTGGGCTGGTTCACCGGCAGCTGGTGGAAGTTGGTGCCGATCCGGTTGCGCTGCGCATCATTATAGGCAAAGGCGCGGCCAAGCAGCATTTTATCCGGCGAGAGGCCAATCCCCGGCACTGTATTCCCCGGCGAGAAGGCCGCCTGCTCGATCTGGGCAAAGAAGTTCTCGGGGTTGCGGTTCAGGGTCATCTTGCCGACTTCGATCAGCGGGTAATCCGCATGCGGCCAGGTTTTGGTCAGGTCAAAGGGGTTGATATGATAGGTTTTTCCCTCTTCATAGGGCATCACCTGCACCGACATCGTCCAGGCCGGATGCTCGCCACGGGCAATCGCGTCAAACAGGTCGCGGCGGTGGAAATCTGCATCGGCACCGGCCATCGCGCCGGCCTCTTCATTGGTGAAGAACTCCATCCCCTGATGGGTGTGGAAATGGTATTTCACCCAGAACCGCTCCCCCGCCTCGTTCACCCACATATAGGTGTGCGAGCCGTAGCCGTTCATATGACGCCAGGTGCGGGGCAGCCCGCGCACGCCCATCAGATAGGTCACCTGATGCGCGGATTCGGGGTTATTGGTCCAGAAATCCCACTGCATATGATTGTCGCGCAGACCCGAGTCCGGCAGGCGTTTCTGGCTGCGGATGAAATGCGGGAATTTCATCGGGTCACGGACAAAGAAAATCGGGGTGTTATTGCCGACGAGATCGTAATTGCCCTCATCGGTGTAGAATTTCAGCGAGAAGCCGCGCACATCGCGCCATGTGTCGGGGCTGCCCATCTCGCCGGCAACGGTGGAGAAGCGCGCCAGCATCTCGGTGGTTGCGCCCTTTTGGAACAGCGCCGCCTTGGTATAGGCCGAGACGTCATGGGTGGTCTCGAAAGTGCCGAACGCGCCCGAACCTTTGGCGTGGGGCTGGCGCTCGGGCACTTTCTCGCGGTTGAAATGGGCCATTTGCTCGAGGAAATGCACGTCATGCAGCAGGATCGGGCCATCGGGGCCCACGGTCAGAGAGTTGCGGTCGCTTACCGCCGGTGCGCCGGTGCCCGTGGTCGAGCCCGTTCCACCCTGTTTCTTATTCATATCGGTCATCTAAATCCTCCTATAGTGCCCGTGAACTGACCCGGTGCTGTGCGCGGATGCCGCGCGCATCGCCAAGTGTTACATGTCGAGCCTAAGCAACCGGCGCCTTTTGTCAAAACCTAATGCCGTGGATGGCGAAGAACGGCTGTGATGGAGGCTCTGCGAGGGCCTGCGAGATCGGGGCGGTGGAAATCGCCGCCAAATTGCCACAAAATCTTTGCATATTGTGCAGCTTGGGCGCGCAATAGGCGCGGGACAGCGGTCGCAAGGCCACAAAGGAGAGACATAAGCGCAACGGCAGAGGGAATGAGCAGCATGGATGAGGCAATTCTGCTTTGGCTGGACGGGATCGCCGCCAGATCCGAGGCATTCAACGCATTTATCACCGTGATCTCGGACAATCCGCTGATCAAAGGCGTGCCGATCCTGTCCGCCTTCGAAGATGTCCCCGATCCCCGCGCCGAGAACACGCGACATGACTTGGGTGAGCTGCTGGTCATCGCCTTTGTGTCGGTCCTT
>NZ_JYGY01000018.1:0-4549 GCF_000967825.1 Paracoccus sp. 228 | reverse complement strand
TCACAGACCTCGGCAGCGCCTTGCTCGGTGTTGAAGGTCATGTAACCGGTAGTTAGCGCATCCTCACCGCTAGTATACCCTCCCTGCGGATCCTCTTCAGCACCCGTGGACTGCCCCGCGCGCTCACAAGAAAGCTGTTCGGTCAGGACCACCGCTTGATAAAGTTCTTGTACCGCCTTGGCGATAGCTTGGGACTGGGTGCCTGCGCCCGCGCCGCCTGCACCGAAGCGGACCGGAGCACGCCGGCCTCGCAGTACTGCGAGGATCACCGAAACGTCACTGAAAAGCGAGATTTCTGCCAGCTCTACCTCGCCCCAGGTTTCCAGAACGGCGAAAGTCGCGCGGGTCTCGTCATTGAGGCCTAGCAGGCCATCATGCAACCGCCAGTGGCGGTGGCCGTGGCCAAAGTACCAGAAGGCGGTGAGCGACTGGCGCTCGGCAAACTCGAGGACGGCCGCATACAGCGCCCGCGGGCGACTGACGTGCACCGCTGTCCCGGAGCTGTCGCGGTACGGCAGGGCGGCATCGTCGCAGTGGGCGGCTAGCGTCGCGAGAAGCGCAGGCATCTGGCAGCGGCGCTCGCCTGAGATGTCTTCCACCGTAACCATGTCGAAGCAGGTGTCCGGCCCGGCGCCCTCAAGGAGAACCTCGAACCAGTCGCGTAGGTCTTCCGGAAGTGTATCTAACCGTCGCCTGCCCACGATGCATGGCGGAGAGAAGGAGAAGCTGCGTTCGCAGGCCTCACCAAGTGCGCGGGTGTGAACCGAACGGGCGCGCCCAGTTGCACAACTGACCCTGCCGGAGCCAACAAGGCAGCGCGCTAGCGAAGGGGCTCCGAGGCGGGGGGAAAGGTCGATGACGCGGCGGGAGATGTCCGATTGCAGGATCATGCGTGGCCTCCGAATTGCACCACTAGGGGCCATGCGACGCGCGGATCCACCCCCAACGCCATGGCGAGGCGGTCATCCTCGAAACCGCCCCAAACACGTCCTGCAAGACCCGCGTTTTGCATCTCCTGGCCCATCTGCTGGTACATAGAGCCGGCCTCGAGCAGCGCCAGCCGGTAGCCGCGCACGCCGTATTTTGCCACTGGCACCTGCATGAGCGCGCAATAAAGCAGTGCGAAGGCACAATCCGCCATGCGTGGGAGTGCCGTATTATCCGTCGCGATGCCGAGCGCGTTGAGGACGCTCTCCGGCGCCGCCGCCTCTAGTCGCTCAAGCCGACGGCTGTGCGGCAGGTAGTGGTAGCTACCAGGGGCCAGACCCTCGACGTTGCGCGCCCAGAGACAGACCTGGCAGGAATATAGCGCTCCGCCGCTAGGATAGGGCCGGCGCCTACTGCCCAACCCGGCATTGCCGAAGCTACGTGCCAACAAATCCATGAATAGTGTCACTGACACCGGCCGGGCGGGATCGAAATGCTTGGCGGAAGCGGCACGATCGTGAAACGTCTCCGACATGACAGATTGCACCGTCCCAGAGAAGGGATACTCAGCTGCTTCCATCCGCGCGAGATCAGTATTGGTTAGGCCAGTGTAGTTCGGGCTAACAGCGCCGAACTCAGGGGTGACATTGTTGCCTGCGGCGTGCAGAGCACGGAGCTGATGCCAAGTGCTGGGGTCTATCGTGTCGCTTGCGCGAGACAGGGCAAGAGTCTGCATGGGTCAGCCTTTCGTCGGTCAATTCCCGGGAGCGTGGTGCAGACAGTCGCAGGCAGGCGAAAGAGGCACGCGGGCGCGAGTGATATTCGGCATCCCGTGCGAGATCCTCAGCAGGCTGCGCACGTCGTCCCAGTCGTCCCAACCGCGCCGGATGCCAAGAACGGTTTCGGAGCGCGCCGCGGCAATTCGTCCAGCATAGGCGAGGTCGCGCGATGCCAGCCGCCGGAAGGGCCGCCCATCACAGCCCTCCGCCTGAAGCGCCGCCAAGGCGTCACCGAGGGAGAGTTCGCCCCGCCGGCCACCTTGGAAGCGCGCCTCTTCGAGGAAATCCATGCAGCAGCAAGGGCAGGCAATACCGAGGCCCGGACGCCACGGCGGCGTAACGACCGTCTCAGGGCCGAAAGGAAAGAGGGTGACAAGGATCTGTCCCGGGCGAAGCGCCGCGCGGGCCGCGGCAAGTGAGTCGGAAAGGTTCGGCCGGTTGATCGCCTCGATCCGCAGGAGGCCCGGCTCCCTCTCCTCGCTGGGACTGGCGAGCGTCTCGGACAGAAACATGGAGCGCAGCGGCTCAATATCCTCAGGGTCGCCGGCCAAGTGCACGGCGCAAGCCGCCGGGCGTACCTCGTGGATCAGGCCAAGCCCCTGCTTCAAAAAATTCTCTAATGCCGGAGCGTCGCTACAGCCGCCGAGGGTCTCCACGAGAGTCTCATGGTCTATTTGGCTGTGCAGCGAGAGCGCGCGCAGCGCATCGGCCGCCCCGCGGTCCTCGATCGTGAAGAGCCCGTTCGGCGCATGAATCGCGACGCCGTCATCCGGCATGTCGGTTAGCGCGAAGGGGGCAATGCTGTAGAGGGTCATCGTCTCCGTTCTCCCCTGTGGCTAAATCTGCTGGGCCGCCCGCAGACAGCACCGAGACAGACGGCCCCGCTCCAATCGGGCGGGGCCGTTTCGGCTGCGCCGATTAGCCGATCGGGGATGCGCCAGAGTTGGTGCAGCTCGCACAGTTGCTGGGCGACTGATTAAAACGCGTAGCTGTCGCCGGCTTCGGGGTGCGGGTGAGCTGCTTGCCAAATGCGTTGGACATCGAAATTCTCCTTAGGTTTGCGGTGCAATTGCACCTTCACTTCAGGCCTTTCACGACCTAGAAAAAAGATAAGCGGTGACGTGCGGCAGATCACTCCTATAGAATTGTAGGGTACAAATCGTCATGCGAAGGCGACCCGCTTGTGCGGGTGACGATCATCTAAAACTTACCCACCTGCATTGTTAACCTGGAGTCCGCTATTTGGGACCAAGCCGCCGTTTATTATGACAGCTTCAAAGCTTCAGCGTCATGTCCCAACGATCTAGTCCAGTGCGGAACCCGTTTGGCGTGATAGTGGAGCATGCAAAACCAAACCCTTCATAGAAGCCCTGGGTGTGTTGGCTGGTAGATAGCTTGATTTCGGCAAGACCAGGTATCGACCGTGCCAGCGTGAGTCTGGCTTGTGTTAGTATGCTTCCCAACCCTTGCCCATGTGATGCCCCATCAACCATACCCCATGACAGGGATGCCCTCTGGCGCGTGATATCTATCGTTAGCCCTCCACAGGCGACCACGGCATAATCCCGTACAAGAATGATGTAAGGCGCAGAAATTACGTTATAATTTTTCAGATGATCGTTAAACTCCTCACGCTCCTCAGACGCAAAAAAGAACGGAACGTTGCTGTCAAAGATTGAAAGGCAAGCAGGACGATCCGCAGGCATGAAGGGGCGTGAAATAATATTGCTCATCTATGAAATCCAATCTGAACACGCTGGCAGAGCTCGCTGCACTGTCAGCACCTGTAAATCAAGGTTGCTTAAAGGCTCGTCATGCGGACATGCGCCTTTTCACAGACTGTGCTCTGGCCCTTTGCGCTCAGCGATCCGCTGGAGTTCCAAGACCCGCTCCTGCTCCAGCACGCGCTCCCGCTCCCGGTCCTGCTGGGTGAGGGCATGCCCTGCGCGATCGACGTTGCGCGCGACCTCCTCGCCGTGATCCTCGCCACGCCCCGCCCGCGCGGCCTGTAGACGCTCAAGGGCGGTTTGCGGGGTATCCACGGCCCCACGCGATGCACGGGCGGCCTGAAGTCGCTCCAGCGCCGTCTCCGGGGCGCGGGTGAGGCCAAGCGACGCCGCGCGCTCCTGCACCCGGTCCAGGGTCCGCTCCAGCCAGTCGCGGGCCTGCGTCCGGAACTCACGGGCAACCTCGCGGACCTGAAGGCCAATCTCGCGCACCTTCTGCCAGCGATCGGAGGCCGGCGTGGCGATCCCGCGCCGCATCATGCTCCAGCCCCGCGCACCCACATCAGGCAGGGGCGGGCGGTCCAGCTCCACCGCCCGCGCCATCTCCGCGACGTGGGTTCGCTCGTCGCCACGGCGCTCGGCCGCGTGAGCCCGCTCAAGCGCCTCCGCGCGCTGCGCCTCCAGGGTGCGGTGATCGACCCGCTCATGGACGTTGCAGCGCTCCAGCGTCTGGTTGACGTGCTCGGCCCAGGATGACCGCCAGTCCACCAGCAGCTCCTTGGCGTTCCAGTCCCGGTTCTTGGTGGTGAACCCCTCGGGGCCGATCTCGCGGGTGGTCAGCATGATATGTGCATGGTGGTTCCGCTGGTCGCCCTCGCGCCCCGGAGCGTGAAGGGCGATGTCAGCGACCATCCCCCGGGAGACGAATTCCGCCTGAACAAACCCGCGCACCAGATCGCGGTTCTGCTCAGGCGTCAGCTCGGACGGCAGGGCCACACGCACCTCGCGGCTGACCTGCGCGTCCTTGCGGCGCTCGATCTGCTCCACCGCGTTCCATAGCGCAGAGCGATCCCGCGCCCAGTCAGGCGCATGTTCGGGGGCGAGGATCTCGCTGTG
>NZ_JYGY01000017.1:0-5693 GCF_000967825.1 Paracoccus sp. 228 | reverse complement strand
CGCAAAGGAAGGCAGGGCGTCCAGGCTCGGGGCGCAGGCCGGCGCCAGCCGGACAAGCCTAGAGCGCGGTCCCGGCCAAAGGACGGGATGCGCCCAATGAGGATATAACAAAATAATAGAGTTCGACATGCACCCTTCCATCCCCCATCCTGTCAACGGCTCGTCGTATGTAAGGGGCATCATGGCACGAAAACCAACGCCTGCGGCAAATCGCCTTCCAGAATTTAGGGCATGGGCCAGAGAAATAACCCAGGAGAATAAGGAAGCTCGAAAGTACGGCGCTTCTACTGATTTGAATGGTCAGCTCGCACGAGCACTTGAGCGGGCATATCAGAAGGGATTTGAGGAGGCTCAAACAGGCCAAGACAGCCTTTCAGTATCTACTGACGCTGATCCAAATAATCCCAAACCTCTTGCAAGAAGCGTTGTTACTGTCAAAATTTCCAGTGCCCTACATGTTTTAGGTCTAAGAAGGTTTGGCAGTAAAACAACCTACGACCCAGAGCGGAATGAGGCCGTTGCCTTCATAGAAGATGATTAGATTTCCAACCTCACAAGGCGCGATCCAGACTGGCGCATCATCACTCAGCACGGTTTCGAAAAAGAGTCGTTCTCTAACAGAACCATTCAGCAACTAGTTAAACTAGGGCTACTTGTTCCGGCTTCTTCTAATCATGAGGCTTTGCAAGGCAGGCGCTTGTTGAGGCTATCCCCCAAAGGGGAAGCTACATATCGGTCTTTGTATATCGAGCAGCGATAGATGCGCGACTAGCTCCATCTGGTTGATGCTGAACAGTTAGGACGCGATCACGAGCAACGTCTAGCTGCAAGCATGACCGATGGGCCTTGCACGGCTCTTGGCTTGTTCTACGCCTTCTGACGGCAGAGTAATCAGCAGCTCGGCCCTACTCCCGCAACTGCTACACACTAGCCGGTCCTGCAAAGCTCGCAGAGGCATGTCTGGTTTGCCTAGCTGTAGGATCAGCAAGGGGCCTGCCCGCACTGTAAGGCGGTCACATGAACAGCACCGAATGCTGACGGTAGCGTCACTGTCAGCAGCATGTTGAAGGGTGATGCCGGGGCTTGTCATGGTGCAGAACATTACCAGCACATAGCCGTTGAACAAGGCTGATGAGCGTTAGGAGCTGCGCTTGCAGTAACGTCAGGCAACGGCGGGCGTCAGCCAGCCGTTGCCTAGGTCGCCGCCCCAAGGGATGCGGCCTTAAAGCCGCACCTTGGCTTAGACTAAACCTCACCATCAAAGAATATGCTCGAAGGAAAACAGAAGGGGGGCTGTCTGCCCCCCGCGCCTTAGGGCGCTCCCCCCGAGGATATTTAGAGGAAGATGAGAAGGGCAACGGCTCAAAGGTCTGGCAGAAACCCTGGGTACGGGTTGGCAGGACCGTAGCGAACTCCGTCCTGCTCAAAAAAACCTTTGTAGCCACAGAGCCAAGCGCGGTGAGCTTCACTTCGCACAATGGCGCGGCGCAGCCAACGCGGCATGTGGCGGCCAGAATGGCCCATCAGATAGATGCGAAGATAAAGTCTCTTCATAGCCAGTCCTTTTCTTCAAGCTACAGGGGAAAGAGGCGGGCCGGAAGGCCCGCCCGGCGCTCAGGGGCGCGGCTTGTGATAGACGCAATATCCGGTCGGGACGTTCGTGCCGGAACTGGCGAAGCTGCCTACGGGAAGATCGTTCCACCGGCCAAGGATCGTGCCGTGGTCATAGTAGGCGGTCGCGGGCAGGATGCAGACCAGGACGCCGCCCGGCTTCAAGAACTTCTCCGCGTGATCGAGGTGGAGCTTGTAGTGTTTGCCGTAGAACGGGGGGTTCATCACGACACGATCAAAGCGCGCGTCGGGTGCGACCTGTAGGAAATTCGCGGTCATGACATGATGCCCCTTTGCGCGGGCCCGCTCGGCGCGGCCAGCGTCATACTCGATGCCGGTCACGGTGACAGGATCTCGGCCGCGGCGATCCTCGCGGTTGTCGTTCCATGCCGCCAGCTCGTCCATGATCCGGCCATCGCCGCATGACGGCTCAAGAACGTGTTCGCCGCCCGACAGGTGCAGCGCGCCGATGATCTCTTGCGCGACGTGCCGGGGCGTCGGGTAGAATTGCAGGTCCCGGGCAACCTCGGTGCTTGGCCGCTTGGCCTCGGCCTCGGTGGGCGCGTCGGGAAGAACCTCGCCGTAGAACTCGGCCAGCGCCCGGTTAATGTCGCGCCGCCCTGGCTCGTTGAAAATCAGGTGGGCGTTGCCGTTCTTGAAGGCGCGAACGGAGCCAGCGCAGCAATCGGCCTCGCCGTGCCGCTCAGCTTCCTTCATCATGTCGGCAAACTCGCGATAGTCGTAGCGCGGCTGGCCGCGATAGACGCGCAGGGCGTTCAGCGTGTCTTTCAGCCGCTCTTGGCCCCAACTGTTCCATCCGGTCGCGCTGCCGATGATGATGCGCTTGGGCAGACCCTCGACACCGATTTTGACTTTGGAATGGCTCTTATAGGCCGGGTCCAGGTCGCAGAAGCACTCGGCCAGCCCTTTCAGGACGTGAAAGCGGGGGTCCAACAGGTAATCGCCAAAGACTTCTCTAAGGTTCGCCATCGTGAAGGGCAGTGGGTTCGTCAGCTTCAAGTCGAGCTGCTTGCGGTCCTTGGCGCTGGCGATCCGCTCGATGTTCAACCCCTCATAGACGTCAGGGCAATCGCATATGGCTCACGCGAGTAAGCCATTGAGATCTCCCTTTCCCAGGTGGCAGAGGTTTTCGCGCATCTTATCGTCCGCAGGACAGGACAGTACATCACCTGACAGGATGAGCTTGCCCGGATCGGAATGCCTTGGGATGTCGAAACCCCAAGGCATCTTTATTCAGTCGACAAGAACGGCCAGTCGCACCACAAGGGGCGATTTTACTTGGCGGCGAAGGCAAGCAGGTCCGGGTTCACCACATCAGGATGCGTGGCAAAGAGCCCGTGCGACAGCCCGGGATAGGTCCGCAGCGTGCCGTCCCGGACAAGCTTGATCGCCTTATGCGCCGAATTGCTGATCGGGACGATCTGATCGTCCTCACCATGGATGAAAAGGACCGGCACGCTGAGCGCGGTCAGATCCTCGGTGAAATCCGTTTCCGAGAAAGCGGCGATGCAGTCGTAATGCGCCTTGGCGCCCCCGGCCATGCCCTGACGCCACCAGTTCTGGATCAGTCCCTGACTGACGGTGGCGCCTTCGCGGTTGAAGCCGTAAAATGGTCCGCTCGCGACATCCAGAAAGAACTGCGCCCTGTTCGCCACCAGCGCGGTACGGAAGCCGTCGAAGACCTCCATGGGAATGCCGTCCGGATTCTTGTCGGACTGCACCATCACCGGCGGAACCGCGCCAATCAGCACGACCTTGGCGACCCGGCCAGCCTGCGCTCGCGCCGCATAGCGCGCCGCTTCGCCGCCGCCGGTGGAATGTCCGATATGGACGACATCGCGCAGGTCAAGCGACTCGGCCAGTTCCGCCACGTCAGCGGCGTATGTGTCCATCTCGTTGCCGGTGTCGGTCTGGTCGGACCGGCCATGCCCGCGGCGGTCATGCGCGATGACGCGGTAACCTTCGGCCAGAAAGAACAGCATCTGGCTGTCCCAGTCATCAGAGCTGAGGGGCCAGCCATGGTGGAACATGACAGGCTGCGCATCCTTCGGTCCCCAGTCCTTGTAGAAGAGGCGGGTGCCGTCCGAGGTGGTGAAAAAGGCCATTGCAAGATCTCCTGTGGGCAACGAGGGTTGGGCAAATCCGGGAAAGGGCGTCACGAGTGCGATCGCAAGGGCTCGGGCAGTGCAGGGCAGAGCACGTGGCGTCGGGTCAAAGCTGGCTGATGCAGGCTGGCGATGGAATTCATATGCGAACCTCACATTTGCAGGCTTCCGCAGGATCGGGACACGTCCTCCTGCATTCCCCAAGTGGCGTGTCGTTTGAGGTGAAGATCGCCTGTATCCGAGCGCTAGACAAGGATTTTCTGCCGCAAGCGGCACCTGCGGTCGCGCAGACTGCTGGATCTGGACGGATCAGACCGCGAAGCCGCTGTTTCCTTGCCCAGGGGCGGCGTTTTTCAGCGCAGCGGACAGATCTGTCCAGCCGCTTTCGTTCAGTTTGAGCGTGGATCGCGATCATGCGCATAGCGGTGGCGCTCGCAATCGGCGGATAGCGGCGAGGATGGCGCGTACCATCGTGCCGGTGACAGCGACCTCGGCCAGCTGGAAGGTGATGGTGCGGGCGTGACGGACCACACGTGCCCCGATCTTGATCAGCTTCAGTTGCAGGCTGATCAACGACCAGTCGGCCATGGCCTCGGGCAGCTCGATGCAGCGCAAGAAGGTGGCCAGGTTGTACGCCAGGGCGTGCAGTTGCAGCCGCACCTCATTGTCGCGGAACTTCCGGCACGACAGCCGCGTCCAGCGAAAGGCGTATTTGCCCTCTTTGATGTGCTGCTCGGCGGTGCCGCGCTGGTTGTAGAACCGCACCACCCAGTCCGGCTCCATCGGCAGGTTGGTGACGATGAAGCCGACACGCGGGAACAGTTCGCCCGGATGCCATTCGATCTTGGCGATCACCCGGCGTTCCTTGTCCCAGGACGCCGCCTGATACTCGAATTCCTCGAAGAACCGCTTGACCTTGGTCAGTGACGGCCGCCCGACAGGGCGCGTTAGCCGATGCGCGATCTTGTCCTTGAGGACCGCGTTTGCGGGCAGCCGGATGGCGTAGAAGAACCGCGCTTCTTCCAATCGCTCATAGATCGCCGGGATCGCGTAGGCAGCATCGGCCCGGAAGAACCTGCCACCAAGGTCGCGCTCCGCGTAGCGCGCAATGACGGGGTCGAGAACATCACGCCAGCCATCGGCGCTGTGGACGTTGCCATGGCGCAGGGCGCAGCGTTCCAGCATCCCGAACTGGTTGAACAGAAAGTTGGGGTGATAGCAGCTACAGTCGAAATGGCCATTCCAGGCGGACCCTTCCTGGTCGCCATGGGTCGGGCTGACCGAGCTGTCCATGTCCAGAACGATGTACTTCAGCCCGTTACGGTCATGGAACCGGTCGATCCATTGCCCGTTCAGGTCGGCCAGCGCGGCACGGTTCCCGGCCAGAGCCAGCGTCTCGGTCTCGAACCGTCCCATCTGCGATGCCGAGGCCGCTTGTGCATCGACCGCTCTGCCGCCGACAACTTGGCGCATGACCGGATCGCAGGCGAGACGGTTGGCGTCGTTGACATCCTCGTATCCGGCCAGCCGCCCAAAGACTGATTGCCGGAACAGGCCGTCGAGCCGATGGACCGTGTTCTTGCCAGAGCGAGTATCGCGCAGCGCCGCTGACGCCAAATCGGACAACCCGAGCGCGTCATCAAGCTCGCGCATCACCAGAAGGCCGCCGTCGGAACTGAGCTGCGTGCCGCGAAATTCCAGCCGCACGCGAGGGTCGAAATCCACCCGATCTGCCCGTTGCAAGCCCGCACCCTCTGGGTGATCCATGAAACGCGCCCCTCGCAGCCTTCAACACCATGTTTTATATAGGAAATATAATGGTCAGGACAGCGAAATCAGCGCCTTACTTGGGAAATGTGGGTGAGAACGTTTCGGAGAAAGTCGTCATCCCAGCCTGCCCTCTTGAGCTTGATGGAGAGCGAGCCCTTCGACGTGTCCCTGCGCATGACGTCGAGA
>NZ_JYGY01000016.1:0-6458 GCF_000967825.1 Paracoccus sp. 228 | reverse complement strand
CCGCTACGAAAGGTGCCCGAAGGTCTTTCTGTCCGCCATCGCTCTCGCCGCAACTGTCATTTTCTAGCTTTGAAAATTAACGAGGCTGGAGCCTAGCGAAGAAGGCGTCTAGGAAACATGGGGCTATTCACTCCGCCATTTAGCAGTATGCTTCAAACCCCAAGGTAGACCGTTTTAAGATCAGCCATTTCGCGAAAGCAAGCTCTTTAATGCGGCATAACGGTTTGTCCCTAGTATAGTCCGCACAACTCTCTTTGCGACATCCTTGCCTTGACTGACGGACCGTAAGTTCGGTAGCTGCGCCAAGACCGAAGCAATGTCCGGCGTGATCAGTTGATGCGTCTCGAGGCAAAGTACTGGTTTTCCCGAGAGCTGTGCAATCTTGATTGCCTGCTTGTTTTCACTTTCGATGAACAACATGGCATCGCTTTTGCGATAATATTCAGCCTTGAAACTACCGTGAACCGCAAGCCGTTGCCGTTCTGCCTTGCTGGGCAGATCAAGCATCACCAATTTTTCATATTGGATTCCGTTTGATGCCAACCATGCTTCAGTGCTTGGCCTGTATTTTTCCAATCTGCTGGTAACAAGAGTGCCTATCTTGCGCTTTGTTGAATACAGCTTGCGAGCGTTGCCCAGAAAATCCAAGTAAGCTGCGCCGTCATCATTCTCGGCATCGGTAGGATCGACGCACAAGACGCCGTCAATATCAACACAGCTTTGAGCCAACCACTTGTGATGCATGAAATTCCATTGAAACATGCGCGGCTGAGGCAATATTTCGAACACCAGATCTGCCTCGGGGTGTGACAGCTTGCTTCCGTAAACTGCAGCAAAGATGTAATCGGCCTCGATGCCAGACTGAGCAATCTTTTTGCGGGCTTCGGTCATAGCCGTGCCGCCGTTGATGCTGTCATCCAGAACCAGCACCTTGCGCCGGGCCTCTTTATCTGGCGCCACCTGGGTCTTGGTCACGCCGCTGGCATACGTACGCCCCTGCACATAGCTGTCGATGTCGGACAGCGGTATGTTCACGGCAAGACTCAAAAGATTTGCCGCCAGCAGCCCACTGCGCGGAATGCCGACAACCACATCGATGTCCTGCGGCAGACGGTGCAGGTTCTTCAGGATGGTCTCATTCAAGTCCGCGATGGATCGGTAGTACATGTTAACTCTCTTTCACCGTAAGCTGCCCTTCAACCAGATGCCGCAGATTGGCACCATTGTTTTTTGCTTCTGCTTTATGGCAGGTATGGGCAGTGAAGATCACAGGTTCGACGCTTATACGTTGCTGCGTTCGACAACACCGAGGCTGATATGATGAGCCAAGCCGCGTGACCAAGATACCATTGAAGATAAAAGCTCATGCAAGGTGGCTGGTCCCAGTGTTGTCAGGATGCGTGTTGGCCGCTTCAGCGCTTAAAACGGCGCCTGCAGACGTTAGTTGCGAATGCGTCGGGCAATACCGAAAAGAAGTTCACCGACTTCCTTAAGCGTCTCGCGTCCTGACGCAGTCATGCTGGCCAGTGCGGTCACAGCTGCATAAGCGAACAGCATGCCGAGCACGAGCGCAGGCAATGGAGTCTCAGGAAAGTATGGTATAAGAACCCACAGAGCTAATACGACAAGATGCGATCCCAACAGGAAGGGCCATGTCGCCTTCAATATATCTGCGACCCTGATCGGTCCTCGGCGCCCGACATACCACCACAGGATTGGCGTCTTGATGTATTCGCTTATCGCATAGGCAAACGCGACACCCACCGCTCCCCATCCGATGCCGATCGAAAAGGCCGTGACGGCGAACCCGGCCGTGGCCAAACCCCAATACAGGAATTCGCGGGACCTTCCCTGGCTGACAAACAGCCAACCAGCGGGGTTGTTGAGTGGTTGTACCAAGCCCGCAAAGCCAAGTGCGGCAAAGATGATCGCACTTTTAGCCCACTGTTCACCCAAAAGGAAGGGGATCAGGACATCAGCCATGGCAATGCTCATTGCGACACCGGGCAGTGTCGCGAGCAGGACCAGCCGTATGACCCGCAGATAGGCTCGGCGATACCTATCAGGTTCGCCGGACATGCGCGACAAGGTGGGCACCATCACCCGCGAGAGTGGATTGGTGATCTGCGTCAGGGGAAACAGCAGCAGCTTGTAGGCACGCTCGTAAAGGCCCAGCTGCACACCGCCCCAGTAGCGTCCGATGAGGATATTATCTAGGTTCCGGGCGAAGAAATTGGCAAAGTTGAATCCTGTCAGTTCGGCGCCAAACCCCACCATTGACCATCCGTTCCCAGCGCGTCCCGGTCGTGATGGTCGCCATGGCGAGCTGACCCAGACCAAGATGATCCCGACCAGTGCCCCGGCGACAGAGGCGCCCCACAGCGCCCAGTATGATGGCGAAATACTGGCCCAGACGATTGCCGTACCCAAGGTCGTTAGGCCCACAGCGACTTCTATCATCGCCAGCCGACCAAATTCCATGCGCCGGTTCAGCAGCGCGCCGTGTTGCGCACCGCTTCCGCTCAGCAGAACCGGCAGCGCCATTGCCGCGATCAGCGGTCCGACACGTGGCTCGTTGTAAAAGTCGGCTGCTAGGGGGGCGATCGCGACTACTGCGGCCGCCACGGCGACACTTACTCCGACATTTATCCAGAACAGGAAGTTGACTTCCTCGTGCCCGATCCGGGGGCGCTGTACAGTGGCTTGTGTCAACCCTAGGTTCTGGAACAGCCCCATGAAGGCAAGGACGGGTCCGGCCATGGCCACTAGGCCAAAGTCGTCAGGCGCCAGCAACCGTGAAAGTACGATGACGGAAATGATCTGCAGGCCAAGCTTTATGGCCTGTGCCCCACCGGTTGCCATGATCCCGCGCCCGACGGATGCTCTGAGGGACCCCTCGGGAGGGTCAAACATGTTAATCAACGTAGTCAGGATCTGCCTCCAGCTTCCAGCTTCCAAGATGCCGTGGCATGATGCTGTATCGCAATGTGCTACTATAGGATTGCATCTACTATCCAGTGATATCTTTGACAAAGCTGACCACACCACCGGGCACGCTTCGAGTATTCGGCTGCGTTTCAGATTGCAGAATCATGTCGCATTACGCCGGCTTGGCGCGCCCTTTCAAGCGTTGCCAGGAACGTTGCAAACTGGGTGTCCAGCTGCATCTGCGGGCGTTTGGAATACTCCAGCGCAGCGACTGACAAGGCCATGTATGCGTTGGGATCGAACCAGAGGCTTCGAACCGCGGCAACCCAATGATCCAATGGGGCATCGTAATCCAGCACCAAGCCGCCTGCGCCGATCGCCTCTGGCAATCCGCCGCGGCGTGAGCCGATCACCGGAATGCCGCTGCAATGGGCCTCGGAGGCGACGCGCCCCCAGGCTTCTTCCCACTTACTGGGAGCCAGCAAAATTTTCGTGCGTCCATAGATTGTCTTCATGTCCGGGGTGCGCCCCTCCAGGCAAACATTGGGCAAGGACGCGATCACCTGTTCGATCTGGGCGCGGTAAGCATCTCCCAGTGTCCAGCTTTCGACGAACAGAAAGGGTATGTCGGGGCACTCCCGTGCAATTTGCACGGCGCGATCGAAGCCCTTTTCAGGATAGGGATTGATCAGGGTAACGTATTCTCCGGTCGTGGGCGTGCGGTACTGGCCTGAGTTGATGGTGGGTGGAATGACAGTAGCGTCGACCCCGAATTTTTCCTTGTAGGTTCTGGCTGTAAAGTCGGAGTTGGCGATGTAATGCGCCGAAGTCAGTTCCCGCAGATCGCCACCCAGCTCGTGAAACTCGACATTGCGCAAGTACACCACTATCGGCACGCCTTGCGCCTGGAGCGCCTTTCCGATCGGCACCGACTGGTGGCACTGTACGACCGCGACATCAGGTTTGAGTTTCTGGACAGCAAATCGGGCAGCTTCCCAAGGAAACCACGCACGGATCACCGGGTAGCCGGGTAATCTATCAATCACCCCCGGCCGGCGCGACAGTTTCAGTTTGATACGTGCTTTCAATCCGAAGGTACCGGTCCCGAACAACGCAGCCAAAACAGAAGGCTGATGGCCACTTGCCATAAGCTGCAAGGCCAGATGATGCGTGCTGGACTGAACTCCACCGCTAAATTCAGGGGGATATCCCTTCCCACTACCAAAAAGCACATTCATCATTAAAGTCCTTATTTCCTGCGGCACGACCATGCTTGAGGTCTCTTTCTTAGCTTAAAGCTTCTAATGAGGCTTGAGTACCCTTTGAACTGACTTGCGGAATCCTTGTGGTTCCTTCAGACCAATTTCTGTATCCCATTATGACTATTGACATGGTACGAGAACGCGCTATTGCTCGCCGGCCCTGAGACAGGGATGGCGTCATTCAAAAATAACCTCTTTTTAACAAAATGTTATTGGATGGTCTGCCTTCGAAGAGGCGTCTGTTCTTGCGGACGGTACTGCCCTGTTTAAAACTGCAATGTGGCTACGCGCGAGGCCAAAGGCACCCTCAGGTCAGGGACGATCCTCTTCGAACTGCTGTTCTCGTCTTCCAGCGCCTTCAGCCGGCGTATCTCATTAGGCAGTAGCTCGCCTTGCAGCAGATTTCAGCCACCGGTGAGCTTTCCTCGCCCTGTTCCAGGACGAATGCCTTCTGCCCTTCCATGAACCTCACTGCTTCCATCATCTTAGGCCCTTTTCCGGCTAGGGACTATTAGCCGAAAACTCTAAGTTCAAACAGTCTAGTTCTCAGGGGGCGGAACAAAAAAGAGCTGCTAAAATTTTCGGAACTTAACAAATCGCATGCAGATACTTGTTGCCGCTGTAGCGGACACGTAAGCAGTGCAACGTAACACTGCCTCTACGGATGTGTTGTGTCGCAGGGGTGGTACGCCATTCAGCAACCCGTCACAATCTAGCCTCTAAAACGGAATATTCGACCATAACCCGGAGATATTGTCTAAATGCGTGTGCTATTTACCTGTGGTCTGGGTTATCTTCCGCAACGCTCCGGCGGTGCTCAGTCTAGTACTGATCAACTCGCCAACGCCTTGAAGCGAGCCGGGCACGAGCCCGCTGTGTTGACGGCGCTTGAACCAGGTAACAGTCTGGTTTGGCGGTCTAAGCTTCAACGCAAGCTGACAGGCAGGACCTTTTCGCGCGATCAGGGTATGGGGTATCCGGTTTTTCGTGCTTGGGATCCAACCAACACAGCAGAAGTTGTCCGACGCTTTAAACCCGATGTGGCAGTCGTTCAGAACGGTTCCATGGTCCCAATCGCCAACAGCCTTCAAAAAGAGGGCGTTCCGGTAATTTTATATTTTAGAAATGTCGAATTTAGTGAAATGGGCGGAGATCTCATGGACATTCATCCGCTTGCCTGCATCTCAAATTCAAATTTCACGGCCCGGCGCTACTTTGACGCCTATGGAATTGAATCCCACATAATCCCCCCCCTGGTGGACCCGGTAAAATATCGCACGGACAGCACTCGAAAAAATGTCACTTTGATCAATCCCTCGCCCCTCAAAGGGGGCAATTTGGCTATTGATATTGCCAGCCTCTGCCCTGACATTCCTTTTGTATTCGTACAGAGTTGGAAGCTGCATGATGAAACGCATGCGGCATTGATCGAGAGGGTTACGCAGGTCCCCAATATCACCCTGCAGCCGCGTACCGATGATATGAAGTCCGTCTATGGGCGCGCACGCATCCTGCTGGCACCTAGCCAGTGGGAGGAGGCTTGGGGCCGGGTGGCATCCGAGGCGCATTGCAGCGGTATCCCGGTGTTGGGATCGAATCGAGGCGGTCTGCCCGAAGCGATTGGTCCGGGGGGCATTGTTCTGCCCTATGACGCATCCGCGCAGGACTGGGCTAATGCGCTGCGCCAAATGTGGGATGACATAGAAGTATATGATAGGCTTTCATTAGCGGCCCGCAATTTTTCCAAGCGCCCTGAAATTGTACCCGAAAACCAGTTCGAAACCTTCTTGAAGGTCATCGAAAAAGCTATCTCTTCAGACCCGGCATCTGGTGGGCCGAATTTGGGGTGAACTGGTCCAGCTTTATAGTTTCAACCAGATAGTGGAACGGGGCTATATCCCGCTCCCTGAGGGACTGCATCCCGGGTGAGGGTCCTGCATAGATGTTGGTTTCGAAGACCGGCATTCCTGCAGCTGCGACCACTGACCTGCCACGGGACTTTTCCTCCATCTGCGATTGGAGTCCGGCCCATGGTGCGCTGCTCCCTGGCCTTGGACCGCCGGATGCTGGAGTTTTCCGGCTTGGTCATGGCGACGGGCTGGCTGCGCCGCCGGGATAATGCAGGGCGATCGGCATGTTATATCCGATGGCGCTGTGGGGTCGGTCCTTGTTGTAGGCTCCAGCCTCGTTAATTTTCAAAGCTAGAAAATGACAGTTGCGGCGAGAGCGATGGCGGACAGAAAGACCTTCGGGCACCTTTCGTAGCGG
>NZ_JYGY01000015.1:0-6635 GCF_000967825.1 Paracoccus sp. 228 | reverse complement strand
GCTATTTGGGGAGCGCGCGCGCCATGGCGCTTGGCGCCCCGCCACTGGCCTGGTTTTGCGCCGCCGCGTGGCCGGTTTTTACGCCGCCGTTGACACGCTTGGCTTCGTCCTCGGTAAGAAGCGGTGCCTCCTCCGTTCTTTCCGACGTGCTGCGACCTTCGAAAGGATTGCGGCCGATAGAGCGCGACCGGGTAACAACGCGCTTGGTTGTCTTTCCAACAGCCTTGCTCAGTTCTTCGGTGGTCTTGGGGTCTGAGGGCGTCAGGTACAGCTTAACCCCTGCGTTGCCTTGCAACGCCAAGCGGGTGTTCTCACCATAAATCTCGTCCAAAGCCGGGATCGTCTGCGTGATGATTGCGAGATGGCCCCGATATGAGCGCAGCGTCTCGATGCTCTCGACCACGATAGGCATTTTTCCGAGGCGGTTGAACTCGTCCAACAGGATCATGACAGGCCAAGGTTCATCCTTGCCCGGCTCCTTGTCCTGAAGGGAGGAAATCAAGTCAGAGAAGAACAGGCGGATAAGGGGCGCAAGCGGCTTCACCATGTTAATCGAGACGACCAGGTAGACGGTGAACGGCTTCTTGCGAATGGTGCGAAAATCGAAGTCCGACACCTTTGTGGCATTGTCGATGGCAGGATTGCTCCACTGATCGAGGCCGGAAGTCATCAGCAGCGACACATAGGATGTGAGGGTGTCGTTGTTCGTGGACGCCATGCGTTCAAAGATCAGCTTCGCGGCACGGTTCTGTACCTCGTCGCGCCGCATCATGAACTCTTTCTGCTTGTTTCCCCCTGATGCCGTGATGCGGTAGATTTCGCCCAAAGTTGGCCGCTTCCGCTCAAACGCCAGCAGACCGGCTGCTACAAAAATGTCGATGCCACCTTTCAAGAGGCCCTGGACGCGATCACTGTCCGCTTGAAGAAAAAGCGTCGCAAGAAGCTGTAGCTCCATTTGCTGCCGATCCGCGTCCTCCAGTTCGTAGATACGCAGCAAGGGGTTGTAGCGGTGCGAGCGCCGGTCATGCCAGTCTGTCGGAGCAAAACGGTAGATCTTGTCACCTCGGGCGGCGCGATAGCGGGCAGTTTTCTCAAAATTCTCGCCTTTCACGTCCAGCACCACAGCCGAGCCTACGAAAGCCAGCAAGTTCGGGATCACAAATCCTGAAGTCTTGCCTCGCCCGGTCGGTGCGACGACCAGACAATGAGGAAAAACAACCGAGGCAAGAAATTTGGCGCGGGACCGGGGCGAGCCTGTTTTCCCGAGAACGTAGCCGGTCCCCAACTTCCCGTGAAAGCCGTTCTTCTTCAGCTCTGATCTTGTCTGAAAGTGCGTGCGCCCAAACTTGGTCAGCGCCACGCCGGAAAGCACGGCACTAAGGAGCAAACCTCCGAGAGCAAACCCGCCGACGATGAGATTGATCCTGCGAAAGTCGTTTGGCTGATGCTCGCTGAGAGACAGATAATTTCGCGCTAACCAGAAGAAGTCGATCTGCGCGCTTAGTCCAAACTCCCGAAAGAAGATGTAGGCCGTCGCGGCGACGTAGCCCGTCGCCGCGAAAACCAGTGTCAGCAAAACCAGTCCAACGCCGATTTTCTTATCCATGCGTAACCCCCTTCTCGGTTTCGCCGTGGGTATGCTTCACGCGGTGCGCCTCATATTCTTCGTCAGCAATCTCAGAAAGGACCTCGCGTGTGGCATCGCTGTTCGCTGTGGTCGCGTCTGATTGCAGATAGGCTTTGGCTGCATAAAGTCTTTCCAGCCGGTCATCGAGAACGTCCTTCAGAGCATCAGCATCGCCATTCTTCAGGGCTTGCACTTGATCCTCGTCCAGCTCGCGCTCGATCTCTGCACGATACGCAGCGCCACTGGCGGCATCAGTAAACGCAGGGTTCAGCTTGTCATTGCGCTCATGCTCGACAACCCGCGCCACTGTTGGGCTGACAGCGGCCAGGTCTTGCGCCCGCGTCTCGGCCTCGATTTCGCGAAGCTCTTCACGTCGATCTGCCTCTACAAGACGATCCCATGAGCCAAGCTGTTCGCCCCGCGCCTCCGCCTTCTCTACGCGCGCTTCAACACTTTCCTCGATTTCCAGAAGCCGGCCACCAATGGACGCCCGGTCATGACCCTCGGCTCTGTATCGTGCGATCTCGGCGCCCACGCCTTGCTGAATAGTCGCATTGCGAAGTACATCCCGCTCTTGGTCAGCAACCGCCTCGGGTTCTCGAGCCACAATAGCCTCGCTTTGCACTCGGATCGGACCACTGTCGGTGCGAATGACAGGTTCTGCATCAGTCTCTACCACGCCATTATCACGCAGCACCTCCGCCCGCTCCAAGACAGTGCCAAGCTGAACATGGACCTGATCCAACCGATCGACCGCCTTCTGTATATCCTCGCGTCGTTCTAGGTTGAGGCCGTCCGTCTCAGCGATCTTTTGCAGATCGTTGGACAGCCATTCGCGCTCAAGGGCTGCGTTATTGGCTGTCGTCTCGATCCTGGAAATAATGGCTTCCGACGAAATGCCAGTACCCCGTAGTGCAGTTTCTATGCGCGCACGGGTTTCCGGCTCCCGCAACTGCCCCAAAGCCTCGCGATTGATGTTGGCCTCTGAATAAACACCATCTGCCGATGGGGCTTCGATCAAGGATTGCGACCTAGTTCCGAGAGGCTGCATGTGCTGAACGGAACGATAGATTTCATGAAGCTGCGCCTCTGCTGCTGGTCGCTGCGCCTCTGGCTTGGCGGCAACCATCGCTTCCACCCGGCCCATGCGCTCAGAAAATGCGCTTCTCAGTTCATCAAATGTCTGATCGTTCGCCATGTAAACTTCTCCACGTTGTTCAAGATGCCCGCCACGCGCCAGCATTTCACCGGCCCGGAACAAGGCGTTTGCAATATCTTCCCGATTGTCAGCCGTCGCCTCGGCAGCCAACGAGCGGTAAACCTTCGCGTTGGTAGCTATGTCAGCTAGAGCCCGGTCCAGGTCGCCCCCGACCCTTTCCCGTTCGACAGGCGCCCTGCCCTCTGCTTTCGCGCTGTAAACCTCGCCTGTACGCGGCGCATAGGTGACGATCCCGCGATCTATCCGGCGCGTTGCTTCCAAGCGGACGCCGAGCTTCTGTGCCTCTTCAACCATAGCCTCGCGGAAGGAGTCGTAGTTGAAATCGTGGTGCCTTCCGAGATAGAAGAATTCGCCTTCTTGCGACCTACGGTTCAGAACGACATGCGCGTGGGGGTGCGCTCGATCTTCGTGAACCGCTATCAGGTAGTCGAAGTTACGCCCCTCGGTGGCAAAGAACCTCTCGCTGACCGCACTCGCTATGTCGCGAACATCGCTGCCGCGTGTCCCTACGGGAAACGACATGAGCATGTGCGTCGTGTGGCCCATCTTGGGGTTGAACCCTTGGTCCCATCTGGCGGCGAAGCGATCCACCACAGACTTGATCTCATCCGGCGACAACTGCTTCTTGCCGTCCAGCACTCCGCGGCTGTCCACAATGAACGAGCTTTTCGTTGTGAGATAGGCAAGCTGATTGGAAAGCTGCGCCCGCGTGTGCGTGCCACCCGACCGGATTGCCTTGAAAACCGCTGACCTGTGCCCGCCCGCCGCCCGCACCATCTGCTGCCGTTTCTGATGCAAGCCCTGCGTAGAGCCGCGCAGCTTGCTCCATCCGTCCTCGAAGAGCTGGCCTGAAATTGCGGCAACCGCGTTACTCCTTGCCATCAGCAAGATCCTTCAAAGCCCGAGTGACAGTAAGGGAAAGGGCCTCGGCCCGGCGCTGAGCAAGTAGGTGAACCTGGTCTGCGAAGTCCAAGACGAACCCCGCAAGGCTTCGCATCTGCGAGAGACCGGCCTGCCCGAAAGGCGGCCGCATCCCCTTGTTGTTGGCCTCGTTCATGCGCTTGGCGATCTGCGTCACGTTGTTGCCGACCCGATTAAGGGCTGCACGGAAGCCCTGAAGTTCAGAAATCAGATGCTCGTCCGGCACGAACACGCCGTTCGCAGCTTGGATCAGACGCCTCAAACCCTCTGAACGATTTTCGATGCCGCTCCGGGCCAAGACCACATCGAAAGCCCTTAGCTCATCCTCGGTCAAACTCACGTTGACTTGGCGGTTGCGAATACTGGTGTCCCGGCGGCGCTCTTTTTCAGTCTTGAGGGTGTAGTAGATCGTCCGCTCGGTGACGTCGAATTGCTTAGCAAGCGCCTTAGTCGTCACGCCTTTTTCGCGCTCGCGGACAATGGCGAGGCGATCATTTCTCGTTAAGCGGCGACGCGTCGGCATACTGAACATAGAGCCCCTATTTCCTGCCACCATCATACAGACAAGTAGGCTTTGACGCAACAACGAGCGCAGCGAGTGTCAAAGCCGTGAAGCTTGGCTGGATGATTCCGCATCAAGCGGTTCTCCGCAGGAGGTTCGCGCGTCGGGCCAAAGGCTCGACCAGGGGCAAAGCCCCCCGAAAAAATCGCCGTGCAGCGGCTCAATATCCCCTCGCCGCTACCGAGGGTCGCGCAAACCCCGAATGGCTGCTCTACGCCCCCCTCACGGCCTCTGTGGCACCATCCGCCAGCAGCCCCTCGGCCCGCCTTTAGTTCGAGGTCGCGTCACGCCCCCCCCTTGCCCTTCGGCTCTAGCCGCAATGGGTCGCGCCTATCGGGCAACACGAAACACGAAACACGGCGCAAGAAGGCAAGTTTAGGTCTCGGTTGGGAACACGAAACACCAAACACGCAACAGGTAACACTAGACCCGCGGCCGGAAACACTAAACACGCAGCAAGAAACACGAGGCACGCAGCACCAAACAGGCAACAAGCAACAAGGGACAAAAGACACGAAGTACGAAGTACGAAGCACGATGCACGAAGCACGAAGCACGATGCACGAAACAGTTGACCCGCAACAACGATTCTGTAACAAGGAACACGAAACCCGTAACAGGCAACACGGGACAAGAAGCACGAAACAAGAGGCGACAGGATGCCAAACGACGACATGAAGGTCATCACGATCATGACCCGCAAAGGGGGTGCCGGGAAAACCATGCTGACCCGCGCCCTTGCAAGTGCTGCTCTTGCACAGGGCAAGCGGTGCCTAGTCCTCGATGCCGACCCGCAGCGGGCGCTTTTTAGATGGGCTGAGAAACTGAACATCAGTCTCCCCAACTTCAGCATCGAGAAGCTGAACAGCGCCAATGATTTCGAAGAACGCGTAGATGCAGCATGGGAAGAAGGAACAACCGACTACATCTTTGTGGACACCCTCGGTGCAGCAGGAGCATGGGCCGATGACTTGGCTGCGTTAAGCAATACGCTGGTTGTTCCTATGATGCTCAGCAATGACGACATGGAAATCACAACCGACACGTACAACTGGTATCGGCGGCTAAGAGAAAGAACAGACGATCCTGAAAACCTGCCGTCCTTTCATGTTGTGCTTTCAGCAGTACCCGCTCGGCAAAGCAAAACAGAGAAAGAATTGGAAATGGAGGCGCTGCGGAAATTTCCGGTTGTTGAGGACTACTTTATGGAGAGAAAGCAGCACAAAGATGCCGCAAGTTTTGGCTTCCTGCACATCTTGGCCGAAGAGCGCCGGAATAGCGAAAAGCCGCTTGAGAGGCTTCATGCCGCGCACTTTGATGAGGCGTTAGCTGAAGCGACCTCGATCCTCAAAGAAGTCTCGGGAAAGGATAGCTGATGGCACGCAAGAAACGCCCGTCGATCCAAGGTATAGATCCTGACTACCGGACCGACTTCCACGGCACTAAGGACCAGAGTGCTTTTCAGCCTGCCATGACTACTGCAACCGGACCTGAAACAGCGGGACCAGGAAGGGACGCTACAGTTGTGCCATCACCGGACGCCTCACCAATAGCGGCCGAGATACCGGACGCCGAGGCCGGTCAAGAAGCCGAAGCCTTGGAGGCGGCCGAGACGCGGCAGGACGCCGAGGCCGGTCAAGAAGCCGAAGCCTTGGAGGCGACCGAGACGCGGCAGGACGCCGAGGCCGGTCAAGAAGCCGAAGCCTTGGAGGCGACCAAGACGCGGCAGGATGCCGGGGCCGGTCAAGAAGCCGAAGCACAAACCGGGGTTGTTAAGAAGGGCAGGGACAAGAACAAGAGAAGCACCGAAGTTGCCGGGAAAGAGGCAGGCGAAAATCCAGCGTCCAAACTGGACGGCGCAGAAAAACGCGAAATTGCTTTAGACGTTGCCGCTAAAAGTGAGCATGGAGACGCGCTAGAGGCTCTGGAACAACACGGCTTCGCAATGCGCGATGTGATTGTGAAAGCCGGACGCCGCGCAACGGGCCGGTTCGAGCTGAAACCAGACTTCGTGCCAAAACCAGAAGCCAAGCGACTTCCAGTGCGAGTGGGGGGCTACCACACCACCAAAAGGGTGCCGGCTACGATTCTTGATGATCTTCGCCAGCACCACGATCCCCTGCGACTGAAATCAGACGGCGCAATGGTGCGAGGACAGTTCGAACCCTTGTTCTGGGCGTGCCTCGATGAAGTAATCGAAGAGCTGCAAGGAAAGAAGGGCTAGAAGGCGCGGCAAGCCGCGCCACGATTTTTCCTAGAAGGGGGAAGGAGTTTCGGCTTCCTTCCCCCTGAAGCAAAATAGACAG
>NZ_JYGY01000014.1:0-9100 GCF_000967825.1 Paracoccus sp. 228 | reverse complement strand
GTCGCCAGAAAGGGTAAAGGTGGACGACTTTTACGCCGCCCGCAGCAGGATCATCCCGCCGCTACCGTGGCCGACTTTTGCACCGCCGTTCTCAGTCCATTCTTGCAGGCGCTCGTACAAATCGCCTTGGTCATCGGCCGAGGTGAAGAGCGAAGCCAGGTCATGCCAGTTGCGTAGGCTGTCGTCCGCTGCAAAGGCATTCTGCCGCACGACTTGCTGGATTAGGTTCGTCTGCGAGGGGCTAAGAGGCCGATCAGCCCGATGAACCAAAGCTGCCAGCCAGCCCGAAAGCCATGCCTGGCCGCGCTCATCAACTTCTGTCGAGAGGGGATTAAGACCTGTGGGCTCACCGGCTTTGATGGACGCATAGCGCCCCCCATTGGCACGAACAGCCATTTCCATGCCTGTCCGGTAGTCAAACACGAAGATCCGAGCCCCGGCGCGACGTGCTTGCGTCATCAGAAAGGCCGACAAGACGGATTTACCCGCGCCTGAGCGGCCCAAGAACAGCGTATGTCCGCCCGTTGGCTCCTGGTCGGGCTTTCCCTGCTCATGATAGTTGAAGCGGAATGCAGAGCGTTCAGGAGTAGGGAACATCGTGACGACCTTGCCCCACGGCACTTGCGTCCATTGCTTTCCAAGAGGGGTGCGATGGAAGGCAGTAAAATCAGCGAAATTTCTATTGGTGATCGTGCCCTTGCGGCTTCTGGCATGAGCATTTCCGGGGTGCTGCGCGAAGTAGTGTGTCTTGCTTGCGAAGCTCTCCGTAATGAGATTAACCCCCTCAACCGAAGCCGTGTTCTTGATCTCGCCACAGACGTTCGAGAGACTTGTTTCGTCGTTCGCGAACACGGCAACAGTCATATGGTGGTTGCCAAAATTCATCCGCTTGGCCGAGAGGTCATCGAGCGCCGTAGGGAGTTCTTCGAGCAAAGAGGTTGCGCCGTCATTGGCCGAGACACGCAGCCGCATCTGCCGCTTAATGCGGCCTTCCATGATGTTGCTGTTAATAGGGGTGAATGAATGCGTGATGACCATATCAACGGGCAAATTCAGCTCATCGAACATGGTGCAGCGGGTTTTTTCCGGGTAGTCTTTGATGGCAAAGATTGCCCCGATACGTGCCCCCGTCGTGCCTTCGCTGAGAAAGAACCTGTCCTGTTTGAACGTCACCCGCGTGTTTGCCACGTTTTCTGACACCAAAGTGGTACGAGGACCGCGATACAGGGGCAGTTCCTTTCCCGTATTCAGCGCCCCTAGAAAACCCAACAATTCTCCCGAAGGCTCATCTAGCAAGCGGGGGTTCATGTTAGAGAATGTTGACATGAGAAAGCGGACAATCTCACTCAGGCGGGTCAGGCGCTTTTCCGTTTGGACTCGGAGTTGAGCGACAGAGTTTTTGGAGCGGAAGGGCAGCTTGCCTCCTAAAGCCGGAGGACGATGGAGAACCGTCAGAGTAAGCGTCTTGTCCCGCAGTTCCTTTTGCTCAAGGCTCGCCCGCCACCGCTGATCGACAGCAGCAGCGAAACTGTCACCCTCGATAGGCTCCAGGTCCGGGCGGATACGCTTTGAGACCTTGTGAACATAGAACGAGCATTCAGTTCCGATACGAGCAATCACCGAGGCGAAGAGGGCGCGTATACGATCAAGATAATCGTCATCCATCGTGTCGCTGTTCACGCCGTCCAAGCGAATGCACTGGAATAGCTCATTGCCGCGTGTCCGAACCGTATGTTGGTCCACGAGGCTTACATAAGGCAGCATAGCCCCTAATTTGGCTTCCCGCGAAAACCACTGAGGCAGAAGGGCGCTGGCATCGAAATTCGTGTCACGGGGCATAGCTGTCTCCGCCGTGGATTTTCCGGTTAAGTGTTGGGCGCGTGACCTGCAGAGTGGTCGCAACCACATCGAGAAAGTTTTCATCCCAATCTGCGGCTTTCCACAGCAGGGGGTAGGCAAGCGCGGCAATAGCCGCGATTACCCAATGCTGAACCCAGAGAAAGACCAGAACAGACCCAAAGAGCCAGACCATCGCATACATGATCGGCAAGCCGAGCAGCTTGGGAGGCCGGACTAGCCCGAGAAACAAGTGAGACTGTTCTGCCATCTGAGGGGCCTCCCGTCAGGACCAGATTGCGGAAACAATCGTCGGCGCAGCGGCAATCCCTGCGATAGCGACGATCACCCACATGGCCTGCCGGAAGTCGAGAATTCCGAAAAGCCAGGACAGGAACACACCGATCAAAGCAAGCGTGCCGATCACGATGCCAAGGGGGCCGGTAATTGCGTCAACGATGCCTTGAAGCACGTTTTGGACCGGCGAGAGGTCGATGCTTTGCGCCAGTGCGGGCTGCGCTGCGATGAGCAGCAGCGCGCAGAGCGCAAGGAGCATATTGGGGTTAAGGGTTTTAGCGAATTTGGCCTTCATTAAAGTTCTCCTTCGAGCCTGTTAAAAACCGCGAGAACGCGACGAACGTGATTTTGCGTTTCTCGGTATGGTGGGATACCGCCGTGCCGCGCGACTGCATCTGGACCCGCGTTGTACGCGGCCAGCGCAAGGCGTGCGTCCCCAAAACGAGCCAGCATTGCAAGCAGGTAGCGCGCTGATCCGTCTAGGTTCTGTTGCCAGTTGTGAGGGTCCACACCTAAATCTGATGCGGTAGCTGGCATGAGCTGGCCTAGCCCGATGGCGCCAACATGGCTGCGCGCTTTGGGGTTGTAGGCACTCTCGATTTCTATGTTTGCTTGATAGAGCAACCGCCATTCGCCTGCGCTGATGTTGGCGCGGCGCAGCGCAGGATGACCCGCATACCGCATGGCAGTTTCGTGGATGCCGTAAAGGATTTCAGGTCGCGGCGCGACCGATCTGGGCGCAATAGCAGCGAGGCGGAAAGACCCTTCGCCTTCGACTGCTTCACTAACTTCAGCAGAGGGACGGCCAAACAGCTCAAGTTCACCAGCAGGGTTCTGGCCGATGCCGTCTTGGTAGGTACGGGTGAAAGTCCGCTGCGGGGTGGAGGCAACGAGCCGTCCATCCCCCTGCATCACCATCACCATGCCTTCTGCAAAGGCCGTGTTGGTGCCGAGCGTCAGGACGAGGCTAACCGCCTTTAGAAGAAGAGCCTTCTGCAAGAACGTGGACGGTTCTGCCGCCTTCTTGCATGGGAATGTGAGCGGATGCGAAGCCAATTCCTTCAAGGAAGGAAATGAGCCCATTTGCCGTCTTGAATATGCGAAGGGTGATTTCTTCTTCGCCTTTCCGGCGACGGCCGGGAACGAGCAACTTTTCCACTGAGTTTTCGGGATTAACTGCGCGTATGAACCATTCTCCGTACCAGACAGCATTGTGCCGATAGGCTGCCGCTCTGCATACGACTTCAGCGTGATAGCCCCGTCGTAAGAGGCTCTTGAGCTGTGTCTCCGTAACCACATTCGGTGCTTCTTTGCTTAAGTCCCCTGATCTCACGGCCAACGCGTCCCCCATCAGACTAACGGACCGTGAACCCTTCTCGGGCACTTCAGTCCTACCTCATTATAACTCGGGGCGCAACATTGTAATGTTGCACCTTGCAGAAACTTCTGATCTACCTGGCTACTGTAGTGAAAAGTGCCGATTTACCCAATGAACTAAAGGGATATGTCCCATGCCTTGCCTCCTCTGCCGATGTTACAGCGTTATAATTTCAGCCCTTCTGGCTGCTTCCGTGGCGGAAGCCAACACGTGTTTTCCGCCTGTTCAGCCCTATGTCCCACAGGAGCCTGAGGCAGTACGCGAATACTCGGAACTCATCATGCAGGATTTTGAGACCTACTTTTCACAGATAGGCGTTTACCTACAATGCCTTGATGAAGAGCGGCAACGCGCATTCGTTGAGGCGCAAGAGGTTTCGGAGCAGTATCGGAAATTCTTCGCGGCCACTGGCCGGTGAAACTAAATCGCTGTGTCGGCAATTTTCCGCACAGTCTTTCGATCAATCTGAAGCTCGCGGGCAATCCAGCGGTGACTCTTTCCTTCAGCCAGATGGGCGTGAACCCGCTTGGCTTGCCTGCGAACTGTCGGGGCATCCCCTTTCTGGCGACCGAGCTTTTTTCCGCGCGCCTTCGCCCGCGCCAACCCGGATCTAACTCTCTCGCCCAGAAGGTCAGCCTCAAACTGTGAGATTGCAGACAGAAGCGTGACCATGACCCTGCCAGTGGGCGTAGCAAGGTCAACTTCAAAGCCATTCAGCGCCTTCAATGACACACTCCTTGCCGCCAGCTCATCGAGCGTCTGCATCAGGTCTTGGGTTGATCGCCCCCATCGCGAAAGCTCTGTCACCAAGACTGCCGCAATCTCGCGCCGCTGTGCCAGGGCCATGACCTTCTTGCGTTCAGGTCGCGCGTCAGTCTTGCCGCTCGCTGTCTCGGTGAACACGCCAATGACGCGATACCCGCACCTGGTCGCGAATGCCTCCAGCTCGGCCACCTGCCGAGTGCAGTCTTGCTGTGCGGTCGAGACGCGCGCATAGATGGCAACAGGGTGGTCCATTTGAACCTCCTTCATTTTGCGGCTCTGATCCTTAGCAATAGCGCCTCCTGCCGGTGGCCCATTTAGTCATACGTCTTTTTCCGCCACTCTGCCAACCGGAGGCATTAGTGGCCCAGCTAACGAGACTTGCACATCAAACCCGCTAACGGTAGACATTATAGTTACGCTTCCCACGTTATAGGAAGTGACGGAGCAACCGGGAGTTCATATGTTCAACATGGCCCGCACCACCGCGCTTAGTGCCGTCATTGTGGCATCGAGCCTAACGGCGACGACTTCACCATCCCCTGTGCAGGCGCAGACCTATGCGATCGACTGCGCAATCTTGCTCTGCCTCGCAGGTGGATTTCCGCCCTCCGTGCCGTGCGCACGGGCACGCGCCGAGTTCATTCGTCGCGTCACACCTTGGCCTGTGGAGCCGCCGCTGCAAATCTGGCGCTGCCCGATGGGGGTTTCTTACAAGGTTGATCCTTCAGAGAGCAGCGCGGCGCGGCTCTACGAGGTTCTGTTTGACGGTATGGAAGGCGCGCCACTTCAATCTCTTCCTGCGCAGCCTTTTGACAGGTTGGAGCCTGAGCCTGCGATCATCCGCAATAGCGGTGGGACCGCGCAGCGCCTTCCTGACGGCTTCTTGCTGCAACTAATCCAAGACGGGGAGTTCAGCACGGACAACGGCACGGCCGACATTGACATCAGCAGCAGCGCCTTCGATTTCGTCCGCTCGATCCGCGTCTACAACGTGACTGCAAGCCAGCTATTGCAGGGTAGCGACGGAGGCTACTGCACTCGCAGCGGAAGTGTCCGGCTTGGTTCTTACGGAACACAAGGCGACTTCCGTTGGGACAGAGCCTCGCACTCATCCCTTCCCGCAGCTCACACCGGACTGGACGGCTTCGGAGAGGACTGCCCGAGGGTCTTTCACCGCTCAGTTTTTGTGGACTGGCGCGATCATGCAGGGAATTACGGCTTTGAGCAGGTCAACTACTAAGAGTAGGGTCCGGCAAAGCGGTTAATACTATAATTGCGACAAGCTACCTAAGCGAGTATGCCTGTTGCAGTAACCATAAGAATCAAAAGGGACAGAGCAGCTACCCACAAAAGAAGAACCCCCGCAAGGCGGCGACCAAGCGAGGGGGGGTGCTAAAGAACCTAGGAATTGGCGTTCCGAACGGTCCACACAACATTGTTCAGGACCGGTTCTAGCATCCTCCCGATAGCCAAACAAGCCAAAAACGCACCTGTGCGAACAGGGAAGCGGTGCCGCGTCGCCTTGTCCAACATCGAACCGGGACAAGCAAAATGAACTACTCACCACAAGCGTCGCTGCCTCAGGGCATGACACGACGAGATGTTATCGCAGTCATCAGCGAGATTGGACCGCATCTGAACTTGAGCGGCGCAGCAGTCTATGTGCTGACCAAGCTGATCGGTTGCACCAGTGACAAGCACTGGACCGAAGCCAACGCAGAGCCGACTTTCTACGGCACTCAGGACACAATGGCGGAGCGCCTGCACCTGTCGGCACGTCAGCTACGCAACCACGAACGCAACTTTGAACGCCAGGGCCTACTGATCCGCGACACGAAAGCGAACGGTGCGCGCGAAGCTGGCACAGGCCGGGGCTTGCGTTTCACGCCCATCAAAGCACGGTTCTCAGAGCTGCTGGCTCTACGCGATCAAAGGCGGGCCGACACTAAGCACATGAAGGAGTTAAAGAGCCTTCGCAGCGTCCGTCTCCGTCGCTTCAAAGAAGCAATGGAGCGGCTGTCACCCGAAGCATCAGATGATGCGGTTGTGTGCTGCATCGTTTCACGGTTCGAGGCTTGGCCGCGCTCAGATCGTCTAATGTCCCTTGGCCTGGAGCGTCTTGAGGCGCATGTCGCAGAGGCCGGTGCCCTCTGTGGAGAGCTTGAGGAATGGCTTGAAAACCAACCTAATGCTTCCTGCAAACCGGCAACAAACTTCCGGTCCTTTATACAAGAGGACAGTGAAGAAACCTTATCTGTAATCTGTACCGAGGGCATGGATAGAAGGAGCGCCGGTAAACCGGCGCACGACAGCTTGCGTAAGGCGGAGCCTATCGGCTCCGAAGAATGCTTAGAAAATGAGGGTGCAGCCGAGAGCGGTGTCATCAACCCAAAAGTTGAGGCGCTTTTCGAGCCAGAGCAGCTATTTCAGCTCTCATCCAGCGACTTCCAGACCGCGCTTAGCATGAGATCCAATGAGGTGACGGTTGAGGCAGTCATCGAGGCCGCACACGATATGCTTTGCCCTCTCGGAATCAACTACTCTGCATGGCGGCTGGCCTGTGGAGTGATGGGACGCCACGCGGCCGCGCTGTGCGTCCTTCTGCTGGATGCGAACCGGGACCACCCCCAAACGCCCGTCAGGAACGCGGGCGGCGCCCTGAGGGGCATGATCCGGGCACACCAGCGCGGCAAGCTCAACTTGGTTGGTAGCATGATCGGCCTTCAACGCCGCCGCGGTTTCTAACATGCTGTCGCTAGTTGGTCGGACGCTCGCCAAGCCGGTTGCTAAAGCCGGATTGCGCGGGGTTGCAGCTAAACACGCCGAGCTGCCCGCCCTCGGGGTCATAAGCGACCATAGTGCCTTCGAGCAGTTCAACACCTTCCGCCGGTTCCAGTGGCCGAAGTTCGACCTCAGGATTGAGCCCTTGGAACGTCCTGTGTGCCGCGTCCTCGCACGCACTCAGGTCAGCGAAATCTGCCGTGATGACCTCCGAACCTCCGAAGTTGAGCAGGACCAGGATCAAGATGATTTTCATGCAGCGCCTTTCCAAAAAGAAAGAGGACCGGCGCCTGACGGCCCCGGCCCTCTCGGAGAACGAAGCAAAGCCTCTTCACCTTCCACGATCATCGGCATCCCTGCCTGTACCGCATTGCGTCAATATCATAGTATGTGCACCCACACAATAAGGATGCAGATCATCCCTCATCATCTTCCTCTAAATATCCTCGGGGGAGCGCCGTGAGGCGCGGGGGCAGACAGCCCCCACTCTCAAAGAATTTTCAAGGAGACAAATATGCCAGACCCAAGAGAAGTTGATTTCACCCAATCTCATTGGTTGAGAAAGGCCAAGGCAGAGCTGCTGCTGCGTGACCCCGTTGATGCAGTCAATGATGTTGAGGCGCTGCTGAAGTTCGTTGAGGCCAACTTGCGGCAAATCCTTTCTGAACATTCTCAGACAGCGGCTAGCTCTGAACAATGAAGATCACTCACGACGACACCACCTTCACCATGAGCGGCCTGCATTGGACTGCTGCTTATCCCATCGAGGAGCTGCCAAAGTGGCTTGCGTTTTATCGCCGGCAACGCCGAGACTTCCCAAAAGCTGGCACCGCTTATGACGCCGCGATTGAAGGACTGGAGAAGCTTGCCAACCAGCTTAGGGTTGAGGTGGAGCCTTCACAGCCTGGCTCGCCCTGAGACGGAGCCGAAATCGAGGCTTCGGTCGGCTGCACCGCCCTGTACCTGCGACTAAGGACGGCGAAGTGCCGTTTTGATCCTGGCGATTAAGAAAGCGGCTTGATTCCAGTTTCCGCTACAAATGCTGCGCCCATAATTGAAGGATTCAGCGTGGAGTTGACCGTTTCTACCGTAGGCTGGTTGGTACAAGCAGTCACTCTGACTTCCCTGGAAGCTCCGAAAGGGAGATTTGCCACCATCGTTTGCCAAATTATGACCGAATTCGCCGTTTGAGAGTAAACCAACTCTGTGAGGTCGATGCGATCATCTTCAAGATACTGAAGTAGGTAGACAGTGACGCTTTTATCAAAAGCCGTTAATTCGGGATGCGTCATCAAAAAGACTGCCGGGCCGTCCCAAGGAAGTTCAGCAAGTGGGCGGGCCTCTGCTCTATGCTCCCAAAGCTTGATAGCATCGTCAGCTACGATACCAAAATCATAGACATTTCCCAGAGCCGCTGCCATTTGCAATGCTGCACCTGTATTTTCAAGGTGCTCTTGAACAGTGCTGCCAAAGGAACGGAAACTTTCTAATGCAACAATGCTGAACGATGTAGTCCAAGCTTTTCGCAAAGCTTCGACGCCCTCTTTATGCTGCTTTTGAAGATTTGCGTCAGGCGCTCGCTCACTTAATTTAAGTTCGTTGAAAGGTGCCACTCTCATTATCAGTCTCACTCGCTCATGCTTCATTAACTATCTTCCCATCATGAGTAATTGAGCTACATGAGCAAGCAGCAATGAGGGCGCATCCCGTCCTTTGGCCGGGACCGCGCTCTAGGCTTGTCCGGCTGGCGCCGGCCTGCGCCCCGAGCCTGGACGCCCTGCCTTCCTTTGCGCTTTTTCCCGCGCCGCCTGTCTCTCCGAGCCAGCCCGCGCGGGGCGCAATAGTCAGCCAGCGCATCCAGTCTCGGCCCTGCGGGTAACGATCGCATTGCGCGGCCAGACCTTACCACAGGTCCACTCGCCTCCCTTCGCTCTGTGATGGCGCGTCCAGCTCGCGGCCCTGCAAGGCCCGCCGCCAGGGCGACGGGCTGGAAAGCTCTGGCCTAAGAGATTGCGGAGATCCCCGAGCTGCGCACGGTGATCG
>NZ_JYGY01000013.1:0-9157 GCF_000967825.1 Paracoccus sp. 228 | reverse complement strand
ATTGCCATCTGATCATCCCCTTCAATCGGCCTGATCCCATGGCAGGACGGCCCCTCGTTGACCTCGTTCTGTTGCCTGCGCCGACATTCTGTCAACAGGTAAGGTAATAGGTAATGCAGTGGGTAAGGTGTTGGGTAACGTAAAAGATAAAGTGTCCGGTGGGGTGGTTTGTAACGTGTTTGGTAAGGTGGTTGGTAGAGCGTTGAGTCAGGTGGCAGGTAAGGTCCCTTGCGCCGAATTGTGACTAATTGCCCGTGATCTGCATGAGCGGACGCCCTGGGTAAGACCGTATCCGGTTTAGTTCCTATAATGACCGCTGAGCGCCCTGTTCGGGCTGGACCCTTACCTCTCTACCCAAAATTGCGAGATGGCCCCCTGTCGGCCTTGTGAGGGCCTCTTCGGCCGTTCTTCGGGTGCATGCTTCGCGGCACCCTCAGTCCAGGCGAATTGAACGCGACCGTCACCTAAAAGCCGAATTCCTTGACGGCCTTCGACTTTTAGGCGAGGGTCGCGTGGTTGATTGGCAAGAAATGCAACCGTAATTTTTTACACTTCGGACATGGCCGGAAGAGCGAAGAAGATCACGCCTGCCGACGAGAGAAAGATCGTCGCATCCGTCCGTGCTGGCGTGCCCGTGGCCGTGCTGGCAAAGACCTATGGCGTGACACGACCGACCATTTACCGCGCCGTCCGCAGCTTCCACGACAAGGCCAAAGTGGTCGGAAACGGCACCGCGCCTGTCTCATTCACGGTGGATCGGGACAGGCTTCTGGCCTTCGATGCGTTCACGGGACGGCTTGGTTTGAAGAGCCGGGCCGATGCTCTGCGGCGCGTGTGTTCCGTGCCTTCCGGTTTTCTGGAGCCTGATCCTGACCTGGCCGGTGCCCTGCGCGACGTGGCGCGGGAGCTTTCGGCCATCGGTCGGAACGTGAACCAGCTGGTCGCCACCAAGAACTACGAGGTCCGGCGGGGCGAAAAGCTGAAGCTGACCAAGCCGCAGCAGCAGGTTCTCAGCGATCTTCTGGGTCACATCGACGGTGTGTCCGCCCAGGTCCGCGAGATGGAAGGCAAGCGCGCCTCGGAGACGGTCCGCCGCTTCGTGGCCGGAATGAAGGGGTCGGAACATGGGACGGACTAATGCCGTTGCCGGTGTCTCCACCAGGCTCTTCGAGGACGGTTGGGACAGGATCAAGGGTGGCCGTCAGCTGTCGGGTGCCCGGCACATGGCGCGCGCGGCGCAGGGGGCATCACCCGCGGTCTTCAAGATGATCCGCACGGGCGGTTGTGCCTCCAGGGGGCAGCTGTCGGCGCAGTTCAGCTACCTGTTCAGCAAGAGCGTGGACGTGCATGATTCACGCGGTCTTCTGGACGGTGAGAAGCGTCTGACGCCGGAGCAGATCAAGCGTGCCGTATCGCGCTGGACCGACGACTGGCGGGGCCAGATGAACGCGGCCCGGACAACCCACGTGATCATGTCGTTTCCGCGCGGGGCCAAGCCCGCGCATGTCAGTCTGATCGCCGGCGAGATCTGCAAGGAGAAGCTTGGCGGGCGGTTCGACTACATGGTGGCCGTCCATACCGACAGCCCGAACAAGAACCCGCACGCCCATATCATCGTCAACCGGCGAGGCAGGGAGCCGGGGGATTACTTCACCCTCCGTCAGGGCACGGAATACACCTACCAGGCCTTCAAGGAGGCGATGGTGGATCATGCCGCCCGCTATGGCATCCAGCTTGAGGCCACGACGCGCTTGCAGCGCGGGCATATCAACTACCCCCCCACGGATGGCGAGTGGCGGCGGGCAAAGGAAAAGGCTGTGACGACAGGCACTGCCTTCGAGGCCCCTTCGGGCAAGCCTCGGACCGGTGACGCGCTGAGCCGTGCCACCGAGGAGGTCCGCGATTGGTCCCTGCGCTATCGCGACCTTGCGAGCTACGCCTCGCAAGCGAATTTGCAGGATTTGGCTACCGCATTTGAGAAGGCATCAGCCGTCCTGTCCCAGGGCGGCGTCATTGTATCCAAGGGAGAACCCTACATGTCCGTCCAGGATGATTTTGACAAAGCCGCAGAGGGGCTGCGGCGCGCGGTTGATGACGCGGAGGTGCGGATTGCCGACGCGGCACCGAACCAGCGCCCCGCCATGGAACGCAAGCTGTCCGAGGCGCTGTCCTCGGTCGAGCATATGCAACCGCTTGGCACCCGGTCGCGCGACCTGAGCGAGGCGGCCAGCGCGGAGGGCATCTATTCGGCGCAGAACGTCCAGGAGGTGAACACGCGTTTCGCGCTGGAAGGCCGCGACAAGCTGAGTGCAGCCCTGGACGGGACCGGCATTGATCCGGTCGAGGTGGAGGCCCGGATGCGGGTTGCGGCCAATTCCGCGGCTCTGGAAACCCGGTGGGTCCAGCAGGATTTGCAGGCTGTCGCTGATCTGCGCGGGCTTGATCTGCGCGATGAGGCGCAGCTGGAGCAGGCTATCGCGGTTGTTGATACGGCCTATGACCGGGTGGCGGCTGACTATGGCGTCGATGACGCCATCTATCAGCGCGCGGCCGCACAGCGTGGGGCGGTGATCGAGACGTCCGAGCCGGGCCATGATGCCGCCGCCCAGATCGAACGTGTCCGCGAGGCCGATGCGCAGGAGCGGGCGCCCGTCACGTCCATCGGGTCGCGCGATGGTGCAGGCACCGATCACACTGAGCTGGCCCGCTACGCCAACCCCGTCGGTGCCGAAGATGAACGCAAGCTGCGCGAGGCCATCGAGCGGTTGCTGACCCGTGAGGAACTGGCGGCGTTGAAGAACGGCGATGCGGCGGTTCTGCGCGGTGTCGGGGATCGGGAGGACCAGTTGACCCTGGCGCGGGATTATCTGCGCGCCAGCAACGATCCGACCGCGCAGCAGGGCATCGACCGCGTAAGCGACGCGCTGACCGCCGAGCGTGACCGCGTTCGCCAGGAACGCGGCCATGAAGGAGGCGGCCATGAATAAGTGTTGACTTAGCGTCAGAACTAAGACGGGTTTACCCTGCACCTAAATTATTTCCAATCAGAAATCAGCAGCTTGACGTCTTTTCCAATTCATCACGTAGCCCTTAGATTTGAGCCACGTCCCTGTGCGTGACGCGGGGCGCCCTCTACGGCAATAAAAAGCAGCCAATCTGTAAGGCTGCTGCATCGGAAACAGATGTGAGCCTGCCCCGAGATTGGCTCAGCCCCGGCCTTACCTGTCCTAATAGCCCACTCAGAGCGGGCAAAAACAGGCTGCCGCCATGCACAATTTTTCGGGTCCGCAGCCGCTTCCAAATGCAGGACTGTGTATGGGAAAGGAACTACTATAAGTAAAACAAATTTCGGTGTAAGGCAAGACCCACGGATAATCATCACAGATCCTGACGCTCCAGACAATGCTAAGGGACATAGCTGGCGATATAAAATGAACCACGCTTTACAGGAGGGGAAAGATCTATAGTTCTTAGCATTTTTTCTCCTATAAAATACGTCTATCAAGCCATAGCTCGTCAACTATGCTAAACAGAATTTACTGGTAATATAAACTAGTTCTAAACAATGGAAAGTACTATGCCTCTAGTTTTAGTTCGCACCCCTACCTATCGCCGCCCTTCTCAGCTAAAACGAGCCCTTAATTGCTTGCAAGCGCAAACACACCAAGATTGGGTTTGTGAGGTTCGTGATGATTGCCCAGATAAATCTGCTCAAAAAGTAATAGAAGAGATAAACGATCCTCGCATTAAATATATTTCTAACCGACCTCAACAATACTTAATTGCTAACTTGGATGCATGCTTCCGGCTTGAGAATCAATATTCAGCAGATTATTTTTTTATGCTTGAGGATGATAATCAGATTAAAGAGAATTTCATTGACAGGGGCATACAAATCATTGAACAAAATGGCGTTTCTATATGTCAGATAAATCAAGTTATAGATTATGTTACAGAAAATCGATTGAGCAGTTTTGGTATACTTAACGGGACATTTGATGAGCGTGTGTATCAGCCAGAGGAATTCCACCTTTCACTTTTTGGTGGAATTGGAATTTCAAACGGGGGAGCATTCTGGTCAAAAAATATTCGGCAAGAATTATCATTTAAAACAGATACCATTCCTGCGCTTGATGAGTATATTAGAACATGTATGGTAGTGGAGCCGATTTATATATGCCGCGAGAAACTTGCTGTCTGGACGCAAAATGAAGAAGAAACCACGCGTAATTTGGGCTTTGGAAGAGGTTGGTTGCGTCGTGAGCTTGATCTAAAAGCGTCTATCCGACATATCCGCCGAACCATATGGAAAAAAACACCTCAGCATCTGCAGAAAGATTTTCTTGAGGGAGGCGTTCTACGTATACCTATGAAAAATAGAGCGCTTGCCTTACATAAAGCTGATATTAACTTAATAAATAATCAGCCTGAATCTAATAATAAAATAAAACGAATGGCAGTTAAGTATTTAGGTCGTGTGCATCCCTCTGTAACACGAATTTAAAACATATAATTTAATTCAACCTAGGGCAATGCCCCTCCCTTTGGGTGTTATATGGCGCGCCCAGCAGGGGAATGGGATCAACCGGGGTTATGGGGTTAAACAGGATCAGAGCCCTGCGGCATCTCGCAGGGCAAAGTTTATCCGGATCTGCTAGCCCGTCCCGCTTTCCTTAAACCGGGTCACCTTGGCTATCGTTGCGCATGCGATCATCACATCTTCTGGCGGGTCGGCGACGACATCGTCAAAGACGGTTATCTCGAACCCTGCCGATTGCAGCGATACCTTGGCGAGATCCAGAAGGCCGGACTGATGCAGGAAGCGGTCAGTAACGATCAGCAGCTTGCGCTGCTCAAACCACTCCGACAGCAATGTCCCAAGGCGCTGCGCACCGCCCCATTCTACCAGCATTCCAGCTACCGTGTCGTAACTGAATGGTCCAAGCTCTGAATTCATTGCTGCGCGCCCTCCTGAACTGAGTCTTTCACACTCGACGTTCTTAGTTCCGCCTTAGGATACCTCTACCGCACAGCGTGCGTCTCCAGACATGCAAAGAATTGACCGCTGCAGGATCTACTCGTCTTTCCGCTCTCGACCCCCCGCCCGGCGCACGACATCATCCAGGCCCGACATCGCGGCATCAAAATCCGCCATGATCCGGTCCAGTTGGCCCTCGTCGCGCCCTCCCTTTATCCGCTCCAAGGCACCGATCTGTTTCAAGCGTTCGCGCGGCCCCTTGCGGCTGACGAATACATCACCCCGAACCGCCCCCGCCCCTCCCGCATGTCCCATCCGCGCGGCAAGGGACGGCAGCGCCCAGAACCGGGAGGTGCTTCGGGCGGTGAGATTGCTGAGGCAGCCACCATCGACGAGCTCGCCGATCAGGGTCAGGGCCGTCCGGCGCGTCACCCCCAGATGATCCATGACCATCGCCGAGCTCACGACCGGCTGYGCCTTCAGATAGGCGATCAAGTCGCCAAGGCGCGACCGCCCGTGTGCAGACGACGCCATGGCCGAGAGACGCGCCAGCTCATGGCGCAGGGTCCCCAGATGACCGAGGTCATGAGAGAGGCTCCGCGTGGCGGCCTCCAGGAACGTGGCCAGCCCGGTCATCGGCGACCAGACCCGAAAGCCGGTGCGGGTCAGCGACACGGATGGCGGCACGATCCACACGGCAGCCGCCGGCATCAGCAGGCCCCCTGCCCTCTCGTCCAGCTCATCGCGGCTAGCCCTTTTATCAGGAGACAGCCCCTGCAGATGACGCGCGGCACCCTCCACGGCCATGAAGATCAGCCGCTCGGCCACCGGGCTGCTCCGTCGGGAGCGGAAGGCATAGCTGGCCGCCGCACGCCATCCCGCCAGGATCGGAACGTGGGACCAGGTGCGACTGGCCTCCACGACCAAGGGCAGCTCCGCATCCTCCAAGCGATCGCCCTCATCGCGTGTCTGCCCGATGGGTGCCGCAGCCGCCTCGATCCGGCGCAGCGCCGCTATCGGCGCGCCAAACGGGTCTCCGGGCCGGCGGATGACGACCAGAAGCTTCAGGGCCATCTCGACCGCCCGGGCATCCTCTTCCACCGCCGTGCCGCTGGTCAGACGAAGCACCATCCCCTGCGTGGAGATGCGCTCGCCTTCGAGGCCGACCGAGGCGGCAGCCTCCAGAAGGCTCGTCTCCATCCGCCACAGTGCAGCCAGGGCGGGGTCGGCCAGGAGGATGCCCTCAACCCTCGCGGCGTGGGTCTCGGCACTCAGAAGAAGCGATCCGACATCCATCTGATAGCCCATGATTATGCCGCCAACAGTTTAGCATATTGCCAGCATTCTGCAGTTGCCTAGTACTTTCAGATATTGGCCGAAGTCACCACCATTCCGCCACTCAGGCAGAGGAGATCCCGAGGCCTTGGAATACGGCCCTGAGAGCGCACGAAGCCGCCCATTTCCGTCCCCTGATGGATGCAGAGGATCTAGACTTCCGTACGGCAGACGCAGATATCGGCGTTGCATCTGTTTGCAAACGGTCGTTTAYTGACRTCTACATRTTATGAAAGATGGCCCTCCATGCCGCTGATTGGCTATGCCCGCGTCTCTACGGATGATCAGACACTGCTGCCGCAGGCCCAGGCCTTGAAGGCCGCAGGCTGTGCCTTGGTTCTCGAGGAGCATGGGTCCGGTGGCAATCGCGCCCGCCCCGTCCTGACGAGCGTCCTGGACGGTATCCGCAAGGGAGACACATTGGTCGTCGTTCGGATCGACCGACTGGCCCGGTCCCTCTCGCATCTGCTGGAGATCATCGAGCAACTCGAAGCAAAGAGCGCGTTCTTTCGCTCGATCGAGGATCCGATCGATACGGCATCGCCCCAGGGAAAGTTCACGCTCCAGGTACTGGGGGCTGCGGCAGAGTTCGAGCGGGCATTGATCCGCGAACGGACCAAAGCGGGACTGGCCAGCGCACGTCTCGAAGGCCGGATCGGCGGAAATCCCGGGCTGCGTGCCCGAAACCCGGAGGCGCTTCGCAAGGTACGCCTGGCACGGCATGATGGCTACATGGAACGCGTTGCCCAGACCGCAGCAGACTGGGTTCCCCATGTCCGGAGACTGCGCCCACACATGGCTTGGGAGGACATCCTGCGGATCATCAATGCATCCCTGCCCCAGAACCGACAATGGACACAGCCGCGGCTTCTGAGGGCTGTGCGGGCCTATGTTCGGGACGGCTTCCTGTCCGCGACTGTGATGAGGCGCGCAGCAAGGCGCCCGACAGATGACCGCTTGCCTGCCCTTATTGCCGCAATCAAAGGCGCCGACGCAGGCATTACACTGCAGGCAATTTGTGAGCGTCTGGAGGCTATGCGAGAGAGGACACCCCGCGGGAGGACTAAATGGCAGCCCTCCTCCGTCAAGATGCTGCTCGGGCAAGCCGAAAAGTTGGGAATGATTTGATTGATCTTAGGAATACGCGCGCACTTCATCGCAGATCAACGATTTCTTCTTAGTTTTTCATTAATATCCTTGCAATTCTTCCATCTTGTGGAGTAATTGCAAGGTATGTATACGCGCGGAGTCAATCAGATCGTTCTGTCAGCCCTTGAAAATCAGGCGGCAGTCGTTCTTCTCGGTCCCCGGCAAGTAGGGAAAACAACTCTTGCTCTGTGGGTCGCCGAACAGCAACCGTCGGTCTATCTGGATCTGGAACGCAGTTCTGATCAACGAATCATGATCGAGCCAGATCTCTATTTAGATGAACAGGCGGGAAAGCTAGTCATTTTGGACGAGGTTCAGCAGCTTCCAGGACTGTTCAAAAGCCTTCGTGGTCAGATAGATACGCGACGGCGCCAAGGGTTTCGGACCGGACAGTTCCTGCTGCTCGGGTCAGCATCGAACGTCCTGTTGCATCAATCGGCAGAATCGCTTGCTGGACGCGTCCTCTATACTGAAATGCCGCCCCTTCTTCTTGACGAAGTAGGTACGGATCGGCTTAACGACCTTTGGCTGCGGGGAGGGTTTCCCGACAGCTTCCAAGCCGATACCAATAAGACCAGCATGGACTGGCGTAAGGATTTCCTACGCACCTATCTGGAACGCGATATCCCGGCCCTGGGTCCGCGGATCCCTGCAAACACCTTGCGCCGTTTCTGGACCATGCTGGCGCATGCGCAAGGCGGACTGCTGAACGCCGCTGCACTGGCCGAGGGCTTGGGCATCTCGGGCCAAACAGTTGGACGCTATCTTGACCTGCTTGTCGATCTGATGCTGGTTCGACGCCTTCAGCCTTGGCATGAGAATGTTGGCAAGAGACTGGTCAAGTCACCTAAGGTCTTTGTCCGGGATAGCGGTCTTGTTCACGCCCTGCTTGGACTAGAGACATTTGAAGACCTGCTGGGTCATCCCGTGGTGGGCGGGAGTTGGGAGGGGTTTTGCCTTGAGGCCCTCATTGCGGCTGCACCGGCAGGAACCGAACCATTTTTCTATCGGACCTCAGCGGGAGCGGAGGTCGACCTTGTCTTGCGGCTTCCGGGCGGCGGAACTTGGGCCATCGAAGTCAAGCGGACGACCACACCGAAAGTATCACGGGGGTTCCACCTGGCGGTTGCAGACATCAAGGCCGATCAAGGCGTCCTGGTCTATGCGGGGGAACATGATATCCCGGTGGCTCAGGGACTAAGGGCCATGCCGCTGGCTTCGGTTCTGGAAACGTTGCGGGGCCTTTGAAAAAATCATAACCGCCGTGTCGAGGTGGTGTAGCGTATGTGCCGTCCCTGTCCCATTGGGATTTTGCTTGCGGGCGGCGACGGTGAGTTCTGCTGATGTTTTCATGAGCGCTCAGAATGAGCTCACTGGGGACTCCCGGATGAGCTCATTGTAAGGAGCTGGGGTCGCGGCATAGGCCCATGGCATCAACGCATCGATGTCCTTGTCGAGATGGCCGTTGGCGAGCCTGGTGAAGAGATCACGCAGATAGGCATAGGGTTCGACGCCGTTCATCTTGCAGGTGCCGATCAGGCTGGCGAAGCGTGCCCACGACCGGCCGCCCTCATCGTGGCCGGCAAAAAGCGCGTTGCGGCGGTTCATGGCCGGGCTGCGGATGGCGTTTTCGACCAGGTTGGAATCCATGTCGACATGGCCATCCTCGAGAAAGAGCCGGAAGCCGTTCTGGCG
>NZ_JYGY01000012.1:0-11045 GCF_000967825.1 Paracoccus sp. 228 | reverse complement strand
ATAAAGGGGGCTGATCCCCAGATCACCCTCCAGGCCATCTGCGATCGTCTGGAGGCGATGCGTGAGCGCACCCCCCGCGGGCGGACAACGTGGCAGCCCTCGTCGGTCAAGATGCTGCTGGCACAGGCTGAGAAGCTGGGGATGCTGTCTTTACGCGGAGTATGAGACCATGAACGACCTTGCCATGGACCATCTATCAGCCGACCTCCCTGCCCCGCAGATCGTCGAGCTGTTCTGGCTCGGCGAGCATCCCTTCAAGCCCACCCGATCCTATCTGCGCGGCCTGTTGTAGGTGGTGGCGACGAACATACTGCCAGAGCCGGAACGTGGCAGAAACGAGTTGAAAGCCTGGAACGCGCCCCGTCAGCGCCGGACCGCTGGATGATCCGCAACCGAATCTATGAAAGCGTGGCGAAACCAGTGCCGACCAGTGGGGTGGCTATGCCATCAGCGAAAAGGAGAAGGGCGCACGACCTGGCGGCGGAAAGCAGTCCCATCTTCTTCAGCAGTATCAGGTGGCCCACCCATTATTCGAAAACCTAGATCAGTTAGAGATTTCATTCCAGCCTGCTAAAGATACGATTTGAAAGTCCCTTGCGGACTCATCTGTACTGGCCTCGCAGCGCTCATAACGCCGCGAGGCTTTTTTGCTGTTCAAATGGGAATAAGCGATATTGTGCACTAGTCCCCGAACGCCCTGCCCGCTTCGTGACGTCTCCACAGCTCATGCAGTGCATGCTCGATCAGCTCGGAATTGTTCATGTCCAAGCGTGCGCGCAGGATCGCCACACGCTCAAGGATTGGGTCGCCCTTATCGAAGTAGGCACCAAGGTGTTTCTGCCCTGCCCTTTTGGCCACAGGCTTCTCTGCCACTGGTGCTTGTGCGCGCTTTGCAGCAGGTTTTGGTGCGGCCGGCGCGGCGGTGACTTCCAGCTCGGGCTCCTTTGACATCATCGCTGCCAGAAGCGGATTTGGTTTCTTCATTTCTGCATTCCTGCATTATTGCCCAACTGCACTTGTAAAATTGTGCACAATGGCACGTAAGCACCATTGCTCATTTGCTACCCTGCAGTTCTGCACGAACCCACGCCCACAGGTTGTCCACTTCTGTAGCAGCTTTGCCCTTCGGATCGACCTCTTGGACCGTCTGTCCGGACGCGCTGGCGTCCCGGTGAGCCTTGCGGCGGTGAAGCACGACGGGAGCTATCTTGGCACCCATGGCCTCGATGACCTCGCGTGTATAGACGACCTCGGCCGGGCCGGTTGGGTTAGCCATATTCACCACTGCGAACACAGGGCGCGAAAAGCCGCGGCACAGGCGAAGAGTCCTGGGCATTTGCTCAAGAGGTTCGACATCAGGGGTTGTAGGGATCAGCACCAAGTCGGCGACTTCAACGGCGGCCGGAGCCTCAGTTGAGCGGGCAGGGGGGGTGTCTATAATCACTAGATCGGCCACGCCCTTAGCCTGGGCCAACTTCTTCGGCAGTTCGTTCTCAGTTGAAAACACCACCACCGGCATGTCGCTTTCGCGCCGCTCCGCCCATTGGCTCACGCTCTGCTGCGAATCCATATCGATCATCAGGACCGATAGGCCGTCTCGAACCGCGGCCACTGCAAGCGAGCGGGCGATGGTGGACTTGCCCACGCCGCCCTTTTGCATTGCAATCGTGATCACTTGCATGTCTGCCCCTTTGCATTTGTGCACATTTTCAATCGTGCACTTTTGACTAACTGCACGATTATGGCTCCCACAGGGTCACCTCAGGAAGCTGGTCCACGAACAGGTTGGCCTGCTTGCCTTGCTGGGCCTCCCATTGAACCTTCTTTTCATCGACGGTTTTGAGCCACCAGGACAGCCGCAGCTTGGTTACCTTCCGGCCTTGGGTCTCGATCGTGTCAATGCGGCACGAGAAGGGGGCGAGGGCGTTTACCTCTGCCACGGCTGGTTCAATAGCTTTGCGGCGCAACGCCGCAAAAGGACCAAGCTTGCCATGAGGAACGCCGAGATAGTCCCGCAACTCGTCGGTCTCGAAGTCGTTGTAGAAGACATGCCTCAAGCCAATCCGCTTGGCGATGATCTCATAAAGCGCCATGCCGTACTTTGTGCCAAAACCGTGAAGGATTTGCATTTCCAGGCGGGCGAAAATCTGGCTGTCGCGCAGGATCGGCAATAGCTTTGGATGAAGCTCATAGGTAAGCATCGTGGCGATGCCTGGTCCGAACTTCTCGACATCGGTCGGGCCGAGGAGATGGACGTTGCGGGTTGATCCATCAGACATCCTCACGCGCACGACCGTCTGCATGAGGCTGAGGATTGCCTCTGTCACACGGTCGTTTGACGTGTGATTGCCGCGCAACTCGGAGAAAGGAATGCGATATTCCTGCCCCTCGGCTGCCATGTTTGGGCCAAAGGCATTGGACAGCAGCTGATTGTAGATCCTGCGCGCGGCTAGCGTGATCTTCTCACCCCCGCGAACCTCGATCAGTTCGGCAGGCTTAATGACCTCGCCGCGCCGCTGGAACGCCCCAAGCGTACCTGCGGCGCTATCATGACTTTTTGGGCGAGGTTCGTCCCGCATGCACTGTGACCTGTCCCTGTTTTCAAGTCACAATAGGCCTAAAAGTCGCCTGGTTGGAAGTCATTGCTAGAAATATCTAACGACAGCGTGAGCACCTCGCCCCAAAAGTCATGATAGAGCTATAGAGGACATGCGAGAGCAATGGCCTCGCCCAAAAAGTCACCTCACCTCGCCCTATAGGTCACCATGCCTCGCCCATAAAGTCTCAGTACCTCGCCCGATAAGTCACTTTCAGGCTGAATTCATTTTATTAAACAGATGCTTAGCCTCCCTAAAAAGGAAGAAATATAAGAAACTAAAATGCTTATCCCCAAATGCAAAAAGACCTCCCCTTGGTTATGAGCCGAGGGCCGGAGATGGAAATGCTGGTAAATAGGGCAGACGGCAACATACGGTCATCCAGCCAGCCGGTAATCCGACTTGTACGAATTCCACACATAAACCTTTTCTAGCGTCTCTACTGTTGAGTCTACCAAGCCATTTTTCGACGGTATAGTCATGATCACTATCTGAACGGACCCTCGTTTCGACAGGACACTTGGTCATAACTAAGGCGGCTCAGGCATATGCCTAAGCATGTGCTTATGTCTGAGATTAAGTCATAACCGATGGCGGTTGTTGACGCTGCCGGACCGCCGCCAAAAAGCTGCGGATCGTCGGGGTCGAGGGCCTATGTGGCCCCAGTGAAGCCACATAGGCCCTCGAGGACTAGAGAATCAGGCTAACACTTCCATCCTTGCGCGGCGCAATGGCCTTTGTCCTAACCTGCTGTATCATCAACTAAGGTTCGTACTCGAAGGAGGGAGTGTCGCTGTGACCGGGAACGATGACGTCACCAGCGACAAGGTCGTCCGGCAGTTCAAGGATCGCATCGCGAACCTAAACGGTATCTTGGCCGGAAGTGACTGGCGGCCGGGATCCTGTGCAGAGCCTTGGACAAGTCACACTCAAAAAACCGACCTTTCATGCGCCGCTGACAGGCGGTTCCTGATAAAGGTCGTGACAGAAACCTTTAGCGTAGCCCGCTCGAACCTAATCGATCAACTGAAGGGCAAGATAAAACTGTGTCGGCGCTACTGCAAGGCGTAAGATGCTAACCTGGTTCCGCAGATCACCACGCTGGTGACGGCCCGGCTGACTTATAGTTACCGTTGGATCACCACAATCCTGAACCGCCAGCTGTGGACAGAGGATCTGGCACCGGTCAATCACAAAGGGTTGTACCTAATAATGCAGGCCCATGGCCTGCTGCTAGTGAGCTGCTACCAGCATTGTGGGCTGGACATTTCGACATTGTCTTGCCACGTGGATATCTATGAAGAAAGCCGCTTCCTCCACCGTTTCGGTAATCATTACCGCTTATGAAGCTGCCAGCACTATCGCGGGCGCCGTCCGGACAGCCTTGGCCGAAACCGAGACAACCGAGGTGATCGTTGTCGACGACGCTTCAAAAGATAATACCGTAGAGGCAGCCGAGAGAGCAGGGCAGGGAGATGCCCGCCTGAAAGTAGTCCGTTGCGCCATTAACGGCGGACCCGCAGCTGCCCGCAACCGGGCCCTGGCCATTACAACGGGCGATTTTATAGCGATCCTAGACGCCGACGACTTTATTTTGCCTGGACGCTTTGCTCGACTACTGGCAATCTCCGACGCCGATATGATTGCTGACAATATTTTGTTCGTCGATGAAAACAGTTTTCCTGACGATCTGCCACTGGCGCCGCCGGTCAGCCCCCGGGTAATCAATATTGACCTTGTAGGCTTTGTACGGGCAAATCATTCAGTACGTGGTAAAAAGCGGCAAGAGTGGGGCTTTCTCAAACCAGTGATTCGGCGAGAATTTTTGGAGTCACAAAATTTTCGTTATGATGAGACAATGCGCTTGGGTGAGGATTATGATCTATACGTTCGAATGATGCAGAAACAGGCGCGATTTCGCGTTTCGACTGAGGTAGGATATGCCGCACGTTGGCGTTATAATTCCCTTAGTTCGCGCCATAGCACAGCTGACTTGCAAGCGCTATACGCTGCAGCCTTGGCACATCTTTCAGTGGGTGGGATGGACGACATTACCCGTACCGCTTTGAGGGTTCATGCCAAAGAATTAAAACGACGTTTCTTGTTGCGTGATTTCCTAGACCGACGAGCGGAGGCCGGTAGGTTAACGGCATTGCTTTCAGCTTGCCGCGATCCGCTGACCTTGGCGCCTATTGCGCGTGGGATATTAAACGATAAGCTTGCTGCATACAGGCCACCCCCTGTCTCTCGCATCGGTCGTTTGCTGATTGAGTAGGAAAGCCCTACACTACCCTCCTTGCAGATATATCCAATTCCCGCAGCAAAAATAAGCACTTGCTGGATATTGTTATGGGTGAAGTGTCGTTTCTCCGGAATTTATGGGTGAAATGTCGTTATGGGTGAAATGTCGTTAAGTCCTATAGAACTAATGAGCAGTCTGGTTCTTCCCAACCGACCCCCGCAGCGAGACGTTTCCGTCTTCGACATCACAACGCTGCGTCCAAGATGGACGTCGTATTTATGGAGCACCCGATCTTCTCAGTCTCTACCAAGCTCTCCGGCTACTACGAGCAAAACTACCTATTGATCGACATCAAGCCCGTCACCAACGGGAACGCGACTGTTCATGACTGCGACATCCTTATCGTTAGCATCAGCCAGTTGATCTTTGCCCTCAACGATAACTGCAATGTAAGCCAGCTGCTGGTCCATCTCAAAGCCTCGGACCTTTTACAACCCGCCAACCTAATAGCCTCCGACTGGAGTTAGAACCTGCTCAATGGCACAATAGGGCTGCTTAAATAAACTTTAAATAACATCACCATCGGCACTAAAATTGTCTTCAAGATCTTCGGCTTGGTAGAAAGCGCTTGTGCTTTAGACCCGCGACACCCAGATTTAAAAGATCGAGAGAGCTGTTGGAGTAGTTGTTTAACGCGATCATCTGCGATTAATTCCGACTGTGGCGACTCTTGGAACGTCGTCTCTACAAGCTAGTGCGCAAACATTTTTGCAACCAATACAAATGGCCCATCGGCCTAAGGCCTGCTGAAGAAGTGCGGCTTCTCATCAACTAACTTTGAGTTCAGGCGGCTAATGTCTTCCGCGAAGACACGGCGCATTCATACGTGCCCGACTATTCGCTGCGGTTTTCTGTGGACAAGACCAAGGTCAAGTTATGCAACCGGGGCACCACATTCACGGTCAGCGTCTTCAGGGCCTTTCTGGATCCCAATACGTACAAGTAGACTTGCGTCGCGGCGTCAGGCTGAGATGTGCTGTACCTGGAGGTCGAATGGCTCTACTGGCTTTCCGCCGAAGAGATTGGGCCAAAGCGCCCCTTAGTTAGCTTCAGCCGGACCTGGTACGAGAAACGCGGCAGTCCCTGACGAAGGCGCCCCGGCATCACCCCGCCGAACTGGCGTCCACCACCGCTTCTGACAGCCAGACCGCCCAGGACGGAGCCCCGAACGGCAGGCGGCCACCCTGCGCGGCCATGGCCGCGATCCGGGCAGCACAGGGGGCAGGGGGCTGGTCCCAGGCCTGGCCGGGCTGCGGTATCCGCGGCAGCGGGTTGGATAGGGCAGTTGCGTCCTGGGGCAGGTCCACCGCACGGCTGCGGCGGTCGCGCAGGCTTTCCGCCAGGCGCGACAGCATGGCCGGATCGAACAGCCGGGGCAGGGCGCCCCGCCAGCGACGGGCCTTGATGTCGGCGACCAGATGCTCATAGCGCAGGGCCCGGCGCAGCTGGCGGTCCACCGACGCGGCGGCCGCGCGCGTCTCGGGGTCGGGCATCGGGGGCAGGGCGCGATGCGCCTGCAGCATCGCCTCGACGGTCGCGACGGACAGCCGGTGCGAGATCGACCCCGCATGCCGCCGATAGGCATAAAGCGGGTCCGGCACCAGCAGGAAGCGTGCGCCCCCGATCAGCAGGCGCAGCACCAGATCGTGATCCTCTCCGATCCTCAGCCCGGCGTCATAGCGCAGCCCCGCCAGGGCGGTGCGTCGGATCACCGGCTTGAGATAGCCGTAACGGGGCAGGGACGCGCCGGGGTCGTTGCTGCGCAGATAGGGCGCCGCCTCCAGCATCATGGGCGCGGACAGGCCTAGGGACTGAAGCAGGGTCTGACCCTGCGGCATCGTCCCGAAATAGACCAGGTCATCCGCGACCAGATCGGCACCCGCCGCATCCGCGGCGGCGATCAGGCGCGCCAGCCGGTCGGGATGGATCAGGTCGTCGCTGTCCACGACAGCGATCCACGCACCGCGCGCGGCATCCAGAGCCCGGTTGCGCGTGGCCGCTGGCCCTGCGTTCCGCGGCGCGGCGATGACCTGAACCCGGTTATCGGTCGCGGCGATCCGGCGGACGATGGCTAGGCTGTCGTCGTCCGAGGCATCGTCGGATAGGATCAGCTCCAGCCGCCGTTCGGACTGGGCCAGGACCGAGGTCATCGCGCGGGCTAGATGCGCCGCACCCCGGAAATTGGCCATCACCACCGATACCACGGGAGGCGTCATGCGTTCCGTCCCGTTTGATTGCCCGACATGTGAACACCTTTCCCTTGACCCGTTTGGCTGCGGCTTCCATAAGCCGGGCGGGTCTGCACGGCAACCATGCGGCCAAGAGGCTTTGCACATGCGCCATTCATCCGCTCTCGCTCTCGCTCTTATCCTGGCGGCGCAGCCCCTGTCCGCCCAGCAGGCGGACCCGCATCCCGATGCGGACGGCTTCTTCGAGGATTTCACGAACGGGCTGGACAAGGACCGCTGGTACGTGTCGGACGGCTGGACCAACGGCGACTGGCAGGACTGCCACTGGTCGGGCCGGGCGGTCCAGGTGCGCGGCGGCCTGCTGACGCTGTTCCACATCCCGGCGCCGGGAAACAGCGACCGGCCCGCCCTGTGCGGAGAGATCCAGAGCAAGGCCTATCTGCAGCACGGCACCTACGAGGCGCGCATCCGCACCCCGCGCCAGTCGGGGCTGAACGCTTCTGTCTTCACCTATGCTGGGCCGGTCCACGACTCTCCCCATGACGAGATCGACATCGAGATCCTGACCCGCGATCCGGGCGTAATGACGATGAACACCTATGTCTCGGGCCAGCCCCACAACGGCGGCACCACGCCTTCCGATACGGCCTTCGACGAGGATTTCCGCACGGTCGGCTTCCGGTGGGCGCCCGAGGGGATCACCTGGTTCCTGGACGGCCGGGAGGTCCACCGCACGGAGCCCGACAGCATCCTGCCGACCCATCCGCAGAAGCTGTACATGTCCTTCTGGAGCACCGCGACCCTGACCGACTGGATGGGCCACCAGGAGCCGCAGGACGGCCCCCTGGCCTACGAGATCGATTGGGTGGCCTTCACCCCGCTGGATGCGTCCTGCCTGTTCGAGGGTTCGGTCACCTGCGAGGACCGCTGATGGCCGAGACCATGCCCGCCGTCTCGCCCATGACGGCCAGACGACCGGCACGCCAGCAGCGACGCCGGGTCCTGAGCTATTCCCCCAACGCCATCGCGGCATTCATCGCGATCTTCGGCCTGACCTTCATCACCCCCCTGGGGTCCAAGGGCGCGCTGCTGTTCTTGCTGGGGGGCATGGCCCTGGTAGCCACCCGGCCCGGCGAGGTGCTGGCCTCGCTGCGGCGAGAATGGCCCATCGTGCTGGTGGCGCTGTGGTGCGTGATGTCCTTTGCCTGGTCGGACTATACCTCGCTGACGCTGCGCTATGGCATCCAGCTGGTGCTGACGGTGACCATCGCGGTCGCCATCGGCTATCGGCTGGCCCCGATGACCTTCGTGAAGATCGTCTTTGCCACCAGCGCGATGGGGGGGCTGGCCAGCCTTCTGTTGGGACGGGCGCGGTCCGACGGGATGGGATATCTGGGCATCCATGCCAGCAAGAACGCCCTCGCGGATGCCAGCTCCGTACTAATCATCGCCTCCCTTGCGGTGCTGGTCGACCGGCGCCTTTCGATGCGCTGGCGCCTGCCTGCGCTGGCCGCCATGTTCCTGGGGGCGGTGCTTCTGGTGATGGGCCAGTCCAGCGGGGCGCTGGTCAGCACCATGGCCGTCATCCTGGTCTTCGGCGTCATCATCCTGCTGCAGCGCCTGACGCCCTACATGCGCCTGGTCACGATCGCCCTGGCGGTCGTGCTGGGCGCGGCGATCGCGATGCTGCTGTCCTCGCTCTCGGATGAACTGGCGCGGTTGTTCCTGGACGTGACCGGCAAGGACATTACGCTAACCGGCCGGACAGACCTGTGGGCGGTGGCATTCGGACAGATCGCCGAAAGGCCCCTGCTGGGGGTCGGGTTCCAGGCCTTCTGGGTCCCCGGCCAGCCGCTGGCCGAACAGCTCTGGGCGGATTTCGGCATTGCGGGCCGCAGCGGGTTCAACTTCCACAACACGCTCATCTCGAACGCGGTCGAGATCGGGATCCTGGCGACTGCCGCTCAAGCCCTGATCTTCATCGCTGCCGCGTGGGCCTGCCTGGGCTGGGCAATCCGCAGTCCGTCGGCTGCATCGGTCTTCTTCGCCCTGTTCATGGTGCGGCTGTTCATGCTGATGTGGATCGAGGTCGTGTATTTCTATCAGTTCAGCGCCGGGACCGCGATCATCATCGCCGCCATCTGCTATACCCACCGTTTCAGGGACCATATCGGCAAGCCGGTCCCGCGCCGGGCACGCCGTCCCATCCGCATCACCTTCCGCTGATCGAGCGTCAATCAACGGTCGTCTTCCGGACAAGACTGACGGGCCCGTCCCCCGGCATGGTTTCACAGCTGATTTCTGTTTGGAAACCCTGTCCGGAAATCAGTTGTCCGAATTATCCTCTTTGCTTACAATTCCGACATGCTGATCAGATATGCGCGCGTCTCGACCGAAGACTAGAAACTGGACGCCCTGAAATGGGCAAGCTGCGAGCGAATTTTTGAGGAGAAAGGATCCAGCTGTGCGGGGACCGGGAGTCCTGCCCTGAAGGCCGCGTTGGCCTTTCTGCGCCCCGAGGATCAGTTGATGGTGTAGAAGGTGGATAGGCTGGGCCGCAGCTTGCGCGAGATGCTGGCACCGCTCAGAAGCTATAGGAACGAGGGGTGCATCTGAGATCCCTGATCGCAGCCATCGACACCGAAACGCCCACTGGCCGGGTAATGTTCAATTTCCTAGGCACTGAGTATTTCCCGGACCTGAACCGTGAGCGCACGATCGAAGGGCTGAAGGCCGCGGGCGCCGGCCGCAAGGGCGGACGCAGGCGCAAGCTGACCGAGGCGGATCTTGCCGTGGCTTGCGCCTTGCTCCGGGACCGCGACATTCCCGTGGCCTAAATCGCCCGGCGCCTGGATGTCAGCAGGGCCACCTTCCATGCCTGTTTCCAGCAGGAAAGGACCCGCAGCCCAATTCAAGGGAAGTCCAAACCGTCTTTATCTGAGTAGCCTGCTGTCAAAGTCCTATTCACCTTTAAGGGCGAGATTTACGCGATCAAAGGCGTCAACTGAAACCCCGGCTAACACTAGAAAACAAGGAATCACCCCCGAACCCTTGCTCATAACAACCACATATGTTACATGTAACAAAATGGAGGACGTCATGCCTATACCCGTGTCTCAACGCGTTCAAAAGCGCCGGGATGCCCTGCGTGCTGCCGGACTGCGACCCGTGCAGATCTGGGTCCCCGATACCCGGCGACCCGGCTTTGCCGACGAATGTCGTCGACAGTCTGCCCTCGCTGCTGCCGCGGACTTGCACGATCCGGAACTTGACATGTTCCTAGAAGACGCTGCAGCCAGCACGGAAGGCTGGGAATGAGACGAGGAGATCTGGTGACGATCTCCCTGCAGGGTGATTACGGCAAACCACGCCCTGCGCTTGTTATCCAGTCCGACATGTTCTCCGAAGCTCGGTCGAAAACGGTCCTGCCCCTTACATCTACCCTAATCGATGCCCCGCTGATCCGTGTCCAGATTGAGCCGACCCCACAGAACCGCCTGCGCGCTGCTTCCCATGTTATGATTGACAAGGTGGCCACTCTGCCCGTGGACAAGCTGGGCCCGTCCTTCGGCACGGTCGATGACGCGACCATGGTGACCGTGAACCGGGCGTTGGCGCTGTTCCTGGGCCTAGCAGGTTAGCACCGCTGCGGATGCTGGCGGGCTAGTGTTTCAATGAAGCATGCTATGCGGTGCCCAAGGCAACGTTGCGGCCACTTCCTTCCGTTGGGGGAGCGGCGTGGGTCAGGCACATGATCCTATGGCCAGTGCCGGATAGATGCGGAAGGTAACGGTGAGGCCTAAAGGCCTTATCACTTGGACTACATCGGATACAACCGCCCGCTCAATGCGCTCCGCGGGAGAGCGCGACGGCGGGGATGGTCATGAAGATGATGCGCAGGTCCATCCACGGGTTCCACTTCATCACGTAGAAGCGGTCCATCTGCACGCGCTCCAT
>NZ_JYGY01000011.1:0-11681 GCF_000967825.1 Paracoccus sp. 228 | reverse complement strand
CTGCGGCCAACACCCGTGGTGAGGGCAACAGCCTCGACAACCTGATCTCCGGCAACAGCGGCAACAATGGCTTGTTCGGAATGGCCGGAAACGACATCCTTCTTGGAAACGAGGGCAACGATACGTTGGTCGGCGGTACCGGCAACGACACGCTTACCGGTGGAACCGGAAAAGATACTTTCCGTTTTTCTGCAGGCGACGGTCGCGACGTGATCACCGATTTCGACGCCAAGCTGGGAGAGCTCGTCGATGTCCGCGGATACGCGGGTTATACCAATCTCGTCACTGAGACGGGTGGCACTCGCATGGTCTTCGAGGGCGGCGACAGCATCCTCTTTCAGGGCGTCGCGAAATCGGCCCTGACCAACGTGAACTTCACCTTCAATGGCGTTGCGCCGAAGAACCTCGCCGATGTCGGGCCCGTCCTCACTTCGCCACCGGTCGTTCCGGCTCCTACCCCTACGCCTGTTCCCCAAGACGTTCTGACCAACCCCTCTATGGGAATAGGCCTGAACGGCGTGTCGGACTGGTCGAGCCAGATGCCATTCATCGACGTCTTCAAAAGCTCCCGTCCCTGGACGGGTCATCTTGAAGGGCGTTGGGGCGGTGCCAGCCGTGATCAGATTGAAGCGGTATCGGACGCTGACGGCTACCTGACTAGAATGCCGGACGGAGTAACGCATGTCAGCGCAATCTTCCTGACGGAAATGCCTGCTGCGATGACCTCGATTGGTGGAACCTATCGTGTAACCTACGAGGGAGAAGGCCAGATCGTCGTCAACGGGGGTACGAACATCCGATACGGCGACGGTGAGATCTGGTTCGACTACACGCCCCGCGGGAACAACTTGATCAGCCTCGACATCGTAAAAATCAACAGTGGCGACTATATTCGTGACATTTCGGTGGTGCACCAGAAGAACATTCCGGCATTCGAAGCGGGAAAGATCTTCAACCCGGACTGGATCGAAAAGATCGAGGACATGCGTTCGCTGCGGTTCATGGACTGGCAGGCGACGAACGACTCTGACCTATCCAAATGGGGCGATCGGGCGGAAGCCAGTGACGCCACTTGGGCCACCGAAGCTGGGGTTCCGCTTGAAGTCATGGTGAAGCTGGCCAACGAAACCGGCACCGACCCGTGGTTTAACATCCCGCACAAGGCCGACGCGGAGTTCATCCGCAACTTTGTTAGCTACGTGAAAGAGAACCTAGACCCAGACCTGAAGCCCTCTTTCGAATACTCAAACGAAGTCTGGAACTGGCAGTTCGAGCAGGCACAGTGGGCCAATGTCGAGGGCCAGAAACTCTGGCCCGGACAGGGCGATGCTTGGGTCCAGTTCTACGGAATGAAGGCTGCGGAGATGGCCGCCATCGTGAATCAGGTTTACGGTCCGAATGTCGATGAGATGGTTAACAAGGTCATTGCCACGCACACAGCTTGGCACGGCCTCGAGCAAAGCATCCTCGAGGCCCCGAACGCGGTCAAAGGCGGCTCGGTCACTCCAGCGAACCTGTTTAACGACTATGCGGTCACAGGCTACTTCGATGGCTCTCTTGGCCGGGAGAAGGCCGGGACAGTCCTGTCCTGGATCTCCAACTCCGAGATTGCTGCCGGCGCCGAGGGACGTGAGATGGGCCTCTCGGGAGCTCAGCTGACAAATTACGTCCAAGCCCACAAGTATGACCAGGCAATCAGCCTCGCCATACGCGAGCTACGTGACGGGTCTGTCACCGGCAACCCGGACGGAACGATCGCCAGCCTCGTGAAAACCTTCGAGTACCACAAGGTTATCGCCGATAAGTATGACATGGACCTCGTGATGTATGAGGGCGGCACCCATGTCGTCGGTGTGGGCCAGTGGGCAGGCAACCAGACGCTCGCCAACTTCTTCATGGCTTTGAACCAGTCAGACGCCATGGGGGGGTTGTACCTGGAGCTGATGAAGAGCTGGAAGGACGCCGGAGGCACCCTCTTTAACGCTTTCGTCGATGTCGCAAAGCATGGGACCTATGGATCGTGGGGAGCTCTGCAACATCTCGACGATCAGTCTGAGCGATGGGACGCCATCGTCGAGTTTAACGAGATGAACCCCGGCTGGTGGGAAGAACGAGACGCTAGCGACTTCATTGGAACGGGCGAGGAGAAGATTCTGTCTCGACTATCTGCTGGCGTGTCTTCGGACTCGGTCTCAATAGACATCGAATCTGCCTCCAAGAGCATGGTCGAGAATGCCGCTACCGTCGGCAAGAATGGCGCTGAAGGGAGTTACGGCAGCATGAGTAACGACAACTCACGGATCGAAAGCCTAGGTGATCTCATGAGCAAGCTGTCGGATCAGGCTGACGCTCTCGTCACCTCCACCGTAATCTGTGTTCCCCCCACTGACATCAAGGGTCTGAATAACCGAACCCCGACATATAACCAAGACGAAGGTAATGGCCTAAGTAATGCCGCTAGCGGCGACCGCGACCAAAGCAGTATTCCAGAAGTGACCCGGATTGGCACGCCGACTGGATACGGGAATAACAACAGATACTCCGGCGGCGAGGCAGTTATTTCCATTGCAGATGCAACGGACATTGACATCATGTTTGGTGAAAATAATACATTATTTGATATATTCTTGTTCAACTTAAATTCAGAAACTTCATTTAAAGAAAAAGACAGCATCGTGCATAATTTTGTAGATGGGGTTGACATTGTTAATTTATACGAGACGACCCCTTTTGATCTAGTCTGGACTAAGACTTTAGATGATAATGTAGCCGTTCAAAACGAAAATTATGAAAAAAATGAAAAAGACTTTTATAGTGACGTACCTAGTATCAACTTCTCAATTCTAAACGAATTTTGGCTTTAGAAACATAAATAGGTAAGCGCCTGTCTCAATGACAGGTGCTTGCTTCATGGTCTACAACCGGGCGAGGTGTATCACCCTTTGAAGGCCAGTGTAACGCTGAAGGACTACCCGTCTGCTGACCGGCAACACTTGCGCCAAAGGGCATTCACTGGCTGTCAAAGCCAGATAATCATTTTCTTAGTCGAGCAAAAAGGCCCATCAATAAGCCCATCAATAAGACTGAAACCGGACCACTTGATAAGATAGGTCGTAGATGCGGCATCCTAGCAACTGTATCTCTCAGACCGTTGCTGCGGCCTATTTTTGACGGCTCTTGCATAAGGCGTTCGAGATAGTGACAAGCTTTCTGGTGACGGCGGTGATGATGACCTTGTGCGGTTTTCCGGCCTTGCGGAGGCGATCTGCAAAGKRTTTCARGTCCGGGTTATGATGTGCCGCGACTAAAGCCGCTTGGAATATCACGTGCCGCAKGGCACGGCGACCACCCGCGATGGCTCGTTTCCCGCGAAGGGTTCCGCTGTCATGCGCGACCGGGGCCAATCCGGTGAGCGCGGCAGCTTCTTCGCCGGTGATGGTGCGGATCTCCGGCATTTCGGCGATCAGCATCGTGCTGACAATTAGGCCGATCCCCGGGATGGAGCGAAGGACGATGGCTGTCTCCGAAAGGTGATGGTCACTGGCGATGGCCCGGGTGATCCGGTCTTTCAGCTCCTTGATCAGGCTGTCGATCCGGTGCTTCAGCTCGCTGTCGACGTCCTCGAACATCGCGGCATTGCCCAGTTTTTGATGCGCGCGGATTTGGGCCAGCAGCCGTTTGCGCATTTCAACCAGCTGCGCTCTTTTAGACGTTAAGGCTCTGAGAATGCGTATCTTCTCCGTAGGAAGACTGCGGCCTGCTTCGGGTCGGAATGCGAAGAAACGGGCGATGAGTYCCGCATCGATCCKGTCGGTYTTGGCGCGCGTRCCCCGGCTTTGCGCAAACGCTTTCACCTGAGCGGGGGGCACCTGGCGGGCTGCAACACCTTCTGCCTCCAACAACGCCCAGAGCTGCCACTCTTGGCCGCCGGTCGATTCGAAACAGACGATGGCATTCCGGTCTCGGGCAAGTTCCGCCACGGTAGCATGACCCGCCGGAGCGTTGGCACTCTGCAGCGATGCCCGTCGGGAAGGCAATGAAGGTCCAGCCAGTCGCGGCTGACATCTATGCCGATGACGCGGCCATGCCACAAGGGTCAGACGTCGCGTACCACCCCGCCATCGGTCCTAGCCGGGGCCGGTGACGGGACCAGTTTAGCAGAACGGATATACAGAAGGGTCAGGGTGCGCTGATACTTGTTTTGCTGTGTGATTCACGGCTCGGAAACGGAGCGGTGACATGAGCGACCTTTCCTGGCTGGCCGACGTGCAGATGGAACGTCTCGCTCCCTGGTTCCCAAAGTCCCACGGAAAGCCATGCGTTGATGACAGGCGAGTTGTCAGCGGGATTACCTTCAGTATCCGCAATGGCTTGCGCTGGCGTGATGCACCCACCGCCTATGGCCTCACAAGACGCTTTACTGCCGTTGGAGGCGTTGGAGCGGAAAGGGCATTTTCGCTCGTATGATGGCAAGCCTCGCTGCGAACCACGGTGAGGAGAAGGCCGTGATGATCGACGCCACATACCTGAAGGCACATCGAACAGCGATCAGTATGGCCGTAAAAAAGGGGTGCGTGGACGCCTGATCGGCCGCACAAAGGGCGGCATGAATACCAAGCTGTACGCCATTTGCGACAGCCGGGGACGACCGCTCGACCTGTTCATCACCGCCGGACAGGTGAGCGACTATATCGGCGCACGGGCGCTGCTCAGCGGCTTGCCAAACGTCGAATGGCTGCTTGGCGATCGCGGTTATGATGCTGACTGGTTGAGAGAGGCGTTGCAGGACAAAGGGATACGCGCTTGCATCCCTAGTCGGAAGCAACGCAAGACGCCGGTCCAATATGATAAGCGACGCTACAAGCGGCGAAGTCGCATCGAGATCATGTTCGGCAGGCTCAAGGATTGGAGGTGCGTGGCAACTCGATACGACAGATGTCCGGAGGTCTTCCTCTCGGCCATCGCCCTCGCAGCAACCGTCATCTGTTTGTTATGAATCCTGACCCTAACTGCCCACCATGTCAGGATGTCCTTGTTCGGATCGAGGTCGATCACCAGACACTTATGGCCGGCATGGGTCACTGCGGATGAAAGCAGTTTGACGATGGTGGATTTTCCGGCTCCGCCYTTCTTRCTCATGAGTCCAAGCACAATTGCCATCTGATCATCCCCTTCAATCGGCCTGATCCCATGGCAGGACGGCCCCTCGTTGACCTCGTTCTGTTGCCTGCGCCGACATTCTGTCAACAGGTAAGGTAATAGGTAATGCAGTGGGTAAGGTGTTGGGTAACGTAAAAGATAAAGTGTCCGGTGGGGTGGTTTGTAACGTGTTTGGTAAGGTGGTTGGTAGAGCGTTGAGTCAGGTGGCAGGTAAGGTCCCTTGCGCCGAATTGTGACTAATTGCCCGTGATCTGCATGAGCGGACGCCCTGGGTAAGACCGTATCCGGTTTAGTTCCTATAATGACCGCTGAGCGCCCTGTTCGGGCTGGACCCTTACCTCTCTACCCAAAATTGCGAGATGGCCCCCTGTCGGCCTTGTGAGGGCCTCTTCGGCCGTTCTTCGGGTGCATGCTTCGCGGCACCCTCAGTCCAGGCGAATTGAACGCGACCGTCACCTAAAAGCCGAATTCCTTGACGGCCTTCGACTTTTAGGCGAGGGTCGCGTGGTTGATTGGCAAGAAATGCAACCGTAATTTTTTACACTTCGGACATGGCCGGAAGAGCGAAGAAGATCACGCCTGCCGACGAGAGAAAGATCGTCGCATCCGTCCGTGCTGGCGTGCCCGTGGCCGTGCTGGCAAAGACCTATGGCGTGACACGRCCGACCATTTACCGCGCCGTYCGCAGCTTCCACGACAAGGCCAAGGTTTCGGATACAAGCACTGCACCTGTCTCATTCACGGTGGATCGGGACAGGCTTCTGGCCTTCGATGCGTTCACGGGACGGCTTGGTTTGAAGAGCCGGGCMGAYGCYCTGCGGCGCGTGTGTTCCGTGCCTTCCGGTTTTCTGGAGCCTGATCCTGACCTGGCCGGTGCCCTGCGCGACGTGGCGCGGGAGCTTTCGGCCATCGGTCGGAACGTGAACCAGCTGGTCGCCACCAAGAACTACGAGGTCCGGCGGGGCGAAAAGCTGAAGCTGACCAAGCCGCAGCAGCAGGTTCTCAGCGATCTTCTGGGTCACATCGACGGTGTGTCCGCCCAGGTCCGCGAGATGGAAGGCAAGCGCGCCTCGGAGACGGTCCGCCGCTTCGTGGCCGGAATGAAGGGGTCGGAACATGGGACGGACTAATGCCGTTGCCGGTGTCTCCACCAGGCTCTTCGAGGACGGTTGGGACAGGATCAAGGGTGGCCGTCAGCTGTCGGGTGCCCGGCACATGGCGCGCGCGGCGCAGGGGGCATCACCCGCGGTCTTCAAGATGATCCGCACGGGCGGTTGTGCCTCCAGGGGGCAGCTGTCGGCGCAGTTCAGCTACCTGTTCAGCAAGAGCGTGGACGTGCATGATTCACGCGGTCTTCTGGACGGTGAGAAGCGTCTGACGCCGGAGCAGATCAAGCGTGCCGTATCGCGCTGGACCGACGACTGGCGGGGCCAGATGAACGCGGCCCGGACAACCCACGTGATCATGTCGTTTCCGCGCGGGGCCAAGCCCGCGCATGTCAGTCTGATCGCCGGCGAGATCTGCAAGGAGAAGCTTGGCGGGCGGTTCGACTACATGGTGGCCGTCCATACCGACAGCCCGAACAAGAACCCGCACGCCCATATCATCGTCAACCGGCGAGGCAGGGAGCCGGGGGATTACTTCACCCTCCGTCAGGGCACGGAATACACCTACCAGGCCTTCAAGGAGGCGATGGTGGATCATGCCGCCCGCTATGGCATCCAGCTTGAGGCCACGACGCGCTTGCAGCGCGGGCATATCAACTACCCCCCCACGGATGGCGAGTGGCGGCGGGCAAAGGAAAAGGCTGTGACGACAGGCACTGCCTTCGAGGCCCCTTCGGGCAAGCCTCGGACCGGTGACGCGCTGAGCCGTGCCACCGAGGAGGTCCGCGATTGGTCCCTGCGCTATCGCGACCTTGCGAGCTACGCCTCGCAAGCGAATTTGCAGGATTTGGCTACCGCATTTGAGAAGGCATCAGCCGTCCTGTCCCAGGGCGGCGTCATTGTATCCAAGGGAGAACCCTACATGTCCGTCCAGGATGATTTTGACAAAGCCGCAGAGGGGCTGCGGCGCGCGGTTGATGACGCGGAGGTGCGGATTGCCGACGCGGCACCGAACCAGCGCCCCGCCATGGAACGCAAGCTGTCCGAGGCGCTGTCCTCGGTCGAGCATATGCAACCGCTTGGCACCCGGTCGCGCGACCTGAGCGAGGCGGCCAGCGCGGAGGGCATCTATTCGGCGCAGAACGTCCAGGAGGTGAACACGCGTTTCGCGCTGGAAGGCCGCGACAAGCTGAGTGCAGCCCTGGACGGGACCGGCATTGATCCGGTCGAGGTGGAGGCCCGGATGCGGGTTGCGGCCAATTCCGCGGCTCTGGAAACCCGGTGGGTCCAGCAGGATTTGCAGGCTGTCGCTGATCTGCGCGGGCTTGATCTGCGCGATGAGGCGCAGCTGGAGCAGGCTATCGCGGTTGTTGATACGGCCTATGACCGGGTGGCGGCTGACTATGGCGTCGATGACGCCATCTATCAGCGCGCGGCCGCACAGCGTGGGGCGGTGATCGAGACGTCCGAGCCGGGCCATGATGCCGCCGCCCAGATCGAACGTGTCCGCGAGGCCGATGCGCAGGAGCGGGCGCCCGTCACGTCCATCGGGTCGCGCGATGGTGCAGGCACCGATCACACTGAGCTGGCCCGCTACGCCAACCCCGTCGGTGCCGAAGATGAACGCAAGCTGCGCGAGGCCATCGAGCGGTTGCTGACCCGTGAGGAACTGGCGGCGTTGAAGAACGGCGATGCGGCGGTTCTGCGCGGTGTCGGGGATCGGGAGGACCAGTTGACCCTGGCGCGGGATTATCTGCGCGCCAGCAACGATCCGACCGCGCAGCAGGGCATCGACCGCGTAAGCGACGCGCTGACCGCCGAGCGTGACCGCGTTCGCCAGGAACGCGGCCATGAAGGAGGCGGCCATGAATAAGTGTTGACTTAGCGTCAGAACTAAGACGGGTTTACCCTGCACCTAAATTATTTCCAATCAGAAATCAGCAGCTTGACGTCTTTTCCAATTCATCACGTAGCCCTTAGATTTGAGCCACGTCCCTGTGCGTGACGCGGGGCGCCCTCTACGGCAATAAAAAGCAGCCAATCTGTAAGGCTGCTGCATCGGAAACAGATGTGAGCCTGCCCCGAGATTGGCTCAGCCCCGGCCTTACCTGTCCTAATAGCCCACTCAGAGCGGGCAAAAACAGGCTGCCGCCATGCACAATTTTTCGGGTCCGCAGCCGCTTCCAAATGCAGGACTGTGTATGGGAAAGGAACTACTATAAGTAAAACAAATTTCGGTGTAAGGCAAGACCCACGGATAATCATCACAGATCCTGACGCTCCAGACAATGCTAAGGGACATAGCTGGCGATATAAAATGAACCACGCTTTACAGGAGGGGAAAGATCTATAGTTCTTAGCATTTTTTCTCCTATAAAATACGTCTATCAAGCCATAGCTCGTCAACTATGCTAAACAGAATTTACTGGTAATATAAACTAGTTCTAAACAATGGAAAGTACTATGCCTCTAGTTTTAGTTCGCACCCCTACCTATCGCCGCCCTTCTCAGCTAAAACGAGCCCTTAATTGCTTGCAAGCGCAAACACACCAAGATTGGGTTTGTGAGGTTCGTGATGATTGCCCAGATAAATCTGCTCAAAAAGTAATAGAAGAGATAAACGATCCTCGCATTAAATATATTTCTAACCGACCTCAACAATACTTAATTGCTAACTTGGATGCATGCTTCCGGCTTGAGAATCAATATTCAGCAGATTATTTTTTTATGCTTGAGGATGATAATCAGATTAAAGAGAATTTCATTGACAGGGGCATACAAATCATTGAACAAAATGGCGTTTCTATATGTCAGATAAATCAAGTTATAGATTATGTTACAGAAAATCGATTGAGCAGTTTTGGTATACTTAACGGGACATTTGATGAGCGTGTGTATCAGCCAGAGGAATTCCACCTTTCACTTTTTGGTGGAATTGGAATTTCAAACGGGGGAGCATTCTGGTCAAAAAATATTCGGCAAGAATTATCATTTAAAACAGATACCATTCCTGCGCTTGATGAGTATATTAGAACATGTATGGTAGTGGAGCCGATTTATATATGCCGCGAGAAACTTGCTGTCTGGACGCAAAATGAAGAAGAAACCACGCGTAATTTGGGCTTTGGAAGAGGTTGGTTGCGTCGTGAGCTTGATCTAAAAGCGTCTATCCGACATATCCGCCGAACCATATGGAAAAAAACACCTCAGCATCTGCAGAAAGATTTTCTTGAGGGAGGCGTTCTACGTATACCTATGAAAAATAGAGCGCTTGCCTTACATAAAGCTGATATTAACTTAATAAATAATCAGCCTGAATCTAATAATAAAATAAAACGAATGGCAGTTAAGTATTTAGGTCGTGTGCATCCCTCTGTAACACGAATTTAAAACATATAATTTAATTCAACCTAGGGCAATGCCCCTCCCTTTGGGTGTTATATGGCGCGCCCAGCAGGGGAATGGGATCAACCGGGGTTATGGGGTTAAACAGGATCAGAGCCCTGCGGCATCTCGCAGGGCAAAGTTTATCCGGATCTGCTAGCCCGTCCCGCTTTCCTTAAACCGGGTCACCTTGGCTATCGTTGCGCATGCGATCATCACATCTTCTGGCGGGTCGGCGACGACATCGTCAAAGACGGTTATCTCGAACCCTGCCGATTGCAGCGATACCTTGGCGAGATCCAGAAGGCCGGACTGATGCAGGAAGCGGTCAGTAACGATCAGCAGCTTGCGCTGCTCAAACCACTCCGACAGCAATGTCCCAAGGCGCTGCGCACCGCCCCATTCTACCAGCATTCCAGCTACCGTGTCGTAACTGAATGGTCCAAGCTCTGAATTCATTGCTGCGCGCCCTCCTGAACTGAGTCTTTCACACTCGACGTTCTTAGTTCCGCCTTAGGATACCTCTACCGCACAGCGTGCGTCTCCAGACATGCAAAGAATTGACCGCTGCAGGATCTACTCGTCTTTCCGCTCTCGACCCCCCGCCCGGCGCACGACATCATCCAGGCCCGACATCGCGGCATCAAAATCCGCCATGATCCGGTCCAGTTGGCCCTCGTCGCGCCCTCCCTTTATCCGCTCCAAGGCACCGATCTGTTTCAAGCGTTCGCGCGGCCCCTTGCGGCTGACGAATACATCACCCCGAACCGCCCCCGCCCCTCCCGCATGTCCCATCCGCGCGGCAAGGGACGGCAGCGCCCAGAACCGGGAGGTGCTTCGGGCGGTGAGATTGCTGAGGCAGCCACCATCGACGAGCTCGCCGATCAGGGTCAGGGCCGTCCGGCGCGTCACCCCCAGATGATCCATGACCATCGCCGAGCTCACGACCGGCTGCGCCTTCAGATAGGCGATCAAGTCGCCAAGGCGCGACCGCCCGTGTGCAGACGACGCCATGGCCGAGAGACGCGCCAGCTCATGGCGCAGGGTCCCCAGATGACCGAGGTCATGAGAGAGGCTCCGCGTGGCGGCCTCCAGGAACGTGGCCAGCCCGGTCATCGGCGACCAGACCCGAAAGCCGGTGCGGGTCAGCGACACGGATGGCGGCACGATCCACACGGCAGCCGCCGGCATCAGCAGGCCCCCTGCCCTCTCGTCCAGCTCATCGCGGCTAGCCCTTTTATCAGGAGACAGCCCCTGCAGATGACGCGCGGCACCCTCCACGGCCATGAAGATCAGCCGCTCGGCCACCGGGCTGCTCCGTCGGGAGCGGAAGGCATAGCTGGCCGCCGCACGCCATCCCGCCAGGATCGGAACGTGGGACCAGGTGCGACTGGCCTCCACGACCAAGGGCAGCTCCGCATCCTCCAAGCGATCGCCCTCATCGCGTGTCTGCCCGATGGGTGCCGCAGCCGCCTCGATCCGGCGCAGCGCCGCTATCGGCGCGCCAAACGGGTCTCCGGGCCGGCGGATGACGACCAGAAGCTTCAGGGCCATCTCGACCGCCCGGGCATCCTCTTCCACCGCCGTGCCGCTGGTCAGACGAAGCACCATCCCCTGCGTGGAGATGCGCTCGCCTTCGAGGCCGACCGAGGCGGCAGCCTCCAGAAGGCTCGTCTCCATCCGCCACAGTGCAGCCAGGGCGGGGTCGGCCAGGAGGATGCCCTCAACCCTCGCGGCGTGGGTCTCGGCACTCAGAAGAAGCGATCCGACATCCATCTGATAGCCCATGATTATGCCGCCAACAGTTTAGCATATTGCCAGCATTCTGCAGTTGCCTAGTACTTTCAGATATTGGCCGAAGTCACCACCATTCCGCCACTCAGGCAGAGGAGATCCCGAGGCCTTGGAATACGGCCCTGAGAGCGCACGAAGCCGCCCATTTCCGTCCCCTGATGGATGCAGAGGATCTAGACTTCCGTACGGCAGACGCAGATATCGGCGTTGCATCTGTTTGCAAACGGTCATTTAATG
>NZ_JYGY01000002.1:878379-880658 GCF_000967825.1 Paracoccus sp. 228 | reverse complement strand
CCCACGGTTTTCCACTTTTAGGTAAGCTTGCGGCGATTCTTGGCCTTGCGGAAGGCCAGGCCGGCATCAGTCGCCCGGACATGCGAAAGCCCCGGCGTTTGGCCGGGGCTGGTGGTGAGTCTTTGACGGTGGTTGCGGGGACAGGATTTGAACCTGTGACCTTCAGGTTATGAGCCTGACGAGCTACCGGGCTGCTCTACCCCGCGCCAAGGTTGTCCTGATCGGGTTTGTATTATCGTATCAGAGAGATATTGCGTTTCTTACCAGGTCTGGCGGTGACCTACTCTCCCACGTCTTAAGACGCAGTACCATCGGCGCAGCGGCACTTAACGGCCGAGTTCGGGATGGGATCGGGTGTTTTGCTCGCGCTAGGGCCACCAGACCAGGAAAGAAACGCTCAGCGTCGGACCCTTTTGAGGGGTCTGATATTGTCCAAGGATGCTTTGGAGGAAGGAGGGTAATCCTGCTTCTTCCGGATCAAATCAAGCCTATCGAGCCATTAGTACCGGTCAACTGAATGCATTGCTGCACTTACATCTCCGGCCTATCGACGTGGTGGTCTTCCACGGCTCTCAAGGGAGACCTTGTTTTGAGGGGGGCTTCACGCTTAGATGCCTTCAGCGTTTATCCTGTCCGTTCATAGCTACCCAGCACTGCCGTTGGCACGACAACTGGTCCACCAGTGGAACGTCCACCCCGGTCCTCTCGTACTAGGGGCAGCTCCTCTCAAGTCTCCAACACCCACGGCAGATAGGGACCGAACTGTCTCACGACGTTCTAAACCCAGCTCACGTACCTCTTTAAACGGCGAACAGCCGTACCCTTGGGACCTGCTCCAGCCCCAGGATGAGATGAGCCGACATCGAGGTGCCAAACGATGCCGTCGATATGGACTCTTGGGCATCATCAGCCTGTTATCCCCAGCGTACCTTTTATCCGTTGAGCGATGGCCCTTCCACTCGGGACCACCGGATCACTATGGCCGACTTTCGTCTCTGCTCGACTTGTCAGTCTTGCAGTCAGGCTGGCTTCTGCCATTGCACTCAACGACCGATTTCCGACCGGTCTGAGCCAACCTTCGCGCGCCTCCGTTACTGTTTGGGAGGCGACCGCCCCAGTCAAACTACCCACCACGCAGGGTCCCGGACCCGGATAACGGGCCGCGGTTAGACATCAAGAGTGCGAAGGGCGGTATCTCAAGGATGGCTCCACGGGAACTGGCGTCCCCGCTTCAAAGCCTACCGCCTATCCTGCACATCGCAATCCTGATGCCAGTGCGAAGTTGTAGTAAAGGTGCATGGGGTCTTTCCGTCTAACCGCGGGAAGTCTGCATCTTCACAGACAATTCAATTTCGCTGAGTCCACATTTGAGACAGCGGGGAAGTCGTTACGCCATTCGTGCAGGTCGGAACTTACCCGACAAGGAATTTCGCTACCTTAGGACCGTTATAGTTACGGCCGCCGTTTACCGGGGCTTCAATTCAAGGCTTGCACCTCTCCTTTTAACCTTCCGGCACCGGGCAGGCGTCAGACCCTATACGTCGTCTTACGACTTCGCAGAGCCCTGTGTTTTTAGTAAACAGTCGCCACCCCCTGGTTTGTGCCCCCGGCCTCTGCTTGCGCAAAAACCGGGCCTCCTTCTCGCGAACTTACGGAGGTATTTTGCCGAGTTCCTTAAATGTGGTTCTCTCAAGCGCCTTGGTATTCTCTACCAGTCCACCTGTGTCGGTTTAGGGTACGGTCTTGTGGAGGGCTATTTCCAGGGACCACTCACCAGCCCTTCCAATCCGATAAGGAAGAACGAGCTCTGTGATCCGTCACCATCTCCTGGCCCAGGAATATTAACCTGGTTCCCATCGACTACGCCTTTCGGCCTCGCCTTAGGGGCCGGCTTACCCTGCTCAGATTAGCTTTAAGCAGGAACCCTTGGACTTTCGGCGACAGGGTCTCTCACCCTGTTTGTCGCTACTCATGTCAACATTCTCACTTCTGATCACTCCACCGGTTGCCTCACGGCCCGGCTTCACAGTCAGAACATTGCCTCCGTTACCCATTGCTGGGCAAAAGAGGCAGCGTTCTATATCACAGAACGCTCCGCTACCACGCACTCTAAAGTGCATCCAAAGCTTCGGCTCGTGGCTTGAGCCCCGTTACATCTTCGCCGCAAGACCTCTTGATTAGACCAGTGAGCTGTTACGCTATCTTTAAAGGATGGCTGCTTCTAAGCCAACCTCCTGGTTGTTTTGGAAGTCTCACATGCTTTCCCACTTAGCCACGAA
>NZ_JYGY01000002.1:825879-873379 GCF_000967825.1 Paracoccus sp. 228 | reverse complement strand
GTCGTCCTCACGAGCTGAGTAGGATTGTCCCGGCCCCGTTCCGGGCACCAGAGCATCTCTGCTGGGACATCAATTAGCGCCCCCCCCTTTCGGTTCAAAGCCCACCGCATTTCTTCTGCAAGTCGCGCAATCGTGAGCATGCTTGGGTCTTGACAGAAAACGGCGAAACCTTGCCGAAAACGACGTGTAATGTTTGGTGATGCAACTTTTTCGCGACTTGACGAACGTACTTGGAACGCGACGTTTTTATGGGTTTTGTTCCATGCTGTCACTCAAGGCCGCAAAAACAAACGACTGAAACATCAGCGTGAGTGCCTTAATATTGGGCAAGATATTGACGGCGTTCAGGCATCATAAATGTTGCACAGATGCCACGATCCCGCTGTCAGAATGACACGACGTGCAAAGCGTCTGTCAAGCGAATGAACCCGGTCGTCCAATGAAAACGGCCCGGATCAGGGATCCGGGCCGCATCGTCATGACGGGACTGTCCGTCAGCCAAGGGAATCAGGTTTGAAGTCACGTGCCATGTGGTCCAGCACAGCATTCACGAAGCGCGCCTCGCGGCCGTCCGGAAAGAAGGCCTGCGTCAGCCGGACGTATTCGGTGATGACCACCTTGGCGGGTGCACGTTCAGCCACCAGTTCGGCGCCAGCGGCGCGGAATACGGCGCGCAACACCGGATCGATCCGGTCGATGGGCCATTTCGCCACCAACCCGCGGTCGGTGGCCTGGTCGATCTTGGACTGCCACATGACCACATCGTCGACGATGCGGGTGAACAGCGCCTCGTCGGCCTGATCGGTCGGGCCGTCGCGGTCGTCGAAATCGATGCGGAAGTTCTGGAATTCGCGCGTGACACGGTCTGCGGACTGACCCGCGGCCTCCATCTGGAACAGCGCCTGCACGGCATACATCCGCGCCGCGCTGCTGAGGGCGCGCCGGTCGGGCCGCTTGTCCTGGTCGTGGTCAGTCATGCCTTGCCCTGCCCTTCAAGTTCGCCCGCCAAGCGGATCACGTCATGGGCCGCAGCCTTTTGCGGTGTCGCCGCCCAACGGCGCGCAAGTGCCACCAGATGCAGCGCGGCCGCCGCGGCGCCCCCGCCCTTGTTCTGACCCGCCGGGTCCGCGCGGACCTGGGCCTGGGCCATCGTCTCGACCGTCAGGATGCCGTTGCCAAGGCAGACGCCCTGCAGCCCCAGCAGCGTCAGCGCGCGGGAGCTGTCGTTGCAGACGGTGTCGTAATGCGTGGTCTCTCCGCGGATGACGCAGCCCAGGGCCACGAAGCCGTCATACTGACCGCTGCGGGCGGCAAGGCCCACGGCGGTGGGGATCTCCAGCGCGCCGGGCACCTCGATCACGTCAAGGCTGGCGCCCGCGGCATCCGCCGTGGCGCGGACCCCCGACAGCAGGCCGTCGGTGATGTCCTTGTAATAGGGTGCCACGACCGCCAGCAGGCGCACCGGAGCATCCAGACGCGGCAGCGCCAGTTCGTGATGTTGCGTGTTCGAGGCCATGTACCTAGTCCTTGGGGATAGGCCGGGTGGAATGGATGGAAAGGCCGTAGGCGTCAAGCCCAACCACCTTCACCGGCGCCGAATTGGTCAGCAGGATCAGGTCCGACAGGCCAAGGGCCGACAGGATCTGCGCGCCCAGGCCGTATTGACGCAAGGTATGCGGCCCGACATCGCCCGGATCGGCGATCGCATGGGACAGGTCGCGGATCAGCACGACGACGCCCCGCCCCTCGTCGGCGATGGCCTGCATCGCCGCGGGCAGGCTGCCCGCGCTTTCGCGCCCGACGCCCAGCACGTCGTGCAGCGGGTCCAGCGCGTGCATCCGCACCAGCACCGGCTCGGGGGTCGTCAGATCGCCCTTGGTCAGGACGATATGCTCGCTTCCCTGCGTCTCGTCCGCAAAGACCCGCATCATCCAGTCGCCGCCATGGGCGGAATGAACCGCCTTCTGCGACCGCTCGGCGATCAGGTTGTCGTGGCGGCGGCGATAGCGGATCAGGTCGCTGATCGTGCCGATCTTCAGCCCGTGGCGCTGCGCGAAATCCACCAGATCGGGCAGGCGTGCCATGCTGCCGTCGTCATTCATGATCTCGCAGATCACGCCCGACGCGTTCAGCCCGGCCAAGCGGGAAATGTCGACCGCGGCCTCGGTGTGGCCCGCGCGGACCAGCACGCCCCCGTCGCGGGCGCGCAGCGGAAAGATGTGGCCCGGCGTAGCGATATCAGGCGCGCCCTTGGTCGGGTCGATCGCCACGCTGATCGTGCGTGCGCGGTCGGCGGCGCTGATGCCGGTGGTGACGCCTTCGCGCGCCTCGATGGACATGGTGAAGGCGGTCTCGTGCCGGCTGGAGTTCTTAGGGCTCATCAGCGTCAGGCCCAGGGTCTCGATCCGGTCGGCGGTCAGCGTCAGGCAGATCAGCCCGCGCCCATGCGTCGCCATGAAGTTGATGGCATCCGGCGTGGCCATCTGGGCGGGAATGCACAGATCGCCCTCGTTCTCGCGGTCCTCGTGGTCGACCAAGATGAACATCCGGCCGTTGCGGGCTTCGTTGATGATGTCCTCGATCGGAGAGATGGCGGCCGACAGGTCGCGTTCGACGGGTCCGGGTTCTTCGAATTGCATCTGTTCGTCCTTCACGCAGGCGTCACGCGCCGATCGGTTGTCCGGCTTCGGCCAGCCGCGCGACATAGCGGGCCAGCGTGTCGATTTCCAGGTTTACGACATCGCCCACCGCCGCATCGCCCCAGGTGGTCACCTGCTGGGTATGCGGGATCAGGTTGATGCCGAAGCTGTTGCCAAAGACCTCGTTCACGGTCAGCGAGGTACCGTTCAGCGTGACCGAACCCTTCTGTGCGATGAAGCGTGCCAGGTCGGCGGGCGCCTCGAAGGTCAGGCGCAGGCTGTCGCCGTCCTTCGCGGCGGCGGTGATCTGGGCCACGCCATCGACATGGCCGCTGACGATATGGCCGCCCAGCTCGTCGCCGACGCGCAGCGCGCGTTCCAGGTTCAGGCGCTGACCCACGGACCAACCCTCGGCGCCGATGCTGGTCTTGGACAGCGTCTCGGCCGAGATGTCGACGTCGAACCAGTCCGGGCCCTTGGCCACGACCGTCAGGCAGACGCCGTCGCAGGCGATCGAGGCGCCCAGATCCACGCCGGCCATGTCATAGGCACAGCCAATGCGCGCGCGCATGTCGCCGCGCATCTCGACCGCGCAGACGATGCCGATATCCGTGATGATCCCCGTGAACATCGCAGCCCTTCCCTAATGATCCTGGTCCGAACTAGGCCATCGGCCCTGTCCGTTCAAGCACCAAGCCCCCGCCCCCGCGCCGGGCCGCTAAAGCTTGATGCACAAAATGATGGATCGGTGGTGCATGACATGGCATGTCTGACGCATGGCCCCAGGCATTGCGGCCGCCCCTCCTTTTCAAGTCGACCATGATTCAGACCGGCGTCACCCCCCTGCCCCAGACCTCGCACGCGCCGACGGGCCGCGTGTCCGCGCAGGGTGATCCGGTCTTCCTGATGCTGCAGGGGCCCCACGGTCCGTTCTTCGACCGCCTTGGACGGCTGCTGCGCGCGGCGGGGGCGGTGGTCTGGCGCTGCGGCTTCAACGCGGGGGACGAGTTCTTCTGGTCCGACCCGACAAGCTTCATCCGCCATCAGGGCAGCGTCGACGACTGGCCCGACCATCTGGCGGCGATCCTGGACGCCAAGGGCGTGACCGACATCGTCCTCTACGGCGATGTCCGCCCGATCCACGCCACCGCCCGCCGCCTGGCCGCAGCCCGCGACCTGCGCGTCCACGTGTTCGAGGAAGGCTATCTGCGTCCCTACTGGGTCAGCTATGAACGTCAGGGATCGAACGGCAACTCGGTTCTGATGCGCATTCCGCTGGCCCAGATGCGTGCCGCCCTGCGCGAGCAGATCAACGAGGTGCGCCGCCCGCCCGCCCATTGGGGCGATATGCGCCATCACAAGTTCTACGGTGCCTTCTATCATTTCCTGATCCTGGTCGCGAATGGCCGGTACCGCGCCTATTCGGGGCATCGTGCGATCGGCGTCGTGCAGGAATTCCGCCTCAACCTGCGGCGGCTGGTGCTGGCCCCGGCCTACAACCTGGGCCGCGCGCTGCAATGGCGGCGCCTGCGCCTGTCGGGCTGGCCCTACAACCTGGTCCTGATGCAGCTGGAACACGATTCCAACTTCCTGGGACATTCGCCCTTCACCCGCAACGCCCAGTTCGTCCGCACCGTGATCGAGGGGTTCGCCCGCGCCGCCCCCCGACACCACCACCTGATCTTCAAGGCCCACCCGCTGGAGGACGGTCGCGCGGGGAACCGCGCCGCCATCCACGCGGCGGCTGCCGAACATGGGGTGTCGGACCGCGTGCATTACGTCCGCGGCGGCAAGCTGGCCGAGATCCTGTCCCATGCCCGCGCCGTGGTCACCGTCAATTCCACCGCTGGCCAGCAGGCCCTGTGGCGCGGGATTCCGGTCAAGACCCTGGGCCGCGCCGTCTATGACAAGCCGGGGTTGGTGTCCGAGCAGACGCTGGAGGAGTTCCTGGCCGATCCTGACGCCCCGGATCCGCAGGCCTACCGCGTCTTTCGCGACTATCTGCTGCAGACCAGCCAGATCCCCGGCGGCTTCTATGCCAGTCGGTCGCGCGCCCACGCGCTGCGCCTGGTGGCCGACATGCTGCTGTCGCCGGACGACCCCTACCAGGCGCTGGCGACCGGCCGAATCCTGCCGCGGCAGCAACTGGCGGACCGCCATGGCTGAAAGGCAACGCCCCGCCGACATTGCTCAAGATGATATAGCCTGTCTTTGCGGACAGGGTTACAGTGGATGCAAACCGGCATACAAGGCCGGAACCAGACAACATGGAGTATCAGAGGTGACAGTTTTATCCCGGTCGTCGACCACCCTGCGGATGCTGATGATCGCGTCAATGAGCCTTTTGGCCGCTTGCGCGCTGCCCCGTTCCGGCCCCAACAAGAACGAGATCTTCAACGGCGCGGTCGAACGCGGCGGCAACACGCAGGTGATCTACGTCAACGACCACGTCACCCGTGCCTCCGCCTTCGCACCCGCCTACGGGTTCTCGAACAGCTTCCGCAATGCCGGACAGGTCGGCGCGGACGAGATCCGGGCCGGCGACACGCTTGGCCTGTCGATCTGGGAGAACGTCGATGACGGTCTGCTGACCTCGCTCGGCGCCAGCTCAACCACCCTGACCGAAATCCAGGTGGACAGCGACGGCTTCATCTTCGTGCCCTATGCCGGCCGGGTCCGCGCCGCGGGCAATACGCCCGACCAGCTGCGCCAGGTCATCACCGACGCACTCAGCGCGCAGACCCCCGACCCGCAGGTGACCGTCCAGCGCGTCGCAGGCAACGGTGCGACCGTGTCCGTAGTGGGCCGCGTCGGCGCTCAGGGCGTCTATCCGATCGAGCGTCCGACCCGGTCGCTGTCGGCCATGCTGGCCCGTGCGGGCGGCGTGGCCATCGAGCCCGAGGTCGCCGTCGTGACCGTCAAGCGCGGCAACGACAGCGGCCGCGTCTGGCTGACGGACCTCTACAGCAGCCCCACCAACGACATCGCCCTGCGTCCGGGTGACCTGATCGTGGTCGAGGAAGACCAGCGGACCTTCACCGCCCTCGGCGCCCTGGGCGGCCAGACCCGCGTGCCCCTGGGCAATGAGGTGATCAATGCGGCCGAGGCCATCGCCATGGTCGGCGGTCTGACCAGCGCCTTGGCCGACCCCACCGGCGTCTTCGTCCTGCGCGACGAGCCGGAATCGGTCGCCTCGCGCGTTCTGGGCAAGCCGGTCGTCGGCACGCAGCGCTTCGCCTATGTCCTGGACCTGACGCGCCCCAACGGCCTGTTCCTGGCCCGCGACTTCGTCATCCGCGACGGCGACACCGTCTATGTAACCGAGGCGCCCTACGTCCAGTGGCAGAAGACCCTGTCCGCCGTCACCGGCAGCGCCGCCACCGCAGACAGCCTGTCCAGCATCGGCAACTGATCTGCTACCGACGCCGCAAGACGATCGTTCAGCCGCCGGGGAAACCCGGCGGCTTTGCGTTTTCAACCTTGGTTTCCTGACCCGCCCCCGGATCGCACGCATCCTGACGCTGGCCGGCCACCGTCCGGTCCTGGCCCTGCCCCGGCCTGGCGATGCGGTGGGCATCTGGGGCGATAGCCCGACGGCATGGCGCGGTCGGGCCATTGCGCGACGCCACGGCTGCCCGCTGATCACGGTCGAGGACGCCTTGCTGCGATCGGTTCTGCCCGGCCGGGCGCGGGGGACACTGGCGGCTCGCGGTCCGGTCGGACTGATCATCGACCCCCAGGGGCTGCATTTCGATCCTGACCGGCCCTCCCGCCTGGAACACCTCATCGGACAACCGCTGGCACCCGCCACGCGCGACCGCGCGGTTCGCCTGCTGGCCCGGCTGCGCGCGGCGGATCTGTCGAAATACAATCTTCATGATCCCGACGCGCCGCTGCCGCCGCCCGGCTATGTCTTGGTCATCGATCAGACGCGGGGCGACGCATCCTTGCGGGGCGCGGACCGCGGATTGTTCCTGACGATGCTGCAGGCCGCCCGTGAGGAACATCCCGGCTGCCGCATCGTGATCCGCACTCATCCCGAAACCGCGGCGGGGCTGCGACCCGGCCATCTGACAGCCGAGGACCTGCGTCCCGGCGACACGCTGTGCGACGCACCGGTATCCCCGTGGCGACTGGTCGAGAGGGCCCATGCGGTCTATGCCGTCAGCTCTCAACTGGGATACGAGGCCTTGCTGGCCGGGCACCGACCGCGCCTGTTCGGTCAGCCGTTCTATGCAGGCTGGGGCCTCAGCGATGATGAAACCCCGCCCGCCCGGCGCGGCCGCGCCACGCGCGAGGCATTGTTCGCCGCCAGTCACCTGACCGGGCCCACATGGTACGACCCCTGCCGCGACCGTCTGACCGATTTCGAAGGCGCGGTGGATCAGATCGAGGCCGAGACCCGCGCCTTTCGCCAGGATCGGCACGGACACACGGCCTATGGCATGCGTCTGTGGAAGCGCCGCTTTCTGGCCCGTGAATTCGGCGATGCCCGCCCGCTGTGTTTTGCGGCTGAACCCGGACCGCAGGTGACCCTGGCTTGGGCTGGGGCTGCGCCTCAGGTGCAGCAGGCGATCCGGGTCGAGGACGGCTTTCTGCGATCGAACGGCCTTGGTGCCGCGCTGACCCCGCCCCTGTCGGTGGTGGCCGACGATCTGGGGATCTATTTCGACCCAACCGCGCCCTCGCGGCTGGAGGCGCTGATCTCTCGCGGCCCGCCGCCCTGCGGACGGGACAGGGCGGAACGGCTGATCGCCGCGCTGATCGCCGCGCGGCTGACCAAGTACAATCTGGGCGGGACCATTGACCTGCCCCCACGCGACGGGCGCCGCTGCATCCTGGTGCCCGGACAGGTCGAAGATGACGCCTCGATCCTGAAGGGCGCGGGCGCCGAACGGACCAACCTGGCGCTGTTGGCGCGGGTGCGGGCGGACAATCCGGATGCCTGCCTGATCTACAAGCCGCATCCCGATGTCGAGGCGGGGTTACGCCCCGGCGCGATCGATGCCGCATCGGTGGCGGCCTTGGCCGATCACGTCGCCACCCACGCCGATCCTGTCACGCTGATCGAGGCCGTGGACGAGGTTTGGACAATCACCTCGACACTGGGGTTCGAGGCGCTGCTGCGAGGCAAGCCCGTGACGGTGCTGGGTGCGCCCTTCTATGCGGGCTGGGGGCTGACGCGCGATCTAGGTCCCTTGCCCGCCCGGCGTCAGGCGCGCCCCGATCTGGCGGCGCTGGTCCATGCGTGCCTGATCGCCTATCCCCGCTATCGCGATCCGGTGACGGGCCTGCCCTGCCCGGTCGAACTGGCGCTGGAACGGCTGGCGGAAGGACAGGCGCATCCGCCACCGGCCCTGCGGCTGCTGGCCAAGGCGCAGGGCGCGCTGGCCGGACATGCCTGGATCTGGCGCCGCTAGTCAGGCACGGGTCCAGCGATGGAACAGATCGCCGCCAATGGCGCGCGTCTCGGCCAGGCGAAACCGCGGTGCCTGGGCCAGATGCGTCCAGCCGGTCGGACCCAAGAACGGCCGCGCCTCTGCCCCAAGCGCCAGGCCGGCGGTATAGCCGACCAGCTGATCGACCAGCCCCGCGGCCAGCAGGCTTGCAGCCAGCCGCCCGCCCCCTTCGCAAAAGACCCGCGTGATGCCGCGCGCCCCCAGATCGGCCAAGACCTTTGCCGGGGGCCCGTCGACCCGCCACAGCGGCCCGTGATCGGCGTCCTGCGGCGGCAATGGTGGCAAGGCCTGTGCCGATACGACAATGCGGACCGGCTGCTGCGGCGTGCGGATGCCGCGCACGTTCAGATGCGGCAGGTCGGTGCGTGCCGTCGCTCCGCCGACCATGATCGCGTCATGCTGCGCGCGCAGGGCATGGACATGTGCGCGGGCGGCGGGCCCGGTGATCCACCGGCTTTCCCCGCTGGCCATGGCGATGCGCCCGTCCAGGCTGCTGGCCAGCTTCAGCGTCACGAAGGGGCGGCCCGCGGTGATGCGCAGCAGGAACCCCGCCTGCAGGTCCGCGGCCTGATCCGCCAGCACGCCTTCGATCAGCGGAATGCCAGCATCGCGCAGCATCTGGTGACCCCGCCCGGCCACGCGCGGGTCCGGGTCGGTCAGCGCCGTCACCACCCGCGCAACACCCGCGCCGACCAGCCCCGCGGCGCAAGGCGGTGTGCGGCCGTGATGGGCGCAGGGCTCCAGCGTGACATAGGCGGTCGCTCCCGCCGCCAGCGGTCCCGCCTGGTCCAGTGCCATGCGTTCGGCATGCGGCCTGCCGCCGGGCTGGGTCCAGCCGCGTCCGACGACGCGACCGTCGCGCAACAGCACGCAGCCCACCGCGGGGTTCGGCCAGACGTTGCCCAGGCCGCGCCGCGCCAGGCGCAGGGCATGGGCCATGTGCCGGGCGTCTTCTGTCGGATCGGGGGTCAATCGTTGGCGGCGCCGGGGCGCAGCTCGGACACGAACTTGTCGAAGTCGTCCGCATCCTGAAAGTTCTTGTAGACGCTGGCGAACCGGACATAGCCCACATTGTCGATGCGCGACAAAGCCTCCATCACGATCTCGCCGATGGTCTTGGACGGGATGTCGGTCTCTCCGGTGCTTTCAAGCCTGCGGACGATGCCGCTGATCATCTGTTCGATGCGTTCCGGCTCGACCGGTCGCTTCTGCATGGCGATGCGGATCGACCGGGCCATCTTGTCGCGGTCGAAATCCTCGCGGCGGCCATTCGTCTTGACCACGACAAGATCGCGCAGCTGGACGCGTTCATAGGTTGTGAAACGCCCGCTGCAGGACGGGCAGAAGCGACGACGGCGGATCGCCACGTTATCCTCGGCCGGGCGCGAGTCCTTGACCTGGGTATCGACATTTCCGCAAAACGGGCAGCGCATTCCGTTGTCCCTGTGCCAAGGCGATCCACCGTCACTATAGGCACCTTGGCAGGGATTGGGTAGCTTTATCCACAGCCCACAAGATAGGCCCCCTGGAACCTGTGGCCCGAATGCCGCGTTGCCGCCCGTAATTTCCTGCGGGATTCAACCGATTGAGGCATCCATGACCCAGACCCTGTTCATCACCGGCGCCTCCTCCGGCATCGGTGCGGCGACCGCGCGCGCCGCCGTTGCCGCCGGCTGGAACGTCGCGCTGTTCGCCCGGTCCGCGGACAAGCTGTCCGCCTTGGCGAAGGAACTGGGCGACCGGGCGATGGTCGTCAGCGGCGATGCCACCGACATCGACGCGCTGACCGCCGCCGCGGCCCAGGTCGCCGACCATTTCGGCGGCATCGACGCGGCCTATGCCAATGCGGGGCGCGGCCTTTCCAAGCCGGGGACCGAGGCGGGCGATTTGGACGACATTCGCGGGATGATCGACCTGAACGTCATGGGCGTGGTCCTGACGGCGCGCGCCCTGCTGCCGCATCTGCGCAAGACGCGGGGAACGCTGGTACTGACCGGGTCCGCGGCGGGACGCCAGCACATCAAGGGCTCGATCTATGGCGCGACCAAGTGGTTCGTGCATGGCTATGCCGGCAACTTGGCCGAAGAGATGCGCGAATGGGGCGGGCGCTGCTGCGTCGTGGCACCGGGGATGGTCGACACCGCATTCTTTGACGACGGCGCCCCGGACAAGCTGCAGCCGGACGATGTCGCCGCCGCCGTCATACACATGATCACCGCCCCGGACCGCGCCGCGATCCGCGAGGTGTATCTGATACCTCAGGCCTGAGGCGCGAACATCGCCACGACCTGACGCCGATGTGGGGCCCGGCGGTGTTCCACCAGATAGATGCCCTGCCAGCGGCCCATTATCATCCGACCCCGGTCGACCGGGATCTGCAGGGTCGTTGGCAAAACGGCCGCCTTCAGATGCGCGGGCATGTCGTCAGGCCCCTCATAGCGGTGCGTGATCCAGCCCATGGACGGATCGTCGGCGGGCGGGGCCAGACGGTCCAGCCATGCCAGTAGGTCAGCCTGCACCTCGGGGTCGGCATTCTCCTGGATCAACAGAGACGCGGACGTATGCTGCACGATCAGGGTCAGAACCCCCCGGACCGCGCCGCCGGAACGCAGCCAATCGGCCAGTTCCGCAGTGATGTCGTGACAGGCGGGCCCCTGCGTGGCGACGGTCAGGACATGCATCATTCGGCGGCCTCCGGGCCCAGCAGGGCATCGTCGCGGTCATGGTCAAGGTCGATCTGCTTGCTGGCACGCGCGCCCAGGGACCGCAGCATCTCGACCTGACGGATGACATTGCCGGACCCGCGCGTCAGCCTATCCATCGCCTGACCGTGGGCACGGTTGGCCTGGTCCAGCGCGCGGCCGACGTCGTCCATCGCCTCGACGAAGCCCGCGACCTTGTCATACAGTTGCCCCGCTCGGCGCGCGATCTCCAGCGCGTTGCTTTCGCGCCGCTCGACCGCCCAGATGTGATCGACCGTGCGCAGCGTCAGCATCAGCGTCGTGGGCGTCGTCAGTCCCACGCGGCGTTCCATCGCGAATGCCGCCAATGCGGGATCGGCCCGCAGCGCGTCCGAGAACGCCCCCTCGATCGGGATGAACATCAGCACGTAATCGACGGAGTTGTCGTCCATCCGCTGATAGCCCTTGCCCGACAGCGTGGCGATGTGCGTGCGGATGGCGGCCACGTGACGGCGCAGCGCCGCGGCAGAGGCCGCCGGATCGTCCAGCGTCACCGAAGCCTCGTAATCGTTCAGCGACACCTTGCTGTCGATGACCATGACCTTGCCGCGCGGCATCTTGACCACCACGTCGGGACGCCACAGCTTGCCGTCATCGTCGCGCCAGCTGGACTGCAGGTCGTAATGCGTCCCGGCCATCAGCCCCGAATCCTCCAGGATGCGTTCCAGAACCATCTCGCCCCAGGCACCCTGCTGCTGCTTGTCGCCCTTCAGGGCGCGGGTCAGGTTGACGGCCTCGCGGCTGATCTGTTCGCTGCGGTTGTGCAGGGACAGGATCTGTTCGCGCAGGCGGGCCGATTCCTCGTCCAGCACCTTGTTTCGGGCCTGCAGCTCTGTCTGGAACCGGCCGACCTGATCGCGGAACGGGGTCAGCAGGGCCGCCAGCTGGTCGTTCTGCAACCGCTGCAGATCGTCCTGCTGCGCGCGCAGCGTCTCTGCCGACAGCAGCTTGAACTGCTGGGTCATCTCGGCGCGCAGTTCCCGCAGGGTGGCAACCTCGCGCGCGCTGGCCTCGGCGTCTTTCTCGGCGCGCAGGCGTGTTTCGGCCAGACTTGTCTCCAGCTGCGCCGCCTGCCGGCGGGCGTGATGCAGCGCGTCGGTCAGACCGTCCCGCTCCTCGGTCAGATCGGCAAGGCGGGCATCCTGCGCCTCGGCCCGGGTCTGCGCGCGGGTGCGGTCCAGGTTCGCCTCGTGCAGTCGATCCTCGGCCAGTGTCGCGCGCCCACGCATCCGCGACAGTGCCACCTGCCCGCGCCACCACAGCAGCAGCGCCAGCGCGACCGCCAAGGCCGGCCCGATCACCGTCATGTCGGAAAGCCACGCCCCGGCATCGTCGAACTGCATCCTGTCATCACCCCGTCGTTTCGGGGCAGTGTTCACAGTTTGTGCCGCAAGCGCAAGGCGCTGTCAGAGATCGAGGCCCATCATGAAGGCGACCACGCCGCCCGCATAATCCCCGCGATGCACGGTCGAACTGTCGGACCGTGCGAACCAGTCCATCAGCGATGCCCTGTCCCGGTCCGAGAAACGCATCCGCCAATCCTGAAAGCGCCGGTGATCCAAAGCGCCCTGGTCCAGAATCTCGAAATCGCAATGACGGTCGTCGTCCATCAGCGACGCCACCACCTTCCGCAGGCCGTCGGCCGGTCCCTCCAGCCACTGGAAGAACAGGCCGTCCTCGTGGTGCAGGCATCCGGTCAGGCCAAGCGACTGGTTGCGATGGCGCGCGGTGCGCAGGATGTCCTGCATGGCCGAGCCGTCCAGACCAGCACGCGCGGTGCTGCGGTAGAGGACAAAGCCCAGGCCCTGCAGGTCGTCCAGATCACTGGTCAAGGAAGGACCGCAGCTTTCTGCTCCGCGACGGATGCTTCAACTTGCGCAATGCCTTGGCCTCGATCTGGCGGATGCGTTCGCGGGTCACGCTGAACTGCTGGCCGACCTCCTCCAGGGTGTGGTCGGTGTTCATGCCGATGCCGAAGCGCATGCGCAGCACCCGTTCCTCGCGCGGCGTCAGGCTTGCCAGGACGCGGGTCGTGGTCTCCTTGAGGTTCTCCTGGATGGCGCTGTCCAGCGGCAGGACGGCGTTCTTGTCCTCGATGAAATCGCCAAGCTGGCTGTCCTCCTCGTCCCCGATCGGGGTCTCCAGGCTGATCGGCTCCTTGGCGATCTTCATCACCTTGCGGACCTTCTCCAGCGGCATCTGCAGCTTCTCGGCAAGTTCCTCGGGGGTCGGTTCGCGGCCGATCTCGTGCAGCATCTGGCGGCCGGTGCGGACCAGCTTGTTGATCGTCTCGATCATGTGGACCGGGATGCGGATCGTCCGCGCCTGATCCGCGATGGACCGGGTGATCGCCTGACGGATCCACCAGGTCGCATAGGTCGAAAACTTGTAGCCGCGGCGGTATTCGAACTTGTCCACGGCCTTCATCAGGCCGATGTTGCCCTCCTGGATCAGGTCCAGGAACTGCAGGCCGCGGTTCGTGTATTTCTTGGCGATCGAGATGACCAGGCGCAGGTTGGCCTCGACCATCTCCTTCTTGGCCTGACGGGCCTCCTTCTCGCCGCGCTGGACCTGGGCCACGATGCGGCGGAACTCCTCGATATCCACGCCGACATACTGGCCGACCTCGGCCATGTCGCCGCGCAGACGCTCGACCTGGTCGCGCGACCGGTCGAACAGCGCCTGCCAGCCGCGCCCGGCCTGCGCGGACATGCGGTCCACCCAGTTCGGGTCCAGTTCGCTGCCGCGATAGGCGTCGATGAACTCGCGGCGGTTGATGCGGGCCGCGTCGGCCAGCTTGACCATGCCGCTGTCGATGGTGACGATCCGGCGGTTGATGCCGTAAAGCTGATCGACAAGCGCCTCGATCCGGCCGCTGTTGAGGTGCAGCGAGTTCACCAGGACGACGATTTCCGACCGCAGGTTCTGATAGTCGCTCTCGGCACTGGCCGAGAAGCTGTTGTCCTCGTTCAGCGTCGCGGACATGCGCTGGTCCTGCATGTCGGCCAGCCCCTCGTAGTGATGGGCGATGGCTTCCAGCGTCTCCAGGACCTTGGGCTTGAGGCTTGCCTCCATCGCGGCTAGCGACAGGTTGGCGCCCTCGTCCTCGTCCTCGTCATCCTCGACGCGCAGCGGGTTGCCGTCGGCGTCGAACTCCTCGCGCTTGGTCGCGGCAGGGCTGGCCTCGCCCTCGACGGTCAGTTCGACCTCCTCGGCCTCCTCGTCGTCCATGGACTGGCCGAAGGTGGTCTCGAGGTCGATGACGTCGCGCAGCAGGATCTCTTCGTCCAGAAGCTCCTCGCGCCACAGCGTGATGGCCTTGAACGTCAGCGGGCTCTCGCACAGGCCCGCGATCATGGTGTTGCGGCCCGCCTCGATCCGCTTGGCGATGGCGATCTCGCCCTCGCGGGAGAGCAACTCGACCGATCCCATCTCGCGCAGATACATGCGGACGGGGTCGTCGGTGCGGTCCAGCTTTTCGGTCTCGCTGGCCGACACGGCCAGTTCGCGCGACCCGGACCCGGTGGTGACGATGGCCCCGCCCTCCGACTCCTCGGCGGCGTCGTCGTCCTCGATGACGTTGATGCCCATTTCGGACAGCATTGACATGACGTCCTCGATCTGCTCGCTGCTGACCTGCTCGGGCGGCAGGACGGCGTTCAGCTGGTCGTAGGTGATGTAGCCACGCTCGCGTGCCTCGGCGATCATTTTCTTGACCGCCGCCTGGCTCATGTCCAGCGTATGGGCATTGTCGTCCTTGTCGGTCTTGTCGTGGTCATCGTCCTTGGCGGCCATCCAGGGCTCCTTCTCGGCGAGATCGTGGGCGGGTGATTCGCATGTGCGTGCGAATCGTCGCAAAGTTGCTTCGGTTCTAACGTGCTTCCCGGCCGAATCAAAGGCCGGGCGCGCTGATGATTCGCAACCCCCGGGGGTTGCGAATCGCGGTCACCGCCGGGGCGGCTTGCGCCAGATCTGGCCCGACAGCCAATCCGACAATTGCGCCGACATGGCGTCGCGATCCTCGTTCATGTCGCCCGACGTCTCCATCTCGGGGTTCTCGGCCCGGTGGCGGGCGCGGGTGATCTGGCTGATGCGCCATGTCAGTCCCTCATCGGCCTCTCCCTGGATCTCGGATTCGGCGCGGGGCAGTTCGTGCGTCGTGGCGCGCGCGACCTCGATGCGGTCCAGAAGATCCAGCAGCATCGTCACGGCGCCGTCGTCGTCCTTCCGTTCGATGATTGCGGGCGTCAGGCCCAGATGGGCGTCGCGGCGCAGGGTTTCAAGGCCGCGCCGCCCGGCCGGGCTGTCGGTGTGGGTCAGCAGATCATGAAGCAGCGCCGCGCGGTCCGGGTCGCGCGGCAGCACGCGTTCAAGACGCGCCTCGACATGCGCCACGACCGAAGGGCGCAACGCACAGATCAGCAAGGCAGCGCCCTCCAGCGTCCCCTCTCCCTGCTCCGGGACGTTGATCCCCACCGGCAGGGACGGCGCCCGCGGGGCCATCGAGGCCCCTTGGCGCCGGGCCGGGCCACGCCCGGCCGCGCCCCCCCGCGGGGTGGTCTTGCGGGCGCCACCGCCGAACAGCTCCCACTGCTTGCGCCGGATATCCTCGGAGTACAGCGCGCGGGTGCGTTCATCGGGGATGCGGGCAACAGCCTCGGCCAGGCGGCGATCCAGGGCCGCCTTGCGTTCGGGGCTGTCGAAGACCTGCCCCTGCGTCTCGCGCGCCCAGAGCAGGTCCAGCATGGGCCGTGCCTGATCCAGCAGCGCCCCCATCGCGCCCGGGCCGGATGCCTTGATCAGATCGTCGGGATCCTGCCCCGCGGGCAAAATGACAAAGCGCAGTGCCTGTCCGGGTCCGGTCAGCGGCAGCGCCAGGTCGATCAGCCGCTGCGCCGCGCGCTGGCCCGCCGCATCGCCGTCCAGCGCGATCACCGGTTCGGGCGAGACGCGCCACATCAGGCGCAGCTGCTCCTCGGTGATGGCGGTGCCCAGGGGGGCCACCGCCCCCTCGAACCCTGCGCGGGCCAAGGCGATCACGTCCATGTAGCCTTCGGCCACGACCAGCCGCTGGCCCTTGGCGACCGCGCTGCGTGCAGGGCCAAGGTTGTACAGGTTGCGCCCCTTGTCAAAAAGCGGCGTTTCCGGGCTGTTGAGATATTTCGCCCGCGCGTTCGGGTCCATCGCCCGGCCGCCGAAGCCGATGCAGCGGCCCTGTCCGTCGCGGATCGGAAAGATGATCCGCCCCCGGAACCGGTCATAGGCCGCGCCGCCGCCTTCGGGCCGGGCGGACATGCCGGCCTCGACGATCTGATCCTCGGCAAAGCCCTTGTCGCGCAGGGCCGCGGTCAGGGCGGTGCGGTGATCGGGGGCAAAGCCGATCTCGAACCGGTCCAGTGCGGCCGCGTCCAGGCCGCGGCGGTCCAGGTAATCGCGCGCATCCGCCGCGGCGCCGGTCTGCAACTGCAGGCGGAACCAGCGGCAGGCGGCCTCGGTCACCTCCAGCAGCCGCGTCCGCCTGTCGGTCTTTTCGCGGGCACGGGGGTCGGGTTCGGGCATGGTCAGCCCGGCCTCGGCGGCCAAGAGCTTGACCGCCTCGATGAACTCCATCCCGTCATGGTCGCGCAGGAAACCGATGGCGTCGCCCTTGGCCTGACAGCCGAAGCAGTAGTAATAGCCCTTCTGGTCGTCGCAGTGAAAGCTGGCGGACTTTTCCTGGTGGAACGGGCACGGTGCCCACCAATCGCCGCGCGCCTGGTTCGACTTGCGCAGATCCCACGTGACCTTCTTGCCGATCACCCGGCTGATCGGGACGCGGTTGCGAATCTCGTCAAGGAAACCGGGGGGCAGGGACATGGGCGCGATTATCCGGCATGGCGCGGGGGGCAGCAAGCGCCTTCAGGCACCCACCGCGCCGCGGGCCAGCCCCCAATAGATCTGGGCGATGCGGCCCCTGTCCAGGCGCCCGCCCTCGCGGTACCAGTTCGTCACCCCGGTCAACATCGCGATCAGGGCCAGCGTGGTCAGCTTGGGATCCTCGATCCGCATGGAGCGGGAGGCGACCCCGGCACGGAGAATCTGCTCCAACGCGGCCTCGTACCGGCCCCGCAGCGCCGCGATGCGGGCGAAATTGTCGGGCGTCAGGTTGCGCAGCTCCATGTAGGACAGGAACACCGCGTCGCTGTGATCCAGGCTGAAATCGATGTGGAACCGCACGAAGCGTTCCAGCCGCCCCAGCGGATCGGCCGCCGGATCGTCCGACCAGGCGCCCAGCAGCTCCTGCATATGGCTTTCCAGCAGGTCGGCCAGCAGCGCCTGCTTGTCGGGCGTATAGGCGTAAAGCGCGCCGGCCTGCACGCCCACGGCGGCCGCGATCTGGCGCATCGACACGGCGGCATAGCCTTGCCGCGCGAACAGGCGGCGGGCCTTGTCGCGGATCAGGGGGCCGGTGATTTCGGCGCGGGAACCGGTGGTGCGGGCCATGGCCCCGTGTCTAGCGCGCGGCCACGGCCGAGGGAAGGCGTTGCCGGACGCCCCCGGCCCGCGTATCGTCGCCGCCATGAGACACGCCCTGATCCTTGCGCTGACGCTGGCCGCCTGCACCGCCGACGGGGACTATCCCCGCCTGCTGCCGACGGAACAGGCGCTGGCCGAACCCGCCCTGCCCGCCCATGCGACCGCGGCCCGCACCGACCCCGCACCGCTGGAGGATGCGACCGCCGCCCGTGCAGCCGCCCTGCAGGCGCGGGCCGATGCGCTGCGCGGCCCGGTGGTCGATCCGGGCCTGCGGGGACGCGCGGGCGGGTGATTGCCAGAGGTCCGCGCAACTGGTAATAAGTTTTGACCAGTTCGCGAAAGGCCATGCCATGCCCGTCATCACCTGCATCGACGATCTCAAGCGGATGCACCGCGCCCGCACGCCCAAGATGTTCTACGATTATGCGGAATCGGGCAGCTATACCGAACAGACCTTTCGCGACAACACGACTGATTTCGCGCGGCTGAAGCTGCGCCAGAAGGTCGCCGTGGACATGTCCGACCGCTGCCTGTCGCGGCAGATGGCGGGTCAGGCAGTGACCATGCCGGTGGCGCTGGCTCCGGTCGGCATGACAGGCATGCAGCATGCCGACGGAGAGATCCACGCCGCCCGCGCGGCCGAGAAGTTCGGCGTGCCGTTCTGTCTGTCCACCATGTCGATCTGTTCGATCGAGGACGTGGCCGCGCACACGACCGCGCCCTTCATGTTCCAGCTATACGTGATGAAGGACCAGGATTTCGTGGCCGCCATCATCGAACGCGCCAAGGCCGCCAACTGCAGCGCGCTGGTCCTGACGCTGGATCTGCAGATCCTTGGCCAACGGCACAAGGACCTGAAGAACGGCCTGTCCGCACCGCCCAAGATGACCCTGCCCACCATGCTTGACCTGTCCACCCGCTGGCGGTGGGGCATGGGCATGCTGAAGACCAAGCGCCGCTTCTTCGGCAACATCGTGGGTCATGCCAAGGGCGTGGGCGACACCTCCAGCCTGATGAGCTGGACGGCCGAGCAGTTCGACGAGCGCCTGGACTGGGACAAGATCGCCAGGATCCGCGACATGTGGGGTGGCAAGCTGATCCTGAAGGGCATCTTGGACCCCGAAGACGCCCGCATGGCCGCCGATTTCGGCGCCGATGCGATCATCGTCAGCAACCATGGCGGGCGACAGCTGGACGGTGCCCTGTCGTCGATCCGGATGCTGCCCCATATCGTCAAGGCGGTGGGCGACCGGGTCGAGGTCCACATGGACAGCGGCATCCGGTCGGGTCAGGACGTGCTCAAGGCGCTGGCGCTTGGCGCGCACGGCACCTGGATCGGACGGGCCTGGCTGCACGGGCTGGGCGCGATGGGAGAGGCCGGCGTGACCCGCGCGCTGGAGATCATCCGCAAGGAGCTGGACATCAGCATGGCGCTGTGCGGCGAACGCGACCTGGACAATATCGGGCCCAAGCATCTGCTGATCCCGCGCGACTTCCTGGACGAATACCAGATCGGCCAGCCAGCCTAGAACAGGCGCGACAACCAGCGGTGGCGTCGGCCCGCGAGGCTGACGCCCCAGACCAGCAGGAACGGCAGGGCGATCCCCAGGACCGCCGTGACGCCGGGGTGGTCCACCCCCAATTTCGGCAGCCCCTGCAGCACGATCACGTGCAGCACATAGATCCCCGCCGCCGCCCGCCCCAAGGGCAGCGCCGTGTCGGGCACCCGCAGCCGCATGACCAGCAGCAGCAGCGCCGGACACAGGATCAGGTGGCCGACCGGGATCTCCAGCAGCGGCTCCTCTCCGATGCGGCGCAGCCAGTACAGGCTTTCGCCGATGGTCAGGGCCAGCCCCCCCGCGACCATCGCCCACAGAAGGGCCGTCGACAGGCGCGGCGGATGCACGGCCATCAACCAGCCCATCACCAGATAGGGATAGAGGTAGAAGGGGCCGTTGCGATAATGTTCGACGGGCATCTCGGACAGGCCGGTCATACGCGCGTATTGCAGCGCGACCCCCACCAGCCCCAGCACGACCGCCGACGCGACCACGGCCCCCGATCCCAGCAGACGCATCGCGCCCAGGATCACGCCGGAGATCGCCAGCCCCTCCAGAAACCACAGGTGCATGAAGCCGAGCGTCAGTTCGGTCGCGGTCAGCCCAAGGGGCCGGTTCGTGTAATAGGGCGACAGGAACAGCAGATAGACCACGGACCAGACGGCATAGAGCACCAGCAGATGCCCCACCCAATCCGACAGCCGCGCCCGCCGCAGCACCGATGCCAGGAAATACCCCGCGATCAGCGTGAAGACCGGCACCGCGACGCGCAGCACGCTGTTGCCCGTGGCCAGCGCGACCAGGCCCGCATCGCCCCAGCTCCGGAACGTCTCTCGGGCAAGGCCCGAATGCGCGACGACCACGAAGGCGGCCAGCACCACCCGCAGATAGTCCACCGACATCAGCCGCGCCTGCGTCTTGTCCACCGCTGCCCCCAAGCCCCGCCCACGCCTTGCGCGCAGGCCCTGTCGGCCCATAGGGCCGGCGGGACCGGCAAGTCAATTCACCTGCGCGCATGCGTCGCGCGGCGTGGCATTTCTGACTTCACATCCGGGCCGGTCTGCGCTAAGGGCACCGCTTGGCGCCACGCACCCTTGGAGGGTGGCGTCTTCAATCATGGTTAAGGATTAAGAAAATGGCCAAAGAGATTCCGAATCTGGTGGCCGAGGCACGCGCGGGGTCAGGCAAGGGGGCCGCCCGCCAGACCCGCCGCGAAGGCAAGGTGCCCGGTATCGTGTATGGCGACGGCAAAGAGCCCGTCTCGATCGCGTTCGACTTCAACAAGCTGCTGACCACGCTGCGCGCCGGCCGCTTCATGTCCACGCTGTGGAACCTGCAGGTCGAGGGCCAGGACGATGTCCGCGTCATCTGCCGCGGCGTCCAGCGCGACGTCGTCAAGGATCTGCCGATCCACATCGACTTCATGCGCCTGCGCCGCACGTCCAAGGTGAACCTGTTCATTCCGGTCGAGTTCATCAACGAGGACAAGTGCCCCGGCCTCAAGCGCGGCGGCACCCTGGTCACCGTGCGTCCCGAGGTCGAGCTGGTCGTGACCGCGGGTGACATCCCCGATCACCTGACCGTGGACCTGGAAGGCCGCCAGATCGGCGACACCATCCACATCAGCGACGTCACGCTGCCGAACGGCGCCAAGGCGACGATCGACCGCGACTTCGTCATCGCGAACCTGGCCGCACCGTCGGCCCTGCGCGCCGAGGATGATGCAGAGGACGGCGACGCCGCCGAGGCAGCCGCCGAGGCCTGATCCCGCGCGGATCGGTCGCATGACCCTGGGGGCGGTGCCGACGGCGCCGCCCCTTTCCATTCCGCCACGGCCTTGCTAGCCCACCCGTCAAGGAGACACGCATGGAACCCGTCCACATCATCGGTGCCGGCCTTGCCGGATCGGAAGCCGCCTGGCAGATCACCCGGATGGGCGTGCCCGTCGTGCTGCACGAGATGCGCCCGCAGGTCGAAACCTTTGCCCACAAGACCGGCGACTGCGCCGAGATGGTCTGTTCGAACAGCTTCCGGTCCGATGACGATGTGATGAATGCCGTGGGCCAGCTGCACTGGGAGATGCGGGCCGCCGGCGGTCTGATCATGGAGATGGCGGGCCGCCACCGCCTGCCCGCGGGCGGCGCGCTGGCCGTGGACCGCGAGGCCTTTTCGGCCGCCGTCACCGCCGCGCTGCAGGCGGAGCCGCTGATCACCATCGTTCCCGGAGAGATCACCGAACTGCCCGGCACCGGCAACTGGATCGTGGCGACGGGGCCGCTGACCTCGGACGCGCTGGCCGGGGCGATCCGCGGCGTGACGGGGACGGACGCGCTGGCCTTCTTCGACGCCATTGCGCCCATCGTGCATGCCGACACGATCGACATGTCGATCGCCTGGGAGCAGTCGCGCTATGACAAGGGCGAGACGGAGGCCGAGCAGAAGGCCTATATCAACTGCCCGATGAACCGCGACGAATACGAGGCCTTCATCGACGCGCTTCTGGCCGCCGACAAGACCGAGTTCCACGAGGGCGAGACCGCGGGCTATTTCGATGGCTGCCTGCCCATCGAGGTCATGGCCGAACGCGGCCGCGAGACCCTGCGCCACGGTCCGATGAAGCCCGTGGGCCTGACCAATGCCCACAAGCCTCAGGAAAAGGCCTATGCCGTGGTCCAGCTGCGCCGCGACAACGCGCTGGGTACGCTGTACAATATCGTGGGCTTTCAGACCAAGATGAAATACGGCGCGCAGACCCAGGTGTTCCGGATGATCCCTGGCCTGCAGAATGCCGGCTTTGCCCGGCTTGGCGGCATCCACCGCAACAGCTTCCTGAATTCTCCGACGCTGCTGGACGACCGCATGCGCCTGCGCCTGGCGCCGAACCTGCGCTTTGCCGGGCAGGTCACCGGGGTCGAGGGATACGTCGAAAGCGCCGCGATGGGGCTGCTGGCAGGCAGGATGGCCGCGGCCCAGGCCCTGGGGCGCGATCTGGCGCCGCCGCCCTTCACCACCGCGATGGGCGCGCTGGTCAACCACATCACCGGCGGGGCCGAGGCCAAGACCTTTCAGCCGATGAACGTGAACTTTGGCCTGTTCCCGCCCCTGCCCGACAGCCGGTCGGGTCGCCGCGGCCGCAAGGACCGCTATCCCGCCTACACGCAGCGCGCCAAGGACAATTTCAACGCATGGCTGGCCGCCCAGTAACACGGTTCGCGCCGTCGCCCACGGGGCTGCTGCACCTGGGCCATGCGTTTTCGGCCCTGACCGCGGCGGCGCAGGGGGATTTCCACCTGCGGATCGAGGATATCGACCGCGACCGCTGTCGCCCGGAATACGAGGCCGCGATCTTCGAGGACCTGGCTTGGCTGGGCCTGGACTGGCCGCGGCCGGTCATGCGCCAGTCCGACCGCATGCCCACCTATCACGACGCGCTGGCGCGGCTGGCGCCATTGACCTATCCCTGCCGCTGCCGCCGGGGCGATATCCGCGCGGCGCTGTCCGCCCCGCAGGAGGGCACCCTGCCCGCCGGACCGGATGGTCTGATCTATCCGGGCACCTGCCGCCACCGCGACCTGCGCGATGCCGGCCCCGACGACGTGATCCGGCTGGACGCCGGTCGCGCCTTCGACGCGCTTGGGCTGGACAGCATCGGGTTCACGGATCAGGGCCAAAGCCACATCCTGACCCGTCAGCAGTTCCTGGCGGGCATCGGCGACGTGGTCCTGTCGCGCCGGGGGATGGGCACGTCCTATCATCTGGCGGTTGTCATGGACGACGCGGCACAGGGGATCACGCTGGTGACGCGGGGGATGGACCTGTTCGCGTCGACCCATATCCACGTGCTGCTGCAGCACCTGCTGGACCTGCCGACGCCGGCCTATCTGCACCACCGGCTGATCCGTGACACGGCGGGGCGGCGGCTGGCGAAACGCGACGATGCCCGCGCGATCCGCCAGTACCGGGCGGACGGCGCGTCCCCCGACGACATCCGCCGCATGGTCGGGCTTTAGACCATCGGTTCGGTCAGCACGACCTCGGCCCCGTCCCGGATGCCGGAGTAAAAGCAGCTGCGCCGGTTCGTGTGGCAGGCGGGCCCGGTCTGATCGACCAGCACCAGCAGACAGTCGCGGTCGCAATCGACGCGCATCTCGACCAGCGCCTGGACGTGGCCCGAGCTTTCGCCCTTGATCCAGAACGACGACCGCGACCGCGACCAATAGGTCACACGCCCCGTCTCCAGCGTCCGGGCCACGGCGTCGGCGTTCATCCAGGCCATCATCAGCACCTCGCCCGAGGCGGCGTCCTGCGCGATGGCGGGGATCAGGCCGGCCGCGTCATATTTCAGGCTGAGGGGGTCGAACATCGGGTTTCCTTTCGGCATGGCCATCCCTATCTACTCATCGACCCGCGCTGATGAAACCCCAAGGGATGACGCATGGCCGAAACCGATCTGATGCAGCTTTACTCGCGACGCATCCTCGCGCTGACGACCGCCATCCCCCACCAGGGCCGGCTGGACGACGCGCAGGCCAGCGTACAGCGCCGGTCGCCGCAATGCGGATCGTCCGTGACAGTGCACCTGTCGATGGCCGATGGCCGCATCAGCGATTTCGCGCAGGAGGTGCGGGCCTGCGCCCTGGGTCAGGCTTCGGCATCCGTGCTGGGGCAGGCGGTGATCGGCATGGACCGGGCGGGCATCGTGCAGGCGCGCGATCAGCTGCGCGCGATGCTGACCCAGGATGCACCCGCCCCCGACGCGCCCTTTTCCGACCTCGAGGCACTGACGCCCGCGCGCGCCTATCCCAACCGCCATCCGTCGATCCTGCTGGCCTGGGACGCCACGCTGGAGGCGCTGGACAAGGCATCCGTATGAAAAGGGCCGGCCCCCTGCGGGGCCGGCCAGGTGCGCGAGCTTTGGGGACGGATGGCGCACAGGCGGGGCGCCATCCCTGCGTCGCGGGGCAGTCGGTCAGACCTGCAGCATGGCGGGCAGCCACAGCAGGACAATGGTGGTCAGGCTGAGCGCGGCGGCCCCGATCAGATCGATGGCGGTGTCTTTGGTCATGACGGCAACTCCTCTCTGTTGCCTCTTTGTTCTCATGTTCTCTCGATTCGGTAAAGAACTTTTTAAGAACATTCCGCCTTGTCAGCCGACTTGGATCAGTCGAATCGCCTGATCCTGCTGCATCAGCCACATCAACAGCCGCAGCGCCTGCCCCCGCGGGGTCTCCAGTGTGGGGTCGCGTTCCAGCAGCGACCGTGCGTCCTGGCGCGCCACGGCCATCAGCCCGGCCTGGTGTTCTAGGTCCGCGATGCGGAACCGCGGCAGGCCCGATTGCGCGGTGCCGATCACATCGCCCGCGCCCCGCATCTCGAGGTCGACCTCCGCGATGCGGAACCCGTCCTCGGTGTCGCGCAGCGTGGTCAGGCGGCGAGCCCCGGTCTCGTTCAAGGGCCCATGATACATCAGCAGACAGGTCGAGGCCCCTGCCCCGCGCCCGACCCGACCCCGCAGCTGGTGCAGCTGCGCCAAGCCAAAGCTTTCGGCGCGTTCGATCACCATGATCGTGGCCTGCGGCACGTCCACGCCCACCTCGATCACGGTGGTGGCGACCAGCAGCTGCGCCGTGCCGTCGGCGAAATCGGCCATCGCAGCGTCGCGTTGGTCGGGGGGCATCTGGCCGTGGATCAGCCGCACCCTGTCGCCGAAGATCGCCCGCAGATGGGTGAACCGCGCCTCTGCCGCGGTCAGGTCGGTGACCTCGCTCTCCTCGACCAGGGGGCAGACCCAATAGGCACGCGCGCCCTGCGCCATCGCGGCGCGCAGGCGTTCGGTGACCTGGTCCAACCGCGTGTCCGCGATCATCACCGTGGTGATGGGCTGGCGCCCCGGCGGCTTTTCGTCCAGCACCGACACGTCCAGATCGCCATATTGCGACAGGGCCAGCGAGCGGGGGATGGGCGTCGCGGTCATGATCAGCATGTCGGGCGGCACGTCGCCCTTGGCCGACAGCTCCAGCCGTTGGGCCACACCGAAGCGGTGCTGTTCGTCAATGATGGCCAGGCGCAGGTCGTGGAAGGTCACGTCCTTCTGGAACACCGCATGAGTGCCGACCAGGATGTCGATGGTTCCATCCGCCAGATCGGTCAGGATCTGGCCGCGCAGGTCGCGCTTGTCACGCCCGGTCAGCGCGGCCAGCCGCACCCCTGCCGCACGCGCCAGCGGTTCCAGCGCGCGGGCATGCTGGCGGGCCAGGATCTCGGTGGGCGCCATCAGCACGGCCTGGCCCCCGGCCTCGACCGCGACCAGGGCGGCCATCAGCGCGACCAGCGTCTTGCCCGCGCCGACATCGCCCTGCAGCAGGCGGTTCATGCGGCGCGCGCTGGCCATGTCATCGGCGATCTCGGCGATCGCGCGGGTCTGAGCGCCCGTGGGCGGCCAGGGCAGGCTTTGCAGCACCCGCGCGCGCAGGGCGCCGTCACCCGCACTGGCCCGCCCCTTCAGCCGCCGCTTGTCCCGCCGCACCAGTGCCAAGGTCATCTGATGGGCCAGAAATTCGTCATAGGCCAGCCGCGCCCGCGCCGGGCTGTCGGGCGACAGCGCGCCGGGCGATTGCGGCGCATGCGCCTGATGCAGCGCCTCGGCGAATGAAGGCCAGCCGCGCTGCGCGATCAGCTGCGGGTCGATCCATTCCTCGACCGCGGGCAGCCGGGACAGCGCGGCATCGACGGCCTTGGCCATGCCCTTCTGCGTCAGCCCCGCCGACAGGGGATAGACGGGCTCGAAGCTGGGCGGCAGCGCCTCGCAATCCGCCAGGATGTGGTCGGGATGCACCATCTGGGCCAGCCCGTCGAACAGTTCCAGCTTGCCGCTGAGGATGCGGCGCGCGCCCACGGGCAGTTGGCTTTCGATCCAGTTGTCGCGCGGACGGAAGAACACCAGCGTCAGGTCGCCCTCTCCGTCGGTGCAATGCACCCGGAACGGGCGGCCGCGGACCTGGGGCGGGTGGTGGCGCGTGACGGTCACCGTGATCGTCACGATCTCGGGCGCGCGGGCGTCGGCGATGCGCGCGATGCGGCGGCGGGTGATGCCGCTGACCGGCAGCGTCAGGACCAGGTCGCGCGGCTTGTCGATGCCCATCTGTTCCAGCGCGGCGCGGCCCTTGGGGCCGATGCCGGGCAGCGTGTCGATGGCCGCGAACAGCGGGAACAACGCGGGCGGGCGGCCCTTGGGCGCGGTCATCCGACCCCCGCGATGCGCAGCCATTCGTCCTCGTCGATGACGGTGACGCCCAGGGCCTCGGCCTTGGCGGCCTTGGACCCCGCCCCGGGCCCCGCGATCAGCAGGTCGGTCTTGGCGCTGACGGACCCCGCGACCTTGGCCCCCATCGCCTCGGCCCGCGCCTTGGCCTCGGCGCGGGTCATCCGCTCCAGCGTACCGGTGAAGACCAGCGTCTTGCCGGAAATCTCGGTCTGCACCGCGTTAGCGGTATCCACCGGCCGGATGTCCAGAAGGGTCGCCAGCCGGTCGATGCTGGCGCGTTCTGTCGGCTGCGCGAACGTCGTCACCAGCGAATCGACCAGCACCGCGCCGATGCCGTCGATGCCGGTCAGCTCGGCCCAGTTCGGGCTGTCGGCCAACGCCGCGCGACGGGCCTTGTCGTCCGGGGCGGCAAAGGCGGGCTCCCGTACCGCCCCGTCGATGGCGGCGATCAAGGCAGGCCAGTCGTGGAAATGGCGGGCCAGGGTCGCGGCCGCGACCTCGCCCACATGGCGGATGCCCAGGGCAAAGATCAGCCGGGCCATGGGGATCGAACGGCGATCCTCGATCGCGGCGAACAGCTTTTCGGCCGAGCGTTCGCCGAACCCCTCGCGGTTCTTCAGCTTGGTGAAGTTCCGGGCGTCGCGATCGGCCAGGGTGAAGATGTCGGCGGGCTCGCGGATGGGCAGCTGGTCGTCTGCGAAGAACATCTCGATCTGCTTGGCGCCCAGCCCATCGATGTCGAAGGCCGCGCGGCTGACGAAATGCTTCAGCTTCTCGACGGCCTGCGCGGGGCAGACCAGGCCGCCGGTACAGCGGCGCACGCTGTCGCCCGGCTCGCGGATCGCCTCGGACCCACATTCGGGGCAGTGCGACGGAAAGACATAGGGCACGCTGTCCGCGGGCCTGCGCGACAGGTCGACATCGGCGATCTTGGGGATCACGTCGCCGGCGCGATAGATCTTGACCCAGTCCCCCTCGCGGATGTCGCGACCGTCACGGATGGGCGCGCCAGAACTGTCCTGCCCGGCGATGTAATCTTCGTTGTGCAGGGTCGCGTTTGACACGACCACGCCGCCCACGGTCACGGGCTCCAGCCGCGCGACGGGGGACAGGGCGCCCGTGCGACCGACCTGGATCTCGATCCGCTCCAGCCGGGTCCAGGCGGTCTCGGCCGGAAACTTGTGCGCCAAGGCCCATCGGGGCGTGGTGGACCGAAAGCCAAGCCGCCCCTGGAACGCAAGGTCGTTCACCTTGTAGACCACGCCGTCGATGTCATAGCCCAGGGTGGCGCGCTGCTGTTCGATCTCGGCCCAGGTGGCAATCATCTGCGCGGTGTCGGTGCACAGGCGCGTCAGCGGATTGGTTTGGAACCCCAAGGCGGCCAGCCGCTCCACGGAGGCCATCTGCGTCGGCGCCAGCGGTTCGGACAGCTGCCCCCAGCCATAGGCGAAGAAGCGCAGCGGCCGGCGCGCGGTCACCGTCGGGTCGATCTGGCGCAGCGATCCCGCAGCCGCGTTGCGCGGATTGGCAAAGACCCGCCCCGCATCGTTCAGTGCCGCAAAGTCGTCATGCCCCATGTAGACCTCGCCGCGCACCTCAAGGATGGCGGGGACGTCACCCTCCAGTTGGTGGGGGATGTCGGAAATCGTGCGGGCGTTGGCGGTCACGTTCTCTCCCACCACGCCATCGCCGCGGGTCGCGGCATGGACCAGCACGCCGCCCTCGTAGCGCAGCGACAGGGACAGGCCGTCGATCTTCGGCTCGGCCGTCACCTCCAGGGGCATGTCGGGGGCAAGGCCCAGAAAGCTGCGGACGCGGGCGGTGAAGTCGGCGACGTCGCCCTCGGTGAAGGCATTGCCCAACGACATCATGCGTTGCGCGTGGACGATCTTGCCGAAGCCGTCGGCCGGGGCGGCGCCGACCTTGCCGGTCGGGCTGTCGGGCAGCGCCAGATCGGGAAAGTCCCGCTCCAGCGCCGCCAGCTGCGCCTTGAGCGCGTCGTATTCAGCGTCCGATATCTGCGGTGCGTCCTCGGCGTGATAGGCCTGGTTCGCGGCGGCGACCCGCGCCGCCAGATCCGCAATGCGGTCCGCGGCCTGACCGCGATCCATCTTCCGGTCCGGTTGCCCCACCGACTTGTCCTGCGCCATCGCCGCCCCCATCATCCGCATCCGGCCGAAACACGCGACCGTCTCAGATGTGGGTATCGCCCAAGGGCAGGCAATCGTCCAGAAGCCCCGTATCAGGCCCCGATCGCCAGACGTTCCGCCTGCCCCGGACCCGGATCGCGCAGGACATAGCCGCGGCCCCAGACCGTCTCGATGTGGCTCTCGCCGCCCAAGGCCTCGGACAGCTTCTTGCGCAGCTTGCAGATGAACACGTCGATGATCTTCAGTTCGGGTTCGTCCATGCCGCCGTACAGGTGGTTCAGAAACATCTCCTTGGTCAAGGTCGTGCCCTTGCGCAGGCTCAGCAGTTCCAGGATCTGGTATTCCTTGCCGGTCAGGTTCACCGGCTTGCCCTTCACCTCGACCGAACGGGCGTCCAGGTTGACGGTGATCTCTCCGGTCCGGATCAGCGCCTGGCTGTGCCCCTTGGAGCGGCGGATGATCGCCTGGATGCGAGCCTGCAGCTCTTCGCGGTTGAAGGGCTTGGTCATGTAATCGTCCGCGCCGAAGCCGAAGCCGCGCAACTTGCTTTCCGTGTCGTCGGACCCGGTCAGGATCAGGATCGGCGTGTCGATGCGGGCCAGGCGCAGATGGCGCAGGACCTCCATCCCGTGCATGTCGGGCAGGTCCAGATCCAGCAGGATCAGATCGTAATCGTACAGCTTGGCCAGATCGATCCCCTCCTCGCCCATGTCGGTCAGGAACACGTTGTAGCTGGCCGCCGTCAGCATCAGTTCGATCGCCCGTGCAGTGCTTGGGTCGTCTTCTACCAGAAGGATTCGCATGGCTTGGTCTTTCCCCGATTCGCCGAAGGTCATGTCCCGACAATCTGACGAACAGGTTAATATGTCGTTACCACTTGCATTCCTTCTGCGTCATGCACCTTATGGTTGTCTATACTTTTGAAGCGCCGTCACCTTCAAAGCCGCCTTTCCGTGGCGCGCGACCGCGGTGCACCAGCCGTCGAACTCCTCCTCCGACAGGCCATAGCGGCGCAGCGCGTCGTCGCGGCTGATCAGCCCGTGCGACACCGCCAGCACGACCGTCTGCTTGCGGCTGGCGACCCATCTGGTGTCGGCCATCGGCAGATCCGCCACGCTGAGGATGCGCCCATCCGCCAGTGTCACGATCCGCGGGCCTGTGGTCTTTTTCACGAACATTGCAGCGTCCTTCCGTCACGTTCTGCAAGTTCTGGTCGAAAGCACTTAAGGCACGGTTAGCCTGATCGGGATTTCGACCCCGGCCGGGGTTGAGAATCCGACCAATTTGCCTATATTTTGACGCAAATCCCTTTGCCGCCCGACCAGCACCGCCCCTGGCGGGCCGAAAGATCATCCATGACCCTGACCGCTGCCCTGCGTGCCGATGCGCCCGCGACCGAACTGAACAGCCTTGGTTTTGCAAAATCCCCTGCGCAGACGCGTGTCGTCGTGGCGATGTCGGGGGGCGTGGACAGTTCCGTCGTTGCGGCGCAGCTGAAATCCGAAGGCTATGACGTCATCGGGGTCACGCTGCAGCTGTATGACCACGGCGCTGCACTGGCCAAGAAAGGCGCGTGCTGCGCGGGCCAGGACATCCACGATGCCCGTCGCGTGGCCGAACGCATGGGCTTTCCCCATTATGTCCTGGATTACGAGAACAAGTTCCGCGAATCGGTCATCGACGAATTCGCCGATGCCTATCTGGCCGGCGCGACGCCCGTTCCCTGCATCCGCTGCAACGAGCGGGTCAAGTTCCGCGACCTGCTGGAAACCGCGCGCGACCTGGATGCCGACTGCATGGCGACCGGCCATTACATCCAGCGCAAGGACGGCGCGCATCGCGCCGAATTGCACATGGCGGCCGACCCGAACCGCGATCAGAGCTATTTCCTGTTCTCGACCACCCAGGAACAGCTGAATTTCCTGCGCTTTCCCTTGGGCCATCTGGTCAGCAAGGCCGAGACGCGCGCCCTGGCCGCCGATTACGGCCTGTCCGTCGCAGACAAGCCCGACAGCCAGGATATCTGCTTTGTCCCCAACGGCGACTATGCCGCGGTGATCGAGAAGCTGCGCCCCGGTGCCGCAGATCCCGGTGAGATCGTCGACCAGCAGGGCACCGTCTTGGGCACCCATCGCGGGGTGATCCATTATACGATCGGACAGCGGCGCGGGTTGGGCATCGGCGGCGGCAGCCCGCTCTATGTGCTGCGGCTGGAGCCGGAGACGCGCCGCGTCGTCGTCGGCCCGCGCGAGGCGCTGTCGACGCGCACCGTCGCCGTGACCGAGGTGAACTGGCTGGGCGATCAGCCCTTTGAGGGAGAGATCGCCTGCCTGGTCCGCATCCGGTCCACCCGCCCGCCGCGGCCCGCGATCCTGCGCCCCCTGCCCGGCCGCCGTGCCGAGGTCGAACTTCTGGATCCCGAGGACGGCGTCAGCCCCGGCCAGGCCTGCGTTTTCTACGAGGCCGAGGGCACGCGCGTCCTGGGTGGCGGCTGGATCAGCCTGCGTCGGCGGCCAGCTGCCTGATCCGGGCGATCATCGCGCGCACGCCGTTCGATCGTTGCGCCGACAGGTGTTCGTCCAGCCCAAGGCGCGCCAGCGCGGCCTGGGCGTCCACCGCCTCGACCTGGTCCACCGGCAACCCGGCATACAGCGCGTGCAGCACCGCGATCAGGCCGCGCACGATCAGCGCATCGCTGTCGCCCTGAAAGTCAAAGCTGCGCCCTTCGATCCGCGGCAGGATCCAGACCTGGCTGGCGCAGCCGTCGACCTTGGTGGCCGGGACCTGCACCGCGGAGTCCATGGGCGGTAGGGCCTTGCCCATCTCGATTAGGTGGCGATAGCGGTCTTCCCAATCGTCCAGAAAGTCGAAGGTTTCGGCGATGTCCTCGAAGGCGGGGGTGGCCATGGGTCTCTCCTGATATCAGGGGTCATGGCCTAGCGCGCCGCGGCGGTCAGGTCAAAGAGGCTTTTCGGCGCGGCCCGGATCGCCTATCACGGGGCCAAGGACCGCCAAGGGGACATGCCATGACCAGATTTACCCTGCCGCTGCTGATCGGCGCCCTGATCCTGTCCGGCTGCGGGCGGTTCGGCGACAGCGGCTGGAACCCGCTTGGCTGGCGTGGCGCGGGTGCGTCGACCCCCGAAACCCTGGCCCCGGAAGGCGGCTATCCCACGGCCCAGGACGCCCGCCCCGCGGTGCCGCAGATCCTGGGTGCCGAATGGCAACCGCTCAGCGACGGCCGCCTGCTGGTGCTGCGCGGCTTTGCCCCGGTCAAGGGCTATCACTCGGCCGCCCTGGTCCGGTCGGTGCCGCGGTCCGGCGACCAGCTGCAGCCCGACCCGGACGGCGTCCTGCGCCTGCGCTTCGTGGCCTCGCCCCCGGTCGCGGACAATCCCGCGGCGGCCCTGCCCGCAAATCCCGTCACGGACACGATCACGGTGGCGCTGCCGATCAGCTTCCTGCGCCTGTCGCGCCTGTCCGCGATCCAGGTCGAGGGCGGCGACCGCGTGATCACCCTGACCCGCTGAAGGCTTGCGCAAACGCCCGCGCCGCGCTAGTCCGCAGCGGTCGGAGGCGTGGCAGAGTGGTTAAATGCACCGGTCTTGAAAACCGACGTGGGTGAAAGTCCACCGTGGGTTCGAATCCCACCGCCTCCGCCAGTCATCTTTGCAAGATGCTGTCTTCATTGGTTAATCTCCGATTTCGGATAGTTATCCCCCCGCACGTCCCCCCATCACGAACTGGAAGACGCGGGAACGCTTGGGAGTTTAAACGGTGTGTGACGTTACCCTATGTTTGCAATCTCACGATCAAGCGCACGGCTGATCCCGACTACGGCGTTCCGCAAAATGTGTATCTCCCCGTGCGCCGGCATGTTCTGCAGCTGGTCTGCAACTACAGACAGCGCCGAAACCAGCAATTCGACATCGCCCAGAATTTCGCTGACACGATCGATCTCGTCCCGGTAATCGCGTTCGGTTTTCATCCCCGGCGCTCCACAAAATCATAAGCCTCGATGTCCTCGGCCAGACGGTGTGCCCGTTCAATGAGGCTGTCGAACATGGCGGGCATGGCATTGGATGCGGGGGACTGGTCAGTCTTGATTGTGTCGTGCAGCTCATAGACGCCTTGGGCGAAGGCATGCAGCATGATGGCATCGTGCATGATGTCTTCCAGCGGGCGGGCTTTTCGTTCGGCCTGATGCGAGGGGCTTTGCCCTGGCAAGTCGGGGGTGTTATGGCAATTATCAGCCATTCTCGATCTCCTTCTAAGATCGGGTTTCGGTTAGGGCTGGCAGGTGTTGTAGCACCTTGCCAGCTCGCTTCTTTTCTGGCACCATCTAACCTTGCAGGTCAAGGATTATTTTTAGGTGCCAGAAAATACAAAGAGGCCGCGGGGTCGCCCAGCTGTTAATTCGACTGCGATCAACCTAAGATTGGCGCCTGATATGCTTGCTTGGCTCGACAGCGAGCGTGCGAAGTTAGACCCTGAACCAACCCGGCCTGAGATGATTAGGTACCTCCTGCAGTCCGCGCGAGAAAAGGCCTAATGGCACTGAGTCTCGAGCATCGCGCAGCGCGATTGGTAGCGGCCTTGGAAAAGCAGGGTGTGAAGGTCGCAAGCTTGGTAATCAAGGATGGCGAGATCAGGGTAACTTTTGTGGGTGCGAATGACCCAGACATACACCCGTGCGATCTAATCGATTTGAGCTGACCACAGTGGAGTACAGCCCTTGCCCAGGGTCGACCTAACTTATCCTCCCCGCTTGCTATCCGCGCCACAGGCGGCTCGTTACATTGGGATCAGCGAAACGACACTTCGCACATTGGGCCTGCCGCGCCGGATCCTCGGCACTCGCCGTCTCTATGACCGCTATGACTTGGACGCTTTCGCAGACGGTCTAGAGGTCGAGGACAGCGCCGTGGATCAGCTGCAAAGGGACCAGGCGGAATGTGATAGGCTGTTCGGAATTGTTGGATGAGTGCCGATAACTCTGGCAGCGCGGCCTCTGTTTTTAATTGCGAACCCATCACTTGGGTAACGGCGCCTGGTGGCGTTATGTATCCTGTGATCAGTCTTGTGATATCGTCCAAAGACAATGGAGTGGACTTAGTTGACTGTGTGCCGGCTGTTGGCCTTATAGATACCGGCGCAGACCATTGCGTAATGCCAATGGAAACCGTGCGCCGTTTAAGGCCAACGCTTATTAGAACCGGAAATGTCCACACAGCCGATGGGATAACCCCGACTAGCTACTACCGCATTCACCTATTGTTTGATCAAATCCCAATGGTGATTTCTACTGATTGCAGTGCGGGTTCTTCGGGCACCTTTTTCGGTCCATTTGACTTTGTGGTCGGCAGGAACATACTGAATTTTGGCATCTTAACTTTATCTCAACTGGATAAGAGCCAGTTCTGTGTACCGCTTCCGAAAGGTGAGCGGAGACCCTAAAATAGCCTTGGGCCGGGAAAGTCCGCTGATTTTCCATATTTACCCACCCGTCAGCGCATCGAACAGCCCGGCCGACAGCGGGGTGCTGGACACCGCCGGGATTGTAGCAGCACCTCCCGCCATCTTCCGCGCAGCGTTCTGCATCCAGGTATCGTCCAGGGCCATGACGATCTCGGCGTGATGCGGTGGCAGCGGGCGGCGCATCATCTGCGACCAGGCCGCCATCGCCTCCCAGGTAATCGGGTTTGGCCCGTGGGCGTGATAGGTCCGGGCCCGTGACAGCGCCATGAAGGCATCGAGGATTTCTGCCCCTGCGTCAGGCAGCCGGGGCTTCTTTCCCTCCAGCACGGCTTCCAGCGTGGCACATAGGGCTTTCTGCAGACGTCTCATCAGCGCCTCCTCGGATTGGCTTGCGCCCTCTGGATCTGCGAGGGCAGTGCTTTGGCCTGTGCTGCGGCAGTTTCCTGGCTGATCTTGACGCTTTGGCCGCGAGCCTGATCAAGGATGCGGGCGGTTAGATCCGGAGATAGCTCGACCATGATCGTAGTCTTGCCTTCGTCGGATGCGTTGGCGGCTGCGGGAGCCGATACTCCAACGGGGCCGCCGCTGGCGTAGCCTCGCAAGGCGCTCTTGTGCATGGCATCTAGCTTGCCCACCCCGAGGCGCTGTACCGCCTGCGCGCTCATGACGTACTCGCCGCGGTGAACGATGCCCGCCGGGTCGTGCTTGCCACCCATGCCGGTGAAGCCGCCCGTTGCAAACGAGGGCCCCGACTTTCCGCCACCGAAGAACCCGCCGATCGCGCCAAGAATGGCACCCGCCCATCCACCGCCGCCGCCTCCCCCGCCAGAGCCCCCGTTGAACAGCGAGGCAATCATGTTCTGGATGCCGCTCTTGATCAGGTCATTCGCGATCTGCTGGAATACGTTCGCCAAGCCTTCCCGCAGGCTCTCGCCTCCCGCCAGAGCATCGGCAAAGGCACCAGCAATGCCGTCCACTGCCTGATCGAACTGCTGTTGAGCAATCTCAGCTCTCTCCAGTTCACCAGTCAGGCGACCGAACTGCTCGGCTTGCGTATCGATCTGCGCTGAAAGCTCTTCGTTGACCGGGATGCCGCGCTTCTTGGCCTCGTCCAGCATTTCCCACCGGGCTTGTGCTGTCGCCACTTCCTCATTGGACTTGCCGATCAGGCTGATCTGGCGTTCCAGATTTGTCAGGTCTTGCTCGATGTTGCCGAAGAACGGGCTTTCCTCTCTGCCGCCTGCGCGGCCGGTACGGCCCCTCCGTCCACCGCCGGCACTGCCACCAGTGCTCAATGCATTGGAGCTGCCCCCAGGTGCCGTGCCAGGCGCTGTTGTCGCTGGTGGGGTTACCGGGGGGAGCCCAAGCTGCAAAGGCGTCTGGTTGGCTATCTGACGTCCTGCCAGCCGGCCGCCGTAATCCCTGTTGGCCTCGTCCATAGCGTCGATCACCCGGGCGGCGCCTGCGTCCCTGGCTTCGGTGTAAACCTCTGCCAGCGGTTTGCCTGATGAACCGGGGGGGATTGGGTCCAGTCGGTCCAGTTTCACGTCATGGACACCGGCTGCAAGATTGGTCCCTTCCGTGCCGGGCATGGCGGAAGTAACGGCATCGATGGCGCCGGCAACCCTGCGCACCCCTCCCATGACCGTATTCACCATCGACTCGACGGCACCGATGACAGCGTTGATGGCGGCGTTAAGCCCTGCGGCAACGCTGTCACCAATGTTTAGGAACGCCTCGCGGGCGACTGCGGCAGACCCTTCGATGACGCCGTTCATGTCAGCAATGAAGTCGATGACGCGCTGAATGGCGTCTCCAAAGCCCTCCATCGGTTCGGCATCGAATCCTTCCCGCAGGGCATCCGCCATCCCGTCGATCAGGGCCATGAACTCGCCCACGCGCTCATTGGCGACGTCGAACATGGCGCCAAGAGACTGCCCAAGTGCCGTGGCCTCGTCAGCGTTTTCGACCAGCCATGTCGCGAGGTTATTCAGCGCGGCAATCATCGTGTCCGACGCGCCCGTGCCCTCGTCCACACGACCGATGAATGTGGTCAGGGCGCTGTTGATGTTGGTCATCGCCTGCCCGGTGGTCTGCGCAGTCTTGGCAAAGTTCGCATCTGCGGACTCAGCCATGCTGTCGAGGGCCTTGGTCACGACGTCCGCCGTGATGGCGCCCTCCGAGGAAAGCTCTTTCAGCTTGTCCCGCGTGGTCCCCATCGCCGCCGCGATTGCGTCCAGCAGTTCCACGGGTGCAGCTTCACGCAGGCTGGCAAACTCGTCGCCCATCAGCGCGCCGGCAGAGAGGGCCTGGGAGAGCTGCGTGACGACCGAGCTGACCTCGGCCGCGGTCGATCCGCCAACCGCCAGGATCTTGTTCAGCGTCTCGGCCCGGCGCAGAGTGACATCGTAGCTGTCGCCGGTGGCTTTCTGGATCCGGGCCACCGATGTCGCCAGGTCCTCGATCGGGGCGCGGGACCGGACAGCGACAGCCAGCAGCTTGTCCACCGCTGCGTCTGACTCCTGCCCGATCGACCGGAGCTGGTTGATGATCGTCTTATAGCCGTCCGATGACGTGCGGACCTTGTTCATGGCCGCGCCGATGCTCAGGATGCTCGCGGCTGCCGCCGTGGCAAGCCCGCCGATCCGGCTCATGTCGCCGCTCATTTGCCGGGTTGCCATTCGCGACCCACGCTGCAGGCCCTGATAGGTCCGGGTGCCGCGCTGTTCGGCCTGGCGCATCTTCCGCTCGAAGTCCGTGATCCGGGCCTCCAGCATCACCATGAGCCGTTCTTCTGATCCTGCGGCCATTGTCGCCTCCTATGCGGTCCACATGTCGTCAGCGAACCAAGGTTGATTGGTGGTGAAGCCGCCTTCGTTCGCAGCCGCTCGCGACACGGCCATTGCCGCTGCCACTGCGCCGTCGATCGACAACCACTTCTTAGGCTTGGTGAACTTGACGACATGCCCGTGGTCGTTGCGTTTTACGACGACATTGGCGAAGCAGTGCCGCAGGACCGGGTTGCCGCCGTGGTGGAACTCGCCGCCCAACAGGGCCCGTTCCAGCTCCATCGCCGCGGGCATCATCAGGGACGGCACCTGTCGGAAGTCCACGGCAGGCAATCCGGCGTCGAGGATCTTCGGCTGTACCTGTCGAGCCATGTGCGGGTCGAACGCGATCTCCTGCACGTTCAGCTCCTCGCAAAGCTCGATGATCTTGCTCTCGATCTCGGCGTAATCAATCACCGACCCCATCGTGGCCGTGACCAACCCATCTTCAACCCATTGGCTATAGGGTGCTCCGGACTGGCTCTCACGCTGCGCCACGCCGTCATCGTCCAGCATTCCGCCATCGTCCTTGCTGTCGATCGTATCCTGAGGGCAGAAGAACCACGCCTTGACTGCATACCCCTCCGCAACCCGCCAGCACCCCACGATCACCGACAGGTCGACCGTCGAGGAAAGGTCCACCGCCAGCCAGCACGGCTGATCCTTGAGGGTGTCGAGGTCATAGTCCTTTGCGCCTTGGTCGTAGATGTCCATGTCCACCAGTGGCTCGGTCGAGGCGTCCAGCCAGATGTTCAGCTTGAGCTGCTTGAAAGACTGCCGGTCGCCCACGCTGCGCTGCGATCGCTTGGCATGGCGCCGGAACCCGGCAAGGCTTGGATAGCCGTACTTGAGGCCGGGGTTCACCCGGTGCCACAGCTCCTCGTCCTGCCAGTCGTCGCGCCGGTCTGCTTCAAAGAGGATCGGCAGGATTGAAGCGTCATCGACCTCGCCACGGGCAACCTTGCGGGCATCCTCGAAGAAGTCGAAGGCAAGCGTGTCCTGTCCCCGCCCGGCCGTTGAGGCCACGACCAGCAGGCTGTCATCGATCTTCTCAAGGCCGGTGGTCAGCGCCTCCCACAGGTCGCGGCCTTTCCAGATGTGGATCTCGTCGGCCAGGACGAATGCCGGCGTGCGGCCATGCTGGGGGCCACCATCACCAGAGATGACCTCCAAATAGGACGCGTCCTTGCGATAGATCAGTTTCTTCGGGGCGTTGTGCGCGTCATAGATGCCGGTGGCTGCCACGATGCGCTTGTCCTCGCGGATGATGCCCACCGCCTCGCGGAAGCCGATGCCGGCCTGCTTGCGATCCGCAGCGGCAAAGATGGCTTCCCCGCCCGGCCTGCGTTCAGGGCCAATGGTGTGCAGCAGCGCCAGAGCAGCAGCCAAGGAGGTCTTGCGGTTGCCGCGGGGCAGCAGCAGCGCCACGGTGTTAGTGATCCGGGTGCCGTCCTCGTGGCGCGGACCGTAGATCTTCCGGACGATGCGCTCCTGCCAAGGGTCCAACTGAAAGCCGCGTTTGGGCAGGATCGACTTTGGATGACGCAGGGCGCGCAGGAAGTTCACCGCCCGCTCACCGTAGCCGTAGGGGTCCGGGATCTCCGAACCGTCATAGATCCATTCCGGGAAGGTCGAGGACGCTTTGCTCATCAGCCCATATCCAGCGGGTTGTCAGTATCGTCCTCGTCGCCATCGTCGCGAATTGCCGGGCGGGACCGGCTGACAGGCGTCAGACCCAGTTCAGCGCCCAGCTGCCTGGCTGTGACCATTGCCTTGTCCTGGGCGCGTATCATCGGCAGCATCGCGGTTGCGTCACTCTCTGCCTGGATCAGGGCTTCCATCTGGCGCACCCGGCCAATGCAGATGCAGTAGCTTTCAAGGCCGCCAAGGTCGGCATCGGTCAGGATACGGCGTTCGATCAGGACCGGCATCACCCGCGCCCATTCCTTTCGAGCCGCGTCCGACAGCCACGCCGGGGCCTCCGTAAGCTCCAGAGGGGCGTCAGCTTCTCGCAGTTGAGGTTTGGTGCCCTTCATCCCGGCAGCCTCGTGCAGCGCAGGTCGAGGCCCTTGCGACGGCCGATGGGCGTCACCTGTCGAACGTTGAACGCCTCGCCGCGCCACAGAACACGATCAGCATTGGACACCCCGTCGAGGTGCCGGATGCGGAACACCACGGCTTCCTCGTCAATGGCACCGCCGGCCCGCATGAACTCTTCCGTGGTCTGGTCGATCCGTTCGGCGCGGACGCTGGCAAAGGGCCGCCAGACCGTTTCGGGCGTGCCGTAATCGTTCACGGTGTCGGTGGAATGCTCGATCTCAATGGTTTCGATCAGCTTGCCGGATTTCATGGCCGGGCCTCCGTCACCAGGATCTCTACGGTCAGCACGCCGTGGGAGTGTTCGCCGTCCGGGTCGCGCATGTAGCGTTGGCTGGTCACCAGCAGATCGGCGCAGTGCAGCCCCTGGGGCAGCTCCAGGCGCCCGGTTGCGATTGCCGCACGCACGGCACCCCCGATGGCCTTTGCCCGCTCCAGCGACGCCTCACGCGCCCAGATGTGCAGAGTGTGGAAGATGCGGGTGCGGGTGCGGTGAATGCTTGTGCCCTCATCGACGGACTGGCTTTCGCCCAGGATGATCGAGGGCTTGGGCGTAGGACGCTGATTGGTGTCGAGGATGTGGGCTGCGGGGACCAACTCACTAACCGCAGACTGACCGATCAGGCGGGCGCGCAGGGCCTTTTGAACCTCCAGCTCCATCACCGCGCCTCCCGAATGGCTTTGCCGATCGCCAGCTTGATGCGGTTCAGGGCACGCTTGCGGCCAAGGCGATAGCCCGGCCAGAAGAAAGGCTGCGCCTCCGTGTCGCTAGTCCCGTATTCCACCAGGTGCGGATACCGGACGTCGGAGCTGCCGACGGTGATGGCCGCGGCGTTCTCAGGGACCACTTCGGCGCCACCGGGCTGCGAATAGGGCGGGGTCGAGTGGCCTCCCAGGGTCACGGCCACTGAGTTCTTCAGGTCACCCGTATCCTCGGGAGCCAGACCCTCGATGATGTCAGCAATCTCATAGGCGCCTTTGGCAAGCGCCGGCTGGACCGCCGCCCGCGCTGCGACGGGGATCGCCCGCATGCGTTTTTGGAATTTCGCCAGACCGCCATCATCCGCCATCAGAAGGTCCAATCGCGGTTAGCGTCGATGATGTCGGCCACACCGAAGGGCAGCGGCGCGCCGGGCTCCATGACAGCTTCGCGGTTCTCGTACCACCACGCAGCCAGCTGCAGGATCGCTTCGCGAAGATCGGCCGGCACCGCGTCCTCTGTCTCGAACCGTGTCACCAGGCCGAAGCCCAGCATCCGCTCGATCAGGGTCTGAGCGCCGTCCAGCTTAGCCTGCAGCAGGGCGTCATCCTCGTCCTGGTCAACGGTCAGGGACAGGTGGGCTTTCAACTCTGGCAGGCTCATGACAGGCTCTAGCGGCATGGTTCAGGCTCCCGTCATGGTGGGTTGGGCAGTCGGAAGGATGTCAGCCTGAAGCCGCATCACGTTGTTGGCGGTATCGAAGACTTCGCTCATCGCGGTCACGAGGCCGGGCCATTGGCGAGCATTGGTGCCGTCTGGAAAGGCGAGCCGGAACTGGAAGTCTCTGGTCGAGTAATGCGCCGCCCACAGCAGCCGCTGTCCTGGGTCTGTGGGGTCGTTCCCCATGACAACCTGCATGGGGAGACGGCGAATGGACCGCTTATGCTGAACCACCTCCATTTCCACGTCAGGCGCGCCCATGTATGCGATTTCAGCTTCTGCCATGTTCCATTGCGAGCCCAGGAACCCGACCGCCTCCGTTTCAGCAATCTCGACCCATGCTCCCGCCGGCACGGGTGTCGTGTCACGATCCGCGATAAACAAGCGGGTGCCGGCGGTCGCGAACAGCATCAGGCAGCGTCGATCTTGACGATGTTGCTGTTGATCCAGAGCGTCGCGTTGAACTTCATTACGCTGTTGGCGCTGTCGTAAGTTTCCGACGCACTGCCGACCTGAGCCACGAACATGCGCTCCGAGGGCGTGCCGCCGGCAGGGGCATCGGCCAGAACCACGCGGAACGCATAGTCGCCTTTGGCTCGCTCTGCCGCGACCAGCGCAATCTGGCCGGGATCTGCGGGATCGAGGCCACAGACGACCTCCATCGTACCGGCGTTCTTGGTGCCCTTCAGGCGGCGGGTGCGGCCCGAGTTGATGCCGTCAAAGGTGACTTCCGACGAGGTGTCACCGGCCGAGCCCAGGCCCTCGGTTTCATCGATCTCGACCCACATCTGGCTGGCGAAGTCGGCCGCCTCGAAGTCGCTGGATTTGGCCGCGAGAGGGCCGCCAATGTAAAGGCGGGTGCCTGCGGTGGTGTAGATCGTCATGGCGTTGGTGTCCTATGCTGGCGGCGCTCCAGTCTCTGCTTAGCGCCCGAGTGGCAGGGGGTGCACAGCGACTGCCAGCGGGACTTGTCCCAGAAGATGGTCTGATCGCCGCGATGGGGGGTCTTGTGGTCGACCAGCGATGCCTTGGCACCGCAGGCCACGCAGTAGGGGTGCTGGCGCAGGAACCGGGCACGGGCATTGGCCCATTCCCGATTGTATCCGCGCTGGCTGCTGTTGGGCCGGGTCTTGTCGAAGCGGGCTTTCCGCTCTGCCGCGCGCTGGATCTGGCAAGGGCATTTGGCGTCCGAAGGCACCATCTTGCCGCAAGAACAGATCCGGGGCGCGCGAACCGGCATCAGTCGGCCTTCTTGATCTTGAAGCGGTGCACGTCGCCGTCGCGGGTGGTGACGATCGTCTCGCCATCCTCCTCACGAACCTGGACGCCGCCCTTGGTCTTTTTCAGATCAGCCACGAATGCGTCGATCTGGGCTTGGCTCTTGGTCTGGCTCACGATCACGCCCCCCGCAGAACGGCGATGGCTTCCGGCATGACCGGCGCGCCACCGACACGGCGACGGGCGCGGATCTTGACGATGCCCTGATCGGCCCCGGTGAAGTCATCGCGCAGGGTCTGGATGCCGATGCGATCAACGATCTGGTAGCCGGCGTTGAAGTCACCGAAGGCAGCGGCATAGGCGCCGGTGGCCAGCGAGGGCATGTCGACCATTTCGCGGATCGGACGCCCCAGCAGGGTCGCGGGCTGGCCGTTGCTCAGGCTGTCGCCCCAGATCATCCGGTCGGTATTGTCCGTCGCGCCGCGGATCGCCGCCATGGTCGCGCGGTTCATCACCCACGTTCCATTGCGGGCGTATTCCGTGGGCAGGGCATAGAACAGCGCGATCAGGTCATCGACCAGGCCGGAACCGTCGACCGCCGTGGTGATCGTCTCATAGTCGGCAGCCTCCGCCAGGAAGCCCAGGGGCTTGCCCACGCCGTCGCCATTCACGAACGCCGCTTCTTCCATCTTCCCGAACTCGCGGGCGATGTGGTTGCGCAGGAACGCTTCCAGGTCGATCAGGCTGTCTTCCAGCAGCTGCTGCGAGACGGGGACGATCACGGCTTGCTCGTGAACGGTGATCGACTTGCGGCCGAAGGTGGGTTCGGACACCGGGCGTGGGCCGATCTCGGCAACCCATCCCGGCTGAACATTTCCGGTCAGCGTGGGAATGATGATCTCGGTCGTGCCGATCGCCATGATGTTGGCAATGGCGCGCATCGAGGATCGCTCGGACAGCGTCTGCAGAACGCGGGTCGAGAACTCCGGCGCGACGACATAGCCGCCAGCCGTATCCGTGCCCATGTTCAGGGTCTTGCGGTCGTCCTCGTTCAGCGAGTGCATCCCGCGACGGATGAAGCTCTCGAATGCCTTCTTTTCGACGGCATCGGGCTTCGCTTCAACCGTTCCACCAAAGGGACGGTTCGCCTTGGCTTCCAGCTTGTCCAGCCGGCTCACCAGCGCCGACGTGTCGGCCTTCTGTTCCATGGCGGTCATCTTGGCTTCGAGGGCCGCGATGTCCGGGGTTTGGGTCTGTTCACTCATGTCGTGTTCCTTTGCGGAGGTGATGCGCGCGCCAGGGTGGGCAGGCACCGCCACCACGCTGATTTCGAGAAGTTCGAGGGCAGAGATTGTGCGGCCGCCGCCCTTGCGGGGGGCTGCCTTGGTCGTGGAAAAGCCGATCGACAGGCCCGACAGGGCGCGCTCACGGATCATCGCCCGGACCTCGCGGGCGCGGGGCAGATCCTCGATCAGAAGCCGCCCCTTCACTTGCAGGCCCGCCGGGGTTTCCAGTATCTCGTCCCAGACACCCACGGTCTCGCGTTGCTCATGGAAGGCCAGCATCGGAATAGGCGGCAGGGTCTTGGCGAAGGCGCCCAGCTCGATCACGTCGCCCACGCGGTCGGGGCTGCCGAAGGGCCATGCGATGCCCTCGACCACGCCAGCCTCGTCCACGGTGAATTGCGCTTTGACGTCGATCTTGCTCATGCCGAAGTCCCCCGGAAGGCTGCTCGATCAGACGCGAACGCGTCGACCTGCTGTTGCACCCACAGGGCGCCTCTCAGCAGCCGCAGGGCGTTGGCGTGAGTGAAGGGGACCGGTTCACCATCCTCCAGGATGTGCCAGCCCAGGATGCAGCGGGCGAGGCTGTTCAGCCGGGCTTTCTCCCGATCGACAGCGCTCACGCGGCCGTCGTCGCCCATTGCTTCGGAAAGCTCGTCCGTCAGCGCCAGGCGGGCGCGGTGCTGCGTGGCGCTATCGGGGCCGGCAAGGCGTAGGGTGATGCCTGCGGGCTTGCCAGTCACCGGATCGGCCAGCTCAAAGTCGCGGCCCCGGTCCTGGTCCTGCGCGTCGGCAAGGATGTCATTCAGCTGCATGGATCACCTCGACCGTGGTGCCCTGATCGACGAAGATCACGGGCAGCCCGGGAAATGCCTTTTCCACCTGACCACGGACATTTGCCGCGGGCCATTGCGGGGCGAAGGGCGACATGCGGACCAAAACGGCCAGAGGCTTGCCCTTGCTGGTGATCGGTTGCGCAATCTCGGTTTCATAGGTGCTCATTTGGGGATGCCTTCTGTCGAGGGTGCCGCAGAGATGTTGGGGTTCAGGAAGGCGTCACCGCCCTCACGCGGGGGCAGGCCCAGCCAGCTGCGGCCCTCGTTCGGGTTCAGGGTCTGGCTGGCGATCAGGCTGTTGATGACGGTGGCACGGGTCGACAGATCGGCGCGTGTGAGGTCGTCGCGATCAAAGCGCACGCGGTAGCGGCCCCGCTCGTCGTCGGTGAACAGGGCCCGGTTCAGGGCACTCTCCAGGCCCCGCAGCCACGGCTCCAGCGTGTAGGACAGGAACTCCCGGCCCTTCTGTTCGCTGTTGCTCCAGGTGGCTTGGCTGAGGTCGCCAATCATCGGGCCCGGCACGTTGAAGGCCCGCGCGATTTCCGCGACTTGGAACTTCCGGTTTTCGAGGAACTGGGCGTCGGTACTGTTGAGCGTGATGGCCTCAAACTCGGCGCCGTCGTAGAGGATCACCGTGCGGCCGCTGCTGTCTTCGCTCTCGTGGGTCGCGCGCCAGGACTCACGGATCTTCTTCACCGCATCTTCGGCCATCCCTTTCGGGAACTTCAAAGCCCCGCCCGGCTTGGCGCCGCGGGTGAACAGGCGGGCTGCATGGCGATCGAGGGCAACGGCGATGCCGATCGCATCGCGCGCCAGCGTCAGGGGGCTGTGCTGCAGCGGGGGCATCAGGTGGATCACGTCGCGGCCTGCGATGCGGCGATTGCCCAAGCTGTACTTGCGCTCGCCCGTATCCAGATCCGTCTCAAAGGTCAGCGTGCCTTGGCGGTAGCTGATGACCTCCTGGGGACGGCCATTCACGCGGTTCACCCAGGCCATGCCGCCCTGATCGGACACCATTGCATCGACCATGATGGACCGGATCAGCTCAAACGAACTTGTCCAGTCGTTTGCCTCGCCACGAAGGAGGGATAGCACCGGGTGGTCGGTTACCTCGATCTCATCGGCACCATCCCGATACGTCACATGCACGTCGAGGGAGGCCACGGCTTCGGAAATGAGCTGGATGCAGTTTGCCACCACAGGCACCCGCAGGGCGTCCATGATGCTGACGGGGATGCCATTGCCGGTGGACAAATTGGCGCCGAGAATACTCATCAGAGCCACGTCGGGGACGGCTAGAGACTTCTTGTCGGGCGCGGAGGCCGGGCGGAAAAGGGACCAGATCTTCATGGCCCCACGATACAGGGGCCAGAGTCAGTTCGTCAGATGCCAGAGGGTATCAAAACGTCGCAATTCGCTATTCAATTCAGCGGCTTGCTTCTCTGCCATGCTCGCAGTTCGCTCTGAAAAGCGCAATAGGCTTTCGTGCCTGGGGGCTGATAGATCGGCACCTCCTGATGACGCGCCCACCGCCGCACAGTGGCCTTACTCACGCCCAGGAAGGCGGCGATGCTTGGCAGCCCCCATAACTTGCCTTTCACAGGCGTCTCCAGCACCGCATCGAGGCGCCAGCGGTCGATCGGCGGGGCGTCATTCTGTTGGGTTTCACTCATCCGAAAATCTCCAATTCGGTTCTATCTTGCACGAACCCCCACGCGCCGGTCCCCGCCTTAGGGGAAAAGTTGGCGACCACCCGGGGTCGGCACCTTGACTCTGCAAAGCGACGCACCATCTCATTGATCGCTGACTTCATGGAGGCACTGATGCGAACCGAGAGACAGCAGGCCAATGACGACTGGCTGCGCGATGCCCTGAGAAAGGCGCACGCCAACCGCGAGGTCAAAGGCAGCGATGGGTCCAATGCGTTGGCTGAAGGAGTTGCCAGCATAGCAGTAGCAGTTGTTGAGACTGTAACGACCTCCCTGACAACAGCTCTCCTTAACCGACGCAAATAAGGTAGCGGCCAGCACATCATGCGATGAACCGAGTCGTGCTGCTGCCCAGGTCGGTCGTCAGGGCCACGGCATAGATGTCAGCACGATGCACCGTGCCCTCGACGAACCATGCGCAGCTGCAGATCGGCGGGCTGTGATCGACATGGGTCACAGTCATCTTGCTGCCACCGCTCTTGAGACGCACCACGTCGCCTGCCTTGATGGGATTACTCATCAGCCACCTCACGCCCTGTCAGCGTGCAGTAGGCCAATGCAGCCTTGCGGGTGACAGCACGGGCCATGGCCGGATCATCGAAGGTGACGCTGATGTCGACGCCGCGATGCGTCTTGCCGATCGGTCCCTTGGCTTTCACTACGCCGTCGGCCTTCTCTGTCAGCACGCACCCGCGGACCTTCATGCCGTTCATCGCCATATCGAATGCTGCCAAGAGGCGATTGCCCTGCATGTTCACGGCAGCATCGATCACGACCATCTTGATGATGGAAAAGTCTTGGTTGGCAGTCATTGGTCGGTCCTTTGCCAGTAGCTTGAATTCGGATCATGGAACGCATCTGCGTCATCGCCGTAGGCAGATTGGGCGGACGGACAAACGGACACCCTTATAGGGGGGTGTCCGTGTCCGTCCGGATCTGTCGCGGACAAGTCCGAGTTTGTCCGTGCCTTGTCCGCTTTGTCCGTCACCCAGACATAGTTGTCGAAAATTCGTATTCGGTTTTTGTCCATCAATGCATCCCGGTGACGCCGGAAGGTCCGGGCCTTGGTATCGGCATTGTCGCTGTCGGTCAGTCCAACACGATCGCAGTACGCCTGCCATTCGGCCAGTTCGACCACAGGGACATTGGGCAACTCTGAAGATCTAATAACCCGCCCTTTGTCGCGTAGGGCGTCGTGCAGTGCATTCAGTGCTACTTGGACACGTCCGGACACACGCTCGCGCTTGTCTGTCTTCTGAATGTCCGCTTGCTCGACAACAGCACTTGTAACTTTGTCGCCGTCATCATCAGTGCCCAAGAACACTGACTTGAGGCGGTAGGCAAAGACGCCCTCACAGGGCATATCTCGCTGCTTTCGTGCCTCGGCCACTACGACGTCGTCAGAGCGCGTCAGCTCTATCTCTGTGTCCGCTGCCGCCCGCAGGCTGCCAGAGCCGCGAGCGCCCTTGCTTGCGTCCTTGCCGCTATGGTGAATTACCATGACGTGGGCATTGGTTACTTCGCGCAGCATGTCGATATTGCGCACAAACAAACCCATATCTTTCGCCATGTTTTCATCGCCGTTGCCCATGGTTCGCGCCAGCGTGTCCACAACGATTAGCGAAGGCATTATAGGGAAGCCGCTCCGGATGGCTTCGATCAGATAATCCGCGTCATTTGAGGTACAGAGGTCCAGCGGCGCTGCTAGAAGACTGAAGTCACCAGCCTCCTCAATCTGGTTCATCAAATCAGGGTACTGGCGACGCATCGCCTCAATGCGGTTATTGATACCGCTGCCGCCCTCTGCCGCAACGTACAGAACCGGCCCGGCGAATTTGTCACCCGTTGGAACTCGATGCCCGTGCCAGTTTGCACCAGCAGCGACGTGCAGACCCAAATCCATCGCGAAGAATGTCTTCCCCACGTTGGACTCGCCATAGATCACGCTGAATGCTCCACGATCCAGCCACCCTTTAACCAGATAGCGTGATCGAAGTGCCGGCCGAACGCGCTTAAGTGGGCGAATGGCAACGGCAATATCACTTGCTCGACCGAGAAGTGGTGACGAATGCACGCCTGGGTTCGCCGTACGATGGGCCTTGTCCAGTCGCCCGAGCTCCGCAAACTCATTCATGCTGAGGCCCTGGCCGGACATGATCGAAGAATGCTGATTGATCAGCTCCTGACAGCCGATTGAAACAGGCGAGTTGAGAACGGCGGTGCAAAAGTCGGCCACGGTAGCGGCGGGATGATCCTGCTGCGGGCGGCGTAAAAGTCGTCCACCTTTACCCTTTCTGGCGACA
>NZ_JYGY01000002.1:317785-823589 GCF_000967825.1 Paracoccus sp. 228 | reverse complement strand
GCTATTTGGGGAGCGCGCGCGCCATGGCGCTTGGCGCCCCGCCACTGGCCTGGTTTTGCGCCGCCGCGTGGCCGGTTTTTACGCCGCCGTTGACATGGAGGTCGCCATGCCAGTCATTTCTTTGACAGCAGGCAGGCGGATCAGTTTGGCAGCCATGGTATTCCCTTTCCCGGCGCAAGCGCCATCGTGCCGCAAAAGCGGCGCCTATATGACCGTGGACAACATGTCCGCGGAGCGTGTAGGAAGGGGTCGGATTGGCTCAGTAAGTCTTCCAACCAAGCCCGCAGCACCGTTTGTGGTAGAATGGTGTTGCGGGCGTCACAGCATGCTGTGCCTTCCAGTAGATTCTAGTTCACTTCCAAGTCCTGCGGCAACCGGTTGACATGGTTCGCGTTTGGTTGCCCGAGTGAATTGTGGGGATAACCGCGAACTTTTTGGATTGCGTTTTGGCAGTTGGCACGGCGATCAGAATGACTTTGTTCATGCTGCCTGCCATATGCGGACTCCTTGGAACGTGGTGAATGTTACTTGGAACTAGATCAACTGACACCCAGAAGCCAAGCAGGAAGTCGCATAGTGCCAAGGCACGGCTGTCAGCATAAGCACGTCCAGTAGGAATTGCGGTTGGTGCAGAGCCCCTGCTTGACGTGGAACTTGATCCTGCGCCCGACATCTTGGTGCGGATCATGTACAACCAGTTCGGCGCGTTGATACCGCGCGCGACGGCCACATGGCGTTATTGCGCCAGATACGCCGCCCAAGCCTCGCCTACTTCGCGCCGCTTCTCCATCAGCTCGGATCGCGCATACGCAGCCTCGGCTTGATCCTTTATCGTATGAGCCAGTGCGGCCTCGGCAACCTCGCGCGGGAAGTTGGTCTTTTCCTGCGTCCAGGTGCGGAAGGATGTGCGGAAGCCGTGGATGTCGATGTCGTAGCCGTTCTCGCGCACCAGCTTGAGTAGCGTCGCGTCCGACAGTGGCTTGCCCTGCACCGTACCTGGAAAGATTAGCGCCTCTCCGTCTGAGAAGTCGGATACCTCCTGCGCCTCCAGAAGGATCGCGACGGCCGCCTGAGACAGGGGCACGCTGTGAGCCTTCTTCGCCTTCATAATTGATGCCGGCCGCGTCCAGACAGGCCCGCCCTCCGCCTTCCAGTCGATCTGGCACCATCGGGCCAGCCTGACCTCTCCAGACCTGCTGGCGGTCAACACAAGCAGCCGGAAGGCCAGCTTGGTCGACACCCCTGCCCCGCTCTGCTCGACAGCCGCCATACAGTCGGCCACGTCGGAATAGGCCAAGGCCTTCCGATGGGCCTTCGCCTGCTTGTCCTTTGGTAGCGCCTGGGCGATGGCCACTGAGGGGTCGTCTTGCCGCCAGCCCTTCGCCACAGCCCACTTCATGACCATGCCGATGCGCTGCTTGACCCGCCGTGCTGTCTCGCGCTTCTCGTTCCAGATCGGGGCCAGTACGGCCAGCACATCGCTGGTCGAAACATCCCCGACCCTCGTCTTGCCGATCCGCGGGAAGGCGTAGCTCTCCAAGGTGCTGATGAACTGGGCTGCGTGCTTTTCGTTGCGCCACGTCGGCTTGTGCAGCTTGTGCACTGTACGGGCTGCCTCCTCGAATGTCGGGACAGCCTCGGCCTCCTTGCGGGCCTGTAATGGATCCACGCCATCCCGTACTAGTCGCTTGTTCTCCAGCGCCACCTCGCGGGCACGCGCCAGCGTCACCACTGGCGGGCTTCCAAGGCCAAGCTCTCGCCTGCGCCCCTGCACGATGATACGCTGCATCCACGATCGCGCGCCGCTGGGCTTCACCAGCAGGTACAGCCCCAAGCCCCCGCCGTCGTGGTACTTGCCCGGCGCCAGTGGCGCACGGATCAGCACAGCAGTCAGCTTCACAGATTTCCGGGTTGTGGTTTCCTGCAATCGACCCCCCAAACGTCCCCCCAGGACATTCGCGATGGTACGGGACGAATTGAGAACGCGCAAGAACGTAAGACTGCGCATCGTTCTGTGATTGCTGGATATTTAGGAAGGTCCGAGACCGGCTGGGAAGTGTCCTCTGCGGACACCGCCTCCGCCATCCCCAACTCATCTGATCTTTTCGTCCGCACCCTGACCCGCCCTGTGCGTCGATATGTCCGCCGGAAAATAGCGCTTGCCAAGTCGGCCCTTCGTTGCGTTATATCCACCCGGCCATATCACCGACGGAGATCACCATGCCCGGCCCGGATTGCCTTGCCCTTGCCGCCTGCGTGGCGCTGATCGCGTCTCCCGCGCTGGCCGATGATGTGACCGTCTTTGCCGCCGCCAGCCTGACCGACGCGCTGGACCGCATTGCTGCCCAGTGGAGCGAAGAGACCGGTCAGATGGCCGTGATGTCCTACGCTGGCTCGTCCGCCCTGGCCCGCCAGATCCAGCAGGGCGCGCCCGCGGATATCTTCATCTCGGCCAGCGAGGAGTGGATGAACGCGGTGCAGGCCTCGGGGGACATCCGTCCCGATACGCGCCGCGACCTGCTGGGCAACAGCCTGGTGCTGATCGCGCATGGCGACGCGGCCCCGGTGACCATCGACAAGACCCTGGACCTGACGGCGATGCTGGACGGGGGGCGGCTGTCCATGGCGATGGTCGACAGCGTCCCGGCGGGCATCTATGGCAAGGCCGCGCTGACCCATCTGGGGTTGTGGGACGCGGTGGCGCCCATGGTCGCGCAATCGGACAACGTGCGCAGCGCCCTGACCTTCGTCGCGCGCGGAGAGGCGCCCCTGGGCATCACCTATGCCACCGACGCCGCCGCGCAGGACGACGTGACCATCCTGGGCACCTTCCCTGCCGACAGCCACGACCCTATCGTCTATCCCGCCGCCGTCACCGCGCAGTCGGACAATGATCAGGCGCAGGCCTTTCTGGACTATCTGTCGTCGGACGCGGCACGGGCGGTCTGGGCAGAGTTCGGCTTCACGACCGTACAATGATCGACGCCGTCACATCCTGGCTGGGGCCGACCGAATGGCAGGCGGTGCGCCTGTCGCTGTGGGTCGGGCTGGTCGCCACGCTGGTCAGCCTGCCATTGGGCATCCTGACCGCCTATGCGCTGGCGCGCTGGTCCTTTCCCGGCAAGCAGATCCTGAACGGCATCGTCCACCTGCCGCTGATCCTGCCGCCGGTGGTCACGGGCTATCTGCTGCTGGTCACCTTCGGGCGGCGGGGCAGCGTCGGGCAGTGGCTGGAGACGGTGGCCATCATCTTCTCGTTCCGCTGGACCGGGGCGGCGCTGGCGGCCGCGATCATGGCCTTTCCGCTGATGGTGCGTGCCATCCGCCTGGCGATCGAGGCCGTCGATCCCCGGCTGGAGGCGGCGGCGGGCACGCTTGGCGCCAGCCCTTCCTGGGTGTTCGCCACGGTGACCCTGCCCCTGATCCTGCCCGGCGTGCTGGCCGGATCGATCCTGGCCTTTGCCAAGGCGATCGGTGAATTCGGGGCGACCATCACCTTCGTGTCGAACATCCCCGGCCAGACCCAGACCGTCCCCTCGGCGATCTATGCCCTGCTGCAGGCGCCGGGTGGAGAGGCGGCAGCGGGGCGCTTGGTTTTGTTGTCGATCACCATCGCCATGACCGCGCTGCTGCTGTCAGAGGTTCTGGCGCGCCGCGTCGCGCGGCGGGTGGCGGGCGCATGACGCTGCAGGTCCGCCTGACCCACCGGTTTGCCGGGTTCGACCTGGACGTGGCGTTCGACGCCCCCCCGGGGCTGACGGTGCTGTTCGGGCCATCCGGTTCGGGCAAGACCACGGTCGTGAACGCGGTCGCGGGCCTGCTGCGACCGGATGCGGGGCGGATCGCGGTCGATGACTGGGTCCTGACCGACAGCGCCCTGCGGCGCCACCTGCCCCCCCACCGCCGCCGCCTTGGCTATGTCTTCCAGGAGGGGCGGTTGTTCCCGCATCTGTCGGTCCGCCAGAACCTGCTCTATGGCCGGTGGTTCGCGCCGCGCGACGCCACCGCGCCCGATCTGGATCGCGTGGTGCAGATGCTGGGCATCGGCCCTTTGTTGGCCCGCCGCCCCGGAACCCTGTCCGGCGGAGAGCGCAGCCGCGTGGCCATCGGGCGCGCCCTGCTGGCCGCCCCGCGCCTGATCCTGGCGGACGAGCCGCTGGCCGCCCTGGACGAGGCCCGCAAGGCCGAGATCCTGCCCTATTTCGAACGCCTGCGCGACGAGGCCAGCGTGCCGATCCTCTATGTCAGCCATTCCAGCGCCGAGGTCGCGCGGCTGGCCACCACCGTCGTGGCGCTGCGGGCCGGGCGGGTCGCGGCCATCGGGCCGCCGGCGCAGGTCTTGGGCGATGCGGGCGCGGTCGGTGCGGACACGGCATCGGTCCTGACCGCGCAGGTCGCCGGCCATGATGCGGACGGGCTGACACGTCTGCAGACGGGGGCGGGTCCGGTCTTCGTCGCCCGCCTGGATGCCCCGCCCGGCACGCATGTGCGCCTGCGCGTGGGGGCGCGCGACGTCATCCTGTCACGGGATCAGCCGCAGGGCCTGTCGGCGCTGAACATTCTGGCGGGCCGCATCGCCGCGATCACGGCCGAGGAGGGACCGAACGCGCAGGTCGTCCTGACCGTCGGGCCCGACACGCTGACGGCCCGCCTGACGCGCCGCTCCGTCGCCGCGATGGGTCTTGCGCCGGGGCAACCCTGCCACGCGATCCTGAAGACCGTGGCGGTGGCGGCCGGCGACATCGGCGCATTGCACACTGTCCCGCCCACGACGTGACCACATCTTCGGATGCTGAAATGTGATGGCCGACGCCTAAAGGAACGGCCACCGCAACCGAAAGCGGCATGCCTTCGGATGCAGAGGCGTGAACGCTTGGTTCCGATCAGCAGACCAACGTCTTGCCGTTGCGGCGGTGGCGCTGAACCATCTTCTGGGCCTTGCCGCCGGGCACGAAGGGCCGTGCGGGTTCCGACGGGCCGGCACGCAGTTCGGGGAACAGCGTGAAGATCTCGTCCTGCGCGGCTTGGCCCAGGGACTTCATCGCCTGCGGCCCGGTATACAGCGACTCGGTCTGCGCGTCGTTCGAGAAGACGATCTCGTGGCGGGCGAACAGGATGTGATAGTACTGGACCGAGTCCACCGCGACCTCATCGACGCCATCCAGCGCGGTCAGCTGACGTGCGGCGACCAGAACCTCGGTCGTGCCGAACATGCGCTGCGCGATGGCCGACCGGACCAGCACGCGATGCTGCGGCGACACCATCAGGTCGCGGCTTGGCAGATCCTGCCCCAGGGCGCCCGCGCGGATGCGGATCGGACGCAGCTTGGGAACCATGGTCAGATCGACGCGGTCCAGCGCGCGCCCCCCGATCCAGCGGATCGGACGGGCGCCGTTGTCGCGGGTCTCGACCAGGTCGCCCACGCGCAGGTCCTCAACCGCGACGTCGCCATCGGGGGTGCGGATCATCGTGCCCGCGCAGAAGCAGGGAATGCCCATCCCGTTCAGGCGCGACGGCGTCAGGCTGTCGGGATCGACGTCGCGCATCCACAGCTCTTCCCCGTTCGGGAAGGAGATGACGGCGTACTTGTTGTCCCACTCGTCCACATCGGCGCGGATCTTGACGTCTGACAGGTCGATCGGGTTGCCGTCGGCATCATGCAGGCCGCTGAGGTCCAGCACGTCCGCGGCGGCGGGGTTGCCCTCGCTGTCCAGCTCGTCCCCGAACCCGAACCCGCGGATCGTGTCATGGCCAAAGCCGTCGGTCAGGACCAGCGTGTCGACCTCGGCATCAGGACGGCTGACGGCGGCGAACAAATCGCCGTTCATCGAGATCTCGTCGTTGCCAAGGCCGCCGATGATGGTATCGGCGCCCCACCCGCCTTCCAGGACGTCGTTGCCGTCGCTGCCGATGATCATGTCGTCGCCCGCGTCGGCAAAGACCCGGTATCCGTCGACGCCTGCCGCCGATCCGTCGATCACGTCATGACCGCCGCCGGTCCGCAGGTTCTGCATGTTCAGGAACCGCAGATGCCCGTCCACGCCGCCCAGGGCGTCGATGTCGCCCGAGCTGGAGCTGTCCAGCACGACATGCACGCCAGGCGCGGATTCGGTGGGCTCCGACGGGGCGGACTGCCAGGCGTTCAGGGTGTTGTACCCCCCTTCGCCGTCGTAAAGGTCGTTCCCGATCGGCGCGTCGCTGCCGCCGTTGCCCCAACGATAGCCGTCGTCACCGTCCCCGCCATAGGCGACGTCGTCGCCGCCGCCGGTCTCGATCACGTCGTTGCCGTCGCCGCCATGGACGATGTCGTTGCCGCCGCCGCTCTGGATGTAGTCGGTGCCCGAGCTGCCGAGGATCGTGTCATTGCCGTCGCCGGAATAAAGGCGCATGCCGACCGTGTGCGTCGGGCCGTCGACATACAGGATGTCGGCATTCGAGGCGTCGACATTGTGGTTGCCGTCGCCCAGGTACACCCGCTCGATTCCCTGGAATTCGATGGTGTTGCCGTTGGAATCGGTCGCGGTCCCCGCCTCGGTCGAGGAATAGGTGACCGTCATGTCGGCGTCGCTGTCCGGGTTCAGGCTCAGCGTGTCGCCGCCGTTGTGGTTGTAGGGATCGAAGGTGTAATTCTCGGACCCCATCATGCCGATGACATAGGAACCGTCGAAGACCGGCACATGCCCGTCGCCACCGATATACGTGTCGTGCTCACCACCCTCGGCCGACCCGTTCCAGGTCAGATGGTCGGCGCCCTCGCCACCGTTGACGGTGTCATTTCCGGGACCGCCGTCGATGGTGTCATTGCCCGGGCCGCCGTTGATCGTGTCGCCCTCGGCGGTGCCCACGATCGTGTCGTCACCCGTGGTTCCGGGAAGATCTGCGGCCATGGATAGTCCTCACAATGTCGCTGGTTACATCACATGCCCCGGGTCGCTGAGGGCTTCTGCCCGGCGATTCGCACCCGCTGACTTATGTCGGTTTAGTCCAAAACGCTGCCCAATTGAGAGTTGTCCTTTTCTACAGGCCACGGGCATGGCACGGCCCCGCCGCACCATGCCGCGCCGGTCAATAGATCAGCACGAGGGCACCGATCACCCCGCCGAACACCAGCGCGAAGATCGCCCAGTGCAGCAGGACGCTGTGCGGCGTGGTCGGGGGTTGCACCAGGCGCCAGTCCTCGACCGGGCCGGGTTGCGCGTCCATGTCGGTCGGTGCCGGGGGCGTGGCCGCCCGGTCTTGGTTCATCTCTGTCATCTGGATGTCCTGAAAGAATGAGGTCGCGACGAACCGCCCGCCCGGGCGGTGTCCGTTCAGATCGTCATTGTTTCAGGGGCGTGGCGGCGCGCGGGGCCTGCGCGTCCGCCTGACAGGCCGCGAGGGTGCGGCGCGGCGTGCCTGCGGCAGGACCAGCCTGACGGGCGCGCGCGGGGGCGGCGGCGAAAACGGTTCCGGATCGGCCCCCGCGGCGGGTGACGGCACCACCGGCACGCCCTGGCGGTCGACCAGCGCGACGGTCGCGGGCAAGCCGAGCTGTGACAGGCGGTCGCCAGACAGATGCGGCACCTGCCGTTGCCAGGCCGGATGGGAAACCGCAACCGCCGCGACCAGCAGCAGGACCGCGCAGACGGCCCACAGCCTCAGGACAACGGTCCTGAGGCTGTTATGGGATGCGGCGTTCGGCGGGGCGGACATCGGTTCTGGCGTTCCTCAGTCGATGCGGGCGACCAGCAGCTTGTCGATGCGGCGGCCGTCCAGGTCCACCACCTCGATCCGCCAGGGCGACAGGGTCACGTGGGCGCCCACCTCGGGCAGGACGCCCGCAAGGTCAAGAACCAGGCCGGCCACGGATTCGTAATCGCGATCCTCGGGCAACGGGACGCCCAGCAGGTCGGAGAACTCGTCCACCGGCATCCAGCCCGCGATCAGCCAGCTGCCATCATCGCGCCGGACGGCCTTGGGCTCGTCCTCTCCGGGGTCGGGGAAATCGCCGGCGATGGCTTCCAGCACGTCCATCGCGGTGATCACACCCTCGAAATGCCCGTATTCGTCAAAGACCAGCAGCATGTGCGCGGGCGAGGATTTCAGCTGCTCGATCACGTTCAGCGCCGGCAGACCGTCGCGCACGACGGGCACCGCCTGGATCAGCGCGCGCGGGTCGGCGGCGGGATCGGCCTGCAGTCGGATCAGGTCGCGGGCATGGATGACGCCGACGATGTCATCATCGGCCCCGTCCCGCAGCAGGATGCGAGAGCGGTGGCCGGTGCGGAAGACCTGCGCCAGATCGTCGGGGGTGGCGTTCGCGTCGGCGATCAGCACCTCGTGGCGTGGGGTCATCAGGCCGCGCGCGGTGCGGTCGGCGATGCGCATGACGCCGGCGATCATCTCGTTCTCGGCAGGGGCGATGACGCCGGCGTTGTGCGCCTCGGCCAGCATGACCTTGATCTCCTCGTCGGACATGCTGCTCTCGGCCTTGCCCGATTGGCCCAGCAGGGCCAGCAGCACCCGCCCCGACCGGTCCAGCACCCAGACCACCGGCGCCGCGATGCGCGAGATCATCCGGATCAGCGGCGCGATGCGCGCGGCCACGGCCTCGGGGGCACGCAGGGCGATCTGCTTGGGGACCAGTTCCCCGACGATCAGCGACAGATAGGTGATGGCGACGACCACGCCGCCCACGGCCAGCGTATGGGCCAATGCGGGCTGCATGCCCCCCGCGACCAGGGCGGTGGCCAGGCGCGTGCCCAGTGTCGCGCCCGAGAAGGCGCCCGACAGCACGCCCACCAGCGTGATGCCGATCTGGACGCTGGACAGGAACCGGCCCGGATCGGCAGCCAGGTCCAGCGCGGTCGCGGCCCCCCGGCTGCCCTGCTGGGCCATGGTCTTGAGCCGGGCGGGCCGGGCAGACACGATGGCAAGTTCGGACATGGCAAGTACGCCGTTGAACAGGGTCAACAGCAGGACAATGGCGATTTCGAGGAGCATGGGACTTTCGTCAGGTGATGAAAGGCGGCGTCACGGCCGTCCTGGACCGCCACGATAGGCGACGGCCCCCCATCGGACCAGCACCTTTCCGCGTCCGTTCACGCAATCGTCGGTTTTCCGCCGCCATTGCCCGGAAACACGAAGACGCGCCGCGGGGGGCGGCGCGCCGGGTGGCGGATCGGGCCGGGGCCGCGATCAGATATGGGTCGGAAAGCTGTCGCGGCGGATGCCCAGCTGCTTCAGGCTGGCATCGGCGGGACGGCGATGGGCGCGGACGGCGCGGGCCGCCTCGAGGCTGGCACCCAGAGTGTCCATCGCGGACAGAAGGCGGTTCCAGGCATTGCGCAGGGTGGTCATTTCGGTCTCTCTTTCCGTCATCAGGTGACAGTAGAGATATCGGGTCCGACCCCCGTTTCTGCAATGCAGCATCCGGTCAACCCAGCCTTGCGTCGGGTGCATGACCCCCGGCCCGTCACCGGGCCGGGGTTTCGCGTCAATCCTCGTCCGATGCCATCTGGCTGAGGACCTGACCCTTGCCGCGGGCCCGCATGATCATCGGCACGATCAGCGCAAAGGCCGCGACCGCGATCAGCCCCGCGGATACCGGGGTCGAGACCAGCGTCATCACGTCGCCCTGGCTGATCGACAGCGCGCGGCGCAGCTGCTGTTCGGCCATCGGTCCCAGGATCAGCCCCACGACCACCGGCGCGATGGGATAGCCGTAAAGGCGCATCAGGTACCCCATGACGCCGAAGATCAGCAGCATCGACAGCTCGATCGGGGACGGGTTGGCGCCGATCGTGCCCAACGTGGCAAAGCACAGGATGCCCGCGTAAAGCCACGGCCGCGGGATGGTCAGCAGGCGCACCCACAGCCCGATCAGCGGCAGGTTCAGGATCACCAGCATCACGTTGGCGATCAGCAGCGACGCGATCAGCCCCCAGACCAGATCCGGGTTGGTCGCGAACAGCAGCGGTCCGGGCTGCAGGCCGAACTGCTGGAACCCGGCCAGCATGATCGCCGCGGTGGCGGTGGTCGGCAGGCCCAACGTCAGCAGCGGGACCAGCGTGCCCGCGGCGCTGGCATTGTTCGCGGCCTCGGGCCCGGCGATGCCCTCGATGGCGCCGTGGCCGAACTCCTCGGGGCGCTTGGCGGCGCGTTTCTCGGCGGCATAGGACAGGAAGGTGGCGATGTCGGCACCGCCCGCGGGCATGGCGCCGATGGGAAAACCGATGAAGGTGCCGCGCAGCCAGGGCTTCCAGGACCGCTTCCAGTCCTCGCGCGTCATCCAGACCGATCCCTTGACCGCCGTCACCTTGTCCTCGACGCCATGACGGTTGGCGGCGACGATCATCGCCTCGCCCACGGCGAACAGCGCCACGGCCAGGGTCGTGACCTCGATCCCGTCCAGCAGCTGCGGGACGCCGAAGTCCAGCCGCGCCTGACCGGTCAGCTGGTCGATGCCGACCAGGGCCAGCGCCAGGCCGATGAACAGCGATATCAGCCCCTTGCGCGCACTGTCGCCAAAGGCAGACGACACGGTGACGAAGGCCAGCACCATCAGCGCGAAATACTCGCGCGGGCCGAAGGTCAGGGCCAGCTTGACCACCGTCGGCGCGACGAAGGCCAGAAGCAGCGTCGCGACCAGCCCCGCGACGAAGGACCCGATGGCGGCGGTGGCCAGCGCCGGTCCGCCCCGTCCGGCGCGGGCCATCTTGTTGCCCTCCAGCGCGGTCACGATGGATGCGCTTTCGCCCGGCGTGTTCAGCAGGATCGACGTGGTCGATCCGCCATACATGCCGCCGTAATAGATGCCCGCGAACATGACCAGCGACCCGGCCGGGTCCAGCCCGTAGGTCACCGGCAGAAGCAGCGCCACGGTCAGCGCAGGCCCGATGCCGGGCAGCACGCCCACGGCGGTGCCCACGGTCACGCCGATCAGCGCGTAGAGCAGGATCATCGGGTCGGTCGCGACCATCAGGCCCTGGAACAGGTATCCGAACGTGTCCATGCCCCTAGCCCCCCGTGATCAGGCGTTCCAGCGGACCCGCCGGAAGGCTGAGGTTCAGAAGCTGGGAGAAGACCAGATAGATCGTCCCGGTGAAGATCAGCCCGATGGGCAGGGTCAGTGCCAGGTTGCGCTTGCCGAAGGCCCGGGCGGTGGCCGCGAACAGCAGCGCGGTCGCAATGACGAAGCCCGCCGTGTTCAGCAGCGCCAGCTGCGCGGCCAGGCCGCCGATGATCCAGGCGATGGGCGCGGGATCCTGGGCCGGGCGTTCGGCCGGCGCGTCGCGGAATGCCGCGACGACGGTCCAGGCCGACAGCGCCAGCAGCGCCCAGGCGATCCAGCGCGGGACGTCGGCCGGGCCGACGCCGGAATAGCCCCGGTTCTGCGGCAGCGTGGCCACGTCGCGGAAAATGATGACCGCGATCAGCGCCAGCACGGCCGCCACGGTCAGCGCCGCCCCGTCGGGGCGGCGTCTCGTGTCCGGGGCAGTCGTCATTCGACCAGCCCGATGTCCTTGAGGACCGCGGCCGTCGTGGCGGTCTCCTCCTCCAGCTGGGCGCGGAACGCGTCGCCCGCCAGATAGGTGTCGGCCCAGCCCTTGGTCACCAGCGCCTCCTGCCATGCGGTCGATTTGGCCATCGTCTCGATGTCGGCGGCGATGGCGGCCTCGTCCTCGGGGGACAGTCCTGCGGGGGCGGCGACCATGCGCCAGTTCTGCAGCACGACGTCCAGGCCGACCTCGGTCAGGGTGGGGGCGTCGACGCCCTCGATCCGCTCCTCGGAGGTGACGGCCAGGATGCGCAGCGTCCCGGCATCGGCCTGCGGCTTGAACTCGCCAAGGCTGGAGATGCCCGCCGTCACCTGGTTGCCCAGGATCGCGGCCAGTGCCTCGCCGCCACCGGAATAGGCGATGTAGTTAATCGCGGTCGGGTCGACATCGGCGGCATTGGCCAGAAGGCCCACCGCGATGTGGTCGGCGCCGCCCGCCGAACCGCCGGCCCAGCTGACGGAGCCGGGATCGGCCTTCAGCATCTCGACCAGCTGGTTGATGTCCTGGATCTCGGATGCGGTGGGCACCACGATCGCCTCGTACTCGCCGGTCAGGCGGGCGATGGGCGTCACGTCGGCCAGCGACACGGGCGAGGCGTTGGTCAGGATCGCCCCGACCATCACATAGCCGCCCACGATCAGCTGGTCGGCCTTTCCGGTGGCCGAGGACGCGAACTGCGCCAGACCCACGGTGCCGCCGGCACCCGGAACGTTCTGGACCTGCACGGAATCAGAGATGCCCTCGGCCTGCAGGACCTCCTGCATGGTGCGGGCGGTCTGGTCCCAGCCGCCGCCCGGTGCGGCAGGCGCCAGGATGGTATAGTCGGTGGCCAGCGCCGGAACGGCCAGGGCCGCGGTGAACAGGCCCGCAAGAATCGCGTGTTTCAAGATAGTCCTCCCCATTGGCCGGGCCTCCACCCGGCAACGGGCATCCTGACACGCCAACCTGACGCAAAGCTGACATCGGCGCGATTATTCCAGGCCCGGCTCCGGCTCCGGCGGGGACAATGCCTGCTGCCATCGCGCGATCAGCCGGGCACGGCGCGACTGGTCCAGATAGGCCAGCAGGCCGGGGCTGATCGCCACGGGGCGCAGCTGCGCGCCCAGCGCCGGGGGCATGCCGTCCGCGCCCGACGACACCTCCAGGCTGACGGCGGGCAGGCGCAGCTCCTCGGCCAGGATGGTCTGGCCCTCGCGCGACATCAGGAAGGCCAGAAAGGCCGCGCCCAGGTCGGGCCGCGCCGCCGCCCGCGGCACCAGCGCCACCCGCGACACGACCACGGTGAAGTCGCGCGGCAACAGCAGGCCCACATCCGGCTCCTGCCGCGCCCAGTCCGCGGCATAGGACCCCAGGATGTTGTATCCGACCGCCAGCCGCCCGTCGGCCACGCGTTCCAGGATCTCGCGCGAGGTCGCGAACTGCTGGACGCCCGCGCGACCCATCGCCTGGCCCAGGTTCCAGATGTCGAAGAAATGCTCCTGGTCGCGGGCCAGGAACAGGTATCCCACCCCCGACAGCGCGATGTCATAGGTGCCGATGCGCCCCTGCACCGCCGCCCCGCCATGATCCAGCCAGTCCAGCAGCTCAAACCGGGTCGCGGGGGGCCGGCGGTCGCGGAAGCTGGGCTTGTGATAGACCAGGACGGCGGGTTCGAACGTGATCGCATAGGCCGTGTCGCGCCAGTTCGCCCAGCGCGGCCAGTCGGCCGAGGACGGCGTGGCCACCGCCTGGGCATAGCCGTCATTGGCCAGCTTGATCTGCAGGTCCATGGCCGAGGAGAACGCCAGATCCGCGGTGGTGCCGCCGGCATCCGTCTCTTCGGTGATGCGCGCAAAGATCTGGCCGGTCAGCAGGTCCTGGTATTCGACGGCGATGTCGGGGTTCAGCGCCTGGAACCCTTGGATCAGCGGGCGGGCCAGATCCTCGTCCAGCGACATGTAAAGGCGCAGCGGCCGGTCCTGCGCGCCCGAGGGCGCGGGAAACCGCAGCGTGTCGGCCGCCGCCGCCCCGGCGACGACGGACAGGATCAGCGCAACGCAGGACAGGCGGGGAATCATGCGCATCAGCATGGCGCATCGTGGCACCCGCCGCCCCGCCGGACAAGCGGGCCGCGCGCCCTTGCCTGCCCGGCCCGCGCGGCCCTAAGATCGCCGCCGGGGGGACGGTCGATGCGCATTCTGCTGGTCGAGGACAACGCGGCGCTGGCCGACGGGCTGGTGCAGCTTCTGGCCGGTGCGGGGCATGCCGTCGATCACGTCGATGACGGCGCCTCGGCCGAGGCGCTGATCGCGGCGGAACGGTTCGACCTGGTGATCCTGGACCTGAACCTGCCGCAGATGGACGGGCTGGAGGTCCTGCGCCGCATGCGCACCCGCCGCGACCCGGCCGCGGTGATGATCCTGACAGCCCGCGGCACGCCCGAGGAACGCGTCCGCGGCCTGGACCTGGGCGCCGACGACTACATGGTCAAACCCTTTGAGATCACCGAGTTCGAGGCCCGCGTCCGGTCGCTGCTGCGCCGCCAGGCGGGCCTGCGCGCGGCCGAGGTCACGATCGGCGGCGTCATGCTGGACCTGACCGCGCGCCGTTTCCTGGCCGAGGGGCAGCCGATGGACCTGCCCGCCCGTGAACATGCGCTGCTGGAACTGCTGTTCATGCGCGCCGGCAAGGTCGTCCCCAAGGAGACGATCATGCAATCCATGACCTCGCTGGAGGATACCCTGTCGGACAACGCGATCGAGCAATATGCCAGCCGCCTGCGCCGCAGGCTGGCGCCCCACGGGGTGCAGCTGCGCACCGCGCGGGGCATCGGCTATTACATCGACAAGGGCGTTTGAGCGCCGATGGGATCGCTGCGCCGCCGACTGCTGGCCTGGCTGCTGGCGGCCACGGCCGCCCTGGGCACGCTGGCGATGGCCGACACCTGGTCCGAGGCCGTGTCCACCGCGCGCGCCGTGTCCGACCGGGTGCTGACCGGATCGGCGCTGGCCATCGCGGAACGGGTGACGGTGGGCGACGATGCCGCCCTGCAGGCCGACATCCCCTATTCCGCGCTGGAGATGCTGACCTCGACCGCGCAGGACAGCGTGTTCTATCGCGTGGACGGGCCGGGCGGGTTCATGACCGGCTATGCCGACCTGCCGCTGGCCGAACCGGGCGTGGATGGGGCGGGCTATACGGATGCGGTGTTCGCGGGTGCGCCGATCCGGGTCATCACGCTGGCGCGGACCGTGTCGACGGGCATCGAATCCATCCCGTTCCGCGTGACGGTCGCGGAATCCAAGCTGGCGCGGAACCAGCTGTCGCAGGCGATCCTGCTGCGCTCGGCGGCCAGGTTGGCGCTGATGATCTGCGGGGCGGCGGCGATCATCTGGATCGCGGTGCCGCTGGCGCTGCGTCCGCTGAACAGGCTGGGCGACGCGATCAGCGCGCGGCGCGCGGACGACCTGTCCCCCCTGCCCACCGACGTCCCGCAGGAAGTCCAGGACCTGGTCGCGGCGATGAACTCGTTCATGGTGCGGTTGGACACGGCACTGTCGGCGCTGCGCAACTTCACCGGCAATGCCAGCCATCAGCTGCGCACGCCGCTGGCGGTGATCCGCACCCAGCTGACACTGGCGCAGCGGGCGGGCGACGCGCAGGCCGCGCGATCGGCGGTGGCCAAGGGCGACGCGGCACTGGCCGATGCCGAACGGATCCTGGCACAGCTGCTGCTGCTGGCGCGGGTCGATGCGGCCGCGGGCCATCCGATGGTCGCGCCGCTGGATGCCCACGCCCTGGCGCGCGATCTGACCGGAGAGATGATCCCGCGCGCCGCCGGTGCGGGGATCGACCTGGGATATGACGGCCAGCCCGTCGTCGTGCGCGCCGAACCCGTCCTGCTGGCCGAGGCGCTGAAGAACCTTGTCGACAACGCGCTGGCCTATGCCGGCCGCGGGGCAGAGGTCACCGTCCGCGTCGCGCGGCAGGGCGGTACGGCGGTGATCTCGGTCGAGGATGACGGCCCCGGCATCGCCGCCCCGGCGATGGACCAGCTGACCTCGCGCTTTACCCGCGGAGCGTCGGCCGAGGCGCGGCCCGGCGGCAGCGGTCTGGGCCTGTCCATCGTGACCGAGATCGCGCAGCTGTTCGGCGGGACCTTGCGGCTGCGCGCGGGGGCGCAGGGGCGCGGCCTGCGGGCCGAACTGCACCTGCCGGTGGGGTGACAAACGCGTCTGCGCCCCCCACCCGCCCTTGCATCGCCCCGGCGGCGTCTGCAATATCCGCGCCATGGACGGACAACGGACACCCTTGGCGTGCATCATGCGCGTTCTGGTCCTGGTGGCCAGCATCGTGCAGCTTGCGCTGTACGGGGCGACGGCGCCTGCCTCGGTCGAACTGGGGCCGCAGTTCCTGCGCCTGACCGAGGAGCAGCGGCTGTATTCCGACAGTCCAGCGCAGGTCGCAGTCCTGACCTCCAAGGCTCCGGCCGGACCGCAGGCGACATCACCTCTGCCGGACGCCGATCCCTGGTACCGCGCGCCCGCGGGGCCCGTCCCGCCGCAGGCCATGTCGGTCATCGCCGCGTCCGACGCGGACGTTCCCCGGCCGCAGGGCGTCGCCCGCCCTGCCCGCGCCCGCGGCCCTCCGCTGGCCTGACACGCGCCCGCGGACGCCTGCTGTCCTGACCCGCGGCCGGTGGCTCCGCGGCCGCCCCCACAGAGGTGATCCCGGACGGATCGTGCCGCGGCACGGCCGCATCGCATGCGCCGTCCCGTCATCACCCGCATCTTGCCGCATTCCCCCGACGCCCGCATGATCCCGCCTGGGATCCTGCCCCGCCCTGCATGCCGCCCCAGCGAAGGACCGCCCTTGATGATCACCCCCACCGCCCTTGCGCAGCAGAACCTTCTGGTGCTGCTGGCGGTCCTGCCCTTCCTGTCCGCGCTTCTGCTGATCAGCGTCTCGGGGCGCGCGGCGGGGATTCTGGCGGGCATCACTATGCTGGCCGGAATCGCGCTGTCGGCGGGGCTGGGGGGACCCGTGATGTCGGGCGAGGTGCTGCGCGCATCGCTGGACTGGGTGCCGTCGGCGGGGCTGTCGCTGTCGCTGCGGATGGACGGGTTCGCCTGGATGTTCGCGACGCTGGTCAGCACGATCGGCCTGCTGGTCGTCGTCTATGCCCAGGTCTACATGGCGGGCAAGGAACGCCCGCCACGCTTCTTCGCTCTTCTGATGGCGTTCACCGGCGCGATGCAGGGCATCCTTCTGTCGGGCAACCTGCTGATGCTGGTGGTGTTCTGGGAGCTGACATCGGTCGTGTCGTTCCTGCTGATCGGGTTCTGGCACCAGGGCCAGTCGGCACGCGACGGCGCGCGCACCGCGCTGCTGATCACCGCGATGGGCGGGCTTTGCCTGCTGCTGGCGATGCTGATGCTGGGCCATGTCGTGGGCAGCCACGATCTGGACGTGGTGCTGGCCGCAGGACCGCAGGTGCGCGAACACCCGATGTACGGCGCGATCCTGGCGCTGTTCCTGCTGGGCGCGTTCACCAAGTCGGCGCAGGTGCCGTTCCACTTCTGGCTGCCCGGCGCGATGTCGGCGCCGACCCCGGTCTCGGCCTTCCTGCACAGCGCCACGATGGTCAAGGCCGGGGTGTTCCTGCTGATCCACTTCTCTCCCGTCCTGGGCGGGACCGAGGCGTGGTTCCTGGCCGTGACCGGCATCGGCATGGCGACCTTCCTGACCGGCGGAGTGATCGCGCTGTTCCGCCACGACCTCAAGGGGTTGCTGGCCTATTCGACGATCAGCCATCTGGGCCTGATCACCGCGCTGGCCGGCATCGGCAGCCAGGGCGCGATCCTGGCCGCGATCTTTCACATCTGCAATCACGCGGTCTTCAAGGCGTCGCTGTTCATGACCGCGGGCATCATCGACCACCAGACCGGCACGCGCGACCTGCGCAAGCTGGGCGGACTCGCGCGCGTGATGCCCTTCACCGCGACGCTGGCGATCATCGCATCCGCCGCGATGGCGGGCGTGCCGCTGCTGAACGGCTTTCTGTCCAAGGAGATGTTCCTGGCCGAGGCCGTCGCCTGGCACAACGGCAGCTGGCTGGACGACAGCCTGCCCTATCTGGCGGTCGTGGCCAGCGCGTTTTCCGCCGCCTATGCGATCCGGTTCATCGCGTCGGTGTTCTTCGGTCCGCTGCCCGACGCCCTGCGCGGCCGCGTGTCCGAGGCGCCGGTTCTGCTGCGCCTGCCCGTCAGCCTGCTGGCCGCGGCCTGCCTGGCGGTGGGCATCCTGCCCGCGCCGGTGATTGGCCCGGTCATCAACCGCGCCGCGCGCGCCGTGCTTGGGCCCGACCTGCCCTATTACGACATCGCGATCTGGCACGGGGTCAATGCGGCGCTGATGCTCAGCCTGGTGTCCCTGGGCGTGGGCACGCTGATCTATGCGATGACCCGGACCCGCATCCCCCTGGGCCCCGAAGGCCCGCCCCTGCTGCACCGCCTGCGCGGGCAGCGCGTCTTCGACCGGCTGATGCTGAAGGGGGCGTGGGTCCTGCCCCGCCGCGTGCTGGGCCGGCTTGCGACCGAACGGCTGCAGCCGCAGCTGCGCCTGCTGGTGGCGGTCGCGCTGTTTCTGGCCGTCGCGGCCATCGGCGCGCGGTTCCCCTGGGCACCCCCGGCGCGGGTGACCGATTTCAGCCCGGCATTCGCGCTGATGTGGCTGATCGGCGGGGCCTGCGCTGTGGGTGCGGCGTGGCAGGCCAAGTACCACCGCTTTGCCGCGCTGGCGATGCTGGGCGGCGCGGGTCTGGTCACCTGCCTGACCTTCGCCTGGCTGTCGGCCCCAGACCTTGCCGTGACCCAGCTGCTGGTCGAGGTGGTGACCACGGTCCTGCTGCTGCTGGGCCTGCGCTGGCTGCCCCAACGCCGGGCGGGCCTGCCCGAGGACAACCTGGCATCCGCGCGCAGGCGGCGGATGCGCGACCTGGTGATGGCCGTCGCGGGCGGGTCGGGCATCGCCCTGGTGGCGCATTCGGTGATGACACGGCCGCTGGTCCCGAACGTGGGCGACTGGTTCCTGGCCAACGCCTATTACGAAGGCGGCGGCACCAATGTGGTGAACGTCATCCTGGTCGATTTCCGCGCCTTCGACACGTTCGGAGAGATCGCCGTGCTGGCGATCGTCGGCCTGACCGTCTATTCGCTGCTGCGCCGGTTCCGCCCCGCCCCCGAAAGCGTGGACCAGCCCAACCAGCAGCAGGCCACCAGCCAGCAGGCGCTGGACGACTACCTGATGGTACCGTCGGTCATCATGCTGTGGATGTTCCCGGTGCTGATCATGGTCGCGGCCTATTTCTTCTTCCGCGGCCATGACCTGCCGGGCGGCGGCTTCGCCGCGGGCGTGACCATGGCCATCGCCTTCCTGCTGCAATACCTGGCCACCAATGTGCGTTGGGTCGAGGCGCGGCTGACCATCCTGCCGATCCGCTGGATGGGCATCGGCCTGCTGATCGCGGTGGGCACGGGGATGGGGTCGTGGATCTTCGGCTATCCGTTCCTGTCGGCCCATGCCCGCTATGTCTCGATCCCGCTGATCGGGAACGTGCCCGCCGCGACCGCGCTGCTGTTCGACCTGGGGGTCTTTGCCCTGGTCGTGGGCGCGACGGTGCTGATGCTGATCGCCATCGCCCACCAGTCCCTGCGCGCCGCGCGCCTGCGCGAACAGGACGATGCCACCCCCGCCACAAAGGAGATCCGCTGATGGAGATCGTGCTGTCCCTGGCCATCGGCGTTCTGTCGGCGTCGGGCATCTGGCTGATCCTGCGCCCGCGCAGCTTCCAGGTCATCGTCGGGCTGTGCCTGCTGTCCTATGCGGTGAACCTGTTCATCTTTTCCATGGGGCGCCTGACGCTGTCGGCGCCCGCGATCATGCCCAAGGGCGGCTTCGTCGATCCGACCCGCTATGCCGACCCGCTGCCCCAGGCGCTGGTCCTGACCGCCATCGTTATCAGCTTTGCCACCACGGCGCTGTTCCTGGTCGTGCTGATCGCCTCGCGCGGGTTCACCGGCACCGACCATGTCGACGGCCGCGAGAGAGAGCAGCCATGAGCCAGCACCTGATCATCGCCCCGATCCTGATCCCCTTCGTCGCCGGCGCGCTGATGCTGCTTTATGACGACCGCCAGCGCGCGGCGAAATTCTGGCTCAGCCTGATCGCGACCGGGCTGACCCTCGCGGTGGCGGTGGCGCTGCTGATGCGCGCCAAGCTGGGCGCGTCCGAAGGGGCCGAGAACATCGGCTTCTATCTGCTGGGGGACTGGGCCGCGCCGATGGCAATCGTCCTGGTGCTGGATCACCTGGCGGCGATGATGCTGCTGCTGACATCGGTGCTGGCGCTGGCGTCGCTGGTCTATGCGCGGGCGTCTTGGCATCGGCAGGGGCAGCATTACTTTTCGCTGTTCCAGTTCCTGCTGGTCGGTCTGAACGGCGCGTTCCTGACCGGCGACCTGTTCAACCTGTTCGTCTTTTTCGAGGTGCTGCTGGCCGCGTCCTACGGCCTGCTGCTGCACGGGTCGGGACAGGTGCGGGTCCGCGCGGGCCTGCATTACATCGCGATCAACCTGGCGGCGTCCCTGCTGCTGCTGCTGGGGATCAGCCTGATCTATGGCGTGACGGGCACGCTGAACATGGCGCATCTGGCCAGCATGATGCCCGACATCGATGCCGCCAACCGGCCCCTGCTGCAGATGGGCCTGGCGCTGATGGGGGTGGCCTTCCTGGTCAAGGCGGGCATCTGGCCGCTGTCCTTCTGGCTGCCCAACGCCTACATGGCCGCCGCGGCGCCGGTGGGTGCGATGTTCGCGATCATGACCAAGGTGGGCATCTATGCGATTTTGCGCCTGACGATGCTGCTGTTCGCGGCCGGATCGGGCCCGTCTGCAGGGCTGGGCGCGGGGCTGCTGATCGGGCTGGGCATGGCCACGGTCGTCTTCGGCATGCTGGGCGTGCTGGCGTCGCAAAGCCTGGGGCGGATCGCGGCGCATGCGGTGATCCTGTCGTCGGGCACCATGCTGGCCGTGACCGGGCTGGCGCTGGCGGGGGGCGGGGAATGGATGCTGGCGGGCGCCCTGCATTACATGGTCGCGTCGACCCTGGCCGCGGGCGCCCTGTTCCTGATGGTCGAGCCGATGTCGCGCGACGACGGCGGCATTGCCGCCATGCTGGCCCTGACGGCCGAGATCTATGGCGCCAAGGCCGACCTGCCGTCCGACGACGACGGCCCGGACGGCCCCGCCATCGCCGCGGGCCCCGCCCTGCTGGCGGCATGCTTTGCGCTGTGCCTGCTGGCGCTGGCGGGGTTGCCGCCGATGCCCGGCTTCATCGGCAAGCTGACGATGATCCAGGGCGTCTTCGACACGGCCGATACCAGCCCCTGGCTGGGCTGGGCCTTCGTCGCGCTGCTGCTGGTGTCGGGCTTTGCCACGCTGATCGGGCTGGCGCGGATCGGCATCCAGACCTTCTGGGCCAATGACGACCGCGATTCCCCCGTCATGGCGATGGAGATCGCCCCGATCATGGCCCTGATCACCGTCCTGGCCGTGATCAGCATCGAATCCGAGGCCGTGCTGCGCTATACCGACCGCACCGCGCAGGCGCTGCACCAGACCTCGCGCTATGCCCAGGGCGTGCTGACCGCGCCCCGTGCCGACGACGCGCAGCCGCCCACCCCAGAGGACGTTCCATGATGACCCGGCTTGTCCCCTATCCTGTCCAGTCGGGCCTGCTGACGCTGCTGTGGATGGTGATGACGCGGTTCTCGCTTGGTCACCTGCTGCTGGGGGGGGCGCTGGCGCTGCTGGCGGGCTGGGCGATGTCGTCGCTGCACCCCGAACGGGCCACGCCGCGCAACTGGCGCGTGGTGCCGCGGCTGATCGCCACGCTGTTCGGCGACATCGTCCGGTCGAACATCCGCGTGGCGCGGCTGATCCTGACCGAGGGGCGGTCGGGCCGCCGCTCGGCCTTCCTCGAGGTGCCGCTGCAGCTGCGCAGCCCGACCGGGCTGGCGGTGCTGTCGATCATCCTGACCGCCACGCCCGGCACCGCCTGGATCGAATATTCCCACGACCGGCAGACGCTTGTCCTGCATGTCTTCGACGGGGCCGAGACCGACCATTACCTGCATGTCATCCGCGACGTGTATGAACCCATGCTGCAGGAGATCTTCGAATGAGCGGCACGATCCTGACCTTTGCCATCGGCTATGCCCAGGTGGTCCTGGCCCTGGCGGGCTGCCTGGCGGGCCTGCGCATCCTGCGCGGTCCCCGCGCCCAGGACCGGGTGCTGGCCCTTGACACGCTGTATATCGCGGTGATGCTGCTGTTCCTGGTCACCGGAATGCGCCTTGGCTCACTGTACCTGTTCGAGGCCGCGATGGTCATCGCGGTGATGGGGTTCGTGGCCTCCATCGCGCTGGCCAAGTTCCTGTTCCGCGGAGAGGTGATCGAATGAGCCCGCTTGACGACATCCCCCTGTGGCTGGCCATTCCGGTGGCGGGGCTGGTGATGCTGGGTGCGACGCTGACGCTGATCGGGGCCTGGGGGTTCTTGCGGATGAACAGCTTCTATGACCGGCTGCATGCGCCGACGCTGGCCTCCAGCTGGGGGACGGGCGGGGTGATCCTGGGGTCGGCGCTGCTGGCCAGCTTTCAGCAGGGGCGCCCGATCCTGCATGAGCTGATGGTGGGCCTGGGCATCATGACGACGGTTCCGGTCACGCTGATGCTGCTGGGTCGCGCCGCCCTGCACCGCGACCGGGCCGAGGGCACGCTGCCCCCCGCCCCTGGCGACGACCACCCGGAGACGCGCGAATGACCCCAAGGGCCGACCGCAACGCCGTTCCCCGTCCGGCGCCGCGCCCGCTGGTCACCGACCTGTCGGCCGCGCGCTGGCTGCTGCTGGGGATCCTTGCGGCGTCGATCTATTTCTTCCACGGCTTCCTGATCCCGGTCCTGGCCGCGACGATCATCTGCGTGGCCAGCTGGCGCATCCGCGAGCGCCTGGCGCAGCGCAGCGGGCCGACGCTGGCCGCGACGCTGCTGGTGCTGGCGATCCTGTGCATCCTGGTGGTGCCGCTGCTGATGGCGCTGACCTATGCGGCGGCCGAACTGCGCGTCTGGATCCTGTGGGCGGGCAACGTGAACGCCATGGGCGAGGCCACGCCCCCCTGGATCGCCGACATCCCCCGCGTAGGGCCGTGGCTGGACCAGCAATGGCGCACCTATATCGGTCAGCCCGGCGCGATCAGCCAGCTGGTTCAGGCGGTCACCGGGTCGAACATCTATTCCGTCTATCGCGGCATCCTGACCGCGGGATCGACCGCGTTCCACTTCATGTTGAACCTGCTGTTCACGTTGATCGCGCTGTTCGTGTTCTATCGGGACGGCGAACGCATCGTGGCGCAGCTGGACCGCGTGGGCGCGCGCATCCTGCCCGGCCGCTGGTCGCACATGTCGCGCGTGGTCCCCGCCACGATCAGCGCGACCGTCACCGGCATGACCCTGATCGCCATCGGCGAGGGGGTGATCCTGGGAACGGCCTATTGGCTGGCGGGGGTGCCCTCGCCGGTGTTCTTCGGGGTCGTGACCGGGTTCATGGCGCTGATCCCGGGCGGCGCGCCGCTGTCCTTCACGCTGATCTCGGCCTATCTGGTGTTCAGCGGAACGCCGGTCGCGGGCGCCGCGCTGTTCCTGTGGGGCACGGTCGAGCTGTTCATCGTGGACAAGACCATCCGCCCCGTGCTGATCGGCGGCCCGGTCAAGCTGCCGTTCCTGGCCACGTTCTTCGGCCTGATCGGCGGGATCAAGACAATGGGCCTGGTGGGCCTGTTCGTGGGGCCGGTGCTGATGGCGCTGCTGATGTCGATCTGGCGGGAATGGCAGCGCGACGTGTCCCAGCCCGCGGCCCCCCTGCCCAGTCCCGTCGACCCCTAGTCCTGCGCCCGCAGGACCTGTGCGGGCCGCGCGGCCAGCGGGCGCCACGCAAAGGCCAGCCCCGCCACGACGGTCGCGGCGATGCCGCCCGCCACGATGGGCAGCGCCGAGCCCATGTCGAACCGATAGGGCACGTCCATCACGAAGCGGCTGACCGCCCATCCCGCAAGGCCCCCGCCCAACAGCGCGACCAGCCCCGCCGCCGCCCCCATCAGCGCCTGGCGTAGCGCGAAGCTGCCCAGGATCAGCGCGCGCGACGCGCCAAGCGTCTTCAGGATCGCGGCCTCATAGACGCGGGCGCGTTCGCCCGCCGCCGCGGCCCCGATCAGCACGACGAAGCCGGTGACCAGCGTGGCCCCCGCCGCCCAGGCCACCGCCGCCGCGATCCCCGCCAGGGCGTCCGAGGCACGGTCGATCGCCTCGGCCACGGGAACGGCGGTGATGTTGGGAAAGCGGTTGCCCAGATCCCGCAGGATCTGCGCCTCGGCCGCCGGATCGGCATAGACGGTGGCGATGTGGGTGTGTGGCGCGCCCGCCAGCGCGCCGGGGTTCAGCGCCATGACAAAGCCGATGCCCGCATCGCTGAAATCCACCACCCGCAGGTTGGCGATGGTCGCGGTGATGTCGCGGCCCAGGATGTTGACGGTGACGGTGTCGCCCAGGTCCAGGCCGATCTCGGTCGCGATCTCCTCGGACAGGCTGACCAGCGGGGGGCCGGCGTAATCCTGGCGCCACCAGTCGCCGCGGGTGATCTGGGTGCCCGGCGGCGGGGTCGCGGCATAGGTGATGCCCCGGTCGCCGCGCAGCACCCAGTGATCGCCCGCGACCTCGCGCGCGGGGCGGCCGTTCAGCTGCGTGACGATGCCGCGCAGCATCGGCGCGGTCTGCACGTCGCCGACCAGCGGATCGTCCCGCAACCGGGTCAGGAACGGGTCCAGTTGATCGGGCTGGATGTCCAGGAAGAAATAGCTGGGCGCACGTTCGGGCAGTTCGGTCGCGATGGCCTGGCGCAGGTTCGACGACACCTGCCCCACCGCCGCCAGCACCGTCAGTCCCAGGCCCAGGGACAGTATCACCGACAGCGCCTCGCTGCGCGGACCGCCGATGGCCGCCAGCGCCAGCCGCAGCGCGGGTCTGCGCCGTGCCAGACGCGCCCCCGCCCCCGCCGCGCGCCGGACCAGCGCCGCCGCCCCGGCCAGCACGACAAAGGCCGCCAGGACGCCCCCCGCCATGCCAAGCGTCAGCCGCCACAGCCCCGAAAACAGTGCGGCAGCCCCCACCAGCGCGATCAGCGCCGCGACGATCATTACCAGATAACGCCGTTCGGGCCAGCCGCCCCCGGATGCGTCCGCGTCGCGGAACAAGGTCGCCGCGCGGATGCGCCGCGTTCGCGCCAAGGGCCACAGCGCAAAGACGAAGGCGGTCAGCACGCCATAGACCGCCGCCTGCGTCAGGGGGCCCGGATAGACGCCGAAGACCGCCGGCACCGGCAGGCGCGCCGTCAGCAGCGGCGCCAGCGCCAGCGGCACCAGCGCCCCCAGGATCAGCCCCGCCGCCACGCCGATCGCGGTCACCGCCCCGATCTGCAGCAGGTAGACCTGAAAGATCGTCCGCCCCGACGCGCCGAAGGTCTTGAGCACGGCGATGGTCTCGGTCTTGCGGGCCAGATGCGCGCGCACCGCCGCCGACACGCCGACGCCGCCCACGGCCAGCCCGGTCAGCCCGACCAGCACCAGGAACGCGCCGATGCGGTCCACGAAACTGTCGATGCCCGGCGCGCCGCGGCGGCTGTCGCGCCAGCGTGCGCCGCTGTCGGGGAAGGCCGCGCGCCAGTCGGCCCGCAGCGCGTCCAGATCGGTCCCCTGCGGCAGCGCCAGTCGGTAGTTGCTGTCGTAGAGCGTGCCCGCGCCCAGCAGATCGCTGTCGGCCAACGCCTCGCGCAGGACCAGGGTGCGGGGGCCAAAGCCGAAGCTGGCCGCGCCCGCATCGGGTTCGCTGACCAGCCGCGCGGTCAGCACTAAATCCTGCGTGCCAAGGCGGAACATGTCGCCCGGCGACAGCCCCAGCCTGTCGGCCAGCAGCGGCGCCATCACGCCCCCGGGCAAGCCCTGCGGGGTCACCCCCAAGGCCTGCGCCAGCGGCATGGGCGGGTCCAGCACCGCCTGACCCAGAAGGGGCCAGGCCGCATCGACGCCCTTGACCTGAGTCAGGGCGCGTTCGGAGGCATCCCCCTGCCCGACCACCGCCATGGACCGGAAATCGACGATTTCGGATACCGTGACGGCCCGATCCTCCAGCCAGTCCCGCTCTTGGGGCGTGGCAAAGCGATAGGTCAGCTGCACCTCGGCATCGCCGCCCAGCAGGATCGCGCCCTGCGAGGTCAGCCCCGCCTGGATCGCCGCGCGCACCGACCCCACGGCGGCGATGGCGGCCACGCCGAGCGCCAGGCAGGTCAGCAGCACCCAGAACCCGCGCAGGCCCCCGCGCAGGTCGCGCCGCGCCAGCCGGGCCGCCAGCGACAGGCTCATGCCGCGGCCTCGGCGGCCAGACGGCCGTCGGCCAGGCGGATCACCCGGTCGCAGCGCCGCGCCAAGTCCGGGTCATGCGTGACCAGGACCAGTGTCGCGCCATGATCGGCGCGCAGCCCGAACAGCAGGTCCATGATCGCCTGCCCCGTCGCCCCGTCCAGATTGCCGGTGGGTTCGTCCGCCAGCAGGATCGCCGGGCGCGGCGCGGCGGCGCGGGCCAGGGCCACGCGCTGCTGCTCTCCGCCCGACAGCTGCGCGGGGTAATGGTCGCGCCGCGCGCCAAGGCCCACGCGGTCCAGCTCCGCCGCCGCGCGGTCGAAGGCGTCGGGCGCCCCGGCCAGCTCCAGGGGCGTTGCGACATTTTCAAGCGCCGTCATGGTGGGGATCAGGTGGAAGGACTGGAACACCACACCCATATGGGACAGACGAAAGCGCGCCAGCGCATCCTCGTCCAGCGCGGTCAGGTCCTGACCCATCGCTTGGACCAGGCCGCCCGTGGCGCGTTCCAGACCGCCCATCAGCATGAGGAGCGACGACTTGCCCGATCCCGAAGGACCCACCAGCCCGACCGTCTCTCCGCGTTCGACCTGCAGCGACAGGCCACGCAGGATCGGGACCGGCCCGGCATTGCCCTGCAACGTCAGATGCGCATCGGACAGGCGGATCACGGGGTCGGCCATCGGGTCGCTCCTTCGTCGCGGTCTGGGTATCGGGGCACGATATGGTCGGCCCGCCCGCGAAGGCAACCGCCTGACGGCCGCCGTCGCGGCGCTGGCGGTCACCATCGCGGCATCATGGGCAGCCCCTGCTGACGCAGAGACGCTGCGCCTGACCGCGATGGGCGACAGTCTGACGCAGGGATACGGCCTGCCGCAGGATCAGGGGTTCGTGCCCGTGCTGGAGGCGTGGCTGCGCGACCGCGGCCATGACGTCGCGGTGACCAATGCGGGCGTGTCGGGGGACACCACCGCGGGGGGTGCCGCGCGGATCGACTGGACGCTGGCGGACGGGCCCGATGCGATGATCGTGGCGCTTGGCGGCAACGATCTGTTGCGCGGGATCGACCCGGCCTCCAGCCGCGCGAACCTGGCGGCGATCCTGGACAAGACGCGGGCGGCGGGGGTGCCCGTGCTGCTGGCGGGCCTGCCCGCGCCGGGCAATTACGGCCCCGAGTTCAAGCGCGACTTCGAGGCGATGTATGCCGATCTGGCCGCCGAGTACGACGCCCTGCTGGTTCCCGACTTCCTTGGGCCGATCGGGGAAAAGGCCACGCAGGGCCTGTCCCTGTCGGACCTGATGCAGGACGACCGCATCCACCCCAACGCGCGCGGCGTCGAGCAGATCGTGGATGCGATCGGCCCCAAGGTCGAGGAGCTGCTGGCCCGCGCGGATCAGTAGCGCGCGGCCATCTCCGGCAGGGACAGCGGGCGCAGCTTGTCGGCGTTGCCCGCGGTACCGAAGGCCTCGAAGCGGTCGCGGCAGACCTGCGCCATCATCGCCATCGCGGGCTTCAGATAGGCGCGCGGGTCGAATTCGGCCGGGTTTTCCGCCATCACCCGGCGGATCGCGGCGGTCATCGCCAGGCGGTTGTCGGTGTCGATGTTCACCTTGCGCACGCCGTGGCGGATGCCACGCTGGATCTCCTCGACCGGGACGCCCCAGGTCGGGCGGATGTCGCCGCCATAGGCGTTGATGATCGCCTGCAGATCCTCGGGGACCGAACTGGACCCGTGCATCACCAGATGGGTGTTGGGCAGGCGGCGGTGGATCTCCTCGATCACGTGCATGGCCAGGATGTCGCCATCGGGCTTGCGCGTGAATTTATACGCGCCGTGGCTGGTGCCCATGGCGATGGCCAGGGCGTCCACGCCTGTCTCCTCGACAAAGCGCACGGCCTCGTCCGGGTCGGTCAGCAGCTGCTCCTCGGACAGCTTGCCCTCGGCGCCGTGGCCGTCCTCGGCGTCGCCCATGCCGGTCTCAAGGCTGCCCAGAACGCCCAGCTCTCCCTCGACCGACACGCCGCAGGCATGGGCCATCTCGGTCACGCGGCGGGTGATGTCGGCGTTGTATGCGTAATCGGCGGGCGTCTTGCCGTCCGATTTCAGCGACCCGTCCATCATCACCGAGGTGAAGCCGTTCTGGATCGCGGTGGCGCAGGTCTCCAGCCCGTTGCCATGGTCCAGATGCATGCAGATCGGGATGTCGGGATAGGCCCGCGCCAGACCCGCGATCAGCCCCGCCAGCACCGCGTCATTGGCATAGGCCCGCGCGCCGCGGCTGGCCTGCAGGATCACCGGGCTGCGGGTGGCCTGGGCCGCCTGCATGACCGACAGGCCCTGCTCCATGTTGTTGATGTTGAAGGCGGGCACGGCATAGTCATGCTCGGCCGCGTGGTCCAGAAGCTGGCGCAGGGTGATCATCGGCATGGGATGTTATCCTTGAAGGGCGGCGTGAAGCGCGTCGATTTCCTCGGACGCGCCAAAGAACAGCGGGGTGAAGTCATGCGGCCCGCGCGGCACGCGGTCCAGGATCGGGCCATGCCCGTCGGTCGCGCGGCCCCCGGCCTGTTCGATCAGAAAGGCGATGGGCACGCATTCATAGATCAGCCGCAGCCGGCCGTCGGCATATCCGGGCCGGGCATCGGCGGGGTACAGGAATGCGCCGCCCTTCAGCAGGATGCGGTGCAATTCGCCCACGGCAGCGGCCAGCCAGCGCATGTTGAAGTCGCGCCCGCGCGGCCCGTCCCGCCCCGCGCGCAGATCGCGCGCCCAAGCCTGCAGGCCCGGCGCCCAGTGGCGTTCGTTCGACGCGTTATAGGCGATGGTCGAGGCCTGGGGCTTCAGCCGCAGGTTCTGGCGGCTGACGCGGAAGGCATGGGCCTCGGCGTCCCAGGTCGCGACATTGACGCCCGCGCCGGTGGACCAGCCGAAATCGACCGAATGACCGAAGGAGGCGTAGCCTGCCGCCACCACCGCCCGGCCCGTCCGCTGAAATCCCTGCGGATCGGCGGGCAGGATGCTGAACAGCATCCCCAGGGGCGCGCCGATGCCGATGCTGCCCGATCCGTCGATCGGGTCGATGGCCACGTCGAAGGCGCCTTCCGGGTTCAGGGCGATGATGTCCAGGGCCTCCTCGGACAGGACCTGGCGCACGCCCGCCGCGCGCAGGGCGGCGATCATGTGGTCGTGCGCCGCGACGTCCAGCGCCTTCTGCCGGTCGCCGCTGTCATTGGTGCCGACGATGGCCTCGGGGTCGCCGTGCAGGCGCCCCGCCGCCAGCCGCGCGGCCAGGGGCGGAAGCGCGCGCGCGATGGCCGCCACGATGGCCGCAGCGCCCTCGCGCGCCAGCACATCGTCCAGCAGCGGCCCTGTCGCGGGCCCGTCCGTCGGCAGGCGCAGCATCACCGGCCCGCGTATTTCGCGCCGACCGCGTCGATGGCGTCGACATTGCCCGCAGACTTGCCGTTGCGGTCGAAGTTCTGGGTCTGCGCCAGCCATGCGTCGGCGATGGTCTTGGCGACCTCTGCCCCGATGACGCGGGCGCCCATGGTGATGATCTGCGCGTCGTTCGACAGGGCGGCGCGTTCGGCCGAATAGGTGTCGTGCGTCAGGGCGGCGCGGATGCCCGGCACCTTGTTGGCCGCGATGCAGACGCCGATGCCCGTGCCGCAGACCAGGATGGCGCGGTCATAGATGCCGTCCATGACCTGGCTGGCCACCCGGTCCGACAGGTTGGCATAGAAGGCGTCGGGGCCTTCGTCAGTGCGGCTGATTTCCGACACCTCAAAGCGGTCTTTCAGGTGGTCGGCCAGAACCTTGGCCAGACCTTCGCCCGCGCTGTCCCCTGCGATTGCCAGTTTCATGCGTCATCTCCGATGGTTGCGGCGCAGCGCGCCAGGATGTCCAGATAGCCGTTCACGTCCCAGGCCGACCGCCCGATGAACAGCCCGTCGATATGCGGGCAGCCGATCAGTTCCGCGCAGTTGCCCGGATTGACGGACCCGCCGTAAAGGCAGGGCACGCGGCGGCCCAGCACGTCCTGCGCGACCGCGATGATCTCGGCCTGCCGCGCGTCGGCGTAATCCGAGGTCGCGGGGATGCCGTTCGCACCGATCGCCCAGACCGGCTCATAGGCCAGCAGGATCGTGGCGTCGGACCCGGCTACGGGTTCCAGCGCGGCGCGGACCTGCGTCTCCAGCACCTCGGCCGCGCGGCCAGCCTCGCGCTCGGCCAGGGTCTCGCCGATGCAGATCAGCGGGATCAGGCCGTGGCGGACGGCGGCGGCGGTCTTCAGGCCCACGGTCCTGTCCGTCTCTCCGAAATGCTCGCGGCGTTCGCTGTGGCCCAGCTCCACGATGTCCAGCCCGCAATCGGTCAGTATCACGGGGCTGATCTCTCCGGTCCAGGCGCCTGCGTCGTCCCAGTGCATGTTCTGTGCACCGACCTTGACGTCGGTCTCCGACAGCGCCTCGGCCACCTGACGGCAGGCGGTGAAGGGCGGGATGACGAAACGCTGGATGCCCGCGGGCGCGGGGGTGCGGCGCAACCCTTGGGCAAAGGTCATCGCCTCGGCCAGGGTCTTGTTCATCTTCCAGCTGGTGCCGATCCAGAATGGGGTCATGCGGGGTCCTTTGCGATGGTCAGCGCGATGCCCGCCCGGTCGATCGCGGCGCGATCCTCGGGCGCGGGGGGCGCGTCGGTGATGATGGCGTCGAATTCGGTCAGGTCGGCCAGCGCATGCAGCGCGCTGCGCCCGAAACGCGCGTGGTTGACCAGCAGCACGCTGCGCTCCGCCGAGTGCATCATCGCGCGTTTCGCGCGCACCGCGTTGTCGTCCATGTGGAAGGCCCGCAGCCCCGCCACCGCGGGGGTCGAGATGAAGGCCAGGTCCGCATGCAGCCCGGCCAGCGCGCTTTCCGTGACCATGCCGAAAAAGCCGTTGAACTTGGCGCTGTAGATGCCGCCAAGCGCGATCAGCGTGACGCGCGGCGCATCCTTCAGCCGCTCGATCACGGCGGCGTTGTTGGTGATGACCGACAGGGGCGCACATTCCGTCAGGCTGGCGCCCAGCAGCGCCGCCATCGAGCCGTCATTGACCATCACGGTCATCCCCGGCTCGATCAGGGCGCGGGCGGCATGGGCCATGCGGATCTTGGCCTCTCCGTCCTGAAGGGCGCGGATGCGGAAATCGCTCTCGAACTGGGTGCCGGCCTCGATGGTGGCGCCGCCGCGGACCTTGCGCAACAGGCCCGCCTGTTCCAGGTCGTCCAGGTCGCGATGGATGGTCATCTTGCTGACCGCAAAACGGGCCGCCAGATCGTCCAGGTCCACGGCGCGTGCCGCGACCAGCAGATCCATGATCGCCTGTCTGCGTTCCTCGCGTTTCACCCAAACCCTCCCCTGGTTCGCCAGTTTCATAACATGATCCGCGCACATAACAACACCGACTTTGTGACTTTGTGATTTTTTGTTGTGATGATGACAGCGGCGGGTTATGGAGGGCGCGACAGGAGGACCGCCATGCCCTTAGACACCCCCAAAGACCCCGCCATCGCCGCCAAGGCCGATCTGGACCCGCAGAACTTCGCCCTGGCGAACTGCATCCGCGCGCTGACCATCGATGCCGTGAACGCCGCCAACAGCGGCCATCCCGGCGCGCCGATGGGCATGGCCGATGCCGCCACCGTGCTGTTCCGCAACCACCTGAAGTTCGACGCGGCGAACCCCGACTGGCCCGACCGCGACCGCTTCGTGCTGTCGAACGGGCATGCGTCCATGCTGCTCTACAGCCTGCTGCACCTGACCGGGTATCAGGACATGACGCTGGATCAGATCCGGAATTTCCGCCAATGGGGCGCGATCACCGCCGGCCATCCGGAATACGGCCATGCCAAGGGCGTCGAGACCACGACCGGCCCCCTGGGCCAGGGCCTGGCCACCGCCGTCGGCATGGCGCTGGCGGAACGCGCGCTGGCCGGAGAGTTCGGCGATGACCTGGTCGATCACCGCACCTGGGTCATGCTGGGCGACGGCTGCCTGCAGGAAGGAATCGGCCAGGAGGCGATCAGCCTGGCGGGCCATCTGGGCCTGGGCAAGCTGATCGTTCTCTATGACGACAACAGCATCACCATCGACGGCCCGACCTCGGTCAGCTTCTCCGAGGACATCCCGGCACGGTTCAAGGCCTGCGGCTGGCATGTCCAGAGCTGCGACGGCCATGACGGCCGCGCGCTGGACGCCGCGATGGAGACCGCCAAGGCGGAGACGGGCAAGCCCTCGCTGATCGCGATGAAGACAATCATCGGCTTCGGCTCTCCCAACCGCGCGGGCAGCTATTCCGTGCATGGATCGCCTTTGGGCAAGGATGAGGGCGCGCTGACCCGCGAGGCCCTGGGCTGGACCCACGACGCCTTCGTGATCCCCGACGATCTTGCCGCCGAATGGCGCGAAATCGGCGCGCGTGGCGCCGCCGACCGCGAGGCCTGGGAGGCCCGTCTGGCGGCATCCCCCAAGGGTGCGGCCCTGACGCAGCGTCTGTCGGGCGATCTGCCCGAGGGCTATGACGCCGCCGTCTCCGCCGCCCGCGACGCCCTGTTCGCCGCGCCCAAGAAGGCCGCGACCCGCAAGGCCAGCCAGATGGCGCTGGAGGCGCTGACCCCGGCCGTGCCCGCGATGATCGGCGGATCGGCCGACCTGACCGGATCGAACCTGACCCGCGTCAAGGCCGTCGACACGCAGTACACGCGCGAGACGCCCGGCCGCTACATCGGCTATGGCGTGCGCGAGTTCGGCATGGCCGCCGCGATGAACGGGCTGAACCTGCATGGCGGCGTGATCGCCTATGGCGGCACGTTTTTGGTGTTTTCCGACTATGCCCGCAACGCGATCCGCCTGTCGGCGCTGATGGGGGTCGGCACGATCTATGTCATGACCCATGACAGCATCGGCCTGGGCGAAGACGGCCCGACCCACCAGCCGGTGGAACATCTGGCATCCCTGCGCGCCATCCCCGGCCTGACCGTCCTGCGCCCTGCCGACACGGTCGAGACGCTGGAGGCCTGGGACATCGCGATCCGCAACCGGACCGTGCCGTCGCTGCTGGCCCTGTCCCGCCAGGACGTCCCGCAGCTGCGCACGGAGGCCGGGTCCGAGAACCTGACTGCCAAGGGCGCCTATGTGATCCGCCAGTTCGGCGAGGGCCGCGACGTGACCCTGATCGCCACAGGAACCGAAGTCGCCATCGCCGTGGAGGCCGCCGAGGCGCTGGCCGCCGAAGGCATGGCCGTGGCCGTGGTGTCGATGCCCAGCTGGGAGCTGTTCGAGGCGCAGGACGCGGATTACCGCGCCCTGACCTTGGGCACCGCGCCCCGGATCGCCGTCGAGGCCGCAGGCAAGTTCGGCTGGACCCGCTATGTCGCGACCGAGGACGACGTGATCGGCATGACCGGCTTCGGCGCATCGGCCCCGATCGACCGGCTGTACCAGGAGTTCGGCATCACCCCCGAGGCCATCATCGCCCGCGCCCGCCTGGTGACAGGCCACTAATCCAAAGGCCAAGGCCGCACGCGGCCTTGCCACGATGCTCCCCACGCGCGCAAAGCGCGCGCGCGGGGCCCAGCGGCAGCGACCGGGTCGGGGTTTCCCCGACCCGTCCCCGTTTGGGTCACCCCGCCATCAGCGCGCGCGCCGTCGCCTCGTCGGTGATCAGCCCGGACAGGCGCCCGCTGTTCAGCACCGCGCGGATGGCCGCGACCTTTTCCGCGCCTCCGGCGATGACCACGATACGCTGATCCTGCCCCCGGTTCAGGTCCACCGACAGCGTCCGCGCGCTCAGCGTCGTGTCCAGCACACGGCCCGTGGCATCGAAGAAATAACCCATCATCTCTCCGACGCCCCCCGCGGCGTTGATCTCGGCGATCTCGCGCGCCTCGATCATGCCGGATGCGACCAGCTGCGCGCCCGCATCCGCCGTGCCCATGCCCACGAAGGTCAGCGTGGCGCTGTTCGACAGATCAAAGATGTCGCGCACGCCGGGCTGGGACAGCAGCACGGCCCGGTCGCCTTCGGAATTGGCAAAGAACGGCACCGGCATCACGAAGGCCTGCGCCCCGGTCTTCTCCGCCAGCGTATGCATCACGTCATGCGGGTTCGCCGCATAATTGCGCGTCAGCCCGCCCAGGACCGCGACGAACCTTACCGCGCGTGCGTCAAAGCGCGGCAGCTGCCGAACCGCCGCCGCTAGCGTCCGGCCATGGCCCAGCCCGATGACCCTGTGTTCGCCCCGCTCGATCTCGCGGCGAAGAAAGCCCGCGCCCGCCAGGCCCAGGGCGCGCAGGGGCATGCCGTCCTCGCCCAGGTCGGGGGCAACCTCGCACTGGTCCAGCCCATAGCGCGCGCACAGCTGATCCTCCAGCATGGCGCATTCGACGATCTCTCCGTCGATGGTGACCTTGACCACGCCCTCGGCCACGGCGCGGGCGATCAGGCGGTGCGCCTTGACGCCGGGCAGGCCCAGCCGCTTGGCGACGGCGGCCTGCGTCAGCCCGCCCGCATAATGCAGCCAGGCCGCCCGGATCGCCAGGCTCTGCTCCGGATCGACCGGTCCTCGCCGGGCCATCAGGCGGCGGCCCGCATCAGCGCGTCCAGATTGTCGGCCGACAGGGGCGCCGGGTTGGCCCTCATCGACGACGACGCGGCCGCCGCCTGCGCCGCGGCCTGACATGCCGCCGCGTCGATCCCCAGGGCGTCCAGCCCCGGCAGGCCCGCCGCACGGGACCAGTCGGCCAGCAGCGCTGCGGCCTCGGCGACCGAGGCATCGGGCCGCCCGAACGCCGCCCCGATCCAGGCGCCCACCTGGTCCAGCCGGGCCGCCAGCGCGCGGTCCGTGACCGCCCGGCGGTTCGCAACCAGCACATGCGGCAGCAGCGTGCCGCAGATTGCGCCATGCGCTGCCCCGGTCAGCCCGCCCAAGGGGCCGGCCAGCCCATGCACCGCGCCCAGCCCCGCATTGGCCAGCGCCATGCCGCCGCACAGGCTGACCCAGGCCATCTCGTCGCGCGCCTGCGGGTCTTCGGCCTGCATCAGGCGGATCAGCGCCGCCAGCCCACGCGGGATCGCATTGCGGCACAGCGCGTCGGTCAGCGGATTGGCGCGGGTGCAGACATAGGGCTCGATCACCTGCGTGACGGCATCCAGCCCCGAGGCCAGCGTCACCCCGCGCGAACAGCCGTCCGTCAGGGCCGGGTCCACGATGGCCAGCGCCGGCAGCATCCGCGCATCGCGCAGGCTGACCTTGCGGCGCGCCTCGGGGACGCCGATCACGGCGTTGCGCGTCACCTCGGCCCCGGTGCCGGCGGTGGTGGGGATGGCCACGAAGGGCAGCGGCGGATGGTCCAGCGGCAGGCCCTGCCCCACCACCTCCAGATGATCCAGCATCGGCCGCGTGGCGGGGATCAGCGCCGCGATGGCTTTGCCCGCATCGATCACCGCACCGCCGCCCATCGCGACAACCGCCTGCATGCCCGCCCCCGCCACAACGCCCGCCTCTATCAGCGCCATGTCCGGCTCATGCGGCACCGCGAAAGTCGCCACCGAACAGCCTGCCGCCGACAGATCGTGCGCCAAGGCGGCGCTGCGGCTCGGATCGCGGCCATGGACCAACAGGACCCGCCGCCCCAGGGCCGCGACCCGCCCGGCGGCCATCGCCGCCTGCCCCCGGCCGAACAGGATCTCGGTGGCGGTGGCAAAGGCAAAGGGCTGGGGCATGGGGCGTCCTGTCGATGATGGGTCAGATATTCAGCTTATCCGCCCCGGTGTCGATATGCGGTGCCCAGAATGCGACACTTTCGGCGATCTGGGCGATGACCTGCCGGTCGTTCGGGTCGCGTTCCTTGAAGGACAGCTCCAGGCAGATCTCGTTGTCGACCGCGCCGCCCTGGGCCAGCGCCTCCAGCAGGGGTTCCGGCTGGACGCGGCCCTTGGCGTTGAATTCGGCGGTGAAGGGGCGGTGGCCGCCCTTGTCCATCAGCGACTGCTTGATGTGGATGATCGGGCTGACGCGCGGCACGGCGCGGGCCCAGGCATAGGGGTCCAGATCGTCCGGATCGGGGCTGGTGACGTCGCCGTGGTCGATATCGGCCATCATCCACATCGGCACCGCCATGTCGGCCGCGCTCAGCCGGTCCTGCAGCGCCAGGGCGGCCGGGATTGTTTCTCCGAATTCGCGGCCCACGCTCATGGGCTCCCAGAAAACATAGTCCAGCCCGGCGACCTTCGCGTGATCCGCGACCTCGGCCCAGCAGTCGATGGCGATGCGGACCAGATCCTCGCGCCGGGCCGGACCGTCGTAATCGCGATAGGTGAAGATCGCGAACTGCGTGCCCACAGATCGACCGCCCAGATCGGCGGTGATGTCCGCGAAGGACTTGAACCAGTCGACATAGTATCGCCGCACATCCGCGTCGGGATGGCCGAAATGGTTCAGCCGACCATAGGGGCCGGTCATGCCGCTGGTGACGCGCACCCCGGTCCGGTCCAGCGCCGCGCGCATCTGCCGGGTCAGGCGACGGATCACCGGCGCGGGCCAGGAGGGATTGATGAACTCATGCGTCAACTGCAGGTCGCGGATGCGCAGATCCCGCGCGACCGTGTCGATCAGGTCGTCCGGATCGGCAAAGCGGTTGACCAGCGGATTGGTGTTCAGCGACAGGGTCAGCATCACGCGATCTCCGGCGCCAGGGTGTCGTCGAACCACGCGGCAAAGGCCGCCTGCTGGTCCCGGGTCAGGTGCAGATAATGCTTGGTGCGCCGGGTCAGGATGTCCTCGGGGCGGCGCGCCCATTCCTTTGCGACCAGGTACCGCGCCTCGGCCTCGTAAAGCTGTCCGCCGAAATGGCGCCCAAGGCCCGACAGGGTCATGGCGCCCGCCACGACATCCTTGGTCCGCGCGCCGTACAGGCGACCGTAATGCTGGACCAGCGCGCGCGGCATCCAGGGGTGCAGTTCGCGCTGCAGGTTGGCAAAGCTTTCGTAATCGGCATTGGCGATCTCGCCGCCCGGCAGGGTCGCGGTCTCGGTCCAGTCGGGGCCCATCTGGGGGAACACCTCGGTCAGGCGGTGCATGCCGCGTTCAGCCAGTTCGCGGAAGGTGGTGATCTTGCCGCCGAAGACGTTCAGCAGCGGCGCGCCGCCGGTCTGGTCCAGGTCGAACACATAGTCCCGCGTGACCGCCGACGGGTTGCCCTGCCCGTCGTCGAACAGCGGGCGCACGCCCGAAAAGCTGTGGATCACGTCGGACCGGCGCAGCTTCTCCTTGAAATAGCGGTTCACGGCGGCCAGCAGATAGTCGATCTCGGATTCGTCGGCGGTGACGTCCTCGGCCTGGCCGTCATAGGCGATGTCGGTCGTGCCGATCAGCGCCATGTCGCCCTCGTAGGGGTTGATGAAGATCACGCGCTTGTCGTGGTTCTGCACCAGATAGGCGTTGGTCCCCGCCCACCATTTCGGCACGATGATATGGCTGCCCTTGACCAGGCGCACGTTGCGGGCCGAATTCGACCCCGCAACGCGGGTGATGAAGTCGCTGACCCAGGGACCGGCGCAGTTGACCAGGCAGCGGGCGCGGAACTGCCGTTCCTCTCCGGTGACGGTGTCGCGGGTGGTCACGGCCCAGGCGTCGCCCTCGCGGCGCGCCGACACACAGGCGGTGCGGGTCAGGACGGTCGCGCCGCGCTCCGCCGCATCGACCGCGTTCAGCACCACCAGCCGCGCGTCGTCGACCCAGCAGTCGCTGTATTCGAACCCCTTGTGATACTTGTCCAGCAGCGGCGCGCCCTCGGGATCGCGGCGCAGGTCCAGCGTGCGCGTGCCCGGCAGTTTCTTCCGCCCGCCCAGGTTGTCATAGAGGAACAGCCCCAGCCGGACCAACCAGGCGGGCCGGTCGTCGGGGCTGTGCGGCAGCACGAAGCGCATCGGCCAGATGATGTGCGGGGCCGCGGCCAGCAGCACCTCTCGTTCGATCAGCGCCTCGCGGACCAGGCGGAACTCGTAATATTCCAGATAGCGCAGCCCACCATGGACCAGCTTGCCCGACCGCGACGAGGTGCCCTGCGCCAGATCGTCCTTTTCGCACAGCACGACCGACAGGCCCCGCCCCGCGGCATCGCGCGCGACGCCCGCGCCGTTGATGCCGCCGCCGATCACGAACAGATCGATCATCTCGTGGCCTTGGGTCATCCTACTCTCCTGTCGTGGTGCGGGCCCGCGCCATGGCTGCCCAGACGGGCGGCAGGGCAGCGCGGGTCGCGGCAAAGGCGGGGAACAGCCGCGCATAGGTCGCGGCCAGATGGGGATCGGGGGCCTCGGGGGCGCGCAGCAGGGGCGTGACCCATTCGGCGATGCAGGCGTCCATGTCGCGATAGGCGCCGATGGCCACGGCGGCCATCATCGCGGCCCCCGCGGCCCCGGCCTCGTCGCGGTCGGACACGCGGACGGGCGCGTCCAGCGCGGCCGACAGGATGCGCCGCAGGGCGGGCGACCGCGCCGCCCCACCGGTCAGGCGCAGTTCGGACGGAAGCGGCCCCATCGCGGCGTAACAGTCGCGCATGGCCAGGCCCAGACCTTCGGCCACGGCGCGCACCAGATCGGGATAGCGATGGCCCGCCGACAGGCCGGTGAACCCGGCCCGCGCCGCCGCATCGACGAAGGGCCCGCGTTCCCCGGCATCCGAGATATAGGGGTGGTACAGGATCTGCCCCGGCGCGGCTTGGCCCAGCCAGCCGTCCAGCCGCGCGACAAGGTCGCGATGCGTCACTGGCTGGCCCATGTCCGACAGGATGCCCGCCGCCAGGCCCAGTACCCAATCCAGGTTCAGCGTCGCCGCCATGTTGGTCTGGACCTGCGTGACCACGCCCGGCACCGGCAGGCAGATGACATAGCCCGTGCCCTGATCGTTCAGATGCACCCGGTCGGCGGTCACGGCGCGCAGATGCACCCCGGTCGAGCCGACCGTCGAACAGGCCACGTCGCCCGCCCCACCCAGCACGCCCGCGCCCAGCGCGGTCATCACCATGTCGACATAGCCCAGGCTGACCGGCGTGCCTGCCAGCAGGCCCGTCGCCGCAGCGGCATCCGCGGTCAGCGGATGGGTCACCTGCGTACCGTCGATAATCGGCGGCAGCAGGCCGCGCCGATGCGTCAGGCCCAGTGCGTCGATGACCGTGTCATCATAGGCTCGGGTGCGGAAGTTGCCGAAGGTGAAGCTGGCCTCGGACGGGTCTGTCGCCCGCACGCCGGTCAGGTTCAGATACAGCCAGTCCTTGCAGTGCAGTGCGACCCGCGCCCGGTCCAGCAGGTCCGGGTGATGGGCGTCCATATGGGCCATCTGCGCGCCCTGCTGGCAGGTGTTCAGGCCGGTGCCCGTCGCCTCGAACCGGGCGCGGTCCTGGCCCAGGTGGCCGACGGTCGGTGCGGCACGCGCGTCCAGCCACAGCCAGGCATCGCCCACCGGGCCGTCGTCTCCGACCAGCCAGGTGCCGTCGCCCTGCCCCGTCACGGACAGCGCCGCGGTCCGCCCCGCCAGGCCCGGGATATGATCAGCCAGTCCGCGCAGCGCCGCGGCGCAATCATCCCAGGTCCGGGCCATGTCCTGCGTCGCGGCGCCCTGCGCTCCGGTCGCATAGCGATTCGGCACCGCCGCCGCGCCCAGCTGACGCCCGGAAAGATCGAACCCCACGGCCTTGATGACCGAGGTCCCGGCATCGATTCCGATCAGCACGTCGCGCTGCTTGTCCGTCATGATGCCTCCATCCCTTGGCCCCGGTTTATATCACGATGATCGCACAGGGAACGTATTTTTTTACGGACACGGCAATTTATTTCATCTAAGCTGGTCCTGTTCGCGTCCGACAGGATGCGCGGAATCGCCGCAATCACAGGCCCGCGCCACGCGAATCGACCGGAGGGGAGGCCGGACCGCATGACGACTTTCGCCAGCACAGGCTTGCGCCCCGCATGCCCTCGCGCCCTGGATGCGGCCCGTGCGGCGACCGCCGCAGAGCAGGCCCCGATGCGCATCCTCTCCGCGAGGTCGATCACGTGAAGTTATCATCAACCATGAGATGTGCGCCCGCCCGCCCCGTGTTCCAGCCAGAGGCAGACCGATGACCGACAGCACCACCGCCCCCCGGGCCCCCGCCGCCAGCCGTCGCGGCCTGATCCTGTCCGTGGCCCTGGGCCTGGCCGTCCTGGCCGCCATCGCGCTGGATACCACCGTGGTGCAGGTCGGCTCCGAGGCGGATGCCCGCCAGCAGGCGTTTTCGCCCGACACCTATGGCACGCAGGAATTCCCGCGCATCCGCGACGCGGTGATCGAACGCGCCGTGCCCGCCACCGACCTGGCCGCGGCCATCGCCGCCGATCAGGACGCGGCCATCGCCCAATACGGCACGCCCGCATCGACCGGCGCCATCATGATGGTCACCGTGACCGGCACCGCCGGAGAGCCGCGGGCCGGGGTCTACCCGCTGACCGTCGAGGGCCTGCCCGAGGATCTGCGCGTCCGCGTGCAGACCGGCCCCGCGATCAACGGCACCGACCTGCGCGACGCGCCGGGCGACATCGCCTTCGGCGCCTTCAAGAACCAGATCGAATACCAGGACGCGGGATCGGGCATCAACCGCGCCATGGCGGCCGAGGTGCTGGCCCCCATCGACACCACCGCCCTGGCGGGCAAGCAGGTGACGGTGACCGGGGCGTTCCGGCTGATCAACCCGTCGAACTGGCTGATCACCCCCGTCGCGCTGGAGGTCCAATGAGCGCCCAGGTCGTCCTTGCCGCCCGCAACGTGGCCAAGTCCTATGGTCAGGTCCACGCGCTGAAGGGCGTGAACTTCGACATCCATCGCGGCCAGGTCACCACCCTATTCGGAGAGAACGGCGCGGGCAAATCCACGCTGATGAAGATCCTGTCGGGCGTGATCCAGCCCACATCGGGCCAGATCGTGCTGGACGGCAGGCCTGTGGCCTTCGCCAATGCCAATGACGCGCGCGACCGGGGGATTTCCATCATCCACCAGGAGCTGTCGCTGGCCCCCAACCTGTCGGTGCGCGACAACATCTTCATGGGGCGTGAGATCATGGGCACCCTGGGCGTCGATTACGCCGAGGAGGACCGCCAGACCCGCGCCCTGATGGAGGAGCTGGAGGAGCAGATTGAGCCTTCGACCCTGGTCGAGGACCTGCGCCTGGGCCAGCAGCAGATCGTCGAGATCGCCCGCGCCCTGTCGGTGGACAGCCGCATCCTGATCATGGACGAACCGACCAGCGCGCTGTCCGCCAGCGAGGTCGAGGTGCTGTTCAAGGTCATCCGCGACCTGACCGCACGGGGCGTCAGCATCGTCTATATCTCGCACCACCTGGAGGAGGCGCTGACCATCACCGACCATGCGGTGGTGCTGCGCGACGGGGTGATGACCGCCTATGCGCCACGCGCCCAGATCGACCTGGAATGGATCGTGCGCAACATGGTCGGCGAGAATTACGACCTGGGATCGCCCCCGGACAGCACCATGGGCAAGGTCGCCCTGTCGATCCGCGACCTGTCGGTCCCGGACGCCACCGGCCAGGACCTGGTGCACGGGCTGAACCTGGACGTGCGCGCCGGAGAGATCGTCTGCATCTATGGCCTGATGGGCGCGGGCCGCACCGAACTGCTGGAGACCATCGCGGGGCGGCTGCGCGCCACCGGCGGCCAGATCGTGCTGGAGGGGCACGAGATCAGCCAGCTCTCCATCGGCGACCGCATCGCCCGCGGCCTGGCCCTGGTCCCCGAGGACCGCCAGCGCGACGGCCTGGTCCAGACCATGAGCGTGGGCCAGAACCTGTCGCTGGCCTCCATCGCGCGCTTCACGCGGGGGCTGTTCACCAGCACGCGCGCCGAACGTGCGCTGGTCGACGACAGCATCCGCCGCGTGACGGTCAAGACATCGGGCGGCGGCGCCCCCATCGGATCGCTGTCGGGCGGCAACCAGCAGAAGGTCGTGATCGGCAAGATGCTGGCCACCCGGCCCCGCGCCATCCTGCTGGACGAGCCGTCGCGCGGCATCGACATCGGCGCCAAGGCCGAGGTGTTCCGCCTGCTGGCCGAGGGCGCGCGGTCGGGGCTGGCGGTGGTCTATTCGACCTCCGAGGTCAGCGAATGCCTGTCCATCGCCCACCGGATCATCGTCATGCACAAGGGCCGCATCACGGCCGAATTCGACAGCACCGTGTCCAAGGACCGGATCATGGCCGCCTCGGGCGAGTCTGTGGCCGCCTGACGCGCCCGAGGGAGGGAACACATGTCCGCAACCACCACGACCGCCCCTGCGAAAGGCCGCCAGTTCCATCTGGGCCGCCTGCTGCTGGAAGGGCGCGCCTTCTTCGCGCTGATCGCCATCATCGCGGTCTTCTCGTTTCTGTCGCCGAACTACTTCACGCTGTCGAACCTGCTGATCATGTCCAGCCAGGTGGCGATCTTTGGCATCCTGTCCATCGGAATGCTGCTGGTCATCCTGAACGGCGGGATCGACCTGTCGGTGGGCTCGATCCTGGCGCTGTCGGGCGTGGTCGCCGGCGCGATGATGCAGGGGGTCGAACTGGATGCGCTTGGCGTGATCCTGTATCCGCCGGTCTGGGCGGTCGTGGTGCTGACGCTGTGCGTGGGCGCGGCCGTGGGCGCGGTCAACGGCGTGCTGGTCGCGATCTTCAAGGTGCCGCCCTTCGTGGCGACGCTTGGGGTCATGTACGTGGCGCGCGGTATCGCGCTGTTGATGACCAACGGGCTGACCTACAACAACCTGCGCGGGTCCGAGGCCCTGGGCAACACCGGCTTCAACTGGCTGGGCTTCTACCGCATCGGCGGCGTGCCCATCAGCGTGATCGTGCTGGCGGTCGTGGCGATCGCCGCGGGGCTGATGCTGGGCCGGTCGGCCTTCGGGCGCTGGCTTTACGCATCGGGCGGCAACGAACGCGCGGCGGAACTGTCCGGCGTGCCGGTCAAGCGGGTCAAGATCACCGTCTACATGGTGTCGGGCGCGCTGGCCGCCGCCGCGGGGCTGGTCCTGGCGTCGCAGCTGACCTCGGCCGGGCCCACGGCGGGCAACGCGTATGAACTGACCGCCATCGCCGCGGTCGTGATCGGCGGCGCGGCCCTGACCGGCGGGCGCGGCAACGTGCGCGGCACGATGCTGGGCGCCTTCGTCATCGGCTTCCTGTCGGCGGGCTTGGTGATCATCGGGGTCAGCTCCTACTGGCAGACGGTGTTCACGGGCGCGGTGATCGTGCTGGCCGTGCTGATGAACTCGCTTCAATACGGCAGCGGCACGCGCAAGACGTGAGGCCCTGCCCCCGACCTTCCCCGCGCGCCACAGGGATGGCGCGCGGAAAGACTGCCCCGCACCGGGCAGGACCACCACACCAAGGGAGAGAGACCAAATGATGAAGATGACGCGCCGGATGCTGATGGCCGCCGTGGCCACCGTGCCGCTGATGGCCGGATCGGCCTGGGCCGAGGGGCTGATCACCGTGATCGTGAACGATCCGGCCAACCCCTACTGGTTCACCGAGGGCGAGGTCGCCAAGGCCACCGCCGAGGAGCTGGGCTACACCGCCAACGTGGCCGCCCATCGCGGCGACACCAACACCGAGAGCACGCTGATCGACACCGCGATCACCAACCAGTCGGTCGCGATCATCCTGGACCCGGCCAATGCCGACGGTTCGGTCGGTGCCGTCGAGAAGGCCGTCGATGCGGGCATCCCGGTCTTCCTGGTCAACGCCGAGATCAACCAGGAGGGCCTGGCCAAGGCGCAGCTGGTGTCGAACAATGCGCAGGGCGCGGCCCTGGGTGCGCAGGCCTGGGTCGAGGCCATGGGCGAGGAAGGCGGCCAGTTCGTCGAGCTGTTCGGCAACCCCTCGGACAACAACGCCCAGACCCGCTCGAACGGCTACGAAACCGTGCTGAGCCAGTATCCCGAGTTCGAGAAGGTCGGCCAGGAAGTCGCCAACTGGGACCGCACCCAGGGCTATCAGCGCATGCAGTCGCTGCTGCAGGCGAACCCCGACATCACCGGCGTCATCTCGGGCAATGACGAGATGGCGCTCGGCGCCATCGCCGCGCTGAAGGAGGCGGGCAAGCTGGAGGCCGTGACTGTCGGCGGCTTCGACGGCTCGCCCGACGCGGTCGAGGCGGTGAAGGCCGGAGAGATGGCCTATACCGTCCTGCAGCCCGTCGCCGTCTTCGCCGAGGAGGCCGTCCGTCAGGCCGACACCTTCATCAAGACCGGAGAGACCGGCGTCGAGACCGAAAAGCAGCTGTTCGACTGCCTGCTGATCACGCCGGAGAACGTGGACAGCTACAGCGCCGCCTTCGTTCTGGACCAGTGACGCCACCGGGGCGCGCGCCGTCACGCGCGCGCCCCACCCACGCAAGGGCCGCATCCCCATGGACATGATCCCCTCGGACAGCCGACAGGCCCGCCTGCAGGCGCGTCGCCAGCTGATCGCGCAGGCCGTCATGGCCGAGGGCAGCCTGCGGATCGAGGATCTGACCGACCGCTTCGGCATCAGCCTGATGACCGCGCATCGCGACCTGGACGAACTGGCCGCCAAGGGCCTGCTGCGCAAGTCGCGCGGCATCGTGTCCGCCGCCCCCACCAGCCTGATCGAGGCCAGCGACCTGTATCGCGACACCCGCCAGGGTCCGCAGAAATCCGCCATCGCGCAGCTGGCGGCCCAGCAGGTCGAACCGGGCCAGGCGGTGTTTCTGGACGACAGCACCACCGTGCTGCGCATGGTGCCGCATCTGGCCGCACGGGTGCCGCTGACGGTCATCACCAATTCGCTGACGCTGATGAGCGCCATCAAGGAGATCGGCGACATGACGCTGCTGGGCCTGGGCGGCCAGTTCCACCATTGGTGCAACGCCTTCATGGGACCGCAGACCACCGCCCAGATCCGCCGCCTGCGCGCGGACGTGGCGATCCTGTCGATGGCCGCCGTCACCGACGACCAGGTCTTTCACCAGTCCCCCGAGATGGCCGAGACGAAGCGCGCCATGCTGGACGCCGCCAGCCGCCGCATCCTGCTGGCCGATCACACCAAGTTCACCCGCCGCGCCCTGCATTCCATGGGCGGCATCGAGGATTTCGACCTGATCATCACCGACGACCGCACGCCCCCCGACCAGATCACCGCCCTGCGCCGCCGCGGCGTCGAGGTGCAGATCGCCGTGACGGGGGACTGACGCCATGCTGATCCTGGGCATCGACAACGGGCTGACCGTCACCAAGGCGGTGATCTTCGACGCCACAGGCCGGGTTCTGGCCACCGCGCGCCGCCGCGTGGCGCAGGTCATGCCCCAGCCCCGCCATGTCGAACGCGACATGGAGGACCTGTGGCGCCAGACAGCCGCCGCCGTGGCCGAGGCCATCGCCGCCTGCGGCCGCCCGGCCCGCGACATCGTGGCCGTCGCCGCGACCGCGCATGGCGACGGGCTCTATCTGCTGGACCGGGCGGGCGCGCCCTTGGGGCCGGGCATCCTGTCGCTGGACAGCCGCGCGGGCGGCATTGCCGATGCCTGGGCCGCCGACGGCACCGCCGCGCACGCGCTGGCGCGGACGGGGCAGATGCCCCATGCCTCCGCCCCCTCCGCGATCCTCGCGTGGCTGCGCGACCATGACCCCGCGCGCTTTGCCGCGATCGGCCATGTGCTGGCCTGCAAGGACTGGCTGACCTATCGGCTGACCGGCCGCATCGGCACCGACCTGACCGAGGCCAGCACCGCCTTTACCGATGTGGCGACCCAAGGCTTCGCCCCCGATATCCCCGGCATCTTCGGCCTGCCGGGCCTGCCCTTGCCTGACATCGCCCTGCCCGACCAGGTCGTGGGCCATGTCACCCCGGATGCGGCCGCCCTGACCGGGCTGGCCATGGGCACGCCGGTCGTGGCGGGGCTACATGACGTGACCGCATCGGCCCTGGGGTCGGGGGGCTACGGTCAGGGCTGCGTGGCCATCGTCGCCGGCACCTATTCCATCAACGAGACCGTCACCGACCGCCCCCTGTCCGATCCGCGTTGGTTCTGCCGCAACGGCATCGCGCGCGGCGAATGGAACGCCATGTCGATCTCTCCGGCGTCCGCCGCGAATTACGACTGGTTCCTGGACAGCCTGTGCCGCGAGGGGGGCGACCAGCCCGCCCATCTGCGCGTCATCCCGGAAATCGAGTCCGCCCTGGCCCGCCCCTCCAGCGCGCTGTTCCACCCCTACCTGTTCGGATCGCCCCATGGGGCGCAGGCCAGCGCGGGCTTCTTCGGCCTGCGCGGCTGGCAGGATCGCGGCGACATGCTGCGCGCCGTGATCGAGGGCATCGCCTTCAACCACCGCCACCATGTCGACGCCCTGCGCGACGGGTTCGCCCCCAGGGCGGCGCGGCTGACCGGCGGCATCTCCCGCGCGCCGGTCTTTGCGCAGCTCTTCGCGGATGTGCTGGACATGCCCGTGACCATCAGCGCGACCGAGGAGGCCGCAGCCTGGGGCGCGGCGCTCTGCGCGGGCGCGGGGGTCGGGATCTTCGCCTCGCCGCGCCATGATCCGCGCGACATGGGCGCGATCAGCACCACCCATCACCCCGACCCCGCCCGCGCCGCCGACATGGCGCGCCGCTACGCGGTCTTCACCGACATCGCCGCCGCCATGGCTCCGCTGTGGCCGCGGATCGAGGCCCTGCAGGACATCCCATGACCCAAGACATCGACGTGCTGATCCTGGGCGCGGGCATCAACGGCGCGGGCCTGTTCCGCGACCTGTGCGAACAGGGCGTCAACGCGGTGATCGTGGACAAGGCCGATTACGGCGGCGGCACCTCGGCCGCGCCCTCGCGCCTGATCCATGGCGGCATCAAGTACCTCGAGACCGGAGAGCTGCGCCTGGTCGCCCAGTCCACGCTGGAGCGGAACCTGCTGCTGAAAAACGCGCCGCATCTGGTCAAGCCGCTGCCGACGGTCATCCCGATCTTCTCCTGGCTGCGCGGCATCGGGCCGGCGCTACGCACGCTGATAGGGTCGACCACCGCACCCCGCAGCCGCGGCGCCGTGCTGATGAAGGCGGGGCTGGCCATGTACGACTTCTATGGCCGCCGCCACCGGGTCATGCCGCGCCATCAGCTGTGGTCGCGCGCGCGTGCCATGCGCGAGATCCCGCCCCTGACCCCGCGCATCAAAGCCGCCGGGCAGTATTACGACGCCGCCGTCACCCTGCCCGAACGGCTGGTCTGGGAGCTGATCGCGGACGGGCTGCGCGCCAATCCCGCCGCCCGCGCGCTGAACCACACCGCGCTGACCGGCACCGACGGCGACGTCATCCACCTGACCGGCCCGCAGGGCGCGCTGTCCCTGCGTCCGCGCATCGTGGTGAACGCCGCCGGTCCCTGGATCGACCGCGTGAACGCGGCGCTTGGCGCGCCCACGCGGATGATCGGCGGCACCAAGGGCTCTCACATTCTGCTGGACCACCCCGAACTGCTGGCCGCCCTGAAGGGCCGCATGATCTATTTCGAGGCCGATGACGGGCGCATCTGCCTGGTCTTTCCCTATCTGGACCGCGCGCTGGTCGGCTCCACCGACATCCGCGCGGACGATCCCGACGACGTGGCCTGCGACGACGCCGAGATCGCCTATTTCCTCGACGCGTTGCGCGGCCTGCTGCCGGGGCTCAGCTTCGGCGACAGCCAGATCGTCTATGCCTATTCCGGCATCCGCCCCCTGCCCGCCTCGGACGCGGCCAATCCCGGCCTGATCAGCCGCGACCATTCCGCGCCGGAGATCGCCCCCGACGCCACGCGGCCATGGCCGATCATCGCGCTGGTGGGCGGCAAATGGACCACCTTCCGCGGCTTCGCCGAGGAGGTCGCCGACGATCTTCTGGCGCGCCTGAACGCGTCCCGCCGCATCGCCACCGACAGGCTGCCCATCGGCGGTGGCCGCGATTACCCGGGTGATGCGGGCGCGTGGAGCGACGATGCGGCCCGGCGCACCCTGGCCGCGCCCGCCCGCGCGCGCCATCTTCTGGCGCGCTACGGCACGACGGCGGCGGCGATCCTGGCGGCCGAAGGCGCGGCGCCCACCATGCTGGCCGACAGCGATCACAGCGAACAGGAGCTGGACTGGATCATCCGCAACGAACAGGTCGGCACCCTGGCGGATCTGGTCATGCGCCGCACTGCGCTGGCCGTCACCGGCCATCTGTCGGCCCGCGATCTGGCGCGCATCGCCGATCTCTGCGCGGCGGCGCTGGACTGGGACGCCGCGCGGCGCGACCGCGAACTCAGGGAGACACAGGCGATGCTGCTGACGCGGCACCGCCTGCGGATGGATCAGGCCGCGTCGGCCTGATCCAGACGGGCCAGACGCCCCTCGACGGCCAGCATCTGCGCGACCGCATGGGCGGCCTCGGCGCCCTTCTTCACGAAATGCTCGCGATAGAAACCGGTCAAGAGCTCGGTCTCCTGGTAATTGTGCGGCGTCAGCGAGACCGAGAACACCGGCACGCCCGTGTCCATGCCCGCCTGCATCAGGCCGCTGACCACCGCGCCTGCCACGAAATCATGGCGATAGATGCCGCCATCGACCACCAGGGCCGCGGCCACCACGGCGTCATACTTGCCGGTCAAAGCCAGCTTCTTGGCCAGCTGCGGCATCTCGAACGCGCCGGGCACGTCCCAGGCCTCGATCTGCGCGCCGGGGATCAGGCTGGCGGCCTGGGTCAGGAAACCCTCATGCGCGCGGTCCACGACATCGGCGTGCCAGCGCGCCTTGATGAAGGCGATACGGGGGGATTTGGTCATCTTTCAGGAACCTTACGTAAGTTGCGTCAGGCCCCCAAGGCATACCACCACGCGCGCCGGGGTGGCACACGAGGCGGTTCTCTTCCATCCGGACTATACCGTCGGCCCCGGAATTTCACCGGATCTGCTGACCCCCCTGCCGTGGCAAGGGGCGCTCGCGGGCTGTCACCGCCGGTGGGGAATTGCACCCCGCCCTGAGAACACCATCAAGATAACGCCCCCGCCTGCCCGCGCCAAGGCCCGGACGGGGAAAAACCTTCCAAGGTCGCGGCGTCACACGGGTTCGATATCGCCTTCCGCGCGGCGCGCGTGGAATTCTGCCACGAAGGCGTCCAGCCGCCCCGCCGCGATCGCGTCGCGCAGCCCCGCCATCAGTTGCTGATAGTAATGCAGGTTGTGCCAGGTCAGCAGCATGCCGCTGATCATCTCCTTGGCACGGAAGACATGGTGCAGATAGGCCCGCGAATAGCCCCGGCAGCAGGGGCAGGTGCAATCCTCGTCCAAGGGACGCGGGTCGTCCTGATGGCGGGCGTTCTTGATGTTGACCTGACCGCGCGGGGTCCAGGCCTGACCCGTCCGCCCCGACCGCGAGGGCAGGACGCAATCCATCATGTCGATGCCGCGCTGCACCGCGCCCACGATGTCGTCCGGCTTGCCCACGCCCATCAGATAGCGCGGTCTGTCCACCGGTAGGAAACCGGGGGCATAGTCCAGCACGCCGAACATCGCCTCCTGCCCCTCGCCCACGGCCAGGCCGCCGACCGCATAGCCGTCAAAGCCGATCGCCTGCAGGGCCTCGGCACTCTCCTCGCGCAGCTCGCGGGTGACGCCGCCCTGCATGATGCCGAACAGCGCGTGCCCCGGACGGTCGCCGAACGCGTCGCGCGACCGCTGTGCCCACCGCATCGACAGGCGCATGGAGGCCGCCACCGCCTCCTCTGTCGCAGGCAGCGCGGGGCATTCGTCAAAACACATCACGATGTCGCTGCCCAGCAGCTTCTGGATCTGCATGCTGGTTTCGGGCGACAGGAAATGCTTGGACCCGTCCACATGGCTGGAGAAGGTCACCCCCTCCTCGGTCAGCTTGCGCAGGCCCGCCAGCGACATCACCTGGAACCCGCCGCTGTCGGTCAGGATGGGCTTCTGCCAGTTCATGAACCTGTGCAGCCCGCCCATGCGCGCCACGCGTTCCGCACCGGGGCGCAGCATCAGGTGATAGGTGTTGCCCAGCAGGATGTCCGCGCCAGTGGCCGCCACGCTGTCGGGCAGCATCGCCTTGACCGTCGCAGCCGTCCCCACCGGCATGAAGGCCGGGGTGCGGATCTGGCCGCGCGGCGTGTCGATGATGCCGGTGCGCGCGGCGCCGTCGGTCGCCTGGAGGGTGAAGTCGAAACGCGTGGTCATGGGTCAGCCCGAGCCTTTTGGAACCGGCCGCTTGTAGCGCCGCCCCCCGCCCGGCGCAATGCGGGCCGCCCCCTGGACCGCGGGGCGGGCCTGCCCTATATAATCGGTCGGAATTGAAGGATGCTCCGATGACCGAACCCCTGATGGAAGGCGCGCCGCTGATCGCGCCGTCTTCGACCGACCATCCCCTCTACGAGCCCATCGTCGAGGCGTGCAAGACCGTCTATGACCCCGAAATCCCGGTCAACATCCACGACCTGGGCCTGATCTACACGATCGACATCAACGACGCCTCCGAGGTGCGGGTGATCATGACCTTGACCGCGCCCGGCTGCCCCGTCGCCGGAGAGATGCCGGGATGGGTCGCCGACGCGGTCGAAGCCGTGCCAGGCGTCAAGCAGGTCGATGTCGAGATGACCTTCCAGCCGCAATGGGGCATGGACATGATGTCCGACGAGGCGCGCCTGGAACTGGGCTTCATGTGATCGCCGGCCGGGGGGCGGTCTTGAACCGATGCCCCCCGGATGACTATCTTGACGCCAAGCCCGAAAGGATATCGCCATGTTCGCCATGCCCGGCACCCCTCCCGTGACCATCACCCCCGCCGCCGCCGCCCAGATCGCGCGGTTGATGGCGGGCAAGAACGCCTATGGTCTGCGCATCGGGCTGAAGAAGGGCGGTTGCGCGGGCATGGAATACACCATGGAGCTGGCCCAGACCCCCACCCCGAACGAAGAGGTGGTCGAACTGGACGGCGCGCGCGTCATCATCGCGCCCATGGCGCAGATGTTCCTGTTCGGCACCCAGATCGACTATGAGACCGGCCTGCTGGAACAGGGCTTCCGGTTCCGCAACCCCAACGTCACCGACAGCTGCGGCTGCGGAGAGTCGGTGAACTTTGCCCCGATCGAGGGCAGCCGCGCGCAGAGCTGAGCCTTGCGCGGGGGCGGGACGCTGGCTAAGCCTGTCCCGAACCCACGGAGGACCCCCATGGCACCGCGCAAACTTGCCGCTGGAAACTGGAAGATGAACGGCGATCTGGCCGCGCTGGATCAGCTGGACGACATGGCCGCCGCCGCCGAAGGCGCAACCTGCGACGTCCTGATCTGCCCGCCAGCCCTGCTGATCCACCCGATGATGGCGCGCATCGGCGCCAGCGACCTGCTGGTCGGCGGGCAGGATTGCCACCATGCCGACAAGGGCGCCCATACCGGTGACATCGCCGCCCTGCAGCTGCGCGACGCGGGCGCGACGCACGTCATCCTTGGCCATTCCGAACGCCGCGCCGATCACGGCGAGACCGACGCCATGGTGCGCGCCAAGGCGCAGGCCGCCCATGCCGCAGGCCTGACCGCCATCATCTGCGTCGGCGAGACCGAGGCCGAACGCGACGCCGGCCGCACCCTGGACGTGATCGCCACGCAACTGGCCGGGTCCGTCCCGGACGGCGCCAATGCCCGCAACACCGTTCTGGCCTATGAGCCGGTCTGGGCGATCGGCACCGGACGCACGCCGACGCTGGATCAGATCGCCCAGGTGCACGCGCTGATGCGCGACCACCTGTCCGCGCGCCTGTCCGACGGAGCCGATGTGGCGCTGCTCTACGGTGGCAGCGTCAAGCCCGCGAATGCGGCCGAGATCTTTGCCATCGCGCATGTGAACGGCGCGCTGGTGGGGGGCGCCAGCCTGAAGGCCGCCGACTTTGTCCCGATCATCACGGCCCTGGACGCCGCCTGATCGATTTTCACCATTGCGTCGCCTGACCCCGCCGGGTAATCAGGCGGCGCGTGCACCCGTAGCTCAGCTGGATAGAGCGCTGCCCTCCGAAGGCAGAGGCCAGGGGTTCGAATCCCTTCGGGTGCACCAAGATCCCCTAACCGATCCGATGCCGCCGCCAGACCTCGATCATCCATGCCAGCATGGTCGCGTTCAGGATGTGCCACATGAAATGCGTGCCGATGGGCAGCACGGCGCAGCTGGTCTGGTCCAGCGTGCGAAAGATCAGCGATAGCGTCAGCAGCCCCGCCCCGATCGCCAGGCCCCGCGCCACGCGCGGCAGGCGGTTCCGCAGCAGGACCGCATAGGCCAGGATCAGCACCGGCACCGGCGCATAGCTGGCCGACGATCCCAGCCCCGGCACCTGCGCGAACAGCGGCACCGTGACCGCCGCATAGGGGACGAACCCCGCCGCCACCAGCGCCGCGACCCAAGGCCGGGCGCCCAGATAGTCGCGTGTGGCGACAAACACGTAGATCAGGATGAACGTCAGGATCGGCAGGACGTCCATCAGCCCGGTCAGTCCGTTGGCATGGGTGTGAAACAGCCAGGACCCCAGCCCGATGACGAACAACACCCCGGCCAGCACGCGCCCCGTCGCCATGCCCGGTCCCCGCAGGCGCCGCGCCATGACCAGAGCCGCCAGCAGAAAGGCCAGGTTGGTCAGCGCATTGACGGGTTCGGACCAGTATTCCGGCCCCGTGCGTTCGCAATAGGCGTCGACGGGGGCCAGCCAGTCCATCTCAGCCGTCGGCGCGGCTGGTGCGGCGTTCCATGAATAACCACGGGCGCAGGGCCACGCCCAGCATGTTGCCCGCGAATGCCGCCACCGCCCACAGATAGCCGTGCAGGCTGCCCGACGCGATCCCCGAGAAATACGCCCCGATGTTGCAGCCATAGGCGATGCGCGCGCCGTAACCCAGCATCAGCCCGCCCACGACCGCGGCGATCACCGACCGCAGCGGGATCCGCAGCGACGGCGCGAACCGACCGGCCAGCGACGCGGCCAGCATGGCCCCCGCGATGATGCCGAAATCCATGACCGAGGTGACGTCCGAGAACACGCTTGACTGCAGCGCCTCGGCATTGGCGGGGCGCTGCCAGTAGCCCCAGGCGGTGGGGTCGATGCCGATGGCCTGCGCGATCTTGGCCCCCCACAGCGCAAAGGCCGAGGTGATGCCCCAGGGCCGCCCCGAGATCGCCAGCGTCAGGAAGTTCAGGACCACCAGCGCCACCGCGCCACCGACCAGCGGCCAGGGCCCGCGCAGCCAGCGCGCCATGCCGTGACGCTCACTTTCGGGGGGCTGCTCCAGCGTGCCGTGGCGGTTGCGTTCGACCCTCATCGTGATCAGCGCGATCGCCCCGAAGATGGCCAGAGACAGCGCGATCCCGCCCCAGGGACCAAGCGGCTGCCACAGGGCGACAGGCTCCAACGCAGGCAGGCTGGCCCACCAGTCGAAATGGACGGTGCCCAGCACCGACCCCACGATGAAGAAGACCAGCGTGATCAGCATCCGCGCATTGCCGCCCCCGGCGGTGAACAGCGTGCCGGAGGCGCAGCCGCCGCCCAGCTGCATGCCGATGCCGAAGATGAACGCCCCCGCGATCACGCCCAGCCCGGCCGGAGAGACCAGGCCCCGCACCTCGTTCCCGAACAGCGTTCCCGATGCCAGGGCCGGAAAGAACAGCACCACCGCCATGGCCAGCAGCAGCATCTGCACCCGAAGGCCCCTGCCCCGGCGGTCGAGGATGAACACCCGCCACGCGGAGGTGAACCCGAACGCCGCATGGTACAGCGACATGCCCAAGGCGCCGCCCACCAGGAACAACGCGCCCTGCGCCGCCCCCTGGGTCAGCGCCAGCGCGATGGTGCCAAGCCCCAGGACAACCAGTGCCCCGGTTCCGGGAAGGCCCAATCCGGGGCGGGGGGTTAGGGTCTGTGCGTATGCCATGGCCGGTCCTTGTCATCGGTATTGGCAGGCAGATGGACCCGGTCGCGGGGAATTTGCAAGCCCCGCGCGGGTCGCCTCACAGCAGGAAGCTGTCGGCGTCCAGCTGCAGCCTGCCGCTCAGGCGGATCAGCATGTCAGGCAGGCGGTCGCCATCCACGTCGACCAGCACGCGGGTCATCCCGTTCGCGTGGTCCCACCGCACTGCGGCATCCCCCGCCAGCGGCCCGCGTCCGACATAGTCGACATCCAGCGCCCGCAGGTCGATCACATCCCGATCGGGGTCGAAATCGACGATCAGGTCCGGCGCGGCAAGGCTGCTGTCGGCGGCAGAGAAGAACCGGAACGTGTCCGCGCCCAGTCCGCCCGCCATCGAATCGGCCCCCAGCCCGCCGACCATCGTGTCGTTGCCCTGCTGGCCGAACAGGCGGTCGTTGCCCCAGCCGCCATCGACGATGTCGTTGCCCAGGCCTCCCTCGGCCCGATCATGGCCGGCACCGGCGCGGATCGTGTCGAACCCCGCCCCGCCGCGGATCAGATCATCGCCCGCCCCCGCCAGGATGATGTCCGCGCCATCGTCGCCATAAAGGCTGTCGCGTCCGGCCCCCGCGGTCAGGCGATCGTCCCCTGTCCCGCCGGCCATCGCATTGTCGCCCTGCAGGTCGGTCAGCACGTCGTTCCCGGCATCGCCGAACAGCCGGTCCGCACCGACATCCCCCAGCAGGGTGTCGTTCCCCGCGCCGCCATGCAGGATGTCGTTGCCCCATCCGCCCGACAGCCGATCGTGGCCGCCCATGCCGCGCAGGACGTTGCCGGCAGCGTTGCCATGGACCGCGTCATTGCCCGATCCTGCGACATAGCCCTCGATCACGGTGTTCTGGGCGATCTGCAGATTGCCGCGCAGGCCATAGATGTCCGACATGGCCCCGGGACGCAGATCGACCCGCTGCGCTTGACCGTCGTTGGAGAAGTTCAGAACGTCATGGCCGCCTGCGTCATAGATGGTCATCGCCACGCCGCGCGCGTTCTGGACGGTCTGGTGAGAGCCCCCGTCCTGCGCCGAGAACACGCGCCCCAGCCAGCTGCTGCCCAGCGTATGGCCCACGCCATAGACCGTGTTGCCCGCGGTCAGCGACCCCGCACCCGCGGCGCCGTACAGGCGCTGGATGGCGATGATATCGGCGGGCATCAACGACGCCAGATAGGCGCCGCTGGCGGCGATGTTGGGGTTCTCGTCCTGGCCGAAATAGGACATCACAGAGGCCTGCCAGCTGTCGTTCACGAACCACGCGTCATCGGCGAAATTGCCGCTGCCGTTATAGGGGCCCTGGTGCCCCAGGCCCAGCGCGTGACCGATCTCGTGCACGTAGGTCTGATAGGAATAGGTGCCGATGCGCGCGCCATCCTGCGAGATCCAGTCCGTGGAGACGTTGATCGACGACCGCAGGATGCGCCCGCCCATGATCGTCGACTGGGCAAAGGCCCCGTCCTGGTTGTCATCGAAGGTGATGTCGGCATCGCCGCGCTGTTCAACGAAGCGCAGGTTGGCGACCGCCGACCAGGCCTGCATCGCGTCGCGCGCCAGCGCCCGGCCCTGCGGCGTCAGGCCGCTGAAGTCATAGGTGATGATGTTGTCGCGCGACATGTCGAAGGACCGCGCGGACTGTCCGGTATCGGCCCAGAAGCCGTCGGTCAGATAGGTGGCCAGCTCGGCCATCGGGGCGGGCCGGGGCACGGGCGCCTCGGTCACGACCAGCTGATAGCTGCCGGTGCCCGCGGAATAGGCGCCCGCGTTCACGTAATAGGTCCCGGTCTGCGTGGGCGCGATGGTGATCAGGCTGTCCAGCCCCGGCCCCCCGTCGTCGTTCACGGCGACCACGCGGCCATCGGGGCCGCGCAGTTCCAGCAGGGGGTCCGACAGGCTGATGCCGTTCAGGGCGATTCGATAGGTCGTGCCAGCCTCCAGACGGACGGCCACCCAGTCATTGTCGCCCGAAAATCCGACCGTGCCGTTGAACACGTCCCCCGGCGCCATGCGATAGGGGGTTCCCCGCCCCCCCGGCGCGTCGCCCTGTTCGCGCAGCGTCGCGCTGAGCAGATCGACGGTGGAACCCGCGAACTCCGACCCGGCGCAGGATTTGTCATAGGGACGAAGGTTGGCGCAGATCTGGCACATGCGTGCGGCTCTTTCCTAATCGGGCAACCCGTATCGCAGCAGGTCGCGGGCAAAGCTGGTGAAATCGTCGGGCTGCAGGTCCCGGTCCGTGACGCTGAAATCCATCCGCTGGCCGGGCCGGTCGCCCTGGTCGGTCACGCGGTCCAGCTGTGCGGACAACGCCGTGGGCCCCGTGGCCAGGACGCGCAGGCGCATCCCGCCTTTCGGGTCCTGGGCGCGCAGCGCGTCGCACAGGGCATCGGCCTGGACCATGTCCACACCTTGGGCCGGGGCGCATTGGACGGTCGGTGCCTCACCGCCTCCGCCGGCATCGACGCGGCAGGCGGCCAGCATCAGCGGCGCGAAAGCAAGACCGAGGGTCACGATTCGCGCGGACGGACGCATGATGAATTCCTGAAAAAAACGGGCGGCAGTCGCCGCAGACCAATGCATCTTATTATGTCGCGCAGGCCGCGCCGGTAAAGGGGGATGTGCGTCCGTCAGACGCCCAGATGCCGTTCTGCCACAGCGGAATCGTTCAAAAGCTGCGCATTGTCGCCGGACCAGACGGTGCGGCCCTTCTCGATCACCACATGGTGGTCGGCAAAGCGGGTTAGGGCCGACAGGTTCTTGTCCACGATCAGGATCGCCTCGCCCTGGTCCTTCAGGCGCGTCAGGCAGGACCAGATCTCGTCCCGGATCAGGGGGGCCAGGCCCTCGGTCGCCTCGTCCAGCACGATCAGGCGGGGGTTGGTCATCAGCGCCCGGCCGATGGCCAGCATCTGCTGCTCGCCGCCAGACAGTTCGCTGCCCTTGTGGCCCATGCGTTCGGACAGGCGCGGGAACAGCTCAAGGACGCGCGACAGGGTCCAGTGTCCGGGGCGCGCGGTGGCGATCAGGTTCTCGCGCACGTCCAGCGTCGGAAAGACCTGCCGCCCCTCGGGGACCAGGCCCAGGCCCGCGCGCGCGATGCGGTGCGGCGCGGCGCGGGTCACGTCGCGCCCGTCGATGCTGACCCGCCCGCCCCGCGCCGCCAGCAGGCCAAAGATCGTGCTGATCGTCGTGGTCTTGCCCATGCCGTTGCGGCCCAGCAGGGTCACGACCTGCCCCTGCCCGACCGACAGGTGGATGTCGTGGAGGACCTGCGCCTCTCCGTAACCGGCCTGCAGCCCCTCGACGACCAGCATCACGCATCCCCCAGATAGGCGGCGCGCACCGCCGGATCGGCGCGGACCTGATCGGGCGTGCCGGTCGCGATGATCCGGCCATAGACCAGCACGCTGACTCGGTCGGCCAGCGCAAAGACCGCATCCATGTCATGTTCGATCAGCACCAGCGTCACCTGCCTCTTCAGGCCCGCCATGACCTGGACCAGACGCTCGGCCTCGGCCCCGCTGGTCCCGGCCAGGGGCTCGTCCAGCAGCAGCAGGCGCGGCCGCGTGGCCAGCGCGATGGCCAGTTCCAGCGCACGTTTCTCTCCATGCGACAGGCTGCCGGCGCGGGTGTCCGCCCGGTCGGACAGGCCCACGCGGGACAGCGCGTCCCGCGCCTGTGCGTTCAGGTCGGCGTCCCTTGCGACCGGGGCGAAGAAGCGGAAGCTGCTGCCCGCATGGGCCTGCACGGCGGTGGCCACGTTCTCCAGCACGGTGAAGCCCGGCAGGATCGAGGTGATCTGGAAGCTGCGCGACATGCCCGCCCGGACCCGGGCGGGCATGGGACGACCCATCATCTCGGCCCCCGCAAAGCGGACCGAGCCCGCATCCGACCCCGCCTGCCCCGAGAGCTGCGCGATCAGCGTGGATTTCCCCGCCCCGTTCGGGCCGATGATGGCGTGAAGCTCGCCTTCGGTGACCTCCAGGTCCAGATCGTCGGTGACCTTCAGCGCGCCATAGGATTTGCGCAACCCGCGCACGGAGAGAAGGCTCATTTCCCGCGCCCCCTGAACAGCCCCGTCAGCCCGTCGCGCGAGAACAGCACGACCAGGATCAGCAGCGCACCGAAGATCAGCCGCCAATGTTCGGTGAAGAGCGCCAGCCATTCCTCCAGCAGCAGCGCCAGCGTGGCCCCGGCGATGGCGCCCAGCAGGTTGCCGATGCCGCCCAGCACGACCATCACCACCAGTTCCCCCGAGCGGTGCCAGTTCATGTAGGAGGGCGAGACGAAGCTGGCCTGATTGGCCAGGATCACCCCGGCGATGGCAGTCATCGCGCCCGAGATGACGAAGGCCGTCAGCTGAAACCGGAAGGGGGTGAAGCCCACCGCCTGCATCCGCAGCGGGTTTTCCCGCGCCCCGGTCAGCACGCGCCCGAACCGCGACCCGGTGATCGCGACAGACAGCAGATAGAGGCTCAGCAGCATCGCCAGCGCCGCGTAATACAGCACCCGGTCATCGGACAGCCAGTCCTGCCCCAGCACGGTCGACCGCGCGGTCAGCGTTACCCCGTCATCGCCGCCATAGGCCGACAGCGACACGAAGAAGAAATAGGCCATCTGCGCGAAGGCCAATGTGATCATGATGAAATAGATGCCCCGCGTGCGCAGGCTGATCGCCCCGGTGACCAGCGCGAAGGCCGCCCCCGCGACCACCGCCATGCCCAGATGCGCGCCCAGGTCGGTGATGCCCGCGCGCGACAGGATCGCCACCGCATAGGCGCCGATGCCTAGATAGGCCGCATGGCCAAAGCTGACCATGCCGCCATAGCCCAGGATCAGGTCCAGCGCCAAGGCGGCCATGGCAAAGGCCAGAATGCGCGTTGCCACCACCACCAGATAGGGGTCCCCCGTCAGCGCCGCGACCAGCGGCAAGAGGGCGAAACCGCCGAAGATCGCCCAGGCCGCCACCCGGCGGCGCATCAGCCAGCGGGTCATGGGCGCGCTCCAAACAGGCCCTGCGGCCGGGCGGCCAGGATCGCGGCCATCAGCACATAGACCAGCATCGGCGCCAGCACGCGCCCGGTCTGGGCGGCGGCGGATGGCTCCATAACCGCGCGCAGGATGATCGGGCCGAAGCTGCGGCCCAACGTGTCGACGATCCCCACCAGCAGCGCCCCCGCGAACGCCCCCTTGACCGAGCCGATGCCGCCGATGACGATCACCACGAAGGCCAGGATCAGCACGCTTTCCCCCATCCCCGGATCGACCGACAGGATGGGTGCCACCATCGCCCCCGCGAACCCCGCCAGCATCGCCCCGAAGGCGAAGATCACCGTGAACAGCCGCCCGATATCGACGCCAAGCGCGCCCACCATCGCGCGGTTGGTGGCGCCCGCCCGCAGGCGCATGCCGATGCGGGTGCGCGTGATGACCAGCCACAGCCCCACCGCGACCGCCAGCCCCGCCGCGATCACCACCAGCCGGAACACCGGATAGCGCAGGGCACCCACCAGCGGAACCGACCCCGACAGCGCATCGGGCGGCAGGATCGACAGCGGCGACTGGCCCCAGATGATCTTGACCAGTTCCGTCACCACCATGACCAGCCCGAAGGTCGCCAGCACCTGATCCAGATGCGGGCGGTCATAGAGCCTGCGAAAGATCAGCGCCTCCAGCACCAGCCCGATGACCAGCGTCGCGGGAAGGGTCAGCAGAAGGCCCAGCCCGTAACTGCCGGTCATGGACGCGAACATCACCACCAGATAGGCGCCGACCATGTAGATCACGCCATGGGCCAGGTTCACGAAATCCATGATCCCGAACACCAGGGTCAACCCCGCGGCGATCAGGAACAAGAGGACCCCCAGCTGCACCCCGTTCAGCAGCTGCAGCAGGAACAGGCTGGTCATCGGCTCAGTTCATCTGACAGTTGGCGGCGTAATTGTCCTGATAGTCGTCGAAGATCTTCTCGACGACCGAGGTGGCGAACTTGCCGTCCTCGCGCTGCACGACCGTGGTCAGGTAGAAGTCCTGGATCGGGAAGTGGTTGGGACCAAAGCTGAAATCGCCGCGGACCGAGGTGAAGGGCGCCCCCTCCAGCGCCGCGATCAGCGCGTCGCGGTCGGTTCCGCCCGCCTCGCGCAGCGCGCCGTCGATCAGGCGGGCCGCGTCATAGCCCTGCATGGCATAGACGCCGGGCACATGGCCGTATTTCGCCTCGTAGGCCGCGACGAAGGCGGCGTTTTCCGGCGTGTCCAGATCGGGCGCCCAGTTCGACCCGGCGAAGAAGCCCAGGGCCGCCTCGGCCTGCGCGGGCAGCGTCGCCTCATCCACGGTGAAGGCCGACAGGAAGGGGATGCCCTCCAGCCCGGCCTGGCGATACTGGCGCACCAGGTTCACGCCCATGCCGCCCGGCATGAAGGCAAAGACCGCATCGGGCTGCATCGCGGCGATCTGGGCCAGTTCGGCGGAATAGTCCAGCTGGCCCATCTGGGTGAAGATCTCTCCGGCGACGCCGCCGGTATAGCTCTTCTTGAAACCCGCCAGCGCATCCTGCCCGGCCTGATAGTTCGGGGCCAGCAGGAAGACGTTCTGGAACCCCTGCGCCTGCGCATGGGCGCCCATCACCTCGTGCATCTGGTCGTTCTGATAGGAGGTCGCGAAGAAGGCCTTGTTGCATTCCGCTCCGGCCAGGTTCGACGGACCTGCATTCGGGCTGATCAGGATGCCGCCGCCCTGGGTCACCGGCTGCACGATGGCGCCCGCGACGTTCGAGAAGATCGGCCCGACCACGATGTCCGCGCCGTTCCGTTCGACCAGTTCGCGGGCCTTGTTGGCGGCGACGTCGGGTTTCTGTTCGTCATCGACCACGATGATCTCGGTCGGGATGCCGCCCAGATCGCCGATCTCCTCTGCTGCCAGCAGGAAGCCGTCGCGCGCCATCTCTCCCAGAACGGCGCCGGGGCCGGAAAGCGTCAGCAGCACGCCCACGGTCAGCGTGTCGTCCTGCGCCATGGCCGGGGCGGCCAGGGCGGTCGTTGCGGCAAGCGCCGCGATCAGCGAACGGGTCTGGGTCATGGTGCGGTCTTTCCCTGTTGGCGGGGACCGCGTTGGTCGCGGCCCGGTTCGGATGCCTTGACACCAGAACGCAACAGGCGGGCGCGACCTGTCAAGAAATTATTTCAGGCTTAAAACATTTCGCCAAAAAAAGGGGCCGCGCCCCGCGCGACCCCGATCCGATGGCCCTGCGGCGATCAGAAACCGAAGGAGAAGCGGCGCGTCACGCCGAGGCGCAGCGAGGGTTGGTATTCGTCCTGGACCACCGGCGAATCGGCAGCGTCGCCGATCAGCTTGCCATAGCGCACCTCGCCCAGCAGGGCGGTCGTGTCGTTGATGGCATAGCGCGCCTCGAAGGTGATCGCGGCCTCGTTCAGACCGCCGCCGGGGGCGCTGGCGGGCAGGCCGCTGGTCACGCTTTCGGCGGGCGTCACGCCGAAATAAGTGTTGTTGAAGTCGTCATTGCCATAGACGACCTCGGCCCCGGACCACAGGGTCACGCGGTCGCTCAGCTCGGTGCGGTACTTCGCGCCGACCTCTCCGGTGATGCCCTCATGGCCCTCGAACCCGCGGCGCACGCTGCCATAGGCCGTCACCGGCCCCGCGCCATAGCTGACCCGCAGGCCCAGCTCATAGGCGCGGTCGATGTCGTCCAGCCCCGTCAGAGCCGCGTCGTCGCTGCTTTCACGCTTGCCCACGGTGCCAAAGGACGGCGCGATCGAGAATCCCTGCGCAGGGGCCGTACCGACCGGACCGAAGCCCGCGTCGCGCCAGATGATCCACGGCGCGACTTCGGCATCGTCGGCACCGGGATAGGCCGGGCGCAGGGCCGCACCGACGCCCAGATCGACCGAGAACGTGCGCCCCCCGGTTGCCCCGAAATCCTGCGCATGGGCGGGAACGGCGAACAGGACGGCAAGGGCCAAGGCATATTTCATGGGGGCGATTCCGCGCAAAAAGGGCTTTCCGGGTATCTATGGCCGTCCCCCGCAAGGCACAACCTGTCCGCTTCTCATCCTGGGCCATGCGCCGCATTTTCGCAACAGCGCGATGATCACCCCGCCGTCAGCCCTTTTCGGCCGCGTCCAGCTTTTCCAGCGCGGCCATCCACAGCTCCTCGGCGAAGGCCAGGGCGCGCACGGCCTCGGCCCGCTTCTTGCCCCATTTCTCGGCCTCGTAGGGATCGTTGTAGAGGCCCGGATCGGCCAGCTTGACGTCCAGCTTTCCCATCATCTCGGTCAGCTTCTGGACCCGCTCCTCGGACTTGCGCACGTCCGACCGCAGGGCCAGCACCGCATCGCGGTTCGGCTTTTTCGGGGCGGCGGGCTTTGGCGCCTCGGGAGTCTTCTCGCCGGACTTCTCGGCGGGCGCGTCGCCAGACAGCAGGAACTTGCGGTAATCATCCAGATCGCCCTCGTAGGGGGCGACAGCGCCGTCCTTGACCAGCCACAGCCGGTCCGCGACCAGTCCCAGCAGGTGCATGTCGTGGCTGACCAGCACGACCGCGCCGGTGTAATCGTTCAGCGCCTCGGACAGGGCCTCGCGGCTTTCGATGTCCAGGTGGTTGGTCGGTTCGTCCAGGATCAGCAGATGCGGCGCGTCGATCGTGGCCAGCAGCAGCGACAGGCGCGCCTTCTGGCCGCCGGACAGGGCGCGGACCTTGGTCTCGACCTGCGCCTCCATCAGGCCGAAACCGGCAAGGCGGGCGCGCTGGCGCGCCTGCGCCTCGTTCGGGCGCACGGCGCGGATGTGGTCCAGCGGCGTGTCGTCCAGCGACAGCTCGTCGACCTGGTGCTGGGCGAAATAGCCGACGCGCAGCTTGTTCGACTGCACCACCTTGCCGGCCATCGGCGTCAGGCGCCCGGCCAGCAGCTTGGACAGCGTCGACTTGCCCTGGCCGTTGCGGCCCAGCAGCGCGATGCGGTCGTCCTGATCGATGCGCAGCCCCAGGCGCGACAGCACGGTGCGGTCGCCATAGCCGACATTGACCCCCTCCATCGCGACGATGGGGGGCGACAGCTCCTCGGGCTGAGGAAAGCTGAAACGGAAGAACTTGGCCTCTTCGGGCGCGGTGATCGGCTCCATCTTGGCCAGTGCCTTGACGCGGGCCTGGGCCTGGCGGGCCTTGCTGGCCTTGGCACCAAAGCGGTCGACGAAGCTTTGCAGATGGGCGCGGCGTTCGGTCTGCTTCTTGGCCTCGGCGGCCTGCAATGCACGCTTTTCGGCGCGGATGCGGGTGAAGCTGTCATAGCCGCCGGTATACAGCGTCAGCTTCTTGTCCTCGACATGCAGGATATGGCCGACGGCGCGGTTCAGCAGGCCGCGGTCGTGGCTGATGATGATGACCGTGTGCGGATAGCGGGCCAGATAGGTTTCCAGCCACAGCGCGCCTTCCAGGTCCAGATAGTTGGTCGGTTCGTCCAGAAGCAGCAGGTCGGGCTGCGCGAACAGCACCCCCGCCAGCGCCACGCGCATCCGCCAGCCGCCGCTGAAGTCGCTGGTCGGTCGCTGCTGGTCTGTGGTGTCGAAGCCCAGCCCGTCCAGGATCGTCGCGGCGCGAGCCTCGGCCGACCAAGCGTCGATGTCGGTCAGGCGGGTCTGGATGTCCGCGATGCGGTGCGCGTCCGTCGCGGTCAGCGATTCCGCCATCAGGGCGGTGCGTTCCTGGTCTGCCTCCAGGACGGTCTCCAGCACGGACAACGCGGTCGCGGCCGATTCCTGGGCCACGCCGCCGATGCGGGCGCGCGTCGGCAGGCTGATGGCGCCGCCGTCCAGGCCCAGTTCGCCGCGGATCAGCTTGAACAGCGTCGTCTTGCCCGCGCCGTTCGGACCCACAAGGCCGACCTTGTGCCCTTCGGGCACGGATGCCGAGGCGCCGGCGAACAGCGGGCGGCCCTGGATGGAATAGGAGATGTCATCGATGTGCAGCATCCGCGCGGCATGGCCCATCGGGGGCGGGTCGTCAATGGGGCGGGCAAGGCAGGCTGCAGGATTGTCATCAGTAATGTTATACTATAACTAATTTGACCAGCCACAGCACCGAGGACCTGCCATGACCCACGATCCCCGCCTGCCCGTCACCGTCCTGTCCGGCTTTCTGGGCGCCGGCAAGACGACCCTGCTGAACGCCGTCCTGAACAATCGCGACGGGCTGCGCGTCGCCGTCATCGTCAACGACATGTCCGAGGTGAACATCGACGCCGACCTGGTCCGCGCCGAGGGCGGCATGTCGCAGACCCAGGAGACCCTGGTCGAGATGTCGAACGGCTGCATCTGCTGCACGCTGCGCGAGGACCTGCTGCTGGAGGTGCGCCGTCTGGCCCAGGCGGGGCGGTTCGACTACCTGCTGATCGAATCGACCGGCATCAGCGAACCCCTGCCCGTCGCCACCACCTTCGAGTTCGCGGATGACAGCGGCGCCAGCCTGTCCGACGTGGCGCGGCTGGACACGATGGTGACGGTGGTCGATGCGGTGAACCTGACGGCCGACTTCTCCAGCCACGATTTCCTGTCCGACCGCGGAGAGGTGATGGGCGACGCCGATGCGCGCACGCTGGTCGATCTGCTGACCGACCAGATGGAATTCGCCGACGTGATCGTGCTGAACAAATGCAGCGATGCCGGTCCCGCCCGCGTGGATGCGGCGTGCAAGATCATCCGCGCGCTGAACGCCGACGCGCGCATCATCGAGACGGATCACAGCCGCGTCGCGCCCCGCGACATCCTGAACACCGGCCTGTTTGATTTCGACCGTGCCCATACCCATCCGATGTGGGCGAAGGAGCTGTATGGCCATGCCGACCACACCCCCGAGACCGAGGAATACGGCGTCGCCAGCTTCGTCTATCGCGCCCGCCAGCCGTTCGAGCCGCGCAAGATCCACGAGCTGCTGAACGGCCCCCTGCCCGGCGTGATCCGCGCCAAGGGGCATTTCTGGGTCGCCACGCGGCCCGACTGGGTGGCCGAATTCTCTCTGGCGGGGGCGCTGTCCTCGGTCCGGCCCCTGGGGCAGTGGTGGGCCTCGGTCCCGCGCGACCGCTGGCCGACCCACCCCGAGGGGCGCGCCTATCTGGACGCGCATTGGTCCGACCCCTTCGGCGACCGGCGGCAGGAGCTGGTCTTCATCGGCACCGGCATGGACGAGGACCGCATCCGCGCCCGCCTGGACGCCTGCCTTCTGGGCGAGGAATGGGGCGACAACCCGGCCGGCTGGACCGCCCTGCCCGACCCCTTCCCCGCCTGGCGCCGCGCGGCGGATGTCGCGGCATGAACCAGCGCGTCGCCCTGCGCCCGACCCCCGCCCCCGCGACGGCGATGAACAGCGGCCACGATCCGCGCGTGCTGGGGACCATCGCGCTGCCCGGCGTCGCGGTCGCGCTGTGGCAGCGGATCACCGATCCTGCATGGCAGGCCTGGCTGGACGCGTTGCCGCCGGACCGGTTGCCGCGTCTGCGCCAGACCCTGCGCCCGCAGGACGCCGCGACGGCCCTGCGCCATGCCTGCGACGCGGCCGCGCTGGCGGATTGCGATCACCGCACGGCGCTGATCGACCAGATCGCCGAGTTGGCGCAGCACGCGGCGCTTTCCCTGGGCGCGTTGATGGTCACCTTGCGGGTCGAGGTCACGGATGGCCAGTCCTGTCCGAAATGGCATCTGGATGCAGTGCGCGCACGGCTGCTTTGCACGCTGCGCGGGGCGGGCACGCAGTTCGGTCCCGTCAGTGGTCCGGCCCAGGTCGACCGCATCCAGCAGATGCCCACGGGCACCGCCGCACTGTTCCGCGGCCGGACTTGGGGGGTCCAGCCGACGGGCATCCTGCACCGGTCGCCGCCCGCCATCCCCGGCCAGACGCGGCTGCTGGTGGTGGTCGATTCGGTGGAGGAGGCCGCATCGTGCTGATGCGCCGCTCTGCCAATCTGGGCCGGACCGCGCAGCGCCAGCGGCGGCGCACGCGCGACCCCATGGCGGCCTTCGACGCACTGCCTGCGCCGCTGCGCGCCTGGCTGAGCCGCGCCGCCCTCCCCTGGTCGCCCGCATCCTGCCTGCGGATCTGGCAGCGACAGCGGGCGCGGGGGGCCACGATCGATCAGATCCTGGCCGCCCTGGACCGGGCCGAGGCGCGGGCGCTGGCCCGCGAGGTTCCCGCCGAACGGGCCGCTTGACGCGGAGTCATCCTGTCACCGCCCGCGCGCCGGCACTGGCAACGGCAGGGGGCAATGCCTAGGTCAGCTGCAACGAACAGGACCGAAAGGATATCTTATGCGCAGCGTCACCCATGACCGCTTCGGCGAACCCGCCGATGTGCTGCAGTCGACCGACACCGACCGTCCCGCCCCGCAGGACGGCGAGCTGCTGGTCCGCGTGCTTTTGTCGCCCATCCACAATCACGACCTGTGGACCATCCGCGGCAATTACGGCGTGCGTCCCGACCTGCCCGCCACCGCCGGCAGCGAGGCCGTGGGCATCGTCGAGGAGACCGGCCCCGGCGTCGACCCCGCCCTGAAGGGCCGCCGCGTCGCCGTCGCGGGCCTCAAGGGGTCCTGGGCCGAATACGCCGTGGCCCAGGCCGCCGGCGCCATCCCCGTCCCCGACGAGATGCCAGACGCGGCCGCGGCCCAGCTGATCGCCATGCCCTTCAGCGCCATCACGCTGCTGGAATTCCTGCACGTGTCGCGCGGTGACTGGGTGATCCAGACCGCCGCCAACGGCGCGGTGGGCAAGATCATGGCCGTGCTGGCGCAGTCGCGCGGCGTGCGCCTGCTGAACCTGGTCCGCCGCCCCGAAGCGGTCGAGGAGCTGACCGCGATGGGCATGACCGACGTCATCTCGACCAGCGACCCGGACTGGGTGGCCAAGGCGCGCGCGATCGTGGGCAAGGACGGCGCCCGCGCGGCGGTCGATTCCGTGGGCGGCGCGGTCGCGGCCGGGCTGGTCGACCTGCTGGGGACCGAGGGGCTGCTGGTCACCTTCGGTTCGACCACCGGAGAGGACCTGCAGCTGCCTGCCGGGCCGATCATCTTCAAGCACCTGTCCGTCAAGGGCTTCTGGGGTGCCAAGGTGATGCCCGCCACCCCGGCAGAGGATCGCCAGCGCATGTTCGGCGAACTGATCGGGCTGGTCATGGACGGCAAGCTGGACTTGACCGCGGGCGGCACCTTCGGGCTGGACGAACCGACCCAGGCCGTGACCGCCGCCCTGACGCCGGGCCGCACCGGCAAGGTGATGTTCCGGCCCTGACCAAGGGGGTGACCCGTTGCCGGGTCAGCCCGCCCCCGTCTCGCGCAGGTAATGGCGCACCGCATCGGCGACATGCCGGAACCGGTCCCCGCCCAGATGCTTGCCGCCGTACCAGCGCGTGACGATGACCACATGATCCTGCAGGCCGGCGCGCTCCAGCATCTGCAGGATCAGCTGCCCCGCGCCGCTTTCCCCATCATCATCCTTGACGCCCTCGTCGCCCAGGATGGCGGCCCAGCTGTGATGGGTGGCCTTTTGGAACCGCTTGACCCGCGTCAGCTCGGCCAGCATCGCGGCGACCGCCGCCCGGTCGGCGGCCGGCCCGCCCGACACCGCATAGCGCGACCCTCGATCGCTGATGATCTTGTCGAATACCTGCATCAGCGCCGCCGCACATACAGCTCCAGCCGGTGATGGACGATGTCATATCCCATCTCGGCGGCGATCTCGGCCTGCAGCCGCTCGATCCGTTCGTTGGTGAACTCCATGACCTCGCCGCTGTCCACGTCGATCATGTGGTCGTGGTGGCGCTGATCGGCGGCCTCCCAGCGGGCGGGCTCTCCTTGGAATTCCAGCTTCTCGATCACGCCCTGCGCCTGCAGCGTCGTCAGCGTGCGATAGACCGTGGCCAGCGACACCCCCGCCCCGGCGGTGACCGCCCGGGCATGCAGCTCGGCCGCGTCCGGATGATCGTCGGCCGCGGCGATCACCTGCAGCAGCGCCGCGCGCTGACGCGTGACGCGGACCCCCGCATCCCGCAACGCCTGCTCCAACCTGTCCGCACGTCGTCTGGTCATGCGCGCATTCTGCCGCAGCCGGGGTCCAGTTGCAACTGGTTCTCAACTGTTGACAGTTGCGAACCGTTCGCAGATAACAGGGGCATTGGAGGATGCGATGTATCGATTCCTAACGCCGTTCCTGTTCCTGATCCCGACCCATGCGACCGCCGACCAGCTGCAGGTCGCCACCAGTTTCACCATCATCGCCGACATGGCCCGCAACGTTGGCGGCCACTTGGCCGAGGTCCGCTCGATCACCCCGCCGGGGGCCGAGATCCACGACTATCAACCCAGCCCGCGCGACATCATCGGCATCGCCGATGCGGACCTGGTGCTGGTCAACGGGCTGAATCTGGACGGATGGGCGCAGCAATACCTGGACCGTGCGGGCGACGTGCCCATCGTCACGGTGACGCAGGGCATCGACCCCCTGCCGATCCGCAGCGGAGATTACGAAGGCAAGCCCAACCCCCATGCCTGGATGGCGCTGGATTCGGCACAGATCTATGTCGACAACATCGCCGCCGCGATGGCCCAGGCCGACCCCGACAACGCCGCCGCCTATGCCGCGAATGCGGACGACTACAAGCAGCAGATCGCCGATGTCGTGGGCCCGCTGCGCGACGCCGCCCGCGCCCTGCCCCAGGATCGTCGCTATCTGGTCACCTCCGAAGGCGCCTTCAGCTATCTGGCCCGCGATTTCGGCCTGACCGAGATGTATCTCTGGCCCATCAACGCCGAAGGCCAGGGCACGCCCCAGCAGGTCCGCGCCCTGATCGACCGAATGCGCGAAACGGGCGCCCCGGTGATCTTCTCCGAAAGCACCATCTCGGACCGTCCCGCCCGCAGCATCGCGGCCGAGACCGGGGCCGACTATGGCGGCGTCCTCTATGTGGACAGCCTGTCGGAGACGGACGGGCCGGTGCCGACCTATCTGGACCTCCTGCGCGTCACGTCGCAGACCATCGTGGACGCGCTGGCCGATGGCTGATCCCCTGGGCATCGAGGTGGCCGACCTGACCGTCGCCTATCGCAACGGCCACCGCGCCCTGGCGCAAGCCAGCTTCACCGTGCCGCAGGGCTCGGTCACCGCGCTGGTGGGCGTGAACGGCGCGGGAAAATCGACGCTGTTCAAGGCGCTGATGGACCTGCTGCCCCACGCCACGGGTCAGGTGCGCATCCTGGGCCTGACCGTGCGCCAGGCCCTGTCGCGCAACCTGGTCGCCTATGTCCCACAGGCGGAGGAGGTCGACTGGACCTTCCCCGTGCTGGTGCGCGACGTGGTGATGATGGGCCGCTACGGCCATATGGGCTTCCTGCGCCGCGCCCGCCCTGCCGACCGACAGGCGGTGACCGACGCACTGGCCCGCGTCGGACTGACCGATTACGCCACCCGCCAGATCGGCGAACTGTCCGGCGGCCAGAAGAAGCGCGTCTTCCTGGCACGCGCGCTGGCGCAGGAGGCGCGGGTGATCCTGCTGGACGAACCCTTCACCGGCGTCGACGTGCAGACCGAACAGACGATCATCACGCTTCTGCGCCAGATGCGCGACGAAGGCAGGGTGATGCTGGTCTCGACCCATGACCTGGGCTCGGTCCCCGAATATTGCGACCGCGTTGTGCTGGTCAAAGGCACGGTGCTAGCCTTCGGCCCGACCGAGACGACCTTCACACCCGCCAACCTGCGCCAGGCCTTTGGCGGCACGCTGCGCCACTTCATGCTGGGCGGCACCGACCTGCATGACGACGCCGACGCGCGCAACGTGGACGTCTTCACCGACGACGAACGCCCGCTGATCTTCTACGACGACCGTCACCGGACAGGGGGCGGCGCATGAGCGTTTCTCCTTTGCCCCAATACCCTGCGGGGGTGCGGGGGTGCAAAACCCCCGCGCGCGACGCCCGATGATCGAGCTGGCCCTGACCCCCTTCACCTATGGCTACATGACGACCGCGATCTGGGTCTCGGCCCTGATCGGCGGCGTCTGCGCGTTCCTGTCAGCCTATCTGATGCTCAAGGGCTGGAGCCTGATCGGCGACGCGCTGTCCCATTCCATCGTGCCGGGCGTGGCGGGGGCCTATATGCTGGGCCTGCCCTTCGCGCTTGGCGCGTTCCTGTCGGGAGGGCTTGCAGCGCTGACCATGCTGTTCCTGAACACCCGCACGGGGCTGAAACAGGACGCGATCATCGGGCTGATCTTCACGGGCTTCTTCGGCATCGGGCTGTTCATGGTGTCTCTGAACCCGGTCGCGGTGGACCTTCAGGCGATCACCATGGGCAACATCCTGGCCATCGCGCCGGGCGACGTGATCCAACTGGTGCTGATCTCGGGCGTCTCGCTGGCGATCCTTTTGATGAAGTGGCGCGACCTGATGGTGGTCTTCTTCGATGAGGTCCACGCCCGCACCATCGGCCTGCATCCGAACCGCATGAAGGCGCTGTTCTTCACCCTGCTGGCGGCCTCGACCGTGGCGGCGATGCAGACCGTCGGCGCCTTCCTGGTCATCGCCCTGGTGGTGACGCCGGGGGCCACGGCCTATCTGCTGACCGACCGCTTTCCGCGGCTGATCGTAATCTCGGTCGTGATCGGCACGACGACCTCGGCAATCGGCGCCTATGCCAGCTTCTTCCTGGATGGGGCCACGGGCGGTATCATCGTGACGCTGCAGACGCTGATCTTCCTGGCGGCCTTCGTCTTCGCCCCCACACACGGGCTGTGCGCCACGCGCCGCCGCGCCCGCGATGCCGTCAGGGCGCAGCCGTGAACGCGCTGATCCTGCCCTTCACCTTTCCCGTCATGGCGGACGCGGCGCTGATCGCGGTGATCGTCGCGGTCCCCGCCGCGCTGCTGTCCTGCTTCCTGGTCCTCAAGAGCTGGGCGCTGATGGGCGACGGGATCAGCCACGCGGTCCTGCCAGGCATCGTGCTGGCCTATGCCCTGGGCCTGCCCCTGCTGGTCGGGGCCTTCGCGGCGGGCATGGTCTGCGCGCTGTCCTCGGGCTGGCTGGACGCCAACAGCCGCATCAAGTCCGACACCGCGCTTGGCGTCGTCATGGCGGGCATGTTCGCGGTCGGGCTGATCCTCTTCACGGTCTTTCCGCCCGGCGTGCATCTGGACCATATCCTGTTCGGCAACATCCTGGGCATCGGGCCGGGCGATTTCGCCCAGGCCCTGCCCATCGCCGCCGCCGTGACGCTGGCGCTCCTGCTGAAATGGCGGGACTTCGCGCTGCTGGCCTTCGATCCGGTGCAGGCGCGGGTGTCGGGGCTGCGGGTGGGCTGGCTGCATTACGGGATGCTGGCGATGATCGCGGCCTCGGTCGTGGCGATGCTGTCGGCGGTTGGGATCATCCTGGCCGTGGGGCTGCTGATCGCGCCCGGCGCCATCGCCTTCCTGCTGACCCGCCGGCTGGCCGTGATGATGGCGCTGGCCACAGTCATCGCGGTCGCGGCCAGCCTGGCAGGCATCTGGGCCAGCTTCTGGCTGGACAGCGCGCCCGCCCCCACGATCATCGTGATCCTGACCGCGGTCTTCGTTCTGGCCTTTGCCTGGCGGCAGATGGCGCCGCGCGCGTGAACGGCGGCGCCTGACCCCTTTCCCGCCCCGCGCGGACATGCCAGCATGGTTGCGCCATCAGGAGGATCCCCCATGCTGCCGCCCCGCACCGACTTTCCCGCAGGTTTCACCTTCGGCGCCGCCACCTCGGCCTATCAGATCGAGGGCACGGCCGGCGCGGGCCCGTCGCATTGGGACACCTTTGCCGCCACGCCCGGCAACATCATGGATGACAGCGACGGCAGTCGCGCCTGCGATCACCTGCGGCTGTGGCCGCAGGACCTGGACCTGATCCGCGACGCAGGATTTGACGGCTACCGCTTTTCGACCTCCTGGGCGCGGGTGATGCCGGACGGGGTGACGGTGAACCCCGATGGTCTGGATTTCTACGACAAGCTGGTCGACGGCATGCTGGAACGCGGCCTGAAACCCTTCCTGACCTATCACCACTGGGACCTGCCCGCGGCGCTGTCGTCGCAGGGCGGCTGGCAGAACCGCGACATCGCGCAGCGTTTCGCGGACCTGTGCACCACGATCAACGCCCGCATCGGGGACCGCGTGGCATCGGCCGCCACCCTGAACGAGCCGTGGTGCATCGCCTGGCTGTCGCATTTCCTCGGCCACCACGCCCCCGGCCTGCGTGACATCCGTGCCGCCAGCCGCGCCATGCACCATGTCCTGCTGGCACATGGCACCGCGATGCAGGCGCTGCGCGCCGATGGCGCCACGAACCTGGGCATCGTGCTGAACTTCGAGACCAGCCACCCCGCCGACAACTCCGCCGAGGCGGAACAGGCGGAACAGGCGGCAGAGACGCAGGACGCAATCTATAACCAGTGGTTCATCCGCGCGCTGATGGGCCAGGGATACCCGGACGCCGCGCTGGCCGGGATCGGGCCGCATCTGCCAGACCGCTGGCAGGATGACATGGACCTGATCGCGCAGCCGCTGGACTGGCTGGGGGTCAACTACTACACCCGGCGCCTGTACACCCTGAACGACGGGCTGTGGCCCCACGCCTCCGAGGTGCCCGGCCCCCTGCCCAAGACCCAGATGGACTGGGAGATCCGCCCCGAGGGCCTGACCGAATTCCTGACCCGCCTGGCGCGCGACCACACCGGCAACCTGCCGCTGTATGTCACCGAGAACGGCATGGCCTCCGAGGTGCCGACCGACGATCAGGCCCGCATCCGGTTCATCGGCGATCACCTGCGCGCGACCAAGGCGGCGATGGATCAGGGCGTGGACGTGCGCGGGTTCTTCTACTGGTCGCTGCTGGACAATTACGAATGGGGCTGGGGATACGGCCCGCGCTTCGGCCTGGTCCATGTGGACTATGACACGATGGTGCGGACCCCCAAGGCCAGCTGGCACGCGTTCCGCGAAATGCTGACCTAACGCGCCAGGATCATCCCCGCCGCCTTGTCCGCGATCATCGTGACCGGTGCATGGGTGTTGCCCGACACGATTGCGGGCATCACCCCGGCATCGGCGATGCGCAGGCCCGACAGCCCGTGCACGCGCAGCTGCGCATCGACCACGGCCATCGGGTCCGACCCCATCCGCGTCGTGCCGACCGGGTGGAAGATGGTCGTGCCGACCTCTCCCGCCGCCTGCGCCAGATCGGCATCGCTTTGCAGATGCGCGCCCGGCTTGTGCTCCTCGGGCGCGAACTCGGCCATGCGGGCGGTCGCCATCAGGCGGCGCGCATGGCGCAGGCTGTCGATGGCCACCTGTCGGTCGCCCTCGGTCGTCAGATAGCGCGGGGCGATGGCGGGCGCCGTCCGGGGATCGGGCGCGGTGATGTGCACGGACCCCGTGCTTTCGGGCCGCAGATTGCAGACCGACACCGTCAGCCCCGAAAAATCGTCCAGCGGGTCGCCGAACTTGCCCAGGGACAACGGCTGCACGTGATATTCGATGTTGGGCGTGTCGAACGCATCGGACGATTTCGCGAATATCCCCAGCTGGCTGGGCGCCATCGCCATCGGCCCCGTCCGACGCAATGCGTATTCCAGCGCGATGCCGGCCTTGCCCCAGATCGTCCGCGCCCGGTCGTTCAGCGTCCGCGCGCCGCGGATGCGGAACACGGTGCGCAGCTGCAGGTGATCCTGCAGGTTCTCGCCCACCCCCGGCAGGGCATGGACCGGCGCGATGCCCAGGGCCGCCAGGCGGTCCGGCTGACCGATGCCCGACAGCTCCAGCAACGCGGGCGAATTGATCGCGCCCGCGGCCAGGATCACCTCGCCCCGCGCGCGCGCCAGCCGGCGCTGGCCGTGCTGGTCGAACAGGACGCCCGTGACGCGGCGGCCGTCCATCTGCAGGCGCAGGACCTGGGCATCCGTCTCGATCCGCAGGTTGGGGCGGCCGCGGGCGGGGTTCAGGAAGGCCTTCCTTGCGTTCCAGCGGATGCCCTTGCGCTGCGTGACCGGAAAATAGCCGACGCCTAGGTTGTCGCCGCGGTTGAAGTCCGGGTTGGCGGGCAGGCCCAGCTCCTGCGCGGCCTGGGCCACCGCGTCCAGGATCGGCCAGCGCAGCCGCTGCTGTTCGACCCGCAATTCGCCCTGGTCGCCGTGGATGTCGCAGGCCGGTTCGTAATGGCGCTCCGTCGCGCGGAAATGCGGCAGCACGTCGGACCAGGACCAGCCCGCGTTGCCCATCTGCCGCCAGCGGTCGTAATCGGCCGCCTGCCCGCGCATGTAGATCATGCCGTTGATCGACGAACACCCGCCCAGAACGCGCCCGCGCGGATAGTTCAGGCGCCGCCCGTTCAGACCGGGTTCCGGTTCTGTCTGATAGCACCAGTCCAGCGTCGGGTTGCCCATCGCATAGAGATAGCCCACCGGCACATGCACCCAGAAGCGGTTGTCATCCCCCCCCGCCTCCAGCAGCAGGACCCGGTTCGCGGGATCGGCCGACAGCCGGTTCGCCAGCACGCACCCGCCCGAGCCCGCGCCCACGATGATATAGTCGTAATCCCCGAAATCCTGCATGCCGATCCTCCGTCCCGGTGGCGACGCTAGTGGCACGGCCGCGCGGGGACAAGCGGTCGCGGTTGCGGGCGGGGGCCGGGCGCGGTATCTGCTGGGGGCCTTTGGTGCCACGGGAAGGACCGTCATGATCGTCATCGCAGCCGTCATCATCGGTGCCATCCTGGGCTGGCGTCGCGCCGGCCAGCTGGGCGGCACGCGCGCCGACCGCATCCAGTATGCGGTGGCCTTTGCGCTTGGCCTGGCCATGATCGGCGTGGTCGCCACGATCATCGTTCATCGGATGAGCTGATGTTCCTGCCCTTCCTGGACAATCTGCGCAGGCACGGGGTTCCCGTCTCGCTGCGGGAATGGCTGGATCTGATGGAGGGCATGGGCGCCGGCCTGGACGGCATGACGGTCGAGGGGTTCCACGGCCTGGCCCGGCTGGTGCTGGTCAAGGACGAACGCCATATCGACCGCTTCGACCGCGCGTTCTCGGACACGTTCTCGGGGCTTGAACAGGTCGATGTCGGCGACCTGCTGGACCCCCGCGCCCTGCCCGAAGGGTGGCTGGAGAAGCTGGCTGAAAAGCTGCTGTCGGACGACGAAAAGGCGCAGGTCCAGGGCCTGGGCAGCCTGCAGGCGCTGATGGACACGCTGCGCAAGCGGCTGGCCGAGCAGCAGGGGCGCCATCAGGGCGGCAACAAGTGGGTCGGCACCGCGGGCACCTCGCCCTTTGGTGCCTATGGCTACAACCCCGAAGGCGTGCGCATCGGCCAGGACGGCAGCCGCCACCGCCGCGCCGTCAAGGTCTGGGACAAGCGCGAGTTCCGCGACTTCGACGACACCGCCGAACTGGGCACCCGCAACATCAAGGTCGCGCTGAAGCGGTTGCGCCAATGGGCCCGCCACGGCGCCGCGGACGAGCTGGACCTGCCCGGCACGATCCGCGCCACCGCCGATCACGGCTATATCGACGTGCAGACGCGGCCCGAACGGCGCAACGCGGTCAAGGTGTTGCTGTTCCTGGACGTGGGCGGCAGCATGGATGACCATATCCGCGTCGTGGACGAGCTGTTCAGCGCCACCCGCGCCGAATTCAAGCACATGCAGCATTTCTATTTCCACAACTGCCTGTACGAAGGCGTCTGGACCGACAACCGCCGCCGGTGGGACACGCAGACGCCCACCTGGGACGTGCTGCACCGCTATGGCCGCGACTACAAATGCATCGTGGTGGGGGACGCGTCGATGTCGCCCTACGAGATCGCGGTACCGGGCGGGGCCAACGAACACTGGAATCCCGAATCCGGGCAGGTCTGGCTGCAGCGCCTTGCCGGGGCCTGGCCCGACCATGTCTGGCTGAACCCCGTCCCCGAGGCGCATTGGGGATACACCCAGTCCATCGGCATGGTGCAGCAGGTCTTTCCCGACCGGATGCTGCCCCTGACGCTGGACGGGCTGACGCGCGCCATGCGGGTGCTGGGATGATCGCCCAGCTGACGGCCCTGCTGCCGGTCTGGGGGCCGTGGCTGGTGGGGGCGATGGCGTTTTTGTCCTGCATGATGGTCCCGGTGCCGACCTCGGCGGTGCTGGTGGCGGCGGGGGCGCTGACGGGGACCGGGCACCTGGACCTGGGGCTGATCTGGGTGGGGGCGGTCCTGGGCGCCAGCGCAGGCGACGCGGCGGCGTTCCTGCTGGCGCGCCGGATGCGGCCGTGGCTGATGCGCGGCAGGCGGGGGGCGATCCTGGCGCGGGCGCAGGCGCTGATCGCCCGGCGCGGCGCGGGAGCGGTGTTCCTGTCGCGCTGGCTGGTTACGCCGCTTGGTCCGGCCACCAATTACGTCGCGGGGGCCGCGGGGCTGTCGCTGGCGCGGTTCATGGCCGCCTCGGTCCCCGGAGAGGCGATCTGGGCCGCGCTGCATCTGGGCGCAGGGCGTCTGGCCGGGCGCGGCTTTCGCGGGGACGAGGCCGCGGCGCTCAAGGCGCTGGCGGCGGCCGCGGTGCTCGCTGCGGCAATCTGGGCGGGGCGCAGGCTCTGGCATCGCCGGTCCGGCGCCGCCATATAAGAACCATGATGCGTTACCTGCCCTTCATCCTGCTGGCGCTGTATCTGGTCGCGATGTGGTTCTTTTCCGCATGGCGCATGCGGCAGGAGCTGAACCAGAAGGCCACGCCACTGACCCATCCGCGCCTGACGCCCATGCTGGACCGGCTTGGCCGCGCGATGGACCTGCCCCCGATCCGCGCCCATGTCTATGAGATCGAGCCGGTGAACGGCCTTGCCGCCTCCGACGGGCGCATCTTCCTGACCCGCGGCTTTCTGCGCAAGCTGGACGCCGAAGAGGTCACGCCCGAGGAACTGGCCAGCGTCATCGCGCACGAACTGGGCCATGTCAGCCTGGGCCATTCGCGCCGCCGGATGATCGATTTCGCGGGCCAGAACGCGATCCGCATGGCGCTGGCGGGGGTGTTGGGGCGCATCCTGCCGGGCATCGGCGCCTGGATCGCCAACCTGATCGCGACCGCCGTCGCCGCCCGCCTGTCGCGCCAGGACGAGTTCGAGGCCGACCGCTTCGCCAGCGCCCTGATGATCAAGGCGGGCCTTGGCACCGCCCCGCAGAAATCGCTGTTCCGCAAGCTGGACCGCCTGACCGGCAGCGGCGGCGCAGGCGCCCCCGCATGGTTCCTGTCCCACCCCCCCGCCGCCCGCCGCATCGCCGCGATCGAGGCGCACGAGGCGCGCTGGCGCGGCTGACCGGGTCTTGCCGCGGCGGCATTTCCACCTAAGGTGGTGCCGGACAGTCAAGGGCCCCCATGACCGCACCGTTCCGCCGCCACATCCTGTACCTGCCGGGTTTCGACCCCATCCCGCCGCGCCGCTATCGCGAGCTGTATCGGCGCGAGGCCGCGGATCAGGCGCGGATTTCAGGCCACCGGCTGCGCATCACCAAGGCGCAGGCGCAGGGCTTTGCCTGGGCCGTCCACGGCCGGGTCGAGGGTCGCGACACCACCACCGTGATCGAGGTCGCGCTGTGGTCCGACATCGTGCAGGCCTCGATGCGGCAGGGCATCGCGGGGACGTTCGCACAGCTGGCGCGGACGTCCTGGACCTATATCGCGACGGGCACCCTGTCGCGGCTGATGCGTCTGCGGCGCGGGCCGGTCATCGCGGCGCTTTATCCCATCGCAGTGCTGCTGGCACAGCTGGCGCTGGCTTTGCTGGCTGGGGGGCTGGCGGCGTGGCTGGTCGGCGGCTGGCCGGGCCTGCCTGTGGGGCTGGCGGTGGCCTGGGGCGTGCTGGTCCTGGGGCGGCGGCTGGATCATCGGCTGTTCGCCTATTACCTGATGCACGATTACGCCTTCACCGCGCGCCATCGCGGCGCCTATCCCCCCGCGCTGGAGGACCGGCTGGCCCAGTTCCGCGCCCGCCTGACGGCGATCCTGGACGACGGACCGGACGAGGTGCTGGTCGTCGGCCATTCCTCAGGCGCCTATCTGGCGGTGTCGCTGATGGCCGATCTGCTGCGCGAACGTGCCGACCCCGGCCCGGCGCTGTCGCTGCTGACGCTTGGGCACGTGGTGCCAATGGCGGCGTTCCTGCCCGATGCAGGGCGACTGCGCGACGATCTGGGCTGGCTTGCGCGCAGCGACGGGTTGTTCTGGCTGGACGTGACGGCGCCGGGCGATGCCTGCTGTTTCGCGCTGTGCGATCCGGTGGCGGTCTGCGGACAGGCCGGCCCGGACCAGCGCTGGCCGCTGGTGATTTCGGCGGCGTTCACGCACACGCTGTCGCCGGACCGGCAGGCCGCGTTGAAGAACCGATGGTTCAAGCTGCATTTCCAGTATCTGTGCGCCTTTGATCGGCCGGGCGATTACGACTATTTCGCGATCACCGCCGGGCCGCAGACGCTGGCGCAGCGGTTCGCCGGGCGCAAGCCGTCGCCGGGGCGGATCACCCGGCCCGTGGGCGCGCGGTGACGCCCCGCCCCCAAGGCGCAGAGGGGCGCGGGACGCTGCGCGGGCTGATCCGCGGGTTCAGGCGCGACCTGCTGGGCGCGCTGCCGGAACGCCTGTACGGCGCGTGGATGGCGGAATTCCGCAGTCCGGTCATCCACAGCTTCTTCTGCAACGACCCGGCGCTGATCGGGCTGATCCTGCAGGATCGGCCGGGCGATTTTCCGAAATCGAACCGCATGCGCGAGGGTCTGGCGCCGTTGTTGGGCAACGGCGTCTTCATCGCGAACGGCGCGGATTGGGCGCGCCAGCGGCGCATCATTGACCCGGCCTTTGACGGCGGTCGCCTGCGCGACAGCTTTCCCGCCGTGCTGGCCGCCGCACGCGCGGCCAGCCAGCGGCTGGCGCCGGGGGTGCAGGACATCGAGCCGCAGGCCGCCCATGCCGCCGCCGACGTGATCTTTCGCACGCTGTTCTCGATGCCCGTCGAACACCGCATTGCGTCCGACGTGTTCGAGGCGTTCCGCGACCATCAGGCCGCTCAACCCCTGGTGAACCTAGCGGCCCTGCTGCCCCTGCCCGCCTGGATGCCGCGGCCCCATTCGCGCCGCACCCGCGCCACCGCCGCGCGCATTCGCGGGCTGATCGGCGATCTGGTGCGCGAACGTCGCCGGGCCATCGCGGCGGGCACGGCGCCCGACGATCTGGCCACGCGGATCATGACCACTCCCGACCCCGAGACCGGCACGCCCTTCTCGGAGGCCGAGATGATCGACCAGGTCGCGGTCATGTTCCTGGCCGGGCATGAGACCAGCGCCTCGGTCCTGGCCTGGGCGCTGTGGTTGCTGGCCGCCCATCCCGACTGGCAGGAGCGCGTGGCGGCGGAGGCCGCGACCCTCGACGATTTCGCCAGCGTCGGCGGGCTGCGCGCCACGCGTGCCGTGTTCCGCGAGGCGCTGCGCCTGTATCCGGCCGTCGCGATGTTCGTGCGCGAGGCCACCGCCCCAGAGACGTTCCGCGAGCGGCCCGTGCCGCGCGGGGCAAAGCTGGTCATCTCTCCGTGGCATATGCACCGGCACAACCGGCTGTGGGACCGGCCCGACGATTTCGACCCCGCCCGGTGGGACACGCCGGAGGGCAAGGCCAGCGCCCGCGCGGCCTTCCTGCCGTTCTCGGCCGGGCCGCGCGCCTGCCCCGGCGCGGGGCTGGCGATGATTGAGGGGGTGGTGATGCTGGCCGCAATCACCGCGCGGTGGCGGCTGGAGGTGACCGACCGCCAGCCGATGCCGATCGCGCGGCTGACGATCCGGGCGCGCGACGGGATCTGGGTCAGGCTGACGCCGCGCTAAGGCGCCGCGCGCCTCAGCGGAACAGCACCAGCGATCCGGGCGACCAGGCCAACCGGGTCCGCGTCCCGACCTCCTGCACGTCGCGGCCGAAGACGTTGCGCATCGAAATGCGGACCGTGCGCGACTTGCCGTCGCCCCGCGCCACGCCGTCCAGGCGCAGGTCGTAATAGGTCATGTCGCCGTAATAGACGACCTCGTCGATGGTGGCGTTGGTCTCGCGTGGCTGCGTGTGGGTCGCGCCCGGACCGACCAGGGTCATCGTCTCGGGGCGGAAACCGATCACGGCACCCGCATCGTCGGGATTGGCGCGGCTGACCTGGCGTTCGGGCAGCTCGACCGTACCCAGGCCCGCGACATCGACGGTGACCGTGCCGCCCGCCTCGGACAGGATCGTGGCGGGCAGGAAATTCATCACCCCGATGAAATCCGCGACCCGCCGCGTGGCCGGGCGGGCATACAGCGCCTCGGGGCCGTCCAGCTGCGCGATCTCTCCCTCGAACATCACGGCGATGCGGTCGGACATGACCAGCGCCTCCTCCTGGTCATGGGTGACCAGGACGAAGGTGATGCCGACCTGACGCTGCAGCTTGATCAGCTCGACCTGCATCTGCTCTCGCATCTTGCGGTCCAGCGCGGACAGTGGCTCGTCCAGAAGCAGCACCTTGGGCTTGAGGATCAGCGCGCGGGCCAGTGCCACCCGCTGCCGCTGGCCGCCCGACAGGGCATGCGCGGACCGCGCGCCGTATCCCTTGAGGCCGACCATGGCCAGCGCCTCCTCGACCGCGGCGGCCTTTTCGGCCTTGCTGCGCGGATCGCGGCGCAGGCCGAAGGCCACGTTCTCGGCGACGGTCAGATGCGGGAAGATGGCATAGGACTGGAACACCATGTTGGTGGGCCGCTTGTTCGCGGGCACCTCCTCCATGCGCTTGCCGCCGATCAGGATGGCGCCGTCGCTGATGTCCTCGAAGCCCGCGATGGTGCGCAGAAGCGTGGTCTTGCCGCAGCCCGACGGGCCCAGCAGGGAGAAGAACTCTCCGGCCCGGATGGTCAGGTCGATCCCGCGCAGCGCGTGATAGTCGCCGTAATACTTGTGGACGCCCTGACATTCGATCATCGGCTTGGCTTCGGTCACATCAACCCTCCGGTGGGCTTGCCGCCGATGCGGGCATTGCCCCGGCGGCGGAAATATTCGCCGATCGCCAGAAGGACGATCGACAGGATCACCAGCACCGTGCCCAACGCCATGATGACGGGGATCGCGCGCGGAAAGCGCAGCTGGCTGAAGATGTAGGTGGGCAGCGTCGGTTCGTTCCCCGCCAGGAAGAAGGCAAGGATGAACTCGTCCAGGCTGATGGTGAAGCTGATCAGCAGCGCGCTGATGATGCCCGGCATGACCAGGGGCAGCGTGACCAGACGGAACGCGCCCCACTTGCTCTCGCCCAGGTCATAGGCCGCCTCCTCTAGGCTGCGGTCCAGCGACGAGAAGGCGGTGGTCAGCACCGCGATGGCATAGGGCATGCAGATCAGCGTATGTCCCGCGATGACGGTTATCAGCGACAGCTGCACCCCCATGCCCAGCAGCACGACCAGCAGCGACATGGCCACGATGATCTCGGGCAGGACCATGGGCAGCATGATGAACCCCATCATCCCGCCCTTGCCCGGAAACACGAAGCGGGTCGAGGCGCGCGCCGCGAAGATGCCAAAGCAGGTGGCCAGGATGGACGAGGCCACCGCCACCGTCAGCGAATTGGTCAGCGCCCGGCGCAGCGTCGCGTCGGCCCACATCTGCCGGAACCAGTCGGTCGTCACCCCCTGCAGCGGAAAGGCGATGATCGTCCCCGAGTTGAACGCGAACATCGGCAGCAGGATGATCGGCGCGTACAGGAACAGCAGATAGAAGATGGCATAGGCCTGCAGGCCGCGTCCCTGGCGGTTCATTGGCGCACCTTGAGGAAGCGGCGGTTGAGGAACAGGAAGACCAGGCTGACCACCGCCACGATGGCCATGGCCGTCACCGCCAGCGCCGATCCCAGGGGCCGGTTGTCCAGCGCCAGCATCTGGACCTGGATCAGGTTGGCGATCATCGGGATCTTGCCGCCGCCGATGACCTCGGGCGTGACATAGTCGCCGATGGTGGGGATGAAGACGATCAGCACCGCCGCGATGACGCCCGGCATCGCCAGGGGCAGCGTCACCCGCCAGAAGGTCATCAGCCGGCTTTCGCCCAGATCGCGCCCGGCCTCCAGCAGGGAGCGGTCGATCTTCTCCAGCGCGACGAAGATCGGCAGGATCGCGAAGGGCGCATAGGCATGGGCCAGCGTCAGCACGATCGCGTTGGTGTTGTAGAGAATGAAGGTCAGCGGCTCGTCGATGATGCCAAGCCCCGTCAGGGACGAGTTGATGACGCCGTTGTATCCCAGGATCACCTTCCACAGGAACACCCGGATCAGATAGCTGGTCCAGAAAGGGATCGTGATCAGGAACAGCCACATGGCCTTCTTTTCGGGCCGCACGCAGAAGCTGACGTAATAGGCGACCGGAAAGGCCATCACCACGGTCGCCAGCGTCACGATGGCCGCCACGACCAGCGACCGCAGCATCACCGTCCGCACGATCGGGTCGGTCAGCACCTGGGTGTAATTGTCCAGCGTGAAGTCGCGGATGATCTCAAGATAGCCGTCGGTCAGGAAGCTGTAGGCCAGGATGGTCAGCAGCGGCGCCGCCAGGATCACCAGCGCATACAGGAACGGCGGCGCGATCAGCGACAGCCCGGCCCGTGCCTGGTCGTCGAACTTGGCCTTTGCCATGGCGATCCCCTTCCGTCCGCCCCGCCGGGCCTTTCGCAATTGCTGTCACAGGCCGCGCGCAAGGAAAAGAGGTTTCTGGCCCGCCTAGCGCCACCAATGCCCGGTCAGCGCCAGCCGCGCCAGCGATGCGCGCCGCTGAAACGGCGTGATCGCGGTGGTGGCCTCGAACGGATCGGTGCGCCCGGCCATGATCTCGGACAGCAGGCGCGGCACGCGGGGGCCGGGATACAGCGCAGCCGCCGCCCGGCGCGGCAGCTTGCGGTGCATCCGTGCGGCCATGCGCAGCCCGTCGCGCGCCTGTTCCGCCAAGGCCCGCGCGTCTTCGGGGCGGGCCGGTTCCAGCCCCAGCCGGACTGCCTGCAATTGCGGCAGCGCGCGCAGCCACGCGGCCAGACCGGCACCGCGGGCCTGATGGGCCACGATCTCTCGCGTGCCTTCGGGCGCGCCGCAGCGGCGCGCGGCGGTCCACATCAGCGCGCCCGCCGTCGCATCGACATAGGCCAGCACCGCCTGCGGCCCGTCAAAGGGCTGGCGTTCGCAATCCCTGCGCCGGGCCTCTGCCAAGGGCGACAGGGCACCTGCATCGGTCCCCCAGGCCTCCCACAGGGGCGTCAGCACGTCGTGCAGCGGGGGCGCGGTGCCCTGCCCCATCTCGTCCAGGCGGTCGATCCACCATTGCAGCCGCATCTCGGCCAGCATCGGCTCGGCCGACTGGAACGGCGCGCGGGCGATCTCCAGGTTCAGCGCATAGAGCGTGACCAGCGCCGAACGGTCCGCCGCGTCGGCCACCAGCACCGCGCCGAACCGGTCGGGGTCATGCTGGCGCAGCGCCTCGGTGCAGGCCTCCAGGGTCATGTGCCGTGGGTCCGCGCCAGATCGGCCAGTCGTGCCGGATCGAACCCCGCGGCCAGCGACCATTCGGGCCCCTTGGCCGTGTCCTTGACCTCGACGCCCGCCGCCGCGAACCCGTCGCGGATCGCATCCGCGCGGGCGAAATCACGGGCCTGGCGCGCCGCCAGTCGCGCCGCCAGCAACGCCTCGATCTGGCCCGCCGCACCGGCATCGGCCTGGGTCCAATCGCCCATGCCCGGCAGCAGCAGGCCCAGCATCCGGGCCGATGCCAACAGCGTCTCCGCGTCCCCCCGACCCGCCAGGTCGTGCAACGCGGCGATGGCACCCGCAGCGTTCAGGTCATCGGCAAGCGCCTCGATCAGCGCGGGTGCCGGGCTTGTTGCGGGTTCGATGCCGGCAACAAGCCCATGCCACCGCCGAAGCACCGCTTCGGCCTCCTGCGCCTTGGCCTCGGTCCAATCCATCGGCTTGCGGTAATGCGTAGACAGCATGACGAAGCGGATCACCTCGCCGGGCACGCCCCGGTCCAGCAGGTCGCGCACGGTGAAGAAGTTGCCCAGGGACTTGGACATCTTCTTGCCTTCGACCTGCAGCATCTCGTTGTGCAGCCAGACATTGGCGAAACCCGCGCCGGGATGGGCGCAGCAACTCTGCGCGATCTCGTTCTCGTGGTGCGGGAACTGCAGGTCGATGCCGCCGCCATGGATGTCGAAATGCGGCCCCAAGAGCGCCGCCGACATGGCCGAACATTCGATGTGCCAACCCGGACGCCCCCGGCCCCAGGGGCTGTCCCAGCCCGGCAGGTCGTCCGAGGACGGCTTCCACAGCACGAAATCCATCGGGTCGCGCTTGAAGGGCGCCACCTCGACCCGCGCGCCCGCGATCATGTCGTCGACCGAACGGCCCGACAGCGTGCCGTAGTCGGGAAAGGACCGCACGTCGAACAGCACATGCCCCTCGGCCTCATAGGCATGGCCCTTGGCGATCAGGTCGGCGGTCATCGCGATCATCTGGCCGACATAGGCGGTCGCCCGCGGCTCGTGGTCCGGACGAGCCGCGCCAAGCGCGTCCATGTCGGCGTGATACCAGCCGATCGTCTCCTCGGTCCGCTCGGCGATCAGCGCCTCCAGGGACAGGTCGGACCCGGCCGCACGGCGGCGCTGCGCCTCGGCGTTGATCTTGTCGTCGACATCGGTGAAATTGCGCACATAGGTGACCGCACGGTCGCCGTATTCATGCCGCAGCAGCCGCACCAGCAGGTCGAACACCAGGACCGGCCGGGCATTGCCCAGATGGGCGCGGTCATAGACGGTGGGTCCACACAGATACAGACGCACGTTGGCCGGGTCGATGGGGACGAACTCCTCCTTGCGGCGGGTGCGGGTGTTGGTCAGCCTGATCTGCGTCATGATGCGGCCCTTTTGGCAAGCGTGGCCAAGGGTCTATCGCATCGCGCCCTGGCTTTCCACCCAGGCAATCTGGCGCGGCAGCGATTGCGACGCCAGATCATAGCCCCCCAGGATCGTGGCCCGCGCCGCCTTGCGGATTGCCGCCGCCTGCGGATCGCCCGCCAAGCCGCGGATCAGGGCCGCCGACAGGGCCGCCCCGTCAAAGAACGGCACCAACCGCCCGTTCACCCCGGCGGTGATCAGCTCGCGCACCGGTTCGGTATCGGACGCCACGACATACCCCCCCGCCGCCATCGCCTCGGTCAGCGACCAGGACAGCACGAATGGATAGGTCAGATAGCAATGCACCCGCGCCACCTGCATCAGCGACAGATAGTCGCCATAGGGCACGCGGCCCAGGAAATGCACCCGCGACAGGTCCAGGCGGGCGCCGACCTCTGCCAGCAGCTTGTCCTTCCAGCTGTTCGCATCGCGCGGCTTGGCACCATAGCTGGTGCCCTCGGCGCCGACCAGGACCACCTGCGCGTCGGGGCGCGACGCCAGCACGTCGGGCAATGCCCGCATCAGCACATGAAACCCGCGGTAAGGCTCCAGCGAGCGGGACACGAAGGACAGCACCTCGTCCCCCGCGCGCAGGATCGTGCCGCCCGGAAGGGTCAGGCGGGCCGCGGGATCGGGGGCCACGCGGGCGGTGTCGATGCCGTCATGGATGACGGTGATCTTGCCGCGCAGCTCGGGCGGAAAGCTGTCGGCCTGATAACGGGTGGGCGCGATGGCCGCATCGGCCTGCACCATCGCCTGGACCAGATGCGCCGACCGCGCGACCGTCATGAAGCGCACCTCGTCCCGGTCGGGGCTGATCTCGGGGTCGAAGCCCACATCTTGGCCGCGGGTGCGGTACATCAGCTCGGCATAGACCAGCAGGCGCGCGTGGGGCCAGATCTCCTTCAGGAACAGCGTCTCTCCCCAGCCCGGATGGCCGATGACGATGTCGGGGTGAAACCCGTGCCGGTCGCGCAGCGCACGTGCGCCCCGCGCCGCCAGCAGGCCGCGTTCCGCATGGTCCGCATAGGTCCGGCCCAGGGCGCTGTCGGTCTGCACCGCCGCCGGCGCCTTGTAGCGCAGGGTCCGGATCGGGCTGGGCCGCTGGTTGTTCTCATCCGTCAGGGCCAGGACCTGGTGGCCGCGCGCGGCCAGGGCCGGGGCCAAATGCGGAAACTGGCCCGGAAAGTTCTGGTGGACGAACAGGATCTTCATTCGTGGATCGGAAAAGCCGCGCGCAGCAAGGCGCGGGTGTAATCCTGCCGGGGCGCGTCAAAGATCTGCGCGACGCTGCCATGTTCGACGACCTCTCCGGCGCGCATGACCATGATGTGATGCGCCATCGCGCGCACCACGCGCAGGTCGTGGCTGATGAACAGGTAGGCCAGACCGTATTTCCGCTGCAGGTCGCGCAGCAGATCCACGATCTGCACCTGCACGGTCATGTCCAGCGCGCTGGTCGGCTCGTCCAGGACGACGACCTTGGGGCGCAGGATCATCGCGCGGGCGATGGCGATGCGCTGGCGCTGACCGCCGCTGAATTCGTGGGGATAGCGGTGCATCATCTGGGGGTTCAGCCCGACCTCGGTCATGATCTCGGTGACCAGCTGGCGGCGGTCGCGGCCGGGTTCGACCCCGTGCACGCCCAGGCCCTCGGTGATGATCTGCTCGATCGTCATGCGGGGCGACAGGCTGCCATAGGGGTCCTGGAACACGATCTGCATGTCGCGGCGCAGGCGGCGCAGCTGGCCGCTGGTCCAGGCCTGGATGTCCTGGCCCAGATACAGGATCGGGCCGTCGCTTTCGATCAGGCGCATGATACCCAGGGCCAGCGTGGTCTTGCCCGATCCCGATTCGCCGACGATGCCCAGGGTCTCTCCCGCGCGCAGCGACAGGGTCGCGCCGTTCACCGCCTTGACGTGCCCCGTCACGCGGCGCAGCAGGCCGCGCTTGATGGGAAACCAGACCTTCAGGTCGCGCGTCTCGACCAGAACCGGCGCATCGGGGGCTATGGGATCGGCCTGCCCGGTCGGCTCGGCGGCCAGCAGCTTGCGGGTATAGGGGTGCTGGGGCCGGGCAAAGATGTCCTCGACCGCGCCCTGTTCGACGATCTCTCCGTCCTTCATCACGCAGACGCGGTCCGCGATGCGGCGCACGATGCCCAGATCGTGGCTGATGAACAGCATCGACAGGCCTTCGTCGGCCTTCAGCTCGGCCAGCAGGGCCAGGATCTGGGCCTGGATGGTCACGTCCAGCGCCGTGGTGGGTTCGTCCGCGATCAGCAGGTCGGGACCGTTGGCCAGGGCCATCGCGATCATCACGCGCTGACGCTGACCACCCGACAGCTGGTGCGGATAGTCGGCCAGGCGGGTTTCCGGGTCGCGGATGCCGACGCGGGTCAGCAGTTCGATGATCCGCGCCCGCGCCTTTGCGCCCGACAGCCCCTGGTGCAGCGCCAGGCTTTCCGACAGCTGCTTTTCCAGCGTGTGCAGCGGGTTCAGCGAGGTCATCGGCTCTTGGAAGATGAAGCTGATGTCGTTGCCGCGGATGTCGCGCAGGGTGCGGTCCGATGCGCCGACCATCTCGCGGCCCGCGTATTTCACCGACCCCTGGACCTCGGCCGAGGCGCCCAGCAGCTGCACGGTGGACAGCGCCGTGATCGACTTGCCCGACCCGGATTCGCCTACCAGGGCCACGGTCTCGCCACGGTCGATGTGAAAGCTGACGCCCTTGACGGCCGCGGTCAGGACACCTTCGGACCGGAACCCGATGCGCAGGTCGCTGACCGCCAGCACGGCATCGCTGGACGGGGCGGGCACGGGACGCGCCTGCGATGCGCCGGGCATCGAGCCGCCATGGCTCTCGGCCACGGCCGCGGGGGCGCCGGGGGCGGGGCGGACGGGCTGATCGCTCATCGGAAGGTCTTTCTGGGGTCGAAGGCGTCGCGGATGCCCTCGAAGATGAACACCAGAAGCGACAGCATGATCGCGAAGGTGAAGAAGGACGTGAAGGCCAGCCAGGGCGCCTGCAGGTTCTGTTTCGCCTGCAGCGCCATCTCTCCCAAAGATGCCGATCCGGCAGGCAGGCCATAGCCAAGATAGTCCAGCGCAGCCAGGCCGCTGATCGTGCCGGTGACGACGAAGGGCATCATGGTCAGCGTGGCGACCATCGCGTTGGGCAGGATGTGGCGGAACATGATCTTGCGGTCGCTGACGCCCAAGGCGCGCGCCGCGCGGACATATTCAAAGTTCCGCGCCCGCAGGAATTCCGCCCGCACCACGCCCACCAGCGCGGGCCAGCCGAACAGGATGGTGACGAAGACCAGAAGCCAGAAGCTGCGCCCCAGGATCGCGAACAGGATGATGATGACGTAAAGGTTGGGTGTCGAGGCCCAGATCTCCAGCACGCGCTGGAACACCAGGTCGGTGCGGCCGCCGAAATAGCCCTGGATCGCGCCCGCCGTGATGCCGATGGTCGAGGCCACCACCGTCACGATCAGCGTGAACAGGATCGAGGTGCGGAACCCGTAGATCACCCGCGCCAGCACGTCCCGCGCGGTGTCGTCCGTGCCCAGCAGGTGGTTGCCGTCGGGCGCGGAGGGCGCGGTGCCAACGTTGTTGATGGTGCGGTAGTGATAGGGGATCGGCGGCCAGATCATCCAGCCCTGTTCGGCCTTGGGCACATCGGTCGAACCCGACCGCACCGCCGCCATGAAGCCCTCCGGCTCGTCCCAGCACTCCTCGCGGCCGCCCGACACGATAAGGCATTGCACCGCCTCGTCGCGATAGATCGCCTCGGTCCCGAAATCGCCGCCGAACGCGGTCTCGGGATAGAAGTTGTAGGCGGGCCAGTACAGTTCGCCCTGATAGCGGACGACGATGGGTTTGTCGTTGGCCACGATCTCGGCGAACATCGCGGTCACGAACAGGACCGCAAAGATCACCAGCGACCAGAAGGCGCGTCCGTTCCGGCGGAAGTTGCGCCAGCGGCGGCGGTTCAGTTCCGACATCGCCATCAGCCCGCCCTCTTCTCAAAGTCGATGCGCGGATCGACAAAGACGTACATCAGGTCCGACAGGATGCCGACCACCAGGCTCATCAGGCCGAAGACATACAGCGTGCCGAAGATCACCGGATAGTCGCGCTGCACCGCAGCCTCGAAGCCCAGGCGCCCCAGCCCGTCCAGCGAGAAGATCGTCTCGATCAGGATGCTTGATCCGAAGAACACGCCCAGGAACATCGCCGGAAAGCCCGCGATCACGATCAGCATCGCGTTGCGGAAGACGTGGCCGTACAGGACGCGGCGTTCGGTCAGCCCCTTGGCCCGCGCGGTCATCACGTACTGCTTGTTGATCTCGTCCAGGAAGCTGTTCTTGGTCAGCAGCGTCAGCGTCGCAAAGCTGCTGATCGTGGCCGCGATCACCGGCAGGGCCGCGTGCCAGGCATAGTCCTTGACCTTGCCCCAGACCGACAGGTCCGCGAAATTGTCCGATGTCAGGCCGCGCAGCGGAAAGATCTGCCAATAGCTGCCGCCCGCGAACAGCACCATCAGGATGACCGCGAACAGGAAGGCCGGGATCGCATAGGCCATGATGATCACGCCCGACGTCCAGGTGTCGAAGCGCGATCCGTCGCGCACCGCCTTGCGGATGCCCAGCGGGATCGAGATGACATAGGCGATCAGCGTCGACCACAGCCCCAGCGTGATCGAGACCGGCATCTTCTCGACGACCAGGTCCATCACGCTGATCGACCGGAACCAGCTGGTCCCGAAATCGAAGCGGATGTAGTTCCACATCATGGAGAAGAACCGCTCGACCGGGGGCTTGTCGAAGCCGAACTCCTTTTCAAGCTGGGCGATGAATTCGGGGGGCAGGCCGCGCGCACCCTCGTATCCCGCGTCGCCGCCCAGCTGTTCGGCGCTGTCGGCCGTGGCGCCGGCCAGGTTGCCCAGCACGTCGCCCTCGCCCCGGACCTGGGCCGCGATCTGTTCGATCGGGCCGCCGGGGACGAACTGCGTCAGGGTAAAGTTCACCACCATGATCCCGATCAGGGTCGGGATGATCAGCAGCAGTCGCCGCAAGATGTAGGCGCCCATCAGCGCATGCCCTTCCCCGTTGGGTCCGTGCCCCTTGGCGGGGCCTTGTCGTTATCTGGGCTTGTCGGCAATCCGCGCCGGGAAATCAAGCGCATCGCCGTCTCAGCGCAGCTGGCCCGCCGCCCGCAGCTCGTCCGCGCGGGTCTGGTCGTACCACCAGAAGTCCGTGACCCCCAACCCAAGGGCGGGCAGGGTCTCGGGCCGGTCATAGACGTCCCAATAGGCGACCGTGGTCACCGGCTTGTACCATTGCGGGATCCAGAAGCGCAGGCTGCGCAGCGCCCGGTCCAGCGCGCGGATGGCGACGCGGTTCTCGGCGTCCGTCGTGGCGGCGCTGCCGATCTCGATCAGGCGGTCGATGGCGGGGTTGGCCAGGCCCATCGGGTTGAACACGTCGTCGCTGTGCTCGGACCCAAAGGCTTGCGCCGTGCCGCCGCCGATACCGTAACCGTTGCCCAGGCTGTCGCGCACGATGTCGAAATCATGACTGCGGGTGCGGGTGGTCAGTTCCGACGGATCGACCCGCGACAGGACCGCGTCCACGCCGATCGCACGCAGGTTCTCGACATAGGGGTTCACGATGCGGTCATAGCTCTGGTTGAAGTCCAGGAACTCGACCCGCAGCGTCTGGCCTGCGGCGTTGCGGCGCATGCCGTCCGTGCCGGTCGTCCAGCCCGCCTCGTCCAGCAGCGCCGCCGCGCGGCGCGCATTGCCGCGGTCCAGCTGGCGTTCGCCGCTGACCGGGGCCGAGACCGGATCGTCGGTCAGGATGCCCGGCGGCAGATCGGCCGCGACGGGTTCCAGCAGGGCCAGCTCCTCAGGCGTGGGCGGGCCTTCGGCCTGCAGGTCGCTGTTGTCCCAGAAGCTGTCCAGCCGGGTATTCATGCCATAGAACAAAGCCTGGTTCGACCATTCGAAGTTGAACATCAGCCCGATCGCCTCGCGCACGCGGATGTCTTTGAACTTATCGCGCCGCAGGTTGAAGACCCAGGCATCGCCCGATGCGATCACGCCGTCGGGGATCTCCTCCTTGATGACGGCGCCCGCTGCCACCGCCGGAAAGTCATAGCCGGTCGACCACAGCTGTTCGGACGGCTCGACCCGGAAGGTATAGATGCCGGCCTTGAACGCCTCGAAGGCCGCGTCGAAATCGCCGAAATACTCGAACCGCAAGGTGTCGAAATTGTGCCGGCCCTTGTTGATGGGCAGGTCCTTGCCCCAATAGTCCGGGTTGCGCCGCATCGTGATCGACCGCCCGAAATCCGCGCTGTCGAAGACATAGGGGCCGGACCCCAGGAACGGCGTCGTGCTGGTCTGCTGGATGTCACGGCCAGTCGCTTCGAACTCGGCGCGCGAGAAGATCGACTGGTTGCCCATCAGCCCAAGCACGTCGCGGCGTTCGATGTCGGGCATGAAATCGAACCGGATGCGGTGCGTGTCCAGCACCGTGGCACTGGCGACGCGTGTCTTCAGCGCCTCGCTGTAGGACGGAAAGCCCTTGTCGCGCAGCAGTTCGAACGTGAACAGGACGTCGTCTGCCGTCAGCGGGCTGCCGTCGCTGAAACGCGCTTCGGGGCGCAGGTTGAAGATGATCCAGTCGCGGCTTTCGGGATATTCGACCGTCTCGCACAGCAGGCAGTACATCGAATACGGATCGTCCAGGACCGACTCCATCAGCGGTTCCAGCATCATCACCGACGGCGCCGTGGCCCGCCCCCGGAACGTGTAGGGATTGTAGCTGTCAAAGGTGCCGATGCCGTGCTGGGACATCTCACCGCCCTTGGGCGCGTCCGGGTTCACGTAGGGTAGATGCGGAAAGTCCGCGGGCAGTGCGGGCTCGCCGAAGGTGGCGATGCCATGCGTCTTGACGACCGTCGGATCGCCGGCCGCGTCCTGCGCCCAGGCTGGGACCACGGCGATCCCAAGAAGCAGCGTGGCAAGGCGGGCGGCGTGGCGCATGTCGTCTCTCCGGTCTGGACCAGCGAGAGGCTAGGCCAGTGGGGGGCCGGGCTTCAAGCCGCGATTTCGTGAACGCGGGCCATGAAAAAACCCCGGCGCCGGGCCGGGGTTTTCTGGATGGCGCACGGTCGGGCGGGACCGATCAGGGATTGGTTTCCAGATAGGCGATCAGGTTGGCGCGGGCCTGCGGATCGCGGATGCCCGCAAAGCTCATCGCGGTGCCCGAGACGAAGCCGCGCGGGTTCTCCAGGAACGCCTGCAGGTGGTCGGGATCCCAGGTAGGGTATTCAGCCGCATGTTCGGTCATCGCGCTGGAATAGCTGAACCCGTCGATGCTGGCGGTCGGGCGTCCGACGACGCCGTTGAGGTGCGGGCCGACGCCGTCGCTGCCGTCCAGGGCGTGGCACGACCGGCACTTGGCCCATTCACGCTCGCCCGCGGCCGCGTCGGCCGAGGCCATCAGCGCGGCAAAGTCCAGCGGCGCTTCCTCTTCGCCCGCGGGGACGGTTTCCGGGACCGGGATGGTATAGGCCTGCGCAATTTCCTCGTCGCCGTGATGACCGCCGCCATGTCCGACAGTGAACAGGCCGCTGGCCGCCCAATTGGCCAGCATCAAAAACAGCAGCGCGCCAATGAAGGCGCCGGCTGCCTTGGTCAGGGTCATCGTATTGAACATCGCGTGCGGTCCCGCCTTGGTAAGCTCGTCAGGTCGTGCGGTATGTATCCGCTTTCGCTTTCAAGGATCAAGGTATAGTTACCCCGGCACGCTCAAATTTAGAACAGCGGGGGCCCGGCCATGACCACGAATCGCATCGCGTTCCAGGGAGAACCAGGTGCCTACAGCCACGAGGCCTGCCGCAGCGCGCGCCCGGGAATGGAGGCCCTGCCCTGCCGCACCTTCGAGGACGTGATCGAGGCCGTGCGCGCGGGCGACGCCGATCTGGCCATGCTGCCGGTCGAGAATTCGACCTATGGCCGGGTGGCCGACATCCATCACTTGCTGCCCGAATCCGGCCTGCGCATCATCGACGAGGCCTTCGTGCGCGTCCATATCAGCCTGCTGGCCGTGCCCGGAACGACCCTGGATCAGGTTCGCGAGGCGATGAGCCATACCGTCCTGCTGGGCCAGTGCCGCGGGTTCCTGCGCCGGAACGCCATCCACGCGATCACCGGGGCCGACACGGCCGGTTCCGCCAAGGAGGTCGCCGCGCGCGGCAATCCGTCGCTGGCCGCGCTGGCCGCGCCCCTGGCGGGCGAGATCTATGGTCTGGACCGCCTGGCCGACCGGATCGAGGACCGGCAGAACAACACGACGCGGTTCCTGATCATGTCGCGCCAGGCCGACGACAGCCGGCGCGCCGAGCGGATGCTGACCAGCTTTGTCTTCCGGGTCCGCAACATCCCGGCAGCGCTCTACAAGGCGATGGGCGGGTTCGCGACGAACGGCGTGAACATGACCAAGCTGGAAAGCTACATGGTCGACGGCGTGTTCACCGCGACCCAGTTCTATGCCGACATCGAGGGTCACCCCGAAGACGCGAACGTCGCCCGCGCGCTGGACGAGCTGCGCTACTTCACCTCCAGCCTGGACATCCTGGGCGTCTATCCGGCCGATCCGCTGCGCGAGACGCAGCGACAGGCAAGCATGGCGGACTGATCCCGCCTAGCGGGCAAAGTTGCGCATCTGGTGGACGAAATCCTCGATCCGGCGCTGATAGCGGCGATCAAGCTGCGCCTTGCCCAGCTTGGCGGTCTGCAGCATCAGCCGGGCCTTCATATTGCGTGGGCGGACCTCGGTCTCGAAGATCAGGCGCGACTTGACGCGGCTCAGCGCGACGACGGTGGCCACCACCGTCAGATCCAGCGCATCGGAATGACCGGCCATCATCATCTGTTCGGGGCGGTCGAACCGCGTGACGGCCAGCCGCAGCTGCCGCGCCTTGCCCCGCCAGTCGAAACCGATGTTCCAGCCCATGCCGATCCCCGGTTCGTTCGACGGATCGATGCGCGCTACGGTTGCGCCGCGGCCGATCACCATCCGTTCCAGCGCGTCGAAATTCCCGACCACCTCGAACAGGCGTTCCGCGGGAAGGTCGGTGTCGATCCGCGTGGAGAACTTCATCTGAAACGACCCAATGACCCATCCGGGGCGGCCAGGACCGCCGACCCCTCCCTTGGCAGATAATCCGGATCGCGCGGCAGGTTCAACCGGGGGATTACCAAACCGCGATCATGGCACCCGAAAACCGAGGCGCGCCCGAATTCATCGCAACGTTTCGGATTTGTGAAATTCTGTGCCACAATGACCTGATAAAGCGTGCGTTCTTCAATCTTTGGTTGTGTGGTTCGAATTGTATACAGTAAGCATGGTATCGGTATGTCGTCCGTGCCCGGAAAGGACATGACGGCATGCGCAACGCGGCGTCGGGCGATCACATGTTTGACAGGAAGACGATGCAAATGCCCGCAACGGCCGCGGATGATCCGCCCCCGGACGGCATGACGCTGCGCATCCTGGCCACCAGCGACCTGCACATGCACCTGCTGCCTTACGATTACCTGGCGGATCGTCCGTCGGACCGGATCGGGCTGGCGCGCACCGCATCGCTGATCGAGGCGCGGCGGACCGGGCCGCATGCCAGCATCCTCTTGGACAACGGCGATTTTCTGCAGGGCGGTCCGATGGGCGACCTAGTCGCGCGGCGCAGCGGACCCTTCGCCGGCACCCACCCGGCCATCGCGGCGATGAACGCGCTTGGCTATGACGCGGCGGCGTTGGGGAACCACGATTTCAATTTCGGCCTGCCCTTCCTGCGGCGCGCGGTGGCACGGGCGCGCTTTCCGATGCTGGCCGCGAACCTGACCGTGCGCCGCGGCGCCGATTTCGCCGCCACCTGCGTGATCAAGCGTGAGCTGACCGACCCGCAGGGCAACCGCCTGCCGCTGCGCATCGGCGTGATCGGCTTTCTGCCGCCCCAAACGGAGGAGTGGGACCAGGACCTGCGCGCCGTCATGCGCAGCGACGACATCCTCGACTGTGCCCGCCGCCTGGTGCCGCGGCTGCGTGCCCAGGGGGTCGATCTGGTCGTGGCGCTGGCCCACAGCGGCATCGGCGGCCCCGAGCCCCTGCCCCGGATGGAGCATGCCGCCCATGCGCTGGCCGCCCTGCCTGGCATCGACGTGCTGATCGCCGGCCACACGCACGAGGTCTTTCCCGGCCCCCGCTGGCGCGGCCGCCCCGGCATCGACGCCGATCGGGGAACGCTGGCGGGCAAGCCTGCGGTCATGCCCGGCTTTGGCGGATCGCATCTGGGGGTGATCGACCTGCGCTTTGCCCCGCGGGCGGATGGCGGGCTGGCGGTCGACCGCTTTGCCGTGCGCGCCGAATCGGTCACGCCGGCCATGCCGACCGCGGTGCTGGTGGCGCGCCAGGTGGCGACCGCGCACAAGGCCACCCTGCGGCAGCTGTCCACGCGCATCGGCCGCACGGCGCAACCCCTGAACAGCCATTTCGCGGTGATCGGCCATGATTGCGGCCTGCGTCTGGTGAACCTCGCACAGCGCTGGCATGTCCGGCAGCGGCTGGCGGGCACCCCGGATGCGGACCTGCCGGTGCTGTCGGCCTCGGCGCCCTATCGGGCCGGGGGGCGGGGCGGGCCGCAGCATTACACCGACGTCCCGGCGGGCACGCTGAGCCTGCGGCACCTGGCCGACCTCTACTCCTTCCCGAACCGGATCACCGCCATCCGTCTGACGGGCGCGCAGCTGCGGGGATGGCTGGAACGTTCCGCCAGCCTGTTTCACCGCGTCCAACCCGGCACGCGCGACGCGCCGCTGCTGAACCCCGAGTTTCCGGCCTACAACTTCGACGTCATCGACGGGGTCAGCTGGCGGATCGACCTGTCCGCCCCGGCGCGGTTTCACCCCGATGGGCGGCTTGCGGACCCGAATGCCCACCGCATCCGCGACCTCACCTGGCAGACCCGGCCCGTCGCGGACGACCAGGCCTTCGTGCTGGCCACGAACTCGTATCGGCTGGCAAGCTGCGGGCTGTTCAGTCCGCTGGTCTCGTGCAACCGGGTGATCCTGGACCGCGACGCGCTGACTTTGGACGTTCTGCGCCGCTATGTCCGACAGCTGCGGCGGGTCCGCATTCCGGCCCGGCCCAGCTGGGCCTTCGCGCCCCAGCCCGGCACCACCGTCCTGTTCGAGACAGCGCCCGCCGCGCTGGACCGTCCCCTGCCCGAACCAGACCGCCTGCAGGGCGTGGGACTGAACGAGGACGGTTTCGCGGTGATGCGCCTGTCGCTGTAAGACATGCGCATGGGCTTGCATCCGCCGCGTGACCATCCTATCTGTGCGCCCGAGAGGTTGGCGCGGGCAAGCGCCTCGCCAAATCGGTCAGGTCCGGAAGGAAGCAGCCGTAACGAGTCCCGCATGGGTCGTTGTCCAGCCTCTCACCGTTTCCCCGCATCATCATCCGGTTTTCCTGCACCGCGCGGCCCGTGCCGGGGAACAACAGCGCGCCTTTCCGGTTGTCCTGCGTAACAAACAGGAGACCGACATGCTCAAGTTCATCGGCGGCGCCGCCGGCATCATCTTCATCATCGGCCTGCTGGTCGTGATCGGCATCCTGTCGCTGATCTTCTGAGACGCGCCAGACGGCCGACATGAAAAGACCCCGCCCGGACCACCGGGCGGGGTCTTTTCATGTCCGTGACCGGACGGATCAGGCGCGCAGGCGGCCGCCCGTGGCCTTCTCGACCTTCTCGACGATCTTGCGGCTGACCGCCTCGATATCGGCATCGGTCAGCGTCTTGTCGCGCGGCTGCAGGCGCACGGTGATGGCCAGCGACTTCTGGCCGCCCTCCAGCCCCTGGAACTGGTCAAAGACGGACACGCCCGCGATCAGCGCCTTGTCGGCCCCGGCGGCGGCGTTGACCAGGGTCAGCGCCTCGACCCCCACATCCACGACGAAGGCGAAATCGCGATCGACGGCCTGCAGTTCGGACAGCTCCAGCGCGGGGCGCGTGGGCGTCCTGACCTTGGGGAAGGGCACCGCGGCCAGCTGGATCGTGAAGCCCACGGCCGGCCCCTTGACGTCCATCTGGCGCAGGACCTTGGGGTGGATCTCGCCGAAGGTTGCCAGCACGTTCGGACCCAACGCGATGTTGCCCGCACGCCCCGGATGCCACCAGCCATCCAGCTTGCGGTTGATCTGCGCACGCGCAGGCGCGCCGATGGCGGTCAGGATCGCCTCGGCGTCGGCCTTGGCGTCGTACAGGTCCACCTTGCGGCGGCTGCCGAAGGGATCGCGCGGCGCGGTCTGGCCGACCAGCAGCCCGCTGATGCGGACCGCCTGCTCGCCCGGCTCTCCGCCCGAAAAGACCGGGCCCAGCTCGAACAGCGCCAGATCGGCGAAACCGCGCGCCTGGTTGCGCGCCGCGGCCTGCAGCAGGCCGGGCAGCAGGTCGGGGCGCAGATGGCTCATCTCGCTGCTGATCGGGTTCTCGACGCGCACCGCATCGTCCCCGCCGCCGAACAGCGCCGCCGACCCCTGGTCGATGAAGCTGTAGGTCACGCATTCGTTGTAGCCCAAGGCTGCCGCCATGCGCCGCGCCGTCTTCTCGCGGACCTGCAGGGGCGTCAGCACGGGCTTTGGCACCCCGGCCTGGGCCCGCGGCAGGGGCTTGCCCTGCAGCTTGGTCAGGCTGGCGATGCGGGCGATCTCCTCGACCAGATCGGCCTCGCCCAGCACGTCGGGACGCCAGGAGGGGACATGCACCATCTCGCCCTCCAGCCGGAAGCCCAGGGCTTCCAGCGTGGCGCGCTGATCAGCCTCTTCGATATCCATGCCGACCAGGCGGCTGGTGCGCGCGGGGTCCATGCGATAGGCGCGACCCGTGTCGGGCAGCGCGCCGGCGGTGACCACCTCGGAGGCCTCGCCGCCGCAGAGGTCCAGCACCATGCGCGTGGCCAGCTCTAGCCCCGGCAGGGTGAAGGCCGGATCGATGCCGCGTTCAAAGCGATAGCGCGCATCGCTGTTGATCTTCAGCGCGCGGCCGGTGGCGGCGGTGCTGATCGGATCGAAATAGGCGGCCTCGATGAAGACGTCGCGCGTCTCCTCGGACGCGCCCGATGCCGCGCCGCCCATGATGCCCGCGATGCTCTCGATGCCGTTGTCGTCGCAGATCACCACCGCGCCTTCGGGCAGGGCATAGGTCTTGTCGTCCAGCGCCACCAGTTCCTCGCCCGCGCGCGCGGCGCGCAGCGTCAGGTCGCCCGCGACCTTGGCCGCGTCGAAGACATGCAGCGGCCGGTTCAGGTCGAAGGTGAAGAAGTTGGTGATGTCCACCAGCGCATTGATCGGGCGCAGGCCGATCGCACGCAGGCGCTTCTGCAGCCAGGCGGGTGACGGGCCGTTCGTCACGCCCCGCACCACGCGGCCCGCAAAGAACGGCGCCTTGGCGGCCACGCCCGCGTCGATCGTCACCCCCACCGGGCAGGGAAAGGCGCCGGGCACCGCATCGATCGTCACGGCCTTCAACGTGCCCAGGCCGCGCGCCGCCAGGTCGCGGGCGATGCCGTGGACACCCAGGGCGTCGGGGCGGTTCGGGGTGATCTTGATGTGGATCATCGGGTCGACCTTCTCGGGCGCGTTCTGCGCCAGCCAGTCGACGAAGCGCTGGCCGACCTCGCCCGAGGGCAGCTCGATGATGCCGTCATGCTCTTCGGACAGCTCCAGCTCGCGTTCGGAGGCCATCATGCCGTGGCTTTCGACGCCGCGGATCTTGCCCACGCCAAGCGTCGTGTCGATGCCGGGGACGTAATCGCCGGGCTTGGCCAGCACGACCGTGATGCCCGCCCGCGCATTGGGCGCGCCGCAGACGATCTGCTTTTCGCCCTCGTCCGTCATCACCCGGCAGACGCGCAGGCGGTCGGCATCGGGATGCTGTTCGGCATGATCGATCCGCGCCAGGGTAAAGGTCCCCAGCTTGGCGGCAGGGTCCGCGATCTCCTCGACCTCCAGGCCAAGATCGGTCAGCGCTTCGGCGATCTGGTCGATGGTCGCGGTGGTATCCAGGTGCTCCTTGAGCCAGGAGAGGGTGAACTTCATGGCGTCTGCCTTCCGGGTCGGCCCGCGCGGGGACTTTGCCGCCTTGAACCGTGCCATGCGTCCTGGGTCAAGCCGGATCAGCGGATTTCCCCGAATCCCCGGCCCGTCACCACGCTTGCCGGGCCCTGCGCAGGGTGCAACTGTAGCGCGAAGCAAACCGAAGGTGTCATCATGAGTCTCATGTCCCGTCTTGCCCCCCTGCCCCTCCTGCTGCTGGCAGCCCTGCCTGCGCAGGCGCAGGACGCCCCGGCCCAGCCGCAGTGTTCCGGTCAGCCCGCCACCTGGCTGGGCGACGATCCCGATGCCAGCGACATCACCGCGGCGGGGGCCGCGCTGTCGCGGCAGATGACCACGACCGCCGGCACCAACCCCTATGCGATGTTCCGGGTGACGGGCGACATGCAGCCCCTGAGGCTGGAGGCGATGTCGGACGGCGACCCGTCGATCAGGCTGGAAACCCCCGACGGCGACCTGCTGGCCGAGAATGACGATGCCGTCGGGCTGAATTCACGGATCGAACAGTCCGTCGGACCGGGCGACTATTGCGTGCGGCTGATCCCCGTCGGGGACGCGGACATGACCGCGACCGTCCAGCTGACGCGTCCCGACATGCCGGCCCTGCTGGTCGATCCCGTGGACACGACCATCGCTGCCTGCACCCCTGAAACGCCTGCCGAGACCCTGGGCCAGGGGCCGCTGAACGCCGCCCTGCCCGTTGAGGCGCAGACGGACGGCACTGTCCGCTATCTGCGATTCGCGCTGGACGGCAGCGCCTCCGTGACCCTGCGCGCGGTCAGCGACGGGTTGGACCCGAACATGATCCTGTTCGACGGGTCGGGCACGCAGATCGCCGCCAACGACGATGCCGACGGGTTGAACGCGCGCCTCGATTACCCAAGCGGTCTGGCCGGAGGCGACTATTGCCTGGGTGTCGCGCCGATCTCCTCGGGCGAGGGCACGATCACCGTCAGCGTCGAGGCGCTGGACCGCGACAGCTATCTGCGCACCGCCTGGCGCAAGGGCGAGCTGGCGCCGCCCACGGATGGCGACTATCCGATGCAGGCCATCGATCTGGCCGCCGACCGCGAGACGGTCGTCCTGCAGGACGGCACCGCGCAATGGCTGATCTTCACCCTGGACCGGGAGACCGCGCTGATTGTCAGCGCCTATGGCGAACTGGTCGGCGTCGATGCCAAGCTGGCGCTGTTTTCGCGGGACGGGGCGGTCGTGGCGCAGGCCGACGACAGGGACGGCAGCGTGGACGCCCGGTTGGGGCCGGTGGTGCTGGAACCCGGAGAGTACCGGATGGCGCTGACCGACGTGAACCGCCCCGACCAGCCCGGCGCGCCGATCCGCCCCGTAGGCCTGGTGTTCGAGCGGTTCGAGCGCGTCGACTGACCCTGGACGCTGTCGAACCCATCGGCCTGGGGCACATTGAGGTGGTTGGGGGTGCTGCCGGATCGTCTCAGGCATCGGGGGGTCACTGACCGCGCACAGGGTCCGCCGGGTTCTGCGGTGCGGATCTTGCGTGGCGGCGGGGCGTTCCTATCTTTGCAATGCGCCCGGATGGCGGGCGCGACATGGAACAGGAGAGCCTTGCGGATGGATGTGCAGCGCGAATTGCTGATCGAGCAGCGGGTGGCCAACGAGGCGAAATCGCCGCTGATCGCCTATCTGCTGCTGATCTTCCTCTGGGGGTTCGGCGTGCACCGCATGTATCTGGACCGCTGGATCAGCGGGTTCATCATGCTGGCCATTTGGGGCGTGGGCTGGTTGACGGTGCCGATCCTGATCGGCTGGCCGGCAGTGGGCTTCGTGGTGCTTTGGTGCATCATCGATCTGTTCCTGATCCCCGGAATGGTCCGCGCGGATCGCGAGGACATCCGTCGCCGGCTGCGGTGATGGCGCGCCGTTAACCTGAGGTTGAAGTTTCCGTGATCTGTAAAAGCGGCCCGTGCTAGGGCGGTCAACTATAGACATTCCCTTTTCAGATCCGGAGATTTCGACGTGCCCCTTGATACCCAACAGCGAATCCTTATCGAACAGCGTGTTACGAACGACACCAGGTCGCCCGTGATCGCCTATCTTCTGCTGGTTTTTCTGGGTGGATTCGGGGCGCACCGTTTCTATCTGGGCAAGACCGGCACGGCAGTCGCCATGCTGATCCTGTGGGTGCTGGGCTGGATGACGCTGATCCTCGGGGTCGGGCTGATCATGCTGGCCGCAGTCGGGATCTGGGCGTTCGTCGATCTGTTCCTGATCCCCGGGATCATCAGGGCCGATCAGGACGCCCTGCGGCAAAGGCTGGCCGTAGAGTTCGGGGGTCATTCCGGACCGCACCCAACCGCCTTCCCCGCATCCGCACCGGGCGTTCCATTCACCGCCTGACGTTCACGGCGCGCGCCCCTCGATCGCAAGGGCGCGCCGCCTTCAGCGCGACAGCCCGCCGCTGACGCTCGGCACGTCGCCTGCTGCAAAGCCATAGTGGCGCAGCCAGCGCAGGTCGCTTTCGAAAAAGGCGCGTAGATCGGGGATGCCGTATTTCAGCATCGCGATCCGGTCGATGCCCATGCCAAAGGCAAAGCCCTGCCATTGATCCGGGTCGATCCCGCCAGAGCGCAGGACATGCGGATGCATCATCCCCGAACCCAGGATCTCCAACCAGGAATTGCCCTCGCCGATCTTCAGCTGGCCGCCCTCCCAGGAACAGCGGATGTCCACCTCGGCCGAAGGTTCGGTGAAGGGGAAATGCGACGCGCGAAAGCGCAGCTCGACCGCTGGCACCTCGAAGAAGGCCCGACAGAACTCCTCCAGCGTCCATTTCAGATGCGCCATGCTGATGTCGCGGTCGATGGCCACGCCCTCGATCTGGTGGAACATCGGCGTGTGCGTCTGGTCCATGTCCATGCGATAGACGCGGCCCGGCGCGATCACGCGGACCGGGGCGCCGTGATCCTGCATGGCGCGGATCTGCACCGGCGACGTGTGGGTGCGCAACACGTGGGGCGGACGGTCGTCGCCCGGCGCGCGGTGCATGAAGAAGGTGTCGTGCTCCTGCCGCGCGGGATGTTCGGGGGCGATGTTCAGGGCGTCGAAATTGTACCAGTCGCTTTCAACCTGCGGCCCTTCGGCGACCGCAAAGCCCATGTCGGCAAAGATCGCCGTGACCTCGTCGGTGACCTGGCTGATCGGGTGGATCGACCCCTGACGGCGCGGGCGGCCCGGCAGGGTCACGTCCAGCCATTCGTCGCGCAGACGCGCGTCCAGCGCCGCATCCTCAAGCGCCAGCTTGCGCGCGCGCAGGGCGGCGTCGATCTCGTCGCGGATCTGGTTCAGCGCCTTGCCGGTGGTCTGGCGCTCCTCGGGGGACATGCGGCCCAGCTCGCGCATCATCAGGCTCAGCTCGCCTTTCTTGCCAAGCGCGGACAGGCGCACGTCCTCGATGGCCTGAGGGTCGGAGGCGGCAGAAATGCGGTCCAGCCATTGCTGGCGCAGGGGGGTCAGATCGTCCATCGCGGGGCCTTTCCTGGTTGCGCCCGCGTTAGCATGGCCGGGCGCGCGGGGTAAAGACCGCGCGCCCGTGCCGCCTTATTTCCAGATGTCGCGGTTCACGCCCGGCGCGATGCCGGGGTGATCGCCGATGCGGAAGGTCGGCTCGTGCCCTGCCTTGCGCTGGCGCAGATAGTCGCGGGTGACGACCGCGACGGTCCCCGACAGCGCGACGATGGCGATCAGGTTGATCGTGGCCATCAGCCCCATGCTGGCATCGGCGAAGTTGAAGACGGTCGTGACCGCCTGCAGCGAGCCCCAGACCACCATGCCCAGCGCCGCCAGCCGCAGGACCATGATGCCCGGCTTGCCCGCGCCCAGATAGACGATGGCGTTCTCGGCATAGGAATAGTTGCCGATGATCGAGGTGAAGGCGAAGAAGAAGATCGCCACCGCCACGAAGATCTGGCCGAAGCCGCCGAAATGGTCGGTCAGCGCGGCCTGGGTCAGGTTCACCCCGGTCAGCTGATCCGAGGGCATGACATCGGCCAGCAGGATCATCACCGCGGTCGCCGTGCAGACCAGGATGGTGTCGATGAAGACGCCCAGGGCCTGCACGAAGCCCTGGCTGGAGGGGTGATGCGGGTTGGGCACTGCCACCGCCGCGATGTTGGGAGCCGAGCCCATGCCGGCCTCGTTCGAGAAGAGGCCGCGCTTGACCCCGTTCAGCATCGCCGCCGCGACGCCGCCCGCGACCCCGCCAACGGTCTCCTGCAGGCCGAAGGCCGAACGCACGATGCCGCCCAGGATGCCCGGCACCTCGGTGATGTTCATCACCAGGATGACGACCGCCGCCAGCAGGTACAGACCCGCCATGATCGGCACGATGAACTGGGCCGCCCGCGCGATCTGGGGGATGCCGCCGAAGATGATGATGCCCGACAGGATCGCCACGCCGATGCCGACCATGCCCGCGCCGATGCCGAAGGCGCCCTCGACCGCCTGCGCGATCGAGTTGGCCTGGACCGCGTTGAACACCAGGCCGAAGGCGACGATCAGCGCGACCGCGAACAGCGCGGCCAGCCAGGGCAGGCCCAGGCCGCGGGCGATGTATTGCGCCGGTCCGCCGCGATACATCCCGTCCGAACCATGCACCTTGTAAAGCTGCGCCAGCGTCGATTCCGCATAGGCCGTGGCCATACCGACCAGCGCCACCATCCACATCCAGAAGATCGCGCCCGGCCCGCCCAGCGTCAGGGCCACCGCGACCCCGGCAATGTTGCCGGTGCCCACGCGGCTGGCCAGCGACACCGACAGTGCCTGGAACGGGGTGATGCTGTCCTTGTCCGTCTCTCCCGATCCGCGCACGCAGCGCCACATCTCGGCGAAATGGACGAACTGCAGGAAGCCCAGGCGCAGGGTAAAGTAGATGCCCACGGCCAGCAGGCCGTAGATCAGCACATAGCCCCAGAAGATGGTGTTGAGAAAATCGATGATGGCGGTCATGGCGTTCTCCGCTGCCTTTTCAAGGGGCAGTCTGTAACAGCCATGTGAGCAATCGCAAGCCGCTTAGTCGCGGGGCGTCACGGTCAGCCAGACCCCGCCTTCGGGGCGCAGCGTCAGGATCATGCGCGGCCGCGGCTCTCGCCCCGGCACGCGGGCAAAGCGGAACCGCGCCAGCAGCGTCGACAGGATGATCACCGCCTCCTGCAGGGCAAAGCTGGCGCCGATGCAAATGCGCGGCCCCGCCCCGAAGGGCAGGAACGCATAGCGGTCGGGCGCGGTCAGAAAGCGGTCGGGGTCGAAGGCGTCGGGCCGGTCCCACAGCAGGTGATGCCGGTGCAGCGCATAGATCGGCATCATGACCGTATCGCCGGGATTGATCTGGCGCCCGCACAGCGTGTCGCGGGCCTGGGCGGTGCGCGACAGGAAGGCCGCGGGCGGGTACAGGCGCAACGTCTCGTTCACGATGCGCATGGTCAGGGGAAGCGCGCCCAGATCGGCGGCGGTGGCGGCGCGGTCGCCCAAGGCACGGCGCGCCTCCTCGGCGGCGGCCTCCTGGATGTCGGGGGCGAAGGCCATCAGATACAGCGCCCATGCCAGCGTCAGGGCGGTCGTCTCGTGCCCCGCCACGATGAACGTCAGCAGGTTGTCGCGCAACTCGTCGCGGGTCATCGTGCGCCCGGTCTCGGGGTCCTGCGCGACCAGCAACAGGTCCAGCAAGTCGGGCGGCCCGTGCTTTTCGGCGGCTTGCGCGCGGGTGGCGATGGACTGGTCGGCGATGGCCTTCATCCGCTTGAGCCCCGGACCGGAAAACAGCCGCCCCGGCCGCGGCAGCCAGGCGGGCATGCCCAGCACGTCCATCAGCGACAGTTTGGCCGTCTGCGCAATATAGGCGTCGATCGACTGATGCACTGCATCGCGATCGAACATCCCGTCGCCGGAAAAGGTCACATCGGAAATCACGTCGAAGGTGGCGGCCACCGTCTCCTCGAACAGATCGACCGGGCCGCGCGCGCCCGCCAGACGGCGGCAGGACGCCTCGGCGGCGGCGGTCATCACTGGGCCAAGCGCCTCGACATGGCGTTGTGCAAAGGCCGGGGCGGCGGCGCGGCGCTGCCAGCGCCAATGCGCACCCTCGGCCACGAACAGGCTGTCACCGATGGCCGGGTTCAGGATCAGCTTGGTCGTCACCGATTTCGGATAGTCGTCCAGCTTCTCCTTGAGGATCCGGCGCAGGGCAGTCGGGTCCATCACCATGTGCCAGCTGACGCCGGTCTTGCCCGACACGATGGGCTGGCGCGTGGCAATGGCAGGGATCAGTTCCAGCACATTGCGGCGCGCGGTCATGGCCGTGCCCCACAGGCCAAGGGGGACGGTCGCCAACGGCACCTTGGCGGGATCGGCTTGGGGCAGGTCGAACATGGCGGCGGCCTCTGGCTGGGGCTGTCCTACAAAGCTGGGGCCGCGGGGGCTGCGGGTCAACCGTTGGACAGCGGCCCAGATGTCGCGGGCAGCAGGGCCGCGACCGCCGCCGCCTGCACCGCGCGCGTCAGCCCGGACAGCCGATCCGCAGCCAGCCGCCCTATCTGCCAGTACAGCGACACATCCAGCGGCGTGCCCGGCACCATCTGCACCAGCCGACCCGAGGCAAGATCATCGGCGACCAGCATCTCCGGGTTCAGCCCCCAGCCCAGCCCCGCGCGGCACGCATCCACGAAACCCTGGGTCGAGGCCAGGCCATGCGCGGGCAGCACCGGCGATTGCCCCGTGACCTGTCGGACCCAAGCCAGCTGCAGCCCGTCCTTGCGATCAAAGGCCAGCGCCGGCGTACCTGCCAGCGCCGCCGCCGTCACCCCGTCAGGGAAATGCCGCCGCATGAAATCGGGGCTGGCCGTCGCGTGATAGCGCAGCCGCCCCAGGGGCCGCACCGCGCAGCCCTGCACCGGGCTGTCCAGCGATGTCACGGCGGCCAGCACCCTGCCCTGCCGCAGCCCATCGGCGGTGTGCTGTTCGTCGTCGATGGCGATCTGGAACAGGTGCCCGCTGTCGCGCGCATGGGCGGCCAGGGCGGGCATCAGCCAGGTGCCCAGGCTGTCGGCATTCGTCGCGATCGTCACCGTGACCCGCGCGGCATCCCCGTCGGCCATCCCCGGCAGGTGCTGCGCCAAGGTCTGTTCCAGCATGCCCACATGGTCCATGTGGCGGCACAGGCGCGCTCCGGCCTCGGTCGCGGTACAGGGCTGTCCGCGACGGATCAGGACGGTGCCCAACCGCTCCTCCAGATTGCGGACCCGCTGCGAGATCGCCGAAGGCGTCACCCCAAGGGCCCGCGCCGCGGCCTCGAAGCTGCCGGTCCGCACGATCGTCGCCACGGCACGGGCAGCGGCATAATCCAGCATCAGTTTTCCTTACCCGCCCTTAGCAGCATGAGTTTGTCTAATCCGCCACGGACGGCTAGATCAACCGCGACCCCATGACCGGAGACGCCCCATGAGCCCTGCGATCTTTCTGACCGGCCTGATGACGGGCCTCAGCCTGATCGTGGCGATCGGTGCGCAGAACGCCTTCGTGCTGCGCCAGGGCCTGCGCGGGGATCACGTGCTGGCGGTCTGCCTGACCTGCGCGCTGTCGGATGCGGTGCTGATCGTGCTGGGCGTCACCAGCTTTGGCCGCATCGCCCAGCTGCTGCCCTGGATCGACCCGGTGATGCGCATGGCGGGGGCGGCGTTCCTGATCTGGTACGGGGCGCGCAGCCTGCGCGCGGCGATCAGCGCGACCGGGGCGCTGGAGGCAGGCGGCGGGCGCGGACCGGGCGGGCTGCGGCGAACGGTGCTGGCCTGCCTGGCGCTGACATGGCTGAACCCGCATGTCTATCTGGACACGGTCGTGTTGCTGGGCACGATCTCGACCCGGTTCACAGAGGACCGCGACGCGTTCGCGGCGGGCGCGGTGACCGGGTCGTTCCTGTTCTTCTTCGCCCTGGGCTATGGCGCCGCTTGGCTGCGGCCGGTCTTTGCCAACCCCACCGCCTGGCGCATCCTGGAGGCGGTGATCGCCGTCGTCATGTGGTCCATCGCCGCCAAGCTGCTGCTGAGGTGACGCACCACATGAAAAAGGCCCCGCAATCGCGGGGCCTTTCCAGACAATGGGTGACGATCAGATGTCGTCGCCCAGCTTGCCCTTGACGGTGCCCGACACGTTCTGTGCGGTCCCCTTGGCCTGCTGGGCCTTGCCTTCGGCTTCCAGACGCTTGTTGTCGGTCATCTTGCCGATGCCCTCCTTGACGTTGCCTGCCAGCTTGTTCCCTGCGGCTTTCGCCTTGTCGGTCATCTCGCCCATGGGGATCTCCTTGATGGGTGTGTCTCTGTGGGGAATGAACGCCCGACACGCATGCGGGTTCCGCGCATGACAAAGGCCCGCCCCCGGATCGGGAACGGGCCTTTGCGGCAATCCTGAGACCGCGATCAGGCGGCGGCTTTGGCCTGTGCCACGATCGCGCCGAACGCATCGGGTTCGTTCACGGCCAGGTCGGCCAGGACCTTGCGGTCAACCTCGATGCCGGCTTTCGACAGCAGGTTGATGAAGCGCGAATAGGTCATCTCGGCATCGACGGCGCGGACGGCGGCGTTGATCCGCTGGATCCACAGCGCGCGGAAGTTGCGCTTGCGGTTCTTGCGGTCGCGGGTCGCGTACTGGTTGGCCTTGTCGACGGCCTGGGTGGCGGTGCGGAAGTTGCGCGAGCGCGCGCCATAGTAGCCCTTGGCTTGATCAAGGACTTTCTTGTGACGGGCGTGGGTCACCTTGCCGGATTTAACGCGGGACATGTGTGGTTCTCCTGATCAGCGAGCGTAGGGCATGTATTTCTTGACGATCTTGGCATCCGCATCCGACAGGATGGTGGTGCCGCGCGCGTCGCGAATGAACTTGGTCGTGCGCTTGATCATGCCGTGGCGCTTGCCGGCCTGACCTGCCTTGACCTTGCCCGAGGCCGTCATCGAGAACCGCTTCTTGGCAGCGGATTTGGTCTTCATCTTCGGCATTTTCATCTCCTTCATCAGAGTGAACGCGCGGCTCGGCAATGCCATGTCGGCCGGCCGCACGGGAACGGAAGCGTCGCCTTACACAGGCGCGCGGGAATGCGCAAGGGGTCAGGACGCGGGCGCGCCGCCAGTGACCGTGTCCAGCGCGGCCGGGATGTCGGCCGGGCTGAAGGGTTCGGGATCCATCCAGGCACCCGCGAACAGCAGCACGATCCCGCCCAGAAGCGCCAGGATCGCCGCGCGCGGCGGCTGCGTCTGCAGCAGCTGGACCACCGCCAGCACCACGGACAGAAGGCACAGGGCAACCCCTGCCAGCAAAAGAAGATCGGACATCACCACCCCCCGGGTTTCAAGGCCCCAGCGTTATTCCGGGTCGGTGGCGAAGATCAAGCGGTCATCGCAGGGGGCGATGCGCAGGATGTTCGTCGTGCCCGGCACGTTGAAGGGCACGCCCGCCATCACCACGACCTGCCGCGTCTCATCCGCAAAGCCGTATTCGCGGGCGGCGCGGGTGCCGATGATCACGGCCTCCTTGAAGCGCGACATGCGCGGGGTCGTCACGCAATGCGTCCCCCAGGTCAGCACCATGCGGCGCGTGACCGTCAGGATCGGCGACAGCGCCAGGATCGGCACGCGGGGCCGTTCCCGGGCGATCAGGCTGATCGTCTTGCCCGACTGGCTGAAGGCGCAGATGGCGGCCACGTCGGTTGTCTCTGCGATCTCGCGCGCGGCGGTCACGATGGCGTCGGGGACCGACGACAGGCTGGCCTTGCGCGCCGCCTCGATGATCGAGCGATAGTTCGGGTCGGCCTCGACCGACCGGGCGACGTTGTCCATCGTGCGCACCGCCTCGACCGGGAAGCTGCCGGCGGCGCTCTCGGCGGACAGCATGACGGCGTCGGTGCCTTCATAGATGGCGTTGGCGACGTCGCTGACCTCGGCGCGGGTTGGCATCGGGCTGTCGATCATCGATTCCAGCATCTGCGTGGCCACGATCACCGGCTTGGCGGCGCTGCGGCACAGGCGGACCAGACGCTTCTGGATCGGCGGCACCGAATGGACCGGCAGCTCGACGCCCAGGTCGCCGCGCGCGACCATGATCCCGTCGGACGCCTGCAGGATCTCGTCAAAGGCGCGCACGGCCGCGGGCTTCTCGATCTTCGACAGGATCGCGGCGCGACCCTTGGCCAGGGTCTTGGCCTCCTCGACGTCCTCGGCGCGCTGAACAAAGGACAGGGCCAGCCAGTCCACGCCCAACTCGCAGGCGAATTCCAGGTCGGCGCGGTCCTTGTCCGACAGCGCGGCCAGCGGCAGCACCACGTCCGGGACGTTCACGCCCTTGCGGTCGCTGATCGCACCTGCGACCGTGACCACGCAATCGGCGAAATCGGGGCCGCATTTCTGCACCGTCAGGCGGATCTTGCCGTCGTTGACCAGCAGTTCCGACCCCTCGATCAGGGCCGCGAAGATCTCGGGGTGCGGCAACGAGACGCGGGTCGCGTCGCCCAGATCGGGCGACAAGTCAAAGCGGAAATGATCGCCCACGGCCAATTCGTGCGGCCCGGCGGCAAAGGGACCCACGCGCAGCTTGGGGCCCTGCAGGTCGGCCAGGATCGCGATGGGACGGCCCGTCTCGGCCTCGATCTCGCGGATCGTGTCGTGGCGTGCCCGGTGATCGTCATGGCTGCCATGGCTCATGTTCAGGCGGAACACGTCGGCCCCGGCATCGAACAGGGCGCGGATCATCTCTTTCGACGATGATGCCGGTCCCAGGGTTGCCACGATCTTCACGTTGCGATGTCGTCTCATCATCCCGCCCTTGTCTCAGGTTTAGCGCTATCTATGCCGCAAATGCCGATGGTCGGCAACTGGCGTCTGTCCGCCATCCGTCGTAGACAGCCTGCATCATGACCGATGACACGACAGCGACGCCCTTCCGCATCCTGGGTCAGGACCGCCCCTCGCGGTGGCTGATCACCTGCGATCACGCCACGAACCGCGTGCCCGATTGGGTCGGCGGCGGCACTCTGGGCATCGCGCCCGCCGACATGGCCCGCCACATCGCCTACGACGTCGGCGCGGCCGGGCTGACCGAACGGCTGGCCGAACGGCTGGACGCGCCGGCGATCCTGTCCGATTTCTCGCGCCTGGTGATCGACCCGAACCGCGGAGAGGACGACCCCACCCTGCTGATGCGGCTCTATGACGGGACGGTGATCCCGACGAACCGCCTGGCGGACGCGGCCGAACGCCAGCGCCGGCTGGACCGGCTGCATCGCCCCTATCATGCCGCGCTGGCCCGGGTCGCGGCGCTGCACCCGGACCGCTGCATCTGCGCGGTCCACAGCTTCACGCCGCAGCTGCGGGGGCGCCCGCCGCGGCCGTGGCAGGTGGGCATCCTCTATTCCCATGCCGATCCGCGCCTTGGCCCCGCGATGGTCGCCGCCTGCCGCGATCAGGGCTGGATCACCGGAGAGAACCAGCCCTATGACGGGCATCTGGACGGCGACAGCGTCGATCGCCACGCCTTGCGCCACGGCCGCCCGAACATGCTGATCGAGGTCCGGAACGACCTGATCGCCACCCCCGAAGGCCAGCAGATCTGGGCCGACAGGCTGGCGCCGGTGATCACGAAGGTGCTGGCCGACAGCGGGTTGTAACGACGCCGGGGGGTGCGGGGGGCTGGCCCCCCGCCGTCGCAGGACGCAACTCAGACCCCGGTCTTCAGGCTCTCTTCCAGATAGATCTCGCGCAGGCGCGTGGCCACCGGGCCGACCGTGCCCGCGCCCACCCGCGCCCCGTCGATCGACACGACCGGCATGACGAAGGCCGAGGCCGAGGTGATGAAGGCCTCGTCCGCCTCCTGCGCCTCGGCAATGGTGAAGGCGCGCTCCTCGACCTGCATCTGCGCCTCGCGGGCAAAGCGCAGCACCGCCGCGCGGGTGATCCCGTGCAGGATGTCGTGGCTCAGCTCCCGCGTCACGATCGTGTTGCCCTTGACGATATAGGCGTTGTTCGAGGTTCCCTCGGTCACGCGCCCGTCCTCGACCATCCAGGCATCGTCCGCACCGCGCGCCTTGGCCTCCATCTTGGCCATCGACGGGTACAGCAGCTGCACCGTCTTGATGTCGCGCCGACCCCAGCGCAGGTCATCAACGCTGACGACGCTCCACCCGGTCTTGGCCGCGGGGGCGTCGGCCAGGCCGGGCTTCGATTGCGTGAACATCACCACCGTCGGCACCGTATCCGCGGACGGATAGGCGAAATCGCGGTCGCCCGGATTGCCGCGGGTCACCTGCAGATAGACCAGCCCGTCGGTGATGTCGTTCCGCGCCACAAGGTCGCGATGCGCGGCCAGATACGCGTCGTCCGACAGCGGATTGGCGATGGCCAGTTCCGACAGCGACCGCTTCAGCCGCACCATGTGCCCCTCGAAATCGATCAGCTTGCCGCCCAGCACGCTGACCACCTCATAGACGCCGTCGGCCATCAGGAACCCCCGGTCAAAGACCGACACCATGGCCTGATCCTCAGGGGTGTAATCGCCATTCACATAGACCGTCCGCGTCATTGCTGCCTCCGTGCCGTCGCGTGTTCGGGCCCGGTCCTGCGCCCAAAGCCCCGCTGCGTCAAGAACCGCGCCCGATGCCGCATTGCGGAAATAGGGCTTGCTGCAACCGCAGCGCAACATTATTACCGATGGCAGGCCCGAATCTTGTCGAACAGGACCCTGCCATGAGCTTTCGCCAACAGCCCCTGCCCCCCGCGCGCTTGAACCGCTGTCAGCTGTTCGGCCCCGGATCGCGCCCCGCGCTGTTCGCCAAGATGGCCGCCTCTGCCGCCGACGTCATCAATCTGGACCTTGAGGATTCGGTCGCGCCCGCCGACAAGGACCAGGCCCGCGCCAACATCATCGCGGCGATCAATGATGTCGACTGGGGCACCAAGACGCTTTCGGTGCGCATCAACGGGCTGGACACGCCCTTCTGGTACCGCGACGTGGTCGATCTGCTGGAACAGGCGGGTGATCGGCTGGACCAGATCATGATCCCCAAGGCGGGATGCGCGGCCGACATCTATGCCGTCGATGCGCTGGTCACCGCCATCGAACGCGCAAAGGGCCGCACCAAGCCGATCGCCTTCGAGGTCATCATCGAATCCGCCGCCGGCATCTGCCATGTCGAGGAGATCGCGGCCGCGTCCCCGCGCCTGCAGGCGATCAGCCTGGGGGCTGCCGATTTCGCGGCGTCCATGGGCATGGCCACCACCGGCATCGGCGGCACGCAGGAGAATTACTATATGATCCGGGACGGCCAGAAATACTGGCCCGATCCGTGGCACTGGGCCCAGACCGCCATCGTCGCGGCGTGCCGCACGCACGGGCTGCTGCCCGTGGACGGCCCCTTCGGCGACTTCAGCGACCCCGAGGGATTCCGCGCCCAAGCCCTGCGCAGCGCCACATTGGGCATGGTCGGCAAATGGGCCATCCATCCCAGCCAGATCGCGCTGGCCAACGAGGTGTTCTCGCCCAGCGAGGCTGCCGTCACCGAGGCGCGCGAGATCCTGGCCGCAATGGAGAAGGCCAAGGCCGAAGGCGCCGGCGCCACCGTCTACAAGGGCCGTCTGGTCGACATCGCGTCGATCAAGCAGGCCGAGGTGACCCTGCGCCAGTCCGACCTGATCGGCGCCTGAAGACCCCCCGCGGGCCGGACCAGTGGAGGGGGACGGCCCGCACCACGAGGGAGGAGAGGCCCCGCGCGCGATCGCGGGGCCTTATCGCATGACCGCGGGTGAGGCCTGCCGATGGCCGGACCATGGACGGTCCCGGCCACTACAGCCATCCCGGTCAGCCGCCCTGAACCTTGCTTCCCTCGAACTCCAGCAGCACCGCCCACCGCGCATCCCGGTATGTCCGAAGGGTGACGCGACGCGCGCCGTCAACTGGCGCACCGGCCCGTGCGTCGCCTTAGCGGGCGTTACCGCGTGGCGGCGGAAGCGCAAGCGCAGCGCGGTTCCTCATTCGCAAGCATTGCTGTTCCTACCGCCATCCGGCCGATGCAGGTCCAAAGTCGGCTTGCCAGGGACAAAATGACCCTCTGGGTTGCTCCCACCGATCAAACGCCAGAACAGTTCCAGTCATCCGACGAGCCCGCCGTCGGTCACCCTGAAATATCGAGCACCGCCCTCCGCTGCCGCCGTCTGCGGTCTGTCGTCCAACATTGAATCTTGCACCGCCCGTTGCCGTGCATTCGAGCGGGCTCCAAGCCTCCAGTTCCGCCTCGACGATCAACGACGTTGGGCCATAGGATGCATTGACCACATGCGCCGGCCCGCCGGTCAGGCCGACTGATCGATCCCGCGGATGGCATACCCGGACGGCTCGACAGCCAGAAAGGCTGCAAGCTGTATCATGCAGTGCCCCCGGACAATTGCAGCGTAAGCCCAATGACGACGTGCGGACGCGGGATTAACATTGCAGGGAGACCCTACGCCGCTGCCCCGCAGCCAAGATGATCGGCGATCACGCGCGCCGCAGCTTCCTGAACGCGGCCGAGGCGCCCCAGCCGGCGATCACTGCCACCGCCAGCGACATTAGGCCATAGAGCAGCGGCTGGTCGAAGGCCAAACGGTACAGCCAGCGTTCCAGACCCACCTTGCGCACCTCGATCGCGGCGCCATAGGCGTCGATCACCGCCCCCTCGCGCAGCAGGAAGATGCGGGCGCGGTAATCGCCCTCGATCAGGTTGGCGGGCAGGCGGATGTCTGTGCGGAACAGCGTGTCCTCGACCAGGGTCACGGCCCCCTCCTCCATCCGGTAATGGCCGTTCTGCTGGCGCAGGCGCAGCAGGGCCTGGGTATAGGGCAGCGTATCCTCGACCTCGGGGGCGCCGGCAAAGGCGCGCAGCACAAGCGGCAGCGAGATGCGGTACCGGTTGTCCCAGTCCGGCGCCAGGATGTCGTCCAGGGGCCGCGTCGTCGCCACCGCATAGAAGCTGGGCGCGGCCCCCACATCGACGCGTTCGGTGTTGACCCAGATGCCGAAACGGCGGGCCTTCTGCCAGATGGTCAGCGGTTCGGACGGGGCCTCGATCGTCACGATCACGTCCAGGGGGCCGTCGGGAATCGGCGTCTCGCGCCGCACGGCCCCATAGATCAGGATGTCGCTGCCATCGAAGCTGGTCGTGATCGCCACGGCGCTGTTCGACAGGCCCGCCACCACCTGCTCCCCCCCCTGGTCGGCGGGGGCGACCGGATCGCCGCGCGGCGATCCCGGATCGGGGAACAGCGGCCAGACCTGGGGGGCGTCCACCGGGGGGATCAGGCCCGCATCCGGGTCGGCGGGCATGGTCGATCCCGCCCCCTGCGCCATCAGCGCGCCCGGCAGCAGCGCCAGCATCATCGCCAGGACGACCCCCCGCATCATTGCCCCCGCGTGGTAATGACGAACAGGTCGTCAGGTGTCAGGAACAGGTCCAGCGCCAGCTTGCCGCAGACCGCCAGCACCAGAAGCGCCAGCAGGATGCGCAGCTGTTCGGCCCGCAGGCGCGCGCCCAGCGTGGTGCCGATCTGCGCGCCGATGACACCGCCCACGATCAGCAGCACCGCCAGCATCACATCGACCGTGTTGTAGCTGACCGCGTGCATCAGCGTGGTGAAGGCGGTCACGAAGGTGATCTGGAACAGCGACGTTCCCACCACGACCTTGGTGGGCATGCCCAGCAGATAGATCATCGCGGGCACCATGATGAAGCCGCCGCCGACGCCCATGATCGCGGCAAGAACCCCCACCGCGACCCCGACCAGAAGGGGCGGAATGACGCTGATATAGAGGCCCGAGGCACGGAACTTGACCTTCAGCGGCCAGCGGTGGACCCACATGTGCTGGTGCAGGCGCCGCCGCCCCGTGGGATGGCGCGCACGCAACAAGGCCCGCAAGCTCTCCTGCAGCATCATCGCGCCGATCAGGCCCAGGAAGACGACATAGCACAGCTGGACGACCAGCTCGACCTGGCCCAGCTGCTGCAGGATGTTGAAGACCACGACCCCCAGGCCCGATCCGACCATGCCGCCGGCCAGCAGGACGCCCCCCATGCGGAAATCGACGGTCTTGCGCTTCATGTGCGCCAGCACGCCCGACACCGACGATGCGACCACCTGGTTCGCGCCGGTCGCCACCGCGATGGCGGGCGGGATGCCGATGAAGAACAGCAGGGGCGTGATCAGGAAGCCGCCACCGACGCCGAACAGGCCGGACATGACGCCCACCAGCCCGCCCAACCCCATCAGGGTGAAGGCGTTGACCGAGACTTCGGCGATGGGAAGAAAGATCTGCATCGCATCCCGGCCCGTTGCGCACCGTCCCACGATGCAACGCGGCGCGCCCGACGTCAAACCGCTTCCGCCCTGCGGCGCAGGAACGGGTTGAAGCAGAAAGCCGCCCCCGCTAAGCAGATCGGGTCACATCCGCGTGCGCAGGGGCGCGGTCAGCCGGAACAGGGGACAGGATGCGCATTCTCATCACCAATGACGACGGGATCAACGCCCCGGGCCTTGAGGTGCTGCACCAGATCGCCACCGAACTGGCCGGCCCGCATGGCGAGGTCTGGACCGTCGCGCCCGCGTTCGAGCAGTCGGGCGTGGGCCATTGCATCAGCTATACCCACCCCACCATGGTCGCCCGCCTGGCCGAACGCCGCTATGCCGCCGAGGGCAGCCCCGCCGACTGCGTGCTGGCGGCACTGGGCGACATCGTGGGCGCGGCCCCCGACCTGGTGCTGTCGGGCGTCAACCGCGGCAACAATGCCGGAGAGAATGCCATGTATTCGGGCACCATCGGCGGCGCGATGGAAGCCGCGCTGCAGGGCCTTCCCGCGATCGCGCTGTCGCAGTACCTGGGCCCGCGCACCGCGGACCTTGCCGACCCCTTCGAAGGCGCGCGCACGCATGGCGCCGCGGTGATCCGCCGCCTTCTGGATCACGGCGACTGGTCGACGGATGCCGACTTCCGCCTGTTCTACAACGTGAACTTTCCGCCGGTCCCGGCCGCGGAGGTCCGGGGCCTGCGCGTCGCACCCCAGGGCCAGCGCCAGGGATCGCGCTTTGCCGCCCAGCCCTACAGCGCGCCGAACGGGCGCCGGTTCATGTGGATCGCGGGCGGGTCGCAGCAGGCGCCGGCGCGCGACGGGACCGATGTGGCCGCCAACATGGAGGGGTTCGTCTCGGTCACGCCGATGCGGGCGGACCTGACCTGCCACGCGTCCCTGGACCGACTGGCGGCGGCGCTGGACAATCCGCTGGCACGGGCCGCCGAATGAGCGACGAGGACGACGACGCGGAACGCAAGATGCGGTTCGTCTTTCAGCTGCGGTCCCGCGGGGTCACCGATCCGCGGGTCATGGCCGCGATGGAGGGGATCGACCGCGGCCTGTTCGTGCGCGGCCAGTTCGCCGACCGCGCCTATGAGGACACCCCCCTGCCCATCCCCTGCGGCCAGACGATCAGCCAGCCCTCGGTCGTCGGCCTGATGACCCAGGCCCTGGACGTCGGTCCCCGCGACACCGTGCTGGAGGTCGGCACCGGTTCGGGATACCAGGCCGCGGTCCTGTCGGGACTGTGCCGGCGCGTCTACACCGTCGACCGCCACCGCCGCCTGGTCCACGAGGCCGAGGCGATCTTTCGCGAACTGGGCCTCTACAACATCATCGCGCAGGTGGCCGACGGATCGCGGGGCCTGCCCGACCAGGCCCCCTTCGACCGCATACTTGTGACCGCCGCGGCCGAGGATCCGCCCGGGCCCCTGTTGGCACAGCTGAAGATCGGCGGTATCATGGTGGTGCCTGTCGGACAGTCGGACGCGGTCCAGACCCTGATCCGCGTGACGCGGACCCAAGAGGGTTTCGATTACGACGAGTTGCGGCAGGTGCGGTTCGTTCCGCTGGTCGAGGGGTTGGGCCAGACATGACCCCCGGCCACCACCAGGCAGGCCGAGGACAGGACCATGACAAGACGTGATATTCGGACCGGCTGCGCCATGCTGGCCGTGCTGGCGCTGACGGCCTGCGGGTCGGACGGCAGTTTCGACCCCGACCTGCGCGGGCTGATCGGGGGCATGGACACCGCCCCCGCGGCCGCAGCCGCGGCACCCCGTCCGGCGCCCGACGCGCGCGGCGTCATCAGCTTTTCCAGCGGCCAGGTCGCGGTCGCGCAGGCGGGCGACACGCCTGCATCGATCGCCGCCCGGCTTGGGCTGGATGCGGCGGCTTTGGCCGGCCACAATGCCCTGCCCGCCGACGCGCCCCTGCTGGCGGGTGCGGTTCTGGTCCTGCCGACGCAGGTCGCCGCCGGTGCGCCCGCGGGGGCCGCGACCGGTGGCGGCACGGCGATCGTGACCGACCCCTTTGCCGGCAGCGCCCCGGCCAGCCCCACGGCGCGACGCGCCGCCCCGGCCCCTGCCGCCGCTGCAAACCCGGGCGAGCATGTCGTCGCCGCCGGAGAGACGGCCTGGGCCATCGCGCGCCGCTATGACGTCAGCGTCCAGGATCTGGCCAGCTGGAACGGCCTGCCGGCCGACATGAGCCTGCGGACCGGCCAGCGTCTTCTGGTGCCGCAGCCCGGCCAGAAACCCGACAGGCTGGCCACGACCGCCCCCGGCGCGGGCAGCCCGACCCCGACCCCGCCATCGGCCACGCGTCCCCTGCCCGCCGAGGAGACCCCACCCGCGGGCGCGCCCGCCCCCGACACGCCCCAGACCGACATGGGATCCACGCGGACCGCGGCATCGGGCGGCGGCCAGTTCCGCATGCCGGTCCAGGGGTCAATCATCCGGGTCTATGAAAAGGGCCAGAACGACGGGATCGACATCGCGGCCTCGGGCGGCACGGCGGTCACCGCGGCAGGCAGCGGCCAGGTGGCCGCGATCACCCGCGACAGCGCGGGCACGCCGATCATCGTGGTCCGCCACGAGGGCGATCTGATGAGCGTCTATACCAACCTGGGCGATGTCGCCGTCGCCAAGGGCGACAGCGTCAGCGCGGGACAATCCCTGGGCCAGGCGGGCGACGCGGGCTTCGTCCATTTCGAGATCCGCCGGGGGTTCGAAAGCGTCGACCCCGAGCGGTACCTGAACTGATCCCCGGACGGGGATCAGAGATGCGTCAGCCGTTCATCCAGCGCCGTGGCGATCTCGCGTCGCACCACGGCACGCAGGTTGCCCGAAAAGCGGGCGCCCATCTCTCCCTCCAGCTCCTCGCGGATCATCTCCTGCAGGTGGGCGCGCATGGTCTTGTCGTCCATCATCTGCGCAACGGTCTGGGCAACGATCTGCGCGACCGGCAGATGCGACAGCGCGGCGGCATCGTCTGCCTGCGGACGGTCGGGACCGTCGCCCGCGGGCGCATGGGCCTGCGGCGCAGGGACGACATCGGCGGCCGCTGATCCGCGGACCTGCGCAGGACCGACAGCCGCATCCTGTGCGGATGCCTGGGCGGGCATCGCCGGCGGCAGCAGGCGCCACAGCAGCCAGTCGCCCCAGGCAGAGAGTAGCCGTGCGATGCGGGACCGGGGCGCCGCTGCGGCTGGGATGACCGCCGGTGCGACGGCAGGCGCCACGACCTCCTCGGTCGGGGCATCGGCGATGGGCGCCTCGACGATTGCGTCAGGCAGGGCCAGCGCCGCTGCCGTCCTGCCGCGGGCCTTGCCTGTCGCGCGCCGGGGCCGCGACGGCGGGACGCCGTCGTCCGGCAGATCCGCGACCGCCCTGCGCAGATGCGGGGCCAGCTGGATGACCGAGGCCGTGCTGCCCGCCAGCATGCCCCGCGGGGTCGGATCCTGAGACAGGCGGTGCAGCATCGTGCGCGCGTCGCTGTGAGTCACGGGCTGGCCGTCGATCATGTGCCGGATGCTTTGCATTTCGGCACGGATGCGCGCGATTTCCTGGGCGGCCTGTCCGATCGGCTGATCCTGGGTCAGGACCGGCAGGGTGACGACCTGCGCAGGCTGCGCCGGCGCGACCTTGCGGGTGCGCGCGCGGGCGGGCTTGGCCTCCGGGTCGGCCTTGGCGCGGGGGGCCTTGGCACGGGCAGGCTTGGTGGCGGGGGGGGCCGCATCGGCCTTGGCGCTGCGGCGGCGCGGTGCCTTGGGCGCCACAGCGGCCTTGGCGGCGCTGCGCCGCGGTGCGGGGGTGTCGGTCGCCGAATCCTCGACGGGGGTCATGCGGCGCGCCTCAGTCATGGCGCACCGCCGGGGCCGGATCAGTTCCGGCCGATGGCGCGCAGCACGCGGTCCAGGCTTTCGCCCTGCTTGCTGGTTGCGGGCGCGTCCCGCACAGCATTGTAATATTGCGATGGGTCATAGGTGGGTATCCCCAGTTGCAGGTTTTCTACCGTCAACAGACCCATAGCAGCCAGAAGTTGATAATGAGCTAACTGCAGATTCGATTCCGCGGAAATCCGGTCGGCCCGCGCCTCCAGCAGCGATTGTTCGGCGTCCAGCACGTCCAGCGTGGTCCGCGCACCCAGCAGCGCCTCCTCGCGGACGCCGTCATAGGCCTGCTGCGCGGCCGAGATCTGCTGGTTGATCGCGGTGATCTGCGCGCGGGCGACGGCGATGTTCGCCCAGGTCTCTCCGACCTGCTGGCTGATCTGGCGCGCGGTGTTCAGCAGCGCCGAACGTGCCTGGTCGCGCTGCGCCATCGCGCGGCGATGCGCGGCAGACAGGCGCCCGCCAGAATACAGGGTCTGGCTTAGTTCCAGCCCCACAGACGACGAATTGCGGCTGCCATAGCGGCCGCCCAGGCTGGCTTCGGGCGCACGGGTCACGCCGACGCTGGCCGTGCCCGACAGGGTCGGGTTTCGTTCGGCGGCGGCGGCGGCCACGCCGATCTCGGCCGCGGCGGCCTGGCGTTGCGACTGACCGATGGCGGGGTGGGTGCGCTGCGCGATCTGGCGTGCCTCGTCCAGGGTGGCGGGCAGGTTGGGCAGCGGCGGCGGCGCGTCCAGGCGACCCGGCTGGCGGCCGGTCACGGCCAGATAGGCCTCGCGCGCGATCTCCAGCTGGCCGTTGGCGGCAGCCAGCGCGGCACGGGTCGCCGCCAGCTGCGCATCGGCCAGCGCCACGTCGGTCACGGTGATCTCGCCCACGTCGAATCGGTCCTGCGCGGCCTGGCGCTCGCTGGACAGGACGTCGACCGAGTTTTCCTGCAGCCCGACCTGCTGGATGGCCTCGCGCACGTCGAAATAGGCGACGGTCGCGGCCAGCAGGATGTCCTGTTCGACCCCCACCAGCGCCTGTCGCGTGGCCAGGACCTGTTCCTTGGCCCCGTCGATGGCCAGCTGCGAGCGCCCGAAATCATAAAGCGTCAGCTGCGCGCCAAGGGACAGCGAGGTCGACCGCACGGTCGTACCCCCCTCGGTCCGCGAGGCGGACTGGCGCGCGACCCATTCGACGACCGGGCGCAGGGCCGCGACGGAGGCCGCGACATCCTCGTCGGCGGCGCGCAGGACGGCGCGGTTCTGTTCGATCAGCGCCGAATGGCGATAGGCCGCCACCATGGTGTCGGCCAGCGATTCGGCGCGGGCGGGCAGTGCCGCGGCCAAGGCCAGAAGCGCACCCCCCGCGAACCGCGCAAGCGGGGTCACAGTGCGAACCCGCGTTGCAGGCCGAACCCTGGCAGCATCGGCGCCTTGGCGTTGAACGAATAGCGCCAGCTGAGCTGGCCGTTCTGCCGGGTGCCGATCCGGGCGACGCCCAGCGCGCCCTCGACGAACAGGGCGGCGACGCGGCCGCCCTCGCGCAGCTGCTCGACGATGGCGGCGGGAATGTCCTGGACCGCGCCCTCGATCAGGATCACGTCATAGGGCCCCTGCTTGGGCGCGCCTTCGGTCAGGGGGGCGTGCAGGACGGCGACGTTGTCGATGCCCGCCTCCGACAGGCGCTGTTCGGCCTCGGAGGCCAGTTCCGCGTCGTCCTCGATCGCGACGACGGCCTCGGCCATGCGGGCCATGACGGCGGCGGAGTAGCCATAGCCGCAGGCCAGGTCCAGGACCAGCTCGTCGGGCTGGATGTCCAGCGCGTCGACCATCTTGGCCAGGGTCCGCGGCTCCAGAAGGACGCGGCCGTGGCCGATGTCCAGGTTCTCGCCGGAATAGGCGACCGAGCGGCGGCTGGCGGGAACGAACTCCTCGCGCGGAATGGTCAGCATCGCGTCGATCACCGGGAACTTGGTGACGTCACTGGTGCGCACCTGCGTATCCACCATCGTCGTGCGGCGCGCGGCGAAATCGCTCATGTCGGGGAACCTCTGCTGGACCTGTTTGGCCGACTATTGCCATGTTTCCCGCAGTTGGGCAACGCAGGACATCGGCCCCGCGCTTCGCGTCTTGCATGGGTCGCGGCAATCCGCTAGGACACGGCCACTCTCGACGGCGGCGGGTTGGCGGAGAGGTTACGCACCGGATTGCAAATCCGTGAAGACCGGTTCGATTCCGGTACCCGCCTCCACCTCATCCTGACCGAGGGGACCTTCCTGCATGATCTATGACGCCACGACCCGCATCGCCGAGGCCGCGCTGTGCCTGCGCGCGCGGTTGGGCGGATCGCGGGCGCTGCGCGAGCGTCTGGTCTGCACGGGCGCGCCCGGCCCCGCCGCGATCTGGCTGCATGCCGCATCCGTCGGAGAGCTGACCTCGGCCCGCGTGGTGATCGAGGCATTGGCCGCGCGCCACCCCCTGACGGTCACCACCAACAGCGAGACGGGCCGCGCACTGGCGCAGGACTGGGGCCTGCCCGCGCGGCTGGCGCCTCTGGATCTGCCCGGCGCACTGGCCCGGTTCCTGGATGCCGCGCGCCCCGCGCTGGCGATCACCGTCGAGGGAGAGTTCTGGCCGCTGCGGTCGCGCCTGCTGGCCGAACGCGGCATCCGCCAGGCGATGATCGGCGCGCGCATGTCGGAACGGTCGGCGGGCACCTGGGCGCGGTTTCCGCGCATCATCGGGCCGATGCTGGGACGCGTCGCGGCCCTGTCGGCGCAGGATCAGGGCAGCGAGGCGCGCCTTTTGAACCTGGGCCTGCCGCACCGCGCGCTGCTGCCGCGGCTGGACCTCAAGCTGCTGGCCCCTGCGGCGCAGCCCGTGCCCCCGGACAGCGCGGCCCGCGACCGGGTTATCCTGGCGGCATCGACGCATGAGGGCGAGGACGGGCCGGTGCTGGACGCCTTTGCCGCGCTGCGTGATGCCCGGCCCGACCTGCGCCTGATCCTGGCGCCGCGCCATCCCGACCGGGGGGATGCCATCGCGGCACTGATCGCGGCGCGCGGCCTGTCCTTCGCGCGCCGCAGCGCAGGCGCGGACGATGCGCCGGCGGGCGGCGTGCTGTTGGCCGACACCCTGGGAGAGATGGCGCGCTGGTACGCGCGCGCCGGGATCTGCATCATCGGCGGCAGCCTGCAGGACCATGGCGGCCACACCCCGTGGGAGCCGGCGGCCCATGGCTGCGCGCTGATCCACGGCCCCCATGTCGGCAACTTCGTCGAGGCCTTCGATGCGCTGGACGGGCACGGCGCGGCGCGACCCGCAGGCGATCTGGCGGCGACCCTGTCGCGGCTGACCGACACGCCCAACGAGGCCCGTGCGATGGGCCGCGCGGCGCGGGCCGTGCTGGTGGACCGGGCGGGCGATCCTGCGGCGCTGATCGCGCGGCTGGACGATCTTGCACGCGCCCCCGGCGGACCCGATATAGGAATCATCTGACAGGAGTTGTTGCGATGATCCGCTATGCCTTGCGCTGCGACCAGGGGCATGATTTCGACGGCTGGTTCCGGTCCTCGGACGGGTTCGAGGCGATGCGCGATGCGGGTCAGGTCGGCTGCGCGGTCTGCGGCGCCACCAAGGTCGACCGGGCGCTGATGGCCCCGGCGGTCAGCGACAAGACCCTGACCGCCCCCCGCAACCCCGCCGAGGCCGCCCTGCAGGCGCTGCGCCGCAAGATCGAGACCAGCAGCGACTATGTCGGCCTGTCCTTCGCCGAGGAGGCCCGCGCGATGCACGAAGGCACGCGGCCCGCCCGCGCCATCCATGGAGAGGCCCGCCCCGAGGATGCACGCAAGCTGATCGAGGACGGCGTTCCCGTGGCCCCCCTGCCCTTCGTCCCGCGTCCCAAGACGAACTAGCACCGCCCCTTGCGGTTCGCGCGCACCGCCCCTAAAAGCCCCGCCGACGCACATCCTTTGGCTGGAGGCCCTTGATGCCGCTTCTGGTAATGAAATTCGGCGGCACCTCGGTGGCCGATCTGGACCGGATCAAGAACGCCGCCCGCAAGGTGCAGCGCGAGGTCGAGCGGGGCTATGACGTGATCGTCATCGTCAGCGCCATGTCCGGCAAGACGAACGAACTGGTCGGATGGGTCGAACAGACCTCTCCGCTGTTCGACGCGCGCGAATACGACGCGGTGGTCAGTTCCGGAGAGAACGTGACCGCGGGCCTGATGTCCCTGACCCTGCAGGAGATGGGCGTGCCTGCACGCAGCTGGCAGGGCTGGCAGGTGCCGATCAACACGACCGCCGCCTATTCGGCCGCGCGCTTCGTGGACATCCCGCGCAAGAACCTGGACCAGAAGTTCGCCGAAGGCTTCAAGGTCGCCGTGGTCGCGGGATTTCAGGGCCTGTCGCCCGAAGGCCGCATCACCACGCTTGGCCGCGGCGGATCGGACACGACCGCGGTGGCGTTCGCCGCCGCCTTCGATGCGGAACGCTGCGACATCTATACCGACGTGGACGGGGTCTATACCACCGATCCGCGCATCACCTCGCGCGCGCGCAAGCTGCCCCGCATCGCCTTCGAGGAGATGCTGGAGCTGGCATCCCTCGGCGCCAAGGTGCTGCAGACGCGGTCGGTCGAGCTTGCGATGCGCTACAAGGTGCGCCTGCGGGTGCTGTCCTCGTTCGAGGATACCGACGAAAATTCCGGCACGCTGATCTGCGATGAGGATGAAATCATGGAATCGAAAGTCGTCAACGGTGTCGCCTCGTCGCGCGACGAGGCCAAGATCACCCTGGTCACGGTCGAGGACCGTCCCGGCATCTCGGCCGCGATCTTCGCGCCGCTGGCCGATGCGGGCGTGAACGTCGACATGATCGTTCAGAACATCTCGGAAAAGGACTATGACGATCACCCGGGTTCGGTGACCGACATGACCTTTTCCGTGCCGATCAACCAGGTCGAGCGCGCCAAGCGTGCGATGGAGGAGGCCCGCCAGGCCGGCCACATCGCCTATGACGAACTGGTCGTCGACACCGAGGTCGCCAAGGTGTCCGTCGTGGGCATCGGCATGCGCAGCCATGCGGGCGTCGCCGCCCGCATGTTCAAGGCGCTGGCCGATGAAAACGTCAACATCAAGGTCATCTCCACCTCCGAGATCAAGATTTCGGTGCTAATCGATCGGAAATACATGGAACTGGCCGTGCAGGCGCTGCATGATGCCTTCGAACTGGAGAAGGCATAACGCCCTCTGGTTGGTTCCCCGGTCGGGGACACGCGTAACGGCAGAAGGCGGGGCAGGCGATGCAGGATCGCACCGACAGCGACTCTCGCAAGCTGCTGAAGCGGCTCAAGGAAATCTTGGCCGCGGCGGGCGGTGGGCAGGATCGACTTGATCAGATCACCCATCACATCGCCGATTCGATGGGCACCGAGGTCTGCTCGATCTATCTGTTTCGCGATGCCGACACGCTGGAACTGTGCGCCACCGAAGGGCTGCGCCCGGAGGCCGTCCACCAGACCCGGCTGCGCCTGGGCGAGGGTCTGGTCGGCCGCGTCGCCCGTACCGGGCGCAACGTGAACACCGCGAACGCCCCCGCCCAGCCCGGCTTCCGCTTCATGCCCGAGACCGGGGAGGAGGTCTTTCCCGCCTTCCTGGGCGTGCCGATCCAGCGGGTCGGGGAACGGCTTGGCGTCCTGGTCGTGCAATGCGCGACCGCCCGGCAGTTCTCCGAGGACGAGGTCTATGGCCTGGAGGTCGTGGCCATGGTCCTGGCCGAGATGACCGAACTGGGCGCGTTCCAGGGCAGCCAGTCCGACAGCCTGCCGCTGGCGCACCGCTTTCCGCTTCTGGTGCGCGGCGCCACCGGGCAGGAGGGCGTGGCCGAGGGGCGTGTCTGGCTGCACGAGGCGCGCGTGGTCATCGCCAACCCGGTCGGCGACGACCCCGACAAGGAACTGGCCCGCCTGCACGAGGGCGTGGAGACCCTGCGCGAGACGGTCGACAGGATGCTGGGCGCGGTCGACATGGGCGACGGCGATCATGCCGCGGTCCTGGAGACCTATCGGATGTTTGCCCATTCGCGCAGCTGGCTGAAGCGCATGGAGGAGGACATCCGCCTTGGCCTTTCGGCCGAGGCCGCGGTGGAGAAGGAGCAGTCCGGCGCCCGCGCCCGGCTGGAGATGGCCGCCGACCCCTATCTGCGCGATCGCCTGCACGATCTGGACGACCTGTCCAACCGCCTGCTGCGCATCCTGACCGGACAGGGCCACGACACCGGCGCCGAGATGCCCGAACGCCCGATCCTGGTCGCCCGAAACATCGGCCCGGCCGAGCTGCTGGAATACGGGCGTCGGCTGAAGGGCGTCGTGCTGGAGGAGGGATCGGTCGGCAGCCACGCGGCCATCGTCGCCCGCGCGCTGGCTATTCCGCTGGTCATCCACGCCACCCGCATCACCACCGAGGCGCTGAACGGCGACCCGATCCTGGTCGACGGCGATCAGGGCGTCGTCCACCTGCGCCCCGAGGAGACCGTCCACAAGGCGTTCCTAGACAAGATCGCCATGCAGGCCGAGGCGCAGGACCGCTATGCCGACCTGCGCGACCAGCCCGCCACGGGCACCTGCGGCACCACCATCCAGATGTTCATGAACGCGGGCCTGATGGCCGACCTGCCTTCACTTGAGGGGTCGGGCGCCGAGGGGGTGGGCCTGTTCCGGACCGAACTGCAGTTCCTGGTCCGCAGCCATGTCCCCCGGCGCGCCGAGCTGGCCGGTCTGTATGCGCGCGTCATGGACAACGCCCAGGGCAAGCCGGTGATGTTCCGCACGCTGGACATCGGGTCGGACAAGGTTCTGCCCTACATGAAGCCGCAGGACGAACCGAACCCCGCGATGGGGTGGCGCGCGATCCGCGTGGGGCTGGACAAGCGCGGCGTGCTGCGGATGCAGCTGCAGGCCCTGATCCGCGCCAGCGTGGGCCGGCCCCTGCACGTCATGTTCCCCTTCATCGCGGACATCACGGAATACGAGGCCGCGCACCGCATCCTGATGCAGGAGATGGCGCGCGAACAGCGCCTGGGGCATTCCATGCCCAGCGACATCCGCGTCGGCGCCATGCTGGAGACACCGTCGCTGGCCTTCGCACCCAAGCGGTTCTTCGAGATGTGCGACTTCATCTCGATCGGCGGCAACGACCTGAAGCAGTTCTTCTTTGCCGCCGACCGCGAGAACGAGCGGGTCCGCCGTCGCTATGACACGCTGAACGTGTCGTTCCTGTCGATGCTGCGCCAGATCATCGCGCGCTGCGCCAATGCCCGCGTGCCGCTGTCCTTTTGCGGCGAGGATGCCGGGCGGCCGGTCGAGGCGCTGGTCTTTGCGGCCCTGGGCATTCACCGCCTGTCGATGCGGCCGGCGTCGATCGGACCGGTCAAGCACCTCATCCGGCGCATCAGCATCGTCGAGCTGGCCCGCGTCATCGAGGAGGCCGAGGCCGAGGGCCTGACCAGCGTACGCGGCCCCGTGACGGCCTGGCTGGCACGACAATGAACCGACAAGGCCGATTCCTGCTTGCCCGGCAGGCCCATATCGGCCGATAAGCGAGCAAACCGCCCGGCACGCTTGCTGCACTGCGGCGTGCCGCGTATATTCGCTTATCCTTGTCGAGACATCCCCGGATATGAAACGTCGTCAATTTCTCAATGCTGCCACCGCCCTGGCTGCCGGTGGATCGCTGATGGCGGTCCCGGCACAGGCCCAGGCGCCTGCCGAAGGCGTGGACCCCGCAGCCTTCGGGCCCCCTGCCCCGCAGCCCTTCGACTTTGAACAGGTCGCGACGCTGGCGCAGGAACGGTCCGCGCGCCTGTACGTCCAGCCGGTCGCGGAACTGGTCGGCAGCTTTGCCAACCTGGACTATGACCAGTATCGCGGCATCCGTTTCCGCCGCGACCAGGACCCGCTGGCGGGCAACGCGACCTTTCGGGTGGACCTGCTGTCGCCCGGCTCGATCTTTTATGAACCGGTGCAGATCAACCTGGTTCGCGACGGCGTCACCCGGCCGATCCCGTTCGACCCGGCGCTGCTGGAATTCGACGAACGCTATTTCCCCGACGGCCCGGACCTGAACACGATCGGCAACATGGGCTGGTCCGGGTTTCGGATGCGCACGCCGCTGAACCGCCCCGGCGTCATGGACGAGTTCATCGTCTTTCAGGGCGCCAGCTATTTCCGCGCGGTGGCGCGCGGCACGCTGTACGGCCTGTCCGCGCGCGGCCTGGCCATCAAGACCGGCAGCCCCGACGGCGAGGAATTCCCGCTGTTCACCGATTTCTGGATCGTCGAGCCCAAGCCCGGCGCGGAAAGCGTCCGCATTTATGCGATCCTGGACAGCAAGTCGGTCGCGGCGGCGTTCCAGTTCGACGTGACGCCCGGCGCGGTGACCATGGTGCGGACCCGCGTCGCGCTGTTCCCGCGCGTCGATCTGCGCGAGACGGGCCTGGCGCCGCTAACGTCGATGTTCTGGTTCAGCCCGGCCAGCCGCCGGGTCGTCGACGACTATCGCCCCGCCTGCCACGACAGCGACGGGCTGCAGATGCAGACCGGTGCGGGCCAGTCGCTGTGGCGCGGGCTGATGTCGCCGCGCAACCTGCAGATCAGCAGTTTCGTCGACACCGATCCGCGCGGATTTGGCCTGGTCCAGCGGCCCCGCGACTTCGAGACCTATCAGGATGCCGAGGCGATGTACCATCTGCGTCCCTCCGCCTGGATCGAGCCCGAGGGCGATTGGGGGGCGGGCGAAGTACGCCTGATCGAGATCCCGGTCGAGAACGAGTTCAACGACAACATCGTCAGCTACTGGCTGCCCTCCGACACGATCCCCGGCGGAGAGCGGACCGAGTTCCGCTATCGCCTCAGCTTTGCGGGTCTGCCGCCTAGCAACCTGCCGTTGGCCAAGGTCCGGCAGGTGCGGTCCGGCCGGTCGATCAATGTCGAGACGACGCGCAGCTATATCATCGATTTCGATCTTGGCATGTTCCGCGAGACGCTGCCCAACTATCAGGTCAGCACGTCCGAGGGCCGGATCGCGCATGCCTATCTGAAACCGCTGCCGGAACAGGGCGTGCTGCGCCTGGCATTCGAATTCGAACCGGGGCGGACGCAGCTGTCCGAACTCAGCGCGCTGCTGACCGATCCCGACGGCCTCGCCCTCAGCGAGACCTGGCTGACGCGCTGGACGGCATGACCATGGACCATGACATGACGACGGCCGGTCGTTCCGACGCGCCGGCCGTGGCACCCGTTGTGCCGCCTCTGGCGCCGCTGACGATGCCCGTGCAGGATTTCGCGCGCCACCCGCAGGCGGGGCCCGCGCGGCGCATGAACAGCCTTCGCGTCTGGCTTGCGCGGCTGATCGCCTTTGGCGGCACCGCAGTCCTGGCCGTCGTGGGCTTTTCGCAGATGCTGGCGGCCTTTGGCGCCGATCCCACGCCGATGCAGATCGCGCTGCTGGTGCTGTTCGTGCCGACCTTTGCCTGGGTGGGCTTTTCGTTCTGCGGGACGCTGGCCGGGTTCCTGGCCCCGCGCCTGACCACGCCGGATGGGCCGAACGATGCCCGCGTCGTCGTCGTCATGCCGATCTATCACGAGGATGTCGCGACCAGCACGGGCCTTCTGGTCGCCCTCGCCCGAGAGCTGGAGGCCGAGGGCATGGCCGACCGGACCGAGATCTTCGTGCTGTCGGACACCCGCGACCCCGCCATCGCCGTCAACGAGACGCTGGTGATCGACCGCGCCCGCACCCTGTCGCCACTGCCCCTGTGGTATCGCCGCCGCCTGTCCAACGACGATCGCAAGTCGGGCAACCTGGCGGAATTCGTGCGCCAATGGGGCGGACGCTATGACCAGATGGTCGTGCTGGACGCCGACAGCGTGATGTCGGGCGCCACCATCCGCGCATTGTCGGCGCGCATGTCGGCCGACCCCCAGGCGGGCCTAATCCAGACCATGCCCATGCTGGTCGGCGGAGAGACGATCTTTGCCCGCCTGACCCAGTTCGCGGGCCGCGTCTATGGCCCGATGATCGCGCGCGGCGTGGCCGCGTGGTCGGGCGATACCGGCAACTACTGGGGTCACAACGCGATCATCCGCGTCAGCGCCTTTGCCCAGGCCTGCGGCCTGCCCCGCCTGCCCGGCAATCCGCCCTTCGGCGGCACCATCCTCAGCCACGACTTCGTGGAGGCCGCCGCCCTGTGCCGGGCCGGATGGGCCGTGCGCTTGGATCACGACCTGCGCGGCAGCTATGAGGGATGCCCGCCCACGCTGCTGGACATGGCCGTGCGCGAACGCCGTTGGGCGCAGGGCAACCTGCAGCATTCCCGCCTGCTGGGGGTCAAGGGCCTGCGCGGTGTCAGCCGGGCGCACATGATCATCGGCATCATGGGCTTTCTGATGAGCCCGCTGTGGCTGGCCCTGATCCTGGTGGGTCTGGTGCTGTCGGCCACCGTGCTGCTGTCGACGCCGGAATATTTTCCCAACGCCTATCAGCTGTTCCCCGAATGGCCGGTCTTCGACAGCCGCCGGATGCTGTGGCTGTTCGCCATCGCCATGGGCCTGCTGCTTCTGCCCAAGTTCATCGCGACCTTCCGGGCCTGGGCGCGTCCCCTGGCGCGCAATTCCGGCGGCCGCGTGCGCATCTTTGCCAGCGCCATCTTCGAGACGGTCCTGTCCGCGCTGATCGCGCCCGTGCAGATGCTGGTCCAGACCCGCCAGATCTTCGAGATCCTGTCGGGCCGCGACAGCGGTTGGAACGCGCAGACGCGCGCCGGGTCGATGCCCTCCTGGGGCGTGGTGCTGCGCCATCACTGGGCGCATGTCGTCCTGGGCCTGGGCACGCTGATCGTGCTGGCGACCTTCTCTCCTGCACAGCTGATCTGGCTGTCGCCGATCCTGGCGGGGCTGATCCTGTCGCCTCTGACCTCGCGCCTGTCGGCCAGCCCGGTCTTCGGCCGGTGGGCACGTCTACGCGGCCTGCTGGTCACCCCCGAGGAACGCGATCCCCCCGCCATCCTGACCGAGGCCGCGGCCATCAGCCGGTCCCTGCCCCAGGCCATGACCGGGCGCGACAGCCTGCTGCGGCTTGGGTCCGACGCGGACCTGCTGGCGCGCCATGTCGCGATGCTGGCCCCCCTGCCCGACGACCTGCCCCGCGCGGTCCGCCTGGCCCGGATCACCGCCGGCGCCAAGATCGAGCATGCCAGCGGACAGGTCACCGCCCTTGACGACATGGATCGCACCGAAACGGACGCCATGCTGCTGGATCCGGCCCTCCTGACCCGGTGGAGCCGGTTGCCCGCATGAACCGTCTGATTGCGCTGGATATGCTGCGCGGCTACGCGCTGGTCAGCATCATGATCAACCACATGCCGATCTCGGTCCTGCGGGGGACGACGCTGCCGAACTTCTCGATCTTCGATGCGTCCGAGATGTTCGTGCTGCTGTCCGGCTTTCTGGTGGGCCTTGTCTGGCGCAGCGTCGAAACTCGCGAGGGACGCCGCATGGCCCAGCGCCGGTTCGCCCGCCGCGCGTTCGAGGTCTGGCGCGCCATGCTGATCGGCGCAGTGCTGATGGCGCTGCTGTCGGCGGCCCTGCTGGCGCTGGATCGTCCGCACACGGCGATCTGGAATCAGTACGCGATCTGGATCCTGGAGAACCCGTTGGGCTTCCTCGGCACGGTCGCCACCTTCTGGGTCCAGCCCAACATCATCGATGTGCTGGCCGTCTACGTGATCCTGATCACCCTTTCGGTGGTTGTGGTGCCGCTGATGCTGCGCTGGCCGCTGATCGTGGCGTTGGGGTCGGTCCTGCTGTGGTGGCACGCGCCCGAACTGAACGCGATGATCCCGAACCACCGGACCGAGAACGGCTTCCTGTTCAACCCGTTCGGCTGGCAGATGCTGTTCTATACCGGCACGGCGATCGGCCTCTATCGCCAGACGATCATGGCGGTGCTGTGGCCGTGGCGGCACGTGCTGACGGTGCTGGCGATCGGCATGTTCGCCTTCGGCAGCGCCATCGTCATCGGCGCCCGGATCGGAGAGCCCGCGCTGGCTTTTCGCCAGGCGCTGATGCAGGTCTATGGCACCATCGACAAATGGAGCCTGGACGGCACCCGCTATCTGGCGATCGTCGCCGCCGCGTGGCTGGTCTCTGTCCCCTTGGCACGGCCGATGGAATGGCTGGCGGCCACCCGCCCCGGCGTCGCATTGCAGCAGATCGGCAAGGGCGGACTGTTCGCCTTCGTGGCCTGCGTGCTGTTGTCGGTGCTGGGCGACGCGTTCCAGATGACCCCCGCGGACCAGCCCACGTGGCGGCGTCTTGCGGTCGATCTGTGGGCCTGCGTGGCGCTGTGGTGGGTGTCGGCCCTGTGGCTGGAGCACGGCGCCCCCTGGCAACGTGCCCGCAAGGCACGACGGGCCTGAATCGAAAAGGCCGCCCGTGACGGGCGGCCTTCTTGCTGTCGCGCCGGCGGTTCAGCCCACCAGTGCGCAGGCGTTGCGCTGATGGCGTTCGGCCATCTTGCGCACCATCCTGTTCTGCGGAAGATCGCGTGCGGGAAGGGTCGCGCGACCCGCATCGACCAGATCCGGAAACAGCGTCAGCAGCTCCTGCCGTGCGGCCGGGCCGACCATGCGCAGGGCCTGCACGCCGGTATAGAGCGATTCGGTATCCGCCCCGTTGGACCGGATGACCTCGTGGCGGTCGAACATGATGTGGAAATATTCGACCTCGGCCAGATCGGTGGCCAGTTCGAACCCGTCCAGCGACAGCAGTTGCTTGGCCGCGACCAGCACCTCGAACGTACCGAACATGCGCTGCGCGATCCGGGACCGCACCAGCACCCGATGCTGGGGAGAGACAATCAGATCCCGGGACGGTGTGTTGATGCCCAGGGCACCTGCCGTGATGCGGACCGGCGTCAGTCGCGGATTGCGCGCCAGCGCCACCGCGGACAGGCGCTGCGATCCCGTCCAGCGCAGCGGCTGCGCCCCGTTGTCGCGCGTCATGACCAGATCGCCCGGGCGAAGGGTCTGGACAGCCACCGGCCCATCCGGCGTGTCGATCAGGGTGCCAGCGGCAAAGCACACGACTTCGAAATCACCGTCTGGCAGCTCAAGCGTGCCGTCGGCGTCGATGGTCGTCGAAATGACGGCCGTGTCCAGAAGCGACTGCGCCAAATCGTCGACGCCCGGAAGCAAAGGGACAAGCAGGCCCGTTGGGTCCAAGTCGGCGATCGTATCGTTCAGCTCCGAAAGCGGAACGGTCAGCGTCTCCGACGGAAGCCCGGTTAGCTTCACAGTCACCGTGACCAGGAGACGATCGGCCGTAAGTGGGGCATCGCTGATGAAGTAAACGTTACCCTCGCCGTCACGGAAGTAGTCGACCCCTACCGGATTGATCTGGGCAGACAGTCCGAGGTTCGGACTCAAGAGCCCGCCAGCCGGATTTCCGACGCGCAGCCCCGCCGTCGACAGGATGCCGGAGCCAAGATACGTCCCCGGCAACGGCTCTTCGTCGATCACGGGGGTCAGGAACTCGCCTGCGGCGACGGTTGCAGGACCTGTCTCATCGTCCTGGACGCGATAGCCGTCAAAGGACTGGCCGGCGCCGAAATCATTCAGCACGGATGTGGGCGGCAGCGTCACCACGGGAGAGTCGACGGTTCCGGTAATGGTCGTGCCTTCAAGTTGGGTAAGGACGGGCATGGGCGTCTCCTTGGAACAGGGGCGTAAGAGGTCCGTCCCCGCAGAACAGCTCTGGGGGCCAATCAGGTAATCGGAATTGCCAGGGCGCCCGAAGGCACCCTTCAGGAGTCAGTAAGCGATCGGCCAGTGCGGGCACGGGGGATGGGGTCGGATGCCGTGTCGCATGGTCTGGCCTCGCTCCGATCGGGGCCCGTGCGCAAATACTGCAGGGGCCAAGTGCAGGACCGCGACGGCGACCCTGTTAACCTTCATTACCACATTATGTACGCGAAGATGCATGACCAAGAAAGAACCGAACGGTACGGTTCCAGTCGAGATGGGCTGCAACTCTAGCAGTGATACGTTCCGAGCGAACGAAATCTGCTAAGGACACGTCGCCTCTCAGCAACGTGAATTATCGCTGAAACGGAGGTGAAACGTACCGAAATGTTTAGATAAAATAAATGCAGACAGTGCAGAAATTCTTAAAGCTGAGCAATTTAGGCTCTAGAAACCCTCAGGTTGTAAGACCTGGAATCCCCGTAAGACGCTGAGCATCACTTTATCGTGATTACCTACTGAAGCAGCACATCAGATCATCGGACTTGCCCGGCTTTTGTAAAGAGCGCTTAGCTCACGTCCGAGGTCTTTCGCCCGAAGGCGGTGGGGCTTTGGAAGCCAAGCGATGAATGTCGCCTGACGGGGTTACAGAACCCGTCGATGTATCTGGTGACGGCTTTTTCAGCCTGCTGGTGGGATTGCCAGTCGACCAGCCAAACCCGCTTAGACTTGAGAGTCTCGAAGAACATCTTGATCATTGCGTTGTCGTAACGGTTCCTGCGCCCGCTCATTGCAGCGACTGGTAGTCGACAGAGGAGTATTGGGCGGTCTCAACCGGTCGTCGCAACACTCTGCTGATGGAGGTTGCGATGACGACAGGCAAACGAAGATCCGAACAGTCGACGAGGCGCAAATTGCGCTCACCAGGGCGGCCGGGAGTGGCAAGGCAGTCGGAGCGGCGCCGTTTCTGGTCCCTGATTGCATTGGGTCTTTCCAGCGAGGACGCTGCCGCCCGGACCGGCATCTCGCAGCCGGTCGGAACACGGTGGTTTCGAAAGGCTGGCGGCATGCCCCCTTCACATCTAGCTCCATCCGCGGCGGCACCGTCTCGGCGCTACCTGTGCCTGGAAGAGCGTGAAGAGATCGCTCTGCTCTTGGTGCAGAATGTCGGCTTGCGTGAGATTGCCCGCCGTCTTGGCCGCGCTGCGTCGACTATCTCGCGGGAGATCCGTCGCAATGCCGCCACACGCTCCGGCGGGTTTGAGTATCGTGCGACCACGGCCCAGTGGCATGCCGAGCGCGCGGCCGAGCGGCCAAAGGCCGCAAAGCTGGCGACGAACGCGGCTTTGCGGCAGTATGTGCAGGACAGGCTCTCCGGCCATATCTCGCACCCGGGTGGCTCGGTCGTTGTTGGCCCGCCTACAGCCTGGAAAGGCCGGCGACATGGACGGCGGCAATCGCGTCGGTGGGCCAAAGCCTGGAGTCCCGAGCAGATTGCCGGTCGGTTGCGCATCGACTTTCCAGGGGACGAGACCATGCGGATCAGTCACGAGGCCATCTACCAGGCGCTCTACATTCAGGGGCGTGGCGCTCTGCGCCGTGAGCTGACGGCGTGTTTGCGCACTGGTCGAGCGTTGCGTGTGCCCCGTGCCCGGACTGCCGGCCGAGGAAAATCCTTCGTGACATCCGAAATCATGATCAGCGAGCGCCCCGCCGAAGCTGCGGATCGTGCCGTCCCCGGCCATTGGGAAGGCGACCTCATCATCGGCCTCAACCGCTCTGCCATCGGCACGCTGGTCGAGCGGCAGACGCGCTTAACGCTGTTGCTGCACCTTCCACGGATGCCCGGGCATGGTGACGGACCACGCGTGAAGAATGGGCCGCCTCTTGCGGGTCACGGTGCCGAGGCCGTGCGCGATGCCATCGTGCGGAGCATCGTTCATCTGCCCCGCCATCTTCGGCGGTCGCTGTCTTGGGATCAGGGGTCCGAGATGGCTCGTCATGCCGAACTGACCGTCGCCGCTGATCTGCCGGTCTACTTCTGCGATCCTCACAGCCCATGGCAGCGCGGCACAAATGAAAACACCAATGGGCTGCTGCGCCAATACTTCCCCAAGGGCACCGATCTTAGCTTGCACGGTCCTGATGATCTCGAAGCTGTTGCAGCTGCGCTCAACGGACGTCCGCGCAAAACCCTCGGCTGGAGAACCCCGGCAGAGGCACTGGACGCGCTGCTCACGAACGCCGAAACTGACCATGTTGCGACGACCGGTTGAGACCGCCTTGTGATCCACGATCCGAATGATGAACATGCCCTAGGGCCAGGATGCATTGATTTTCGTTGCGCTGCGTGATTCACGGCCCGGAAACGGAGCGGTGACATGAGCGACCTTTTCTGGCTGACTGACGCGCAGATGGCACGCATTGCCCCCTTTTTCCCGAAGTCACACGGCAAGCCACGCGTTGATGACAGGCGTGTTCTCAGTGGGATTATCTTCATTGTCCGCAATGGCTTGCGCTGGCGTGATGCACCGACCGCCTACGGACCCCACAAGACGCTTTACAGCCGTTGGAGGCGTTGGAGCGGGAAGGGCATTTTCGCTCGGATGATGACCGGACTTGCTGCCAAACACGGTGAAGAGAAGACCGTGATGATCGACGCGACATACCTGAAGGCACATCGCACAGCGACCAGTATGGCCGTCAAAAAGGGGGGCGTGGACGCCTGATCGGCCGCACCAAAGGCGGCATGAACACCAAATTGCACGCCATTTGCGACAGCCAGGGACGACCGCTCGACCTGTTCATCACCGCCGGTCAAGTGAGCGATTATATCGGCGCACGGGCGCTGCTCAGCGGCTTGCCAAACGTCGAATGGCTGCTTGGCGATCGCGGTTATGATGCTGACTGGTTGAGAGACGCGTTGCAGGACAAGGGGATACGCGCCTGCATCCCCGGTCGGAAGCAACGCAAGATGCCTGTCAAATATGACAAGCGTCGTTACAAGCGGCGAAGTCGCATCGAGATCATGTTCGGCAGGCTCAAGGATTGGAGGCGCGTGGCAACGCGATACGACAGATGTCCGAAGGTCTTCCTCTCGGCCATCGCTCTCGCAGCAACCGTCATCTATTGGTTATGAATCCTGACCCTAAGAGCGGACACTTGCTCCGCTAAGTCATTCGCAATCCGACAATACGCAGCAAAGACGTCGGACCCCGTCGAGACTACCCCTAGTTCCTCAGAAACGCATCGAGCACATACACCCCTGCCTCGCTCAATGCAGTGGCGCTTGTGCGATATGGTGACTGCTCCGAGTTCAGCTCCCCGTAGATTGCGGACAATTCGACATAGCGGTCATGGTTGATCCGGTTCGACGCTGGCAGAGCCGATATGTCCACAATCGCGATGTTGGCAGCGCGGGCGGCTCTTTCCACCCTGGGATCGGCGACGTCCAGCGCGCCAACCCGGGCCCGGTGGCTGGAGAGCCGAGATGACAAATCCAAGGCTCGATCGTCCTGCGAGACCAGAAGGGTCATCGTTCGGGCCATCGGACCGATCACGGCGATCTGCGCCCGGAAAACATCGGGGTCAATGTCCGGGGCCGCCATGACGACAGACAACTGGTCCAGAACATCATCTTGTCCTTCCAGCTTTAATTGTCGCAGAGCCTCCATGGTCAGTAGCCCCCCCATCGAATGGGCAACGACCTGGACTGGGGCGCCCTCGGCGTCGTCGACCAGCGCGGTCAGCGTTCGCGCCAGCCCGTCACGCGAGAAAGCCACCGCATCTTTGTCAGCCAGATAAGCAAAAGGGGACCCCGCAGACGGCCACGAAAACAGCACCGGCACTCCATCAGCCCGGGAATCGACGGAAAGCTGCACCAATCGATAGAGTGCCTCGGGGAAGTTGTGATTGAAGCCGTGAACAAAGACGACAACACCTGATCCCTTGCGCGGGTCATTGGACACCGCTGTTCGGAATTCGTCTTCCCTCATGATAGTGCTGTCCACCGTGGCAAAACTGGTGGCCGGGTCAGTCTGATCTCGTGGCCACTCTATCCGCCCCGTTTTATGTCCGGGGGGTGTCGAGACCGAGAAGGCGGCATAGCTGGCACCAAGTGATGGGACATATCCAAAGTCTGTACTGCCTGCCGTACGGGGGGCACGCGTGGTTGCGACGTAGACCTGCGTGATCTTTGCATCTTCAACTATCGCCGAGGTCGGGCGAAGCACCTCGTTCGTTGGACGTGCGCCGCAGGCGGAAACTGTCAGAATTAACAGTGCAACAGCGACGGATCGCATCTGATGTCCGGGAACAGAACGAAAAGGTCTATTGGACCATCCTATCATTCTGGCAACTCCTCTTTGGCATTGCGACGGCTGTCGACACCCCTGCTACCCGTGCTTATTGACAGGAACACTCAACGAGATGTCTCCCTTCGCGCTAAGTGCTTTCTGCCTAAACCCTAACATCCTCGATAAATTCTGGCGGGGACATCCGCGTGTCATGATGACGCACGACGGCGGCAGAAATACGAGATTTTTCTTGTATGAAACTGACGCAACCTAAGGTTACCTTTTCGTGAAGAGGGCTCGATGATCTCGCCGGGCTTGCGGTCACAACGACAAAGGGTGCGCGATGTGCTTTGCCTGTTTTGAGGGTGTCAACGAGCCGGGAACACAGAGTTTTTGTCACTGCGGACGACCAGAGACGCAGACGGCGATGCGCCGGATCGAGGCCGACATATCTCGTCGACAGATGATCGGCGGCATGGCGGCCGTGGTTGGGATGTTCGCGGGTTTCGGCCTTGCACCGCGGGAGCTTCGCGCCCAGACCCCGGCCCGCCCTCTGCTACTGACCAACCTCAGGTTGTTCGATGGAGAGACCTTGTCGATGCGCCAGGGTGTCGACATCCTGATCGAAGGCGGGCGCATCGCCGGGCTTCCGGCGGCCGGTCAGGGCCCTGAGGACGCCGAACGCATTGATTGCGGCGGGCGCAGTGTGATCCCCGGACTGATCGATGCGCATTGGCATGCCACGCTGGCATCGGTCAGTCAGGTCGTTGCCTTGACGCAGGATATCGGGCTGGTCCATCTGCTGGCCGGCCAGCAGGCCGGTGCCACGCTACAGCGCGGTTTCACCACCGTGCGTGATGTGGGCGGACCTGCCTTTGGCCTGAAGGCCGCGATTGACCGGGGTGTGGTCGAAGGCCCCCGCATCTTCCCGTCGGGCGCAATGATTTCTCAGACCTCAGGGCATGGCGATTTCCGCTTTCCCAACCAACTGCCGCTGATGCCGTCGGACAAGGCGGATTACGCCATGCAGAACGGCATGACGGCCATCGCCGACGGGCCCGCCGATGTGCTGCGCCGGACGCGCGAACAGCTGATGAAAGGTGCTAGCCAGATCAAGATCATGGCGGGCGGCGGGGTCGCATCTCCCTCTGATCCAATCGACTCCACGCAGTTCCTGGAAGAGGAGATGCGCGCGGCCGTCCAGGCGGCGGACGACTGGAACACATATGTCTGCGCCCATGTCTATACCTCGCGCGGAATTCAGCGCTGCATCCGCGCCGGCGTGAAGTCCATCGAACACGGTCAGCTGGCTGACGAGGAGACAGTCCGAATGATGGCCGATAACGGCGTCTGGTGGTCGCTGCAGCCCTTCCTGGCCGACGAGGATTCGAACCAGTATTCCGATCCTGCCGCCATCGCCGCGCAGAAGATGGTTGCCGAAGGCACCATGCGCGCCTTTGATCTTGCGCGGACGCACAGCGTGAACTGGGCCTTTGGCAGTGACGTGCTGTTCGGCGGCGCCGAAAAGCAGGGCCGGCATCTGACCAAGCTGGCGCGCTTCATGTCGCCGCTGGAGGCGCTGCATCGTGCGACCGGGGCGGCGGGGCAGCTGCTGGCCATGTCGGGACCGCGGGCGCCTTATGACGGGCCGCTTGGCGTGATCGCGCCCGGCGCCTTTGCCGACCTGCTGGTCGTCGAGGGCGATCCGGAAGCCGGTCTCGACTGGCTGGAGGACACCGGCAATCTGCGGCTGATCGTCAAGAACGGCCGCATCCACAAGAACAGCCTGTGAAAGGAAGATGACAATGCGTTTGACCAAGCTGTTGGCGGCGACAGCCGCGATCGTTCTGCCTGTCCTGCCCGCTGTTGCGCAGGACGGCGCATGGCAGGGCCAGGCCACGGCCTATGTCTGGGGCGCGGGCCTTGGCGGTGATGTCACGCCCTTCACAGGCGCGCCCACCGTCGAGGTCGACAAGTCCCTGTCGGACGTCCTCGACAATCTGGACGGCGCCTTCTTCCTGTCTGGCTATGCCCGCCGCGACCGCTTTGTGCTGATGGGTGACCTCAGTATCGCGTCGGCCAGCGAAGAGGGGATGGTGCCGCCAGGCATTCCGGCGCACGCCAAGATCCGCCAAAGCTCGCTGACCCTGCTGGGTGGCTACAGGGCAGTCGATCTGCAGGAAATGCACATGGACGTCCTGGCGGGCGCACGACTGTGGCAGATCGAAGGGACAGCCGACGTCTTTGGTGGCGCGGTCACGCGCAGCGGCGACAAGTCCTTTGCTGACCCGGTCGTGGCCGTTCGTGTGAACTACACCCTGTCGCCGCGCTGGAGCGCCCTATTTTATGCCGATTATGGTGGATTTGACGTCGGAGGCTCACATGACACCAGCCAGATCGTCGCTACTGCCAACTATCAAGTAACCGATCAGCTTTATCTTTCCGGCGGCTATCGGCAGCTGAATGTGGATTATCGTGATGGCGGTACCCGGATCGACATGACGATGGCGGGGCCGATCATTGGAGCAACCTTGCGGTTCTAGGTTCCCGCGACCGCTAGCGTCTGATGTTGCGCGGTTAGCGACGGAGGCTGAGTTGCTGCGATAGGCCGAGCGCTCATGCTGCGACTGCATTAGCTGCAGGTGGCATGAGTGTCGTCTATAGGCTCTTCGCGTTGATGCTGCCTGGCAGTCGAGAAGCTGCTTTTCAGAGATATGGTGATCGCGGGCACCGCGATCGCTGATTTAACGGACAGCCGCGCCTCCGCTTCGCTCTGGCACTGCTGGCGATCTTTCATTTTTTTTCCGCCTGCCATCCGGCCGGCAATCCGAACACGGGCTCTGGTGCCGCTGCGCGTCAGCCTCCACGGAGAAATCCGGTTCCTCCCACCCGCGGGGCGCGCGGGTCCCTCCCAATTTCACCGCTCCGGCCCCGTGTGTCAGATCACCGTCCGGCCGCAGGTCGGGCTGCGCCCACCCTGCTTTGCCCTTCGAATGACATCAGGTCATCCAAAGTGAAACGTAGGGATGGCTTCGCCACTGGCGGAACAGGAAGGAGCGGGCGGGGAAGCTGGCCCACCAAAAAGGCATAGCCGTGATACAAACGGCAATTTTGCTTGGTATTCACGAAAGGAAAAATGGTGCACCCGGAGCGATTCGAACGCCCGACCCCCAGATTCGTAGTCTGGTGCTCTATCCAGCTGAGCTACGGGTGCAACATGCGGTGGGAATTAGCGGCCACGCCGGGGGGATGCAAGGGCGAAAAGACAAAAAGATGACTCCTTTTTGGCAAATCGTCCGTTATCGTGCCGCAGCATCGGCGCGGGCAGACAGATCGGCCATCCCGCGGGGGATGTGGATGCAGAACTGGCTGCCCTCGGCATCGCTGCGCAGCAGGATCAGCCGGCCCCCGTGCCCACGCACCAGATCGGCCGCGATCGTCAGGCCCAAGCCCGTGCCGCCGCGGCGCGTGCTGCCCGTGAAGGGCTTGAACAGGTACTCGCGGGCCTTGTCCGGCAGGCCCGGTCCCGAATCGCAGACCTTGATCCACCAATCGCTCTCTGCCTCGCCGGCGCCGATCTCGACCGTGCCAGGGCCGCCGGTCGCCTCGATCGCCTGGCGGGCATTGCGGGCCAGGTTGGCCAGCACCCGGTACAGCTGGTCGCGATCGGCGCGGATCACCAAGCTGGGGGGAATGTCGGTCAGGAACTCGACCCGCCCTGCCGCCTCCCCTGCCAGGGTCTCGGCCTCGATCACCTCGGCAGCCAGCTGCGCCAGGTTGAAGCGTGACAGCGTCGGCGCAGGCTCCTCGGCCTTGCCGAAGGCCAGCGTCGTCTCGCACAGGTTCACGGCGCGGGTGATCGAATTGACCAGCTTGGGCGCGGCGCGACGAACCTTGGGGTCGGCGCTGTCCTCCAGACGGTCGGCAAAGATCTGCGCCGTGGTCAGGATGTTGCGCAGGTCGTGGCTGATCTTTGCGATCGCTTGACCCAGCTGTGCCATGCGCTCCTTCTGCTTGAGGGAGGACGTCACGGTCTGCTGCATCGACTGCAGGGCGGTCTCGGCCTCGCGCAGTTCCGCTAGGCGCGCGTCTGGGATGATGATGTGACGGCTGTCCTCGGGCGCGCTGGCATAGGCGGACATGTGGGTGATCACGCGACGAATCGGCACCAGGATCATCCGTTGGGCGGCTGTGAACAGCAGCACTGCCGTCAGGATCGAGAACGCGGCCGACACCGCCAGCAGGCGCAGGCCGTAGTCGATCATCGCCTGACGCAGCGGCGCGGTTTCCATGGTGATCTCAATCAGCTGGCCTGCCTGGTTCACCGGTGCGCCGATGACGCGGATCACACGATTCTGTCGGTCGGCCAGCGCCCGCAGCGAATCGCCGATCGTGTGTAGCACGCCTTCGGACCGCAGATCATACGTCGCGGCGATCGGGCCCGGGATGGGCGACGACAGGACCAGCTGGCGCACGTCGTTGCGCCGCAGCACGACGTTGAACACGCCGGCCGTCTGCAGCAGCTCGGCCTCCAGATCCAGAGCGATCGATTCGTCGGTGGCGAGCAGGGCCAGACTGGCGATCTGCGCCCGTTCCAGCCGGCTCTCCAGATAGTCCAGCCGAAAGCCCGCCAAGGATGGCAGCAGGATGAACAGCTCTGCCAGGATGACGAACATGGTTGTCAGCGCGGCGAATCGGCCAGAGATCGTGTTCAGTCGCATCGTGTCCGGGTTATGGTGTCGCGGGCCGGACTTGTCAGCCAAGCGATTGCGGGTTTGCACATCAAACGAATGTGATCGTGACCCGGTTCCCGGACCGATTGGCCCGTGATTTACCGGTTTGGATGGTTGACGTGGGCCTGCGGGTCCACTATCCAGCGGGCTTCGAACAACCGGCGTCGTGGCGCAGGGCAGTCTTCTGCAATCTGCCCCGTCCCGATCCGCCCCGCAAGAACCGACCCGGAGACTGATCATGAAGCGCACCTTCCAACCGTCGAACCTCGTTCGTGCGCGCCGTCACGGCTTCCGCGCCCGCATGGCCACCAAAGGCGGCCGTCTGGTGCTGAACCGCCGCCGCGCCAAGGGCCGCAAGCGTCTGTCGGCCTGATCATTCGTGATCCTGCCGGCGGTCACGACCGCCACGTAAAGGCTTTCGACATGCCGCCTCTGCCCCATCCTGCTGAAGTTCAGCCAAGGGATGTCGGCACGGCGGCATTTCGCATGCCGCCCGTCCTGCAGAAACGCGCCGATTTCCTGGCCGCCGCCCGTGCGCGGCGTCAGGGAATGCCGGGCTTCCTGCTGCAGGCCCGCAGGCGGGACGATGACGGCCCGGCACGGATCGGATTCACCTGCTCCAAGAAGATCGGCAATGCCGTGGCCCGCAACCGCGCCAAGCGGCGCCTGCGCGAGGTCGCCCGCCTTGGGCTGGGCGATCTGGGCCAGGCCGGATGGGACTATGTCCTGGTCGGTCGCCCCGAAGCGACCATCGGCCGACCCTTTGCCGATCTGCAGGGCGATTTCGCCCGCGCCATGGCCAAGATCCACGCATGAGCCCGCTGGCGCGCCTTGTCGCGCTGCCGGTGCGCGGCTATCGGCTGCTGGCCTCTCCTTGGGTCGGGCATGGCTGCCGGTTCCAGCCGACCTGTTCGGCCTATGCGCTGGATGCGCTGGCCCGCCACGGCGCCCTGCGCGGCAGCTGGCTGGCCCTGCGGCGCATCGGGCGCTGTCATCCCTGGGGCGGGCACGGCTATGACCCGGTGCCCGGCGCCGATCCCGACCATGAAAGGGCCCGCGATGCTGGACGACGCTGACACCACCGAGATCCACCCCCTGTTCGCGGGCGCCCCCCAGGGGACCGAGTTCCGCAAGCTGCGCAAGCGGCTGGTCCGCGAGACCCGCGCCGCGATCGAGGATTACGCGATGGTCCGCCCCGGCGACCGTTGGCTGGTGTGCCTGTCGGGCGGCAAGGACAGCTATACCCTGCTGGCGATCCTGCACGAGCTGCAGTGGCGCGGGCTGCTGCCGGTCGAGCTGCTGGCCTGCAACCTGGACCAGGGGCAGCCCAACTTTCCGGCCACGGTGCTGCCCGAGTTCCTCAAGGCGCGCGGCGTGCCGCACCGGATCGAATACCAGGATACCTATTCCATCGTGAAGGAGAAGGTCCCGGCCGGCCGCACCTATTGCGCGCTGTGTTCGCGTCTGCGCCGCGGCAACCTGTACCGCATCGCGCGCGAGGAGGGCTGTTCCGCCGTCGTGCTGGGCCATCACCGCGACGACATGCTGGAAACGTTCTTCATGAACCTGTTCCATGGCGGTCGCCTGGCCACCATGCCGCCGAAGCTGCTGAACGAGGATGGCGACCTGACCGTCCTGCGCCCGCTGGCCTATGTGGCCGAGGACGATTGCGACCGCTTTTCGCGGGCGATGAACTATCCCATCATCCCCTGCGATCTGTGCGGAAGCCAGGAAGGGCTGCAGCGCGTCCAGGTGAAACGCATGCTGGACGAATGGGAGGCGCGGACGCCCGGGCGACGGCAGGTGATGTTCCGGTCGCTGATGAATGTCCGGCCGTCGCACCTGCTGGATACTGAACTATTCGATTTTTCCGCGATTTTCCCGCCCGAACAGGGTGATAAGCCCGCCCTTCCCCCTATCCTGCGCGATCCGGCCGGGGAACATTAACGGTACGACAAGCAATTTGATCTATTCCTGACCCCGGTGATTCCGTGAAAGGTCCGGTATGTCAAAGAATGCGAACCGCTTGTTCTCGCCCCTCCGCAGGCTGCTTGGCGGCGCCAAGCGGGGTCAGGACCTGTCCCGCAGCCTGCTGCTGATGCGGCTGGAGAACACCGAAGCCCTGGGCAACATCCTGGACAAGGCCGCGATGGGGCACCTGATGGTGCAGCTGTCGATGACCCTGGGTGGCGCGGTGCGTCCCTATGATCCGGTGCAGGTGCTGGCGCCGGGCCTGTTTGCCTTCGTGCTGCGCGACCGGACCGACCGCGACGCGCTGCAGGTCGCGCGCAGGCTGCACCAGCAGGGACAGACGCCCGTCGCCCTGTCGGGCCAGCAGGTCACCCCGGTGATGACCGGCGTTCTGATCCACGCCACGACCCCCGACCTGCCCTCGATCACCGCGCTGGTCGACAATGCCCGCCAGCGCATGAACCTGGTCGAGGATTGCGCCCTGGGCCAGCTGCGTCTCTATCCCTACGACCCTGCGCTGTCCGGGCCGGGCCTTATCGCGACCGTCAGCGACGCTGTGGTCGCGGCGCAGATGGAGGCATGGTTCCAGCCGCAGGTGTGCTGCAATTCCGGCCAGATCACCGGGTTCGAGGCGCTGGCCCGCTGGAACCACCCGACCCGCGGCATCCTCGCCCCGGGGGTGTTCCTGCCGCACATGTCGGCTGCCGATCACAACACCCTGACACTGTTCATGCTGGCGCAGTCCATGGCCGCGCTGAAAACCTGGGACAAGGCCGGGTTCGACGTGCCGACCGTGTCGATCAACATCTCGAACTGCGAACTGTCGGACCGCGGTTTTGCCGACTGCCTGCTGTGGGAGCTGGATCGCCACGAGATCTCTCCACGCCGCCTGGTGGTCGAGGTACTAGAAAGCGTCGGCCCCGTCACCAGCAGCGGAGAGACCCGCGAGAACCTGCGCAAGCTGGCCGAGGCCGGCTGCCAGATCGACCTGGACGATTTCGGCACCGGCTATGCCAGCCTGGACGCCATCCGACAGTTCGGGATCAACCGTATCAAGATCGACCGCAGCTTCGTCACTGCCTGCGACATCGACAACGGCCAGCAGCGGATGATCCTGGCGATCCTGGCCCTGGCCGAGCGGTTGGGCATCGCGGCCCTGGCCGAAGGGGTTGAAACCCGCGAGGAATATGCGTTCCTGGCGCAGATGGGCTGCGACGAAGTCCAGGGCTATGCCATCGCCCGGCCCATGCCGCTGACGAAAAGCCTCGACTTCCTGGCCAGCCACGCGGACGCCGCGGCGCGCCTTCCCACGATCGGCCTGCGCGGCTGACACCCGCCCCATGGACCCGCCCCCCGCGGTCGCACGCGGGGGGCGTTTCGGCGAATTCCCTTGCATTCCTGCGTCAAATGGCAAATCCGCTTGACCTTTGGGGGTGCGTTCTGTTGAACCGCCCAGACTGACGCGATGACGGTGGTGACGGAATGGAAGACAACAACCGCAATTTGATCCTGGCAACGGTCCTGTCGTTTCTGGTGATCCTGGTATGGTATACGGTCTTCGCCCCCGAACCCGTCTCCGACCAGCCCTCGGGGCAGCCGCTGACGGAACAGGTTGTGGGCGACCAGCCGCTGGCCACCCCTGGAACGGAAGCGGCCACGACGGCCCCCGCCGACCTGGCGGCCGAGCCGGATGCCGCAGAACCCGCCGGCCGGGTCGCGATCCAGTCGTCGGCGCTGTCGGGGTCCATCTCGCTGGCCGGCGGTCGCATCGACGACCTTCTGCTGACCCGCTATCAGGAAACCCGCGACGAGGGGTCTCCGGACGTGCGGCTGCTGACGCCGTCCAGCGCGACGGCCGATGACAGCATCCCCGTCGACAGCGCCCAGTACAAACCCTATTATGCCGTCTATGGCTGGACCCCCGGTCCGGGCGTGGATGCAAGCTTGGTTCCGAACCCCGCGACCGTCTGGACGCTGGAATCGGGCGAGACGCTGTCCCCTGGTCAGCCGGTGACGCTGGCATGGGACAACGGCGCGGGCCAGATCTTCCGCCGGACCTTCGCGCTGGACGACAACTACCTGTTCACCGTCGGCCAGAGCCTGCAGAACAACGGCGATGCCGCGTTCTCGGCCGCGCCCTACGGCATCATCGCGCGCCATGGTCGCCCCGACACCCAGAACAACTTCATCCTGCACGAGGGCGTAGTCGGCATGGTCGACGGCACCCTGGTCGAGATGAAATACGACGACGTCGCCGAACTGGACCCGATCGACCGCGAAGGCCGGGCCGAGGTCTATAACGTCACCGGCAACGGCTGGATCGGTTTCACCGACAAGTACTGGATGTCCTCGCTGGCCCCCGCGCCCGGCCAGGCCTTCACCGCGGTCGTGAAATACGCCGACGGCGCCGACATCTATCAGACCGAGGCCCGCTTCCCGATGCAGACCGTGGAGCCCGGCACCCAGCTGAGTGCGGACAGCTATTTGTTCGCCGGCGCCAAGGTCTGGGAGGTCATCCGCGGCTATGAGGAGACCCCCGGCATCCAGCGCTTCGTGGATTCGATCGACTGGGGCTGGTTCTACTTCCTGACCAAGCCGATCTTCCAGCTGCTGCACTGGCTGCACGGCATCATCGGCAACATGGGCTGGGCGATCATCGCGCTGACCTTCGTGCTGAAGACGCTGGTCTTCCCGCTGGCCCGCAAGTCCTACATCTCGATGGCGAAGATGAAGGAACTGCAGCCGCAGATGGAGGAGATCAAGAACCGCACCGGCGACGACCGGATGAAGTTCCAGAAGGAAGTGATGGAGCTCTACAAGCGGGAAAAGGTGAATCCGGCCGCGGGCTGCCTGCCGATCCTGCTGCAGATCCCGATCTTCTTCTCGCTCTACAAGGTGATCTTCGTCACCATCGAACTGCGCCATGCACCGTGGTTCGGCTGGATCCAGGATCTGTCCGCGCCCGACCCGTCCAGCCTGCTGAACCTCTATGGCCTGCTGCCCTACGGCGTGCCGGCGCAGGGGACCTTGCTGCACTCGGTCACGCTGCCCGCGCTGGCGATCGCCCTGGGCATCAGCATGTGGATGCAACAGCGTCTGAACCCGGCCCCCACGGACGCCGCGCAGAAGATGATCTTTGCCTGGATGCCGTGGATCTTCATGTTCATGCTGGGCGGCTTCGCCTCGGGTCTGGTGCTGTACTGGATCACCAACAACGTGATCACGATCCTGCAGCAGTACACGATCATGTCGATGCACGGGCACCGTCCGGACCTGTTCGGCAACATCAAGTCGTCGATGCCCACGCGCAAGCGTCCCGGCAACAAGCCCGGCGCAGGAAAGTGACCGCGCATCTGGCCCTGATCCGCCGCCATCCGATCAAGTCGGTCGGCGGAGAGGGGCTGGAGCAGGTCACCCTGCAGGCCGGCCGTCGCCTGCCCGGCGATCGTGAATGGGCGGTGCTGACGGAGGCCGGTGAACGCCACGCCTTGGCCCACCAGACCGACGGGCAGCCGGATCGCTGGCTGCCCAAATCCTGCTTCCTGCGCGGCGTCGTCTCGGCCGATCTGCAGGCCATTGTCGGCGGGTGGCGGGACGGCATGCTGCACCTGTCCCACCCGCGGGCCGGCACGCTGGTGCTGGACCCTGCCACGCAGGGACAGCAGTTGATCGACTGGTTGCGCCCGCTTTGGCCGACCGATGCCCCTGCCCCCACCCGGCTGGTGCATGGTGCGGCCGTCTGGACCGACCAGAAGCGGCCCCTTGTGTCCATCCTGTCCCTGTCCAGCCTGGCCCATCTGGAAGCCCAATGCGGCCAGGCCCTCGGCACGCATCGGTGGCGCGGCAACCTGTGGGTCGATGGCTGGGCGCCCTTTGCGGAACGCGACCTGATCGGCCGCACCATCCGCATCGGCGCGGCAGAACTGCGGGTTACCGACCATGTCGGCCGCTGCGACGCCACCAGCGCGGATACCGACAGCGGGACGCGCGACATCGACATGGTCCAGACGCTGGACCGGCTTTACGGCCACACCGATTTCGGCATCTTCGCCGAGGTTGTCACCGGCGGTCCGGTCCGCCTGCAAGATCAGGTCCACGCATGAAAGTCGCCTTTCCCACCGCCCCCGATCCCGAAGCCTCCAAGGCAGAGCAGGCTCGCCTGCTGTTCGCGGGGCCGGTCGATTTCGTCAAGGGCGTCGTCCACATGGACGGCCTGCCGCCACCGAACCGCCCCGAAGTCTGCTTTGCGGGCCGATCGAACGTAGGCAAGTCCAGCCTGATCAACGCGCTGACCGGCCGCAAGGGGCTGGCCCGCGCGTCGAACACGCCGGGCCGCACGCAAGAGATCAACTACTTCGCCCTGGGCGAGCACTCCTATCTGGTCGACCTTCCGGGCTATGGCTTTGCCAAGGCCCCCGTCGCCGTCGTCGCGAAATGGCAGGCGCTGCTGAAATCCTACCTGGCCGGGCGTCAGACCCTGCGCCGCGCGTTCTGCCTGATCGATTCGCGCCATGGCGTGAAGGATGTCGACCACGAGATCATGACCCTGCTGGACCGGTCCGCGGTGCCGTTCCAGGTGGTGATGACCAAGACCGACAAGCTGGGCCCGAACGCCCTGGCCCCGATCCTGGATCAGGTGCGCGAGGCGTTGCAGAAACACCCTGCCGCCTATCCGGAACTGGTCGTCACCAGCTCCGAAAAGAACCAGGGCATCGCCACGCTGCGCGCGATCATCGCCGGGCTGGACTGATCGGCGCATGCGTCCTAGGGTCCGCCCCGTCAGATCGGGGCCCCAAGGATGAGAACACAGAACATGAACCGTGACTGGATCGCCACCGCACGCACCCTATCCGAAGCCCTGCCCTATCTGCAGCGCTATTCCGGGGCGGTCGTCGTGGTCAAGTTCGGCGGAAACGCCATGGGCGACGACGAGGCGATGGCCGAATTCGCCCGCGACGTCGTGCTGATGAAGCAGGTCGGCATGAACCCGGTCGTCTGCCATGGTGGCGGGCCGATGATCAACGATCTGCTGGGTCGCCTTGGCATCGAGAGCCGCTTTGTCCGCGGCAAGCGCGTCACCACCAAGGAGACCGTCGAGGTGGTCGAGATGGTGCTGTCCGGCCTGGTCAACAAGCGCATCGTCCAGGCGATCAACGACGCAGGGGGCCGCGCGGTCGGCATCTCGGGCAAGGACGACGACATGATGGTGTGCGAGGCCGACGACCCGGAACTGGGTTTCGTCGGTCGCCCGGTCGAGATGAACGTCCAGATCATTCGCGACCTGTATACCGCCGGGATGATCCCGGTCATCGCCCCCGTCGCCACCGGCATGGAGGATAACGAGACCTTCAACGTCAACGGCGACACCGCGGCGGGGGCCATCGCCGGCGCGCTCAAGGCCGACCGCCTGCTGCTTTTGACCGATGTCGCGGGCGTCAAGGACGCGACCGGCCAGGTGGTCACGCAGCTGCATCCCGACCAGGTCCGCGCGATGATCGCCGACGGCCAGATCGCCGGCGGCATGATCCCTAAGACCGAGACCGCGCTGAAGGCGTTGGACGACGGGGTGCGTGCGGTGGTGATCCTGGACGGACGCGTGCCCAACGCCTGCCTGCTGGAGCTGTTCACCGAACACGGCGCCGGATCGCTGATCCGGACCACCGAACCGCGCGTGACCCCGCGCGGCCTGCGTCAGGTCGCCAGCAGCCTGTGATCGAGGCATGGCGAAGGGCGCTTGCCCCTTCGCCAGCGCCTGTGGCAGGCTGCCGAAACCGACAGCATGGCACAAAGAGGCAGCATTTTCATGACCCCACTTGGACACAGACGCCTGATCCTGACGCGTCATGCGAAATCGGCCTGGGACGATCCCACCTTGGACGATCACGACCGGCCGCTGAACGACCGCGGTCGCCGGTCCGCGCGCGCCTTGGGCGACTGGCTGGCCAGCCGCGGGTATGAACCTGAGGAGGTCCTGTGTTCGTCCTCGGCCCGCACGCAGGAAACCTGGGCCGTCATCGCCGGTGCCCCCCTCGAGGTACGGCCGCTGATGCGGATCGAGCCGGGCCTGTATCAGGCGGGCGCGGAAAAGATGATGGCGGTGCTGAAGACGGCGACGATGCCGACGGTGATGATGCTGGGCCACAACCCGGGCATTTCGGAATTCGCATCGATGCTGCCCGCGCGCCTGCCGATGGACCCGGATTTCCGCCGCTATCCGACCGGCGCAACGCTGGTGGTGGATTTCCAGATCGACAGCTGGGCCGACCTGCAGAAGGGTCAGGGCAGCGTGATGGATTTCGTGCGCTTGGACGGGCGCATCTGAGGATGTCCGGCGGGGGCGCCGCGCCCCCGCCGGACATCAGTGACCCAGGATCTGGCTGAGAAACAGCTTGGTCCGCTCGGATTTCGGGTTGTTGAAGAAGTCGGTGGGATTGTTCTGCTCGACGATCTGACCCTGATCCATGAAGATCACCCGGTTCGCCACGGCCTGCGCAAAGCCCATTTCGTGGGTGACGCAGATCATGGTCATCCCCTCCTCGGCCAGCTCGATCATGGTGTCCAGGACCTCCTTGATCATCTCGGGGTCCAGGGCGCTGGTCGGCTCGTCGAACAGCATGATCTTGGGCTGCATGCACAGCGACCGGGCGATGGCCACGCGCTGCTGCTGGCCGCCCGACAACTGGCCCGGATATTTCCCGGCCTGTTCGGGGATCTTGACCTTTTCCAGGAACCGCATCGCGGTCGCCTCGGCCTGCTTGCGCGGCACCTTGCGCACCCAGATGGGCGCCAGGGTGCAGTTCTCCAGCACGGTCAGGTGCGGAAACAGGTTGAAGTGCTGAAAAACCATGCCGACTTCGGAACGGACCTTGTCGATGTTCTTGATGTCGCTGGTCAGTTCGACCCCGTCGACGACGATATGGCCCGCCTGATGCTCCTCCAGCCGGTTGATGCAGCGGATCAGGGTCGATTTCCCCGACCCCGACGGACCGGCAATGACGATCCGTTCCCCCTTGTGCACGGTCAGGTCAATATCGCGCAGGACGTGGAACGTGCCGTACCACTTGTTCATGTTGCGGATGTCGATGGCGACCTCGTCGCTGACGGTCATCTGGCTGCGGTCAATGCGGCGTTCGATGTGTTCCATAACCAGGGTCCTTACCTGTGGTCGCGTTGCAGGCGGCGTTCCAGATACATCGAGTATCGCGACATGCCGAAGCAGATGAGAAAGAAGATGGCGCCGACGAAGATGAACGGCTCCCAGTAGATGCCCTTCCATTCGACATTGGCGCGCACCGCGTCCGACATGGATTTCAGCGGATCATAGAGCCCCACGAAGGTCACCAGCGTCGTGTCCTTGAACATGCCGATGAAGGTCGACACGATCCCCGGGATCGAGATTTTCAGCGCCTGCGGCAGCACGATCAGGCGCTGCGCCTTCCAGTAGTCCAGGCCCAGGGCATCGGCGGCCTCGTACTGCCCCTTGGGCAGCGCGGCCAGACCGCCGCGGATCACCTCGGCCATGTAGGCGGCCGCGAAGATCGTCACCATGATGATGACGCGCAGGATGATGTCGAAATTGGTGCCCGGGGGCAGGAAGTAGTTCAGCAGCAGCGAGGCCACGAACAGCAGCGTGATCAGTGGCACGCCGCGGATGAACTCGATGAAGATCACCGCCAGCGACTTGATCAGGAACATGTCCGACTGACGCGCCAGCGCCAGAACGATGCCCAGGGGCAGTGACAGCGCGATGCCCGCCACGCCGATGGTCAGCGACAGCAGGAAGCCGCCAAAACGGTCCGACCGCACCGCGTCGATCGACAGCGGCAGCAGCCCCTCGGCATCGCGGGCCGCGTCGCCTGCCAGCACCAGCCAGAACAATACCGTCACCAGGATCGCCACGACCGTCGCCAGCATCGGAGAGACGCGCGACAGCGCCCGCCAGGCAAGCCAGCCCAGCAGCGGCCCGACCAGCACGAAGATCGGCCCCCACAGCGTGCCGCCCCACAGGAACCATACGCCCAGCAGCGGATAGACCAGCGAGAAGGGCAGCATCCAGCTGATGTTGCGCTCTGATGCGACCAGTCCCGCGACAAGCACCACGGCCGCAAAGATCAGCCAGCCCGCCGGTGCGCCCAGCACGACCATCGCCCACAGCGTGACGACGGCGGTGATGCCCAGCACCACGCGGCGGATCGACAGCGAGGCCGAGAACAGCACCGGCGCCAGCGCGACCATCAGCAGGCCGAAGGTCATCGTGGGCCGCCAGTACAGCTCGACCGGATAGAAGCCGAAGACGTACTGGTTCCAGCGTTCGCGGATCACCGCGAAACAGGCGCCGCGGGCGCCCTCGCCCCAGGTGGCCGCGATGATCGCGCGGCATTCGTTCAGGCTGGAGGCGTTCCAGACCGAATGGGCGAACCAGTCCCAGAAGGTCGAGACCAGGAACCAGATGATCAGCGCCCCCAGAAGGGTCAGCAGCGTGTTGACCGGCCCCGAGAAGAGGTTCGTCCGCAGCCAGCGGATCGCCCCCGATTCACGGACCGGCGGCGTGGCCGAGGGCAGCATGGTATCCCGCACGAAGGGCACGGTCTGGGCGTGGGTGTCGCTCATCTCACCGCTCCTTCAGTTTGACGCGGGCGTTGAAGACGTTCATCCCCGCGGAAATGATCAGGCTGAGGACCAGATAGGTCAGCATCATCAGCACGATGGCCTCCAGCTCGCGGCCGGTCTGGTTCAGCGTCGTCCCCCCCAGTGTGCCACGCAGGTCCATGTAGCCCACGGCAATCGCCAGCGAACTGTTCTTGGTCAGGTTCAGGTACTGAGAGATCAGCGGCGGAATGATCACGCGCAGCGCCTGCGGCAGGATCACCAGGCTCATGGTGCGGTTCGGGCGCAGGCCCAGGGCGAATGCCGCCTCGGACTGGCCGCGGCTGACGGCTAGGATGCCGGCGCGCACGATCTCGGCGATGAAGGCGGCGGTGTACAGCGTCAGCGCCAGCCACAGCGCGACCAGCGAGTTCGACACGTTCAGCCCACCGGTGAAGTTGAAGCCCTGCAGCGTGGGCGGCTCCAGATGCAGGCCGAAATACCAGATCAGCAGCAGCGACGGCACGATCATCACCGCCAGCGACATCCACCAGGTGGTGGGCCGGCTGCCGGTGCGGTCCTGCACGTCCTGCGCCCAGGACGCGATCATGCGGCGTGCGAACCACCCCCCGACCAGCACCACGACAAAGGCGATAGTGGCCCAGTTGAAGGTGATGCGCGCGCCCAGGTCCAGGCTGCCCGGATCGTTCGTCATCGCCAGCGTGGGCAGCGCGGTATAGCGATTGGTCAGCGCTACGTGGTCAAAGAGGATCATCCCCGATGTCGCGGCCTCGCCCCGGAAGGCGTTGGGCGGCGGCAGGATCTCGGTGAAGATCGCATAGACGATCAGGATCCACAGCAGCAGCGGCATGTTGCGGAAGATCTCAACGAAGACGGTCATCAGCCGGGCGAACAGCCAGTTCTTGGACAGCCGCGCCACGCCCACGATCACGCCCAGGACCGTCGCCGCGATGCAGCCCAGCACCGCCACGATCAGCGTGTTCAGCAGGCCCACGACCGATGCGCGCAGGTGCGAATCGTCGGCGGTATAGGGGATCGGCGTCTGCGGGATGTCATAGCCCGCGCGCTGGAACAGGAACCCGAAATCGAAGCTTTTGCCCATCAGGGCCAGGTTGCGGATCGTGTTGTCGACCAGCCACCAGGCGGCGGCCATGACCAGAATGAACACGATGACCTGAAATGTCAGGGACCGATACCGCTGGTCGTTGACCAGCATGCTCAGCCGGAACGGCGGCGTCGCCGTTGCCCGGATGTCCGTCATCTTTCTTACCCCTGTCGCCTGCCATCGGCTTTGCGCCGTTTTTCACTTGGGCAGGATTATCGTTGATGGAGGGTCGGGGCCGGGCCCGTCATGGGTCCGACCCCCGGTCGTGTCAGCCGATCAGCGGAACGGCGGTGCGTAGAGCAGGCCGCCCTGGGTCCATTGCGCGTTCAGGCCGCGGGCCAGGCCGATCGGGGTCTGCTCGCCGATGTTGGCGGCAAAGATCTCGCCATAGTTGCCGCCCGCCAGGATGGCGCGACGCGCCCATTCGGCGTCCAGGCCCATCATCGCGCCCAGCTCGTCCGTGGTGCCCAGAAGGCGCTGGACTTCGGGGTTCTCGGACGACCGGACCAGCTCCTCGATGTTGCGCGAGGTCACGCCGTATTCCTCGGCTGCGATCAGCGCGTTCAAGGTCCAGCGGGCGATATCGCCCCAGTTGCTGTCGCCATGGCGCACGGCCGGCCCAAGCGGTTCCTTGGAGATGATCTCGGGCAGGATGATGTGGGTTTCCGGGTCGGCAAAGGCCGCACGGGTGGCCGCAAGGCCCGACGCGTCGGTGGTATAGGCGTCGCAGGCGCCGGCCATGTACTGCTGCTCGCCCTCGGCATTGCTGTCGATGTTGACCGGCGTATAGGTCATGTTGTTGGCGCGGAAATAGTCGGCCAGGTTCAGCTCGGTCGTGGTGCCGGTCTGGATGCAGATCGTCGCGCCGTCCAGTTCCTTGGCCGAGGTCACGCCCAGATCGGACCGGACCATGAAGCCCTGGCCGTCGTAATAGTTCACCCCGATGAAATCCAGCTTCAGGTCGGTGTCGCGCGAATAGGTCCAGGTCGAGTTGCGGGCCAGGACGTCCACCTCGCCCGACGACAGCGCAGTAAAGCGCGTCTGGCCGGTGGTCGGCACGAACTTGACCTTGGCGGGATCGCCCAGGACGGCTGCAGCCAGCGCGCGGCAGAACGCGACGTCAAAGCCCGTCCAGTTGCCACTGGCGTCGGGCGCCGCGAATCCGACCAGGCCGGTGTTGACGCCGCAGTTCAGCTCGCCGCGCTCCTTGACCTGGGCCAGCGTCGACCCCTCCTGGGCCATGCCCATGCCTGCCAGCAGGGTCGCCGCGGCCGCCGTCCCCAGGAAAACCGATTTTTTCATAGTTACCTCTGTGTTGGAGCGCCCGCGGCCGATCGGTCCGCGAACGCTGATGCGGACCCTTCGGGGGGTCCTTGTCGGCATAGCACGACAGCGGCTGCCGTCCTATTAGGCGGTATTGTGCCGATACAAGTTGCCGCGTCAAGAACCCCGTCCGGTCGCGCAAGCGCTTTCAACCCCGACGGGACAGGCTCCACAGCCGTTCTGCCGAAAGTATGGACAGGCGCCGGCCCTCGGCCGCCTCGGCCGCCTCTTCGTCCGCGCCCCATCGTTCGGCCTGGAAATCCTCGTCGATGCGGGACAGGCGGTGCGCCTCGGCACCGTCGATGCGACCCTCGATCACCGCCAGGCCCAGGATCAGCGATCCTGGAATCGTCACCAGATCGTGCAGCGCGGTCAGCCCCCATTGGTCCTGCGCGCGTACCCGCGCATGCAGGCGGTCCAGCGCGCCCTGGTCCTGATCGATGGGAATCACCCCCTGCGTGACCCGCAGCGGCGCGTCCAGATGCCGGGCAGACCAGTCGATCAGCGGATCCCATTCGCGCGCCTGCAGGTCGATCAGCGACTGCGGATCGGTTGCCCGATAGGACAGCAGATCGGTGCCGCCATAATTGGCAAGCATGGCCGCGACCGCATCGAATTGCGGGGCCACCTTCTCGACGGCAGAGTTCACGGCGCGGGTCAGCGGCATGGTCTGCGGCGCGATCACCTCGCCCTGGGCCAGCCATTCGTCGGCCACGGCGCGGGCCAGCGCCTCGGTCGGCAGGACCAGCGCATGCTTGCCGGGCGTCCGCAGGACGCGGCTGTCCAGCATGATCTCGAACCCGCCATCCGCGGGTCGCAGGTCCGCATCGGTCCAGAACCTGCGCGCCTTCCATTCGCTCATGCCGCCCACTCCTCGATGGCCGTTGTCAGTCCGGTGAAATCGTCCAGGATCCGGATCGCCCCGGCATCCTGCAGCGCATGCGCGGGGTGATAGCCCCAGCTGACGCCGAAACCGGCCAGCCCGGCCGCCCGCGCCATCTCCATGTCAAAGCTGGTATCGCCGACCATGACGGCGCGCCCGGCCTCGGTCCCCGTCTCGGCCAGGGCCGCGTGCAGCATCGAGGGATGCGGCTTGGAGGGATGCCCGTCCGCCGTCTGCAGGCTGAGGAACCGCCCCTGCAGACCGTGCGCCGCGATCATCGCATCCAGGCCCCGGCGCGACTTGCCCGTCGCCACCGCCAGCAGCAGGTCGTCGCGGTCGGCCAGCCGGTCAAGGCATTCCATCGCGCCCGGATACAGCGGCGCGGCACTGTCCAGCCGCGCGCGCATGAAGCTTTCCTTGTAGCCCGCCACGATCCGCGCCTGCATGTCCGCATCAACGTCGGGCGCCAGCTGGGCGACCGCCACGGGCAGCGACAGCCCGACGATGGACAGGACCTGCGATTTCGGCAGCGGCGTCAGGCCGACCTGGTCGAAGGCAAAGCCCATCGCGTGGGTGATGTGGTTCTGGCTGTCGACCAGCGTGCCGTCGACGTCAAAGACGACCAGCCTCATGCGTCATCCGCAAACGGATCGTCGGGCACGTCGTTCTCGTGCCAGCCGACGGATTTCCAGGTCCTGCCCATATGGTCGGGCAAGGGCGCGGTGATGGTCATGCGTTTCTTGGTGATCGGATGGTCGAAGGTGATCGAGCGCGCGTGCAGGTGCAGCTTCTTGCTGATCTCTCCGCCCAGCTGGGCACCCCAGCCATCGCCCAGGTTCTCCTGGCCCGATCCGCCGTACTTGCCGTCGCCCACGATGGGATGGCCCAGTTCGGCCATATGCGCGCGCAGCTGATGGGTGCGGCCCGTGATCGGCACCAGCGCGCACCAGCTGGCCCGCGTGGCCAGCGCGTCCAGCACGGCGTAATCGGTCGTGGCACGTTTCGCGCCCTCGGTCGTGTCGATGTCGCGGGGGTGGACAGCGATCATCTTCTCGTTGTCGCCGCCCCGGCCCTGCCCGCCCTTGACCAGGCCATAGCGGATCGTGCCCATCCGCGGATGCGGCACGCCCGCGACCGCCGCCCAATAGATCTTGCGCGTGGTGCGCGACCGGAACGCCTCGGACAGGGCCCGCGCCACGCGGTCGGTCCGCGCCAACAGCAGGACGCCCGACGTGTCCTTGTCCAGCCGGTGCACCAGCTTGGGACGCTCCTTGAACCCGAACAGCAGCGCGGTGGTCAGGCCGTCGACATGACGCCCCCCCAGCCCGCTGCCGCCCTGGCTGGGCAGACCCGGCGGCTTGTTCAGCGCGATGATATGCTCGTCCTTCCACAGGACGGCGGCCTGGATCATCTCGGCATCGCTGTCGGTCACGCGCGGCCCAAGCGGGCGTTCGGACCGTTCGGCCGCGGGGCCGGGTTCGGGCAGCGGCGGCACGCGGACCTCCTGGCCCGGCGCGATGCGGGTGGCGGCCTTGACGCGCCCCCCGTCGATGCGCAGCTCTCCCTTGCGGCACATCTTCTCGATGGCCACCTGCGACAGCTGCGGAAAGCGCTTCTTCAGCCAACGATCCAGCCGCATCTCTGCGTCGTCTTCGCCGACAATGATGGTCTGCACGGCACTCATGCCCAAATCCCCCGTCCCAAGGCCAGTCCGGCCATCACGGCCGCCAGCGACAGCAGGACCGAAAGCCCCACATAGGCCAGCGCCATGACGCCCTGACCCCGTTCCCACAACGTCAGCACATCCAGCGAAAAGGCCGAAAACGTCGTGAATCCCCCCAGCACGCCGGTCAGCAGGAACGGCGCCCAGGCATTGCCCAGCCTGTGCGCCAGCAATGCGGCCAGCAGACCCATCGCAAAGCTGCCCGCCACGTTGACCAGCAGCGTCGCCGACCATGCCAGCGGCATGACGCGATAGATGGCATAGCGGCAGGTCGCCCCGAGGGCCCCGCCAATGGCGACTTGCAGAAAGGGGTTCATGCGCGCGTCTGTGTGGCCCCGCGCGCGCAAAGTCAACCGCCGCGCTTCAGGCGCTGGCTGACGAACCAGTCCAGGCGGCGTTTCAGCTCGCGTTCGAACCCGCGTTCGACGGGCGTGTAGAGGACCGGGCGCTTCAGCCCGTCGGGGAAATAGTTCTGGCCGCTGAACCCGTCCTCGGCATCGTGGTCATAGGCATAGCCCCCGCCGTATCCCTGCTCCTTCATCATCTTGGTGGGCGCGTTCAGGATATGGGCGGGGGGCATCAAGCTGCCGGTGCGCCGGGCCTCGGCCCGCGCGTTCTTGTAGGCCGCGTATCCAGCATTCGATTTCGGCGCCAGCGCCAGATAGATGACCGCCTGGCCAAGGGCCAGTTCCCCCTCGGGCGAACCAAGCCGCTCGTACAGCGCCCAGGCATCCAGGCAGTGCCGGGCGGCGGCAGGATCGGCCAGGCCGATATCCTCGATCGCCATGCGCGTGATACGCCGCGCCAGATAGCGCGGGTCCTCTCCACCCTCCAGCATGCGCGCCAGCCAATACAGCGCGGCGTCCGGGTCACTGCCCCGCACCGACTTGTGCAGGGCCGAGATCAGGTTGAAATGCTCCTCGCCCGACTTGTCGTACTTGGGCGCTCGCTTGTTCAGACGTTTCGCCAGGGCGTCGGGATCGACCTTGCCCTCGACCTTCCAGGCGGCCACCTGCTCGATCAGGTTCAGCGCGGCACGACCGTCGCCATCGGCCATCTCCAGCAGGGTGTCGCGCGCCTGCGCCGTCAGGGGCAGCTTGCGTCCCAGCTCGCGTTCCGCGCGTTGCGCCAGCAGTTCCAGATCCGCCAGCGTCAGACGCTCCAGCACGACGACCTGGGCCCGCGACATGACCGCGGCGTTCAGCTCAAAGGACGGGTTCTCTGTCGTGGCGCCGACCAGAAGGATCGTGCCGTCCTCCATATGCGGCAGAAAGCTGTCCTGCTGCGCCTTGTTGAACCGGTGGATCTCGTCGACGAACAGCAGCGTGGCGCGACCCTGGCTGCGCCGCAGGCGGGCGGCGTCAAAGACCTTCCGCAGGTCTGGCACACCGGTAAAGATGGCGCTGATCTGCACGAATGCCAGATCGGTCTCGTCCGCCAGCAGGCGGGCGATGGTCGTCTTGCCGACGCCCGGCGGGCCCCACAGGATCAGCGACGACAGGCTGCCCGATGCCAGCATGCTGCCAAGCGGCCCGTCGGGGCTTAGCACCTTCGCCTGACCGATGACCTCGGACAGGCGGGCGGGTCGGATGCGGTCGGCCAGTGGCCTTGCCCCCGTCCCGGACGGGGGGTCTGCCTGCGGTGCGGTATCGAACAGATCTGCCATGACGCGCCCATTCTAGGCATGTCCGGGCCGGCGCGACAGCCCTGTTCGCAGGGCCATCGACGGTCAGTGCATCTTGGTGGCCAGGTCGATCGCCACGCACTGGAACTCGCCGTCGTCGATGAACAGCGGACGCCCCAGGGCGACGGCGGACAGGCCGCAGCGGCCGTACCAGCGCGGCCAGTTCGACCCGGTCAGCGCGATCAGCTTGGTCGCGCCCATGTCACGGGCCGATCCGGTCATCGCCTCGACCATCTTGAAGTGCACCTTGCGCCGGTACATCTGTGGGATGGAGTGGCTGACGAACACGCGCGAACATTCCCACACATGCGGGTCGACGGGCGCCTTCTCGAACAGCAGGTCCTGGGGAATGCTGCCGCCCAGGATCCCCTCCTGCGCGTCCCGGATCATGTAGGAATAGATGCCGCAGCGCGCGGTCGTCGGGGTCAGGCGGATTCCGGCCAGAACCTCGGTCCGGTCATGGATGGCGATCCAGCGGCTTTGCGGGGTGTCGTACTGGTCGAACTCCATATCCTCGGATTCGGGCAAATCCCAGTTCTTCTGGATAATGAAGCTCTGCTTGCGGGCGCGAAACAGGTTGGCAAACAATTCGCCGTGGTTGTGAAGATTTGAAAAAGAAAGTGTTGTCGTCTGCATCTGATACTCCTGGGGTGTGAGGGCACCCTTCCTCGCCTCGCGGACCCCTTGGGCGACACATCTACAGCAAACGGTATTCCTTGGCCCTCTGCAGCGCCTCGGCGGTCGTCCGCGCCTTCAGGCGTTCCCGGACAGAAATCAACCTTGCCTTGAACGCGCTTTCGGTAATGCCAAGCTTGGCAGCCGCTGCTGCATGACGATCCCCCTCCGCAATGCATCGAAGGGCTTCTTTCTGAGCCTTTGTCAGGCTCGCAGGCGGCTCGGTCATGTCGTGAAGCCGCCGTACCGTGGTCGAGATCTCCTCGATCTCGGCATCGGAAAGTTCGCGATCAGCGCGCGCGAAGGACGCGATGGTGCGCGATGCGATCGGACCGTGGGAGACGGTCAGACCGAAGATCAGCCCGTGATCTGCGGCATCCTTGAGGATGTTGAACGGGTCTGGGATCGGCAGCGCGGACCACCGGCAGGCGCCGGTCGTCGAGAACCCCCAGGCGATTGTCGGATCGCGCAGGGCATAGCCGTTCTGGGAATAGAATTCCGACCATTTTTCGTCATAGGTCTGAAACTGCATCAGCGGTGCAGCGAAACGGATATGCAGCCCCACGAAATAGCCGGACAGGGCATGCTTGCCCAGCTTTCGGAGATCTGCATTTATGTCTGCACGAGATGACATGGCTTTTTGGATATGTTGAAATGATTGACGTCAAGGTTCAAACAAATTGTGACCCATCGAAGTTTCGATTTGGTTAACGTCCTCGGCTTCGCGATAAAATACATCACCCTCCCTCGCGGAATCGGCGCTACGCTCACCAACATTCCGTCCGTGGATGATACATACGCGAAGCCACTCGCGGAAGGTGAAGAATTTTTCGTTCCTCTACGTCAACGCGTTTTGGCTGTGCTAAATTAGCAAACCCCGCCGCAATCTTTTGCGACGGGGTCTAAATCACTGGCCCATCCGGGCTGCGCAATCAGTCTTCGGCAGTGAATTCCGATTCCAGGCGCGCACGGTCGGCGGCACCCTTGGCGCTGGTGTCGCGGTCGACCAGTTCGATGATCGCCATCGGCGCCATGTCGCCATAGCGGAAGCCGGCCTTCATGATGCGGACATAGCCACCCTGACGGTCCTTGTAACGCTCACCCAGAACGTCGAACAGCTTGGCGACATGCATGTCCTGCTTCAGCTGGGCGTTCGCCTGGCGGCGGGCGTGCAGATCGCCGCGCTTGGCCAGCGTGATCAGCTTCTCGACGATCGGACGCAGTTCCTTGGCTTTCGGCAAGGTGGTCTTGATCTGCTCGTGCTCGATCAGCGAGCCGGACATGTTGGCGAACAGCGCCTTGCGGTGTTCGTGGGTACGGTTGAGGCGGCGATAGCCACGGGCGTGACGCATGATGATCTCCTACAGCGTGTTTTGCTTTGTCCGGCGGCCCATGCGTGCGGGCCGCTCTCCTTGGGGCGGATGCCCGGTGGTCAGCGGGGGTCACCCCCCGCCGTGATCTCAGAACTGGTCGTCGAAACGCTTGGCCAGGTCCTCGATGTTTTCCGGCGGCCAGTCGACCACGTCCATGCCCAGATGCAGGCCCATGCCCGACAGCACTTCCTTGATCTCGTTCAAGGACTTGCGGCCGAAGTTCGGGGTCCGCAGCATCTCTGCCTCGGTCTTCTGGATCAGGTCGCCGATATAGACGATGTTGTCGTTCTTCAGGCAGTTCGCCGAACGGACCGACAGCTCCAGCTCGTCGACCTTCTTCAGCAGGCGCGGATCGAATTCCAGGCCATCGTCGCTGTCCTGGCGGTTCGCGGCTTCCGGCTCGTCGAAGTTGACGAACACGGACAGCTGGTCCTGCACGATGCGCGCGGCATAGGCCACGGCGTCTTCCGGCGTCAGCGACCCGTCGGTCTCAATCTTCATGGTCAGCTTGTCATAGTCCAGCACCTGCCCCTCACGGGTGGGCTGCACCTCATAGCTGACGCGCTTGACCGGAGAAAAGATCGCGTCGATCGGGATCAGGCCGATGGGAGCATCCTCGGGGCGGTTCTTGTCGGCGGCGACATAGCCCTTGCCCGTCTGCACCGTCAGTTCCATGTTCAGCTCGGCGCCGTCATCCAGATGGCAGATGACATGGTCGCGGTTCAGAACGGTGATGCCGGCCGTCTCCTGGATGTCGCTGGCCTTGACCTCGCCCGGCCCCTTGGCGGACAGCGTCAGGCGCTTGGGACCTTCGACGTCCATCTTCAGCGTGACGCCCTTCAGGTTCAGCACGATGTCGGTCACGTCCTCGCGGACGCCGGCGACGCTGCTGAACTCGTGCAGGACGTTGTCGATCTGCACGGCCGTGATGGCACCGCCCTGCAGCGATGACATCAGCACCCGGCGCAGCGCGTTGCCAAGCGTCAGGCCGAAGCCCCGCTCCAGCGGCTCGGCGACCAGGGTGGCCGTGCGGGTCGCGTCGGCGCCCGGCTTGACGACCAGCTGGGTCGGCTTGATCAGTTCGGCCCAATTCTTGTGGATCATGGATTTTCCTCCATACTTGCTTCCTGCCCATGACCGTGGCCGGAAACGCCCGAGGTGAAATGCGAAAGTCCGGCCCATGCGCGGACGCACGGGCCGGTCAATGATGATCCAGGATCAGACGCGACGGCGCTTGGGCGGGCGGCAGCCGTTATGCGCGATCGGCGTCACGTCACGGATGGCCGTGATGTTGAAGCCGGCAGCGGCCAGCGCGCGCAGAGCCGATTCGCGGCCCGAACCGGGGCCCTGGACTTCGACGTCCAACGTGCGGACGCCATGTTCCTGCGCCTTGCGGCCGGCATCTTCGGCAGCCATCTGGGCGGCGTAAGGGGTCGATTTGCGCGAACCCTTGAAGCCCATCGTGCCGGCCGAGGACCAGGCGATGGCGTTGCCTTGGACGTCCGAGATCAGGATCTTGGTGTTGTTGAAGCTGGAGTTCACATGCGCAACGCCGGTGGCGATGTTCTTGCGTTCCTTGCGCTTCATGCGGGTCTTGTCACGTGCCATGTCGCTTGCCCCTTATTTCTTCTTGCCGGCGATCGGCTTGGCCGGGCCCTTGCGGGTGCGCGCATTGGTATGCGTGCGCTGACCGCGGACCGGAAGGCCGCGACGGTGGCGAAGACCGCGATACGAGCCCAGGTCCATCATGCGCTTGATGTTCATCTGGACTTCGCGGCGCAGGTCGCCCTCGACGGTCAGGTTGGCATCGATGTATTCGCGGATGGCCAGGACTTCTGCGTCCGACAGATCGTTGATGCGGCGCGACGTGTCGATGCCGGTCGCTTCGCAGATCTGAGCGGCGTACAGGTCGCCGATGCCGTGGATATAGGTCAGAGCGATGGGGACGCGTTTCCCCGTCGGAATGTTGACGCCAGCAATACGAGCCACGCGTTTTCCTTTTCAGTTGCGGTTCCGTAATGCCGGAACCTTTTTTCACAACGCAAGGCCCGAAAGCTGTGCCTCCGGGCCAAATCGATGGTCCACCCGCGATCCGGGTGATTCTCTTGCGAGATGACGTGAACTAGCGGCAGATCGCCGCGTCGTCAAGCAGGCAGCTTTGCCGCGATCTGGGCGGCGACCTGCTCCATCGGCGCCATGCCGTCGACGGCGTGCAGGTTGCCCTTCGCGTAGTAGTAGCCCAAGAGCGGCGCGGTCTTCTTGTAGTATTCGCGCAGGCGGTCCGCAAAGACCTCGGGGGTGTCGTCGCGGCGCACCGGCTGACCGGCGGCGCGCGATTCCTCGGCGCGCTTGACGATCCGTCCGACCAGGGCCTCGTCGTCGACCTGCAGCTCGATCACCGCGTCCAGCGCCATGCCGGATTCGGCCAGAAGGCGCCCCAAGGCATCCGCCTGCGCCAGCGTCCGGGGGAAGCCGTCGAAGATGAAGCCCTTGCCGCCCTTCTCAAGCTGCTCGCGGATCAGGCCGATGACGATCTCGTCCGTGACCAGTTCGCCCCGGTCCATGACCTCGGCGACGCGACGGCCCATCTCGGTCCCCGACGACCGGGCGGCACGCAGCATGTCCCCGGTGGACAGCTGGACAAGGCCCTTGTCGGCCACAAGGCGGCCGGCTTGGGTTCCCTTGCCGGCACCCGGCGGCCCCAACAGGATGATGTTGATGGTCATGGCGTCTGTCCCCCTCAGGTGGCCATTGATGCGGCCTTGTCGTATCGTCGGTACGGTCGCGCCCTCAGCGGCGCGACGGCAGGCGGCGCGGCTTGGCGGTACCCGGCTTGCGCTTGCCGCGCAGCTGGGATTTCTCGATCAGCCCCTCGTACTGGTGCGCCAGCAGGTGGCTCTGAACCTGGTTGATCGTGTCCATCGTCACCGACACCACGATCAGGACCGAGGTTCCGCCCAGATAGACCGGGATCGAGAACTGGTCGCGCAGGATCTCTGGCATCAGGCAGACTAGCGCCAGATAGGCAGAGCCGATCACCAGCAGGCGGTTCACCACGTAATCCAGATAGTCCTGGGTCCGCTTGCCCGGACGGATGCCCGGAATGAAGCCGCCCTGGTTCTTCAGGTTCTCGGCCACGTCATCGGTCTTGAACGAGACGTTCTGCGTGTAGAAATACGTGAAGAACACGATCATCGCCGCGAAGAACAGCAGGTACAGCGGCTGGCCGGGCCCGAAATAGGCCAGGATCACCGACATGATCGGACCGGTCTCGTTTCCGGAAAAGGTCGAGATGGTGATCGGCAGCAGCAGCAGCGAGCTGGCGAAGATCGCCGGGATCACGCCCGCGGGATTGACCTTGACCGGCAGGTGGCTGGTCTGGCCGTCATAGACCTTCATGCTGACCTGGCGCCGGGGATACTGGATGCGGATCTTGCGCAGCGCGCGTTCCATGAACACGACGAAGGCGATGATCGCCACCAGCATCACGATCACGAACAGGATCACCGGTGTCGAAATGGCGCCCGTGCGGCCCTGCTGGAAGAAGGTGGCCAGCGCGGCCGGGATTTCAGCCAGGATGCCCACGAAGATGATCAGCGAGATGCCGTTGCCGACGCCGCGTGCGGTGATCTGTTCGCCCAGCCACATCAGGAACATGGTTCCGCCGACCAGGGTGATGACCACCGATGCTTGGAAGAACAGGCCGGGTTCATGCGCCAGGCCGCCGGCCTCCAGGCTGCGTGCCAGGCCGTATGCCTGGAACAGCGCCAGCGCCACGGTGCCGTAGCGGGTGTACTGGTTGATCTTCTTGCGGCCGGTCTCGCCTTCCTTCTTCAGCTGCTCCAGCGACGGGACCATCGAGGTCAGCAGCTGCACGATGATCGAGGCCGAGATGTAGGGCATGATGCCCAGGGCAAAGACACCCATCCGGCCAAGCGCGCCGCCGGTGAACATGGACAGCATGCCGCCGATGCCCGTCGAGGCCTGCTCCATGAAGTTGCGCAGCGCCGCGCCGTCGATGCCGGGCACCGGAATATAGGTGCCGATGCGGTACATGATCAGCACGCCGATCGTGAACCATATCCGCTGGCGAAGTTCCGTGGCCTTGCCGAGCTGCCCCCAGGAGAGGTTCGCGGCCATCTGTTCTGCGGCTGACGCCATGCTGTTTATGTCCCGTGTCATGACAGCGCCGCCGACCCGTTTTCGCGGGGACCGGCGGCGCCTGAAAACCTAGATGCTATCTATGGGGCAGGAAAGCCCCCTTCAACAGCTTATTCGGCCGCCGCGTCGCGCGCTGCCGGCAGGTTGACCTTGCCGCCCGCCTTCTCGACCGCGTCGATCGCGGCTTTCGAGGCACCGGTGACGGTGATGGTCATGCCCGACTTCAGCTCGCCGGTGGCCAACAGACGGATGCCGTCCAGCTTGCGGCGGACCAGACCCGATGCGACCAGCGCGTCTTCGGTCAGCTCTGCCTTGCCGTCGATCTTGCCCGCATCGATGAAGCCCTGGATCTGGCCCAGGTTCACGACGGCGAACGACTTTGCGTTCGGCTTGCTGAAGCCGCGCTTAGGCAGGCGGCGGTACAGCGGCATCTGGCCGCCTTCGTATCCGCCCAGGGCGACGCCCGAACGCGACTTCTGGCCCTTGATACCCCGGCCGGCGGTCTTGCCCTTGCCCGAGCCCGGACCACGCGCAACGCGCTTCTTCGAGCGGTTCGCGCCATCATTGTCGCGGATTTCATGCAGTTTCATGTCGCTTCTCCTTGCCGGACACTCCCTCGAAGCGAAACAGGGGGCCACGGCTTTTCTTGCTTGTTGAATCACTGTGCCATTGAGCACCGGGGCCCTATACGCGCAATGCCCGCATCTTTCAAGCGATCCCGCCACAGGGGCGTTGCCAATCACGCCCGACACCATCTTGTGTCTTGAGTGGCGCGCCCCCCTGCCCCACGCATGGGCCATCCTCGATACTACCGGAAGTTGCCATGCGCCGCCTTGCCCTGATCCCCATCCTTGCCCTGCTCTCCGCCCTGCCGTCCGCGCCTGTCGCCGCGCAGGAGGCAGAGCCGACCTTCTGCACCGCCCGTATCAATGACCGCGATGTCGTCATGGGCTATGACAAGGCCGAGGCGCGGCTGTCGGACACCTATTCGCGCCGCGAACAGCTGGCCACCCGCATCGGGCGCCACGACTGCCCCAGCTATGTCGTCCTGCGCAGCCTGACGCCCGAACTGACGGACGAGGAACGCCTGCCCTTCTGCCTCCGCTTCGACAAGGCCAGCGAATCGGTGATGGGCTATGACCTGGGGGCGCGGGATGCCTGGGGCGTGTGCCGCAGCCAGACCCGCGCCGTCTGCCGCCGCGTGAACCAGACGACCGCCGCCGCAGGGGCGCTGTCGGGTGCCGCGGCCCGACGGTCCGTGCAGGGGCTGCAGGCGCTGCCCGATGCGTCCGGGGCCGTGATCCTCAGCGGCGCGGGCACGGCGGTGTCCGGGGCACTGGCCTCGCTTGGCGGTGCGGCGGCGGCGGTCGCGGCTTCTCCGGTGCTGCTGACCGGGGCTGCGGTATCGGTCGTGGCGGTGGGCGGCACGCTCTATGCCTGCCGCGAATAGCGCTGGAACGCAAAACGCCCCGCAATTGCGGGGCGTTTCACTGACCCGACCGCGGGGATCAGGCCTTTTCTTCGATGATCGCCACCAGGTGCGGGATCTTGTTGACCATGCCGCGCACGGAGGGGGTATCCTCCAGCTCGCGGGTGCGGTTCATCTTGTTCAGGCCCAGGCCCTTCAGGGTGGCCAGCTGGTCCTTGGGGCGGCGGATCGGCGATCCGATCTGCTTGACGACGATTGTTGCCATGCGTCTCGCTCCTTACGCTTCGACAGCGGCGTCAGCCGGCTTGTCGTTCGAGGGCAGGATGTCAGCCACTTTCTTGCCGCGACGGGTCGCGACGCTGCGGGGGCTCGACTCTTTCTTCAGACCGTCCAGGGTGGCGCGGATCATGTTGTAGGGGTTCTGCGACCCCTGCGACTTGGCCACGACGTCCTGCACGCCCAGCATCTCGAACACGGCGCGCATCGGGCCGCCTGCGATGATGCCGGTACCGGCGACGGCCGTGCGCATGATGACCTTGCCGGCGCCATGACGACCTTCGATGTCGTGGTGCAGGGTACGGCCGTCACGCAGAGGCACGCGGATCAGGCCGCGCTTGGCCTGCTCAGTCGCCTTGCGGATCGCCTCGGGGACCTCTTTGGCCTTGCCCTTGCCGAAACCGACGCGGCCGCGCTGGTCACCGACGACGACGAGTGCCGCAAAGCCAAAGCGCTTGCCGCCCTTGACCGTCTTGGACACGCGGTTGATGGCAACCAGGCGGTCCTGGAATTCCGGGTTCTCTTCGCGATCGTTGCGACCGCCCCGGCGGTTGTTGTCACGTTCTGCCATGAGGCATTCCTTGTACGCGGGCGCGCGCGGCGCCGGTTGTGTCGATCCCGGTGAACGGATGTTCCCGGATCATCGGGACGGCGCCGCCACTGGGGCGTGCGCCGTCCGCAGGATCAGAACTTCAGACCACCTTCACGGGCGGCGTCGGCCAGAGCCTTGACCTTGCCGTGGAAGATGAAGCCGCCGCGGTCGAACACGACTTCTTCCACGCCAGCGGCTTTCGCACGCTCGGCGATGGTCGAACCGATCTTGGCCGCAGCCTCGACGTTGTTCTTGCCGATCAGGCCCAGGTCCTTCTCCAGCGTGCTGGCCGAAGCCAGGGTCACGCCCTTCAGGTCGTCGATCACCTGCACGAAGATGTTCTTCGAGGACCGGTGGATCGACATCCGCGGACGGCCGTTCGACATCGCCCGCAGCTTGTTCCGAACGCGCAGGCGGCGCTTCTGGAACAGCTCTTGCTTTTTCAGTGCCATTTCATGCGCCCCTTACTTCTTCTTGCCTTCCTTGCGGAACACGAACTCGCCCTTGTAGCGGATACCCTTGCCCTTGTAGGGCTCGGGCTTGCGCCACTCGCGGATGTTCGCTGCGACCTGGCCAACACGCTGCTGGTCAATGCCTTCCACAACGATTTCGGTCTGCTTCGGAGACGACACCGTGACGCCCTCCGGCACCTCGAAGATCACGTCATGCGAGTAGCCCAGAGCCAACTTCAGGTCCTTGCCCTGCATGTTGGCGCGGTAACCCACACCCTGGATCTCCAGCTCCTTCTTGAACCCGGTGGACACGCCCACGGTCAGGTTCTCGATCATCGAGCGGGTCATCCCCCACTGCTGGCGCGCACGCTTGGACGTTCCGCGCGGCTTGACCGCGACGGAGCCATCTTCCAGCACCAGATCCACATCATCGGTCGCCGTGAAATGACGGGTGCCCTTCGGCCCCTTCACTTCGATGGTCTGACCTTTGATCTCGGCCGTCACGCCCTTGGGCAGTTCGACCGGCTTCTTACCAATACGAGACATTCTGCCCTCCTTAGAACACGGTGCAGAGGACTTCGCCGCCAACATTGGCATTGCGAGCCGCTGCATCCGACATGACGCCCTTGGGAGTCGAGACGATCGAGACGCCCAGACCCTGACGGACCTGCGGGATTTCCTTGGACCCGGCATAGACCCGGCGACCCGGCTTCGACACGCGCGACAGTTCCCGGATGACCGGGGTTCCGTCGTGGTATTTCAGCCCGATTTCCAGCTCTTTGTGGCCCTCGGTGGTGGTCACTTCCTCGTAGCCGCGGATGTAACCTTCGTTCTTCAGCACGTCCAGAACCCAGGCACGCAGCTTGGAGGCGGGGGTGCGGACGGTCGATTTGCCGCGCATCTGCGCATTGCGGATGCGGGTCAGCATATCGCCGAGAGGATCGTTCATCATGGTATGTGCCCCCTTACCAGCTGGACTTGACCAGGCCGGGGATCTGACCGTGCGAGCCGAGCTCGCGCAGCATGATCCGCGACAGTTTCAGTTTGCGGTAATACGCATGCGGACGACCGGTCAGTTGGCACCGGTTGTGCAGGCGCGTCGCCGACGAGTTGCGCGGCAGTTCGGCCAGCTTCAGCGTGGCCTTGAACCGCTCTTCCATCGGGCGGGACTGGTCCTTGATGACCTCGTTCAGTTCAGCACGCTTTGCAGCGTATTGCTTGACCAGACGTGCGCGCTTGTTCTCGCGCTCGATCATGGATTTCTTTGCCATATCTTCTTTCCCTCCGCGATCAGCTGGTGAACGGCATGTTGAAATGCTTCAACAGCGACTTCGCTTCCGCGTCGGTCGTCGCGGTGGTGCAGATGATGATGTCCATCCCCAGAACTTCGTCGACCTTGTCGAAGTTGATTTCCGGGAAAACGATGTGCTCTTTCAGGCCCATCGCATAGTTGCCGCGGCCGTCGAACGACGTCGGCTTCACGCCGCGGAAGTCGCGGACGCGGGGCAGCGCGATGTTGATCAGGCGGTCCAGGAATTCGTACATGCGGTCGCCGCGCAGGGTCACCTTGCAGCCAAGCGGCATCTCCTCACGCACGCGGAAGCCGGCGATCGACTTCTTGGCATAGGTGATGATGGCCTTCTGACCGGCGATCAGCGACAGCTCGTCGGCCGCCTGCTTGACCTTCTTGGTGTCCTTGACGGCTTCGCCGACACCCATGTTCAGGACGATCTTGTCCAGACGCGGGATCTGCATGTCGTTCTTGTAGCTGAACTCTTCCTTCAGCGCGGCCTTGATGGTGTCGGTGAACACCGCGCGCAGGCGGGGCGTGTACTTGGCGTTGTCCAGCATCAGATCACGTCTCCCGTGGTCTTGGCAAAGCGGACCTTGCCGCCGTCTTCCATGCGGAAGCCGACGCGGGTTGCCTTGCCGTTCTTGTCCATCAGCGACAGGTTCGACAGGTCGATCGGCATGGCCTTCGACACGCGGCCGCCCTGGCTGTTCTGGGACTGCTTGGTGTGGCGGATGGCGACGTTCACGCCGTCCACGATGGCCTTGTTGTCCTTGGGCATGACAGCGGTGATCTCACCCTGCTTGCCCTTGTCCTTGCCGGCCAGCACGACGACCTTGTCGCCCTTCTTCAGCTTGGCAGCCATCACAGCACCTCCGGTGCAAGCGAGATGATCTTCATGAAGTTCTTCGCACGCAGCTCGCGCACGACCGGCCCGAAGATACGGGTGCCGACCGGTTCGCCCTGGTTGTTCAGGATGACGGCGGCGTTGCGGTCGAAGCGGATCGAGGTTCCGTCCTCGCGATTCACTTCCTTGGCGGTGCGAACGACGACGGCCTTGCGGACGTCACCCTTCTTCACCCGGCCCCGGGGGATGGCTTCCTTCACGGACACGACAATGATGTCGCCCACCGACGCATAGCGACGGTGCGAACCACCCAGGACCTTGATGCACTGAACCCGGCGAGCGCCCGAGTTATCAGCAACATCCAGATTGGTCTGCATCTGGATCATTTGGTTTCTCCCGACCTTTGGGGACCGCCGACTGCGGCCCCAGGGTTTCGATCATTTCTGATCTGTAATGATGGACTTCAGGCGTTGACCGCTTCGTCCGTCAGGACAGTCCAGCGTTTCGTCTTCGAGATCGGGGCGCATTCGACGATGCGAACGGTGTCCCCGATCTTGAACTGGTTCTGCGCGTCATGCGCGCGGTATTTTTTCGACGAGCGCACGATCTTGTGCAGCACGGGATGCTTGAAGCGGCGCTCGACCAAGACGGTGATCGTCTGTTCGTTCTTGTCGCTGGTGACGCGGCCTTGCAGGATACGTTTGGGCATGGGCCGGGCTCCTTAGTTCGAGGCCGCGGCTTCGGCCGCTTTCTGGTTCAGAATCGTCTTCACGCGGGCCACGTCGCGACGGACGGTGCGCATGCGTGCGGTGCTTTCCAGCTGACCGGTCGCCTGCTGAAAGCGCAGGTTGAAGGCCTCTTTCTTCAGCGCAACCAGCTGATCCTTCAGCTGGTCGGGCGTCTTCGACTTCAGTTCGGTGGCGTCCATGACGCGTCTTCCTTTCAACATCACCGGAGAGCCCCTGTCGCCAGGGCCACCCTGATTCCGGTGGAGTTTCGTGATGAAGGCCTGCGCATACAGGCTGAACGCCCGTTTGGCAAGCCCGTTTGCGGGAAAAGGCAGGGGCCCCGCCGATCGCTCGGCGGGGCCCCCTTTCGCGCTGGCCCGGCGGGCCGACGCTTACCAGTCTTCGCGTGCGACGATGCGGGTCAGGACCGGCAGCTTCATCGCGCCGAGGCGCAGGGCCTCGCGGGCGATGGTGTCGTTCACGCCGTCGATCTCGAACATGATCCGGCCGGGATGCACCCGGGCCGCCCAAAAGTCGACGGAACCCTTACCCTTACCCATCCGGACCTCGGTGGGCTTGGACGACACCGGAACGTCCGGGAAAATCCGGATCCAGACCCGGCCCTGACGCTTCATGTGACGGGTGATCGCGCGGCGGGCCGCCTCGATCTGGCGCGCGGTGACGCGCTCTGGTTCGGTTGCCTTCAGGGCGAACGAGCCAAAGTTCAGGTCGAAACCGCCCTTTGCCTCGCCGTGGATACGGCCCTTGTGCTGTTTGCGGAACTTGGTCCGTTTCGGTTGCAGCATTGTTTTCTACTCCTTACCGGGCGTCGCGGCGCGGACCACGGGGGGCCGGACCTTCCTGGGCCTCGGCAGCGCGGCGATCATGGGCCTGGGGATCATGTTCCATGATCTCGCCCTTGAAAATCCACACCTTCACGCCGATGATCCCGTACGGGGTCGTGGCTTCGCAGAGTGCATAGTCGATGTCGGCCCGCAGGGTATGCAGGGGCACGCGGCCCTCGCGATACCATTCGGTCCGTGCGATCTCGGCACCGCCCAGACGGCCGGCGACGTTCACGCGGATGCCCAGGGCACCCATGCGCATCGCGTTCTGGACCGAACGCTTCATCGCACGGCGGAACGACACGCGACGCTCCAGCTGCTGAGCGATCGACTCGGCGACAAGCTGCGCATCGACGTCGGGCTTGCGCACTTCGACGATGTTCAAGTGCAGTTCGCTGTCGGTGAAGTTCGCCAGCTTCTTGCGCAGGGTCTCGATGTCCGCACCCTTCTTGCCAATGATGACACCGGGACGCGCTGCGTGAATGGTCACGCGGCACTTCTTGTGGGGGCGCTCGATGATGACGCGGCTGATGCCGGCCTGCTTGGCTTCGGTGCGGATGAAGTCCCGGATCTTCAGGTCTTCAAGCAGCAGATTGCCATAGTCCTTGTCGTCGGCGTACCAGCGGCTGTCCCAGGTGCGGTTGACCTGGAGGCGCATGCCGATCGGATTGACCTTCTGACCCATTACGCTTGCTCCTCGACTTGGCGCACCTTGATGGTGATTTCCGAAAACGGCTTCATGATCTTGCCGAAGCGGCCACGTGCCCGCGGACGGCCACGCTTCATCACCAGGTTCTTGCCGACCCAGGCCTCGGCGACGACCAGGTTGTCGACGTCCAGACCGTGGTTGTTCTCGGCGTTCGCGATGGCGGACTGAAGGCACTTCTTCACGTCGCCGGCGATGCGCTTGTGCGAGAAGGTCAGGTCGGCCAGAGCCTTGTCGACCTTCTTGCCGCGGATCAGCTGAGCCACCAGGTTCAGCTTCTGCGGCGAGGTGCGAAGCATCTTCGTCTTGGCGAAGGCCTCGTTCTCCGCCACGCGGCGCGGATTGTTTTCCTTACCCATGACGATTACTTCCTCTTGGCTTTCTTGTCCGCGGCGTGCCCGTAATAGGTGCGCGTGGGCGAATATTCACCGAATTTCTGACCGATCATCTCTTCGCTGACGTTCACGGGGATGTGCTTGTGCCCGTTGTAGACGGCAAAGGTCAGGCCGACGAATTGCGGCAGGATGGTCGAGCGACGCGACCAGATCTTGATGACGTCGGATTTCCCCGACTCACGGGCCTTCTCGGCTTTCTTGAGCACATAGGCGTCAACAAAGGGGCCTTTCCAAACAGAACGTGCCATAGGTCAGCGCCCCTTCTTCTTCGCGTGACGCGAACGCAAGATGTACTTGTCGGTCGCCTTGTTGCTGCGGGTCTTCTTGCCCTTGGTGTCCTTACCCCAGGGCGTGACCGGCGTGCGGCCACCCGAGGTGCGGCCCTCACCACCACCATGCGGGTGGTCGATCGGGTTCATGGCGACACCGCGGACGCTCGGGCGGATGCCCTTGTGGCGGTTGCGGCCGGCCTTGCCGAGGTTCTGGTTCGAATGGTCGGCATTCGACACGGCGCCGATGGTCGCCATGCATTCCTGACGGACCAGGCGCAGTTCGCCCGAGGACAGGCGGATCTGGGCATAGCCGCCGTCACGACCGACGAACTGGGCATAGGTGCCCGCCGAACGCGCGATCTGGCCGCCCTTGCCGGGCTTCAGCTCGACGTTGTGGACGATCGTGCCGATGGGCATGCCGCTGAAGGGCATGGCGTTGCCCGGCTTCACGTCGACCTTGGAACCCGCGACGACCTTGTCGCCGATGGCCAGACGCTGCGGTGCCAGGATATAGGCCTGCTCGCCGTCTTCGTACTTGATCAGCGCGATGAAGGCGGTGCGGTTGGGATCGTACTCGATCCGCTCGACCGTGCCGGCCATGTCGAACTTGGTGCGCTTGAAATCGACGATGCGATACAGGCGTTTCGCGCCGCCGCCTTGGCGCCGCATGGTGATCCGTCCGGTGTTGTTCCGGCCGCCTTTCTTGGTCAGACCCTCGGTGAGGCTCTTGACCGGGCGACCTTTCCAAAGCTCCGAACGGTCGATCAGAACCAGCCCACGCTGGCCAGGCGTCGTCGGTTTGTACGACTTCAATGCCATCTTTCTGTCTTCCGTTGCTTTGGACCAGGGTGGTCCGTTTCAGTCAATTGCGGCGGCCCCGGAATGCCGGGGCCGCCAGATTGCGTCCGGTTATCAGAGACCGGTCGAAACGTCGATGGTGCTGCCGGCTTCCAGCGTCACATAGGCCTTCTTGACGTCGCTGCGACGACCCAGCTGGCCGCGGAAGCGCTTCTGCTTGCCCTTGGTGATGGTGGTGTTGACCGCCTTCACCTTGACGCCGAACAGGGCCTCGACGGCCTGCTTGATCTGCGGCTTGTTCGAGTCCTTGGCGACCTGGAACACGACGCCGTTGTTCTCGGACGTCATGGTGGCCTTCTCGGTGATGATCGGCTTGACGATCACGTCGTAATGTTCTGCTTTCGCGCTCATTTCAGACGAGCCTCCAGAGCTTCGACACCGGCGCGCGTGATGACCAGGGTATCACGCTTGAGGATGTCATACACGTTGGCACCCATCGACGGCAGGATGTCCACGCCTTCGATGTTGCGGGCGGCACGGGCGAAGTTCTCGTTCACTTCGGCACCGTCGATCACCAGCACGCGCTTCCAGCCGTTCTCACGGACGGCCTTGGCGACGGCTGCGGTCTTGGCATCGGCGAGGTTCAGATCCTCGATGATGACCAGTTCACCCGCGGTGGCCTTAGCCGACAGCGCGTGACGCAGACCCAGGGCACGGACCTTCTTGGGCAGATCGAAGGCGTGCGACCGCGGGGTCGGACCCTTGTAGACGCCGCCGTGACGGAAGGTCGGCGCCTTGCGGGAGCCGTGGCGTGCGCCGCCGGTGCCCTTCTGGCGATAGATCTTCTTGGTCGAGTAGCTGACGTCCGACTTGCCCAGCACCGAGTGGGTGCCGGCCTGTGCCTTGGCGCGCTGCCAACGCACGACGCGCTGCAGGATGTCGCCGCGCGGCTCCAGCCCGAAGATGTCGTCGGCCAGATCGATCGACCCGGCTGCGCCGGAATCCAGCTTGATCACATCAAGTTTCATCACTTGTCTCCTTCCGGCGCGTCGTCATTGGATGCCGGCTCTTCCGCGTTGGGATCGGCAGCGTCCTTGTCGGACTTGATCGAGGCTTCGGCCTCGGCCAGGGCGGCGGCTTCCTGCTCGGCGGCCAGACGGGCGGCCTCCTCGCGGGCGGCTTCTTCCTCGGCGGCGGCGGCGGCGGCGGCTTCTTCAGCCAGACGCGCGGCTTCGCGGGCGGCGGACCGCAGGGCGGCCGGATAGATCAGGTTCTCGGGCGTCGCCTTCTTGACGGCGTCCTTGACGGTGACCCAGCCACCCTTCGAGCCCGGAACCGAGCCCTTGACCATGATCAGGCCGCGCTCGGAATCCGTGCGGACGACCTGCAGGTTCTGCGTGGTAACGCGGACGGCACCCAGGTGACCTGCCATCTTCTTGCCCTTGAACACCTTGCCGGGGTCCTGGCACTGGCCGGTCGAACCGTGCGAACGGTGGCTGACGGACACGCCGTGCGACGCGCGCAGACCGCCGAAGTTGTGGCGCTTCATGGCGCCCGCAAAGCCCTTACCGATCGAGATGCCGGCGATGTCCACATACTGACCCGAGAAGTAGTGGTCAGCCGTGATCTCCTCACCGACGTTGATCAGGTTCTCTTCCGCAACGCGGAATTCCACGATCTTGCGCTTGGGCGCGACCGAAGCCTTGGCAAAGTGACCGCGCATCGCTGCGGTCGTGCGCTTTGCTTTCGCTTCGCCGGCGCCCAGCTGGACGGCGGTATAGCCATCGGTCGCGGCGGTGCGCTGCGCGATGACCTGCAGGCCGTCCAGTTGCAGGACGGTGACGGGAACCTGACGGCCGTCCTCGAGGAACAGACGGGTCATGCCCAGTTTCTTGGCGATGATACCAGTACGCAACATGATCTGCCTCCTCAGACTTTGATCTCGACGTCCACGCCGGCGGCGAGGTCGAGCTTCATGAGGGCGTCAACGGTCTGCGGTGTCGGATCGACGATGTCCAGCAGACGCTTGTGCGTGCGGATTTCCCACTGGTCGCGCGACTTCTTGTCGATGTGCGGACCGCGCAGGACGGTGAATTTCTCAATCTTGTTCGGCAGCGGGATCGGGCCGCGGACGGTCGCGCCGGTGCGCTTGGCCGTGTTGACGATTTCCTGGGTGCTGGCATCCAGCACGCGGTAATCAAAGGCCTTCAGCCGGATCCGGATATTCTGGCTTTGCATAAAGACATCCCTCTTGCGGGGAGTTCCAGTCGAGAGGCTGACGGCGCACCACGCGGCGCCAGCATCGGACCGTACGAAAAAAACGCAGGCCGCCCACGATGAGGCGGCCACGCGCAAAACCGACGATTCTTCGCGAACCGGCAGCGTTGCGGTCCTATGCCGCAAATCGGCCTGCCCGTCAAGCGCCGCGGGCCGCATGAAAAAGGCCACCCCGAAGGGTGGCCTTTCCCGCAGCATTCCTTGGCCCATTCGGGCCCTGGATCACTTGATGATCTTGGAGACGACGCCTGCGCCGACGGTGCGGCCGCCTTCGCGGATGGCGAAGCGCAGCTTCTCTTCCATCGCGATCGGGGCGATCAGCTCGACCTCGAACTTCAGGTTGTCGCCGGGCATCACCATCTCGGTGCCCTCGGGCAGCTTGACGGTGCCGGTGACGTCCGTGGTCCGGAAGTAGAACTGCGGGCGGTAGTTCGCGAAGAACGGCGTGTGGCGGCCGCCTTCTTCCTTGGTCAGGATGTAGGCCTCGGCCTCGAACTGGGTGTGTGGGGTGACCGACTTCGGCTTGACCAGGACCTGGCCGCGCTCGACGCCGTCACGGTCGATGCCGCGCAGCAGGACGCCCACGTTGTCGCCGGCCTCACCGCGGTCCAGCAGCTTGCGGAACATCTCGACGCCCGTGCAGGTGGTCTTCTTGGTGTCGCGGATGCCCACGATCTCCAGTTCGTCGCCCACGTTGACCGCGCCGCGCTCGATGCGGCCGGTGACCACGGTGCCGCGGCCCGAGATCGAGAACACGTCCTCGATCGGCAGCAGGAACGGCTGGTCGATCGCACGCTCGGGGGTCGGGATGTACTCGTCGACGGCGGCGATCAGCGCGCGGATCGAATCCTCGCCGATGGCGTTGTCGCGGCCTTCCATGGCTGCCAGCGCCGAACCCTTGATGATCGGGATGTCGTCGCCCGGATAGTCGTACGAGCTCAGCAGCTCGCGGACTTCCATCTCGACCAGTTCCAGCAGTTCCTCGTCATCCACCTGGTCGACCTTGTTCAGGTAGACGACCATGTAGGGGATGCCCACCTGGCGACCCAGCAGGATGTGCTCGCGCGTCTGCGGCATCGGGCCGTCGGCGGCGTTCACGACCAGGATCGCGCCGTCCATCTGGGCGGCACCGGTGATCATGTTCTTGACGTAGTCGGCGTGGCCCGGGCAGTCGACATGCGCATAGTGGCGCGTCTCGGATTCGTATTCCACGTGCGCGGTCGAGATCGTGATCCCGCGGGCCTTCTCTTCGGGCGCGCCGTCGATCTGGTCATAGGCGCGGAATTCGCCGAAGTACTTCGTGATGGCCGCCGTCAGCGTCGTCTTGCCGTGGTCAACGTGGCCGATCGTGCCGATGTTGACGTGCGGTTTGTTCCGTTCAAACTTTGCCTTTGCCATGTGGGCCTCCTGGATCCGCGGGGCATGGCTGAAAGGGCCCCGGATTGACGTGCGCCGCGATGTATAAGGCGCGCGCGGGGAAATCAAGGGCGGGCTTGCGTGCCGTGGCTAATCATGTCGGGGTCGGGGCGTCTGCCCGCCCCTTTGCAGGAACCGCCGGGCGACCCATATCGTTTGGCAGCGCAAGGCGCCGGGCCATCAGGTCCGCGCCCATCCACAAGGGGGATTCGCATGAGCCTGATGAGAAGCCTGACCAAGGTCGCCGCCGGCGTGATGCTGGCCAAGGGGATCGGCACGATGATGAACAACCAGCATGGCGGGCGTCCCGGCCAGCGCAAGGCCAGCGGCGGCCTGCTGGACAACCTGCTGGGCAACAACACCGGCGGTACGTCGGGCGGCAGCCTGAACCAGATGCTGGGCCGTGCCCTTGGCGGCGGCACCGGGACGGGCAGCGGTTCGCTTGGCGGCCTGCTGGACAAGCTGGGCGGCCAGCGCGGCGGCGGCAGCATGGGCGGCGGCAGCCTGGGCGGAATGCTGGGCGGCCTTCTGGGCGGCGCGGCCGCGGGCGGTGCGGCGGGCCATCTGGCCACCAAGGGATCGCAGGAAAAGAACAATGCCACCTTTGGTGCGCTGTTCGACGATGCGCTGGCCCATGACGGCGAGCCGCAGGTCGCGCCCACGCCGGAACAGAATGCCATCGCCGGGCTGATGCTGCGCGCGATGATCCAGGCGGCCAAGTCCGACGGCCATGTCGACGACACCGAACGCCAGCGCCTGCTGGGTCATCTGGGCGATGATCTGGACGATGACGAACGCCAGTTCATCCGTGACCAGATGGCCGCGCCCGTCGATGCGGCGGGCCTTGCCCGCGAGGTCCCCGAAGGGATGGAGCGTCAGGTCTATCTGATGTCGCTGCTGGCGATCGACTTCGACAGCGAGGCCGAGGCCCGGTACCTGAATGACCTGGCAACCGCGATGAAGCTGGACCGCGCCACCGTCAACGCCGTCCATGCCGAGGCGGGCGTGATGCCGCTTTACAACGGCGCCTGAGACCGCGCCGGCCATCGCCGCCGTCCCATCGGGGCGGCGGCTTTTTCATGCGCGGTTGATCTTTCTTGCCCCGGACGGACCGGAACATTCGCCGTGCTGTGCGGTTGGCCTGCGAACCGCAAACGCATGAGGCCACAGATGTCCGACACCCCCGCCCGTCCCCCGTTCCGCAGTGGCGCCATCGCCGAGCCGCGCCTTCCCGTCCCCGATTTCCCGGCGCAGGAACAGCCCTTTCCCGGCCTGGCCCAGAAGATGGACCCCCTGCCCGACCATGGCGAGACCAGCTATCGCGGCGCAGGCCGCCTGTTGGGCAAGCGCGCCCTGATCACCGGCGGCGACAGCGGCATCGGCGCCGCAGCAGCCATCGCCTTTGCCCGCGAGGGTGCGGACGTCGCCATCTGCTATCTGCCCGACGAACAGGCCGATGCCGACGCGGTCATGTCGCTGATCGAGGCGGAGGGCCGCGTGGCCGTCGCCGTTCCGGGCGACCTGCGCGACGAGGGCTTCTGCAAGGAGATGGTCGAGAGCGCCGTGTCCCAGCTGGGCGGGCTGGACATCCTGGTCAACAATGCCGGTCGCCAGCAGTTCTGCGAAAAGCTGGAGGACCTGACGACCGAGGATTTCGACGCCACGATGAAGACCAACATCTATGCGCCCTTCTGGGTGACGCGGGCCGCGCTGCCCCACATGGATGCGGGCGCATCGATCATCATCACCTCGTCGGTGCAGGCGTTCTCGGGGTCGGCGCACCTGTTCGACTATGCGCAGTCCAAGGCCGCGAACGTGGCATTCGCGCAGTCGCTGGCGAAACAGCTGGCCCCGCGCGGCATCCGCGTGAATGCGGTCTGTCCCGGCCCCTACTGGACCGCGCTGCAGATCAGCGGCGGCCAGCCGACCGACAAGGCAAAGGAACATGGTGCAAGCCAACCCCTGGGTCGCCCCGGGCAGCCGGTCGAGATCGCGCCGATCTATGTGCTGCTGGCCTCGGACGAGGCCAGCTACATTACCGGCGAATATTTCGGGTCCGTCGGCGGCGGCGGGCTCTGAGCGACCCTTCCGGGCGGCTCAACCGCGCCGGGCCCTCGCGGCGCGCCTTGGCGTCGCGAGGGGTGCCGCCTCAGGCAAAGCGGTTGTCGCGCGGGAAACCGCGCGGTGCCATTCGACCGGCGCTGCCCCGCTTGCCCAGCCATTCGGTCAGGTCCGGTTCGGTCCGGGTCTTGCCGCCGGTCATGGGCCAGGACAGGCCCTGCGCCAGCGTCAGGCAGATCGCATCGACCAGCTCATCCGCCTTGACCAGCCCACCGCCCTTGCCAGAGCGCTGCAGCCGCACGCCCTTGCCGCGCGCCATCTCGGGCAGTTCGGCCAAGGGAAAGACCAGCATCTTTCGGTTTTCGCCGACGACAGCGACGTGGTCGCCCGATACCGGACGACACAGCAGCGCGTCGCCGTTCAGGACCTGCTTGCCGGTCTTGGTCTGGGCCAGGATGTCCCCCGCGCCCACGATGAACCCGTCGCCCGCCCGTGATGCGACCAGATACTTTGCCCCTTCGCGCCACGGGAACATGGCGATGACCTGCGCCTCGTTGGGCAGATCGACCATCAGGCGCAAGGGCTCTCCCATCCCGCGCCCGCCGGGCAGCGTATTGACCGGAAGGGTGTAGAACCGCCCGTTCGACGCGAATATCATCAGCTTGTCGGTCGTCTCGGCATGCAGGGCCTGGCCGGGGCCGTCGCCGTCCTTGAACTTCAGTTCAGCGTCCAGCGGCTGATGGCCCTTCAGGGTGCGGATCCAGCCCATCTTCGACAGGACCACGGTCACCGGCTCACGCTCGATCATGGCCTCCAGGTCGATCACGGGCATCTCGGTCGCCTCGCTGATCGTGGTGCGGCGCTGACCCTCGGGGCGCGACTTGCCGAACAGGTTCCGCACTTCCTTCAGCTGGTCCGCGATGCGCGCCCATTGCGCGGCCTCGTTGTCCAGCATCGCCTGAAGCCCCTCGCGTTCGGTTAACAGGGAGTCGCGTTCGGCGCGCAGCTCGATCTCCTCAAGCTTGCGCAAGGCGCGCAGGCGCATGTTCAGGATCGCCTCGACCTGCACGTCGTTCAGGCCGAACTCTGCCATCATCACGGCCTTGGGCTCGTCCTCGGTCCGGATGATCTCGATCACGCGGTCCAGGTTCAGATAGGCAACCAGATAGCCTTCCAGCACCTCCAGGCGCGACGCGATCTTGTCCAGGCGATAGGCCGCGCGGCGCACCAGCACGTCGCGGCGGTGGTCCAGGAACGCGCGCAGGACCTCCTTGAGCGAGCAGACCTTGGGCACGCGGCCGTCGATCAGCACGTTCATGTTCAGGTTGAACCGGATCTCCAGATCGCTGGCGCGGAACAGCGCGCCCATCAGCTGTTCGGGGTCGACGGTGCGGGCACGCGGTTCGATGACGATGCGCACGTCCTCGGCGGATTCGTCGCGCACATCGGCAAAGATCGGGATCTTGCGCGTCTGGATCAGCTCTGCCAGCCGTTCGATCAGCTTGGATTTCTGCACCTGATAGGGAATCTCGGTGACGACGATCTGCCACAACCCGCGGCCCAGATCCTCCTGCGTCCAGCGCGCGCGCAGGCGGAACGCGCCGCGCCCGGTGCGATAGGTCTCGGCGATGCTGTCCGCCGATTCGACCAGCACGCCGCCGGTCGGGAAATCGGGCCCCTTGATCAGGGTCGCCAGCGTGTCGTCGCGCGCGTCGGGCGTCTTGATCAGATGCAGGCAGGCGTCCACGACCTCGTGCAGGTTGTGGGGGGGGATGTTGGTTGCCATGCCGACCGCGATCCCCGACGCACCGTTGGCCAGCAGGTTCGGAAAGGCCGAGGGCAGCACGACCGGCTCACTCAGCGTGCCGTCATAGTTGGGGCGGAAATCGACCGAATCCTCGGCCAGGCCATCCATCAGCGCCTCGGACGTCGCGGCCAGGCGGGCCTCGGTGTATCGCGCAGCGGCAGGGTTGTCGCCGTCGATGTTGCCAAAGTTCCCCTGCCCGTCCACCAGCGGATAGCGCATGGCGAAATCCTGGGCCAGGCGGGCCATCGCGTCATAGATCGCGGCGTCGCCATGCGGGTGATAGTTGCCCATCACGTCGCCGGTGATCTTGGCCGACTTTCGGAACGCCCCGTTGGGCGCCAGGCGCAGTTCGCGCATCGCATAGAGGATGCGGCGGTGCACCGGCTTCAGCCCGTCGCGGGCATCGGGCAGCGCGCGGTGCATGATCGTGGACAGCGCATAGGTCAGGTACCGCTCGCCGATCGCACGGCTGAGGGGTTCGGAAGAGGTGCCCTGTTCGGGCTGGGGGATCAGATCGTCGGCCATGCGCCTTGGATAGGCCCCATGGCCCGCCCGGTCCAGATCGAAAAGCTGGCCGGGAACGCTGCCGTCCGCGTGGCGTTGGACGATCAAATCGGTTAATCCGATGGCCGCAACGGGGGACGGGCGCGATGATCAGGCTGGGACTGCTGATGCTGGTGACGCTGCTGGGCGTGTTCATGACGCTGGACCGGTTCGGCCAGGGCGACCTGCGGACCGAACGCAGGCCGGAACCGGCAGCGCGGGCCAGCGCCGCGACCGATGCAGGCGCACCGTCGCTGACCGCTCCGGCGGCCGGCACCCTGCCCGCGACGCCGCCGGTCGACATCGTCCCCGCCGCCAGCCAGACCCCGGAACGCACGCAGCGTTTTCCGGGTCCGCCGTTGGAGCCGTCGCCCGAATATGCGGGGGCCACACCGGAGGCCGCGCAGGTGGTGCCTGCCGACGGGCCGGTGCTGTATGTCACGGCCGACCGGGTGAACATGCGCGCAGGCGCGGGCACCGACAATCCGGTCGTGGCCAGCCTGACCGGCGGATCGGCGGTGCAGGCCTTGGGTCCGACGGGCGGCGAGTGGGTGCAGGTGCAGACGGCCGAAGGCCGGCAGGGATTCGTCTCGGCCCAGTTCCTGACGTCCGACGCCCCATGAGGCGCGCGCTGATCACCGGCTGTTCGTCGGGCATCGGCCTGGACGCCGCGCGCCACCTGCAGGCGCAGGGCTGGCAGGTCGTGGCCACCTGCCGCACCCCGGCGGACATCGCCGCCCGGCAGGCCGAAGGGATGGAGTGCCTGCCCCTGGACCTTGCGTCCGAGGACAGCGTCGCCGCCTGCGCCGAGGCCGCGCTGGCTGGCGGTCCGATCGACGCGCTGGTCAACAACGCGGCGTTCGCCCTGCCCGGCGCGGTCGAGGACATGCCCCGCGGCGCCCTGCGCGCCATCTTCGAGGTCAATTTGCTGGGCACGCATGACCTGACCACCCGGCTGATCCCGCATTTCCGCGACCGCGGTGCGGGGCGGATCGTCACCATCAGTTCGGTCCTGGGGCTGGTCGGCATCCCGTGGCGCGGCCCCTATGTGGCCACGAAATTCGCGCTGGAGGGGCTGACCGACGTGCTGCGCCTCGAGATGCACGGCACCGGCATCCACGTCACCCTGATCGAGCCGGGGCCCATCACCAGCCGCATCCGCGAAAACGCCATCCCGCATTTCGAGCGGTGGGTGAACTGGCAGGCCAGCCCGCGCGCCGACCAGTACCGCGCCAGCCTGCTCAAGCGGCTCTATGAGCCCTCGGGCAAGGACCGGTTCGAGCTGCCGCCGCGCGCGGTCAGCGACCGCATCCTGACCGCGCTGACGGCGGCGAACCCCGCCCCGCGCTACTATGTCACGGCGCCGACGCGCATTTCCGGGGTCGCGCGGCGGGTTCTGCCGACCCGCGCTCTGGACTGGTTTGCGCGGCGCAACTAGGTTGGCGGCCGAAAGGCGGTGTCCCCCATGCCCGATCAATCCCTGTTCCTTGTCACGATCCTGTCCGTCGGGGTCGTCATCGCGATCCTGCTGACGGGGATCGGCGGCTTTGCCAAAGGCGGCGATTTCAACCGCAAGCATGGCAACCGCATGATGCGCTGGCGGCTGTATGCCCAGGCCGCCGCGCTGGTCATCCTGATGCTGTTTTTGTGGCTGAGGTCGATTTGATGGTCGTTCTGAACAAGATCTATACCCGCACCGGCGACAAGGGCGACACCGCCCTGTCCGACGGCAGCCGCGTGGCCAAGCACGACCCCCGCGTCGAAGCGTACGGCACCGTCGACGAACTGAACGCGACCCTGGGCCTGTGCCGCCAGCATGCGACGGGCGATCTGGCCGAACGCATCGCCGTGATCCAGAACGACCTGTTCGACCTGGGCGCCGACCTGTCGCGCCCGAACATGGCCGCGGACGATCAGGCGGGCTATCCGGTCCTGCGCATCATCGACGCCCAGATCGACCGCCTCGAGGCCGAGATCGACGCGATGAACGCCAACATCGCGCCGCTGCGCAGCTTCATCCTGCCCGGTGGCAGCGCGCTGGCCGCGCATCTGCACCTGTCGCGGACGGTCGCGCGCCGGGCGGAACGCCGCGCCACCGAACTGCTGGCGGGAGGCGACGTGAACGCCAGTGCGATCCGCTATCTGAACCGGCTGTCGGACTGGCTGTTCGTCGCGGGCCGCGTGGCCAACAACGACGGCGCTGATGATATCCTGTGGGTGCCGGGCGCCAGCCGCTGACGGGGGCGTCGCCGCAAACGCTGCGTCCTGTGACGCTTTTGCCCTGTCCTTGCCGGATTTCCCTGTCTAACAATCCTGCGACAGATGACGCAAACAAAGGGAGAGAGGCCGATGAAAGTCCTCGTGCCAGTCAAGCGCGTGATCGACTATAACGTGAAGGCCCGCGTGAAGGCGGACGGATCGGGTGTCGATCTGGCCAACGTGAAGATGTCGATGAACCCCTTCGACGAGATCGCCGTCGAAGAAGCCATCCGCCTGAAGGAAAAGGGCGCGGCCACCGAGATCGTGGCCGTCAGCATCGGCGTCAAGCAGGCCGCCGAAACCCTGCGCACCGCGCTGGCCATGGGGGCGGACCGCGCCATCCTGGTCGTCGCCGCCGATGACGTGCATCAGGACATCGAACCGCTGGCCGTCGCCAAGATCCTCAAGGCCATCGTCGATGCCGAACAGCCGCAGCTGGTCATCGCCGGCAAGCAGGCGATCGACAACGACATGAACGCGACCGGCCAGATGCTGTCGGCCCTGCTGGGCTGGAGCCAGGCGACCTTTGCCAGCAAGCTGGAGATCGCGGGCGACGCGGCCCATGTCACTCGCGAGGTCGACGGCGGCCTGCAGACCATCGAGGTCAAGCTGCCCGCCATCGTGACCGCCGACCTGCGCCTGAACGAGCCGCGCTATGCGTCGCTGCCCAACATCATGAAGGCCAAGAAGAAGCCGCTGGAGGAGAAGACCGCCGCCGATTACGGCGTCGACGTCACCCCGCGCCTGACCGTGGTCAAGACCCGCGAACCCGAGGGCCGCAAGGCCGGGATCAAGGTCGGCTCGGTCGACGAGCTTGTGTCGAAACTCAAAGAAGCGGGGATCGTGTGATGGCTGTTCTTCTTCTGGCCGAAGTCACCGGCGGCGAACTGAACCGCGATGCGACCGCCAAGGCCGTCCATGCCGTCGCCGCCCTGGGCGACGTGACCGTGCTGTGCGCCGGCGCGCAGGCGCGTGCGGCGGCCGATCAGGCCGCGACCATCGCCGGCGTCTCCAAGGTGCTGGTCGCCGAGGATGCGCGTTACGGCCACCGCTTGGCCGAACCGACCGCCGCGCTGATCGTGGCGCTGGCGGGCGATTACAGCCACATCGCGGCCCCCGCCACCACGGATGCCAAGAACGTCATGCCGCGTGTCGCGGCCCTGCTGGACGTGATGGTGATGTCCGACGTCTCCGCCGTGATCGACGCCGACACGTTCGAGCGTCCGGTCTATGCCGGCAACGCTATCCAGACGATCACCTCGGCCGACAGCAAGAAGGTCATGACCATCCGCGTGGCAAGCTTTGACGCGGCCGGCGAAGGTCCCGCGGCGCCCGTGTCCGACGCCGCGCTGGCGGACGATCCGGCCCTGTCAAAATGGCTGAACGACGAGGTCGCCCAGAGCGACCGCCCCGAGCTGACCTCGGCCGGACGTGTCGTGTCGGGCGGGCGCGCCCTGGGCTCCAAGGAGCAGTTCGTGATGATCGAACAGCTGGCCGACAAGCTGGGCGCCGCCGTCGGCGCATCGCGCGCGGCGGTCGATTCGGGCTATGCCCCGAACGACTGGCAGGTGGGCCAGACCGGCAAGGTCGTGGCGCCCGCGCTCTACGTCGCGGTCGGCATTTCCGGTGCGATCCAGCACCTGGCCGGCATGAAGGACAGCAAGGTCATCGTGGCCATCAACAAGGACGAGGAAGCACCGATCTTCCAGGTCGCCGATTACGGCCTGGTGGGCGATCTGTTCACCATCGTCCCGGAACTGACCGAAAAGCTGTAATCCCGCACAAGGATTGCCACGGACCGCCCCCCGGCGACGGGGGGCGGTTTTGCATTGCAGCATGCCCCGCCCCGCCCTATCGTCCCGGCGTCGGAACAGGGGATGCAGGCATGACGGTTCAATCGGTTGGCGTGATCGGCGCAGGTCAGATGGGCAACGGCATCGCGCATGTCTTTGCGGTGGCGGGCTATGACGTGCTGCTGACCGACATCAGCCAGGATGCGCTGAACAAGGCCATCGCCCTGATCGACCGCAACCTGGAACGCCAGGTCGCCCGCGACAAGATCACCGCCGAGGTCAAGGCGACCGCCATGGGCCATATCCGCACGACGCTGAAGCTGTCGGACCTGGGCCAATGCGACCTGGTGATCGAGGCCGCGACCGAACGCGAGACGGTGAAGCAGGCGATCTTCGAGGACCTGGTCCCGCACCTGAAGCCCGAGACGATCCTGACGTCGAACACATCGTCGATCTCGATCACGCGGCTGGCCTCGCGCACCGACCGGCCCGAGAAATTCATGGGGTTCCACTTCATGAACCCCGTTCCCGTGATGCAGCTGGTCGAGCTGATCCGCGGCATCGCCACGGACGAGGCGACCTATCGCGAACTGCACGCCGTCGTCGAGAAGCTGGGCAAGACATCGGCCACCGCCGAGGATTTCCCCGCCTTCATCGTGAACCGCATCCTGATGCCGATGATCAACGAGGCCGTCTATACGCTTTACGAGGGCGTGGGATCGGTGAGCAGCATCGACAGCGCGATGAAGCTGGGCACCAACCACCCGATGGGCCCGCTGGAGCTGGCCGATTTCATCGGCCTGGACACCTGCCTGGCGATCATGAACGTGCTGCATGACGGCTTGGCCGACACGAAATACCGCCCCTGCCCGCTGTTGACGAAATACGTCGAGGCCGGTTGGCTGGGCCGCAAGACGGGCCGCGGCTTTTATGATTACCGTGGCGATACACCAGTTCCGACGCGCTGACTGTCGCATTCAGGCGGGCGCGCCCTGAGAATCTGCCCAGCATGAGGGCAGATCTTCACACCGACAGGAGAGACCCATGACCAAGCCGATCCTTGCCGCCCTGCTTCTGGGCGTGGCCGCCCTGCCTGCCCATGCCGCCGATCCTGCCGAATGCGGCACCGTGCGCCTGTCCGATCCGGGCTGGACGGACATCACTGCGACGAACGGCGTCGCGGCGGTCGTGCTGGAGGCCCTGGGCTATGCCCCGAACATCGCGACCCTGTCCGTTCCTGTCGGCTATGAGGCGCTGAAGGGCGCGCAGACTGACGTGTTCCTGGGCAACTGGATGCCGGCGCAGGCCGCGTTCCGCGAGGATCTGGACGCCGATGGCGGCGTGACCGAGCTGGCGCAGAACCTGGAGGGCGCCAAGTTCACCCTGGCCGTGAACCCCGCCGCCGCGGCGCTTGGTGTCGCGGATTTCGCCGATCTGGACGCCCATCGCGACGCGTTCGAAGGCAAGATCTATGGCATCGAACCCGGCGCCCCCGCGAACCAGAACATCCAGGGCATGATCGACGCCGACCTGTTCGGCCTGGGCGATTGGAAGCTGGTCGAAAGCGGTGAACAGGCGATGCTGGCGCAGGTCACCCGCAATGCCGACACGCCCACCGTCTTTCTGGCCTGGGCGCCCCACCCGATGAACGAGGCGATCGAGATCACCTATCTGTCGGGCGGCGACGAACAGTTCGGCCCCGATTTCGGCGGTGCGACCGTCCACACCCTTGCCCGCAGCGAATGGGCCGAAATGTGCCCCAATGCCGCGCGGCTGTTCAGCCAGCTGGTCTTCGACGTGTCGATGGAGAACCAGCTGATGGGCGCGATCCTGGACGACGGCGCCGATGCGCAGGACGCGGCGCGCGAGTGGCTGGCCGCCAATCCCGATGCGATGGGCCCCTGGCTGGACGGCGTCACCACGCTGGACGGGCAGCCCGGCCTGGATGCCGTGCAGGCCGCCGTCGCCGGATAACAGCCCGTGAAACCCAATATCCTGATCCTCATGGCGGATCAGCTGTCGGGGGTTCTTTTCCCCGACGGCCCCGCCGGTTTCCTGCACACCCCGAACCTGCGGCGACTGGCCGAACGGTCGACCCGGTTCGCGAACACTTATACCGGCAGCCCGCTTTGCGCGCCGGGGCGGGCCAGCTTCATGTCGGGCCAGTTGCCAAGCCGCACGCGGGTCTATGACAACGCGGCGGAATTCGCGTCCGACATCCCGACCTATGCGCATCACCTGCGCCGGGCGGGGTACAACACCTGCCTATCGGGCAAGATGCATTTCGTCGGCCCTGACCAGCTGCACGGCTTCGAGGAGCGTCTGACCACCGACATCTATCCCGCCGATTTCGGCTGGACCCCGGACTACCGCAAGCCGGGGGAACGGATCGACTGGTGGTACCACAATCTTGGATCCGTCACGGGCGCGGGCGTGGCCGAGATCACCAATCAGCTGGAATATGATGACGAGGTCGCCCATCACGCGACGCGCAAGCTGTACGATCTGGCACGCGGGGCCGACGATCGGCCGTGGTGCCTGACCGTCAGCTTTACCCACCCCCACGACCCGTTCGTGGCGCGGCGCAAGTACTGGGACCTGTATTACGGCATCCCGGAACTGGAGCCGCCGCGGCCGATCCCCTATGACCAGCAGGACCCGCATTCGCAGCGCCTGATGGATGCGTGTGATTGGCGCGGGCTGGAGATCACCAACGATCATATCCGCCGCGCGCGGCAGGGCTATTTCGCCAATATCAGCTATGTCGATGACAAGATCGGCCAGATCCTGGACGTGCTGGAGGCGACGCGCCAGCATGACACGATCATCCTGTTCCTGTCCGACCACGGCGAGATGCTGGGCGAACGCGGGCTGTGGTTCAAGATGAACTTCTTCGAAGGCTCGGCCCGGGTGCCGCTGATGATCGCCGCGCCGGGCATGGCGCCGGGACGTGTCGACCAGCCGGTCAGCACCATCGACGTGCTGCCGACGCTGTGCGACCTAGCGGGCCTGCCGATGGACGAGATCGCACCCTGGACCGATGGCCGGTCGCTGGCGCGAGGGGCGCCGCGCGGACCGGTGCCGATGGAGTATGCAGCCGAAGGCAGCATCGCACCCATGGTCGCCCTGCGCGACGGGCGCTGGAAATACATTGCCTGCGACGCCGATCCCGAGATGCTGTTCGATCTGGACAGCGACCCGGCAGAGCGCGTGAACCTGGCCGGCGATCCGGCCCATGCGGCGGTGCTGTCCGATCTGCGTGCACAGGCGGCGCAGCGGTGGGATCTGTCGGCCTATGACGCGCAGGTGCGTCATTCGCAGGCCCGCCGCTGGATCGTGTACGAGGCGTTGCGCAACGGGGCCTATTATCCATGGGACCACCAGCCGCTGCAGCGTGCGTCCGAACGCTACATGCGCAATCACATGGACCTGAACGTACTTGAGGAAAACCAGCGGTTTCCCCGTGGTGAATAGGATCGGGGGCCGGTCACCCGGCCCCCGATCTGCTTACGCGTCGGTCTTGGCGTCGCGCTTTTCCATGAACTGATCGAATTCCGCCTTGTCCTTGGCCTCGCGCAGCTTGGCCAGGAAGTCGATGAATTCGCGATGCTCATCCTCCAGCCGCTTCAGCGTCTCGGCGCGATAGGCATCGAAGGCGCTGTTGCCGGTCGACGGCGCGGAATAGCGGGGGGCAGCGGTGCGTTTGCCGCATCCGAACATGCGTTTGCTCCAGATCATGTAGCCCAGAATGGCCAGGCCCACGGGCCAGACAAAGATGAAACCCAGCACCATGGCGACAAGCCAGGCGGGGCGACCGCGCGCATCCAGCCAGTCGCGACCACGGACCAGCACATCGGTGATGCGCTGCTGGGTCGTCGCCGGGCGAAGCACGGGGGTTGCGATGGTCATCTGTGGTATCTCCCTATGTTAATGTGAATTACATTTACATAGATGGGCGGCGCGGAGGGTTCCGTCAAGATCGTCGTCCAACAATTCAGTTCTGGATCAGTCCAAGCCCGCGCAGATAGATCAGCGCCCCGCTTTCCAGCATTTCGGACGGCTCGACCGGGCTGCGGCAGCCGGGCTTGCCGCGGCCGAACAGCTCGACCACGCCGTGGCTCAGCGCCCAGATGTGGTTGGCCACCATGCGGGCGGGCGGGCGGCGATCTTCGGGCAGTCGGGCGGCCATCGCCTCGGCCGCGGTCACAAGCACGCCCTGCGCCCGCGCAGAGGCGGCCGCCAGATCGACATTGCCCACGACAGAGATGCCGCTTTCGAACATCGCCATGTAGTAACCGGGCCGTTCGGCGGCAAAGTCCAGATAGGTCTGGCCCATGCGCAGGAACGCGGTCAGCGGCCGCGGACGACCGCCGTCGAATGCGGCCTCCAGCCGGGCGGCGAATTCGATGAAGCCTTGGCGCGCGACCTCCTCCAGCAGGTCGTCGCGACCCTTGAAGTGGCGATAGGGGGCGGCAGGGGACACGCCGGCGCGGCGCGCGGCCTCGGTCAGCGTGAAGGCCTGCGGGCCCTGCTCCTGGACCAGATCGGCGGTCGCCTCGACCAGGGCCTGGCGCAGGTTGCCGTGGTGATAGGACTTGCGGTCGGGGGTGACGGGCGCGGGCACTACATGCCTTCGCCGAAATAGTCCCCCACAAGCGCTTCCAGCGCGTCCGCCAGGGCCTGCGCCTCGGGGCCGGAGGTGGTCACGCGGATCTGGCTGCCGCGCGGGGCGGTCAGCATCAGCAGACCCATGATGCTGTCCCCAGAGACGGCCATGCCGTCCTTTTCGACCCTTGCCTGCGCGTCATGGCGTTCGACCACGTCCACGAACCTGGCGCTGGCCCGGGCGTGCAGGCCCTTGACGTTGATGATCGACAGGTCGCGGGTGATCGCATCGGTCATCGCGGATACCGTCCGCTGTCCAGCGCGGCCTCGGGCGGGACGTTGTAGGAATTGATGTACTTGCGCCCCGCGTCCTTGGCGAAGCCCACCGCGACCGGCACGCTGAGGTGCCGCGACTTGGCCAGCTTGACCAGCATGGGCAGGTTCGCGCCGTAGAGGATGGTGCGGTCCTGCACCGCGCAGGCCGGCAGGGACAGGTTCGAGGGAGAACCACCGAACAGATCGGTCACCAGGACGACGCCGTCGCCCAGATCGACCGCATCCGCGGCCGCCTTGATCTCGGCGGTCTTGGCCGCGCGGTCGTGATCATCCTCGATCGCGACGGCGGCGATACCAACCTGCGGACCCACGACATGTTCGACGGCCGAGAGATACTCTCGGGCCAATCCCCCATGCGCCACTATGACAATACCGATCAACGCGCCTCACCAAGCCCAGAAGACTTCCAAAACACCCCAAACCTCATGACGCCTGCCTTTGCGACGCGCGAGCCTCGCCCGCAGGCGATGCGTCCGCACCAGACTGCAGCGTCATGCCCCGACGCTCCAGTTCCCTGTGCCTTATTGACACCGGCCAGCCCGCATCTGCAAGCGCCAGGGCCATCTTTTCCACCAAAGTGACGGAACGATGCTGTCCCCCAGTACAGCCGAAACCGACCGCCAGGTGCGATTTGCCCTCGTCCATATGGGCGGGCAGAAGAAATTCGACCAGACCCCGGGTCCGCTGAAAGAATTCGGCGAATCGTGGATCAGCGGCGACATGCGCCTGCACGCGGTCGTCACGACCGTCCAGCGGCCGCAGGTCCGGGTTCCAGTGCGGGTTGGCCAGAAACCGACAGTCGAACATCAGGTCCAGGCCCCGCGGCACGCCACGCTTGTAGCTGAAGGAGTGCAGCGACACGCTGAGCCGCCGGTCGGGACGCACGTCGAACCACCGCGTCAGCTCGGCCTTGAGGTCATGGGGCGACAGTTCGGTCGTATCGACCAGCACATCGGCCCGCACGCGGATCGGCGCAAGCAGGTCGATCTCGGCCAGGACCCCGGCCATCGGCGCCTCATCGGGGGCCAAGGGATGGCGGCGGCGCGTCTCGCTGTAGCGGCGGACCAGGGTATCGGCGTCGCAGTCAAGATACAGCACCTCGGGCGCATAGCCGGGAAGGCGCGTCAGTCGATCAATCAGCTCGATGACATTGAATGCAGAAAAGTCGCGGTTGCGCACGTCCAGCCCCAAGGCCAGCGGCGTCGGACGCGCGGGTCCGTCCAGCAGGCGCGGGATCAGCGACAAGGGCAAGTTGTCGATCGCCTCGAAGCCAAGATCCTCCAGCACGTTGATGGCGGTCGATCGCCCTGCCCCGGACGGCCCGGTGACCAGCACCAGCCGTTGGGCCTCGGGTTCGATGGCGTCGTGGTCCATGCGTCCTTCCCTATGGCGTTGCGCGCGCGGTCATGCCAGCCGTCGGCCCAGCATCAGCTGCCGCAATGCAGCGTAAAGATGGGGGCGATAGGGGCCCAGCACAAGCGAAACCCGGACCCCCAGCCAATCTTGATGGCGCACCTGTGGCAACCGGTCCTCTTCGTCGCGTCCAAGGTTGCAGGCCAAGGCCACCGGGACCGGCGCCGACGGCTCTGCCTGAAGGATGCCCACGCCCCGCGCCTCGATGCGTCCCAGCAGCGGCAATGGCGCCTGCGCCATCAGCCGGCCTGCGGACAGGCGCAGGTCGGTGCGGTCATCGGCGACCAGTGTCGCGCCCACTGCCATCAGCTGCAGCGCCAAGGTGGACTTGCCGGATCCGGACGGTCCCAGGATGACAAGACCACCCCCGTCAAGCGCGACCGTGGTCGCGTGAACCTGCATCATGCGAATCACCTCCTGATCCGATCCTGCCCGAAAACAGGTTAATTTTCCGCCTGTGGCACGGCGTCGCGCCAGCTAAACGGTCCTGATGGCGATAACATTTGATGTTTCCGCTAACTGTTTGCGCTGACTTGTTTCGGGCCGAATCCGCCGTGCTATAGCCCGATGAAACGCCGCACCCCAAGCCACGGAGCCCCCCAAATGACCACGCGCGTAAACCCGACCTGCCGACTGGAAGACCAAGGCATCACGGGGCTGGGCCAGGTGCACTACAACCTGCTGGAACCCGCCCTGATGACACAGGCCGTCGCCCGCGGAGAGGGCAAGCTGGGCCTGGGCGGGGCGTTCCTGGTCTCGACCGGCGCGCATACCGGCCGCTCGCCCAAGGACAAGTTCGTCGTCCGCACCCCGTTGGTCGAGAACAGCATCTGGTGGGACAACAACAAGCCGATGGACCCGGCAGCGTTCGATCTGCTGCATGCCGACATGCTTCAGCACATGAAGGGTCGCGACTATTTCGTGCAGGACCTGTTCGGCGGCGCGGATGCCGATAACCGCCTGGATGTGCGCGTGGTGACCGAGCTTGCCTGGCACGGGCTGTTCATCCGCCACCTTCTGCGCCGGCCCCAGGCCGACGAGCTGGCAACCTTCACGCCCGAATTCACCATCATCAACTGCCCCGGCTTCAAGGCCGATCCCGCGCGTCACGGTTGCCGGTCCGAGACGGTGATCGCGATGAACTTCGACAAGAAGTTGATCCTAATCGCCAACACCGCCTATGCGGGCGAGAACAAGAAATCGGTCTTCACGCTGCTGAACTACCTGCTGCCGGAAAAGGGCATCATGCCGATGCACTGCAGCGCCAACCACGCGCCGGGAAATCCCGATGACAGCGCGGTCTTCTTTGGTCTGTCGGGCACCGGCAAGACTACCCTGTCGGCCGATCCGTCGCGCGTCCTGATCGGCGACGACGAACATGGCTGGTCCGATACCGGCATCTTCAACTTCGAGGGTGGCTGCTACGCCAAGACGATCAACCTTTCGGTCCAAGCCGAACCTGAGATCCACGCGACCACCAGCCGCTTCGCGACCGTGATCGAGAACATGGTCTTCGACCCCGAGACGCTGGAGTTGGACTTCGAGGACAACTCTATCACCGACAACATGCGCTGCGCCTATCCGCTGGAGGCGATCAGCAACGCGTCCCAGACCAGCCTTGGCGGGCATCCCAAGAACGTCATCATGCTGACCTGCGACGCCTATGGCGTCCTGCCCCCGATCGCGCGGCTGACGCCTGCACAGGCGATGTATCACTTCCTGTCGGGCTTCACCTCCAAGACGCCGGGCACCGAGGTCGGCGTGACCGAGCCGATCCCGACCTTCTCGACCTGCTTCGGTGCGCCGTTCATGCCCCGCCGCCCCGAGGTCTATGGCAAGCTGCTGCAGGAAAAGATCGCCCAGCACGGCGCATCCTGCTGGCTGGTGAACACCGGCTGGACCGGGGGCGCCTTCGGCACGGGCAAGCGCATGCCCATCGCCGCCACCCGCGCCCTGCTGGCCGCCGCCCTAGACGGCAGCCTGAACACGGTGCAGTTCCGTCGCGATCCGAACTTCGGCTTCGACGTGCCGGTCAGCGTCCCCGGCGTCAGCCCTGTCCTTCTGGACCCGCGCCAGACCTGGGCCGACCCGACCGCCTATGACGCCCAGGCCAAGAAGCTGGTGCAGATGTTCTGCGACAACTTCGCCCAGTATCTTGACGCGATCGACGATGAGATCCGCGCTGCAGCCATCGGCTGAACGACATGACGGCCCCCACGCGGGGCCGTCGCTCTATTCGATCGCAGCGTTCGACAGGCCTCGGCTTCGGTACTCATATCCGGCAGGACTTGTCCTTAACCTTATTCAGACGACCGCTAGCCCAGAGACACCTCGGCCCTTGCAATCGTGCTGTTATCTTTGGTCTCAACAAATTGGGTCCAACCCGACCCGATCGATTGACGCGGTGATTGTAACGGTAAGACAGCAGGAGCCACGTCCGGTCCCAGCCACGTGACATGGCATCCATTTTGGCGGGCGCGCCTTCCACCCGCGCATCAGCAGCGACATCTTTGACGTAGGAAGCGCGCGGCCAGACTAGTCGCAGCCCCTGCATCCTATTGATGGAACACGATATCGCGGAAAGCGGACGGGTGAATAGGCTTGCCGCACTCACTTTTGACAAATGGAATAGCCCGTACGCGGCATGCTTCGCTGATCGTCATTACAGCGGTTGAGGCACCGCCGACTGGTCCTTGTAGTTGAGAGCGAATTTGGGCGCCCTTCGCAATGAATAGCGCTGTTTCCCCGTTCGCCCCACTTACCCTAAGCAAAGAACCATGTCTAAGGCGCAAAAGTTAGCATCAGGCTTCCTTTGTATTCGGATGCCGACGCAGAGCACCGGACCGCACCTGCCCCGCCCTCGCAGGGCAGGTTCAAGTGTCGTCGGGCGGCCCTTGGCCGCCCGTCAATCAGGTCACAGTCCCAGGCAGTGGCGCATGATCGCCTTCTGCGCGTGCAGCCGGTTTTCGGCTTCGTCCCAGATGACGGAGGCGGGGCCGTCCATGACGGCACTGGTCACTTCGTCCTCGCGGTGCGCGGGCAGGCAATGCATGAACAGCGCATCCGGCCGCGCCTGCGCCATCAGCGCCTCGTTGATCTGATAGCCGCGCAGCTGATTGTGGCGCCGCTCCTTGGCCGATTGCGGGTCGTGCATGCTGACCCAGGTGTCCGTCACGACCAGGTCGGCACCGATGACGGCCCGCGCCGGATCGCGCTCGATGGTGACGGGACGCCCTTGGGATGCCGCATAGTCGAGGCAGGCCGCTTCGGGATCCAGCGGCGGCGGGCCGGTGAAGGTCAGATCGAAGCCGAACTGCCCCGCCGCGTGGGCAAAGCTTGCGAACACGTTGTTGCCGTCGCCAGACCAGACGACCTTCTTGTCGGCGATGGGGCCGCGATGTTCCTCGAAGGTCATCACGTCGGCCATGATCTGGCATGGATGCGTGCGGTTCGTCAGCCCGTTGATCACCGGAACGGTCGCATGCTCGGCCATCTCCAGCAGCGTCGCCTCCTCGAAGGTCCGGATCATGATCAGGTCGACATAGCGGGACAGCACGCGCGCGGTGTCCGCGATGGTTTCGCCATGACCCAGCTGCATCTCCGAGCCCGACAGGATCATCGTCTGGCCGCCCAGCTGGCGCACGCCGACATCGAAGCTGACCCGCGTGCGAGTCGAAGGCTTTTCGAAGATCAGCGCGACCATGCGGCCGGCCAGCGGCTGTTCGTCATCGGGACTGCCCTTGGGGCGGCCGTTGCGAGCGGCCTTCATCGCGTGGGCGCTGTCGATGATGCTGCGCAGGGCGGTGCGGTCGGTGGTGTGGATATCCAGGAAATGGGTCATCGTCTTGGTCTTTCGGCTTTTCTCCAGCAAGCCCCGCCGGACGGGCCGGGTCAAGGGCGGATCGGGCTTTCTGCGCCCTCGCGGGGGTCGCGCCCGACCGGGCCGGAGAAGATGGGTATTTGGGCAAAGAAGAAGGGCGCGTTCGCCTCATCGGAGGCGGGTCATCACGCGGACGGGCCGGCCTTGCGCGTCTAGGCGGTGATCGTCGCCCGCAAAGCCCGCCTTGCGGTAGGCGGCGATGGCGCGCTGATTTCCGGGGGCGGGATCGATCGCCAGGGTCGAAAAGTCCAGCAGCAGCATATCGCCTAGGGCGCGCAGCCATGCGCCGCCCTGCCCCCCCCGTCAGGCCCGGAAAACACGTCCAGCGCCACGGCATCCGCCGGCAGCCCCGCGAAATGCGGCGCGGGCCAGTGATGGGCCGGATAGGATTGCGCATAGGCCAGGGCAGCGCCGTCCCGCACCACGATCATCTGCCGCATCACCCGGTGCCCCAGATCGTCGCGGATCAGGGCGATCTGGCGATCGGGGCCGGGCCACCAGGCAGCGACCTCCGGCTGGGCCAGCCATCGGACCAGCACGGGTAGGTCGTCCCTAGTGACCGGCCTGAAGGCGTAGTCAGCCATCCAGGCTGGCGGCGGCCCTGTCCAGGCGCGCCACTGCCTCGGCGATCTCATCTTCAGTGATGTTCAGCGGCGGCAGCAGGCGCAGGGTGTCATCTGCGGCGGGCACGGTCAGCAGATGCTGATCATAGGCCGCACGGACCAGATCGGTCGGCGCGACGCGGCATTTCAGGCCCAGCATCAGCCCCTGCCCCCGCACGCCCTCGAAGATCTGCGGATGGGCGGCGACCAGCCCCTCCAGCTTCTGGCGGAACAGGGCGGCCTTGCGGTTGACCTCGGCCAGGAAGGCCGGATCGGCCACGATCTGCATCACGCGCGCGCCGACCGCGCAGGCCAGCGGGTTGCCGCCATAGGTGGAGCCGTGCGTCCCTGCGACCATGCCCGCGGCCGCGCCTTCCGTCGCCAGCACCGCGCCCAGGGGAAAGCCCCCGCCGATGCCCTTGGCGACCATCATGATGTCGGGGGTGATCCCGGCATATTCATGCGCGAACAGACGCCCTGTCCGGCCCATGCCGCATTGCACCTCGTCCAGGACCAGCAGCGCGCCGGTCCGGTCGCACAGCTCGCGCAGCCCCTGAAGACAGGCGTCGGGCAGCGGACGGATGCCACCCTCGCCCTGCACGGGCTCGACCATGATCGCGGCGGTGCGGTCGGTGACTGCGGCCTTGAGTGCCTCGTGATCGCCGAAGGGCAGCGTGCGGAACCCCGGCATCAGCGGGCCAAAGCCCTTGACCATCTTCTCCGACCCTGCCGCCGCGATGGCGCCGGTCGAGCGTCCGTGGAACGCGCCGGAAAAGGTCAGGATCTCGGTCCGATCCGGATCACCCGCGTGGTCCCAGTGCTTGCGCACCATCTTGATGGCCAGTTCGGCCGCCTCGGTCCCGGAATTGGTGAAGAACACCGTGTCCGCGAAGGTGTGTTCGACCAGCAGGTCGGCCAGACGCTCCTGCTCGGGGATCTGGTACAGGTTCGACACGTGCCAGATCCGGCCCGCCTGTTCGGTCAGCGCGGCGACCAGATCGGGATTGGCATGGCCCAGCACGTTCACCGCGATGCCCGCGCCCAGGTCCAGGTATCGCGTCCCGTCGGCGGTGACGGCCCAGGCGCCTTCGCCGCGTTCGAACGCCAGGGGGGCGCGATTATAGGTCGGCAGGACGTGCGGGATCATGGCAAGGCTCCGGCGATGGAAGGGGAATGGCGGAAACGGCAACAGGGACGCGAGCCCGCGAAGGGGCCGGCGTCAGCGTCGCGAACGGGTGGTGCGTCGTTTCGTCATGGCGCGAAGGATGCGCAGCTTTGCCTGTCAAGGCAAGCGCTAATCAGGCCTTCATGCGATAGCCCGACCGCAGCCACCGCCACGCCAGATACAGCACGCCCGCGACGACGCCCGCGCAGATCAGCGCGCCGCGCCAGACGGGCGCGTCGCTGACCCCGGTCACGCCATAGCGCGCGCCGTCGATCAGGTAGAAGATCGGGTTCCAGTGCGACAGCGTGCTGAACGGCTGCGGCAGCGCCTGCACCGAATAGAAGGTGCCCGACAGGAACGACAGCGGCGTGATGATGAAATTGGTGATCGCCGCCATCTGGTCGAACTTCTGCGCCATGATCCCCGCCAGGATGCCCAGGCCGCCCAGCATCAGCGCGGCCAGCAGCACGAACATCGCCGCCCAGCCCGGATGTGCGATGCCGCGCCCGGTGACCAGCACAATGCCAGTCCCGATGACCGTGGCCACCAGCCCGGCGCGCACCACGGACCCGGCCAGATAGCCGGCCAGCAGCTCTCCGGCGGACAGGGGCGGCATCAGCGTGTCGACGATGTTGCCCTGCACCTTGGCCGCGGTGATCGAGCTGGAGGTGTTCGCGAAGGCGTTCTGGATGACCGTCATCATCAGGATGCCCGGCCCCAGAAAGACCAGGTAGGGCAGGCCCATGATCTCTCCGCGTCCCTGGCCCAGGGCCATCGCGAACACGACCACGAACAGGCCCGCCGTCATCAGCGGCGCGAATATCGTCTGCTGCCAGACGGCCATGAAGCGCATGACCTCGCGCCGCGCCAGCGTACGCAGGCCCAGCCAGTTGACGCGGCCAAATCGGCGCACGCCCATGGCGGGGCTGTCGGAAAGCGGGGGCAGGCCGGGCATTGTGGGCGGGGTCATCTGGCGGTCCTTGAATTTCTGCGCTTCGGCGGCTAAATCTCGGCATCCCGTATGTGACGGGACCAATCGCAGGTTACAAGATGGGGCGGCAGGTCAGACCCGCCCGGAAAGGCTGCCATGTCCTGGACGGATGATCGCGTCGAGACACTGAAACGCATGTGGTCCGAGGGCCAGTCGGCCAGCGCCATCGCCAAGGAACTGGGCGGCGTGACCCGCAACGCGGTGATCGGCAAGGTCCATCGCCTGGGGCTGTCGAACCGCACCGAGGAGCCGGAGGCCGCAGCCCCGGCCCCCGCCCCCGCGCCGGAACCGGTCGCGCGCGAAAAGCCCGCGGCACCCCGCGCGGTCCCGCAGCCAGCGGCGGCTCCCCTGCGTCCCGAACCCGCGCCTGAACCCGTCGCGGTCCAGCCCGAGCCGGAACCCGAACCCAGCACACAGCCGGCCTTCGTGCCGGTTCCCCGCCGCCCGATCGTGCCGGCGGGACAGCCTTTGCCGCCCCAGCCCTCGGCCAACGAGATATCTCCCGAAGCCTTGGCATCGGTCCGCGAGGTCGAGAAGCGCGCCAAGAAACTGACCCTGATGGAACTGACCGAGCGGACCTGCAAATGGCCCATCGGCGATCCGGCAACCGACAAGTTCTGGTTCTGCGGCCTGCCGTCGGTCGCGGGAAAACCCTATTGCGAGGCGCATGTCGGCGTCGCGTTCCAGCCGATGTCCTCGCGCCGCGACCGTCGCCGCTGATCGCTTTCGGGCGGGCCGCAAAGGTCCGCCCGGTCCCGACCCGCCCTTGCCATCCCCGTACGCGCGCCTTACTGCGGTCCCGTTATGTGATGATATATCATTCCATGATTCGTCATATCTATAGAAGGACCGCCCCATGCCCCTCCGCTCGCCCCTCCCCGCCAGCCTGCTGATCGCCGCGACGCTTATCCTGACCGGGCCTGCGCTGGCCCAGGACAGTGCCGCCCCAGCCGCGCATGACCACTCCCACGACCACGACCACGACCACGATCATGATCACGATCACGGCCATGCCCGCAGCCCCGAGGCGCAGGCCATCTATGACGGCTATTTCGACGACGATCAGGTCAAGGACCGCCCTCTGTCCGACTATGCGGGCGACTGGCAGTCGGTCTATCCCCTGCTGCAGGACGGCACCCTGGCGCCGGTCATGGACCGCAAGGCCCAGAAGGGCGACCAGACCGCCGAGGAATACACCGCCTATTACCAGACCGGCTATGCCACCGACACGGACCGTATCACCATCGAGGGTGACGTGGTGACGTTCTACAGCGACGGCACGCAGGTGTCGGGCACCTATGCCGATGACGGGCACGAGATCCTGACCTATGCCCGCGGCAACCGCGGCGTCCGTTTCATCTTTGCCAAGACTGCCGGCGACGCGGGCGCACCCGCCTTCATCCAGTTCAGCGACCATGGGATCGCCCCGGCCCGCGCCGACCACTTTCACCTGTATTGGGGCGACGACCGCGCCGCCCTGCTGGAGGAGGTGACGAACTGGCCTACCTACTATCCCGCCGACATGACCCCCGCCCAGATCGTGGACGAGATGCTGGCCCATTGACGACCTGCGCACGCGCGGTGCGCCGGGCGTGCGCACCGCTTTTCATCACGGCGCAACAGGGCTAGAGATGCGCGACCCCGAAAGGACGCATGCCATGGCCCGCCACCTGATCACATCTGCCCTGCCCTACATCAACGGCATCAAGCATCTGGGGAACCTCGTCGGTTCACAGCTGCCCGCCGACCTCTATGCCCGCTATCTGCGGGCGCGGGGCCATGAGGTCATGTTCATCTGCGCCACGGACGAACACGGCACCCCCGCCGAACTGGCCGCCGCCAAGACCGGAGAGGCCGTGGCCGACTATTGCGCCCGGATGCATGGCGTCCAGACCGCGCTGGCCGACGGGTTCGGGCTGTCCTTCGATCATTACGGCCGCTCCTCCAGCGACCGCAACCGCGCCCTGACCCAGCATTTCGCGGGCCGCCTGGCCGACCAGGGCTATATCCGCGAGGTCGTCGAGAAGCAGGTCTTCTCCCATGCCGACAACCGTTTCCTGCCGGACCGCTACATCGAGGGCACCTGCCCCAACTGCGGCTATGACAAGGCGCGCGGCGATCAGTGCGAAAACTGCACCAAGCAGCTGGACCCGACAGACCTGATCAACCCGCGCAGCGCGATCTCGGGCAGCACCGACCTGGAGGTACGCGAGACCAAGCACCTGTACCTGCGCCAGTCCGCGCTGAAGGGCGACATCGCCGCCTGGATCGACGCCAAGACCGACTGGCCGATCCTGACGACCTCGATCGCGCGCAAATGGCTGAACGACGGCGACGGGCTGCAGGACCGCGGCATCACCCGCGACCTTGACTGGGGCGTGCCGGTGAAGCGGGGCGACCAGGACTGGCCGGGGATGGAGGGCAAGGTCTTCTATGTCTGGTTCGACGCGCCCATCGAATACATCGGCGCGACCGCCGAATGGGCCGATGCGGCGGGCGCCGACGATGCCGCATGGCGCCGCTGGTGGCGCCTGGACCAGGGCGCCGAGGACGTGACCTATACCCAGTTCATGGGCAAGGACAACGTGCCCTTCCATACCCTGTCCTTCCCCGCGACCCTGATCGGTTCGGGCGAGCCGTGGAAGATGGTCGACTATATCAAGTCCTTCAATTACCTGACCTATCAGGGCGGACAGTTCAGCACCTCGCAGGGGCGCGGCGTATTCATGGACCACGCGCTGGAGATCCTGCCGGCGGACTACTGGCGCTGGTGGCTGTTGTCGCACGCCCCCGAATCCGGCGACAGCGAGTTCACCTGGGAGAATTTCCAGCAATCCGTGAACAAGGACCTGGCCGACGTGCTGGGCAACTTCGTCAGCCGCATCACCAAGTTCTGCCGCGCCAAGTTCGGCGAGGCCGTTCCCGAAGGCCCGGCCTGGGGCCCTGCCGAACTGGCCCTGATCGACACGCTGACCGCCCGCGTCCGTGCCTATGAGGCGAACATGGAGGCGATGGAGGTCCGCAAGGCCGCCGCCGAGCTGCGCGCCATCTGGGTGTCGGGCAATGAATACCTGCAATCGGCCGCGCCTTGGACGGTGTTCAAGACCGACCCCGACCAGGCGGCGATGCAGGTGCGGATGGGCCTGAACCTGATCCGCCTTTATGCGGTCCTGTCGCAGCCCTTCATCCCCTTTGCATCGGCCGCGATGCTGCAGGCGATGGACGCGCAGGATGCGGGCTGGCCCGACGACGTGGCGCAGGCCCTGCAGGCGCTGGCCCCCGGCCATGCCTTCACCGTCCCCGAGGTGATGTTCGCCAAGATCAGCGACGAGGACCGAGAGGCCTGGGCCGCCCGCTTCCAGGGTGTCCGCGCCTGACTGTCGCATTCGTGCCACAGGGGCGCAGGGGGCGGGCGCAGGCCTTGTCCCCCGCGCCCACCCGCCGTAAAGGCGACTGAATTACCCAGGTAATCGGCTTTTCCCTCTGGCCACGACCCCAGGCAGCATGTCCCCTCCGACCCCGAGGCCCATGATGCCCAAGACCCTCTCCCTTCGCGCGACATTCCTGTCGCTGACCGCCCTGACCGCGCCGGCATTGGCCCAGGACACGGCCCCCATCCTGCTGGACGAGATCGTGATCACCGCGTCCGGGTTTGAACAGAACATCGCCGACGCCCCTGCCAGCATCTCGGTCATTTCCGGAGAGGAGCTGGCGCGGCGCAACATCACCAGCCTGTCGGACGCGCTGCGCGGGGTGCAGGGCGTGGCCACGACGGGCGTCGCCAACGAACAGGACATCACCATCCGCGGCCTGTCGGGCCAGTACACGCTGATCCTGGTCGACGGCAAACGTCAGGGCACGCGCGAATCGCGCACCAACGGCAGCGCCGGGATCGAGCAGAACTGGATTCCCCCCGTCGCCGCCATCGACCGGATCGAGATCGTTCGCGGGCCGATGTCGTCGCTGTACGGATCGGACGCGATGGGCGGCGTGGTCAACGTCATCACCAAGCCGGTCGCCGACCGCTGGACCGGGTCGGTCACGGCCGAGGCCACCCTGCCCCAGGACGGCGACGACGCGTCCTCGCGCCAGCTGTCCTTCTATGGCAGCGGGCCGGTCGTTGCGGACCGGCTGGGCCTGCAGGTCTGGGGACGCCGCCTCGACCGGTCGGAATCGCGGGTCGTCGACGGGCTGCGCGACCGCGAACTGACCGACCTGTCGGCGCGGCTCAGCTGGACGCCCGACCCCGATCACACCGTCCACCTGGAGGGCGGGCGCACCACAATCGAGGATCTGGGACGCGTCGGCCGCACCATCGCGCCCGTCGATTTCCGCGGCACGCCACAGAACGACAGCCTTCAGGACAACACCCGCGACCGCGCCGCCCTGTCCTATGCCGGGCAGTGGGGCAATGTCGCGGCCGACCTGTCGGTCCTGCGCGAGGTGGGCCAGCGCAAGACCGCATCGGGCAATGGCGCGCTGGTCGCAGGCGACCGCGCGCCAGAGGTCACGAACACCGTCTATGACGCGAAATTCACCGCGCCGCTGGAATGGCAGGGCAGCCATACGCTGGTCTTTGGCGGGCAGGTGAACCGCACGGGGCTGCGCGACCAGAACCCCGGCCTGGGCGATGGGCGGACCTATTCCTTTGCGACCTCGCAGCGCGCGGTGTTCCTGGAGGACGAATGGCGCCTGCGCGACGATCTTGCCCTGACTCTTGGGGCGCGGCTGAACGATCATGCCGAATACGGCAGCAACCTGACCCCGCGCGCCTATGCGGTGTGGAACGCGACGCAGGGCCTGACCCTCAAGGGGGGTGTGTCGACGGGGTTCCGCGCGCCGGATCTGCGCTCCGTCGTGCCAGGCTATTTCTACACCACCGAACGAGGCGCAGGCGCGATCGTCTCGAATCCCGGCCTGCAGCCCGAGGAAAGCACCAGCTATGAGCTGGCGGCACTTTACGATGCGCCGACGTGGCAGGTGGGTGCGACGCTGTTCCGCACCGATTTCGACGACAAGATCGAAAGCGCCCGGACCGACGACCAGGTCGTGATCGGCGGCGCCAGCTTCAACCGATGGGAATGGTACAATGTCGGGCGCGCCCGCCTGCAGGGGGTCGAGCTGACCGCGGACTGGGACGCCACCCCCGACCTGATGCTGCGCGCCAGCTACAGCTTCACCGACAGCGAACAGCGGACCGGCGATTTCGCGGGCCTGCCGCTGGACCGTACGCCGCGCCATCAGGCCAGCGTGACCGCCGATTGGGTCACCCCCATCGCGGGCCTGGGGGCCTGGGGGTCGGTGATCTATCACGGCCGGGAAACAGCCGCAGGTGCCCGCATCGGCACCAACGGCCGACCGGTGGCCTTCGACGCGGACGGGACAGCCATCGCCTATGAATACGGGTCCTACCTGACGGTGGACCTGGGGGCGGATTATCAACTGACCGACCGAGTCAGCCTGAACGGCGCGATCTACAACCTTCTGGACCGCGACGTCACCATGGCCGCCAACAACACCGAGGGCGAGGGCCGCCGCCTGTGGCTGGGCCTGACCTCGAACTTCTAGGGGGATGCGCCCGGCCGGTGGACTTTCCCCGGTCGGGCGTGTTCAAACGGGGCACCATCCAGCCGGAGAGCCCCATGACCCATTGCATCCTGATCGGAGCCCCCGTGGACGAGGGCCAGCGCCGCCCCGGCTGCCTGATGGGCCCCGCCGCCTATCGCACCGCGGGCCTGGCCGCGACCCTGGCGACCCTAGGCCACACGGTCGAGGATCGCGGCGATGTCACGCCGGACCCGTTGGGCGACCACCGCTGCGCCAACCCCGCCGTCCATCACCTGCCTGAAACGATCGCCTGGACTGGCGCCCTGCGCCAGGCCACCCAGGACGCCCTGCCGCATGGCATGCCGATCATCATGGGGGGCGATCATTCGCTGGCCCTGGGCACCGTCGCAGGGGTCGCTGCGCATGCCGCCGCGCAGGGCCGCGCGCAGTTCGTGATCTGGCTGGACGCGCACAGCGATTTTCACACCGTCGCCACCACCACATCGGGGAACCTGCATGGCACGCCGATGGCCTATGCCAACGGGTTGGACGGTTTCGACCCCTTCCCGCCCTTCCCCGCCCCCATCCCGGGCGAAAACATCTGCATGTTTGGCATCCGCAGTGTGGACCCCGCAGAACTGGCCCTGATGCAGCCCACGGACATCACCGTGAACGACATGCGGGTGCTGGACGAACAGGGCATCGTGGCCCCGCTTCGGGCCTTTCTGGACCGCGTGCGCGCGGCGGACGGCCTGTTGCATGTCAGCCTGGACGTGGATTTCCTTGACCCCTCGATCGCGCCCGCGGTGGGAACCACGGTGCCCGGCGGCGCGACCTTCCGCGAGGCGCATCTGGTGATGGAGCTGCTGCACGAATCGGGGCTGGTCACATCGCTGGACCTGGTCGAGTTGAACCCGTTCCTGGACGAACGGGGCCGGACCGCAAAGCTGATGGTCGATCTGGTCGGCAGCCTGATGGGCCGGAAGGTCTTTGACCGCCCGACCCGCAGCTATGGATAAGGGGCGGACCACCGGCCCGCCCCCTTTCATTCCGATCCCGAACGGCTGAGGCCTACCAGACCTTGGCTTCGCGGTCATAGAACCGCTGCGCCGCCGCCTCGACGAACGCCGCCGGGTCCAGCTTGGTCACGCCCTTGTCGGGCTGCACCCCGGCCGCCGCCAGCAGCTTGGCGCTGGCATCGTCGGCGCCGATCGCCTTCAGATGCGCAAAGGCATCCGACACGAAGTCGACCGCGGGCTTGAACTTGGCCAGCTTGGCCGCGTCATCGGCGCCGATGACCAGCGCCACCGCGTCGAACAGGACCGACGGCGATCCCGCCAACTGCGCCTCGGCCTTGCCACGCTCCTTGGCGATCAGCATGACGCTGCCGCCCTGGGCCTCGACCGCGTCGCGCAGCGCATCGACCTTGGCTTGATCCCCGCCATCGCCGATCAGGATGCCGACCTTGCGACCCTTCAGGCTGTGCTTGGCCTGCTTCATGATCGACAGCGCATCCGAAGGCGCCATGTCGATCGGCTCGCGCATGGGCGTTGCGGCATCGGGCAGATCCTCGGCCAGACCTTCGGCCACGGTTTCGGCCAGATCCTCGTCGATGACCCGCAAATGACCCAGAACACGCTGGATCACGTGGCCAAGGCCGACCTTCGACAGTTCGAACGTGATCGCATCGGCGATGTGAGTCTGCTCGACCTCGGTCTGGCTGCGATAGAACAGCCGTGCCTGGCTGTAATGGTCACCGAACAGGTCCGCCCGCACGCGCAGCTTTTCGTCCGGCTGGTTGCCCAGGTCGGTCATGTCCTTGTAGGTCGCGAAGCCCTGGTCGGTGGCGCGGGGTCCCGGCTCCTCTCCGGCCTGATCCAGGCTGTTCGGCTCATAATTGGCGCGACCTTTGGGCACCGCCATCTGCATCATGCCGTCGCGCTGAAAGTTGTGCATCGGGCATTTCGGCGCATTGACCGGGATCTGGTGGAAGTTCGTGGTGCCAAGCCGCGACTTCTGGGTGTCCATATAGCTGAACAGCCGTCCCTGCAGCAGCGGGTCGTCGGAAAAGTCGATGCCGGGCACGACGTTCGTCGGCAGGAAGGCCACCTGCTCGGTTTCGGCAAAGAAGTTGTCGGGGTTCCGGTCCAGCACCATGCGGCCGACGATGCGGACGGGAATGTCCTCCTCGGGGATCAGCTTGGTCGCGTCCAGGACGTCATAGGGCTGCTTGGCGGCCCATTCCGCGTCAAAGGTCTGGATGCCCAGTTCCCATTCCGGGAAGTCGCCCGAATCGATGGCCTCCCACAGGTCCTGGCGGTGATAGTCCTGGTTCGCGCCGGCGGTCTTGACGGCCTCGTTCCAGACCTGGCTCTGCAGGCCCAGCTTGGGCTTCCAGTGGAACTTGACGAAGGTCGACTTGCCCTGGGCGTTGACCAGGCGGAACGTGTGGACGCCGAACCCCTCGATCATGCGCAGGCTGCGCGGGATCGCGCGGTCGGACATCGCCCACATGATCATGTGCATGGATTCCGGCATCAGCGACACGAAATCCCAGAAGGTGTCATGGGCGCTGGCGGCCTGCGGATAGCCCTTGTCGGCCTCCATCTTGACCGAATGGATCAGGTCGGGAAACTTGATCGCGTCCTGAATGAAGAACACCGGGATGTTGTTGCCGACTAGGTCCCAATTGCCTTCCTGGGTATAGAACTTGACCGCAAAGCCCCGCACGTCGCGCGGCGTGTCGACGCTGCCGGCGCCGCCGGCCACGGTCGAGAAGCGCACGAAGACCGGCGTCTTGCCCGGATTGGCCAGAACGCCCGCGCGGGTCAGTTCCGGGATGGGGTTGGTGCATTCGAAATAGCCGTGCGCGCCCGAACCGCGGGCGTGGACGATCCGCTCCGGAATGCGTTCATGGTCGAAATGGAAGATCTTTTCGCGAAGGACGAAATCCTCCAGGAGGGTGGGACCGCGGGCCCCGGCCTTCAGGCTGTTCTGGTTGTCGGAAATCGGGACCCCGTGATTGGTGGTCAGGGCCTCGCCGCCGGTCTGGTGGGTCTCTCCACCGTTGCCGCGTGTCTCGCTGATGCTGGACATGACGTCCTCCTGTGCTGGCGCGTTGCCTATCCAACCAAGGCCGATAAAAACGGTTCCTGATTCGGGGGGTTATGTTTTGTTCACCCGCTTGCCCTGCGCCGCGCAGCCTGCGATACGCAGGAGTGATGATGATGCGGACGTGGCGAAATCGGTAGACGCAGCAGACTTTGACAATTGGAGTGCCCGGTCGGGAAACCGCCGGTGCAGAACCGCTCAAATTCGGGGAAAGCTGTGGGGCCCCGGCCCCGTGCCAATCCCGAGCCAAGCCCCGGCCACGGGGAAGGTGTAGAGACTAGACGGGCGGCGCCTAACGTCCTTGCGGACCATGGCGAAGGGATAGTCCAGACCACGAACGGGGCATCGCATCCCCGGCGGCGAAAGTCGAAGTGGTACGAAAATCTGTTTTCCGAACGGAAGTGCGGGTTCAAGTCCCGCCGTCCGCACCATCATCGCGTCATGCGGCACCGGCGCCGTCAGGCCCCGGTGCACGCGGGATCACGTCTCGACTTGGGCCGGCTCGCGCGGCGGGCGGCCGATGATGTCGCGCAGCGCGTCCAACTCGATGAAGTTGTCGGCCTGGCGCCGCAGGTCGTCGGCGATCATCGGTGGCTGGCTGCGGATCGTGGACACGACCGACACCCGGACCCCCTGACGCTGAAGCGATTCGACCAGCGGCCGGAAATCGCCGTCGCCGGAGAACAGGACCGCGTGATCCATCCGCGGGGCCAGTTCCATCGCATCGACGGTCAGTTCGATGTCCATGTTGCCCTTGACCTTGCGGCGGCCCAGGGCGTCGGTGTATTCGCGCGCCGGCTTGGTCACGACGCAGAACCCGTTGTAATGCAGCCAATCCACCAGCGGACGGATCGGGGAATATTCCTCGCCCTCGATCAGGGCGGTATAGTAATAGGCACGCATCAGCTTGCCGCGGCGATCGAATTCCTGGCGCAGCAGCTTGTAGTCGATATCAAAGCCCAGTGCCTTCGCGGCAGCATAAAGATTGGCCCCGTCTATGAAGATTGCCAATCGGTCGTCTTTGTAAAACATGGATGTTGCCTTTGATGAACCCGGTCCTTCACGGCACAAGCGCGGGCCAGGGTGAGGGACCTGAGATGCGCGGGCCCATGCCATGGACCTGTAAGGAAAGAGGAAAGCGTGGTTAACCTGTCTTTTGGTATCGTTGCTTTTGGGGCCAACCTTCCCCTGTCGGATCAGGACCCCGTAACGACCCTGTGCACGACGATGGGCATTCTGCACAGCGCCCCGGGCATTTCAATCACCGCGATCAGTCGCATCTGGCGGACTCCCGCCATGCCTGCGGGATCGGGGCCCGATTTCGCCAATGCGGTGGCGCTGCTCGCCACGTCCCTGGACGCGCCGCAGGTCCTGGAGACGCTGCACGCGATCGAGGCAGAGCATGGCCGCGACCGAAGCACCGGCCGTTGGTCGGCACGCGTCCTGGACCTGGACCTGATCGCGCTGGACGACCGGATCGAACCCGATGCGGGCCATCTGCGCGACTGGATGGATCTGTCCCCCGACCGCCAGGGGGTGCAGACGCCCGATCGGCTGATCCTGCCCCATCCGCGGATGCAGGACCGCGCGTTCGTCCTGGCCCCCCTGGCCGAGATCGCGCCGGACTGGCGTCATCCGCTGACCGGGCTCAGCGTCGCGGCGATGCTGGAGGCGCTTGGACCCCGCGCGCTGGACGGAATGACGCCGGTCGAATCCCCAGGTTTTCCTTGACAATCGGCGCTGTGGCGACCATCAGTCCGGTTCGCCCCGAATGTCCGATTCGCAACTGCACAGGTGATCCATGGCCCGCGTAACGGTCGAAGACTGCGTCGACAAGGTTCCCAACCGCTTTGATCTGGTGATGCTCGCCTCGCATCGCGCCCGAGAGATCGCGGCTGGCAGCGCCCCCACCGTCGATCGCGACAACGACAAGAACCCGGTGGTCGCCCTGCGCGAAATCGCCGAAGAGACCCAGCCCGTCGACGATCTGCGCGAGCGGATGATCGAATCGACCCAGACCCAGATCGAGGTCGACGAGCCCGAGGAGGACGCCATGGCCCTGCTGCTGGGCGCCGAGGTCGATCGCCCCAAGCCGTCCGACGAGGAATCCGAGGAACGGATGCTGCGCATGATGCTGGAAGCCAATCAGCGCGCCTGACACGGTCACACTGCAGAGGTCTTCGACACCATCATGATCGACGTCGAAGACCTGCTGGCCCTTGTCCGCAACTACAACCCGCGCAGCAACTGCACCTTGATCCGCGATGCCTATGAATACGGCATGCGCATGCACGAGGGCCAGTTCCGCCATTCCGGCGAGCCGTACTTCACCCATCCCATCGCCGTCGCCGCCATCCTGACCGAGATGCGCCTGGACGACGCGACCATCGTGACCGCGCTGCTGCACGACACGATCGAGGACACGCGATCGACCAAGGACGAGGTCGTCGGCATGTTCGGCGCGGAAATCGCCGAACTGGTCGACGGGGTCACCAAGCTGACCAACCTGGAACTGTCCAGCACCCAGTCCAAGCAGGCCGAGAACTTTCGCAAGCTGTTCATGGCCATGTCCCGCGACATGCGGGTGATCCTGGTCAAGCTGGCCGACCGGCTGCACAACATGCGCACCATCCGGTCCATGCGTCCCGACAAGCAGGTCAAGAAGGCGCGCGAGACGATGGACATCTATGCCCCCCTGGCGGGCCGGATGGGCATGCAGTGGATGCGCGAGGAGCTGGAGGACCTGGCCTTCAAGGTCATCAATCCCGAGGCGCGCAGTTCGATCATCCGCCGCTTTGTCAGTCTGCAGCGCGACAGCGGCGACATCATCGGCCAGATCACCGCCGACATCCGCACCGAGATGGAGAAGGAAGGCATCGAGGCCGACGTGTTCGGCCGCGCCAAGAAGCCCTTCAGCGTCTGGCGCAAGATGCAGGAAAAGCAGCTGGCCTTTTCGCGCCTGTCCGACATCTACGGCTTTCGGATCATCACGCGGACCGAGATGGACTGCTATCGCGCGCTTGGCGTGATTCACCATCGCTGGCGCGCGGTTCCGGGGCGGTTCAAGGATTACATCAGCCAGCCGAAATCGAACGGCTACCGCTCGATCCACACCACGGTATCGGGTCGCGACGGCAAGCGGGTCGAGGTGCAGATCCGCACGCGCCAGATGCACGAGGTCGCCGAGGCCGGCGTCGCGGCGCATTGGGCCTATCGCGACGGCGTGCGCACCCGGAACCCCTTTGCGGTCGATCCGGCCGAATGGATCGCCCAGCTGACCGACCGGTTCGACACCGAGGACCACAACGAGTTCCTGGAACACGTCAAGATGGAGATGTACCAGGACCAGGTGTTCTGCTTCACCCCCAAGGGCGACGTGATGCAGCTGCCGCGGGGCGCGACGCCGATCGATTTCGCCTATGCGATCCATACACGGTTGGGCAATTCCTGCGTGGGCGCCAAGATCGACGGCATCCGCGTGCCCCTGTGGACGCGGCTGAAGAACGGCCAGTCGGTCGACATCATCTCTGCCTCGGGGCAGCGCCCGCAGGCGACCTGGCTGGACATCGTGGTCACCGGCCGCGCCAAGGCCGCGATCCGGCGCAGCTTGCGCGAGGAGGATCGCGACCGCTTCATGCGCCTGGGGCGCGAACTGGTGCGCGTCAGCTTCGAGCATGTGGGCCGCAAGGTCACCGACAAGGCGCTGCGGACGGCGGCCAAGCAGATGGGTCTGCCCTCGGCCGAGGATCTGCTGGCCCGCATCGGCAGCGCCGAGAACTCCGCCAAGGAGGTCCTGGGCGTCCTCTATCCGGAACTGGCCGACCACCAGGACGAGATCGACGGCAAGCGCCCCTTCGCGGGGCTGGAGGCCGACGCGAACTTCAAGCGCGCGCCCTGCTGCGCCCCCCTGCCCGGCGAGCGGATCGTGGGCATCACCTATCGCGGCGCCGGCGTGGTCATCCACGCCATTGACTGCCCCGTGCTGGCCGAGTTCGAGGACAGCCCCGACCGGTGGGTCGACCTGCAATGGCGCGAGGGGCGCCACCCCGCCGCCTATTCGACCGTGCTCAATTTGACGATCCGCCACGACGCCGGCGTGCTGGGACGCATCTGCACCTTGATCGGGGCGCAGGGGGCGAATATCTCGAACCTGGAGTTCATCGCCCGCAAGCCCGACTTCTATCGCATCGAGGTCGAGGTCGAGCTGCGCGACCATGAACATCTGCACAACCTGCTGACCGCCCTCGAGGCGGAAAGCGATGTCGCGCAGGTCTCGCGCGTGCGGGACCCGGCGCTGAAACCCTGAGGCAGGCGCCCCCTGCCCGTCACGGATCGGGTTCGCCTTGTTCAAACGCCGCAAACCGCGCAGCTACGGCCAACTGGCCAGCCAGATGATCTATCCGCCGGGCGGCTGGCGGCGGGCCAGCGCCTATGTGGCCCACAGGCTGCGCCGCCTGCCCGACCAGCCGCATCGCATCGCGCGCGGGGTCGCGGCGGGGATCATGGTGAATTTCACGCCGCTGTTCGGGTTCCACTTCCTGTCGGCGGCAGCGGTGGCCTGGATCATCCGCGGCAACGTGCTGGCTGCGCTGTTGGCGACCTTCGTGGGCAATCCGGTGACCCTGCCCTTCATCGCGCTGATGTCGGTCAAGCTGGGCCGCGAGATCCTGGGCCAAGAGGGCGAGCTGACGCCCCAGTTCATCTTCCACGAATTCTCGAAGGCCACCGGAGAGCTGTGGCACAACCTCAGCGCCCTGTTCGGCCCGTCCGAGATGCACTGGTACAACCTCAGCGACTTTCTGGCGCAGGTATTCTGGCCCTACATGGTCGGCGGCGTCATCCTGGGGTCCATCGCGGGGGTCATCACGCATTACCTGACCGTCCCGATCTTCATCGCCTATCAGCGCCGCCGCGAGAAGAAGATGGCAGAGCGCATCGCCCGCGCCTCGGCCCGCGCGGCACAGCTGAAGGCGGATCGGGCCAGGGGCGGTCCGGGTCAGTAACCGCGGTCGCGGTCCACCAGATGCAGCAGCCGCCGTCCCGCCATCGCGCGACGCAGGTTCTGGGCGACGACGGGGGCGGCGGTCGCAGGGCGGGTCTCGGCGGCGATATGGGGCGTGACGGTGACCGCGGGATGGGCCCAGAACGGGTGGTCCTGGGGCAACGGTTCGGTGCGGAACACGTCCAGCACCGCGTGCCCCGGCCGCCCCCGGTCCAGCCCCTGCAACAGCGCCTCGTCATCGATCAGCGTGCCGCGTCCCGGATTGATCAGCCAGGCGCCGTCAGGCAGGCGCGACAGGTGGTCCGCATCCAGCAGCCCGCGGGTGGCGGGCGTGTCGGGCAGCAGGCAGACCAGGATCTGCGCGCGGGCCAGGGCCTGGTCCAGCTGCGCGATGGGCAGCACCGAAACCCCCGGCACCGCCCGCCCCGAGGCGCTGACCCCGGTGACCGGAAAGCCCAGGCCGGTCAGCATGGCGGCGGCGGCTTGTCCCAGTTCGCCCATGCCCAGGACGGTCACCGGGCGTTCGGCAGCCAGCGGCGGGATCTGCCCATTGCGCCAGATGCCGTCCTGGGCATAGCGGTCCATGCCCAGATGGGCGCGCATGGCCCATCCGGCGCAATATTCCGCCATCCCCTGGCGCAATCCAGGATCGACCATCCGCGCCAAGGGCTGGGTCAGCGTGGCGTTGCCCACGATGCGTTCGACCCCGGCCCACAGGCTCTGCACCAGCCGGACATTGGCGTAGGGCGCGAAATCGGTGATGTCGCCGCCCGGGGCATAGATGATCGCATCGAACGTGGCCGGATCGCCGTCGCGGTCCAGATGCATCTCGGGACAGGCCGCGCGCAGGGCCGGTGCCCATTCGGACCACGCATCGTCGCGGGCAGAGAACCGGACCCTCATCGGGGCCTGTGGACATGGGCGGATTGCACCAGACCAAATCCCAGCATCAGGATCATCAGCGACGTCCCCCCATAGCTGACCAGCGGCAGCGGCGACCCCTTGGCGGGCAGCAGGCCCATCACCGTCGCCATGTTGATCGAAAAGTACAGAAAGAAGGTCGCGCTGATGCCGATGGTGATCAGACTGGCAAAGCGGTCGCGGTTGCTGAGTGCGGAATACAGGCAGAAGCCCAGGATCAGCATGTACAGCACCAAAAGCGAGGACGCGCCGATAAAGCCGAACTCCTCGGACAGGACGGTGAAGATGAAGTCGGTGTGCTTTTCGGGCAGGAAGTTCAGCCGCGACTGCGTGCCCTGCATGAAGCCGCGCCCCGACAACCCGCCCGAACCAAGCGCGATCTGGCTCTGGATGATGTTGTAGCCAGCCCCCAACGGATCGGAGGTCGGGTCCAGGAAGGTGTCGATCCGGCGGAACTGATAGTCACGAAGCAGCTGCCAGTCTGTTCCGCGGCTGCGCATGACGGCCACGACCAGGCCCACCGCGGCTCCGATCACCGCCCCGAAATACCACAGCGACACACCCGCCGCGAACATCACGATCCCGCCCCCCGCGATCAGCATGATCGACGTGCCAAGATCCGGCTGCATCAGGACCAGCGCGGTCGGCGCCAGGATCAGCACCACCGGCACGATCACCCACAAGGGACGCGACACGCGGTTCAACGGCAGCCAGTCGTAGTAGGCCGCGAGCAGCAGGACCAGCGCGATCTTCATCAGTTCGGACGGCTGGATTCGGATCGGGCCGATGTCGATCCATCGCTGCGCGCCCATGCCGATGACCCCGAACAGGTCGACCGCGACCAGCATCAGGAAGCACGTCACATAGGCCGCGACAGAGATGCCGCGCCAGAACCACATGGGCACGAAGGCCAGCCCCAGCATGATCACCATGCCCACGGCAAACCGGATCATCTGCGGTTCCGCCCAGGTGTCCATGCGGCCGCCCGCGACCGAATACAGCATCAGGAACCCGATGCAGCACACGGCGGTGATCAGCAGGACCAGCGGCCAGTTGATGTACAGGACCTTGCGGAACCCCGTCGGAACCTGCGCCACCTGATAGTCGAGATAGGACATCGCCTTACGCCCTGCTGCGGCCGGGGCGCGGGGCCTCGGGCTGGTAAAGGTGCATGGCGTTGTGACGCTCCTCCAGCGCGGCCCGCTGATCCGAGGGCACGGCGTCCAGGGGCGGCAGCCCGCCGTTCAGGGCGAACAGCAGGATGTCGCGCGCAATGGGCGCGGCCACGGCCGATCCGCCGCCGCCATGTTCGACCACCACCGAGATCGCGTATTTCGGCGCGTCATAGGGGGCATAGGCCACGAACAGCGCATGGTCGCGCCGCGCCCAGGGCAGCTGATCGTTCGAGATGACGCCGCGGGCGCGTTCGGCGGCGGTGATGTTGCGGACCTGGCTGGTGCCGGTCTTGCCGGCCATGCGCCATTCCTCGCGGGTGATGCGGGCGCCGCGGGCGGTGCCGCGGGCGCTGTTCATCACCGCGTCCATGCCAAGCCGCGCGACGCGCAGCGATTCCGGGCTGATGTCCAGCGGCGGGTATTCGGGCGGCGCCTGCCGCACGCCGTCGACGGACCGGATCAGCTGGGGCCGAACCTCGCGGCCCGACGCGATGCGGGCGGTCATCACCGCCAGCTGCAGCGGCGACGCCAGCACGAAGCCCTGCCCGATCGAGGCGTTCAGGCTGTCGCCGATCTGCCAGGCCTGGCCGTGGCGGGCCATCTTCCATTCGCGGTTGGGGGCGATCCCTTCGGCCACCGCCGACATGGGCAGGTCGTGGCGCTGGCCCAGGCCAAGCTTGCGCGCCATGATCGCGATCCGGTCGATGCCCACCCGCTGCGCCAGTTCGTAGTAGTAGACGTCGCAGCTTTCCTCGAGGCTCTTGATCGCATCGACGGTGCCATGCCCGCCGCGCCGCCAGCAGTGGAACCGCCGGCCGCCCAGTTCGGTGTGGCCCGGACAATAGAACCGGGTGCCCGCGTCGATCACCCCGGCCTCCAACCCGGCCATCAGCGTGACCATCTTGAAGGTCGATCCGGGCGGATAGACGCCCTGCACCGTCTTGTCGGCCAGGGGGCGGTGGTCGTGATCCATCAGCGCGCGGTATTCGGGGCTGCTGATGCCGCGCACGAACTTGTTGGGATCGAAGCTGGGCGACGAACAGATCGTCAGCAACTCTCCGGTCTGGCAGTCGGTGATGACGGCGGCGGCGCTTTCGGTGCCCATCCGCTGCGCGGCATAGTTCTGCAAGGCGGCATCCAGCGTCAGCTGCAGCGTGGCCCCCTGTTCGCCCTGCTGGCGCGACAGCTGGCGCATCTCGCGGCCCTGGGCGTTGACCTCGACGCGGCGGGCGCCCGCCTTGCCGCGCAGGATCTCCTCCATGCGGCCCTCGACCCCGATCTTGCCCAGCTGAAAGTCCGGCAGCAGCAGGACCGGGTCAGGGTCCTCGATCCGCGACAGGTCGTAATCGCTGACGGGGCCGACATAGCCCATGACATGCGCGAAATCGCCCGCCCGCGGATAGGCGCGCGACAGCGCCGATTCGGGCGTGACGCCGGGCAGCGACGGGGCGTTGACCGCGATGGCGCTGAACTGCTCCCAGGTCAGGCGGTCGGCCAGCACGATGGGGGTGATGGCGCTGCGGCGGGAAAACTCGTCCATCAGCTCGGTCATGCGGGCGTCGGTCATGGGCACCAGCCGCGACAGGCGGCGCAGCACGGCCTGGACGTCGCCGCCCGCCTCCTCGCGCGTCAGGGTGACGCGATAGTTCTGTTCGTTCCCCGCGATGATGATCCCGTTGCGGTCCAGGATCAGCCCGCGCGACGGCGGCAGCAGCCGGATCTTGATCGAGTTGCCGTCCGCCAGAGTGCGGTATTCCTCGGCATGGTCCAGCTGCATCGACCGCATCTTCAGCGCCAGCGTGGTGACGGTGGCCACCTGGATGCCGGCCAGCATCAGCCCGCGCCGGGTGATCTGACGGGAGCTGTCCAGGATCTCGCGTTGGGACTTCTTCATGTCCTTGTCCTCATGTCGGATCGCCGCGGCCAAGGCGGCGCAGCCCGATCAGCCAGCGTGCCCCGAAGACGACCAGCGGATAGGCCGCCACCGTCGCCAGGAACTGCAGGATCACCTGCCCCAGGGCCGGCACCTCCAGCACGAACACGACCTGCACCAGGCGATAGCCCAGCATCATCAGCCCGATCAGCACGCCCACGCGAAACCATTCAACCATGAATGGCTGATCGCGCCAACGGGGCTCTCGCAGACGTGCGGCCTCGGACCCCAGCAGCACGATCGCGGTCCACAGGCCCAGGGGGCGCATCAGCAGCACGTCCTCGACCAGGATGGCCAGCACGATGACCGGCGCGGCCAGCTGGTCGGGGCGGCGCAGCACCCAGGCCAGGATCAGCGCCAGCGCCAGGTCGGGACCGGGCCAGCCCATGATGCCCGCCGACAGGGGCAGCAGCCGCACGAACAGCAGCGCCCAGACCGAGGCCAGAAACACCAGCGTTCCCACGACGAAGCTGCGGCTGGGCAGCTGGATCATGGCGTGGAACCCGGGTCCAGCGGATCGCTGGCCGCCGCCGCGTCGACCGGAGAGACCGGCAGCTGCGGCCCGATCAGCCCGCTGTCCTGGCCCAGGATGATGGCGGCGCTGTCGACCACCGCCTCGGCCGGATGCGACCGCAGCACGCGCAGGAACTCCAGGCGTTCGTAATCGGCCGCCATGCGCAGGCGCAGCCGCCCGTCGCTGCCCTGCGCGACCTGGCCCACCAGCACCCCGGCGGGAAAGACGCCCCCGTCGCCCGAGGTCACGACCCGGTCGCCGGGACGGACGTTGTCGGCCTGCTCGACGAATTCCAGCAGCGGCAGCGGCGTATTGTCGCCCGTCAGCAGCGCCCGTTCGCCGGTCGGCTGGACCGTCACCGGCAACCGCGACGACGGGTCCGTCAACAGTACGACGCGGCTGGTCCGGTTCCCGACGCCGGAAATGCGCCCGACCAGCCCCAGCCCGTCCATTGTGGCCCATCCCTCGATGATGCCGTCCTGGGCGCCGACGTTCAGCAGCACTGACTGGCGGAAGGCCGAACCGCTATCGACCATCACCACGCCCGTGACGCTGGTCAGGGCCGGGTCGATGCGGACGTTGTTCTGCGCCATCAGCTTGGAGTTCTCCTGCTCCAGCTGGACGGCGGCCTCGCGCCAGGCGGACATGCGCTGCAATTCGCGGCGCAATTCCTGGTTCTGCTCATAAATGCGCACATAGCTTTGAAAGCCCGCGACCATCTGGGTGACCTTGGTCACCGGGGCCACGGCCCATTCGAACCGCGGCACGATGCGGTCGATCATCGCCGTGCGCATCATCTCGGCCCGCGGGCTGTCGATGCGCCAGAACAGGAACACCGCCAGCAGCGCAAGCGCCAGCACCGCGATCAGGACGCGGCGCACGGGTGTGGCGAAATCGGTGCTCTTCTGCGCCATTCAGGCGCTCCCTGCCTGCGCGATCAGCTGTCGTAGTCGATGACGTGACGCAGCTGCTTTTCGAACTCCAGCGCCTTGCCGGTGCCCAGGGCCACGCAGCTCATCGGCTGGTCGGCCAGGCTGATCGACAGGCCGGTCTGCTCGCGCAGCGCCAGGTCCAGCTCGCCCAGCATGGCGCCGCCGCCGGTCAGCATCACGCCGCGGTCGACGATGTCGGCGGCCAGATCCGGGGGCGTCGCCTCCAGCGCGACCATCACGGCCTCGCAGATGGCCTGGACGGGCTCGGACAGCGCCTCGGCGACCATGGCCTGGCTGATCTCGATCTCCTTGGGGATGCCGTTCAGCAGGTCGCGGCCGCGCACCATCAGGGTCGCCCCGCGCCCGTCATCGGGCATGCGGGCGGTGCCGATGCTGGTCTTGATGCGTTCGGCGGTCGATTCCCCGATCAGCATGTTCTGGTTGCGGCGCAGATAGTTGATGATCGCCTCGTCCATGCGGTCGCCGCCGATGCGCACCGAGCGCGCATAGACCACGTCGCCCAGGGACAGGACCGCGACCTCGGTCGTGCCGCCACCGATGTCCACGACCATGCTGCCGGTGGGTTCGGTGATGGGCATGCCCGCGCCGATGGCCGCCGCGATCGGTTCGGCGATCAGGCCCGCCTTGCGCGCGCCCGCGGACAGGACCGACTGGCGGATGGCGCGTTTCTCGACCGGGGTCGCGCCGTGCGGGACGCAGACGATGATCTTGGGCTTGGAGAAGGTCGTGCGCTTGAACACCTTCTTGATGAAATGCTTGATCATCTGCTCGGCGCTGTCGAAATCGGCGATGACGCCCTCGCGCATCGGGCGGATGGCCTCGATCGAGCCGGGGGTGCGGCCCAGCATCAGCTTGGCGTCCTCTCCGACCGCCAGGACGACGCGCTTGCCGTCCTTGACGTGATAGGCCACGACCGAGGGCTCGTTCAGGATGATGCCCTTGCCCTTGACATAGATCAGCGTGTTCGCCGTCCCCAGGTCGATTGCGATGTCGGTCGAAAACAAACCGCCGAATGCCATGCCCGTATCCTTTTCCCGCCGGTTGGCCCGGCCTGCCCTGTTTTGATGGTGCGTGATCGCCCTGACGGACGTGGCCCCGTATAGAGCCGTGCGCCGCACCGGAAAAGCCCCGATGCGCGCATTGGGCCGACAGCGGCATTTCTCGCCGGGGTGGTGCCGGGGGGACACGATGCCCCCCGCGCGCGTCAGTGCGAATACATGCTGATCTGCTTGGCGTCAGTGTCGCGGCCGGTCATGGCGCGGCGCAGGATCAACCGGTTCAGCGCCCCCACATAGGCCTTGACCGAGGCCAGGATCGTGTCCGTATCGGCGGCCTGGCCGGTGACGATGCGGCCCTCCTCCTCCATGCGGACGCTGACGGTGGCCTGCGCATCGGTGCCCTCTGTCACGGCATGGACCTGGTACAGCTGCAGCCGCGCGTCGTGCGGAAAGATTTCCCGCACCGCATTGAAGCACGCATCGACCGGCCCGTCGCCGGTCGTCTCGGCCCGCTTCTCGACCCCGTCCACGATCATGGTCAGGGCGGCGGACTGGCCGTCGCTGCCGCAGACGACGCGCAGGTGCTTGACCTGCAGGTGATCCTCGGCCGTGTTGGCGGCAGCGTCCAGGACCAGGGCCACGATGTCGTCGTCATAGACCTCCTTCTTGCGGTCGGCCAAGGCCTTGAACCGCACGAAGATGTCCTTCAGCTGGTTGTCCCCGACCTCGTATCCCAGATCGGCCAGCTTGGCGCGCAGTGCGGCGCGGCCCGAATGCTTGCCCATGGCGATGTTGTTCTCGGTCAGGCCAATATCGGCAGGGCGCATGATCTCGAAGGTCTCGACGTTCTTCAGCACGCCGTCCTGGTGGATGCCAGATTCGTGCAGGAAGGCGTTCTTGCCGACGATGGCCTTGTTGAACTGCACCGGAAAGCCCGACACGGCCGCCACGCGACGCGAGATGCCCATGATCTTGGTCGTGTCGATGCCCGTGCGGAACGGCATGATGTCGTTGCGGACCCGCATCGCCATCACCACCTCCTCCAGCGCGGTGTTGCCGGCGCGTTCGCCAAGACCGTTGATCGTGCATTCGATCTGGCGGGCACCGGCCTCGACCGCGGCCAGGGCGTTGGCGGTCGCCATGCCCAGGTCGTTGTGGCAATGCGTGGCAAAGATGATCTGGTCCGCGCCGGGCACGCGCTCCAGCAGCATTGCGATCAGGGCGGCGCTTTCGCGCGGCGCGGTATAGCCCACCGTATCGGGGATGTTGATCGTGGTGGCGCCGGCCTTGATGGCGATCTCCACCACCCGGCACAGGTAATCATGCTCGGTCCGGGTGGCGTCCATGGGCGACCATTGCACGTTGTCGCACAGGTTGCGCGCATGGGTCACCGTCTGGTGGATGCGGTCCGCCATCTGGTCCATGTCCAGGTTCGGGATCGCCCGATGCAGCGGCGAGGTGCCGATGAAGGTGTGGATCCTCGGCTGGCGGGCATGCTTCACGGCCTCCCAGCAGCGGTCGATATCGGGCAGCTGGGCGCGGGCCAAGCCGCAGATCACGCTGTTCCTGGACTGTTTCGCGATCTCGGACACGGCGGCGAAATCGCCTTCCGAGGCGATGGGAAAGCCCGCCTCGATCACGTCCACGCCCATCTCGTCCAGCATGGCGGCGATTTCCATCTTTTCGGCATGGGACATGGTGGCGCCGGGCGACTGTTCGCCGTCGCGCAGCGTGGTGTCAAAGATCACGACGCGGTTCTGTTCGGTCATTGGCTTGGTCCTTCTTACGTGGTCCTGTGGGGTTTCCCGGGCGCTGACCTGTCTGAGCGGCGGCCCGGAAGACCCGCTCAGCGCAGCGTAAGAAGCAGCAGACCGCGAAGCTGCACGGCCAGACGCGCGCCGTGGGGCGCGGTGCGGGCGGTGGCGATGTGGCGCATCCGGGTCATGGCCGCGAATATGCCCCCCCGCGCGCATCTTGAAAACCCCTGATCGACACCGCCCGTCCGCAAGGCAGTTCCGACCTTTGCCATTGTAGCGACACATTTATGTCTGGCCCCGCCCGTCAAGCCTGCCTATCCTTTGATCACGACAACGAAAAACGACAACCAACAGATGAGGGCAACGAATGTCACGCAAGATCGTCGTCGGTTTCGACGGCAGCGATGCCTCGATCCGCGCCTTGGACTTTGCCATCTCGCGCGCGCAGGCGCAGGGCGACCACATCCTGATCGCGCATGTTCTGGAATGGTCGCCCTACAGCTTCCTGACGCCAAGCGAGGTCGAGGAACGACACCGCCGCCGCAAGGAGGAGCTGCAGCGCGCCGAAGCCGCCATCCTGACCCCCATGGTCAAGCGGGTCGAGGACGCGGGCATCCCCTGCGCGACCACGCTGCGATACGGCCACATCGCCGAAACGCTGTGCCGCATCGCCAAGGATGAGGGCGCGGCGATGATCTTCATCGGCCGGATGGGCGATTCGGGCTTTGCCTCGCGCATCTTCGGATCGGTCGCGGCGACGCTGGCGCAGGTCGCGCCGGTGCCCGTGGTCATCGTGCCGTGACCGGCCAACCAACAGGGACAAGAGCAATGAGAACACGCATCACAGCCGCGGCCCTCGCGGCACTGGCCGCAGGCCCCGCCGCGGCCCAGGGCATCGACGAGACCGTGAACCAGGTCTTTGCCAATTCCACGGGCTGGTTCGTCAGCCTGATCTTTTCCAACTTTCCCGGCACCAGCTTTCCCTGGATCGTCGCCTGGCTGGTGATCGCGGCGACGACCTTCACCATCTATTTCGGCGTGATCCAGCTGCGCGCCTTCGGCCATGCCATTGCGCTGGTCAGGGGCGACTATTCCGACCCGAACGACGCCGGAGAGGTCAGCCACTTTCAGGCGCTGACCACCGCCCTGTCGGGCACCGTGGGCCTGGGCAACATCGCGGGCGTCGCGGTGGCCGTCAGCATCGGCGGGCCGGGCGCCACGTTCTGGATGATCCTGGCGGGTCTTCTGGGCATGGCGGCCAAGTTCACCGAATGCACGCTTGGCGTCAAATACCGCAATGAATATGCGGACGGCACCGTGTCGGGCGGCCCGATGTACTACATGGTCAAGGGATTCGCCGAACGCGGCCTGCCCGGCGGGCGCATCCTGGCCGTGCTGTTCGCGATTTTCTGCATCCTGGGCAGCTTTGGCGGCGGGAACATGTTCCAGGCCAACCAGGCCCATGCCCAGCTGATCAACGTGGTGGGCGACTATCCCGGCTGGATCACCGGCGTGGTGATGGCGATCATCGTGTTCCTGGTCATCGTCGGCGGTCTGAAATCCATCGCCAGCGTGACCGAGAAGATCGTGCCCTTCATGGCCGCGCTCTACGTCGGGACGGCGCTGATCATCATTGCCATGAACTATGACATGATCGGCCAGGCGTTCTATCAGATCTTCGCGGGCGCCTTCACCAATGACGGCGTCGTGGGCGGGGCCATCGGTGCCCTGATCCAGGGCTTCCGCCGGGCCGCCTTCTCGAACGAGGCCGGCATCGGTTCCGCCGCGATCGCCCACAGCGCCGTGCGCACCAAGGAGCCGGTGACCGAGGGTTTCGTGTCGCTGCTGGAGCCGTTCATCGACACCGTCGTCATCTGCACCATGACCGCGCTGGTGATCATCATCACCGGGCAGCTGATCGCCGACCCCACGACCGGCATGTTCGTCCTGAACGAGGCGGGCGACCAGATCCGCACCGTGACCGGCAACACGGGCGTTGCCCTGACGTCGGATGCCTTCAGCAGCGCGTTCGGCTGGTTCCGCTATGTGCTGGTGCTGGCGGTGGTGCTGTTCGCCTTCTCGACCATGATCTCGTGGAGCTATTACGGGCTGAAGGCCTGGACCTTCCTCTTCGGAGAGGGCCAGACCAAGGAGCTGATCTTCAAGATCATCTTCTGCCTGTTCGTGGTCATCGGCGCCTCGGCCAGCCTGGGCCCGGTCATCGACTTCTCGGACGCGATGATCTTTGCGATGGCGATCCCCAACATCATCGCGCTGTACCTGCTGATGCCCGTCGTCAAGGCCGAGATGAACCGCTATCTGGGCCGCCTGAAATCCGGCGACATCCGCAAGTACGAATAACGCCCGCGACAGCGACGCGACCAGGGGGCGGGGAACCGCCCCCCTTTTCATTCGCGGTGGTCCGCGCGGACGATCTGTGCCAAACGGCGCCGGTCCGCGCAGGAGAACCCCGATGCCAAAGCCCCCCTTCGTCCATCCCGGAATGCGGTTGCCCTTCGCGCTGCTGGTGACCTGCTTCGCGGCCTGGGGGATCGCGGCGAACATGACCGACCCGCTGGTCCAGGTCTTTTCGCGCATCTTCTCGATGTCGACGCTGCAGGCGTCCTTCGTCCAGTTCGCTTATTACGGGGCCTATTTCCTGCTGGCCCTGCCCGCGGCCTTCATCAACCGGCGCTTCTCCTACAAGACCGGCATCCTGACGGGCCTGGGCTGCGCGGTGGCGGGCGCCTTCCTGTTCTATCCGGCGGCGCAGGCCATGACCTTCGGGTACTTTCTGGCCGCGCTATTCCTGCTTGCGGGGGGGCTGTCGATCCTAGAGACCTCGGCCAACCCCTTCGTCATCGCGATGGGCCCCGAGGGCAATGCCACGCGCCGCCTGAACCTGGCCCAAGCCTTCAACCCGGTCGGCACGAACATCGGCGTGTTCCTGGCCGCGACGCTGATCCTGCCGCGTCTAAACCCGGCAACCGACGCCGAACGCGCCGCCATGCCCGCCGCGACGCTGGAGCAGATCCAGCGCGCCGAACTGTCCGCGGTCATGACGCCCTATGTCGGGCTGGCCTTCGTGCTGCTGGTCATCTGGATCGCCATCGCCTTCCTGCGCATCCCGACCGACCGCGAATCCATCGCCCCCGACGCCGCCCGCGTTCAGTTCGCACCGACGCTGCGGCGGCTGCTGTCGAACCGGCATTACGTGTTCGGCGTGGTGGCGCAGTTCTTCAACGTGGCTGCCCAGACCTGCGTCTGGACCTTCACCATCCAGTACGTGATCGCCGCCATCGGCGGAACCGAGGCACAGGCCGGATGGTACCTGCAGGCCAGCCTGATCGTGTTCCTGATCGCCCGTTTCGTGATGGTTGGCGTGATGGGCGTGATCCGCCCCGCGGCGCTGCTGACGGTGATGGCCGTGGCGGGGACGGGCCTGTGCCTGTTCGCGGCGACCGGGCCGGGGCTGGCGGGCGTCTGGGCGGTGGTCGCCGTATCGGCCTGCCTGTCGCTGATGTTTCCCACCATCTACGGCATCGCGCTGCACGGCCTGGGCGATGACACCAAGTTCGGTGCGGCGGGTCTGGTCATGGCAATCCTGGGCGGTGCGACCGTGCCGCTGATCCATGGCGCGGTCATGGATTCCCACGGCGCGGCGCTGTCCTATGTGGTGCCGGGACTGTGCTTCCTGGTCGTCGCGGCCTTCGGGCTGTTCGACCTGCGCTCGACCCGCCATGCGGATGCTGCAACGCAGCATTGACCAGCCAGGCGGTTGCCTGCCGGGCTGATAGCGCCAACATAGGGGTCAGGATCTGCGAAAGGACCACCCCCATGCTTGCCTATTACGGACTGTATCTTGACGACGCCGGCCGGGCGATGGCGCGCCGTGCGCCGCGTCCCACTGCCGGGCTGTTCCTGCTGCCCCATCAGATCGGCGCATTGAACGCCACGCGCCACGGCGGAACCCTGCGTGCGCTGCTGCGGCGGCTGACCGGACGGCTGCGCGCGGCCTAAGGGCGGCGGCGGCGACGTACCGGGATCATCTGCTGCGCGCCACCGGCCACCAGCAGCCAGGCCGAGGTCAGGACAAGACCCCAGTTCGCCCAGCTTTCCGGGTGGAAGTCGACCACCGCGGCCCAGCCCGCGAACAGCACCCAAGCCAGCGCCACCGGCAACGAGATCGCCTGCCAGCGCTTGGTCCGGACGGGGTGGATGAACTTGATGTTGGTGAACATCGCGGCGCTCAACGCCGTGACGATCAGCAGGATGATGGTCCAGTGCGGCTTGACCGCGAACAGGATCAGGATGACCATGTTCCAGCAGCCGGGAAAGCCCGCGAAGGAATTGTCCCGCGTCTTCATCCGCGTGTCCGCGAAATAGACGACGCTGGTGAACACGATCACGATGATCGCGAACCAGCCCGTCCAGCCCGACAGCAGCCCCGACTGGAACAGCGCAAAGGCCGGGATGAACACATAGGTCAGATAGTCGATGATCAGGTCCATCAGCACGCCGTCATAGGCGGGCCAGTTCTTCTTGACGTCGTAACGTCGCGCCAGCGGGCCGTCGATGCCGTCGACGACGAAGGCCACCACCAGCCACAGGAACATCAGCGCCCAGTCCGCCTGCACGGCGGCCAGCATGGCCAGCATGGCCAGAACGGCCCCGGTGGCGGTCAAAAGATGGACGGAAAGGGCTTTGTGACGCATCTGCATGCGGTTTAATCGCAGGTTGAACCCCCCAACGCAACCGCACTTGCCCGGTCAGCGCAGGATCGGGGGGCCTTTCGGGCGCGGTGCCGGTTCCTCGGGCGCGGGGGGCGTCAGGTCGAACAGCAGTGCACCGGCCGGGGGCGGCGCGTCCGAAAAGCTGATGTCGACGCCGCCGGGCTGGGCGGGAAGGAACGCCAGCGCCTCGGCCAGGGCCTTGGCGATGGCCGGCTGGCGGTCGACGGGCGCGCCGGTGATGACCAGGAGATGCCCGGCACCGTCCCCCGACGCGCCGACCAGCGCCGCGCCTGCGACCAGTCCGCGCAGGTCGGCCAGCCGTTCGGCCAGCGGATCCGCCAAGGCCTGCGCCACCTGCGGGTCGGGCGCGGTCAGGCGCAGCCGGGCCTGGCCCTCCTGAGGGGCGGCGTCCAGCGCACCGGTCAGCCAATCCAGCATGCCGCTGTCCAGCAGCATCTCGGACGGGTGGCCGGGATTGACCAGCAACCCCGCGCCGTCTGCGTTTAGCAGTCCCGCCAGCACCCGCCCCGGCAGCGCCGCGTAAGCCACGGGATGGCCGAAGAAATCCGCCAGCCGATCCTCGGCATCGCAGGCCAGAGCGACGCGCGCCCCATCCAGATCGAAGATCTGCAATTCGACCTGGTCATGGACAGGCTCGCGCAGCAGGGCTACGGTCAGCTCGGTATCCGCCAGTCGCGACAGCATCCGCGCCCGCTGCGGCGCATCCGCGTCGTGGAACGGGACGGGGGCAAGATCATCCAGCGCGCTCATGGTCGGGCCTTTCCGAATTGGCTGGCCAAGCGGTAAAGCCCGCGCCGTGCCCACGCAAGCGTGATTGCCCATGCCCGGCCCCCCGCCCCATATTGTGCGCATGAAAAGACGCGCCCTGATCCTGACCGCCGCCGCCCTGCCCCTGCTGGCAGCCCCCCGCATCGCCCGCGCCAGCCTGGCCCCCCTGCTGTCGCAAGCCGGATCGATGCCGCCCCTGCGCGCCATCGCCCTGTGGCAGGACGACGGCGCACAGGGGGTGGAACTGGCGGCCCAAGGCTATCACGGCTTCACGCCGGACAGCCCGACGAACATCAAGTCGGCGTCGAAATCGGTGGTATCGGCGCTGGCGGGCATCGCCATCGGCCGCGGCCTGCTGGAGAGCGCGGATCAGCCCATCGCGCCGCTGCTGCGCAGCGACCTGCCCGCATCGGCCGACCCGCGGCTGGCGCGTGTCACCCTAGGCAACCTGCTGTCGATGCAGGCCGGGCTGGAACGCCAGTCGGGACAGAATTACGGCCGATGGGTCAGCAGCCCGAACTGGGTGCGCAGCGCGCTGGCCGCGCCCTTCGTCCAGGATCCCGGCACGCGGATGCAGTATTCGACCGCATCGACGCATCTGGTCGCGGCGATCCTGACCCGCGTCACCGGCCGCCCGCTGCTGGACGTCGCACGCGACTGGCTGTCGCCCATTTCCGGATTTCGCATCACCGGATGGGACCGCGATCCGCAGGGCATCTATCTGGGCGGCAACCAGATGGCGATGAGCACCCGGTCGCTGCTGGCCTTCGGTGCGACATACGCGCGGGGCGGTCGGGCGGGCGGGCGACAGGTCGTCCCCGCGGCCTGGATCGACGAAAGCTGGCGGCGCCGCACCTCCAGCATCTTCAGCGGTCAGGGATACGGCTATGGCTGGTTCCTGGGGCGGATGGCCGGGCGGGACGTGCGCTATGGCTGGGGCTATGGCGGGCAGATGGTCTATGTGTTCCCCGCGACGCGACGCCAGCCGGCGCTGTCCATCGCGATGACGTCGGACCCGGACCTGCCGTCGGGGCGCACCGGGCACCGCGACGACCTGCACCGTCTGGCGGAGCAGCTGGCCGGCGCGGTCTAGGCGACCGCACGCGGCCCGCGCCGTCAGTCGACGAAATCGCCGGCCTGGAAGTTGCCCAGGTTGCCCAGAAGCTGTCCGATGAACGAAATATCGGTCACGCTGCCGTCGGTCACGCGGCGCGACAGGCTGACCACGCGGCCGCGTTCCAGGCCAAAGGTTTCGACGTTGCTGACCACGCCGGTCGGCGCGAACGAGATGGCGACGACCTTGCGGTCGATCTCGCGCGGGGCGGCTGGGCCGAGGCGGCGCCAGCGCGATCCGACATAGTACCAGCCGGACCCCGTCAGCAGGCCCTGGGCCGACGGGCGACCGATCAGTCCGGGCAGTTCCTCCATCGTGGTCTGCCCCGGCACGACCTGCGCCAGCTCCAGATCGGGGGGGACGTATCCGTGGTTCCGTTCGATGGGTGCACAGGCGGCAAGCCCGAGGACAGCCAGAAACGCCAGTGTCATCAGGCTTCTGATGGCGGACATGGGCGGGTTCCCTCCTTGGGGCGGTTGACGCGGCCCGCCCTGCCTAGCAAACTCGGCCACCCTGCTCAAGAATATCAATCCTCGGGGTCACGCGCCCCGCGCCGCATCGACAAAGGCCCGACATGATCACCCCCGAATCGCATCCGCAGCGGCTGCGCGTCGCGCATCTGAACCCGAACGCGCCGACGACCTTTCACCTGCGCCCTGACGAAGGCGTGCGGGAGGCCCTGGCGGCCGAGCTGGGACTGGACGCACTGACGCGCCTGGACTTTCGCGGCACGCTGCGCGCGCATGGCACCGACAGCTGGCTGCTGACGGCGACGCTGGCCGCGCGGGTGACGCAACCCTGCGTCATCACGCTGAAGCCCGTGCGCACCGACATCTCGGAACCGGTCCGCATCCAGTTCTCTCCGCATGTCGCCGCCCCCGAGGGCGACGAGATCGAGATGCCGGACGAGACGCTGGAACCCCTGGGCAACTTCATCGATCTGACCGCGATCATGGTCGAGGCCCTGTCGCTGGCCCTGCCTGCGTATCCGCGGGCCGAGGGGGCAAGCCTGCCGCAGGTCGCGGCGGCCGACGACGATGCCGCCGGCGACACACGGCGTCCCTTTGCCGGGCTGGACAAGCTGCTGGGCGGCAAGGACGACGAATCCTGACCCGGGCTGCGTGGCCATCGGGCCACAGGCGGGCGCGAAATGCGCCCGAACCCGCCGCCGGGGGGCGCAATCGCGGCCCGTTCGCGGCAAAGGGGGGCCATGTGCGGTGCGTTTGCGGCCGTCCCCTGGCCTTCGGGGCTTGCGGGCGCGGCCGTCATGGCGTATCTGCGCGGTTCATTTACGAATTCAAATCTGGTGTGATCGCGTTCTGGCGCCGCACCCTGACAACCGAGGTGGTGACATGGCTGTCCCTCAGAATCGCGTAACCCGGTCCAAGCGCAACATGCGCCGTGCGCATGATGCGCTGGTCGCGGGCAACCCGAACGAATGCTCCAACTGCGGCGAGCTGAAGCGCCCGCATCACGTCTGCCCGTCCTGCGGCCACTACGCCGACCGCGAAGTGATCGCGAAGGCGAACGAGATCGACCTGGACGACGACGCGGCCTAATTCCGGCGCGCCCGTCCTGATGTCCGTCCCCTCCGCGAGCACGCCGACACCGCGCGTCCCCGATTCCGGGGGCAGCGTGGTGATATCGGTTGACGCCATGGGTGGCGACCGCGGCCCCGCCGTCGTCGTCGCAGGCATGGCCGAAAGCGCCGAGAAGAACCCCGAGATCCGCTTCATCGTCCATGGCGACGAGGCAGAGCTTGCGGGTCTGATCGCGCGCCGCAAGGTGCTGGCGGGTCGCTGCGACATCCGCCATGCCGCGGGCGTGGTGACGATGCATGACAAGCCCAGCCAAGTCCTGCGCAAGGGCGAGGGCACGTCGATGTGGTCCACGCTGGAATCGGTCAAGGCCGGAGAGGCGCAGGTCGCCGTGTCCTGCGGGAACACCGGCGCGCTGATGGCGCTGTCGATGCTGCGTCTGCGCAAGCTGCCGGGCGTGAACCGGCCGGCCATCGCCTGCCTGTGGCCGTCGCGCAACCCCCAAGGGTTCAACATCATGCTGGACGTGGGCGCGGACATCCGCGCCGATGCGCATGACCTGCTGCAATATGCCCTGATGGGGGCATCCTATGCGCGCAACGGCCTGGGCCTGCCCATGCCGCGCGTCGGCCTGCTGAACGTGGGCACCGAGGAACACAAGGGCCGCGCCGAACTGAAGCAGGCCCACGAGATGATCGAGCAGGCCGCCGCCGGCAGCTATACCTATGTCGGCTTCGTCGAGGGTGGCGATCTGCCGTCCGACCGCGTGGATGTGATCGTCACCGACGGATTCACCGGCAATGTCGCCTTGAAGACCGGGGAAGGCACGGCCAAGCTGGTCGGCGACTTCCTCAAGGACGCCTTCTCGAATTCGATCATGTCAAAATTTGCGGCCGTCCTGGCCATGAGCTCGCTCAAGCGCCTGCAGAAGCGGATCGACCCGCGCCGCGTGAACGGCGGCATCTTCCTGGGCCTAAACGGCACGGTCGTGAAATCGCACGGCTCCGCCGATGCGACCGGCGTGTCCGCAGCCATCAAGCTGGCCTTCACCCTGGCCAAATCGGGTTTCCAGGACCGCCTGGCCGCCCGTGTGGCCCAAGGTGCCGCGGCATCCGCCAGCGCCACCGATACAGGAGCATCGTCGTGACGCGTCGTTCGGTCATCTGCGGCACCGGGCATTACCTGCCCGAACGCATCGTCGAGAACAGCTGGTTCGAGGACAAGCTGGACACCACCGACGAATGGATCCGCTCTCGCACCGGGATCGAGCGTCGCCACTTCGCGGCCGAGGGCCAGACCACCAGCGACCTGGCCATCCGCGCCGCCAAGGCCGCGCTGGACCGCGCAGGCATGACCGCTGACGACATCGACGGTGTCGTGCTGGCGACCTCGACCCCCGACTTCACCTTTCCGGCCGTCGCGACCATGGTCCAGGCCGGTCTGGGGATGAAGCGCGGCTTTGCCTATGACGTGCAGGCCGTCTGCGCGGGCTTCGTCTTTGCGCTGGCCAATGCGGACGCGATGATTCGCGCGGGCCAGGCCGACCGCATCCTGGTGATCGGGGCCGAGACCTTCTCGCGGATCATGGACTGGACCGACCGCGGCACCTGCGTGCTGTTCGGCGACGGCGCCGGCGCGGTCGTCCTGCAGGCCGAGGACGGTGCGGGCACCAGCGATGACCGAGGCATCCTGGCCAGCGACCTGAACAGCGACGGCACCTATCGCGAGCTTCTGTATGTCGATGGCGGCGTGTCCTCCACCGGAACGGCAGGCCAGCTGCGGATGCAGGGCAACCTCGTCTTCCGCCACGCGGTCGAAAAGCTGGCCAAGACGGCGCATACCGCGCTGGACCGTGCCGGGCTGACGCCTGCCGACGTTGACTGGCTGGTCCCGCACCAGGCGAACATGCGCATCATCACCGCCACCGCGCAGAAGATGCAGCTGCCGCTGGACAAGGTCGTGCTGACCGTGGCCGATCACGGCAACACCTCGGCCGCGTCGATTCCGCTGGCCCTGTCCGTCGCCGACGGCCAGGGACGGTTCGCGCCGGGTCAGGTTCTGGTGACCGAGGCGATCGGCGGCGGTCTCAGCTGGGGCGCCGTCGTCCTGCGCTGGTAGGCTATTTCAACAACGCATCCTTGCTGGCGCGGCGGTTCATCCCGCCCGCGGGCCGTTTCGCGCGATCATGGTCCGACTGACAGGCCACGCACAGCTGCACCCCGGGCTGCGCGGCGCGGCGTGCCTCGGGGATCGGTTCGTCGCATTCCGCGCACACCCGTGCGCTGTCGCCCACCTGACGGCGCGACGCGGCCAGCCGGGCGCGGGCGATCGCTTCGGCCGTGCTGACATCGATCTGGTCGTTCACCGCGTCGTCGCGGGCCCATCCGCCTGCCATCCTGTCCTCCATCGCTATCCTGCGTCCTCAACAGATGGGAAGCATAGCGCCGGAATCAATCGCCCTACCCTGTCAAGGGCGTGCCGGCGCGTGACAAGTATCGGGCGGGGAACGATTTCCCCGCGGGCCTCGTTGACAGCCATGGGAATTCGAACCATCCTTCCCGCATTCAAGAGGATCAATCATGGGCGACAAGACCTTGACCCGGATGGACTTGGCCGAAGCGGTATTCCGTGACGTCGGCCTGTCCCGTCACGAATCGGCACAGCTGGTCGAAAGCGTGCTGGACCACATCTCGGACGCGCTGGTGCAGGGAGAGCAGGTCAAGATCTCGTCCTTCGGCACCTTTTCGGTGCGCGACAAGAACGAGCGGATCGGCCGCAATCCCAAGACCGGCGAGGAGGTGCCCATCACGCCCCGCCGCGTGCTGTCCTTCCGGCCCTCGCACCTGATGAAGGATCGCGTGGCAGCCGGAAACAAGCGATAGCCCCGGCCCGACCCCATGGCGAAAGGCGCAGAGGCATTCCGGTCGATCGGAGAGGTGGCGACCCTGATCGGCGTCGCGCCGCATGTCCTGCGCTATTGGGAAACCCAGTTCTCGGCGCTGAAGCCGATGAAGCGCCCCGACGGCAGACGCTACTATCGCCCCGCCGATGTCGAGATGGCAGCGGGCATCTGTGCCCTGCTGCGCGACGACGGGCTGACGATTCGCGGAGCGATTCGCCAGATCGCCACCGACCGCGGACAATCCGTCCGCAGGCGGGGCGCACAGCAGCTCTCTCCGCCGCGGGACACGGCACCCCCTGCCCCCGCACCCGCGCGCATCGCCGCTGTCAGCCCTCCGTCGCAACCGCCCGTCTGGCTGGCACGCCTCAGCGATATGGCGCGTCATCTGCAGCAGATTTCACCCGCCGATCGCCGCTGGCCGCGGGCCAAGCCTGCCGTCATGCGGCTGGCTCAGGCCATGTTGAGCCTGTCCTGATCCCCGCATGCGATTTGTCAAAGTTTTCCGCGCCCAGGCCCTTGTGCTGGCCTGCCGGATCGCTTTATAGCATGCGCGTCGGGCCGTGGCGCAGCCTGGTTAGCGCGTCCGTCTGGGGGGCGGAAGGCCGAGAGTTCGAATCTCTCCGGCCCGACCATTCCGAAAACGCCCATCCTTTTCCAAGGGTGGGCGTTTCCCTTATCCCCCACCCGCATCAGGGGCTTGCGACATGAATGGCGTTCTGCCTGACAGCGATATCCGCGATCTGATCGACCAGGGCGTCATCCGCGCCGATGCCCCCGTCACGTCCGAACAGATCCAGCCCGCCAGCCTTGACCTGCGGCTTGGCCGCACCGCCTATCGCCTGCGTGCCAGCTTTCTGGCCGGGCGCGGGCGGCGCATCGCAGAGCGGCTGGCCGATTTCCAGATGCACCAGATGGACCTGTCCGACGGCGCCGTGCTGGAACGCGGCTGCGTCTACCTGATCCCGCTGCAGGAGCGGATCGCACTGCCCGCGGGCATGTCGGCGGTCGCCAACGCCAAGTCATCGACCGGGCGGCTGGACCTGCTGACACGGTTGGTGACCGATGACGGCACCGAATTCGACCGCCTGCCCGAGGGTTACGACGGACCGCTTTACGCCGAGATCTGCCCGCGCAGCTTTTCGGTGCTGGTGCGGCCCGGCATGCGCCTGAACCAGCTGCGTCTGCGCCGGGGTCAGGCCGTCCTGTCGGACGCCGATCTGACCGCGCTGCATGCGGATCAGCCGCTGGTGGGCGGTGCGCCGGTGCTGATCGATCACGGCCTGGGCTTCTCGGTCGATCTGCGTCCTGCGCAGGGCGATCTGGTCGGCTATCGCGCCCGCCCGCATAGCGGGGTGATCGATCTGGACCGCATCGGCGCCTATCCCGTGGCCGAGTTCTGGGACGAGCTGCGCACGACCGAGGGCCGCCTGATCCTGGACCCCGGCGCCTTCTATATCCTGGTCAGCCGCGAATCGGTGGCGATCCCTGCCGACTACGCGGCCGAGATGGCGCCCTATCTGGCGATGGTGGGGGAATTCCGGGTCCATTACGCGGGCTTCTTCGATCCCGGCTTCGGTATCGGGGATGAGGGGCACGGGGCACGCGGCGTCCTCGAGGTGCGCTGCCACGAGGCGCCCTTCGTGCTGGAGCACGGCCAGACCGTCGGCCGCCTGGTCTATGAACGCATGGGCGCCCGCCCGCAGCGCCTTTACGGCGAGGGGATCCGGTCGAACTATCAGGGTCAGGGCCTGAAGCTGGCCAAGCAGTTCCGCTAAAGCGGCCCGGTCTGCCACAGGCGGACCTTCAACCCGCCGTGTGCCACGATCGGACCCGGTGCCTTCCACGGCAGGGCGGTGGCCTTGGCCAGTCCGGCCTCGGACGTGATCATGCCGATGCGCCATCCCTGGAACCGGTCGCGGAACACCGTGCCCATCTGGCCGTGCAGGCCGAACAGCGGACCCTTGTTGCCGATCCGGGTGCCATAGGGCGGGTTCACGATCACGATGCCCGGCGGGCCGTCGGGGCGCTGCAGGTCGGTCACCTGCCCGGCCTGGAACCGCGTCACCGCGGTCACGCCCGCACGGGCGGCATTCGCCTCGCTCATCCGGATCGCGCCGGGATCACGGTCGAAACCCAGGAACCGGAGGGACAGGTCGCGCAACGCGGGCGCAGCGTTCATCGTGGCGAATGCAGCTGCGTCGTAATTCGCAAATCGCTGGAATGCGAAGCCGCGGCTGCGGCCGGGCAGCAGGCCCAGGGCGATCTCGGCAGCCTCCAGCACGAATGTGCCTGATCCGCACATCGGGTCCAGCACCGGCTGGCTGCCGTCAAAGCCCATCTCGGCCAGGAACATCGCGGCCATGGTCTCGCGCATGGGGGCCTTGGCGACGGCCTCCTTATGGCCGCGCTTGTGCAGCGATTCGCCGGTCGTATCCAGGCTGAAGGTCACCAGGTCGTCCTCGATCCGCGCCTTGACGGTGATCGACGGGCCGCGATCCTCCGGCGTGGCCAGGGGGGCGCCCAGCTCCTCGGTAATGGCGCGTTCGATGCGCTGCGTCGCAGCGCCGGCATGATAGATCCGGGAGGCGCGGCAGATGCTCTCGACCCGCACGGGCAGGTCGCGGGGCAGCAGGTCCGCCCAAGGGAACTTTCGGGCGCGCTTGTCCAGCTGGGCCAGGTGCATGGCGCGGAACCCGCCGATGCGGGCCAGCACGCGCGTAGCACCGCGCAGCATCAGGTTGGCGCGCCAGACATCGGTCCAGCCGCCCGTGATGGTGACGCCGCCGGGCTGGATCACGCCGGTCCAGCCAAGAGTTTTTGCCTCGGCCGCCAGCGGCGCCTCGAGGCCGGGGGTGGCCACCAGAAAGATCTCGAAAGGGGTGTTGTCCATCGCGCAGCCCTAGCGCGCGTCGCGGGGAAAGCCCAGCCTCAGCGACGCGTCAGCCGCGACAGGGTCCGCATCTTGCGCGCCAGGTCCTGCATCTGCGCATCGCTGCGGCGCTTGCCCAACCCCGCCTTGCCGAACCCTGCCTTGCCGAAACCCGTCTTGCCGGACCCGGTCTTTCCACGCGACAGGGTGCCCAGCCCCCTGTTGATGCCCCAGGTCATTGCACGGCGCGCGACAAGGCGGGTGAACATGCTGATCAGCTGGTTGGCGTTCATCGCTTACTCGTCCTCGAACAACTCTTCGGGGTCGATATCGGGGTCCGCATCCCCGCCGACAAGGGGCAGGCCCAGACCATCGGCGGGCGGGCGCGATTCCAGCAACCCCGCCGCGCGCAGTTCCGCAAGCCCGGGCAGATCGCGCGCCGATTCCAGGCCGAAATGGTCCAGGAAACCCTCGGTCACGATATAGGTCGCGGGACGGCCGGGCGTCATGCGGCGGCGGCCGACACGCACCCATTCCATCTCGATCAGCTGGTCCAGCGTGCCACGGCTGAGGGCAACGCCGCGCACCTCCTCGATCTCGGTCCGGGTGACCGGCTGATGATAGGCGATGATCGCCAAGGTCTCGATGGCGGCGCGCGACAGGCGGCGGGTGTCCACCGTCTCGGTCTGCATCAGGAACGACAGGTCGGGCGCGGTCCGAAAGGCATAGGCGTCGCCGATGCGTTCCAAGACCACGCCGCGCCCCTGATAGGTCGCGCGCAGCCGGGCCACCGCCGCGGCCGGGTCGCAGCCCTGCGGCATCCGCGCGGCCAGATCGCGCAGGCTCATCGGCTGCACGGCTGCGAACAGGATCGCCTCGACCATGCGGGCCTGTTCGTCCAGCGCCGGAGAGGTGGGGTCAGCTGTGGTTGTCATGGGACTTTTGCCGGTAATGGATGGGCGCGAAGGTCTGCGCCTGCCGTATCTCCAGCCGGCCCTGGCGCGCAAGCTCCAGCGAGGCGGCAAAGGTCGCGGCGGTGGCGCTGCGCCGCCGCTTTGGGTCGTCCGACCAGCCGTCGGGCAGGAACACCGACAGGTCGGTCCACTGGCCGGTGAACCCGATCATCCGCCGCAACCGGTCCAGCGCCTGTTCCATGGTGAAGATGTCATGCCGGTCGAACGCATAGGGGCGGAACTCGTCGCGCGTCTTGAGCCGGGCATAGGCGCGCATCAGGTCGATCAGCCCTGCCTGCCATTGGGTGCGGCGGGTGCGCGCGACGGTTTCGGGGGCGCCGCGGGCGAAGCGCGACAGGCCAAGCCGGTCGCGGCCCATCAGCTGCGCCGCCGCCTGCCGCATCGCGGCCAGACGCTCCAGCTGGAAGGCCAGATGGGCGGCCATGTCCTGGGCCGAGGGACCTTCGGCTTCGGGGTCGGGGGGCAGCAGCAGGCGGGATTTCAGGAAGGCCAGCCAGGCGGCCATGACCAGGTAGTCGGCCGCAAGCTCGATCCGCAGGGCGCGGGCCTTCTCGACAAAGGCCAGGTACTGTTCGGCCAGGTCCAGCACCCGGATCTTGAGCAGATCCACCTTTTGCGTGCGCGCCAGCGTCAGCAGCAGGTCCAGCGGCCCCTCATAGCCGTCGACATCGACGATCAGCGCCTCGTCCGCGCGCCGCTGCGCGACATCGGCATCGGCGACGGGCTGAAGATAGGGAACCTGTCTGGCCACAAAGCCTCCTTGGCACGGGCGCAAAGGGTCATGCCCCCGCGCCTGCCTGTCAAGCGCTCAGCACCCGCCACTGATCGGTCAGGGCGGCGATGTCGGCCTGTGCCGGCGTCTGTCTGCGGGCCAAGGCGGCATCGGCGCGGCGCATGGCGTCGCGCGTCATCGGACCGGCGGCCTCGACCACAGGCGCCATCTGGTCGATCGTGCCGTTGCAATGCAGCACCAGATCGCAGCCCGCCGCGATGGATGCGGCCGCGCGTTCGGCCTGCGTCCCCGACAACGCGTTCATCGTGATGTCGTCCGTCATCAGCAGGCCGTCGAATCCGATCCGGTCGCGGATCAGCCCGATCATCCGGCGCGAAGCCGTGGCGGGCCCGTCATCCAGCGCCGGAAAGCGGATATGCGCGGTCATGCCCATCGGCAGATCGTTCAGCGCCCGGAACGGCGCGAAATCGACCGCGTCCAGTTCGGCCTCGGTCGCGTCGACCACGGGCAGGCCGTGATGGCTGTCGACCTGTGCGCGGCCATGGCCGGGCATGTGCTTGACCACCGGCAGAACGCCCGCGGCCAGCAACCCGTCCGCCGCCGCGCGGCCTAGTTCGGCCACGCGGTCAGGGTCGGTGCCCAGGCAGCGGTTGCGCAGGAAGGGATGTGTGCCGTCCTGCGCCACGTCCAACGTGGGGGCGCAGTTCGAATCGATGCCCACGGCCCGCAATTCCTGACCGATCAGGTGATAGTACAGCCACATCGCCTGCGGTCCCGCCCGCGCTTGGTCCAGCGGCGCCGGCCAGTCGGTCCAATGGGGCGCGCGCATGCGCTGCACGCGGCCGCCCTCCTGGTCGATGGTGATCACGCAGTCGCGGCCCACGGCCTCGCGCAGCTGCGCGGTCAGGCGGCGCAGCTGATCGGGCGAGTCGACATTGCGTCCGAACAGGATGAAGCCCCAGGGGTCGGCCTCGCGAAAGAACGCGGCCTCGTCCGGCGTCAGGGACAGACCGCCGACGCCACCCAGAATGGTTGCGTTCTGCACGGCCTCAGCCGCCAAGCGCCAGGCAGTCGGTCCCCGAGGATTGCAGCGCGGAACAGAACTGCCGCGCCTCGGACAGCGAATCAAAGCCCGCGACCCGCAGCCGCCAGAAGGTGCGGCCGTTCGACTGATGTTCCTGGATGACCGGCGACTTGCCCGAGAACAGGCCGCCATTGCGCCCCGCCAGCCGCTGCCATTCGCCATTGGCGATGGAGTCGCTGTCGAACGCGCCGACCTGCACGACGGGACCGCTGGCGCTGCGCGCTGCGGCGGGTGCCGGGGCCGGCGTGGGTGCTGCCGCGGGACGGTCGGGGGCCGGCGCCGGGGCCTGGGCCAGGGCGGTCTGCGCGGCGACGGGCGCGGGTGCCGCGGCAACCTGCGTCACACGGGGGCGCGGCGTGGGGCGGGCCGATGCGACGACCACGGCGGGGTTCGCCTCGGCCTGGGCCTGGGCCAGCGCCTCGGCGATGGCTGCGGACTGTGCCGGAAGACCGTTCTCGTCGGTGACGACCTCGGTCACCGCACCCTCGCTGGCGGGGGCGTCGATGATCGCGGCTTGATTGACGGCGTGATCGGCCAGGGCGCGTTCGGCGGCGGCGGCCGCCTCGGCCTCAGCCAGGGCGCGGGCCTCGCTGTCGGACAGCGGCACGATGGGCTCGCCCGCGAAAGTCAACGGCGTCTCCGACGGGTTCGAGGGTTCGCGGGCGGTGGCGCCCAATTCTCCCATGGCGACGTCATCGGCGGACAGGTCCACCGGCGCCGGCGCGATCGCGACCTGCTCGGTCGGCGACAGGACCTGCCCACCGGCGACCGAATTCACGGCCAGTCCGGTATGGTTGGTCAGCTGACCGCCCGGATCCTCGGCGGTGGTGCGGGCCTCGCCCTGGACGGCGCGGATGACGGGCACGCCCGACACGTCGCGCGACACCAGCTGCCAGCCCCAGGCCATCAACCCGACCATCAGCGCCACCGATGCGACCGCGCCCATGTAATGGGTCACCCGCGCCAGCCGCGCCGGCAGGCCGTCGGCCTGCCCGGGGTGCTGTGCCTGACCGGCAGCCGCTGCCGGCTGTCCGTTCTGATCGTAAGAGAATTCGCGCTTCACCTTGTGACGCGAGAAAACGTAGCCGCCTTCGCGGAAGTCCATCACTGCCATGTTCGCCTGCCCGCCGGTTGTCCCGGATTAACTTTTGCCTGCTCTCAGCCTTCCCCGGCGGCGACGCATTCGGTCAGCGCATTTCTTCCGCCGGAGTGACGCCAAGAATAGCGAGACCAGATGAAATAACAACGCCAACCGCCCGGACCAGCGCAATTTTTCCTTGGCTTGTGACCGCGTCGCCATCCTGGATGAATCGCAGCGACATGTCGTCATTGCCGCGATTCCACAGCGAATGCAGGTCGGATGCCAGTTCATACAGGAAGAACGCCACACGATGGGGCTCGTGCGCGCGGGCCGCGTTCTCGACCAGGCGCGGCCATTCGGCGACCTTGCGGGCCAGTTCCAGCTCGGCCGGGTGGGACAGGACGGACAGATCGGCATCCGCCAGGGTCGAATCGTCGACCGCGATCCCGGCCTCGGTCGCGCGGCGCAGCACGGAATGGACCCGGGCGCTGGCATACTGGACGTACCAGACCGGGTTGTCCTTGGACTGTTCCAGCACGCGGGCAAAGTCGAAATCCAGCGCCGCGTCGTTCTTGCGTGTCAGCATGATGAAGCGCGTGACGTCGGCCCCCGCCTCCTCGACCACGTCGCGCAGGGTCACGAAGGTGCCGGCGCGCTTGGACATCTTGAACGGCTCGCCGTTCTTGTACAGCTTGACCAGCTGGATCAGCTTGACGTCCAGCGGCACGCGGCCGTTCGACAGCGCCTTGACCGCCGCGTTCATCCGCTTGACATAGCCGCCGTGATCGGCGCCGAAGACGTCGATCAGCTGATCGAAGCCGCGGTCGATCTTGTCCCAGTGATAGGCGATGTCGGGCGCGAAATAGGTCCAGGCGCCGTCCGACTTCTGGATCGGCCGGTCCACGTCGTCGCCATGCGCGCTGGACCGGAACAGCAGCTGCTCGCGCGCCTCCCAGTCCTCGGGCAGCTTGCCTTTCGGCGGCTCCAGCACGCCGCGATAGATCAGGCCCTGCGTGTCCAGGCGCGCGATCGCATCCTCGATCCGGCCGGTGCCGTACAGCGCCTTCTCGCTGGAATAGACGTCCATCTCGACGCCCAGGATCGCCAGGTCGCCGCGGATCTGCTCCATCATCGCCTGCGTCGCGAATTCGCGGATCTCCTCCAGCCATTCGGCCTCGGGGCGGTCCAGCAGGCTGTCGCCGTACTTGGCCTTCAGCGCCTCTCCGACGGGGATCAGATAGTCGCCGGGATACAGCCCCTCGCGGATCTCGGGCTCCAGCCCGTTCGCCTCGCGATAGCGCTCGTATGCCGAGCGGGCCAGCACGTCGACCTGCGCACCGCCGTCATTGATATAGTATTCGCGCGTGACGTCATGGCCGGAGAACGCCAGCAGCCGCGCCAGCGCATCACCGAAGACCGCGCCGCGGACATGGCCCACATGCATCGGACCGGTGGGGTTGGCGCTGACGAACTCGACGTTGACCTTGGCGTTCGCCCCAAGGTCGGACCGCCCGAATTCGGTGCCCGCCTGCAGGGCCGACCGGATCACGCCCTGCCAGACCACCGGAGACAGGCGCAGGTTCAGGAAACCGGGGCCCGCGACCTCGGCCGCGCTGATGCGGGGGTCGGTCAGGCGCGCGGCCAGGCGGTCGGCGATCTCGCGCGGCTTCATGCCGGCGGGCTTGGCCAGCACCATCGCGGCATTGGTGGCCATGTCGCCATGCGCCGGGTCGCGGGGCGGTTCGACCGTGACATTGGCGGTATCCAGGCCTGCGGGCAGCTCTCCTGCGGCGGCCATCTGGTCCAGCGCCTCGACGACGACGCCGCGCAAATCGGTGAAAAGGTTCATCATGGGCTTCCTGATTGACCCCCGGGGGTTACCCTTTCGGACGGGGAGAGGTCAACCGAAAGCCCCGCGCCACCGCACCGCCGGCGGGACGGACCACGCAAAAGATTGACGCGGCAGCGCCTTTGGTCTACGCGATGCGGGCCTGCATCCGGCAGGCATCAAGGCGGGGCGTCCGTGTTTGCGTCCCAACTTAGCCGCCACTGCGCCAGACGGGCGCGCGGCTTGGAACGCATCGCGCCAGAACGGGCGCGGCTTAATGGAAAGCCCCGAATGACCAAGTTCTCTGATCTGAAGCTGGACCCCAAAGTGCTGCAGGCCGTGCTGGAAGCCGGCTACGAGACGCCGACGCCCATCCAGCAGGGGGCGATCCCGCCCGCCCTGGAAGGCCGCGACGTGCTGGGGATCGCGCAGACCGGAACCGGCAAGACCGCCAGCTTCACCCTGCCGATGATCACGCTGCTGGGCCGCGGCCGGGCCCGCGCGCGCATGCCGCGCAGCCTGGTGCTGTGCCCCACGCGTGAGCTGGCCGCCCAGGTGGCCGAGAATTTCGACACCTATGCCAAGCACACCCGCCTGACCAAGGCGCTGCTGATCGGCGGCGTCAGCTTCGGCGAACAGGACAAGCTGATCGATCGCGGCGTGGACGTGCTGATCGCCACCCCGGGCCGCCTGCTGGACCATGTCGAGCGTGGCAAGCTGCTGCTGACCGGCGTTCAGATCATGGTCGTGGACGAGGCCGACCGCATGCTGGACATGGGCTTCATCCCCGATATCGAGCGCATCTTCCAGCTGACGCCCTTCACCCGCCAGACGCTGTTCTTCAGCGCCACCATGGCCCCCGAGATCGAGCGGATCACCAACACCTTCCTGCACTCGCCCGAACGGGTCGAGGTCGCGCGTCAGGCCTCGGCCAGCGAGACGATCACGCAGCGCCTGATCCAGCTGACCCCCACCCGCCGCGACATGGCCGCCAAGCAGAAGCGCGACCTGCTGCGCGCCCTGATCGACGCCGAGGGCGAGGGGCTGACCAACGCCATCGTCTTCTGCAACCGCAAGACGGACGTCGACATCGTCGCCAAGTCGCTGGCGAAATACGGATACGACGCGGCCCCGATCCACGGCGACCTGGACCAGAGCCAGCGGACCCGCACGCTGGAATCGTTCCGCGACGGCAAGCTGCGCCTGCTGATCGCATCCGACGTCGCGGCGCGCGGCCTGGACATCCCGGCGGTCAGCCACGTCTTCAACTACGACCTGCCCAGCCATGCCGAGGACTATGTCCACCGCATCGGGCGCACCGGCCGCGCGGGCCGTCTTGGCACCTCGATCAGCATCGCCGTGCCGTCCGACGACAAGTATCTGGCCGCGATCGAGCAGTTGCTGAAATCCTCGCTGCCGCGGGTCGAGGCGCCGGCAGGATTTGCCGGTGGCGACGCACCTGCGCGCGACGACCGCAAGGCCGAAGGCAACGCCACGGAGGATCGCAAGGGCGGATCGCGCGAACGCGGCCGTCGCCGCCGTCGCGACGAACCCCGCCCCGAGGCGGAAGCCGCAGCGCCCCCCGCACCCGTCGCGACCGCAGCCGAACCGGAGGCCCGCATGGAGCCCAAAGCGCAGCCTGAACCCCGCCCCGAGCCCGAAGCACGCGCCGAGCAGCCGCGCCGCGAGGAGACCCGCAAGGACGAACGCCGCGAGGATCGTCGTGACGACCGCCGCGGCGACCGCCGGGATGACCGTCGCGACGGACGCCGTGGTCGCGATCAGGACAACCGCGGGTCGCAGGTGATGGGCATGGGCGATCACATCCCCCAGTTCATGCTGGTCGAACTGCGCAGCGTCGGCCTGTCGGACGACGCCCCGACCGAGACCGGGGCAGAGGCCCCCGCCGCCGATCCCGCCCCCAAGCCCGCACGCCGGTCGCGCGGCCGCGGTCGCGGCAAGGCGCAGGCCGAGACGGCGACCGAAGCCCCCATCGAAGCCCAACCCGAGGCCACGCAGCCCGAGAGCGTGCCGGCCGACGCCGTTCAGGACGCGCAGCCCGTGGCCGAAGCGCCCGTTCAGGCAGAGGCACCGGCGGTCGAACCCGCCGCGGAACCCAAGCCCAAGCGCACCCGAGGCCGCAAGAAGGTCGAGACGGCCGAAACCGACGCCCCCGCCGCCGAGCCGGTCGAGGAGACAGCGCCCAAGCCCAAGCGGACGCGCAGCCGCAAGCCCGCCACCGATGCGGCAGAGGCCCCCGCCGAAGCTTCGGTCGATGCGCCCAAGCCCACCCGTCGTCGCAAGGCCGCGACCGCCGATGCCGCGACGGACGCGCCGGAAAAGCCCAAGCGTACCCGCCGCAAGAAGGCCGACGCCGACGCGCAGCCCAAGGACGCTGACGCGCAGGCCTGATGCGCCGCACGCGTCGCCCGCTATCCCGACTGCGCGGGGGCCGTCCGCCCCTGCGCAGTCTTCTGCCCGATCTGGCCCTGGGCCTGATCGCCGCCCTGGGCCTTGCGCCCCTGGGCATCTGGGCCGCGACGCCGCTGGCGATGGCCGCGCTGATCTGGCGGCTGTCGCCCCTGCCCGCCGCCGCCGTGTTCTGGCACGTTCTGGCCGCGGGCTTTGGCTGGTTCGCCCTGTCGCTGTCCTGGATCACCGAACCCTTCCTGGTCGACATTGCCCGCCACGGCTGGATGGCGCCCTTTGCGCTGATCCTGATGGCGCTTGGGGGTGCCCTGTTCTGGGCGGTCCCGGCCGGCGCGGCCGCCCGTCTGGCCCGCGGTCCCGCTGCGCAGGCCACGGCGATCGCTGCGGCACTGGTCCTGTCGGACTGGCTGCGCGGCTGGATCTTCACCGGCTTTCCCTGGGCCCAGATCGGCCATGCATGGATCGACACGCCCGTCGCCCAGATGGCCGCGTGGACCGGGGCCCTGGGCCTTGGCACGCTGACGATGGCGCTGGCCGCACTGCCGGTCCTGTTGCGCGGGCGCGCGGTGATGGCGATAGCCCTGGCCGCGGCCCTGCTGGCAGGTCCGTGGATCGCGGGGACGATGCGGCTGGCCGCACCGATGCCCGCCGACCGGCCCGTGACCCTGCGGATCGTGCAGCCCGATGCAGCGCAGCACCTGAAGTGGGACCCCGAATGGTCCACGGTCTTCTTCCAGCGCCTGCTGGACCTGTCCGCCGAACCCGGCCCCCGCGATCTGGTCATCTGGCCCGAGACAGCCGTGAACTTCCTACTGGAGGATGCCGACGCGGTCCTGCCGATGATGTCCCAGGCCGCGGGCGCGCCTCTGGTCATGGGCATCCAGCGCCGCGAGGGCAGCCGCTTCTTCAACAGCCTTGCGACCGTCGTGCCGGGCGGACAGATCACCCAGGTCTATGACAAATTCCATCTGGTGCCGTTTGGCGAATACGTCCCCTGGGGCGACGCGCTGGCCCATCTGGGCATCGGCGCCTTTGCCGCGCGGCAGGGCAACGGCTATTCCGCCGGTCCCGGACCACAGATCATGTCGGCGCCGGGCGTCCCCGACTTTCAGCCGCTGATCTGCTATGAGGCGATCTTTCCCCAGCATCTGCGCCATCTGGACCAGCGCCCCGGCTGGCTGCTGCAGGCCACCAACGACGCATGGTTCGGCACCCTGTCGGGCCCGTACCAGCATCTGGACCAAGCCCGCCTGCGCGCGATCGAGACGGGGCTGCCGCTGGTGCGCGCCGCGAATACGGGGGTCAGCGCGGTGATCGACGCGCGCGGGCGCATCCTGGCCAGCCTGCCCCTGAACCAGCCCGGCAAGATCGACGCGGCGCTGCCCGGCGCGCTGCCCGCGACGCCGTGGCTGGCGGTCGGGAACGTGCCGGTCGTAACGCTGCTGCTGCTGGTTCTGGGCCTAGCCCTGCGGCCGCGGCGCCGGGGGCGCGCGGCCTGACGCTGTCCGCCTGGCGACCCTAGTCGCGGATGAACCGGCTTTCCTTGATCTGATCCCAGGCCCAGACCACCTCGGACAGGCGATCCTCGTCGGAACGGTCGCCGCCGTTCATGTCGGGGTGCAGGTCCTTGACCAGCGATTTGTACTGCTTGCGGATCTCGGCGCGGGTCCAGTGATCCTTGGCCTCCAGGATGTCCAGGGCGCGGCGTTCGGTGGGCGGCAGCTTGCGCGCGCTGGACTGCGCGCGCGATTCCGGCGCGGTGCCGTTCGCGCCCAGGATCTCCAGCGGGTCGCTGACGCCGTGGCGGGCCCACTTGTCCTCGGCCGCGGCGCGACCGAAGGGCTTGGTGGGGCGTTCCCAGACCGTCGCATTGTCGATGAACTGCTGGAACTCCTCCTCGGACTGGCCCTGGAAGTAGTTCCAGTTCGCGTTGTAATCGCGGACGTGCTCTTTGCAGAACCAGAAGTAGTCGTCGAGGTTGCGCGGGTTCTTGGGTGCGCGATACTGGCCCGGCTCGTCGCATCCCTCGCGCTCGCAGGTGCGGGTCGAGGTCTCGAACGCCCCCGACATGCCGCGCCGCCCTTTGGTCTTGCGCTTCTTGTCCTTGGCGGCGGAAATGTCGAAACCGAACGGGTCGTTCTTGCTCATCCTGGGGCACCTTTGCGACTCAAGGCGGGCAGTTTAGGCTATCTGACGGGACATGAAACCCCTTGACGGAAAGGATATGCGGATGATCGCGGACCAGATGACCGAACGGCTGGCAGCCCTGCAGCCCACTACCCTGCAGGTGCTGGACGAAAGCGAGGATCATCGCGGCCATGCAGGCTTTCGCGACGGGGGCGAAAGCCATTTCCGCATCCGCATGGCCAGCCCTGCCTTTGCCGGGCTGACGCGGATCCAGCAGCACCGCCTGGTCCATGCGACCCTGGGCGACATCGTGCCGCGGATCCACGCGCTGGCGCTGGAACTGTCGGAAAGCCCGGACCGTTAGCGCCGTCAGGCTTGCTGCCCCCTGTCCCGCCCCCTAGAAAGCCCCCAACCTGCAGCACGAAGGGATGAGGGACATGACCGCGCCGAAGGATTTCAACGACAGGATGCTGTCCCTGGGGCTGGCCCGCGTCAGCGAGGCGGCAGCCCATGCCTCGGCCCGGCTGATCGGCCGCGGCGACGAGAAGGCCGCCGATCAGGCCGCGGTGAACGCGATGCGCGACCAGCTGAACATGCTGGACATCAAGGGCGTCGTCGTCATCGGCGAGGGCGAGCGCGACGAGGCGCCGATGCTGTTCATCGGCGAGGAGGTCGGCACCGGCGAGGGCCCCGAGGTGGACATCGCGCTGGACCCGCTGGAGGGCACCACCCTGACCGCCAAGGACATGCCGAACGCGCTGACCGTCATCGCGATGGCGCCGCGCGGCACGCTGCTGCACGCGCCCGACGTCTATATGGACAAGCTGGCCGTGGGGCCGGGCTATCCCAAGGATGTCGTCAGCCTGGACATGAGCCCGGCCGAACGCGTGCGCGCCCTGGCCCGCGCCCGCGGCTGCGAGGACGGCGACATCACCGTCTGTATCCTGGAGCGTCCGCGCCATGAGGAGATGATCGCCGAGGTTCGCCAGACCGGCGCCGCGATCCGCCTGATCACCGACGGCGACGTGGCCGGCGTGATCCACTGCGCCGAGGCCGAGCTGACCGGCATCGACATGTACATGGGTTCGGGCGGCGCGCCCGAGGGCGTCCTGGCCGCGGCCGCGCTGAAATGCATGGGCGGGCAGATGTGGGGCCGGCTGATGTTCCGCAACGACGACGAACGCGGACGCGCGAAGAAGGCCGGGATCACCGACCTGGACCGCATCTATGCCCGCGACGACCTGGTCACCGACGACGTGATCTTTGCCGCGACCGGCGTCACCGACGGCTCGATCGTCGCCGGCGTCAAGCGCGAGCCGGGATACCTGACGACCGAGACCATCCTGATGCGGTCCAAGACCGGATCGGTGCGGCGCATGACCTATCGCAACCCGGTGAAGTGAGGTAAGGGGGGGCCTCGCGCCCCCCTGTCCCGTCCCGGGACGACCCCGGGGCCTTTGGACAAAGAAGACACATGACGGCATTTCTGGGCATCGACAGCTCGTTGACCGGGCGGCGGTGGATCGGACCGCCCGCCGATCTGGAACGGCTGGCCGAAGGACTGGCCCAGCAGGCGGCCCTGCCCCTGCCGGTGGCCCGCGTGCTGGCCGAACGCGGCGTGCCGCCTTCCGAGGCGGCCGGGTTCCTGGCACCCAAGCTGCGCGACCTGCTGCCGGACCCGCTGACCCTGCGCGACATGGACGTCGCCGCCGAACGGCTGGTCGATGCCGCCGTCAACGGCCAGCGCATCGCGATCTTTGCCGATTACGATGTCGACGGCGGATCGTCGGCCGCCCTGCTGATCGACTGGCTGCACCAGCACGGGCGCCAGGCGACGCTTTATATCCCCGACCGGATCGACGAGGGGTACGGCCCCAACGTCCCCGCCATGACCGCGCTGGCGGCGGCGCACGACCTGATCGTCTGCGTCGACTGCGGGACGCTGTCGCATGACGCGCTGGCCGTCGCCGCGGGCTGCGACGTGATCGTCCTGGACCACCACCTGGGCGGAGAGACCCTGCCCCCCGCGCTGGCCGTCGTGAACCCGAACCGCATGGACGAGGACGGCGCGCTGGGCCATCTGTGCGCCGCGGGCGTGGTGTTCCTTACGCTGGTTCAGGCAGGTCGCGTGCTGCGCCAGCGGGGCCTGCCGCAACCGGACCTGATGGCGATGCTGGATCTGGTCGCGCTGGCCACGGTCGCCGATGTCGCGCCGCTGGTCGGCGTCAACCGCGCGTTTGTCCGCCAGGGTCTGGCCGTGATGGCGCGCAGGCAGCGGGCGGGTCTGGTCGCGCTGTCCGACATCGCCCGGCTGGACGGCGCGCCAAGCGCGTTCCACCTGGGCTTCCTGCTGGGTCCGCGCATCAATGCGGGTGGGCGCGTGGGTCGCGCCGATCTGGGCGCGCTGTGCCTGTCCTGCCGCGACGCGTCGCAGGCCGATCAGCTGGCGCGCCAGCTGGACGCGCTGAACAGCGACCGCCGCGCGATTGAGGCCGCCGTCCGCCTGGAGGCCCTGTCCCAGGTCGAGGCGCGGGGTGATGCGCGCCTGTCCTGGGCCGCGGGCGCGGGCTGGCATCCGGGCGTGGTGGGCATCGTCGCCGCCCGCGTCAAGGAGGCGACCGATCTGCCATCCGTGGTGATCGGGGTCGATCACGGCATCGGCAAGGGCAGCGCCCGGTCGGTTCCCGGCGTCGATCTGGGCCGCGCGATCCAGCGTCTGGCGCATGAGGGTCTGCTGCAAAAGGGCGGCGGGCATACCATGGCCGCAGGCCTGACCGTCGAGGAGGCAAAGATCCCCGCCGCGATGGACCGGCTGGCCGAGCTGATCGCCCGCGATCTGGCGGGCCGCACCGGGTCGGGCGACCTGCGCATTTCGGGCCTCCTGGAGCCGTCGGGTGCCACCGCGCCCATGTACCGCATGCTGGAGGATGCCGGTCCCTTCGGGCAGGCCGCCCCCGCGCCGCGCTTTGCGTTTTCCGACCAGCTGATCGACAGCGCCGCGACCATGGGCGACCGCCACCTGCGCCTGCAGTTCCGCAGCCCCGGCAGCCCCCCGATGGAGGCCGTGGCCTGGGGCGCGATGGACGGCCCGCTTGGTCCCGGCCTGATCGGCGCTAAGGGGCGGCGGTTCCACCTGGCCGGCAAGCTGGAGCTGTCGACCTGGGGCGGGCGGGAACGCCTGCGCCTGCGCCTGGACGATGCGGCACCCGCGACCGGCAACCTTTGACCCCACCGGGGGTTCTGGTCACGACCGGACGCGGCCGCTAACCTGCCGCGACAGCGCGAAGGAGACCCCATGAAACTGACTTGGCTTGGCCATTCCGGCTTTCGTCTGCAGATCGAACAGGCCGTGATCCTGATCGACCCCTGGTTCAGCGGAAACCCCGTCTTTCCCGACGACCGGCGCGCCGAGGCCATCGACGGCGCCACGCATATCCTGATCACCCACGGCCATGGCGATCATACCGGCGACACGCTGGCCTTGGCCAAGGAGCTGAAGATCCCCGTCGTGGGCATCTTCGACCTGATCGGCCATTGGGAAAAGACCGACAAGATCGAGGGCATCGGCTTCAACAAGGGCGGCACGGTCGATCTGGGCGGCGCGCAGGTGACGATGGTGAACGCGACGCATTCCAGCTCGATCAGCGGGCCGGACGGTCCTGTCTATGCGGGCCACGAATCGGGTTACATGATCGCGGGCGACGGGCATGTGATCTATGTCTCGGGCGACACCGACATCATGGCCGACATGGAATGGATGGGCGACCTGCACAAGCCAGACATCGGCATCCTGTGCGCGGGCGGGCATTTCACCATGGACATGTCGCGCGCGGCCTATGCGGCCAAGCGCTATTTCGACTTTAAGACCGTGATCCCCTGCCATTACAAGACCTTCCCCCTGCTGGAACAGTCGGCGCAGGTGCTGATTGACGCCCTGTCCGGCGTCGACGTGATCGAACCCAAGGTGATGGAGGCCATCGCGCTGTGAGCTTTCAGACCTTCGACGACCCGGCGGGCGGTGGCGATCATGCCGCCCGCCTGACCGCCCTCCGCCAGTTGATGGCACGCGAACAGCTGGACGCGGTCATCGTGCCGCGCGCTGACGTGCATCAGGGCGAATACGTGGCCGATGCCGACGCCCGGCTGGCCTGGCTGACCGGGTTCACCGGCAGCGCGGGATTCGCGATCGTGACGGCTGACCAGGCGGGCGTCTTCATCGACGGCCGCTATCGCGTGCAGGTGCGCAGCCAGATCGACCTTGGTCATTTCACCCCGGTGCCCTGGCCCGAGACGCGCCCCTCTGCCTGGCTGGCCGAGGCCCTGCCCCAGGGCGGTCGCGTGGGTTTCGACCCCTGGCTGCACACCCGCAAGGAGATCGCCGGGATGGAGGGCGCGCTGACTGACACCGGGATCGCCCTGATCGCGCTGGACCACAATCCGGTCGACGCGATCTGGCCCGACCGCCCAGCCCCGCCCGTGGGCCCTGCCCGCATCCACCCCGACGCCATCGCCGGAGAGAGCGCGGCGCAGAAACGCGCCCGCCTGGCCACCGATCTCAAGGCGCAGGGGCAGGCAGCGGCGCTGCTGACGCTGCCCGACTCGATATCCTGGCTGCTGAACATCCGCGGCAGCGACCTGCCCAAGAACCCGGTGGTGCAATCGTTTGCGGTGCTGTCGGACAGCGGCGATCTGGCGCTGTTCGCGGACCCAGCCAAGTTCGACGCCGACCTGCGCGCGCATCTGGGCAATCATGTCCACATCCTGCCGCATGACGCGCTGGCTGCGGCGCTGACCGACCTCGAAGGCCCCGTGCGCCTCGATCCCGGCTCCGCGCCCGAGGCCGCGTTCCGCATCCTGGAGGCCGCGGGCACCACCGTCGTCGCAGGCCCCGACCCCGCCGTCCTGCCCAAGGCCCGCAAGAACGCGGCAGAGCTTTCGGGCATGCGCAGCGCCCATCACCGCGACGGGGTGGCCATGGTGCGCCTGTTGGCATGGCTAGACCGTCAGGACTCCGCCGCCCTGTCCGAGATCGACGTGGTCCGCCAACTGGAGGGGCTGCGCCGTGATCAGGGCATCCTCGACATCAGCTTCGACACGATCATGGGCGCCGGTCCGAACGGCGCCATCGTCCATTACCGCGTGACCGAGGCGACCAACCGTCGCTTGGCCGCGGGCGACCTGCTGCTGATCGATTCCGGCGGCCAATACGCCGACGGCACCACCGACATCACCCGCACCGTGCCCTTGGGCGATCCGCGCCCGGACGCGATGAGGCCCTTCACCGCGGTGCTGCGCGGCATGATCGCCCTGTCGCGGGCGCGCTTTCCGACCGGCGTGACCGGGGGGCATCTGGACGCCCTGGCGCGTCAGTTCCTGTGGTCGCAGGGTCTGGACTACGATCACGGCACCGGCCACGGCGTCGGCGCGGCACTTTGCGTGCATGAAGGCCCGGCGCGGATCAGCCGCGTCAGCGACGTGCCGCTGGAACCCGGCATGATCCTGTCGAACGAGCCCGGCTACTATCGCGAAGGCAGCTTCGGCATCCGGATCGAGAATCTGATCGTCGTGACCCAGGCCGATGCGGAACCGGGCCGCCAGATGCTGGGCTTCGACACGCTGACGCTGTGCCCCATCGACCGCCGCCTGATCGACCGCGCCGCGCTGTCGGCCGACGATGTCGCCTGGCTGGACGCCTATCACGCCCAGGTTCGGATCAGCCTGTCGCCCGATCTTCAAGGGCAGGATCTGGACTGGCTGACGGCGGCGACCGAACCGCTCGGCCAGGTGTGACATCCGGGGGGTGCGGGGGGCAGGCAGCCCCCCGCGCCGCCGCGGGACGCAAACCTCACAACAGCGACAGGATGCGCGCCGCCTCGTCCCTGCAGGGTGCCAGCGCGCCGCGATCCTCGCCCGGATGGAACCGCGCGCGGACGGCGGTCGGCATGGGCGCCGGCGAATCGATCAGCACCCGCGGGCCGGTCTGCACCGTCTCGGCCTGCCAGCTGCGCGCCAACGCGATCTGCGCGGCCTTGGACGCGCCGTAGGCGCCAAAGAATTTCTGCCCGCCCCGCGCATCGTCAAAGAACAGCGCCGTTCCCCGGCGCTGGCGCAGCAGCGGCTCCAGCATGGCGATCAGGCCGCGGGTGACCTCGACATTGACCAGCATCGACTTGGACCAGTCGCGCCCCTCGATATGAGGCGCCGGCGACATCGGCGCCGCATGAACCGCGCAATGCGCCCACAGGTCCAGCCCGCCCCACCGGCCGGCGATGGCCTGGGTCATCTGCTTCATCGCCTCGGGTTCGGTCACGTCCATCGGCGCCAGTGTCGCCTGGCCACCGGCCGCACGGATGCGGTCGTCCAGTTCCTCCAGCGCGCCCACGGTCCGCGCAACCGCCAGCACGTGATAGCCCTGCGCCGCCAGCCCCTCGGCCAGCGCCGCCCCAAGCCCCCGAGAGGCCCCCGTCACCAGCGCCAGCCGGGTGGCGCCTGTCTGTTCGATCTCGCTCATGTCCGGTCCCTTGCCACCGCGCGTCCCCCCGCGCAACCACGAAAAAGGGGCCCCCGAAGGGACCCCCATGCCTGATCTGTCAGGACGCTCAGCGCGCCTTCAGGTCCACATAGTCGCGGCGGTCGCTGCCGACATACAGCTGGCGCGGACGACCGATCTTGTTCTGCGGATCGCCGATCATCTCTTTCCACTGCGCGATCCAGCCCACCGTGCGCGACAGCGCGAAGATCGGCGTGAACATCGAGGTAGGGAAGCCCATCGCCTCCAGAATGATGCCCGAATAGAAATCGACGTTGGGGTACAGCTTCTTCTCGATGAAGTACTCGTCCTCCAGCGCGATCTTCTCCAGCTCCTTGGCGACCTGCAGCGTCGGGTTGTCGCCCACGCCCAGCAGGTCCAGGACCTCGTCGGCCGATTCCTTCATGACCGTCGCGCGCGGGTCGAAGTTCTTGTAGACCCGATGGCCGAACCCCATCAGCTTGAACGGGTCGGACTTGTCCTTGGCCTTGGCGATGTATTCCGGGATCCGGTCGACGGTGCCGATCTCGCGCAGCATCTCCAGGCAGGCCTGGTTGGCGCCGCCATGGGCGGGACCCCACAGGCAGGCGATGCCCGCCGCGATGCAGGCGAAGGGGTTCGCCCCCGACGATCCCGCCAGGCGGACGGTCGAGGTGGACGCGTTCTGCTCGTGATCCGCATGCAGGGTGAAGATGCGATCCATGGCGCGGGCCAGGGCCGGGTTCACCTCGTATTTCTCGGCCGGGACCGAGAAGCACATGTTCAGGAAGTTCGACGCGTAATCCAGGTCGTTCTGCGGATAGACGAAGGGCTGGCCGATCGAGTATTTATAGGCCATCGCCGCGATCGTGGGCAGCTTGGCGATCAGGCGGATCGCCGCGACCTCGCGCTGCCATTCGTCGTTCACGTCGGTCGAATCGTGATAGAAGGCGGACATGGCGCCCACGACGCCGACCATGGTCGCCATCGGATGCGCGTCGCGACGGAAGCCGCGGAAGAAGTTGTGCATCTGCTCATGCACCATCGTGTGGCGCGTGACGCGGGCGCGGAAATCCTCCATCTGCGTGGGCGAGGGCAGCTCGCCGTACAGCAGCAGATAGCAGACCTCCAGATAGCAGGATTTCTCGGCCAGCTGCTCGATCGGATAGCCGCGGTACCACAGCTCGCCCTTGTCGCCGTCGATGAAGGTGATCGTCGAATCGCAGCTGGCGGTCGAGGTGAAGCCGGGGTCATAGGTGAAGACGTCCGCCTGGCCATACAGCTTGCGGATGTCCAGAACGTCCGGGCCCTTGGTGGGCGACAGGATGGGCAGGTCATAGTCCTGCCCGTTCAGGTGCAGTTTAGCGGTCTTGTCGGCCATGCAAAGGCGTCCTTCCGGCTAAGGCCGGGCGGTCCGTCGCGTAAACCCGTCAGACAGCCCTGGCATGTGAGGGCAGGCTTCAGCCTGCCAAATCGGTCTGGTCCTGCAGCCGGGCCAGCGTTTCGTCGCGGCCAAGCGCAGTCATCATGTCGAACACACTGGGGGTGGCGCTCGTTCCGGCCAGGGCGGCGCGCAGCGGTGCCGCGATCTTGCCCAGTCCGACACCGTTTTCCGTGGCAACCTGCTGGGCCGCCTCCTCCAGATCGTCTCGGGTCCAGCTAGCATTCTGCACCGCAGCAGTCAATGATTTCAGCATACCACGGGATACCGTATCCAGGTTGCGCGCCGCCTTCTCCTCGACCGCGATGGGGCGTTCGATCATCGCGAACCGCGCCTGGTCCAGCAGTCCGGGCAGCGTTTTCGCCTTTTCCTTCAATGCGCCCATCGCTGTCAGGATGCGGCTGCGCTGCGTGTCGGTCAGTGCAGGCGCGCCGGTTTCCGACAGGTAATCCTGCAGCGCGGCCAGCACCTGATCGTCGGGCATCCGCCCGATATGGTGGCCGCTGACATGTTCCAGCTTCTTGAAGTCCAGGCGCGCGGGCGCACGTCCGATCCCCTCCAGCCCGAACCACTCGCGGGCCTGGGCATCGTCGAACAGCTCGTCGTCGCCATGGCTCCAGCCAAGCCGCGCCAGATAGTTGCGCATGGCCGCCGGCGGATAACCAAGCGCCGCGAATTCGTGCAGCCCCACCGCGCCGTGACGCTTGGACAGCTTCTTGCCGTCCTCTCCGTGGATCAGCGGGATATGGGCATAGGTCGGGCGCGGCCAGCCCATCGCGTCGATGATCTGGATCTGGCGCGCGGTGTTGGTCAGGTGGTCGTCGCCCCGGATCACGTGGGTCACGCCCATGTCGTGATCGTCCACCACCACGGCCAGCATATAGGTGGGCGTCCCGTCGCTGCGCAGCAGCACCATGTCGTCCAGCTGGTCGTTGACCACGCGCACCGCGCCCTGCACCTGATCGTCGATCACCGTCTCTCCGTCGCGCGGCGCCTTCAGGCGGATCGCATAGGGCGCGTCGGGCAGGTCGGTCGCATCGCGCCACGGGCTGAGGAAGGGCTGGCGCGGGTTCGCCTCGCGCCAGGCCGCGATCTCGTCGGTGGTGGAGAAGCACTTGTAGGCCGTGCCCTGGTCCAGCATCTGGCGGGCGACCTCGGCGTGGCGGTCCTTGCGTTCGAACTGGCTGACGGGTTCGCCGTCCCAGTCCAGGCCCAGCCAGGTCAGGCCCTTCAGGATTGCCGCGGTGGCCTCGGGGGTCGAGCGGGCGCGGTCGGTATCCTCGATCCGCAACAGGAACTTGCCGCCCCGCCCCCGCGCGAACAGCCAGTTGAACAGCGCCGTCCGGGCGCCGCCCACATGCAGATATCCGGTGGGAGAGGGGGCGAAACGGGTAACGATCTGGGTCATGGCGGCCTTCGGGCAGGGTCTGGCGCGGCACGGCGTTAACGCTTTGGTAAGCATCCCCGTGCCATCTTGCGGCCAAGTGATAGTCACCGGGTCGCGAAAGGACAAGGATGTTGCCCCAATCGGGGGCGGTCGCGCCCCCCCTGCCTCAGACCGCAACCCGCCCTGTGGCCGCCCCGCGCCCCGCCGCGGCGCTGCGCGCGGGACTGTTTCCCTGGGTGCCGGTCTGCCTGTCGGCCGGGATCGGGCTGTGGTTCCTGCATCCGACGCTGTTCGGCGCGGCCCATTGGACGGTGATGGCCTGCCTGCTGGCGCTGTCGCTGACCATCGCACGCCACGCGCCCCTTTGGGCCGACCGAGGCCGGATCGGCTGGCCGCAGGCCGATGCCGTCCATCTGGCCGCACTGGCGCTGTCCTTCGTGATCGCCGGCACCGGCCTGGTCGCGTTCCGCGCCGCGCATGTCGCGGCCCCGGTCTTGGAATGGCGCTATTACGGCCCGGTCGAGGGGCGGGTGATCCAGATCGACCGGTCGGGGCGCGACCGGATGCGCCTGACGCTGGACGGGGTCGTGCTGCATGACCTGTCGCCCGACCGCACGCCCGCGCGGGTGCGCCTGTCGCTGATGGGCGACGACGCATTGCCGCCCCTGGGCCAGCGGGTGATGCTGACCGGGCATCTGGGCCCGCCCCCGGCGCCGTCGTCTCCGGGCAGCTTCGATTTCCGGATGTTCGCATGGTTCGACGGCCTGGGCGCCGTCGGCTATTCGCGCACGCCGATCATGGCCGTGGCGCCGCCGCAGGGGGGCGTATGGTGGGCACACCGGGCGCGCATGTCGATCAGCGCCGCGATCCAGGACCGCATCGGCGGACAGGCCGGCGCGGTGGCCTCGGCCCTGATGACCGGCGACCGCTCCGGCATCGCCGAGGAGACGAACGAGGTGATGCGTGCCTCGAACCTCTACCACATCATCTCGATCTCGGGGCTGCACATGGGGATGCTGGCGGCCTTCGTCTATGGCGCGGTGCGCATGGTCCTGGTGGGGGTGCAGGGCGTGGGGATCGGCCTGGCGCGACCGATGCACAAATGGGCGGCCGGCATCGCGCTGGCGGCGGCGGCGGCCTATCTGTGGCTGTCCGGCGGCGGGGTCGCGACCGAACGGTCGTTCATCATGGTCGCCGTCATGCTGGGCGCGATCATCGCCGACAGGCGGGCGATTTCCCTGCGCACGGTCGCCCTGGCCGCGACCATCGTGCTGATCTATTCGCCCGAGGCCGTCGTCAGCGCCGGCTTCCAGATGAGCTTTGCCGCCACCGTGGCCTTGATCCTGGTCTATGGCCCCTGGGCGCGGGTGTCCCCGCGCCTGCCATGGTGGCTGCGCCCGGTGGCGATGCTGATCGTGTCGTCGCTGATCGCCGCCGTGGCGACATCGCCCATCGCCGCGGCGCATTTCAACCGCATGGCGCAATACGGTCTGCTGGCGAACCTGCTGGCGGTGCCGGTCATGGGCACGCTGGTGATGCCCGCGGGCGTCATCGGCGCCCTCCTGGCCCTGGTCGGGCTGGAGGCGCCGGCCCTGTGGGTCATGGGTATCGGTACGGAATGGATGCTGTGGGTCGCGCGATTCGTGGCCGATCTGGGCGGGGCGGTGACCGGTGTGGCCAAGCCGCCCGCCGCCGTGGTGCCGCTGATGGGCTTTGGCGCGGTGCTGGGCATCCTCTGCTGGCGCCCCGCGGCGCGGCGTGGGGTGCTGACGCAGGCAGGCTTCGTGCTGGCGATGACGCTGCTGATCGCCGCCGCCGCGCTGTGGATGAATGCCCGCCGCCCGCTGCTGCTGATCGCGCCGGAGGGCGAGGCCGTGGGCCTGATGACCCCCGAGGGCCGCGCCATCTCGAAACCCTCGGGCGGCGCCTTCGTCGTCTCGACCTGGCTGCAGGAGGACGGCGACATGGCCGACCAGGAAACCGCCGCCGCCCGCCCGGCCTGGACCGGCGACCGCCGCGACCGGCAGGCGACCCTTTCCGGCGGCTGGCAGGTCTGGCACCTGACCGGAAAGGGGTCGGGGGCCCGCGCCGCCGCCGCCTGTCGTCCCGACCGCATCGTGGTCGCGACCGAACCCGTCGACGTCGACGGCAAGCCGCGCTGCCTGCTGCTGGACCCGAAACGCCTCCGCCGCAGCGGCGCCGTCGCGATCCGCATGACCGCGGATGGACCGCAGGTCACCACGGGTCAACCGATGCGGCTGTCGCGATAGCACGGGCCCGCGGCCCGGGGCGCGATCGCGGCGCACGGTCGGCCAGACAGGCTCTTACGACCCGCAGGCGACCCCCGCGCCATGCGCAACCGCCGACAGGGTCGTCGTCAGGCCCGCGTCAGCCGCGCGACCAGATGCCGCGTCACCGGGGCCACCACCAGCACCGCCGGAAAGGCCACCGCCCAGCTGGACAGCCAGTTCCCCAGCCACAGCCCCGCGACCCCGTCGGACAGACCCACCGCCCGGACCGTTGCGATCCCCGACACCAGCGACGACATCAGCCCCGACAGGAAGAAGCCGAATAGGATCGGGGCATAGCGTGCGGGTATCATCCGGCGATCTTTCCGAAACCCATCCCCGCCCCTCGCTCAGGCCAGCTCGGCAAAGACCTTGCCCAAGGCCTTGTCCAGCTTCTCGAACATCTCGTCCATCTGCGCGGGCGTCAGGATGAAGGGCGGGCACAGCACGATCGACTGCCCCAGGGGGCGACAGATCAGACCCATGTCGGTGCAGGTGTTGGCAATCCGCTCGCTGACCGACAGATGCCCCTCGAAGGGCGTCTTGGTCGCCTTGTCGCGCACCGCCTCCAGCGCCCACATGAAGCCCACGCCGCGATATTCGCCGATGTTCGGGTTCTGCGCCAGCTGCCGCAGCCCGTCCTCGAAGCGCGGGGCCAAGTCGATGACGTTCTGCGCCAGCCCCTCGTTCATCACCACGTCGATGGCCTTCAACGCGATCGCGCAGCCGACCGGGTGGCCCGACGCGGTGAAGCCGTGCGGGAACTCCTCGATCTTGTCGATGGCGGCCTGCAGGCGGTCGGTCAGTTCCGGCCCCAGGATCACCGCGCCCATCGGGAACAGCCCCGCCGTCAGGTTCTTGGAGCTGATGATCGCGTCGGGGACGAAATCATAGGTCACAGACCCCCAGGTGTTGCCCGTCCGTCCGAACCCGGTGATCACCTCGTCCGCGATCATCGGGATGCCGTGCTTTTTCAGCACCGGCAGGATTGCCTGGAAATACCCCTCGGACGGCGGAATAACCCCACCCGCACCCTGCACGGGTTCCGCGAAAAAGCCCGCGATGGTGTCCGCGCCCTCGCGCTGGATCGTCTCGTCCAGCTCGCGCGCCAGGCGCTGCGTGAACGCCGCCTCGGTCTCTCCCTCCTCTCCGAACCGCCAGTAATGCGGGCAGGTCAGATGGATGAAGCCCGGCAGAGGCAGGCCGAACACCTCGTTATAGGGCTTGCCCGTCATGCTGGCCGATACGGCAGTCACGCCGTGATAGGCGTTCCAGCGCGTCAGGATCTTGCGCTTTTGCGGATTGCCCTCGCTGGCATGCATGAACCACAGCATCTTGACCATGGTGTCGTTCGCCTCGGAGCCCGAGTTCGTGTAGAACACCTTGCCACGCGAAAACGGCGACACCTCGACCAGCTTCTCGGACAGCATCACGGTCTGGTCGGACATCCGCCCGAAGAACGCGTGATAGCCCGGAAAGCGGTCGTACTGATCCTTGGCGGCCTGGGCCAGGCCCTTGTGGTCAAAGCCCGCGACCATGTTCCACAGGCCCGAATTGGCATCCAGATAGCGATTGCCGTTCACGTCGACGACATAGGGGCCCTCGCCATGGGTCAGGACGACGGCGCCGCGCTTGTGGACGCTTGGCAGGTCGGTGAAGCCGTACAGCGAGTATTCGTCGGCGCGTGCTTCCCAGCTTTGCGGGGTGGTCATGGTCGGTCTCCTTGCCGGATCTTGGGGGCAGGCTAGCCGGGCGCCGGGCGGCGTTCAATGGGGGACGCTTGTGCAGATCGTGCAACCGGGGCACAGTTCGCCCGAACCGCCGGAGGAGCCCCCATGAGACACCTGATGCTGGCCGCTGCCGCCACCCTGGCCTGCGCCGCCCCCGCCCTGTCCGAAAACCGCATCGACCTGATCCGCCCCGACGCGCCGGAACTGGCCGCGCGCGGCCCGCATCCGGTCGGCGTGCGCGCCGCCAGCTTCACCGACCCGGACCGCATCGACGTGATCGCGACCACCGCCACGGGCACGCCCCCCACCGCGGAACGCACCCTGCAGGCAGAGATCTGGTATCCCGCGGCCGACGGCACCGAACCCGGCACCACCTATGACACGATCCTGCGCGACGGGGTCACGCCCACCACCCTGACCGGCAGCGCCGCCCGCGACGCGGCACCGGCCGAGGGGTCCTTCCCGCTGGTCATCCTGTCGCACGGCTATCCCGGCAACCGCTATCTGATGAGCCACCTGGCCGAGAACCTGGCCTCCAAGGGCTATGTCGTGGTCGCCGCAGACCATCCCGACAGCACCTACGACGACATGGGGGCGTTTGCCTCGACCCTGGTGAACCGGGCGGTGGACCAGCGGTTCCTGCTGGACAGCATGGCCGGGCTGGAGGACGAGATCGGCGCGATCACCGATGCCGACACGGCGGCCGTCGTGGGCTATTCCATGGGCGGATACGGCGCGATGATCTTTGGCGGCGCGGGCCTGTCGCAGACCGCCATCGACCGGACCGAGCCCGAACGCTTCATCCCGCCGCAGAAGCTGCTGTCCCGGCTGGCCGCGGGCAGCGAGGATCACGCCGCCCTGGTCGATCCGCGCGTCAAGGCCATCGTGGCCATCGCCCCCTGGGGCCGCCAGCACGAGTTCTGGGACGCGGACGGGCTGGCCGGCATGACCAAGCCGCTGCTGCTGGTCGCGGGCAGCGATGACGACGTGTCGATCTATGACGCGATCCGGCAGATCTTCGATCAGACGACCGCGGCGACACGGCACCTTCTGACCTTCGATCATGCCAACCACAATGCCGCCGCCCCGATCCCCGCCCCGGTCGAGGCCTGGGCCTTCTCGGAATCCCTGGGCCGCGCGCCCTTCGACCATTATGCCGATCCGGTCTGGGACAGCGTGCGGATGAACAACGTCCTGCAGCATTTCACCACGGCCTTCCTGGACCAGCACCTGAAGGGAGAGGATCGCGGCGCCTTCCTGGACCTGGTGCCCGATGCCGAGGACGGGGTCTGGTCGGTCGATGACGCGGGCACGCCGGACGCGACCCACAGCTATTGGCCAGGCTTTCCCGATCGCAGCGCCAAGGGCCTGATGTTCGAAACCAAGAACGCCGGTCAGTAGGCCGTCAGGGGCGGCGCAGGCCGATCTGGTCCAGCGCCGCCTCCAGCGCCGTCATCGGGCGGCGATCGCCCACCAGCGCGTCGAACCGCGCGCGCAGGGCGGCCTTTTCGGCGCCCTTGCAGTCGTTCCAGGGCCGCCCCTGCAGCGCCATGTGCAGCACGTAATATCCGATGAAATGCGGACGCTCTCCGGCGTCCATCAGGGCGCGATAGGCCGCGTCCGCCCCCATCGCCCGCAGCGCCGCCGCGTCCGGCACGCCGGCCGCGATCAGCGCCTGCGCGGTGGCGGGGCCGATGTTGCGGATGGTGGTCAGGTCGCTCTCCATCCCGTGCCTTTCCAAAAGCCTGCATTTCCTGTATCGCTGCGCGACCTTCAGGAACAGGCATGACATGACCGCCCATAACCCGGCCGCGAAGAAACTGTTCATCAAGACCTACGGGTGCCAGATGAACGTCTATGACAGCCAGCGCATGGCCGAGGCGATGGGCGCCGAGGGCTATGTCCTGACCGAGGATCAGGGGGACGCCGACATGGTCCTGCTGAACACCTGCCACATCCGCGAGAAGGCGGCCGAAAAGCTGTACAGCGACCTCGGCCGGCTGAAGCCGCTGAAGGCCGCGCGCCCCGACCTGAAGGTCGGCGTCGCTGGATGCGTGGCCCAGGCCGAGGGGGCCGAGATCATCCGCCGGATGCCGCTGGTCGATCTGGTCGTCGGGCCGCAGACCTATCACCGCCTGCCCGCCATGGTGCGCGGCGAGGCGCCCGCCATCGACACCGATTTCCCCGAGGAAGACAAGTTCGACCACCTGCCCGCCCCCCGCGCGACCCGTCGCGCGCCGGCGGCCTTCCTGACCGTGCAGGAGGGCTGCGACAAGTTCTGCGCCTTCTGCGTGGTGCCCTATACCCGCGGCGCCGAGGTCAGCCGCCCCGCCGAACGCATCTTGGCCGAGGCCCGCGACCTGGTCGGACGCGGCGTGCGCGAGATCACCCTGCTGGGCCAGAACGTCAACGGCTGGCATGGGGGCCCGGGCGGTTTCGGCGCCCTAATCCGCGCCCTGGGCGAGATCGACGGGCTTCTGCGGATCCGCTATACCACCAGCCATCCCAACGACATGGCCGATGACCTGATCGAGGCGCATCGCGACGTGCCCCAGCTAATGCCCTATCTGCACCTGCCCGTGCAGTCGGGCAGCGACCGCATCCTCAAGGCGATGAACCGCAAGCACACCGCGGACCAGTACCTGCGCCTGATCGACCGCATCCGCGCGGCGCGTCCCGACATCCTGCTGACCAGCGACTTCATCGTCGGCTTTCCCGGAGAGACGGACCAGGATCACGCCGACACCCTGAGCCTGATAGAACAGGTGGGCTTCGGCATGGCCTACAGCTTCAAGTACTCGCCGCGTCCGGGCACCCCCGCCTATGACCGCCCCGAGGTCGACGCCGCCGTAGCCGACGCCCGCCTGCAGGAGTTGCAGGCCCTGCTGACCCGTCAGCAGCATGCGGTCCAGGACGGCATGATCGGTCGCACGGTCAACGTGCTGTTCGAGAAGGCGGGCCGCGAGGCGGGCCAGATGATCGGCAAGTCCGACTATCTGCATTCCGTCTTCGTCGACACCGACCGCGCCCAGGTCGGTGACCTGCGCCCCGTGCGCATCATCGGCAGCCAGCGCAACTCGCTGCACGGAGAACTGGTCGCATAGCCCGGCGACGGGGCGGCCCGTTCGGGTCTGTGATCGGGTCATCCGCCGGGTCCGGACCGGCCTGCCGCCACATGCGACATGCGGAACGGCCCTGGACCAAGGTCGTGAACCAGGCGGCAGGTCTGTGCCCATGCCGCCACCGTCGTCGGAACGGCAGGATCCGTGATGACGCGGCACTCCTGCATCGCTCCTTAATTGCTGCCAGCGCTGCGCCCCGCATTGCCCGCGACCAGGGCCAACGCGCGGCCGTGACAAGGGCCCTGATGGATCCCCGCGGCACGATTGACGGCGTCCCTCTGCTGCTCCGCATCGCGCGGGGTTTGATCAGGATCAAGGCGCCGCCCGCTCCGCACCGCTACGATGGCTTATCCGCAACAGGAGGCGATCATGGCCTACAAGACGATCCTGACAGTCCTCAGCCACCCGTCCCAAATGCCGCAGCTGGACGATGCCGCGGCGCTTGCCGCGGCGCATGACGCGCATCTGGACATCCTCTGCCTGGGCATCGACCACAGCCAGGCCGGGTACTTCTTTCCCGGCGGCACGTCCTATGGATGGCAGGAGGCGATCGACAGCGCGCTGACCGATGCCAATGCGCTGGACCGCAAGGTGCGCGACCGCATGGCCGCGTCCCACGACCTGCGCTGGTCCTGCGAGGCCGCGGTGACCCAGTCCCTGGGCATCGCATCGCTGGTCGGCCTGCGGGCGCGGTTCTCGGACTTGGCGATCCTGGCCAGCCCCTATGCCAAGGGCCAGCCCGGCGACGCCGAACTGATCACCGAGGCCGCGCTGTTCGAGGGGGCCTGCCCCGTCCTGGTCCTGCCGCAGGGCTGCGAGCCGGTTGCCGCGCCGCGCCGCATCCTGGTCGCCTGGAACCAGTCGGCCGAGGCTCTAGCCGCCATCCGCCGCGCCCTGCCCCTGCTGCGCGCCGCCGAGATGGTCGAGGTGACCTGCATCGATCCGCGCAGCAGCGGGCCGGAACGCTCCGATCCGGGGGGGGCGCTGACGCAGATGCTGACGCGGCACGGCGTCCACGCCCAGATCGCGGTGCTGGCCCGCACCGCCCCCCGCATCAGCGACGAGATCAACCGCCGCGCGATAGAGGTCGATGCCGACATGGTGGTGATGGGCGCCTATGGCCATTCCCGCCTGCGCGAGGCGATCCTGGGCGGTGCGACGCGCAACATGCTGGAACAGGCGCGCGTGCCGGTCTTCCTGGCGCGTTGAAGACGTACGCCGCCTTGCGGGGATGCGCGCAGGGGGGTGCGGGGGGACGGCCAGTCCCCCCGTCGTCGCGGGACGCAACTCAGACGCCGCGCCGGTTGCCCCACAACAGGACATGCAGCTGCGGCAGCAGACGGGGCCGGAACCAGCCGTCCGCCATCACCTTGTCGACCAGCCACAGCAGCCGGTCCGCGACATCCTGCGCCGCGACGGGCACGTCCGGGTCCACCTCCGGGTTCCCCGGCTGCAGGACCAAATCCAAGTCCGGATACCGCCCCGCCCAATCGCGCGCCCAGACATAATCGGCATCGTCGAAGACGACGATCTTCAGCACCGTCCGCGTGCCCTGCGCCGCCGCCAGACAGGCCTCGAAGGCCGCCGGGTCGGGCGTCTCGCCGCTGGAGGGCGGCTTGGGGCTCAGCACCAGCAGCGTCAGGTCCGCGAACCAGTCGCGCGCCACAGATCCCTGCGTCTCCAGCGCGAAGCCGTAGCCCTCGGCCCGGCCCGTCGCGATCAGCGGCCCAAAATCCTGGATCGCCGGATTGCCGCCGGAAATGGATACCGTCAGCGGCCGCCCGCCCGACAGCGCGCGCACCTGCGCCCAGACCTCGGCGGTCTGCATCGCCGCCCAGCTGTCGCGAAAGGCGCTGTCCACCGCATGCATCGAATCACACCACGAACAGCGGTAATCGCACCCCCCTGCCCGGACGAAGACCGTGGGCTGTCCGATCAGGGCGCCCTCTCCCTGGATGGTGGGGCCAAAGATTTCCGCGATGCGCAGGGGTTTCATGGCCGGTACTCGGCCCAGGTCTTGGGCGTCTCGCTGACTTTGACGGCGCTAGTCTCGGGCCAGCGTGCCCGGCACCAGTCAAAGAAATGCCGCGCCAGGTTCTCGGCGGTCGAGGGCACGTCCAGCACGTCGTTCAGGTGCCGGTGGTCGAACGTCCCGTCGACATAGGCCTTCAGCGCCGCCAGTTCGTGATAATCGCGCACGAAGCCGTCGGCATTCAGATCCGGCGCCGCCAATTCGACCACGACGATATAGTTGTGCCCGTGCAGCCGCGCGCATTGATGATCGGGCGCCAGATGGTCCAGGCGGTGCGACGCGCTGAAATGGAACTCCTTGCTGATGCGGAACATCACGCACCCCCCACGGCATGGGCGGCCACCGCCGCCTGCCAGAAATCGGCATCGTCGTATTCGGTCGGATCGGCCACGCGCGCCAAGTGGAACGCCTCGCGCCGCTCCACGCAGGTGCCGCAGCGTCCGCAATGGCGCGCCCCGCCCTTGTAGCAGGACCAGGTCTGCGCAAAGGGCGTGCCCGCGGCCGCGCCCGCCGTCACGATGTCGGCCTTGGTGCGGTGAACGAAGGGCACGTCCAGCACGACATCGGCATACCCCTCCAGCGCCGCGCGCTGCATGGCGGCGAAGGCGTCCGTGAAACCGGGCCGGCAATCGGGATAGATGAAGTGATCGCCCCCGTGGACCGCGGCCGCCACCGCCGAATCGCCATTGGCGGCAGCGATGCCAAAGGCCATGGTCAGCATGATCGCGTTGCGGTTGGGGACCACCGTCACGCGCATCGTCTCTTCGGCATAATGGCCGTCGGGCACGGCCAGATCGTCGGTCAGCGCCGATCCCGACAGCGCCGCGCCCAGTCCCGACAGGTCGACCAGGTGGAACGGCACGCCCAGCCGCAGGGCGCAGGCGCGGGCAAAATCCAGCTCCTTGCGATGCCGCTGGCCGTAATCAAAGCTGACGATGCGCGACAGGCGCCCCTGGGACGCAAGGACATGGGCAAGCGAGACGGAATCCAGCCCGCCCGAGCAGACAAGTGCAGTGTGCATGTTTGAACCCTTGTTTTTGTGACCCGGGTAGGCTGCGACCGGGAAGCTGCCGCTTAGCAGAGCGAGCACACGATGAAAAGCGCCGCCCTCAGGCGGTCGCCCCGTCGTCGCCCGTCCCGCCCGATTCGGCGATCAGGCGGGCGTAATCGGTCAGGGTGACGCCGCGCTTGCCCACGATCTCGATGATGCCGTCGCGGCGCAGGGCGGTCATCTGGCGGCTGACCGTCTCGATTGTCAGGCCCAGATAGGCGGCCATCGCCTCGCGCGTCAAAGGCAGCTCCAGCACGATGCGGCCCGCCGGGCGGCGCTTCTGCAAGGCCGCCTGCCGCCGCGCGATGATGGCGATGAACGAGGCGATCTTCTCGCGTGCCGTCTTGCGGCCCAGAAGCAGCATCCATTCGCGCGCCGCGTCCAGCTCGTCCAGGGTCATCTCCAGCAGGCGATGCGCCAGGTGCGGGATGCGCTGCATCAGCTGGTCGAACGGCCCACGCCGGATACAGCACAGCACCACCCCCGTCGCGGCGGTGGCATTGTAGGCGGCCGTGTCGCGCCCCGGCCGGCCAAGGAAATCGCTGGGCAGCAGCAGGCCCACCATCTGGGCGCGCCCGTCCTCCAGCGTCCGGGTCAGCGTCGCCACCCCGCTGACGACCGAGGCCACGAAATCCATCCGGTCGCCCTCCCAGACGATCGGCTGGCCGGCCTCGAAGCTGCGATAGAACTTCATCCGTTCCAGCAGGGCCAGCTCGTCGCCCTCGCATTGCGCACAGACGGCGCGATAGCGGATGGGGCAGTCGCCGCAGCGCGCGCCGGCTTGCAGGGGGCTTGACGGTTGAACCTGGGTCGGAACGGGGGCGCGCATGGTGATCCCAAGGATAGGCCCATGGGGTGCGCGGCGCAACGACAGGCGAACCGAATCGTTCGCCTGTCACGAAGCGCCGGCCGGAGCGACCCTTGGGGTCAGTGCGCCTCGGCCCAGTTCATCCCTTGACCCGCATCCACGACCAGGGGCACCGACAGCCGCACCGACGGTTCGGGCGCGGCCTCCATGATGGTCCGGGCGCGGGCGATCAGGTCGTCCACCGCATCCTCGCGCACCTCGAAGACCAGTTCGTCATGCACCTGCAGCAGCATGCGCGCGGGCAGGTCGGCGATGGCGTCGGGCATGCGGATCATCGCGCGGCGGATGATGTCGGCCGCAGCCCCCTGGATCGGCGCGTTGATCGCCGCGCGACGCGCGCCCCCGGCGGCAGGCCCCGAGGTGTTGATGCCCGGCGTGTTGATGCGCCGCCCGAACAGCGTGGTGACGTAACCGTCCTGCTTCGCGTCGGCGACGGTCTTGTCCATATAGGCGCGGATCTCGGGGAAGCGTTCGAAATAGGTGTCGATGAAGCTCTGCGCCTCGGCCCGCGGGATGCGCAGGTTCCGGGACAGCCCGAACCCCGAGATGCCGTAGATCACGCCGAAGTTGATCGCCTTGGCGCGACGGCGGATCATCGGGTCCATCCCTTCGACGGGGACGCCGAACATCTGGCTGGCGGTCATGGCGTGAATGTCGATCCCCTCGCGGAAGGCCTGCTTCAGCGCCGGGATGTCGGCCACATGCGCAAGGATCCGCAGCTCGATCTGGCTATAGTCCAGGGCCACCAGCTTGAACCCCTCGGGCGCGATGAAGGCCTGGCGGATGCGGCGGCCCTCCTCGGTCCGGATCGGGATGTTCTGCAGGTTCGGCTCGGTCGAGGACAGCCGCCCCGTCTGCGCGCCGGTGATCGAATAGCTGGTATGGACCCGCCCCGTTTCCGCATTCACATAGGTGGGCAGCGCGTCGGTATAGGTCGATTTCAGCTTGCTGATCTGACGCCAGTCCAGCACCCGCGCGGGCAGGTCGTGGCCTTCGGCGGCCAGATCCTCCAGCACGTCGGCGCTGGTGGAAAACGCCCCGGTCTTGCCCTGCTTGCCGCCGCTCAGTCCCATCTTGTCGAACAGGATCTCGCCCAGCTGCTTGGGGCTGCCGATGTTAAAGCTCTGCCCCGCCAGCCCGTGGATCTCATCCTCCAGCCCGGCCATCTTCTGCGCGAAGGCGTTCGACATGCGCTTGAGCACATCGGTGTCGATGCGGATGCCCGCCATCTCCATCTGGGCCAGGACCGGAATCATCGGCCGTTCCAGCGTGTGATAGACGGTGGACACCTTCTCGACCGGCAGCATCGGCAGGAAATGCTGATAGAGGCGCAGCGTGACATCGGCATCCTCGGCCGCATAGGGCGCGGCCTTGTCGATGGCGACCTGGCCGAAATGCAGCTGCGCCTTGCCCGACCCGATCAGCTCCTTGATGGGAATGCATTTGTGGCCCAGATAGCGCTCGGCCAGCTCGTCCATGCCGTGATTATGCGTGCCCGCGTTCAGCGCATAGGACATCAGCATCGTGTCGGCGACCGGGGCCATTTGGATGCCATGTCGGGCCAGCATCTTCCAGTCGTATTTCAGGTTCTGCCCGATCTTCAGGATCGCGGCATCCTCCAGCACCGGCTTCAGCGCGGCCAGCACGGCGGCGGGGTCCAGCTGCCCCGCCACCCGCGCGGACTGGCCGAACAGATCGTCGCCCCCCGCGACATGGCCCAGGGGGATGTAACACGCCCGCCCCGGCGCGACCGCCAGGCTGATGCCGACCAGATCGGCCTGCATCTCGTCCAGGCTCGTGGTTTCCGTGTCGATGGCGACCTGCCCCGCCTCGCCGATCGCGGCGATCCAGGCGTCCAGCGCCTCGGGCGTGGTCACGGTCTCATAGAGGCCCATGTCGATGGCGGGTTGATCGGGGGCCGCGGGCGCCTCGCTGGCGGGGGCCGCCTGCACGGCCGGGGCCTCGGCGCCCAGGGATTCCGCCACGCGGTTCGTCAGCGTGCGGAACTCCATCTCGGACAGGAAGGCCAGCAGGCGGTCGGCATCGGGGGCCTTCACCTCAAGGGACTCCAGCGTCACGTCCAGCGGCGTGTCGCAATCCAGCTGCACCAGACGCTTGCTGACGCGGATCTGGTCTGCATGCTCGATCAGGGTCTGGCGGCGCTTGGGCTGCTTGATCTCCTCGGCGCGCGACAGCAGCGTCTCCAGATCGCCGTATTCCTGGATCAAGAGGGCCGCAGTCTTGATGCCGATGCCCGGCGCGCCCGGCACGTTGTCGACCGCGTCGCCCGCCAGCGCCTGCACGTCCACGACGCGGTCGGGGCCGACGCCGAACTTCTCGAAGACCTCGTCGGGGCCGATCAGCTTGTTCTTGATCGGGTCCAGCATGTCGACGCCGTCGCCGATCAGCTGCATCAGGTCCTTGTCGCTGCTGATGATCGTGGCCGTGCCGCCGGCATTGCGCGCCGCGCAGGCCATGGCGGCGATGATGTCGTCGGCCTCATAGCCCTCGGTCTCGATGCAGGCGATGTTGAAGGCCCGCGTCGCGTCGCGGGTCAGCGGGAATTGCGGGCGCAGATCCTCGGGCGGTTCGGGGCGCTGCGCCTTGTAGGCGGGATAGATCTCGTTGCGGAAGGTCTTGGAGGAATGATCGAAGATCACCGCCGCGTGGGTCGGCGCGGTATGCCCGTCATCGGTCTGCACATAGCGCCACAGCATGTTGCAGAACCCCGCGACCGCGCCCACCGGCAGCCCGTCCGACTTGCGCGTCAGCGGCGGCAGCGCGTGATAGGCGCGGAAGATGAAGGCCGATCCGTCGATCAGATGCAGATGACAGCCCTTGCCGAAACGCTCGCCCATGATCACCTATCCTTGCTGGTCAGGGCCGCCTTGTGCCACGACCGGGACCGATCTTCCAGCGCGATGCCCCCAGGAAACCGTCATGCCCAAGATGCGCCGCAAATCCGACCTGCCGACCAAGATCTGCGCGGCCTGCGGCCTGCCCTTCGCGTGGCGCAAGAAATGGGAACGCGATTGGGACAATGTCCGCTACTGCTCGGACCGCTGCCGGGGCAAGGGCAACGCCCGCGGAGAGGCGCCGGGCGGCAAGGCCGCCTCGGTTTGACGACCCCCTCGATGGGGGCGGCAAACCGACGCGGGTCGGGACGATCCTCAGCGGGTCAGTGGTCGTCGTGGGCGTGATCGCGGTCGATCACGAAGCGCTTGTCGCAATAGCCGCAATCGACAAACCCCATGTCCGGGCTGATCGCCAGCCAGACGCGCGGATGGCCCAGGCCCGCCGCATCATCGCCGTCGCAGCTGACGCGCCAGCGGGTCACCACCTCGGTCACGGGGGCGGGGCGGGTCGTGGCCTCTGGCCCGGTTTCGGTCGACAGGGGGGTCTCGGGCGTCACGTGCTGCGTCATGGCTGGCCTTCTTGTGGCGGCGTGCATCATCTGGTCTAACCCCATTAGCGCAGCGCCGCCTGCCTTCGCAAGCTCTGCAAGGATCACCCCATGCCCGACGCCATCCAGATCACCGGTCTTCGCAAGACCTATGCCGCCCAAGGCAACGCCCCGGCCAAGGACGCGCTTAAGGGCGTCGACCTGACCATCCGCGCCGGCAGCATCTTCGGCCTTCTGGGCCCCAACGGCGCGGGCAAGTCGACGATGATCAACATCCTGGCGGGGCTGGTGAACAAGACCGCCGGAAAGGTTTCCATCTGGGGGTTCGACCAGGACGTGAACCCGCGCCAGTCGCGCGCCGCCATCGGGGTCATGCCCCAAGAACTGAACATGGACCCGTTCTTTTCCCCTCGCGCCAGCCTGGAGGTCCAGGCGGGCCTTTACGGCGTGCCGAAATCCGAACGCTGGACCGATGAGCTGCTGGCTTTGGTGGGCCTGACCGACCAGGCCAACGCCTATGCCAGGAACCTGTCGGGCGGGATGAAGCGGCGGCTGCTGCTGGCCAAGGCGCTGGTCCATCGCCCGCACATCCTGGTTCTGGACGAACCCACCGCGGGCGTCGACATCACCCTGCGCGAGATGCTGTGGAAGAATGTCCGCCGCCTGAACGAACAGGGCATGACCATCATCCTGACCACCCATTACCTGGAGGAGGCCGAACAGATGTGCGACGAAATCGCCATCATCAACCACGGCCAGGTGGTGGTGCGCCAATCGACCCAGGACCTGCTGTCGCGCACCGATGGCAAGACGCTGGTGCTGGACACGGGCGGCGCGGTCCCGCACCCGCCCCTGCCCGCGGGCGCGCGCCCCGAGACGCGGCCCGACGGGTGGCTGGCGATCACCTATCCTCCGTCGCGGCTGCGCGCCGACCAGATCCTGGACGCGGTGCGCGCCGCGGGCGTGCCCATCCTGGACGTCGCCGCCGAACAGCCCGACCTGGAGGACGTCTTCGTCGAACTGACCCGCGACTAGATCAGCCGCGCGCCCCGATCATCGGCCCCATGATCGACCCGCCCATGATGTGCAGGTGGAAATGGGGCACCTCCTGCACGCCGTCATGGCCTGCATTGGTGATGGCGCGGAACCCGTTGCCCCGATCCAGGCCCACCCCCTCCAGCGCGCAGACCTGGGCGCACAGCCGCATGAAGCCCGCGATCTCGGCCTCGGACGCGTTGGCCGCGAAATCGTCGAAGGCGACGTAGCGGCCCTTGGGGATCACCAGGACATGGCTGGGCGCCTTGGGCGCGATGTCACGGAACGCCAGGGCGTGATCATTCTCGGCCACGGTGTCGTTGGGGATCTCTCCGCGCAGGATGCGGGCAAAGATGTTGCTGTCGTCATAGGCCATGAATGTCTTCCTTCAGTCGGCAAAAAGATGCGGCGTCTCCGCCAGGGCGCGGGCCTGCGGCTCGGGCACCCCAAGGAACGCGGCCAGCGCCGCGGCGTTGCGATCGGGCCCCGCGGATTCCGAAATGGTCGCCAGATGGCGGAACCCCGCCTCCCTGAGGCGGTCCGCCTCGTGCTGCAGGTCGTTGCGCACGATGGGCAGCAGGCGGTGGACGATGTCGGACGGGGCGTCCGGGCTGACCAGGCCGACCCTGCCCATATGGCCGCGGACGTAATCGTCGTCGAACCGGCTGTCCACGAACAGAACCCGCGTCTGCGCCCGGTCGGCGTCGAAATCGGCGATCAGGCTGACCGCCGACGGATCGACGCAGAACACCAGCCGGTCGCTGCCGAACTGCTCGAACATCAGCTTGACCAGCGCGCGGCGGTGACGCTCGCGCTTGTCCACGGTCGATGCCACGCCGCCCATGTCCGGCAGGTGCGCGTCCTGTTCGTTGAACACGTAATCGACCGCAGGAATGTCCGTGGCGGCGCGGATGGCCGCCGTCAGCCGCTTGGCGACGTGCCATTTCTTGGCCACCACGATCTGGACGACGCGTTCGGCGCCCAGGCTGCCGTCCGTCTCCCAGAACCGCGGGGCAAAGCGGCGCCCGATGCGCCCGCGGCCGGTCAGAAAGCTGAACAGCCGCCGCCCCTCGGCCGAGATAGTGAAATCCTGCCCCGTGGCCTGCCACAGCGCGCCAAGCCGGGCGCGCAGCTCCTGCGCCTCGGGGCTGATCTTGCGGGCGAACAGGTAATCCTGGCGAAGCAGCAGGTCGTAATGGTCGTTGTGGAAATTGATCGGCATCCCGTAATCGCTGAAGATCAGGAAGGTCAGCGTGCGGGTGCGGATCTGCTGGCGCGGCACGACATGGGCCACCAGGGTCTGAAAGAACGTCTCGTCCGGGATCCAGGTGGTGCTGAAAAAGCGCACGATCTCGGGGCGCGCGCGGATCAGGTCCAGGATCGCCTCGACCGTCTGGCGGCGCAGGCACCACCATTGCGACCCGATCATCACCTGCAGATCGTCGGGCACCCGCCGCGTCAGCCCAAGCCGCTGCTGCAGCTGCAGGCTGGCATAGAACAGCGCCTTGTGGCTGCGTTCGTTGAACCAGTGGCGATAGATCAACCGCTCCTTGCGCAGGCCGGTCTTGATCCAGTCGCTGTTGAAGAAGTCAAAGCTTTCGATGTAGTCGCAATCTTCGGCATCCAGATAATTGTACGCGAATTCCGCCGACTTGATCGGCATGCAGTCGCCCGACAGCATGTAGAAATGCGTGGCCTGCGGAAACGCCGTCTCGGCCGCGCGCAGAGCCTCCAGGGTGGCGGCGACCAGCGACCATTCCCCCCATCCGCATCTGCGCCGACGCGCCGCAAAGGTCACGCGGGGATGGTCGTCCAGCGCATCGCGGATCTGCTGGAACATCGCCCGCGGGGCACGCTTGTCGAAATGGATCGACACGTAATCCCCCGTCGCCGTCAGACGCCGCGCCTGATCGATCACACCCTGCGGGTCCTTGTGCATCAGCAGGATGAAGGCGATGCGTGCCATGCGCTGGACGGTCCCCCGGGGCCAAATAGGTGCAGTTTGACGTAAGGCGTTGAATATGTCTGCGGGTTTTGGTTTGAATGTGTAACCTTTTTTGTCGGTGGGACAAGCAGGACGGCCCGACGCCAGGGCCTCTGACCCGTTGATCGCAAGCGAAGTGGATGTCACGATGGGTTTCCCCGGTGTCTGGATGACGGAAAGCGAAAGCCTGATCTATCGGGTGGTGCCGAAATGCGCCTGCTCGACGATCGGCCAGATCATGTTCCACTCCGACCATGGCCGCTTCTTCGACGGGGACATCCACGATTCGACCGACGGGCTGCACAAATGGGCCCAGGACCACAGCCACGATCCGATCGAACGGGCGGTCCGGGCGCGTTCGGGCGTGACCTTCACCTGCGTGCGCAACCCCTATGCCCGGCTGCTGTCGTCGTTCTTCGACAAGATCGCGGGCATCCAGCGCAACGGCCGCCGCTATCGCGGCAATCTGGTCCCGCAGCTGGTGCAACGTTACGGCATCGACGTGGGCAGCCCCGACAACGGCTTCGAATTCGACCAGATCGCCAGTTTCCGCCGCTTTCTGCTGTTCGCGCGCGACACCGTCCGGTTCCGCAAGCCGATGGAGCCCGACATCCACTGGTCGGCCATGTCAGGCCACATCTCGACCTTCATCGTGAATGGCGGGCGCTACGACCAGATCTTCTTCACCGAGGCGTTCAACGAGGGCATGGCAAAGGTGCTGGCCGCCGCCGACACCAAGGTCGCGATCGACCTGGATCAGGTGCCCCGGTTCAACGAATCCGAAGGCCACGGCCCCAAGCGCGCGCACAAGGTCAGCGACTATTTCGACGACCTGTCGCGGCACCTGATCTGGGAGATCTACAAGGACGACTTCCGGCTGTTCCGCTACGACTTCGACGATCCGGACAACAAGATGCCCCTGGGCGAGGTCGACCTGGACGAGGTGCACGCCAAGCTGGGCCGCTGATCCGCCACCCAGCCATGAAAAACGGCGCCTCCCTTTCGGGGGCGCCGCAAATCCTGCCGCACCAGGGCGCGGCCAAAAGCGTGGATCAGACCGCGCCCTTGATGAAGGTCACCGCGTCGCCGACGGTCTGGATGGTTTCGGCGGCATCGTCGGGGATCTCGATCCCGAACTCTTCCTCGAACGCCATGACCAGCTCGACGGTGTCGAGGCTGTCGGCACCCAGGTCGTCGATGAACGAAGCGGATTCGACCACCTTGTCCTCGTCGACACCCAGATGCTCGACCACGATCTTCTTCACGCGATCAGCGATATCGCTCATGTCATATCCTCATTCTCGCGGGCATCCGCCCAAGTTTTGCACGGACACGCGGTCCGGTTCAGCACAGGGCGGTTCCCCTGCTGCTAAAGGCGGGGATATAGCACCCATGAACCCTCATGCAACCGATTTCGCACGGTTTCGTGCGCGCAATCCCGGCCGCGGACGCCGGGTCAGACCATCGCCATGCCGCCGTTGACGTGCAGCGTGGCCCCGGTGACATAGCTGGCCTCGGGGCTGGACAGGTACAGGACCGCGGCGGCGATCTCCTCGGCGCTGCCCATGCGGCCGGCGGGGATCTGCGTCAGGATCTTGCCCTTCTGGTCGTCGGTCAGCTTGTCGGTCATCGGCGTCTCGATAAAGCCGGGCGCCACGCAGTTCACCGTGATCCCGCGGCTGGCGACCTCGTAGGCCAGCGATTTCGACATGCCGACCACGCCCGCCTTGGCGGCGGCATAGTTGCCCTGCCCCGGATTGCCCGTGGCCCCCACGACCGAGGTGATGTTGACGATCCGCCCCCACCGCGCCTTCATCATGCCGCGCAGCACCGCGCGCGACATGATGAAGGCGCTGGTCAGGTTCACGTCCAGCACCTGCGCCCATTCGTCATCCGACATGCGCATGAACAGGTTGTCGCGGGTGATGCCGGCATTGTTGACCAGGATGTCGATCGACCCCATCGCCTCGGCCGCCGCCTTCGGCAGCGCCAGGACCGATTCCGCATCGCCCAGGTTCGCGGTCACGACATGCGCCCGCTCGCCCAGCCTGTCGGCCAGCGCGCGCAGCGGCGCCTCGCGCGTCCCGGACAGCGCCACCGTGGCCCCCGCCCCATGCAGCGCCTCGGCGATCGCGCCGCCGATCCCGCCCGACGCGCCCGTCACCAGCGCGGTCTTTCCCGTCAGATCGAACATCCCAAGCCTCTTCTTCTTTGTCCAAATACCCCCGGGGTCCGGGGCGGCGCCCCGGTCCGCCGGTCAGCCCTTCAGCGCCGCCACATCGGCAGGAGTGCCCACGTTGCGCACCGTCACGTCCTTGGCGATCCGCTTGATCATTCCCGACAGGGCCTTGCCCGCGCCGATCTCCCAGAACTCGGTGACGCCGCCCTCGGCCATCGTCGCGATCGACTCGCGCCAGCGCACGGTCCCGGTCACCTGCTCGACCAGCAGGCGACGGATGGCGCCGGGCTCGGTCACGGCCTCGGCGCGCACGTTGGCGATCAACGGCACGGCGGGGGGCTGGATGTCCACGCCCGCCAGCGCATCGGCCATGACCGCCGCGGCGGGCTGCATCAGCACCGAATGGAACGGCGCCGACACCGGCAGCATCAGCGCCCGCTTGGCGCCCGCGGCCTTCATCGCTTCGGCCGCGGCCTCGACCGCCCCCTTGTGCCCCGAGATCACGACCTGCGCAGGGTCGTTGTCATTGGCGGCCTGCACGACCTCGTCGCCCCCGATCTCGCGGCAGATGCGGTCGACGGTCTCGAAGTCCAGGCCCAGGATCGCGGCCATCGCGCCGACGCCCACCGGCACGGCCTCCTGCATGGCCTGACCGCGCAGGCGCAGCAGATGCGCGGTGTCGGCCAGCGTCAGCGACCCGGCCGCGCACAGCGCCGCATATTCGCCCAGTGAATGGCCCGCGACGAAATCGGCATTCGCGATGCTCAGGCCCTCGGCCTCCATCGCGCGAAAGGCCGCGATCGACGTGGCCATCAGGGCGGGCTGCGCGTTCTGCGTCAGGGTCAGCGTGTCGGCGTCCCCCTCCCAGATCAGTGCGGACAGGCTCTCGCCCAGGGCCTCGTCCACCTCGTCGAAGACGGCGCGCGCCGCCGGATAGGCCTCGGCCAGTTCGCGGCCCATGCCGATGGTCTGGGCGCCTTGCCCCGGAAACACGAATGCCCGCATGGCGGTCCCCCCTGTGATCATTGCGTTGCAGATGGGCATAGCCGTTGGCGGCGCAAAGAAAAAGGGGCCACCGGGGGCCCCTTTTCAAACGTCAGGGTCGGTGGACCCAATCAGCCGACCAGTTCCAGGCCCGAGAAGAAGAACGCGATCTCTTCCTTGGCGGTGTCGGCGGCGTCCGAACCGTGGACCGAGTTCTCGCCCATGGACAGCGCGAATTCCTTGCGGATGGTGCCCTCGTCGGCGTTGGCCGGGTTGGTGGCGCCCATCACTTCGCGGTTCTTGGCAATGGCGTTCTCGCCTTCCAGGACCTGCACGACGACCGGCTCGGATGCCATGAACTCGACCAGCTCGCCATAGAAGGGACGGTCCTTGTGGACCTCGTAGAACTTGCCGGCCTGGGCGGGCGACAGGTGGATGCGCTTGGACGCGACGATGCGCAGGCCGGCCTCCTCGAACTTGGCGGCGATCTTGCCGGTCAGGTTGCGGCGGGTCGCGTCGGGCTTGATGATCGAGAGGGTGCGTTCGATGGCCATGGTCTTCACCTTGTCTGATGCGCGGGCCGGGCCCGCATGAAAGGAAATCCGCGCCCGGTTAGCAGGCTTGTCCGCCCCCGGCAAGGCGCGCGCGCAGGGCGGAACCCCCGGCCGCATCGGCGCCTTGTCCCGGTGCACCCTGCAGGAGACCCCATGACGCAGCTTTCCCCGGCCCCCGCGCCCGCCCCGCCGACGGCCCGGCGATCCCTGACCACCGGCACCATCGTGGCCACGCTGGCGCTGGCCGTGCTGCTGGCGGCGGCCTGGTTCTGGTCGAACCTGCTGCTGATGTCCTTTGCGGCGATCCTGATCGCCATCGCGCTGCGCGCCGGCGCACGGGGGCTGAACCGGCTTCTGGGCCTGAACGTCAAGCTGGGCGTGCTGGTCGTGCTGCTGGGGGTGGTGGCGGTGCTGGCCCTGCTGGTGCGGCTGGCCGGACCGTCCGTCGGGGACCAGTTCGGTCAGCTGGCCGATGCCCTGCCCGGCTCGTGGCAGGCCATCCAGGACTGGGCGTCATCGTGGCCCGTCGCCGACACGGTGATCCAGCGCGGAGAGGCTGCCGCCGGAGAGGACAACGCCATGCAGCTGGCGCAGCGCCTGCCCGACGTGTTCGGCATGGTCCTGGGCGGCCTGAATTCGGTCCTGGGCAGCCTGTCCTCGGCCTTCCTGCTGCTGATCCTGTCGCTCTACATCGCGATGGAGGCGGACCTGTATCGCGGCGGCGCCCTGCGCCTGGTGCCCTTGCCCCGCCGCGCGCGTGCGGCGCAGATCATGGATGAGCTGGGCGAACAGCTGGGCCGCTGGATGGCGGGCCAGGCGCTGGACATGGGCATCGTCGCCGTGCTGGCCGGGATCGGCCTTTACCTGCTGGACGTGCCGCTGGCCTTCATCCTGGCGGTTATCGCGGGCCTGACCAACATCGTGCCGATCATCGGGCCGTTCTTTTCGGGCGCGATCGCGGTGGTCGTGGCGGCGCCGCAGGGGCTGGATACGGCCATCTACGTCGCGTTGCTGTTCACCGTTATCCAGGTCTTCGAGGGCGAGGTGCTGATGCCGATGATCCAGAAATACGCGGTCCAGCTGCCCCCGGCCCTGACCGTGCTGGCCATCGTCGCGGTCGGTGCGCTGTTCGGGCTGGTCGCGGTGATCCTGGCCACGCCGCTGCTGATCGTGGTCATGCATCTTGTCCGCCGCATCTATGTCGAGGACGTGCTGGGCGACCGCATGGACTGACCCCCTGCCGCATCGCGCGGCAGGGCATGCAACTTTTGCGTGCGCGGATGCACGCCCGGTCGTGATTTCGACACATGATGGGCCTATGCTGCGGGTGACATTGACCGGGGGTCGCGCGATGCAACCGTTCTGCAAGGGCCGCTATCGTGCCCGCCTGGCCGAAACGCCGGGCGATCTGCGCGAATCACAGCGGCTGCGCTGGCTGGCCTTCGTCGCGCGCACGGGCCGGTCCGACGACGGACAGTCGCTCGACGCGGACCACCTGGACGACGACTGCCGCCACATGCTGATCCACGATCTGCGGGACGACCGGCTGGTCTGCAGCTTCCGTTTTCTGCCACTGGCCGACGGTTCCCAGATCGCGCGCAGCTATTCGGCGCAGTTCTACGACCTGGCGGCGCTTGGCCGATTCGACGGTCCGATGGTCGAGATGGGGCGGTTCTGCCTGCATCCCGACTGCCACGACCCGGACGTGATCCGCCTGGCCTGGGGCGCGCTGACCCGTTTCATCGAGGAGACCGGCGTCGAGATGCTGTTCGGCTGTTCCAGCTTCAGCGGTCTCGACCCCGAGACCCATGCCGAGGCCTTTGCCATGCTCAAGGACCGCCACCTGGCGCCACGCCGCTGGTGGCCGCGCGTCAAGGCGCCGACCGTGTTCCGCTTTGCCCGCGCCCTGCGCCTGCGCCAGCCCGACCCCCGTCGCGCGGCGGAGACGATGCCGCCCTTGCTGCGCAGCTATCTGGCGATGGGGGGCTGGGTCAGCGACCATGCCGTCGTCGATCCGGCGCTGATGACCATGCATGTCTTCACCGGGGTCGAGATCCGTGCCATCCCTCCCGCCCGCCGCCGCCTGCTGCACGCGCTGGCCCAGCAGCCCGCCTGACATCCGCCCCGAAAACGGGCACGCTGCCCAAACCGTGGGCAAATGCGGGGGATCTGCCCTTGGCGGGTGCAGGATGGCCGGCGGCGGTGATTGACCTTGCCCGATGTCCGGCGCCCCTTGCCCCCATGTTCGACACCGGTGCCCCATCCATCCGCATGCAGCGCAGCCACGGGGCGGCGCATGTGGTCATGGGGCCGCGCGGCCTGATCGATTTGGCCCAGCGCGGGTCGGCCAAGGCGATGCTGCCCCGCATGACCGCGGGCCTGCCCGAGATCGTGTTCCTGAACACCGCGGGCGGGTTGGCATCGGGCGACAGGCTGTCCTTTGGCGTGGACCTGCGGGCGGGTACGCGCGCCCTGGCCACGACCCAGACCGCCGAACGCGCCTATCGCGCGACGGGCGCGCCTGCGCGGGCCTCGGTCGCACTGACGGTCGGCGCTGGCGGCTGGCTGGACTGGCTGCCGCAGGAGACGATCCTCTATGACGACGCTCGGCTGGAGCGGGACACGACCGTCGATCTGGCCCCCGGTGCGGGCTGCCTGCTGCTGGAGATGCTGGTCCTGGGCCGCCTGGCCATGGGCGAACGCCCGACGCGGCTGCATCTGCGCGACCGCCGCGTGGTGCGCCGCGCGGGCCGCGTGATCCACCACGATGCGCTGTCGCTGGACGGTGACGCGCTTGCGCGGCTGGCGAACCCGGCCATGACCGCGGGTGCCCCGGCGCTGGCTACGCTGGCGCTGATCGCGGATGACGCGCCCGACCGGCTGGCCGCCGCCCGCGCCGTTCTGGACGAGCCCGGCGTGACGGCCGCCGCCAGCGCGCCCCCCGGCCGCCTGGTCATCCGCCTGCTGGCCGCCGATGGCTGGCCGCTGCGGCGGCAGATCAACCGAGTGCTGCGCGTCCTGCGCCCCGATCCCCTTCCCCGCATCTGGCAGGTCTGACGATGAACCTTTCCCCCCGCGAACGCGAGAAACTGCTGGTCTCGGTCGCCGCCATGGTGGCACGCGGCCGCCTGTCGCGCGGCGTCAAGCTGAACCACCCCGAGGCGATCGCGCTGATCACCGATTACGTGGTCGAAGGCGCGCGCGACGGACGATCCGTCGCCGACCTGATGCAGGCGGGCGCGCATGTGATCACCGCCGATCAGTGCATGCCCGGCATCCCCGCCATGATCGAATCCGTCCAGGTCGAGGCGACCTTTCCCGACGGAACCAAGCTGGTCACCGTCCATCACCCCATCCGCGAGGCCGCAGAATGAACGCCCTGATGAAACGCCTGTCCCTTGCCGCCACCCTGCTGCCCTCGGCCGCGTTGGCCCATCCCGGCCATGTCCACGATGAGGCGCAGTTCGTGCACGGCCTGGCCCACCCGGTCGGCGGGGCCGATCACCTGCTGGCGATGGTGGCGCTTGGCCTTCTGGCCGCGCAGCTGGGCGGGCGCGCGGTCTGGGCGCTGCCCGTGACCTTCGTGGGCGCGATGCTGGCGGGCGGCGCGATGGGCGCGGGCGGCATGGGCTTTCCGGCGGTCGAGCCGATGATCCTGGCCTCTGTCGTGATCCTGGGCGTGCTGGTCGCGATGGCCGCGCGCCTGCCGATGGCGGCGCTGGTCCCGATGGTCGCGGTCTTCGGCGCGGCCCATGGCTGGGCGCATGGGGCCGAGGGGCCGGCGACCGGCCTGCCCCTCTATGCGGCGGGCTTTGCTCTGGCGACCATGGCGCTGCATCTGGGCGGCATCGCCTTTGGCCGCCTGCTGTCGCGCGGGCTGGAGCTGCGCGTCCTGGGCGGCGGCACCGCGCTGGCGGGCCTGGCGCTGACGGTGGCGTGACATGATTCCCGGAGAGGTCTTTCCCGCCGAGGGCACCATCGCTCTGAACGACGGACGCGCCACGATCACGCTGATGATCGCCAATACCGGCGACCGGCCGATCCAGGTCGGCAGCCATTACCATTTCGCGGAAACCAACGCCGCGCTGGACTTTGATCGCAAAGCGGCGCGTGGCATGCGGCTGGCCATCCCCGCAGGCACTGCCGTGCGGTTCGAGCCGGGCCAGTCGCGTCAGGTCACGTTGGTGGGCTATGCGGGCGACCGCATCGTGCACGGCTTTCGCGGCCAGATCGGGGGTGCGCTGTGACCACCCTGTCCCGCGCCGATTACGCGGCGCTTTACGGCCCCACGAAAGGCGACCGCATCCGGTTGGCGGACACGGAGATCATCATCGAGGTTGAGCGCGACCTGACCATCCCCGGAGAGGAGGTCAAGTTCGGCGGCGGCAAGGTCGTCCGCGACGGCATGGGCCAAAGCCAGATCACCCGCGCGGGCGGCGCGATGGACACGGTCATCACCGGCGTCGTGGTCTTTGACCATCAGGGCATCGTCAAGGCCGACGTGGGCATCCGCGACGGCATGATCGCGGGCATCGGCAAGGCCGGCAACCCCGACATCCAGCCCGGCGTGTCGCTGATCATCGGCCCCGGGACCGAGATCATCGCCGGAGAGGGACGCATCCTGACGCCCGGCGGCTTCGACTGCCACATCCACTACATCTGCCCTCAGCAGGTGGACCACGCGCTGCATTCCGGCGTCACGACGCTTCTGGGCGGCGGCACCGGCCCCGCGCATGGCACGCTGGCCACGACCTGCACGCCGGGCCCGTGGCACATCGCCCGCATGCTGGAGGCCTGCGCCGACCTGCCGGTGAACATCGGCATCGCGGGCAAGGGCAATGCGTCGATCGCGGCGCCGCTGGAGGAGCAGATCCGCGCGGGCGCCTGCGCGCTCAAGCTGCACGAGGATTGGGGCACCACGCCCAAGGCCATCGACACCTGCCTGAGCGTCGCCGACGCGATGGACGTGCAGGTGATGATCCACACCGACACGCTAAACGAATCGGGCTTTGTCGAGGACACGATGGCCGCCATCGGTGGGCGCACCATCCATGCCTATCACACCGAAGGCGCGGGCGGCGGGCATGCCCCCGACATCATCCGCATGGTCGGCATGGCGAACGTGCTGCCGTCATCGACCAACCCCACGCGCCCCTACACCGCCAATACGGTGGAGGAGCATCTGGACATGCTGATGGTGTGTCACCACCTGGATCGCCGGGTGCCCGAGGACGTGGCCTTTGCCGAAAGCCGCATCCGAAAGGAGACCATCGCGGCCGAGGATATCCTGCACGACCTGGGCGCGTTCAGCGTGATCTCATCCGACAGCCAGGCGATGGGCCGGATCGGAGAGGTGATCATCCGCACCTGGCAGACCGCGTCCAAGATGCGCCAGCAGCGTGGACGGCTGCCTGACGAACAGGGTCAGAACGACAACATCCGCGCCCGCCGCTATATCGCGAAATACACGATCAACCCCGCCATCGCGCATGGGGTCAGCGCGCATATCGGCTCGATCACCCCGGGCAAGCGCGCCGATCTGGTCCTGTGGTCGCCCGCCTTCTTTGCGGCCAAGCCCGAGATGGTGCTGGTCGGCGGGCAGATCAGCGTGGCGCAGATGGGCGACCCGAACGGCTCAATCCCGGTGCAGCCGATCTTCTCGCGACCCATGTGGGGGCACAACCGCCGCGCTTCGGCGCTGTTCCTGTCGCGCGCGGGGCTGGAGGCAGGCGCCGGAGAGGCGCTGTCCAAGACCCTGATCGCCGTCGAGCACACCCGCGACATCGGCAAGCGCGACATGGCGATGAACGACGCCATGCCCGCGATCGAGGTCGATCCCGAGACCTACGAGGTCCGGGCCGATGGACAATTGTTAACCTGCGAGCCCGCGACGGAACTGCCGCTGGCACAGCGCTATTTCCTCTTCTGAGAGGGAGGACCCCACCATGATCGCAACCGCACATTCCATCATCCGCAACGCCCCCGCGCCCTTCGACGCAGAGGTCAGCCTGGACTATGAAGGCCGCCTGCTGCGCCGCAAGCGCCTGTCCTGCGAGGGGGGCGACTTCATGGTCGACCTGCCCGAGGTCACCAGCCTGGACGACGGCGACGCGTTCGAGCTGTCCGACGGCCGCCAGGTCGTCGTGCGCGCCGCGCCGGAACCGGTGCTGGTCATCCGCGGCAACCTGCCCCGGCTGGCCTGGCACATCGGCAACCGCCACACCCCCTGCCGGATCGAGGCCGACCGCCTGGTCATCCGCCAGGATCACGTGCTGGAGGCGATGCTGAAGCAGCTGGGCGCGGACATGTGCCGCAAGGACATGCCCTTCCGTCCCGAAGGCGGCGCCTATGGCCACGGCCGCACCTTCGGCCATGACCACGGCCCCGCAACGAACCACCCCCATGGCGCGGGCGAACACACGCATTCCCACGCGGAAAGCCACAGCCATGCGCATGCCGAAAGCCACAGCCACGCGCATGACCACGCCTGAGGCCGCCCGCCTGCAGCTGTCGCAACTGCTGTCGCCCGCCTTTCCGGTAGGCGGCTTTGCTTGGTCGCAGGGCTTGGAATACGCGATGGACGAAGCTTGGGTGACGCGCCCGACGCTGTCGCAATGGCTGGCCGACTGGCTGGATCACGGCGCGGGCTGGTCCGATGCGGTGCTGCTGTCGCTGGCCCTGCGGCCTGATGCCGACCACGCCGATCTGGACGACCTTGCCCGCGCGGCCTGCATGAGCAGCCAGCGCCTGGCCGAGACCACTGAGCAGGGCGCGGCCTTCGCCGCCAACATGGCCGCGCTGACCGGGTCGCCGCAGCCGCCCGTGGCCCTGCCCGTCGCCATGGGCCGCGCCTGCGCCGCCCTGCCCCTGCCTCCGGCAGAGATCATCGCGGCCTTCCTGCAGGCGCAGGCGGCGGCGCTGATCAGCGCGGCGGTGCGGTTCCTCCCCTTGGGTCCCATACAGGGACAGCAGATTCTGTCCGCGCTGCAGCCGCGCATCCTGGACCGCGCCGCGCGCGCCGTCACGGCCACGCCCGAGGATCTGACCACCGCCACCTGGGGCGCCGACATCGCCGCGATGGCCCACGAAACCATGACCACGAGGATCTTCCGCTCATGAGCCATTACGGCCCTCTCCGCGTCGGCATCGGCGGCCCCGTCGGCGCCGGCAAGACGACGCTGACCGAACAGCTGGCCCGCGCGCTGGCCCCCCGCCTGTCGATGGCCGTCGTCACCAACGACATCTATACCCGCGAGGATGCCGAGGCGCTGATGCGCGCTCAGGTCCTGCCTGTCGAACGCATCCGCGGCGTGGAAACCGGCGGCTGCCCCCACACCGCCATCCGCGAGGATGCCAGCATCAACCTCGCCGCCATCGCCGATCTGAACGCGGCCTTCCCGGATCTGGAGCTGATCCTGATCGAATCGGGTGGCGACAACCTGGCCGCGACCTTCAGCCCGGAACTGGCCGACCTGACGATCTATGTGATCGACACAGCCGCAGGGCAGGACATTCCCCGCAAGCGCGGCCCGGGCCTTGCGCGGTCCGACCTGCTGGTGGTGAACAAGACAGACTTGGCGCCGCATGTCGGCGTCGATGCCGCACTGCTGGAAAAGGATGCACATGAGGCACGGGGACCCCGTCCCGTGGTCATGGCCCAGCTGCGTCACGGCCGCGGCGTGCAGCAGATCGTCGATTTCCTGGTCGAACAGGGTGGCCTGACGCCTCGCGCGGCGTAACTTTGCCCGGCGGGCGGGCATTTGCCCCGCCCGCTGCCAAAGTCCGCGCCACTGCCTGCGCGGGGCGCGCAGGGACTGCTGAAATCCTGTCCAACTGCCCGATTTTCCCCTCTTTCTGCACATGCGAAGGCCGCGCGCCTTCCCAAGGACAACAGGGACACCGGCCGACGCGCCGGGGGGAAAAGGGTAACGATGACCAAGCTGACCAAGATCCTGATGCTGACCAGCGCCCTGACGCTGGCCCACGCCGCCCATGCCCAGGAGGGCGAGCCGATCAAGATCGGCGTGCTGCATTCGCTGTCGGGCACCATGGCGATCTCGGAGACCACGCTGAAGGACACCGTCCTGATGCTGGTCGAACAGCAGAACGCCAAGGGCGGCGTGCTGGGCCGCCCGCTGGAGGCGGTGGTCGTCGATCCGGCATCCGACTGGCCGCTGTTCGCGGAAAAGGCGCGCGAGTTGCTGACCGTCAGCGACGTGGACGCGATCTTCGGCTGCTGGACCAGCGTCAGCCGCAAGTCGGTCCTGCCCGTGATCGAGGAGCTGAACGGCCTTCTGTTCTATCCCGTCCAGTACGAGGGCGAGGAATCGTCCAAGAACGTCATCTATACCGGCGCCGCCCCGAACCAGCAGGCGATCCCCGCCGTCGACTACATGCGCGACGAGCTGGGCGTGGAAAGCTGGGCGCTCTTGGGCACCGACTATGTCTATCCGCGCACCACGAACAACATCCTGGATGCCTATCTGAAGGACAACGGCACCGCACCCGAGGACATCTTCGTCAATTACACCCCCTTCGGGCATTCCGACTGGTCCAAGATCGTGGCCGATGTCGTGGCGCTTGGCGCGGGCGGCAAGAAGGTGGGCGTCGTGTCCACCATCAACGGCGACGCGAATGTGGGCTTCTACAAGGAGCTGGCCGCGGCGGGCGTGTCGGCGGACGACATCCCGGTCATGGCGTTTTCCGTGGGCGAGGAGGAGCTGTCGGGCCTGGATACCGCCAACTTGGTCGGCCACCTGGCGGCCTGGAACTATTTCCAGACCGCCGAATCGGACGCCAACACCGCCTTCATCGAGGAGTGGAAGGCCTTCACCGGCGATGCGGACCGCGTGACCAACGACCCGATGGAGGCCACCGTCATCGGCTTCAACGCCTGGGTCGCGGCGGTCGAGGCTGCGGGCACCACCGACGTGGACCCGGTTCTTGACGCGATCGTCGGCGTCGAGGTGCCGAACCTGACCGGCGGCACGGCCACCGTCCTGCCCAACCACCACATCACCAAGCCCGTCCTGATCGGAGAGATCCGCGAGGATGGCCAGTTCGACATCGTCAGCCAGACCGACCCCGTGCCGGGCGATGCCTGGACCGACTTCCTGCCAGAATCGGCGGTGCTGGACGCCGACTGGCCGGGCAAGGACTGCGGCATGTTCAACACGGAAACGGACAGCTGCGTCCAGGTCCAGTCGAACTACTGACGTGACGGTCGGGCGGCGCCGCGCCGCCCGGCCCTTCGTGCGAAGGAAGCCCCCGTGATCCGCCATCGTCTTCTTGCCTGCGCGCTTGCGCTGATCCTGCCGTGGTCGGCCCAGGCCAACCCGGCCCTGCAAGCCGTCATCGACGCGAATCTGGACCAGATCGAACGTCCCTCGCGCCAGACGGTCGGGCCGCTGGTCGACCAGATCGCGGCGACCGGCCCCGAGGGCCTGGCGATGCTGCAGGCCTGGGCCGACCGCAGCCTGGGCCTGACGGAAACCGGCCAGGTTCTGATCATGGACGACGACACGGCCACGGACGCTGTGACCGGCGATGCGGTCGCGGGGGCCGATCCGCGGATGCTGCGCCCCAATTCCGGCGTGCGCGGCGTGATCGAGGCGGCGCTGGCCGCGGGCGCGCTGAGCGACCCAGACCCCGCGCGCCGGGCGGCCGCGCTGCAGTCGCTGGAACGCGGCGCGGCGCCCGACCAGCTGCCGCTGCTGCGCGCGGCGCTGGACGATCCGGACCCCGTGCTGGCGGCGCGCAAGGCGCGGCTGGAACGCCTGCTGACCATCCAGCACGACCCCGACAGCGCCGCCCGTGTGGCCGCGATCGAGGAGATGGCGGGCGACGTCGGCCTGGATTTCCGGGCCGCGCTGAACCCGCTTCTGGTGACCCGCGCGGTGGTGGCCCCCGACACGCCGCCCGGCGCCAATGTCGCGCGCGAACTGACCCCCGGCGACGCGGGCCTGTCGCGCGAGGCGGCCTTGGCCCAGCTGGTCCAGCAGGACCTGCTGCAGCCGCCCCTGTCGGGTGCCGATCAGCGCGCCGCGCTGGCCGCCAACATCACCGACGGGGCGGTGGCGGGCGTGCCCGTCGACCAGCTGTCCGACCAGGCCGCCCGCGACCGTGCCTATCAGGCGCTGGAGGCGGCAGGCGCCGTCCCCCTCGCCGCGACGGAAACCGAGATCCAGGCCGCCCTGGATGCCAGCCGCTTCTTCGAGGTCTATGCCGAACCCGACCCGGCCGTGACGGATGCGGCCAAGGCCGCCCAGATCCGCGCCCAGGTGCGCCTTGGCGCGATGACCGGGATCGACCTGGGGCTGGACGCGCTGTCGCTGGCCTCGATCTATTTCCTGGCGGCCATCGGGCTGGCCGTCACCTTCGGCGTCATGCGGGTCATCAACATGGCGCATGGCGAATTCATCATGATGGGCGCCTATACCGCCTACACGGTCCAGACCGTCATCGCGGACCGCACGCTGTCGCTGGTGGTGGCGCTGCCCCTGGCCTTCGCGGTGACCGCGCTGGCGGGGGTGGTTCTGTACCGTCTGGTGATCCGGCACCTGGCCAACCGCCCGCTGGAGACGCTGCTGGCGACGTTCGGCGTGTCCATCGCGTTGCAGCAGCTGGCCAAGAACATCTTCGGCACCCAGGCCCGCCCGCTGACCGCGCCCGCCTGGCTGGAGGGGTCGATCACCGTGAACGACGTCATCGGCATCAGCGCGATCCGGGTGGCGATCTTCGTGCTGGCGCTGCTGTTCCTGGGGCTGTTCCTGTTCATCATGAAGCGCACCCGGTTGGGCCTTGAGGTCCGCGCCGTCACCCAGAACCCCGGCATGGCGGCATCCATGGGCATCAACCCCGACCGCATCGCCATGATGACCTTCGGTCTGGGGTCCGGCATCGCGGGGATCGCGGGCGTGGCGATCGGTCTGTTCGCGCAGGTCACGTCGGAAATCGGCCAGCAATACATCGTCCAAAGCTTCATGACCGTGGTCGTGGGCGGCGTGGGCAACATCTGGGGCACGCTGGCGGGGGCCACCCTGATCGGCGGACTGTCCAAGGTGATCGAGTTCATGAACCCCGCCAATACGCTGGCCGCCCAGACCTTCATGATCCTGTTCATCATCATCTTCATCCAGTTCCGGCCGCGCGGGATCATCCCGCAGCGCGGTCGCGCGGCCGAGGCGTAAGACATGACCCGAACCCCCTTCATTCTGAAGAATCCGTCGGTCCTGGCGATGCTGGCCGTGCTGGCGGTGCTGACGCTGGCCGTCACGCTGACCAGCCATGCCTATGGCACCGGCGCGCTGCCGACATCGACGGTCAAGATCCTGGGCATGACGCTGTGCCTGGCGCTGGCGGCTGTCGCGATGGACCTGGTCTGGGGATACCTGGGCATCCTGTCCCTGGGCCAGATGGCGTTCTTTGCGCTTGGCGGCTACATGATCGGGCAATGGCTGATGTATGCGCGCACCGAAGCCATCGTCGCGCCGCAGCTGGCGCAATCGCCCATCCCCCCCACCCCGCAGGAGGTCCGCGACGCGGTCACAAACCAGATCTTCGGCGTGGTCGGGTCGTCCGACCTGCCGCTGGTCTGGTCCTTCGCGCATTCGCTGTGGCTGCAGCTGCTGCTGGTCGTGGCGGTGCCGGGGCTTCTGGCGCTGGTCTTCGGCTGGCTGGCCTTCCGGTCCCGCGTCAACGGCGTCTATCTGTCGATCCTGACCCAAGCCATGACCCTGGCCCTGGCGCTGTGGCTGTTCCAGAACGACAGCGGGTTCCGGGGCAACAACGGGCTGTCGGGCCTGCAGAACCTGCCCGGCCTGGACCATGTCGATCAGGCGACGCTGTCGGTCTGGTTCCTGTGGGCCTCGGCCGCGGCGCTGGCGCTGTTCTACGTCCTGGCGGCCTGGTTGGTCGGCGGCAAGTTCGGCAGCGTGGTCCGCGCCATCCGCGACGACGAGACGCGCGTGCGCTTCCTGGGCTATCCGGTCGAAGGGTTCAAGCTGGTCGTCTTCACCCTGGCCGCGATGATCACCGCCATCGCCGGGGCGCTGTACTATCCCCAGGCCGGGATCATCAACCCGGCCGAGATGATGCCCATCGCCTCGATCTACCTGGCGGTCTGGGTGGCGATCGGCGGGCGCGGGCGGCTCTACGGCGCGGTCATCGGCGCGGTGGTCGTGTCGCTTCTGTCCAGCTGGTTCACCGGCGGGCGGGCGCCGTCGATCCACCTGCCGGGATACGTGGTGAACTGGGTCGACTGGTGGCAGGTGCTGCTGGGCCTGTCCTTCGTGCTGGTCACGCTGTTCGCGCCCAAGGGCATCGCCGGGGTGTTCGACCTGTTCGGCCGCAAGGGAGACCGGGCATGAGCGCGCTTCTGGAGGTCAGCGGGATCAGCAAGTCCTTCGACGGGTTCAAGGCGATCAACAACCTGTCCTTTTCCATCAACGCGGCCGAACTGCGCGCGGTGATCGGGCCGAACGGCGCGGGCAAGACGACGTTCATGGACATCGTGACCGGCAAGACGCGCCCCGACACGGGCGAGGTGCTGTGGGGGGCCACGTCGAAATCGCTGCTGAAGCTGTCCGAAGCGCAGATCGCCCGCGAGGGCATCGGTCGCAAGTTCCAGCGCCCCACCGTGTTCGAGGACCAGTCGGTCGCCGACAACCTGGTGATGGCGCTGAAGGCCGACCGCAGCCCGTTCGCGGTGCTGGGCTGGCGGCCCACGGCCGCGTCGCGGGACCGCGTGGGCGAGCTGGCCACCGAGGTCGGGCTGGCCGACCAGCTGTCCCGCCTTGCCGGAGAGCTGAGCCACGGCCAGAAGCAGTGGCTGGAGATCGGGATGCTGCTGGCATCCGACCCGCGGCTGCTGCTGGTCGACGAACCCGCGGCCGGCATGACCCTGGCGGAACGCGAACAGACCACGACGCTGCTGTGCCGGCTGGCGGAAACGCGTGCCGTGGTGGTGGTCGAACACGACATGGATTTCGTGCGCCGCCTGAACTGCAAGGTGACCGTGCTGCACCAGGGGTCCGTGCTGGCCGAGGGCAGCCTGGACCACGTGACCCGCAATCCCGACGTCATCGACGTCTATCTGGGGCGATGAGATGATCGAGGCCAAGAACCTGACCCTGCATTACGGCGGCAGCCAGATCCTGCACGGGATCGACCTGGTGGCGCGCCCCGGAGAGGTCACCTGCGTGATGGGCAACAACGGCGTGGGCAAGACCAGCCTGATGAACCTGCTGGCCGGCAGGCACCCCCGGTCGGGCGGGGACATCACCTGGGACGGCAAGCCCCTGGGCCGGCTGTCGGCGCAGCGGATGGCGCGGATGGGCGTGGGCTATGTCCCGCAGGGCCGCGCGATCTTTCCGATGCTGACGGTGCGCGAGAACCTGGAGACCGGGTTCGCCTGCCTGCCCCGCGGCGACAGGCGCATCCCGGACGCGATCTTCGACAGCTTTCCGGTGCTGGCCGAGATGGCGCATCGGCGAGGCGGCGATCTGTCGGGCGGCCAGCAGCAGCAGCTTGCCATCGCCCGCGCGCTGATCACCCGGCCCCGCGTGCTGCTGCTGGACGAGCCGACCGAGGGGATCCAGCCCAACATCATCGCCCAGATCGGCCGGGTGATCGCCGGGCTGCGCGACCGGGGCGACATGGCGATCGTGCTGGTCGAGCAGTTCTTTGACTTTGCCTGGGATCTGGGCGACCGGTTCCTGGTCATGGAACGCGGGCGCGCGGTGCTGCAGGGGCCGAAATCCGATCTGGCGCGGTCGGACCTGCACGCCCGCCTGGCGGGACATGCCAGCGCCTGAAGGACGTCGTCGCGGACGGGGGAGGGGGGGCTGCCAGCCCCCCCTCCCCCCCGGAAGGCCGGCATCCGGACATGACCGTCCTAGACTAGCGCTTGCGTTCCCACTTGCCCGATTCTTCGGACCAGTATTCCGCCTCGACGCCCGCGGCGGTCAGCTCGCGCCATTGTGCGCGGGCGCGTTCCAGCGCCTGCGCGTCGCCCCCGTCGAACAGGATGCAGGTCCGCTGCACGGCCTGCGCGCGATCGGGCGCAACCGGGGCGCCGTCCAGCGCCATCAGGCAGGACGGGTCGTTGGCGGCGGGCTGATCGGGCAGGGTCAGCAGGATCGGCTGTCGCGCGTCATGGGGTCCGCCGGACAGGCCATGCGGCAGGAAGCCGTCGCCGTGCCACAGCTGCTGGTCCAGACGGTCCAGGCGATCCGGGTCGGGGGCCGACAGTTCGACCCGCCAACCCGCGGACAGAGCCTTGGTCAACAGGACCGGCAGCAGCGCCTCGGCCGGGGACCGGGTCAGGTGATAGAACAGCGCCTTGCCCATGTCAGCGCAGCACCGCGGCGATGGCGGCGCGCCCGCCGGCAAGGGGCAGCGTCGCCCCGGACGCCGACGATCGCGGGCGTCCGGGGCGTGCGCAGGCGGTGCACGAGGCGTGCACCGCAGACGCCGCGGGGCTCACGCGTCCTCGAAGCCGTCGCGCACCAGGCGATCCAGCGTCATCACGCCCCAGCCCGACGCGCCCTTGGGCGCCAGGTCGGTGCCGCCCGGCGGCAGGGCCACGCCCGCGATGTCGATATGCGCCCAGGGCTGGCCCTCCTTGACGAACCGCTGCAGGAACTGCGCCGCGGTGATCGAGCCTGCCGCGCGCCCGCCCGAGTTCTTCATGTCCGCCAGGCGGCAGTTGATCAGCCCGTCATAGGCCGCGCCCAGGGGCAGGCGCCATGCGCCCTCTCCCTCCGCCTTGGCAGCCGACAGGATCTGGCCCGCCAGCATGTCGTCGTTCGAGAAGACGCCCGCATTGTCATGGCCAAGCGCGATGATGACCGCGCCGGTCAGGGTCGCCAGGTCGATCATGGCGCGGGGACGATAGGTTTCCTGCGCGTACCAGAGGACGTCGGCCAGGACCAGGCGGCCCTCGGCGTCGGTGTTCACGACCTCGATCGTGTCGCCCTTCATCGACTTCAGGATGTCGCCGGGACGATAGGCGCGCCCGTCGGGCATGTTCTCGACCAGACCCACCAGGCCCACCACATTGGCCTTGGCGCGGCGCAGCGCCAGGGCGCGCATGGTGCCCGCGACGACGCCCGCGCCGCCCATGTCCATGGTCATCTCCTCCATGCCGGCGCCCGGCTTGATCGAGATGCCGCCGGTGTCGAAGACGACGCCCTTGCCGACCAGCGCCAGCGGCGCCTCGTCGCCGCCGCCGTTCCAGCGCATCACCACGACCTTGGAGGGCGATTCGCTGCCCTGGCCCACGGCCAGCAGGGCGCGCATGCCCAGCTTGGCCAGCTGGTCCTCGTCCAGGACCTCGACCTCCAGGCCGATCTCCTGCATGGCCAGCAGGCGGTCGGCGAAGTCGGTGGTGGTCAGGACGTTGGCGGGTTCGTTGACCAGGTCGCGGGTGAAGAACACGCCCTCGGCCACCGCGGCGGCGTCCTGGGCGGATTTCGCCAATGCCTCGGGGTCCTTGACCATCACGGTGACGCGGGCCTTGTCGCCGATGGGCGCATCGGCGCTGTCGGGGGTCTCGGTCGCCTGCGCATCGCCCAGGACGGCGTCGTCCTGTCCGGCCTGCTGTTCGGGGATCAGCCCCTCGGCCTGGGCCGGGGCGGCGTCCGGCGTCGCGGGCTTGGTCTTGTAGACCGAGAAATCATAGCCGCGCAGCGCCAGCCCGAACGCGATCTGTCCGGCCTGCTTGTGGCTGCCCGCCAGAACCAGCGTGTGCCCGGTGCCCAGCTTGGCGCCCAGGGCGGCCCCGGCGCGGCGTGCCTCGGCCTGGGTGGCGGAATTGGGCAGCATGACCAGGATCAGCGCGTCGGCGGCCATGCCCGCGGGAAAGGCCAGCTCCAGCGCCTGCCCGGACTTGAGCGCGCGCCCTGCCTTGGAGGCCAGGGCCCGGGTCGCTGCATCGCGGATCACGCGGGGCAGCTTGCCCGGCAGCTTGGACGCGTCGGTCATGATCAGGGCCACGCGGCCCTTGTGATCGGCCAGCTTGTCAAGCGCGACCTCGGTGAAGTTGATTTCGACAGGTTGGGTCATTGCAAAACGGTCCTCACGTCTGGTTGCGCCGACCCTAGACCCCCGCCCGGCCCTTTTCCAGAGCCGCCCTTGCCGCTAAGCAGGACGGAACGTCACGCCAAGGACCATCCATGCCGCGCATCGACCGATACATCCTGGGACAGCTGCTGACGCTGTTCGGGTTCTTTGCCCTGGTGCTGGTCTCCGTCTACTGGATCAACCGGGCGGTCAGCCTGTTCGACGATCTGCTGAACGACGGCCAGACCGCCCTGGTGGTGCTGGAGTTCACGGCGCTGACGCTGCCGCTGGTCATCTCGGTCGTGCTGCCGGTGGCGGCATTCGCGGCGACCGCCTATGGCACCAACCGCCTGGCCGGCGAATCCGAACTGGTCGCGATGCAGTCGGCGGGCCTGGGGCCGTGGCGGCTCGCGCGGCCGGTGCTGATCTTTGGCATCTTCGTCGGCGTGATGGTGGCGGTGCTGGTTCACGGGCTGGTGCCCATGGCCCGCGCCCGCCTGGCCGACCGCAGCGCCGAGATTGCCGAAAACGTGACCGCGCAGTTCCTGCGCCCCGGCAGCTTCCAGTACCCGGCGCGCGGGGTCACGCTGTTCATCCGCGACGTGGCAGGCGACGGTCGCCTGCTGGACCTGTTCATCGAGGATTCGCGCGATCCCGCCGACCAGGTCACCTATACCGCGCAGGAGGCGCTGGTGGTCCGGAACGATACCGGCCCGGTGCTGATCCTGCTGGAGGGCATGGCGCAGAACCTGCGCCCCGGCCCCGACGGCCCGGTCCTGTCGGTGACCCGTTTCGACGAATTCAGCTATGACGTGGGGGCGATGTTCGCGGGCGGCGGCAGCCGGGGCCGCGACCTGCGCGATTTCGGCACGCTGGCGCTGCTGCAGGCCGACCCGGCCGTTCTGGAGGCCACCGGCGCGACCGCCGCCGACGCGCAGCGCGAGGCGCATGAGCGGCTGGCCCAGCCGCTGCTGTCGCCGATCGCGGCCATGCTGGGCTTTGCCACGCTGCTGATCGGCGGGTTCTCGCGGTTCGGGGTGTGGCGGCAGGTGGGCTGGGCCACCCTGTCGCTGATCGCGGTGCAGTTCCTGACCAACGCGGCCGCGAACCAGGTCGGCCGCGATGCCGCGCTGTGGCCGCTCCTGTATCTGCCCGCCGTCTTGGGCATGGGGCTGTGCCTGGCCTTCCTGTGGCTGGCCGCCCGACCGCGCGGACCACGCGAGGTCGCCCGATGATCCTGGCCCTTTACGTCGCGCGCCGCTTCCTGCGCGCCTTCCTGATGATCGCGGGGGTGTTCCTGCTGATCCTGTTCCTGATCGACATGATCGAGATCATCCGCCGCTTTTCGGGCCGCGACATCGGCCTGGGCGGGGCGGCGCGGCTGGCCGGGCTGAACATCGCCGGCAGCTTCTATTCCATCCTGCCGCTGATGACGGTGCTGGCCGGGATCACGCTGTTCCTGGGCCTGGCCCGCAGTTCCGAAATGGTGGCGATCCGCGCATCGGGCCGGTCGGCACTGCGCGTGGTGCGCGCGCCGGTGGCCACCGCGATCGTGCTGGGGGCGCTGACCGTTGGCCTGCTGAACCCGCTGGTCGCCGCCACCGGCTCGCTTTACGACGACGCCGTGGCCGAGATCGACCGCGCCGGCAGCCAGACCGTCAGCCTGGGCGACAGCGCCGTATGGCTGCGCCAGGCCGTCCAGCAGGGCGGAGAGGAGGCCGGCCAGATCGTGATCCGCGCCAGCCGCGCCAGCCCCGATGCCGTGACCCTGTATGACGCCAGCTTCCTGGTCTTCGGCGCCGAGGCCGGTCCGATCCGCCGCATCGAGGCCCGAGAGGCGCGGCTGACCCCCGGGGCCTGGGACCTGCGCGATGTCAGCGACTTTCCCCTGGATCAGCCCAATCCGCAGGCGGCCGTGACCCGCAGCGCCGCGATGACCCTGGCGTCGGACCTGACCGCCCAGCGCATCCGCGAGGGGTTCGGTCGTCCCGAATCGGTGCCGGTCTGGCAGCTGCCGCAGTTCATCGCCGGGCTGGAACGCGCGGGCTTTTCCGCCGCCCGGCACAAGGTCTGGTTCCAGACCGAACTGGCACGCCCGTTCCTGATGGCCGCGATGGTGCTGATCGCCGCGGCCTTCACCATGCAGCATGTGCGGGGCCGCAACACCGGCGGTGCCGTGCTGATGGCATTCGGCGCGGGGATCGCGCTGTTCTTTCTGCGCAACCTGGCGCAGGTTCTGGGGGATAACGGGCAGATCCCGCCCGCGATGGCGGCCTGGACGCCGCCCCTGGTCGGCGCGATGCTGGCCCTGGGGCTGATCCTGAGACGGGAGGACGGATGAGCGCGCGCATGGTAAGCCGGGGCCTGCTGCGGGCGGGGGTGGCGCTGATCGCGCTGTCCGGTCCGCTGGCCGCCCAGTCGATGTTCGATGCCGATGACGGCATGGGCGTGCAGCCGCTGACGGGCATGCCGGGCAGCATGTCCGCCGACAGCGGCGTGACGGCCCTGGCGCCCGAATCGGTGGCCCTGGGCAGCGCGCCCGTGGCCGACCGCACCCCCTCGCCCCAGAACCCGATGGTGGTGGGACCCGATGCCGACGTGACCCTGCCCGGCGGCGGGCCGCGCGATCCGCAGTCCGGGGCCGCCACGCTGCTGGCCGACCGGATCGACGTCGCGGGCGACCAGACCCTGACCGCGTCCGGCGGCGTCGTGGTCTGGCACCAGGGCGCCCGGCTGGTCGCCGACCGGATCGTCGTCGACGGCGACAGCGGCGATCTGACCATCGAGGGGCCGATCCACCTGACCCGCCCCGGCGCCGCAGACCCCGAGACCGACGCCATCCTGATCGCCGACAGCGCCCAGCTGGACAGCGAACTGCAGGACGGCATCGTCCTGGGCGCGCGGCTGGTGCTGGCCCGCGAACTGCAGCTGGCCTCGACCCGGCTGGAGCGGCGCGAGGACGGACGGATCAGCCAGCTGGACAATGTCGTGGCTTCCAGCTGCCAGATCTGCGCGACCGATCCGACGCCCCTGTGGGAGATCCGCGCCCGCAGCATCATCCACGACGCCGACACGCGGCTGATCACCTTCGATCGCCCGCAGCTGCGGGCCTTCGGCGTGCCGCTGGCCTATGTGCCCTTCCCCGTCACCGCGCCCGACCCGTCGGTGGAACGCCGCTCGGGCTTTCTGCGCCCCGAGATCCGTACGACCTCGGGCCTGGGGTTCGGGGTCAAGCTGCCCTATTTCCAGACCCTGGGCGACAGCACCGACCTGACCGTCACCCCCTATGTCAGCGAAAGCCGCACCCGCACGCTGGAGCTGCGCTATCGCCAGGCCTTCACCACCGGGGCCACGGAATGGAACGGCGCGATCAGCCGCGACGACCTGCGCCCGGGCGAGACGCGCGGCTATCTGTTCGGCGCGGCCCAGTTCCTGCTGCCGCGCGACTATCGCCTGGCGCTGCAGGTCCAGCATGCTAGCGACCGCGCCTATCTGCTGGATTACGGCGTCACCGATGCCGACCGCCTGTGGAGCGGCGTCAGCGTCGAACGCGTGCGGCGCGACAAGCTGTTCTGGGGCCGCGTCGGCAACTATGAGACCCTGCGCGAGGACGAGGACAACGCGACCTCTCCGGCGCAGGTGGCCGACGCCATCTGGATGCGCCGCCTGACGCCACGCCTGATCGGCGGCGAGGCGCTGCTGGAATGGTCGGCCCATGCCCATCGCCGCCCGTCGGACAGCGACCTGGTCGGTCGCGACGTGGCGCGCGCATCCGTGGGCCTGGACTGGCGGCGCAACCAGATCCTGCCCGGCGGGATCGTCGCGGCCGCTCTGGCCGGGCTGGACGCGGATCTGTACCGCATCGCGCAGGACGACCAGTTCGACGACGTCGTGACCCGCGTCGATCCGCAGGTCGGGGTCGAACTGCGCTGGCCCCTGGCCGGCGGCACGGGCGGCGCCACCCATATCGTCGAGCCGGTGGTCCAGGTTCTCTATTCGCCGCGCGGCCGCGACCAGGACATCCCGAACGAGGACAGCCGCCTGATCGAGTTCGACGAAGGCAACCTGTTCTCGGACAACCGCTTTCCGGGCTGGGACGTGCGCGAGACAGGGCTGCGCGCCAATATCGGCGCCACCTGGACGCGGATCGATCCGACCGGCTGGTCGATCGGGGTGACCGGCGGGCGCGTGCTGCGCGCGCGCGATGCCGACAACTTTGCCGCCGACAGCCCCCTGGGCGGGCGCAGCTCGGATTGGCTGCTGGCCGCGAACTTCGACAATGGCGGCGGGCTGGCCGTGGCCAACCGCGCGCTGTTCGACGATTCGGCGCGCATCTCGCGCAACGAATTGCGGGTGGGCTGGCTGCGCCCGGACCTGAACCTGTCGGCCGGCTATATCTGGATCGACCGCGACGAGGACGAGGGCCGCGTCGTCAACGCCAGCGAACTGGCCGCCAATGTCGGATGGCAGATCGCGGACGGCTGGTGGGGCGAGGCCGAGACGCGGTATGATTTCGCCGCCGACCGGGCACAGCGCGCGGCCTTGCGCGTGGCCTATCGCAACGAATGCATCACGCTGGAAAGCGGCCTGTCGCGGCGCTTCAGCAGCAGCGACCTGCTGCGCGCGGAAACCAGCTTCGACCTGTCGGTCCGCCTTGGCGGGTTCGGCGCACAAGAAGACGGCCCCGGCACGGTGGCGCGCCGCAACTGCATGCGCTAACCTGCGGGCCAAGGACCAGATGAGGGCAGACATGCGGCAATTTCTTTCGGGTATCGCCCTGGCGGCGATGATCGCCACAGGCGCGGTGGCGCCGGCGGCGGCGCAGAACCTGTTCGCGCCCGTCGTCTATGTGAACGACAGCGCTGTCACCCGCTATGAGGTCGATCAGCGGATGCGGTTCATGCAGGTGATCGGCGCCCCCGACGCCAGTGCCGCCGCTGCCGAACGGGCACTGGTCGACGACCGCCTGCGCATCCAGGCCGCCCGCCAGATCGGCGTCGAGATCACCCCCGAGGGGCTGCAGGCCGGTCTGGAGGAATTCGCAGGCCGCGCGGGACTGGACGCGGCGGGCTTCATCGCCCAGCTGGAACGCGCCGGCATCGAGGAAGGCGTGTTCCGCGATTTCGTCGAGGCCGGCACCGTCTGGCGCGACGTCGTGCGCGCCCGCCTGCTGCCCCGCGTCAACGTCACCGACGCGGAGGTCGACCAGGAACTGCAGCGCGTGATCGAGACGCCGATCATCGACCGCGTCCTGCTGTCGGAACTGATCATCCCCGCCCCTCCGGGACAGGAGGCGCAGGCCCTGCAGCTGGCCGAACGCATCGCCGCCTCGCGCCCGACCGAGGCCCAGTTCGCCGAAGCCGCGCGGCAGTATTCGGCCACCCCCTCGGCCGAGGCGGGCGGGCGGCTGGAACTGCTGGCGCTGGACAACCTGCCGCCCAGCCTGCGTCCGATCATCGCCGGCCTGCAGCCCGGCCAGACCACGCCGCCCCTGCCGGTCGAAGGCGCGGTGGTTCTGTTCTTCCTGCGCGACGCCCAAGGCACGCTGCGCCCGGGCGCGCGGGAACAGGTGCTGGACTACATGACCCTGCGGCTGGCCTCGGTCACCGATGCGGCCAGCCTGGCCGCGCGGGCCACCAGCTGCGACGACCTTTACGTCCAAGCGGGCCCCGAGGCCGCCGCCCAGATCCAGCGCCAGACCGTGTCCCAAGGCGCGATCCCGCAGATGATCGGCGCGCGCCTGGCCTCATTGGACGCCAACGAGGCCGGGGTGGTCCCGTCGGGCGCGGGGGCCGATCTGGTGATGCTGTGCTCGCGCCAGCCCGCGCTGGCCGCCCAGGCCCAGGTGGCCACCACCGCCCTGCCCGATGACGGGGTCGAGGCCGCGATCCCCCAGCCCGAAGTCCAGGGCATCCCCTCGCGCGAGGCCGTCCGCGACCGGCTGTTCAACGCCAAGATCAACACCGCCGCCGAGGGGCTGCTGGCCGATCTGCGGGCCGACGCGATCATCCGGCGGCCCTGATGGCGCGCATCCTGCTGACCTGCGGCGAACCCGCGGGAATCGGCCCCGAACTGGCGCCGCTGGCGCTGGCCGCGGGCGTGGACCTGGTCTGGATGGGCGATCCGCGCCATCTGCCTCCGACCGCCGCCTGGACCCCGGTCGCGGACCCCGACGATGCCGTCCCGCCCGGCCACCTGCCGGTGCTGCGCCATGACTTCGCAGGCCCCGCCACGCCCGGCCGCCCCGACCCCGCCCATGCGGCCGATGTCGTTGCGGTCATCGCCCGCGCGGTCGATCTGGCGATGGCGGGTCGCGTCGCCGCGATCTGCACCGCCCCCATCAGCAAGGAGGCCCTGATCCGCGGCGCGGGCTTCGCCTTCCCGGGCCATACCGAATTCCTGGCGCATCTGGCGGGCGACGTGCCGGTGGCGATGATGCTGGCCTCGACCACGGTGACGCCACCCTGCCGGGTGGTGCCCGCGACGATCCACATCCCCCTGGCCGACGTGCCCACAGCCCTGACCGAACAGGCACTGGAACAGGCGATCCGCCTGACCCATGCCGCGATGATCCGCGATTTCGGCCTGCCCACCCCGCGCATCGCGGTTGCGGGGCTGAACCCCCATGCGGGCGAAGGCGGCATGATGGGCACCCAGGACCGCGACATGATCGCCCCCCTGATCGCCCGTCTGCGCGATCAGGGCCTACACGTCACCGGCCCCCATCCGGCGGACACCCTGTTCCACGCCCCCGCGCGGGCGCGCTATGACGCGGCCGTCGCCTGCTATCACGACCAGGGCCTGATCCCCATCAAGACGCTGGATTTCGACGGCGGCGTGAACGTGACGCTCGGCCTGCCCTTCATCCGCACCTCGCCCGATCACGGCACCGCCTTCGACATCGCGGGCAAGGGGCTGGCCGATCCTTCCTCGACCATCGCCGCGCTGCGTCTGGCGCGCTCCATGGCGGACAGCCGGGCATGAGGTTTCTCCTTTGCCCAAATACCCATTGGCGCGCCCCCGCCCCCAGGACCTCGCGATGATCGACAACCTGCCCCCCCTGCGCGAGGTGATCGCGACCCATGACCTGCGCGCGAAAAAGCAGCTGGGCCAGAACTTCCTCCTGGACCTGAACCTGACGCACAAGATCGCGCGGCAGGCGGGCGACCTGACCGGATGCGACGTCCTCGAGGTCGGTCCCGGCCCCGGCGGTCTGACCCGCGGCCTGCTGGCCTGCGGCGCGCGCCACGTGCTGGCCATCGAAAAGGACCCCCGCGCCCTGCCCGCGCTGGAACAGATCGCCGACGCCTATCCCGGCCGCCTGACGGTCATCACCGGCGATGCGCTGCAGATCGACCCGCTGGCGCACCTGACGCCGCCGATCCGCGTGGCCGCGAACCTGCCCTACAACGTAGGAACCGAACTGCTGATCCGCTGGCTGACGCCCCGGGACTGGCCACCCTTCTGGCAGTCGCTGACGCTGATGTTCCAGCGCGAGGTGGCCGAACGCATCGTGGCCCGCCCCGGCTCCAAGGCCTATGGCCGGCTGGCGCTGCTGGCGCAGTGGCGGGCGGACGCGCAGATCGTGATGTCCCTGCCGCCCGAGGCCTTCGTGCCCGCGCCCAAGGTCCATTCCGCGGTCGTCCACCTGACCGCCCTGCCCCAGCCGCGCTTCCCCGCTGATGCGGCGATCCTGTCACAGATAATAGGGGCCGGCTTCAACCAGCGCCGCAAGATGCTGCGCGCCAGCCTGAAAGGCCTGCACCCCCAGATCGAGGCGCTGCTGGACAGCGTTGGCATCCCCCCCACCGCCCGCGCCGAGGAAATCGAGCTGGAACGCTTCTGCGCCCTGGCCCGCGCGCTTCAGGCGGCCCGGCAGGGCTGATCCCGCGCCATCGGCCCCGCATCGACGGCGGACGCCCAAAATGACGCCCCTCATGGGATCTTTACGACAAAGGGCGCGCCGATCTGGCGCGCCCTTTCCCATCTTTCCGATGATCGGCCCGGATCAGTCCTGATCGCCCTCGGGGCGGACAGGGGCCGGACGCTCGGCCACGGGCTTGCGGCGGCTGCGGGTCGGCGCGGGCGTCCCGTCCTCGGACACGGCACGCGGCGCGCGGGGACGCGAGACGCGGGTCCGTGCGGGCTTGGCCGGGGCTTCCGCCTCGGGCGTGCGGACAGCGGCGCCGCCGTCGTCCTCAGTGGCAGGCATCACCTCGGGCAGGCTGGGCTGCTGCAGGAACTGCGGCGCGTTCTCCTCGGACAGGTCGGGACGCGGGTCCTGACGCGGCTCGACGCGCGCGTCCTGGCGCGGCTCGGACCGCGGGCGCTGCTCACGCGGCTGGTTGTCGCGCTGGCTGTCACGACCCTGATTGTCACGATTCTGATTGTCGCGGGGTTGGCTGTCGCGACCCTGGTTGTCACGGGGCTGACCGTCGCGGGGCTGGTGTCCGCCATCGCGCTGCTGGTCCCGCTGTTGTCCGCCGTCGCGCTGCTGATGGTCGCGGCGCTGGTTGCCCTCGCCCTGGTTGCCGTTCTGGCCACCATTGTTCCGATCGCCGCTGTTCTGGCCACCGTTGTTCTGGCCACCGTTGTTCTGACCGCCGTTCTGGCCGCCCTGGTGATAACCATGGCTGCCGATGTTGCTCTGATAGCCGTCATCGTCAGGGCGGCCCTGGCGTTCGGCCATCTCGCGGTTCGCCTCGCCCAGCATGCGGGTGTAATGCTCGGCGTGCTGCAGAAAGCTCTGCTCCGCGACGCGGTCATGGGACAGCTGCGCGTCGCGCGCCAGCGTCAGGTATTTCTCGATGATCTGCTGGGGGGTGCCACGCACCTTGCCCTCGGGCCCCGAGCTGTCAAAGACGCGATTGGTGATGTTCCCCAGCGTGCGCTGGCGGTTCGATTTGCTACGCGAGCGGGATTTTGATGATCTCATCAGTCTTGTCTGTAATGTTTCCGGGCGTCGGGATGCCAGCGTGAACTGGACGGCGGTGTCGGACGGATACGGGGGCTGTGACCACTCCGTTCAGCCCTGCCTTGCCCAACCGCGGCGCACCAGATGCACCCCTTCGGTATCGGCAGTTGCCAGGCTGACCCATGCGACGGCTAGGGCCTGTCGCACGCTGCCGACTAACCATGCAATGACGGGCCAGACAAGGGAAAACTGCGAAAATCACGCCGAAATGGGCGTCAAACCGCCGCAGCGGGCGCGAAATCCGCCAGCACCACCCGGTCGCGCCCATCCAGATCGGGCAGCACGCGGACCTGCGCGCCCTGCGCCCGGAACAGCGCCGCGACCGCCGCGCCCTGGGTCGGTCCGATCTCGACCAGGGCGGCGCCCTTTGGCGACAGCAGGCCACGCACGCCCGCCGCGATGGTGCGATAGGCACCCAGCCCGTCGCCTTCGTCCGTCAGCGCATGGCGGGGTTCCCAGTCGCGCACGTCGGGGTCCAGCAGCGCCATCTCGATCGCCGCGATATAGGGCGGGTTCGACACGACCAGGTCGAACGGCCCCTCGACCCCGTCCAGCCAGTCGGCCTGGCGGAACCGCGCGTCGACGCCGATCCGCCGGGCATTGTGACGCGCCACCTGCAGCGCGGCCTCGGATATGTCGGTGCCCAGCCCCGTCGTCCCCGGACGCGCCGCCAGAAGCGAGATCAGGATCGCCCCCGTCCCCGTCCCCAGGTCCAGCACCCGCCGCCAGGGCCGCGCCAGCGCCGCCTCGACCAGCGCCTCGGTCTCGGGGCGCGGGTCCAGCGTGTCGCGCGTGACCTTGAAGCGATGCGCCCAGAAATCGCGGAAACCGGTGATCTGGGCCACGGGCTGGCGCAGGGCGCGGGCCGCGATGCCGCGGTTGAACTGCGTCGCCTGATCGTCGGTCAGCGCGCGGTCGTCGGTGATGCGCAGCTGGCCCGGCTCGATCTCCAGCACCGCGGCCAGGATGCGGTCGGCGTCGCGCGACGCGCCCGCGATGCCCGCCGCGCGCAGCAGCGCCGTGCCCTGGGCCTGGGCGTCCGACAGCCTCACTGCGCCTCGGCCAGGCGGGCGGCCTGGTCATGGGCGGTCAGCGCGTCGATGATCTCGGCCAGGTCGCCGGCCATGACCCGGTCCAGGGCATAAAGCGTCAGGTTGATGCGGTGGTCGGTCATGCGGCCCTGCGGAAAGTTATAGGTGCGGATGCGCTCGCTGCGGTCGCCGCTGCCGACCTGCGCGCGCCGGTCGGCGGATCGTTCGGCATCGGCGGCGGCGCGCTGCATGTCATAGAGACGGGCGCGCAGCACGGCCATCGCGTTGGCGCGGTTCTGGTGCTGCGACTTCTCGCTGCTGGTGACGACGATGCCGGTGGGCAGGTGGGTGATGCGCACGGCCGAATCGGTCGTGTTGACATGTTGGCCGCCCGCGCCGGACGCGCGCATCGTGTCGATGCGGATGTCGGTCGCGGGAATGTCGATCTCGACGTCCTCGGCGGCCTCGGGCAGGACGGCCACGGTGGCCGCGCTGGTATGGATCCGCCCGCCCGATTCGGTCGAGGGGATCCGCTGCACCCTGTGCACGCCGGATTCGTATTTCAGGCGGGCAAAGACGCCCTCGCCCTCGATCCGGGCGATGGCCTCCTTGATGCCGCCCAGCTCGGTCCGGGTCAGTTCCAGCGTCTGGAACTGCCAGCCCTGGGCCTCGGCGTGGCGGCGGTACATCTCCAGCAGGTCGCCCGCGAACAGCGCGGCCTCGTCGCCCCCGGTTCCGGGGCGGATCTCCAGGATCGCGGGGCGCGCGTCCGCGGCATCGCGCGGCAGCAGCGCCAGCCGCAGGTCCTGCTCCAGCGCGGGCAGCAATGCGCCCAGGCGGCGCAGCTCGTCCTCGGCCAGGTCGCGCATCTCGGGATCGGCCAGCAGGGCGCGGGCCTCGACCAGCCCGTCCTGGGCAGCGCGCCAGCGGTCGATCTGGGCCACGACGGGCTTCAGCTCGGCATATTCACGGCTGATCCTGGCGATCTGGTCGGCGGCGGGGCCGGCATTCAGCTGCGCCTCGAGAAACTCGAAGCGGGCGGCGATCTGGTCAAGGCGGTCCTGGGGCAACATGGATGCGGCTTACCCCCCGGCCCCGGACCGTACAAGCGCCCTTGCATCCCGGCACGACGCCGGGGGGGTCCGGGGGGCGCGCAGCCCCCCGGCGCGGCGCGGGACGCAACTCATCGCCGCGACCAGCCGAACAGCGCGATCAGCTCCAGCGCGACATGCGCGCCCGCGATCGCCGTGGCCCCGGTCGTGTCATAGGGCGGAGAGACCTCGACCACGTCGCCGCCGATCAGGTCGATCCCCGCCAGCCCGCGCAGCAGCGCCGCCGCCTGCCAGCTGGCCAGCCCGCCCCAGACCGGGGTGCCGGTGCCCGGCGCAAAGGCCGGGTCCAGTGCGTCGATGTCGAAGGTCACATAGCAGGGCCGGTCGCCGACCACCGCCCGCACCCGCGACAGCGTCGCCTCGATCCCGTCCCGATGCACCGACGGCGCATCCAGGATGGTCACGCCCAGCGTGTCGGGATTGTCGGTGCGGATGCCGATCGACACGCTGGCCGCCGGGTCCACGATCCCCGCCTTGATCGCCTTGTACAGGAACGTGCCGTGGTCGATCCGGTCCGGGTCGTCGTCGACCCATGTGTCGGAATGCGCATCGAACTGGATCAGTGCCACGGGCCCCCGCCGCGCCGCGACCGCGCGCAGGATCGGCAGCGTGATGAAATGATCGCCCCCCAGGGTGATCGGCGCCGCACCCGCATCCAGGATCGCGCCGACATGCGCCTCGATCCGGGCCGGCACCTCGCGGACATTTGCGTAATCGAACGCCATGTCGCCGTAATCGACCACATCCAGCACCGCCATCGGATCATAGCCCCAGCCATAGGGCGGATCGAAGGCCTGCAGGCTGGACGCCTCGCGGATCGCGCGCGGTCCAAAGCGTGTGCCGGGCCGGTGGGTCACCGCCTGGTCGAAGGGGATGCCCGTCACCGCGACGTCGACGCCGCCCAGGTCTTTGGTATAGCGGCGGCGCAGAAAGCTGGTGGCCCCGCCAAAGGCATTCTCGAAGGACAGCCCGCGCAGGCTGTCGCGCGTGAAGGCCTGATCCACCTGGGTCTTCGCATCTTCCAGCGCCATCGCCGCTCCCCCTGTCGTGCCGGCGGCCAGATTGGCCGCGCGCATGGACGGGCGCAAGGGGCGCCGGACGCGGCCGGGGGCGAAAACCCTTGCATCCGCGCGGTTCGCTGCTATGACACGCCATCCTTCCGCCTGAGCTTGACTGTAACGGCGCAGCCTCTCGTGACGGGTGCGGAAGGGACGGCCCGTCGATGAAATGCGCATTGAAACCGAAAGGATCGCCATGCCTCTGTACGAGCATGTGCTGATCGCCCGCCAGGACCTGTCGAACACGCAGGCCGAAGGGCTGATCGAACACTTCTCGACCGTTCTCGCCGACAATGGCGGCAAGGTCGTCGAGCACGAATACTGGGGTGTGCGCACCCTGGCCTACAAGATCAACAAGAACCGCAAGGGCCACTATGCCTTCCTGCGCACCGACGCCCCCTCGGGCGCCGTGCTGGAAATGGAACGCCTGGCCCGCCTGCATGATGACGTGATGCGCGTGATGACCATCCGCGTGGACGAGCATCAGGAAGGCCCCTCGGTCCAGATGCAGAAGCGCGAAGAGCGTGGCGAGCGCGGTGACCGTGGCGACCGTCCCCGGGGCGACCGTGGCGACCGCGATCGCGGCGACCGTGGTGATCGTGGCGGCGACCGCGGCGAACGCCGCGAGCGGAACTGAGAGGATCTGACGAATGGCCAACAAACCCTTCTTCCGTCGTCGCAAGGTCTGCCCGTTCTCGGGCGATAACGCACCTGCGATCGACTACAAGGACACCCGCCTGCTGCAGCGCTACATCAGCGAACGCGGCAAGATCGTGCCCTCGCGCATCACCGCCGTCTCGGCCAAGAAACAGCGCGAGCTGGCCCGTGCCATCAAGCGCGCGCGTTTCCTGGCCCTGCTGCCCTATGTCGTCAAGTAAGGAGACCTGAACGATGCAAGTCATCCTGCTGGAACGTGTGGCCAAGCTGGGCCAGATGGGCGAAGTCGTGAACGTCAAGCAAGGCTTCGCACGCAACTATCTCCTGCCCCAGGGCAAGGCGATGCGCGCGTCGGAAGCCAACATCAAGGCGTTCGAAGGTCAGAAGGCGCAGCTGGAGACCCGCAACGCGGAGTCGAAGGCCGAAGCCCAGAAGATCGCGGACAAGCTGGACGGCCAGACCTTCGTGGTCATCCGTTCCGCATCCGATTCGGGCGCGCTGTACGGCTCGGTCACCACGCGTGACGCGGCCGAGGCCGCGACCAAGGCCGGCTTCACCGTCGACCGCAAGTCGGTCGTCCTGCGCGAGCCGATCAAGGACCTGGGCCTGCATGACGTCACCGTCGTGCTGCACCCGGAAGTCGAGGCGACGATCACCATGAACGTCGCCCGCTCGGCCGAAGAGGCAGAGCTGCAGGCGCAGGGCAAGTCCATCCAGGACATGGCCGCCGAAGCCGACGCCGAGGCCGAGTTCGAGATCGCCGAACTGTTCGACGACATCGGCGGTGCCGATGACGGCGAAGGCGACGACCGCGACCGCAACTGATCACACCGGATCAAGCGCAGACTTTTTTGCCGCGCCGGGAAACCGGCGCGGTTTTTCATTCGTTCCTGTCAAAATTCTCCTTGCTGTGACACATCCCGACATGGACCTGATGACTGGACCCGACATCGCCCCGGCCCCCTTGGCCGTGGCCAAGGAAGTGGTGATGACCGACGCGCTGTCCCTGATGCTGCAGACCCGCCCGCATGTGCTGGCCGACGGCGCGACGGGGACCGCCCTGTTCAACATGGGCCTGGACGCCGACACCCCGGCCGAGATCTGGAACGCCACCCATCCCGACCGCATCGCCGCCCTGCACCGCAGCGCGATCGAGGCCGGGTCCGATCTGTTCCTGACCAACAGCTTTGGCGCGAATGCCAGCCGCCTGGCGCGCCACGGCGCAGCTGCCCGCGTCACCGAATTGAACCGCCGCGCCGCCCAGATCGCCCGCGATCAGGCCGACCGCGCGGGCCGCACCGTCATCGTCGCGGGCAGCATGGGCCCCAGCGGCGAATTCATGGCCCCGATGGGCAGCCTGACCCATGCGCGTGCCGTCCAGATGTTCCACGAACAGGCCGAGGCGCTGCGCGACGGCGGCGCCGACATCCTGTGGGTCGAGACGCTCTCCTCGCTGGAGGAGCTGCGCGCCGCGGCCGAGGCCGCGCGCCTGGTCGGCATGGCCTGGTGCGGCAGCCTCAGCTTTGACACCGCGGGCCGCACGATCATGGGCGTCACGCCCGGACAGCTGGCCGCCGCGGTGGAACGTTTGCCCAATCCGCCCGTGGCCTATGGCGCCAATTGCGGCGTCGGCGCGTCCGACCTGCTGCGGTCGGTCACCGGTCTTGCCGCATCGGGCAATGAACGCCCGACCATCGCCAAGGGCAATGCGGGCGTGCCGCATCTGCAGGACGGCCATATCCATTACGACGGCACGCCCGAGCTGATGGCCGATTACGCCTGCCTTGCGCGCGACCTGGGCGTGCGGATCATCGGCGGCTGCTGCGGGACCATGTCCGCGCATCTGCGCGCGATGCACGAGGCGCTGGAGACCCGCCCCCGCGGCCCCCGCCCCGCGCTGGACCGGATCACCGCACAGCTGGGCGCCTTCAGCAGCTGCGGCGAGGACGACCGCCGCCACTAGAACAGCGACAGCTGGTCCCCGGCCTTGGGCGGCGGCCCGAACCGCGAACAGTCCAGCGCCGGCCCGCCCGTGCGGTACCCCAACCTGGTTCGCGCCAGCCGGAACCGCTGCTGGGCCAGTTGCGCGTGCAGGCCCTCTCCGCGAAACCGGTGGCCGAAACGCGGGTCGTTGTCGCGCCCGCCGCGCATGTCCTGCACGCGGTTCATCACATGCGCGGCCATCCCCGGCCGGTGCCGTTCCAGCCAGTCGCGAAACAGCGGCGCCACCTCATGCGGCAGGCGCAGGGGGATCATCGTGGCGGTGGTGGCCCCGGCCTCGCGCGCGGCGGTCAGGATCGCCTCGATCTCGGGCTCGGTCAGGACGGGGATGACCGGGGCGACCATCACGCGGACGGGCACGCCTGCGCGCGACAGATCGCGGATCATCCGCAGACGGGTCGCGGGTGCCGGCGCGCGCGGTTCCAGCGTGCGGGCCAGATCCGCGTCCAGCGTGGTGATGCTGACACCCACCGAGGCCTGATCGCGCGCCGCCAGTTCCGCCCAGAGGTCCAGATCGCGCAGGACGGTCTGGCCTCGCGTCACCAGTGTCACCGGGTGGTTCCAATCGCGCAGCACCCGCAGGATGCCGGGCATGATCGCAAGCCGCTTTTCGACCGGCTGATAGGGATCGGTGTTCGTGCCCAGGGCGATCGGCGCGGGGCGATAGCTGGGCCGCGCCAGTTCGCGCGCCAGCAGGTCGGCCGCATCGGGCTTTGCGGTGATCCGCGTCTCGAAATCCAGGCCCGGCGACAGGCCCAGCCAGGCATGCGTCGGCCGCGCATAGCAGTAGATGCAGCCATGTTCGCACCCCCGATAGGGATTGATCGACCGGTCGAAGCTGATGTCCGGAGAGGTGTTGCGGGTGATGATGCTGCGCGGGCGCTCGACCGTCACCTCGGTCCGCAGCAGGGACTGATCCTCGGCGATGTCCCAGTCGTCGGATTCGCGGGTCCTGACCTGCTGTTCGTACCGCCCCGCGGGGCGGGTGTCGGCCCCACGGGCCTTGAGGCGCTGGTCGGGATCACGGGGCGGAAGCATCCTGCAATTATAGAACGTAATAAGAACATCGCAAGCCCCCGGTTGATGTTCCGCAAGCCCGCCCACATCTCTGATCCCATGCAATCACAGGACATCCCGATGAGCGACGACTATACCCCGCCCAAGGTCTGGACCCCGGGCAAGGAGAATGGCGGCCAGTTTGCCAGCATCAACAAGCCCACCGCCGGGGCCCAATATGACCGCGACCTGCCCGTGGGCCAGCATCCGCTGCAGCTTTATTCGCTGGCAACGCCCAACGGGCAGAAGGTCACGATCCTGCTGGAGGAACTGCTGGAGGCCGGCCATGACGCCGAATATGACGCGTGGCTGATCAAGATCGGTGACGGCGATCAGTTCGGAAGCGGCTTCGTCGAGGCGAACCCGAACAGCAAGATCCCCGCACTGATGGACCATTCGGTCAGCCCCCCGCAGAGGGTCTTCGAATCAGGATCCATCCTGCTGTACCTGGCCGAGAAATACGGGGCCTTCCTGCCCACGGATTCCGCCGCACGAACCGAGACATTGAACTGGCTGTTCTGGCAGATGGGCGCGGGCCCCTATCTGGGCGGCGGCTTCGGGCATTTCTACGCCTATGCACCCACCAAGATCGAATACGCGATCGACCGATTTACGATGGAGGTCAAGCGTCAGCTTGACCTGCTGGACAAGCGCCTGGCCGACAGCCGCTTCATCGCGGGCGATGACTACACCATCGCCGACATGGCGATCTGGCCCTGGTACGGGCGACTGATCACGGGGGGCGCCTACGGCGATGCGGCGACCTTCTTGGATGCCGAAAGCTATCGCAACCTGCATCGCTGGCAGGCCGAGATCGCGGCGCGCCCGGCGGTTCAGCGTGGCATCATGGTGAACAACGTGTCCGGTGATCCCGCGAAACAGCTGCATGAACGCCATGACGCGTCGGATTTCCAGACGAAGACGCAGGACAAGCTGCAGGCATGAGGACGGGGGGCGTTGCCCCCCGTCCTTCGGACTCCCCCCAGGGTATTTGACAAAGGAGAATGACATCTTCTTTGCCCAAATACCCCACGGGGGCCCGGGGTGTGAAACCCCCGGCTTCGACCGATCAGTTGCGCGCGCGGTCGACCATCTTGCCCTTGGAGATCCAAGGCATCATCTCGCGCAGCTTGGCTCCGACCTGTTCGATCTGGTGTTCGTCGTTGATGCGGCGCGTCGCCTTGAATGACGGCTGGCCGACGGCGTTCTCCTGCATGAAATCGCGCACGAACTTGCCGGTCTGGATGTCGCGCAGGACGGCCTTCATGCGGGCTTTCGTCTCGTCATAGGGCAGGATGCGCGGGCCGGACACGTACTCGCCGTATTCGGCCGTGTTCGAGATCGAGTAGTTCATATTCGCGATGCCGCCCTCGTAGATCAGGTCGACGATCAGCTTGACCTCGTGCAGGCACTCGAAATAGGCCATTTCGGGCTCGTAGCCGGCCTCGACCAGCGTCTCGAAGCCCATGCGGATCAGTTCGACCAGGCCGCCGCACAGGACCGCCTGTTCGCCGAACAGGTCCGTCTCGCATTCCTCGCGGAAGTTGGTCTCGATGATGCCCGACCGGCCGCCACCGATGGCCGAGCAGTAGGACAGGCCGATATCCATCGCCTTGCCCGACGCGTTCTGATGCACCGCGACCAGGCAGGGCACGCCGCCGCCCTTGGTGTATTCGCCGCGCACCGTGTGGCCGGGGCCCTTGGGCGCCATCATGATGACATCGACGCCGGGCTTGGGCTCGATCAGGCCGAAATGCACGTTCAGGCCGTGGGCAAAGGCGATCGCCGCGCCTTCGCGCAGGTTGTCATGGACGTACTTCTTGTAGGTCTCGGCCTGCAGTTCGTCGGGCATGGTGAACATGATGACGTCGCACCAGGCGGCGGCCTCGGCGATGCCCATGACCTTCAGGCCCTCGCCCTCGGCCTTCTTGGCGGACGGGCTGCCCTCGCGCAGGGCGACGACGACGTTCTTGGCACCGCTGTCACGCAGGTTCAGGGCGTGGGCATGGCCCTGGCTGCCATAGCCCAGGATCGCGACCTTGGCGTCCTTGATCAGGTTCACATCGCAATCGCGGTCATAGTAAACGCGCATGGGGGAAGTCCTTTCGATTTGCTGACACCGTTCTAGCCCGTGGACAGGGTTCGAACCTCCACATTCGATCAGGGATTCAGGCACCTTGCGAAAAGATCATGCCATGATAATGCAATTTCCATGACTTTCATGCCTGACCCCACCGATCGCCGCATCCTGCGCCAGCTTTTGGCCGATCCCGCCGCCGCCAATGCGACGCTGGCCGAACGCGCGGGCGTCACCGCGGCCAGCCTGTGGCGACGGATGGAGCGTATGCGCGAGGCCGGCGTCCTGCGCGGCGTGCAGGCCCGCATCGACTGGCGCGCGATGGGCTGGGCGGTCGAGGTCAGCCTGCGCTTCACGCTGGACAAGACCAACCCGCGCGCCTTCGACGAGTTCGTCGCAGCCCTGCGCCAGGTCCCCGAGGTGATCGAGATCCAGTCCTTCCTGGGCAGCGTCGACTGGCGAGCCTCGGTCATCGCCCGCGACATGGCGCATTGGCAGCAGGTCTATCGCGACCGCATCCTGACCCTGCCGCATATCGCCGAACTGGACGCGCTGATGCTGGTCGCGACCATCAAGGACAGCGAGGATCTGGCCCTGTGACCGACCTGGACGCGACCGATCTGGCCATCCTGCGGGCGCTGGCACGCGACGCGACCACCAGCGCCGCCGATATCGGGCGCGCGGTCGGCATCGGCCAGCCTGCCGCGTGGCGGCGCATCCGGCGGCTGACGGATCAGGGCGTGATCGCCGGCCGGCGCGTGGTGCTGGACCCGGCCGCGCTCGGCTTTGGCGTGACCGTGTTCCTGGGGATCAAGCTGGCCGCCAAGGGCCGCACCGGACTTGAGGATTTCGAACGCGCCGTCACCGCCATCCCCGAAGTGCAGCTGGTCCAGCACGTCCTGGGCCAGTTCGACTACCGGCTGCGAATCACCGCCCGCGACATCAGTGATTTCGAGCGCATCCTGCGCCGCCGCATCATGACCCTGCCCGGCGTGGGCCAGGTCGAGGCGAACGTGATGCTGTCCGAGGAACGCCGCCCCGGTCCCTTGGGCTGAGGGAACATCGACGTGGGTCCCCTGTTGGGGCAGGCACTTCTTATGAAAGGCCATGCCATGACCCATGCCCGCTTTCTGACGACCATCGCCGTCTCGACCGTTGCGATGTTCGCGATGATGTATCTGAACACCTGGGATCTGTCGCATGTCCGGTTCAGTCAGACCCGCGCCTGGGTGGCCCTGTATATGGGGGGCGGGATGGCGATCGTGATGCTGGTCGCGATGTGGGGGATGTTCGCGAACTGCCGCGCCAATGTCGCGGTCCTGGCGGGGGCGGTCGTCGTCCTTGGCCTGGGCGTCGCGATGGTGCGCAGTCAGGCGACGGTGGACCAGGTGTCCTGGATGAAGGCGATGATCCCGCATCACTCCATCGCCATCCTGACCAGCACCCGGGCAAAGATCACCGATCCCCGTGTCCGCGCGCTGGCCGATGGCATCATCGAGACGCAGCGCCGCGAGATCGCCGAGATGGAGGCGCTGATCGGCGCATTGGAGGGCGCCAGGTGACCGGCGCCCCGCCACTTACTCCGGGATCACCCGGACGGCGCCCTTGGCCGCGCTGGTGGTCATCGCCGCATAGGCGCGCAGGGCGGTGGTGATCTTGCGCTTGCGCGGCTTGGCGGGCTTCCAGCCTTCCGCATCGCGGGTGGCGCGGCGGGCGGCCAGGGTCGCGTCGTCGACCACCAGCTCGATCTTGCGGTTCGGGATGTCGATGCGGATCAGGTCGCCCTGCTCGACCAGGCCGATCGTGCCACCCTCGGCCGCCTCGGGAGACACGTGGCCGATCGACAGCCCCGACGACCCGCCCGAGAACCGCCCGTCGGTCACCAGCGCGCATTCCTTGCCCAGGCCCTTGGATTTCAGATAGCTGGTCGGATACAGCATCTCCTGCATCCCCGGCCCGCCGCGCGGTCCTTCGTAGCGGATCAGCACGACCTCTCCGGCCTTGACCTTGCCGGTCAGGATGGCGCTGACGCTGTCGTCCTGGCTTTCGAAGATATGCGCGGGCCCCTCGAAGGTCAGGTTCGAATCGTCCACCCCCGCGGTCTTCACGATGCAGCCGTCCTCGGCCAAGTTGCCGTAAAGCACCGCCAGCCCGCCATCGCGCGAGAACGCGTGCTCCGACGACCGGATCACGCCCGCCTCGCGGTCCAGGTCCACATCGTCATAGCGGTTCGCCTGAGAGAACGCGGTCTGCGTCGGCACCCCGCCCGGTGCCGCGCGGAAGAAATCGTGCACCGACGCCGCGGTCGTGCGCGACACGTCCCACCGGTCCAGCGCCTGCGCCAGCGTGCCGCAATGGACGCTGCCCACCGAGGTGTCCAGCAGCCCGGCGCGGTCCAGCTGGCCCAGGATGGCCATGATGCCGCCGGCGCGATGGACGTCCTCCATGTGCACGTCCGATTTCGCGGGCGCGACCTTGCACAGCACCGGCACCTTGCGCGACAGGCGGTCGATGTCGGACATGGTGAAATCGATCTCGGCCTCGTGCGCCGCGGCCAGCAGGTGCAGGACGGTGTTGGTCGACCCGCCCATCGCGATGTCCAGCGTCATCGCATTCTCGAAGGCGGCAAAGCTGGCCACGTTGCGGGGCAGGACGCTGAAGTCGTCACCCTCGTAATGGCGCTTGGCCAGGTCGACGATCAGGTGGCCCGCCTCGACGAACAGCCGCTTGCGGTCGGCGTGGGTCGCCAGGGTCGATCCGTTGCCCGGCAGGGACAGGCCCAAGGCCTCGGTCAGGCAGTTCATCGAATTGGCCGTGAACATCCCCGAACAGGACCCGCAGGTCGGGCAGGCCGACCGTTCGATCGCCTGCACATCCTCGTCGCTGACCGAATCATCGGCCGCCGCGACCATGGCATCGACCAGGTCCAGCGCCTTGACGCGACCGTCCTGCAGCACGACCTTGCCGGCCTCCATCGGCCCGCCCGACACGAAGACGGTGGGGATGTTCAGGCGCAGCGACGCCATCAGCATGCCGGGCGTGATCTTGTCGCAGTTGCTGATGCACACCATCGCGTCGGCGCAATGCGCATTGACCATGTATTCCACCGAATCGGCAATGACCTCGCGCGAGGGCAGCGAGTACAGCATGCCGTCATGGCCCATGGCGATGCCATCATCGACCGCGATGGTGTTGAATTCCTTGGCGATGCCCCCGGCTGCCTCGACCTCGCGGGCGACCAGCTGGCCCAGGTCCTTCAGGTGGACATGGCCGGGCACGAACTGGGTGAAGCTGTTGACGATGGCGATGATCGGCTTGCCGAAATCGCTGTCCTTCACGCCTGTCGCGCGCCACAGGCCCCGTGCGCCGGCCATGTTGCGGCCATGGGTGGTGGTGCGGGAACGATAGGCGGGCATGGCGGATCTCCTTTGGCTGGCATTGCGTCTATCACCCCTCGGCGCGGAAGGAAATTACCCCCGACGCGGGAATTTAGCGGTTTTCTGTCGGCAGGGCGCGACGCGGCGGGGGGTCCGGGGGGCGCAGCGTCCCCGGCCGTCGCGGGACGCAAGCGCGCCCCGCCCTCGGGCCTGTCAGGAGGCCAGCTTCATCGTGACGATGCCTGCGACGATCATCCCCGCCGCCGCCATTCGCATCGCGGTGACGGGCTCTGCCAGAAACACCACACCCACGACAAAGCTGCCCACCGCGCCGATGCCCGTCCAGACCATGTAGGCCGTCCCCAGGGGCAGCGACCGCATCGCCGTCGCCAGCAGCCAGAACGACGCGATCATGCCGACGACCATCACGATGGTGGGGATGGGGCGCGTGAACCCGGCCGAATATTTCATCGCCGTCGCCCAGACGATTTCCAGAAGACCGGCCGTGAACAGAAGAAGCCATGGCATGGCTGAACCCTCCGAATGATCCGGGCCGTCCCGGAAGTGTCAGCCCGTCAGGGGGAGGTCGTCCTCTGCCGCCCCATCTAGGACGCCTGATTCCCCCGGTCAAGACGCCGGATCTCGGCGCGATCCCGCCCCGTCCCCGTCAAAACGTCGCGCATTCTCTGCATGGCCTTCCCAACCCGACCCATGCGGCCCATATTGAATGTCAGGAGAAGGAGTGTCCCATGCCGCTGACCCATTTCCTCGCGTTGATCGCCGTGACGATCCTGGCCGCCGCGGTGACGCTGTGGGCGGGTCTGTCGGCGGGCGTTCCCCCGATCGCCTTCCTGCTGCTGGCGCTCAGCGGTGCGGTGCTGGTGCATCTGAACAACCGCGACCGCCACGATCACGACGGCTGATCGCTCAGCTATCCAGTTCGGCGTCCCAGTACAGGAAGTCCATCCAGCTGTCGTGCAGATGGTTCGGCGGAAAGCGCCGCCCTATCGCATGCATCTCGTCCGCCGACGGTCGGCGCGCGGGCTTGCGCAGCTGCATGCCGGAATGGCGCAGGCTGCGGTTGGCCTTCTTCAGGTTGCAGGGCGAACAGGCTGCGACCACGTTCTCCCAGCTGGTGATCCCGCCGCGCGACCGCGGCACGACATGGTCGAAGGTCAGATCGCCCTTGGCCCCGCAATACTGGCAGCAGAATTCGTCCCGCAGAAAAAGATTGAAGCGCGTGAATGCCACGCGCTTCTGGGGCCGGACGAAATCCTTCAGCACCACCACCGAGGGGATGCGGAACGCCTGTCGCTGGCTTCGCACCTCATGGTCGTATTCGGCGATGATGGTCACCCTGTCCAGGAACACCGCCTTGATCGCCTCCTGCCACGGCCACAGCGACAGCGGATAATAGGACAGCGGCCGGTAATCGGCATTCAGGACCAGCGCCGGGAAATGGCGCAGGTTGGCCGGCTCGCGCACGAACTGCGTTCGGAAATCGGAATGAAGATGGTCGTCCAGCATAGCGCCTTCCCGTCTGCCCCGTGGGGTTGACCGGGGCGCCCGTCAGATCCGTTGCGTCGACTATATCTGGCGGCGGTGATCTGGCAAGCCCCCGCATCTATTCCCGACGGACCATCCCATAGACGCCCAGGATGACAGCAGCGTGACGACCCCGCGATCAGTCGGGCAGATGCTCCTTCAGAAAGGCCAGCGCGACCGACAACCCGTCCGGAGAGATGCCGTGCCCGGTCCCCTGCATCACGTGGCCATAGACGGTGAATCCCGCCTCCTGCAGGGTCTGGCCAGCCAGGGACATGTCGTCGAAGGGCACCACCTCGTCCTGGTCGCCATGGATCAGCAGGACCGGCGGCTTGACCTGCGCCTCCTCCGCCAGGACCTCGGGGGTCAGCAGGCGGCCCGAAAATCCGACGACCCCCGCCACGGCAACGTCACGGCGCGGGGCCACGTGCAGCGCCATCATCGTGCCTTGGGAAAAGCCCACCAGCACCATCCGGTCGGGGGTCAGCTCTTCGGCGGCCAGCACGGTGTCCAGGAATTCGTTCAGCGCGGTCACCGACTGGCCCATGCTGATGCGGGCATCGACCTCGGACGATCCGTCCAGCCAGGGAATCGGGAACCACTGGAACCCCATCGGATTGTTGCGCGACGGCTCGGGCGCGTCGGGCGCATAGAAGGCCGTCGTAGGCAGATGCGGCGCCAGAGGCTCGGACAGGCCCAGAAGGTCTGTCCCGTCGGCGCCATAGCCGTGCAGGAAGACGACGACCGATCCGGCCTTCTCGGGGCCCCGGCGGGCGGATTGCAGCGGTTCGGTCATGATATTCCCTCGCGTCCTTTGGCCCAGCGGTAATAGGCCCAGAGCCCCCGCGCCGCAACCGCGCGCCACGGCGCCCAAGGCTCGGCCAGCGCGCGCAGGGCCTTGGGCCCGGGCCGTTCGGACAAGCCGAACATGCCGCGCGCCGCCTCCTGCAGTGCCAGGTCGCCCGCCGCGAAGACGTCCCTGCGACCCAGCGCGAACTTCAGATAGATCTCGGCCGTCCAGACCCCGATGCCCGGCAGGGCCACCAGTCGCGCCATGGCCTCATCATCGGGCAGATCGCGCAGGCCCTGCCAATCCAGCCCCGCCGCGGCGATCCCCCTCAGATAGCGCGCCTTGGGACGCGACAGGCCCGCGGCACGCAGGCTGTCGTCATCGGCCTCGCGCAGCGTCGCCTCCCGGTCCAGCCCAGCGGCCTGCAGCCGCCCCCAGATCGCCGCCGCCGCCGCGACCGAGACCTGCTGGCCCACGATGGCCTGCGCGATCGCCGCGAACCCGTCCGGCTGGCGGCGCAGTGGCAGCGGCCCAAGCTGGGGCAGCACCCGCGCCCAGACCGGGCAGACGGCCGCCAGATGCGCGGCCCCTTCGTCGATGTCGGCCTGGGTCAGGATCAGGCGCGGCTCAGCCACCCGCCTGCGCCTCCAGCTTCAGCCGCGTCTCCCACGCCATCGAGATATGCTGGCGCAGCGCACGATCCGCCGCCGCCCCGTCCCCTGCCGCGATCGCCTCGACGATGCGGGCATGTTCGGCCAGCGCGGTCTCGCCCCGCCCCTCGGCGGCCAGCGAGGTCCGCGCCATCAGCGCCATGGTCCGATGCACCAGGTCCAGCTGCTGCACCAGATAGCGGTTGTGCGATGCCAGATGGATCTGCCGGTGGAATCGTTTGTTGGCCCGCGCCAGCGCCTCGGGGTCGCCCTTGGTGCGGCGGTCCTCCTCGACCATCTGGGCCAGCACGCGCACCTCCTCGGGCGTCGCGTGGCGGGCAGCCAGGCGGGCGGCCAGCGCCTCCAGCTCGGCCCGCACGGTATAGAGCTCGGCCAGCTGGTTGTGGTCCAGTGATGCCACGATCAGGCTGCGCCCGTCGCGCACCAGCATGGCCTGGGTCTCCAGCCGCTGCAGCGCCTCGCGTACGGGGGTGCGGCTGACGCCGAACCGCTCGGCCAGCTCGGATTCGACCAGCCGGTCGCCGGGGCGGTATGTGCCGCCCTCGATGGCGGTCAGGATCAGGGAATAGGCGTCTTTCATCCGCGAACGATTGGCCCGCGCGCGCCGAATTGCAAGCGGCCAGCGCGCAAGCTATGCCTCTGCCATGGATTTTTCGCATGTCACCGCCTGGATCTTCGATCTGGACAACACCCTCTACCCGCCCGAGGCGCAGCTTTTCGCGCAGATCGAGGTCCGGATGACCGCCTGGATGATGCGCGCGCTGGACGTGCCGCAGGATCACGCGAACCGCCTGCGCGCGGATTACTGGCGGCTGCACGGCACCACGCTGGCCGGGCTGATGGCCGAACATCAGGTCGATCCCGCGGCCTATCTGGCCGACGTGCACGACATCGACTTTTCGGTGCTGGAGCCAGACCCAGACCTGGCCGCGGCCATCGCGGCCCTGCCGGGGCGGCGGATCATCCACACCAATGGCGACGCGGGTTATGCCCGCCGCGTGCTGGCCGCCCGCGCCCTGCCCGAGGACCTGTTCGACGCCGTCTATGGCATCGAGGAGGCGGGCTTTCACCCCAAGCCCGACCCCCGCGCCTATGCGCCGATCCTGGCCGCGTCCGGCATCGACCCCACGCGGGCCGCGTTCTTCGAGGATGACCCGCGCAACCTGATCGTCCCGCACGACCTGGGCATGCGCACCGTGCTTGTGGGCGACGGTCGCCACGGGCCCGACGCGCTAACCGGCGGGGTCGGCCCGCATGTCCAGCACCGCACCCATGACCTGACCGGATTTCTTTGCGCGCTGGTCTGACTGCGACAGCGCCGCCCCTTTCCCCCGCCCGCGCGGCGGGGCAGTCTGACCCGGAACCGAAGGGGCCTGCCATGACCGACACGCGCATCGACGACATCGACATCCTGATCTCGGGCGGCGGGCTGGCCGGTCTGATCGCCGCCTGCGCCTTCGGAGCCGAGGGGTTCTCGGTCCTCTGCGTCGATCCCGCCCCGCCGGTGACGGAGGAGGACGCGGCGGGCGCCGACCTGCGCTCCACCGCCTTCCTGATGCCGTCCGTCGCGCTTTTCGAACGCATCGGGCTGTGGGAGCGCCTCGCCCCCCACGCCACCGCGTTGCAGGTGATGCGCATCGTCGATGCCGGGGGCGCCACCGCCACACCGCGCCTGACCCGCGACTTCGACGCGGCCGAGATCGGCGACCAGCCATTCGGCTGGAACCTGCCCAACTGGCTGATGCGGCGCGAATTGATGGCGCGCACCCGCGCCCTGCTCTCGGTCCGGGTGATCCACGGCACCGGCACGGCGACGGTCCTGCCCCGCTCCGAAGGCGCGGTGGTGACCCTGACCGACGGCCGTCGCCTGCGCGCCCGCCTGCTGATCGGCGCGGACGGCCGCGATTCGGCGGTCCGGCGCGCCTTGGGCATCGGGGTGCGCACCTGGCGCTATCGCCAGAAGGCGCTGGCCTTCGCCGTCACGCATGAACAGCCCCACCACAACGTCTCGACCGAGGTGCACCGCTCCGGCGGGCCCTTCACGCTGGTCCCCCTGCCCGACCGCGACGGACAGCCTGGTTCGGCCGTGGTCTGGATGGACGATGCCGCCGCCATCGACGCGCTGACGGCCCTTCCCGCCCCAGAGTTTGAGGCCGCACTGAACGACCGTTCCGCCGGGGTGCTGGGCCATCTGCGCCAGGCGACCCCCCTGACCGCCTGGCCAATCATCAGCCAAATCGCCGACCGCTTCGCCGGCCCCCGCACCGCGCTGATCGCCGAGGCCGCGCATGTCCTGCCCCCCATCGGCGCGCAGGGCCTGAACATGAGCCTGGCCGACCTCTCGGCGCTACTGGAGCTCAGCCGCGCCGACCCGGGCAGCGCCGACGGCCTTGCCCGCTACAACCGCACGCGCCGTCCGGACGCCTATGCACGCATCCTTGCCATCGACGCCCTGAACCGTGCCAGCCAGGCGCAACTGCGCCCGCTGCGCGACCTGCGCGCCGCGGCTCTGGGCGGGTTGTACGGAATCGCACCCGTGCGTCGGCTGATGATGCGGGCCGGCCTGGGTCTCAGCTAAGACACCGGCACCGCTCGACACCGGGGGGTGCGGGGGGCTGGCCCCCCGCCGTCGCGGGACGCACTCAGATCAGGCCCGCATGCTCCAGCGCCGCGTCGATCAGATGGCGCGTCGGTTCGGTCAGCGGCGTCAGCGGCAGGCGCACCCGCTCGTGGCACAGGCCCAGGCGCGACATCGCGTATTTCGCGCCCACCAGCCCCGGCTCGACGAAGATCGCCAGATGCAGCGGCATCAGCCGGTCCTGGATCTCCAACGCCGCTGCGTAATCGCCGCGCAGCGTGGCCTCCTGGAACTGCGCGCACAGGCGCGGGGCGACGTTCGCGGTCACGCTGATGCAGCCCACCCCGCCATGCGCGTTGAAGCCCAGGGCCGTCGCATCCTCTCCGGACAGCTGGATGAAATCCGCCCCGCAGGTCATGCGCTGGCAGCTCACGCGCTCCAGCTTGCCGGTCGCGTCCTTGACCCCGATGATTGACGGGATCTTCGCCAGGACGCCCATCGTCTCGGGCATCATGTCGACGACCGACCGCCCGGGGATGTTGTAGATGATGATCGGCAGGTCGCAGGCCTCGGTCAGCGCGGTGTAATGCGCGATGAGCCCCGCCTGCGTCGGCTTGTTGTAATAGGGCGTGACGACCAGACCCGCATCCGCGCCCACGCTGGCCGCGTGCTGCAGCAGGCCGATACCCTCGCGCGTGGAGTTCGACCCGGCGCCCGCGATGACCGGGATGCGACCGTTCACCGCACGCACCACCTCCTCGATGACGGTGCGATGCTCGTCATGGGTCAGGGTGGGACTTTCGCCGGTGGTGCCCACGGGCACGATGGCGTGGCTGCCCTGCTCGACATGCCATTCGACCAGCTTCTTCAGCGTGTCCAGATCCAGCTCGCCGTCCGGGGTGAACGGCGTGACCAGGGCTGGCATCGACCCTTTGAACATGACACGCTCCATGATGATCCTTGGTGAAAGCAGGCAATTGCGCGGCCATCCCTAACCAAGGGCCGCGAACTTGCCAAGGTTGTGAATTGCACGCGGGGCGTTTGACGGTGACACAGGGTGGTGATGCGACTTCTGCGTGACATGACGATGGCGGGCCTTCTGGCCCTGTCCCTGGCCCTGCCCGCACGGGCCGAGGATCCGGGCGCGATGGCGCTGGCCCTGGCCGCGACCCAGGTCCAGGACTGGGTGACCGCCCGTGACGCCGCCCGCGCCGCAGGCCCCCTGGGCGAGGCGCTGGTCGGCTGGCACGCCCTGCGCGCAGGCCACGGCGATTTCGCCGATTACGCGGGCTTTCTGCGCAACCATCCCGACTGGCCCGGCCTCGACCTGCTGATCCAGCGCGGAGAGGCGCGGCTGCGTCCCGGCGCCGATCCCGACGACATCCGCCTGTGGTTCGACGGCCGCAGCCCCACCACGCGGGCCGGCCTGAACGCGCTGACCGCGATCCTGCCCGACGCCGATGCCGCCCGGACCCGACAGGCCTTCTTCACCACGCAACCCCTGCCGGCCGAGGACGAGGCCGCCCTGCTGGCCGCCTTTCCCGAACTGCTGCCGCTGATCCCCGTGCGCATCACCGCGATGCTGGATGCGGGGGAATGGGCACAGGCCGAACGCCTGCTGGCCCGCCTGCCCGAGGCCGACCGCCCCCTGCCCCGCGCCCGGATCGCCGTGCAGGCGGGCCGTGCCGGCGTCGACGACCTGATCCTGGCGCTGCACGCCGACCTGCGCGCCGATCCGGGCCTGGCGATGGACCGCTTCGACTGGCGCGTGGGCGCAAAGCAGCATGAGGGCGCCCAGACCCTGCTGCTGGAATCCTCGACCAGCGCGGAGGCGCTGCGCGACCCCGCGCGATGGGCGTCGATGCGGGTGGATTACACGCGGCTGGCCATGCGGAACGGCGACTGGGACCGCGCGCTGCGCCTGGCCACGCCGCATTTCCTGACGCCCGACAACCGCCATTACGCCGACCTCGAATGGCTGGCGGGCTTTGCCGCGCTGAAGACCGGCGATGCGGCCCGCGCGCTGACGCATTTCGACCATCTGGAAACCGTCGTCGGCGCCGCGATCAGCAAGTCGCGCGCCTTCTACTGGCAGGGTCGCGCGCATGAGGCCCTGGGCGACGATACCGCCGCCCGCACGGCCTTTGGTGCCGCGGCCGACCTGCCCGGCACCTATTACGGTCAGCTGGCGATGGAGAAGGTCGGCCGCAGCCTGCCCGCCGATTACGCCGTGGCCGACGCGGCCATCGACACCCTGCCCGACTGGCGCGGCAGCGCGCTGCGCGAGAATCCAGTCTTTCGCGCAGGCCTGTGGCTGGTCGCCAGCGGCCGACGCGACGACGCGCAGCGCTTTCTGCTGCATTTGGCGGAAACCGCGGCCCCCGATGACATCGCCCGCATGTCGCGCCTGATGTATGAGGCCGGGACCCCCTGGCACGGGCTGCGCCTGGCCAAGCAGTCGGCGAACCAGGGCGTCATCTGGCCCGTCGCGCATTTTCCCCTGACCGGGCTGGAGCGCGAGGATCTGGGCCCGCCGGCGGAACTGGTCATGGCCATCGCGCGGCAGGAATCCGAATTCAACCACACGGCCTCCAGCCCGGTCGGCGCGCAGGGGCTGATGCAGGTGATGCCCGGCACCGCCGAACAGGTCACGCGCCAGATCGGCATGCCCTATGATCTGGCGCGCCTGTCCAGCGATGCCAGCTACAACGCGCGGATCGGGTCGCAATACCTGATCGACCTGGCCGACCGGTTCGGCCCGTCCGTGGCGCTGATCGCGGCGGGCTACAATGCCGGCCCGGGGCGGTCCGCGCGTTGGCTGAACGATTTCGGCGACCTGCGCCGCGATGCCGATCCCGTGGACTGGGTCGAGCTGATCCCCTTCGACGAGACGCGCAATTACGTCATGCGCGTGACCGAGGCGCTGCCGATCTATCGTGCGCGCATCCATGGCACGCCCGCGCCGGTCGTCACCCGGTGGGACCTGTCGGGCGGCGGCGCGGTGCCGCCCCCGCCGGCGCGCCTGACGCTGGCCCTGTCGGCCAAGCCGCGGCCCAAGCCCTTCATCGGTCCGCGCCTGCCCGAAGGCTGGCTCAGCGCGACCGCATCCGCTGTCGCCACAGAGTGAACAGGCTGGCCGCGACCACGATCGCGGCCCCGATCACGACGTTGGCGCGCAGGGTCTCGTTGAACAGGACCACGCCCAGGATGCTGACCCAGACCAGCTGCGTATAGCCGAAGGGCTGCAGGGCCGACGCCTCGGCCAGTTCATAGCTGCGGATCATCAGGTAATGCGAGGTCATGCCGCAGACGCACAGGCAGGCCATCCAGACCCAGTCCATCGGTGCCAGCCACTGCCAGTCCCAGATGCCCACCAGCGTCATGGCCACCGCCCCCGACACCCCGGTCCAGAAAAAGCTGACCATCGCCGGATCGTCGCGCGACACGTGTCGCGTCAGCAGGCCGTACAGCGCGAACATCAGCGCCGCCGCAAAGGGCAGCAGCGCCGCCATGCTGATAACCCCGCCGCCGGGGTTCAGGATCACGATGATCCCGGCAAAGCCCACCGCGATGGCCGTCCAGCGCCGCCATCCGACCGCCTCGCCCAGGACCGGCCCGGACAGGGCCGCGACCAGCAGCGGATAGACGGAAAAGACCGCATGCGTCTCGATCAGGCCCAGGCGGACGAAGGCCTCGACCATGATCAGCACCTCCAGCGCCAGGATCACGCCGCGGGCGATCTGGGTCAGGGGGCGTTTCGTGCGGATGGCGCGTTTCAACCCGCCCGGCTGGCGTGCGACCAACGCGATCACGAACAGCGCAAAGACCCAGTACCGGATCATCACGATCAGCACCGGCGGATAGCCCCCGCCCAGGATGCGAGAGAACACGTCCTGGAAGGCGAAGATCAGGCTGACCGCGCACATCATGGCGATGGCAAGGCCGGTGCGGTCGCGCACGGGGGCCTGCCCCTGCGGCGGAACCGGGGGCGGCGCCGCGACGGCGGCGGATGCGGCATAGGGCTGGGTCGGTCGGTCGTCGGACATAAGCGGGCGCCTTCAGGGTTGCCCCCTGTTGCGCCCGCCATTCCGCAAGGTCAAGCGAGGGTCAGGGTTGCACGGTCTGCAACCCTGACCTGTTGCAGCCTAGTCGCGGGCGCGGATGATCTTGGCGAAGGGGTCCAGCAGGGTGGGGTTCGCCGCGATGAGACGACCCGATTCCAGCGGATCGTCGCCCTCGCGGATGCCGTGGACGAAGCCGCCGGCCTCGCGCACCATCAGGATGCCCGCGGCCACGTCCCAGGATTTCGTGCCGCGTTCCCAATAGCCGTCGAACCGGCCGCCGGCGACATAGGCCAGGTTCAGCGCCGCGGACCCGAAACCGCGCACGCCCGCACAGACGGGCATCAGCTGGGCCAGATCCTGGATCATCGCGGGCAGCGGGCCGGTCCCGGCATGCGGGATCCCGGTCGAGAACACCGATTCGGACAGCTTGGTGCGGCCCGACACGCGCAGGCGCTGGTCGTTCATATAGGCGCCGGTGCCCTTTTCGGCCACGAACATCTCGTCCTTGGCGGCGTCGAAGATGACCGCGGCGACGATCTCCTTCTTGTGCTCCAGCGCGATGGAGACGGCCCAGTGCGGCAGGCCGTGCAGGAAGTTCGTCGTCCCGTCCAGCGGGTCCACGATCCAGCGGCGGGTGGGGTCGTCGCCCTCGGTCTTGCCGGTCTCCTCGCCCAGCCAGCCATAGCTGGGGCGGGCGGTCATCAGCTCTTCCTTGATCAGGCGTTCGGCCTCGCGGTCGGCGCGGGTGACGAAATCGCCGGCGCCCTTGACGCTGACCTGAAGGTTCTCGACCTCGCGGAAATCCTTGACGAGGGCGCGACCCGCCTTGCGGGCGGCCTTGATCATCACGTTCAGATTGGCGCTTGCCATCGGGTGCTCCGGGAATTGGGGTTGGCCGCGTCATAGGGCAGACGCGGCGGAAAGCCAAGCATCACGCGCCGGCCTAGCTGGACGGGCCGCGTAGCATCCGCAGGGGTTCGGTGCGCGACAGGCGCAGCACATGCGCCATGTAGGGCTGCGACAGGTCGTCCGACCGCACGGCCGCGTACAGACGGCGGCGGATCCCCTGCGGCCCCAGCGGCAGCAGCACCAGTTCCGGGTTCGCGGCCTCGCGCCGCAGGACCCAGTCCGGCATGACCGCGACGCCCCGCCCGGATGCCACCAGCATCAGCGCCACCGCGGTCAGTTCGACCGTGCGCTGGCGCGCGGGTTCGATGTTCGCGGGCGTCAGGAACTGGCTGAACACGTCCAGCCGTGCGCGGTCCATGGGATAGGTGATCAGCGTCTCGGCGGCCAGATCGGCGGGATCGGCATGGCCCTTGGCCGCCAGCGGATGGCCCGCCGGCACGACCAGGGTCGGCGCATAGTCGAACAGCGGCTGAAAGGTGACGCCCGCCAGATCCTCGGGGTCCGAGGAGATCACCAGGTCCACCTCCTCGCGCACCAGCGCGGGCAGCGCGCCAAAGGCCAGGCGCTGGCGGATGTCCACGTCCACGTCGGGCCAGGCGCGGCGAAAGATGTCCAAGACCGGCAGCAGCCAGTCAAAGCAGGCGTGGCATTCCATCGCGATGTGCAGCCGGCCGATGCGCCCGGCCTCGACGCCCTTGAACTCTGCCTCGGTCGCCTCGACCAGGGGCAGGACCTGTTCGGCCAGGCGCAGCAGGCGCATGCCCGCGGCAGACAGGCGCATGGGCTTGGCGCGACGCACGAACAGCTGGGCGCCTGACTGTTCCTCCAGCGCCTTGACCTGGTGGGACAGCGCGCTCTGCGTGATGTTCAGCACCTCGGCGGCGCGGGCCAGGCCGCCCTGTTCGTGGATCGCATGCACGGTGCGCAGATGGCGCAGTTCCAGATGCATGATGAAACGCCCTCACGTTGATGTTGAAGATTATGAATTTGTCTCACGCCGCGCCTCATGGCACAAGAGCCGCCAACACGAAGGGATTCGCCATGACCACGCCGAACGTCAGCTTTGAGTTCTTCCCGCCCAAGACGCTGGAAGCCTCGTTCAAGCTGTGGGAGACCGCCAAGGTGCTGGCCCCGCTGGCCCCCGATTTCGTGTCTGTCACCTATGGCGCCGGCGGCACGACCCGCAAGCTGACCCATGAGGCCGTGACCACGATCAACCGCCAATTCGGGTTGCAGGTCGCGGCGCATCTAACCTGCGTCGAGGCCACCCGCGCCGAGACGATGGAGATCGTGCAGTCCTATGCCGATGCCGGGATCACCCAGATCGTGGCGCTGCGCGGCGATGCGCCCAAGGGGGCCGACCGCTTCACCCCGCATGACGACGGCTTCGCCAATTCGGTCGAACTGATCGAGGCGATCGCCGCGCGCGGCGACATGACGATCCGCTGCGGCGCCTATCCCGAACCGCACCCGGACAGCGCCGATGGCGATGCCGACGTGACCTGGCTGAAGCGCAAGATCGAGGCCGGGGCCACCAGCGCCATCACGCAGTTCTTCTTCGAGCCCGAAACCTTTTTCCGCTTTCGCGACAAATGCGTCGCGGCCGGCATCGACGCGCCGATCATCCCCGGCCTGCTGCCGGTCCAAAGCTGGGCCGGGACCAAGCGGTTCGCCGCGACCTGCAACACCACCGTCCCGGACTGGGCCGAGGAGGCGTTCCAGCTTGCGGCCCTGGACGGCCCCGACGCACAGCGCGCGCTTGCGACCGACCTGTCGGTGGACCTGTGCGAAAAGCTGATCGCGGGCGGCGTGGACCAGCTGCATTTCTATACGCTGAACCGTCCCGAGCTGACCCGCGACGTCTGCGCCGCCTTGGGCGTGCGCCCCAAGGCCGGGCTGGAGGCCGTGGCCTGACCACCCCTCAGGCGGGATCGACGGGCGGGCGGCGCCAGCGCGCGGCGATGGTGGCGGGCGATCTGCGACGCGGCGGGCGGTGCGCAGTCAGGTGTCCGGTCAGGCGGGCCGGGCCGGCAACGGGTCTTGGCACCGTCGGATGCAGCGCCTCGGTCATGTAGCGGCCGGCAAGGCGGGGCGTGCGCGCCAGGAACGCCTTGCCCCAGTTGCGCCATGACCCGATCGACGGCGCCGCGGGATCGCCCGGAAACAACCCCCGCCATCCGGGCGGCAACGGCAGGCCGACCTGTTCGGCCCGGTCCAGCATCCAGACCAGCGGGATGTTCGCCAGGGGCCGCGACATCTCGAACCCGGACAGCTGTCCGCCGATGTCGGAATGCGCGCCGCGAAACCACATCTGTTCGATCCGGCCCGCCGCATGGGCATCATCCCACAGCAGCGGCGCAAAGGCGGCGCGGGTCTCGTCCAGGGCCAGGGCCTGGAACCCGTGCTCGATCCCCTGCCCCAGATGCGCGTCGTGAAAGCGGAAGCGCGGCTCCGTCAGCATCCACAGCACCGGCAGGCGCAGGCCCAGGGCCATCACCGTGTCGAAACAGCCGACCATGCGGATCGGCGCCTGCGCATGACAGCGCCTGCGCCGGAAGGCGGCCATCGCCTGCGGCGTGCCCCCTTGGTGATAATAGCGCCAAGCCAGCCGGATGTGGCGTTCGGTCGCCGCCTGCGCCTGCAGCAGGCCCACGCGGCTGATCATCCCCGCCAGGCTGCGGATCGCGAAGGCCCCGCGGGAATAACCCAGCATGAAGATCCGGTCGCCGGGGCGATAGCCGCTGGCCAACCAGCCATAGGCATCGGTGATGCGGGTTTCCAGGATACGGCCCATGACCAGGTCGGGCAGCGTGCGCCAGCGGGTCCATTGCTGTCCCATGCCGTAATGGACGCGGATGCGTCCGGGTGGCAGGGCACCCAGCTGGCCCGTCAGCAGGCGGTGGATGCGGCCGATGGAACTGCGCCTGCCATCGGCCAGCGACGCGAAGGTGCCGTCCATCAGCACGACATGGATGGTGGGTGGTCTGGTCACGCTCATGCCCCCAAGCCTAGCATGGGGGCATGAGCAAACCGTTACGACAGCCGCATCACGGTCGCGTTGGTCATCGCGCCGAAACCGTTGAATCGCGTGTTCGTGACCGTGGAATAGGCGCCCGCGCCGTGGAAGATCACGAAATCGCCTTCCTGGATCGTGTCGGGCAGCGCCAGTTCGCCCGGCAGGCGGTCAACCGAATCGCAGGTCGGGCCAAAGATGACGCGGCCGCCGGCCTCGCCCTCGCGCGGTGTGCCCTTGGGGGTCAGGACCTCGATGCGGTCGATATTGCCGATGATCGGCAGCTCGGCCAGGCCGCCATAGACGCCGTCGTTCAGGAACACGTGGCCGCCGTCGCGTACGCCCTTGACCCGGGTGATCAGCGCATAGGCGTCGGCCACGATGCCGCGTCCCGGTTCGCAGACCAGGTCGGGCGCGTCGGTGCCGAACATCTCGGTCACGGTGTCGGCGATCTCCTGGAAGATCGAGGTCAGGTCGGGCTCGACGCCCACGACGCGGTGCGATGGGAAACCGCCGCCCACGTTCAGGCGCACCGCGCGCACGCCCGCCATGTCGCAGATGTCCTTGGATACGCGGATATAGCTTTCCCATGCGATCGGGTCGGTGCATTGCGTGCCCGGATGGAAGGTCAGCGACGGGACGTATCCACGGCGCGCGACCTCTGCCAGCAGCTCGGCCGCCAGTTCGGGCGATGCACCGAACTTGGAGCCGAAGTCATAGGCCGCGCCCAGCACCGGCAGCTTGAAGCGGGGCGATATCTCGACCCCCTTGCCATCGACCTGGGTCGGCACCTGATCGAACAGCTTGTCCAGTTCGGACCGGCTGTCCACGGACCAGGCGCGGATGTTCTGGGACACGCCGTGCGCGATCTCGGACCGGGCGCGGACGGGATTGTGGTAATGGCGCGCGGCATGCGGCGCCATGCGGCCGATCAGGTCGATCTCGAAGGGCGAGGCCACGTCGAAACCGCGGATGCCAGCGGCGACAAGGTTCTGGATCACGGCCTCGTCGGGGTTGGACTTGACCGCATAGGTCACCAGCCCCGGAAAGCCGTCGATGAATTGCCGCGCACGGTCCTGCAAGACTGTCGGCGCGAAGACCATGACCGGATGTTCCGGGGCCAGATGTCGGATGACCTCGGCCGGATTTTCCCAGACGGTCTTCTGTTGTCCCATTGCGGTTCCTTTCGCACGAGGCTGGATGATGGGTTGCGGTCCTGCAACCCGGAATGGCGCTTTTGAGTTCCGATTTCACCGATGAAAAGGCTAGAATCGCATGTCATCCCGGTTATTATGACGCAGTTCATGTCATTTTGACGAAACAGGCAGGCAGGCGCGGCTTTGGACGATCTGGATCGCAACATTCTGGCACAGCTGTCGGGCGACGCGCGCATGTCGGTGGCGGTGCTGGCCCGCCGCCTGCGCGTCGCGCGCTCGACCGTGCAGGCCCGGCTGGAGCGGCTGGAGAGCACCGGCGCCATCGCCGGATACACGCTGCGCCTGGGAGAGGCCGCGCGCGGCGCCCGCATCCGCGCCACCGTCCTGCTGGGCATCGAGCCCCGCGCCCAGCCCGGCGTGCTGTCGCGGCTCAAGTCCCTGCCCCAGGTCGAGCGTGTGCACACCACCAGCGGCCGGGTCGACCTGCTGCTGCAGCTGGCCACATCCTCGACGACCGAACTGGACGAGACGCTGGACCGCATCGGCGGGATCGAGGGCGTGCGGTCGTCCGAAAGCCTGATCCACCTGGCGACCAAGCTGGATCGCGCCGTCTAGGCGCGACGCCTGTTGCCTCGAATCCCCTGCGGGCGGACACTGTGCCCACCGACGCAAGGGAGGATGCGATGAGCTATTATTCCGGCTTCGTGCTGGCCGTGCCCGTGGACAAGCGCGACGAATATGCCGATCATGCGACCAGGGCCTGGCCGGCGTTCAAGCGTCACGGCGCGCTGCGGCTGGTCGAATGCTGGGGCGAGGACGTGCCCCACGGCAAGCGCACCGATTTCTATCGCGCGACCGAGGCCACCGGCGACGAGGTCCCGGTGCTGTCCTGGATCGAATGGCCCGACCGGGCCACCGCGGATGCCGCATGGGCCGCGATGATGACCGAGGACCACCCAGACATGGCCGACATGCCCTTTGACGGCGCGCGCATGTTCTGGGGCGGCTTTGCCCCCATCGTGGACCTGCGCTGACGGGCCCGGCCGCGAACCGCCCCGGATGACATGCCCGGTGCCGACGGGCTTGGCCTTTGGCCCCGCATTCGCTAATCCCGCTGCAACAGATGGGGTGATGCGATGACGATGGACAAAAGCTTTGACGCGGCGGATGCCGAGGCCCGGATCGCGGCCGAATGGGAACGCCGGAACGCCTTTGCCGCCGGGGCCAATGCCCGGCGGTCGGAAACCTTCACCGTGATGATCCCGCCCCCCAACGTCACCGGCAGCCTGCATATCGGCCACGCGCTGAACAACACGCTGCAGGACATCCTGGTCCGCTGGCACCGGATGCGGGGCTTTGACACGCTGTGGCAGCCGGGTCAGGACCATGCGGGCATCGCCACCCAGATGGTCGTCGAACGCCGCATGGCCGAACGGGGCGAACCCGGCCGGCGCGAGATCGGGCGCGACGCCTTCACCGCCAAGATCTGGGACTGGAAGCGCGAATCCGGCGACACGATCATCAACCAGCTGAAGCGCCTTGGTGCCAGCGCGGACTGGAGCCGCAATGCCTTCACCATGTCCGGGGCCCCCGGTGCCCCCGCGGGCGAGGAGGGCAATTTCCATGACGCGGTGATCCGGGTCTTCGTGGATCTCTACAACAAGGGCATCATCTATCGCGGCAAGCGGCTGGTGAACTGGGACCCGCATTTCGAGACCGCGATCAGCGACCTTGAGGTCGAGAACCGCGAGGTTCCGGGCCATATGTGGCACTTCAAGTACCCGCTGGCCGGTGGCGAGACCTATGAATACGTGGAACGCGACGAAGACGGCCGCGTGACCCTGCGCGAGACGCGCGATTACATCAGCATCGCCACGACCCGCCCCGAGACCATGCTGGGCGACGGCGCGGTTGCCGTGCATCCGTCGGACGCGCGCTATGCCCCCATCGTCGGCAAGCTGGTCGAGATCCCGGTCGGCCCCAAGGAACACCGCCGCCTGATCCCGATCATCACCGACGAATACCCCGACCCCGATTTCGGGTCCGGCGCAGTCAAGATCACCGGCGCGCATGATTTCAACGACTATGGCGTGGCGATGCGCAACGGCATCCCGCTCTATGCGCTGATGGACGGCAAGGGCGCGATGCGCGCCGACGGGCTGTCCTATGCCGACAGCGCCGCCATCGCCTCCCGCGCCGCCGCGGGCGAGGATGTGGGCGACGTCACCGCCGTGAACCTGGTGCCCGACGACCTGCGCGGCCTGGACCGGTTCGACGCCCGCAAGCGCGTGATCGATGCGATCACCGCCGAAGGCCTGGCCGTCACCTATCTGCACCGCGAGATCGAGCCCGAAACCGGCGCCGAGCATCTGGAACGCCGTCCCGTGATCGACGCCAAGCCGATCATGCAGCCCTTTGGCGACCGGTCCGGCGTCGTGATCGAGCCGATGCTGACCGACCAGTGGTTCGTGGACACCAAGCGCATCGTCGAACCCGCGCTGGAGGCCGTGCGGACGGGCCGAACCGAGATCCTGCCCGAGCAGCACAAGAAGGTCTATTTCAACTGGCTCGAGAACATCGAACCCTGGACCATCAGCCGCCAGCTGTGGTGGGGCCACCAGATCCCGGTTTGGTACGGGCCGTCACAGAAAGACGGGTCTTTCGACTACTCCGAAACGGTTCAGTTCTGTGCGGCGACCGAGCAAGATGTCAGGAATTTGGCGCAAGCGCATTATGGCGATCAGGTTAGCATTGGCTTCTGGGACGAGGGTGGGACTAAACATGATCCTAACTCCGTTGTTGTGGAGTTGCATCGCGACCCGGACGTGCTGGACACCTGGTTCAGTTCGGGCCTGTGGCCCATCGGGACGCTTGGCTGGCCCGAGCCGACCGAGGAGCTGAAGAAGTATTTCCCGACCGACGTGCTGGTCACGGGCTTTGACATCATCTTCTTCTGGGTCGCCCGGATGATGATGATGCAGCTGGAGGTCGTGGGCGATGTGCCGTTCAAGACCGTCTATGTCCACGGGCTGGTGCGCGACGAGAAGGGCGCCAAGATGTCCAAGTCCAAGGGCAACGTCATCGACCCGCTAACGCTGGTGGACGCCTATGGCGCGGATGCGCTGCGCTTCACGCTGACCAGCATGGCGGCGATGGGCCGCGACCCCAAGCTGGGGCCGAAGCATGTCGAGGTGAACCGCAACTTCGTCACCAAGATCTGGAACGCCACCCGGTTCGCGGAAATGAACGGCGTGCGCGGCGGCGGGGCGCGTCCGCAGCCCAGCCATACCGTGAACCGCTGGATCATCGGAGAGACCGCGCGCATCCTGATGGCTGTCGACGAGGCGCTGGCCGCTTATCGCTTCAACGATGCGGCGACGGGGCTTTACGCCTTCGTCTGGGGCAAGGTCTGCGACTGGTACGTGGAATTCGCCAAGCCGCTGTTCGATGGCGATCACGCCGAGGAAACGCGGGCCACGATGGGCTGGGTGCTGGACCAGTGCTTTGCCATGCTGCACCCGATCATGCCCTTCGTCACCGAGGAGCTGTGGGCGCTGACCGGGGACCGCGACCGCATGCTGGTCCATGGCGACTGGCCGGAACTGGGCGCCGACCTGATCGACGCAGAGGCCGACCGGCAGATGAACTGGGTCATCGCGCTGATCGAAGGCGTGCGGTCCGCGCGGGCGCAGATGGGCGTGCCGGCGGGCGCCAAGCTGGACCTGGTCGTGACCGAGGCGGACGCGGCCGCCCGCGCGGCGCTGGCCGCCAACGGTCCGCTGATCGAGCGGCTGGCGCGGGTGAACCCGGCCGCCGACGGGGTCGCCGGCAAGGGGATGATCGCCGTGTCGGTGCAGGGGGCCAGTTTCGCGCTGCCCATCGGCGACGTGATCGACGTGGCGGCCGAGACCGCGCGCCTGCAGAAGGCTGAGGCCAAGCTGCGCAAGGATGCCGACGGTCTGTCCAAGCGCCTGTCGAACCCCAAGTTCGTCGAGAATGCCGATGCCGAGGTGATCGAGGAGACCACCGGCAAGCTGGCCGCGCTGGAGGACGACATCGCCCGCCTGCAGGCCGCGCTGGCGCAGTTGGCGGCGATGTAAGCCTGCGGCCCGGCCTGCCCCGTCGGGCTGGCCGGGCCAAGGGTCTTACGGCAAGAGAGCGGCGCAAGGGAGGCGCAGATGGGCTGGCTGGAGCGGATCGCCGAACGGATGATGCTGAAGGCCCGCGCCGAGGGCAAGCTGACGGGGATTGAGGGCGAGGGCAGGCCCCTGCCCGACCGGCCCATCGAGACAGATTCGACGGCGGCGGGGTTCCGGATCATGGCGCAGGCCGGGGTGCTGCCGCCCGAGATCGTGCTGAAGAAGCAGGTGATCGCCGCGCGGGCCCGCCTGTCCGACATGCCCGAGGGCCCCGAACGCGCGGCCCTGCTGGCCGACATCGCCCGGCTGCAGATGCGTCAGGCCATCGCCGAGGAGGCCCGCCGCCGCTTCATGCGGGACTGAGGGCGGCCAGCGCGCGGGGCAGCGCGTCCTCGAACACGTCCAGTTCGTGGATCGGTGCGGCGCTGATGCGGATGCAGCGGTCCAGGGGGGCGACACCCGGCATGCGGGCGAACACGCCCTCGCGCTCCAGCGCGGCGATCAGGGCGCGGGCAAAGTCGCCATCGCGATGGGTGTCCAGCGCCACGAAATTCGTGGCCGAGGGCAGCGCGGTCAGGCCGCTGGCGGCGCCGATATCGGCGATGCGCAGCCGGGCGGCCTGAACCTCGGCCACGACATGGGCCAGCCAGCCCTGGTCGGCCAGTGCGGCCAGCGCCCCGGCCTGGGCGATGCGGTTCACCCCGAAATGGTTGCGCACCCGGTCAAAGCCCGCGATCAGGTCCGGCGCGCCGATCGCATAGCCGATGCGCGCCCCGGCCAGGCCATAGGCCTTGGAGAAAGTCCGCATGCGGATCACCCGCGGATCGTCCGCCGCGATGTCGGGAATGGCCGAGGCCGGCGCGAATTCCGCATAGGCCTGGTCCAGCACCAACAGGCAGTCGGCCGGCAGCCGGTCCAGCATCGCCGCGATCACCGTGCCGTCGTGCCAGGTGCCCATCGGATTGTCGGGATTGGCCAGATAAAGCAGCCGCGCGCCGGTGGCATGCGCGCGCGCGACCAGGGCGTCGGGATCTTCGGCGTCGTCGCGATAGGGGACCTTGTGCAGCACCCCGCCAAAGCCCACGACGTGATAGTTGAAGGTTGGATAGGCCCCGTCCGAGGTGACCACCGCATCGCCCGGCGCGACCATCATCCGCACCAGGTTGCCCAGCAGGCCGTCGATGCCCTCTCCGACCATGATGCTGTCCGGGGTGGTGCGGTGATGGGCCGCCAGCGCGTGGGACAGATCAAAGCTGGGCGCGTCGCCGTATTTCCAGACCTGGCCCACGGCCTCGCGCATGGCGCGGGCGGCCAGCGGGCTGGGTCCGAACGCGCTCTCGTTCGCGCCAAGGCGGGCGGCGAAGGGCACGCCGCGGCGGCGTTCCAGGGTTTCGGGGCCGACAAAGGGCACGGTCGCGGGCAGGCCCGCCACCAGGGGCGCGAAGGGCGGCATCAGAACGCGCGAAAGGTCATGGTGGTCAGGGTGCGGCTGATATGCGGAATGTCGAACAGCCGGTCCGACAGGAAGCGGCCGACATCCTGATCCTCGGGGATGTAGACCTTGGCGATCAGGTCGAAATCGCCGGAGGTGGAATAAAGCTCGCTGACGACCTCGCGGTCGTAGATGGCCTCGGCGACCTGATAGGTCCTGCCGGGCTCGCAGCGGAACTGGACGAAGACGGCGCGCATGAAAAAGCTCCTGTTTGGGGGCAGGTTAGACCGTGGCCGCGGCGCGGGTCCAGTCCCCGCGCGCGTGGCCGCGCCAGAACCGCCGCATCAGCAGCACCGCGGCAAAGGTCAGCCCGACGCACAGGCCCAGCCACAGGCCTGCGGGGCCAAAGCCCAGGGGAAAGGCCAGCGCCCAGGCCACCGGCATGCCCACGACCCAATAGCTGAAGCCCGCGATCCACATCGGCACCTGCGTGTCCTGGACCCCGCGCAGGAAGCCCAGGGCGATCACCTGGAACGCATCGGTCAGCTGGAACAGCGCGGCATACATCAGCAGCATCGCACCAAGCGCCACGATCTGCGGGGCCTGCGGATCGGTCGGGTCCAGATACAGCCGCACCAGCTGTTCGGCGAACAGCAGGTACAGCATGATGGCCACGGCGGCAAAGGCCAGCGACATCCACACGACCGTCACCGCCGCATCGCGCATCCAGGCGCGATCGCCGCGGCCCTTGGCCTGGCCCACCCGGACGGTCGCGGCGTTGGACAGCCCCAGATGCGCCATGAAGGTGATCGAGGTGATCTGCAGCGCGATGCCGTGGGCGGCCAGCTGCGGCGTCCCGATCCAGCCCATCATGATGTTCGAGGCGACGAACAGCCCGCCCTCGGCCACCATGGTCAGGCCGATGGGCCAGCCGATCCGCGCGATCTGGCGCATGGCCTGCCAGTCGGGGCGCCAGAAGCGCTGGAACAGGTTGTACTTGCGCGCGACGGGCACCCAGCCCGCATAGGCGATCAGGGCCAGCAGCTGGACCACCTGGACGGTGACGCTGGCGATGGCGGCGCCGCGCACGCCCAGTTCGGGCGCGCCCAGGTTGCCGAAGATTAGCACCCAGTTCAGCGCAAGGTTCAACGGCAGCCCGGCCAGGGTGACCCACATGACGACCTGCGTCCGCTCCAGCGCGGCCAGATAGGACGACAGGGTCAGCTGGCCCAGGACCACCGCCAGGCCCCAGCCCGCGATGCGCAGGTAATCCTGCGCCAGCGCGCTGACCGTGTCGGTCTGGCCCAGGGCCTGCAGGATCGGTTCGGACCACCACATCAGCGGCATCACGGCCAGGGCATAGCCGGCCGACAGCCACAGCGCCATCCGGGCCCCGCGGCGGACCTCGGTCTCTCGGCCGGCGGCGACATGGGCGGCGATCAGACCCAGCACGCCGATGCCGAAGCCCATGCCCAGAAAGAACAGGATGTGGAAGAAGCTGGTCGCGATGACCAGGGCGGCAAGCGGCTCGACCCCGTACCAGCCGACCATGACCGTGTCGCCCACGCCGATGGCCATGCGCGCCAGGTGGCTGCCGATCAGCGGCAGGCCCAACGACAGGGTCGCAAGAACATGGGGGCGGTATCGGCTGTGCATCGTCCTGCCATATCCGCAGCCGCAAAATGCGGCAAGGGGCGGCATTGCACGCCCTGCAACATTTCGCGCCGCATCGGCGGAAAGGCGGCGGCGGGGCGGGTCCGCGCGGCTTGCCGCCCCTGCCCCCATCTGCGATAGATCGCGCGAACACCGACCCCAGGAGGCCCCCGATGAGCTTTCGCGCCCGCCATCTTCTGGGCATCGACCATCTCAAGCCCGACGAGATCGTGTCGCTGTTGGATCTGTCCGAGGATTACGTCAGCCTGAACCGTCGCACGGTCAAGCATTCCGATGCGCTGGCCGGCATGACCCAGATCAACATGTTCTTCGAGAACTCGACCCGCACCCAGGCCAGCTTTGAACTGGCAGGCAAGCGGTTGGGCGCGGACGTGATGAACATGGCCGTGGCGCAGTCGTCGGTGAAGAAGGGCGAGACGCTGATCGACACGGCGCTGACGCTGAACGCGATGCAGCCCGACCTGCTGGTGGTGCGCCACCCGCATTCCGGGGCGGTGAACCTGCTGGCGGAGAAGGTCAACTGCGCGGTCATCAACGCGGGCGACGGGCGGCACGAACATCCGACCCAGGCCCTGCTGGACGCGCTGACCATCCGCCGCGCCAAGGGGCGGCTGCAGCGCCTGACCATCGCCATCTGCGGCGACATCGCCCACAGCCGGGTGGCCCGGTCGAACCTGATCCTGCTGGGCAAGATGGAGAACCGCATCCGCCTGATCGGCCCCGCGACCCTGATGCCCGCGGGCGTCGCGGACATGGGGGTCGAACTGTACGAGGACATGCGCGAGGGGCTGCGCGGCGCCGACGTCGTCATGATGCTGCGCCTGCAGAAGGAGCGGATGGATGGCGGCTTCATCCCGTCCGAGCGCGAATATTTCCACCGCTTCGGGCTGGATGCGGAAAAGCTGGCCCTGGCCGCGCCCGACGCGATCGTCATGCATCCGGGTCCCATGAACCGGGGCGTCGAGATCGACGGCACCATCGCCGACGACATCAACCGCAGCGTCATCCAGGACCAGGTCGAGATGGGCGTCGCCGTCCGCATGGCCGCCCTGGACCTGCTGGCCCGCAACCTGCGCGCCAGCCGTGGCCGCGCCGCCGCCGGAGAATCGTGATGGACCTGATCTTCCGCAACGCCCGCCTGATCGACCCCGAGGCCCAGACCGACGACATCGGCAGCCTGCGCGTCACCGACGGTCGCATCGCCGGACGCGGCGCGCCCGAGGAAGCCGCTCCCGAAGGCGCCTCCGTCATCGACTGTCGCGGCCGCGCGCTGGCGCCCGGCCTGATCGACTGGGGCGTCAAGATCGGCGAGCCGGGCGAACGCCACAAGGAAAGCTTCCGCAGCGCGGGCCGTGCCGCTGCGGCGGGCGGCGTCACCACGATCATCGCGCGCCCCGACACCACGCCCCCCATCGACACGCCCGAGGCGCTGGAATTCGTCGCCCGCCGCGCCAGCGATGCGCCCGTCCACATCCGCCACATGGCCGCCCTGACCAAGGCCCGCGAAGGCCGCGAGATGACCGAAATCGGGTTCCTGACCGATCTGGGCGCGGTGGCCTTCACCGACGGCGTGCGGGTGGTGCGCGACACCAAGCTCTTGGGCCGCTGCATGACCTATGCGCGCGGTTTGGACGCGCTGATCGTGGGCCATCCGCAGGACCCGTCCCTGTCGGCGGGGGCTGCGGCCACCAGCGGCAAGTTCGCCTCCCTCTATGGCATCCCCGCCGTGTCCCCCATGGCCGAGGTGATGGGCTTGGACCGCGACCTGGCCCTGGTCGCGATGACGCGCGGGCGCTATCACGCCGACCAGATCACCGTGGCCGCCAGCCTGCCGGCCCTGGCGCGGGCACGCGATGCAGGGCTGGACGTGACGGCGGGGATCTCGATTCACCACCTGACTCTGAACGAGTTCGACGTGGGCGATTACCGGACCTTCTTCCGCTTCACGCCCCCCCTGCGGTCCGAGGATGACCGTCTGTCCATGGTCGATGCCGTGGCCCAGGGCCTGATCGACACCATCGCCAGCTTTCACACGCCCCAGGACGAGGAATCGAAACGCCTGCCCTTCGAGGCCGCGGCCCCCGGCGCCGTGGGCCTGCAGACCCTGCTGCCCGCGGCCCTGCGCCTGTATCACCAGGGCGGCCTGACCCTGCCCCAGCTGTTCCGCGCCATGGCGCTGAACCCGGCGCGCAGGCTGGGCCTCTCGGCGGGTCGCCTGTCCGACGGCGCCCCCGCCGATCTGGTGCTGTTTGACCCCGACGCGCCCTTCGTTCTGGACCGCTTCGCGCTTTTGTCCAAATCGAAGAACACTCCCTTCGACGGCGCACGCATGCAGGGCCGCGTCCTGGGCACCTGGGTCGCGGGCACCCCCGTCTTCGGAGAACACGCATGATCCTCTGGGCGATCTTCGGCTATCTTCTGGGCTCTGTCCCCTTCGGCCTGGTCATCACGCGCGCCCTGGGCCTGGGCGATCTGCGCCAGATCGGCTCCGGCAACATCGGCGCGACCAACGTGCTGCGGACGGGCAACAAGGGCGCCGCGCTGGCCACGCTGCTGCTGGATTCGGGCAAGGGCGCCATCGCGGTCATGCTGGCCCGCCATTTCGCCGGAGAAACCGCCGCGATCCTGGCCGGCGGCGCGGCCTTCCTAGGCCATTGCTTCCCCATCTGGCTGCGCTTCAAGGGCGGCAAGGGCGTCGCCACGTTCCTCGGGACGGTGATCGCGCTGAACTGGCCTTTGGGCCTGATCGCCTGCGCGACCTGGGCGCTGACCGCCGCAATCACCCGGATCAGCAGCCTCAGCGCGCTTCTGGCGGCCGCGCTGGCCCCGGTCTTTGCCTGGGGCCTGGGGCGGACCGACATCGCGGCGGTCGCGGCCTTCATGGCGGTGCTGATCTTCATCCGGCACCATGCCAATATCAGCCGCCTTCTGGCCGGTACCGAACCCCGGATCGGCCGCAAGTAACGCTCAGCGCTTGGCGACCAGGCCGCGTCCCGGACGCACGGCGCGCACGGGCGCGGCGGCCAGACCGGTTGGGGTGAACGGCCCCTGCATCGGCGGGGCGGCCTCGGGTTCGACGGCGGCGACGGGCAGCGTGCCGCCCAACCGCTGCAGCGCATCGACACCCCGCCGCGCCGACACCGCGATCGAGATCAGTGCAAGGCAGGCCCCCGCCAGCAGGATCAGTGCGACCAGACCCACCAGCCCCAGAAGGATCGGCCAGGGCGGCACCCCCTCGGCCTGCCGGATCAGCAGCACGACCGCCGCCAGCAGCGCCAGCACCCCCAGCCCAAAGACCGCGGCCACCAACCGGCCGACCCATTGCATCACATCACCGCGCATCGCATGCCCCCGCATCTTTTTCGCCGGGGTGCCACCACCGGCGCCGCAGATCAAGACATCGCGGACAGGCGCGGCTCACACTCGCGTGCGTCGGCATCCGTCATGCGGGACGCCCAAGGGGGGTCCGGGGGGACGGGACGTCCCCCCGGCACGTCGCGGGACGCAATCGGCGATCAGTAGGAATATTCGTCGTAGATCCGCGTCAGGTCGCCGCTCCAGGCGCCGCGATACTTCTCCAGCAACTCGTCGGCGGGGACCTTGCCGCTGTCGACGCTTTCCTTCAGCGCGTTCAGAAAATGCGTCTCGTCGGGGACCAGGCCGTCGTTGCCCGACCGGGCGCGGGCCTTCAGCCCGCCCTCGGCAATGGTCAGGACCTCGCGGGCCAGGTCGTGCATCTTCACGCCTCCCGCCTGCGCCTGCAGGCCGTCACGACCCGCCGACCGGCGCAGCGCCTCGCGGGTCTCGGCGTCCCATCCCTTGACCACGTCCCATGCCGCATCCAGCGCCCCTTGGTCATAGGTCAGCCCGACCCACAGCGCAGGCAGCGCGCAGAGCCTGCGCCACGGGCCGCCATCGGCCCCGCGCATCTCGATGTACTTCTTGACGCGCGCCTCGGGGAACACGGTGGTCATGTGATCGGCCCAGTCCGACAGGGTCGGCACCTCGCCCGGCAGGGCCGGCAGCCGGCCCTTCAGGAAATCGCGGAAACTCTGGCCCAGGGCGTCGATGTACTTTCCGTCGCGATAGACGAAATACATGGGCACGTCCAAGACGTAGTCCACCCAGGCCTCATAGCCGAACCCCTCCTCGAAGACGAAGGGCAGCATGCCGGTCCGCGCCGCATCCAGGTTCTGCCAGATATGCGCGCGCCAGGATTTCATCCCGTTGGGCTTGCCGTCCAGGAAGGGCGAATTGGCGAACAGCGCCGTGGCCACCGGCTGCAGCGCCAGGGCCACGCGCATCTTCCGGACCATGTCGGCCTCGGACGCGAAATCCAGGTTCACCTGCACCGTGCAGGTCCGGTACATCATCTGCGTGCCAAGCGTACCTACCCGACCCATATAGTCGGTCATCAGCCGATACCGCCCCTTGGGCATCATCGGCATGTCATCCTGGCCCCAGATCGGCGCTGCACCCAGGCCGATGAAGCCCGCGCCGATATCTGCGGCGACGGCCTCGACCTCGGCCAAGTGGCCGTTCACCTCGTCGCAGGTCTGGTGGATCGTCTCCAGCGGTGCACCGGACAGTTCCAGCTGGCCGCCGGGCTCCAGGCTGACATTGGCGCCGTCGCGCTCCAGCCCGATCAGCTTGCCGGCCTCGAGAACCGGGGTCCAGTTGAAGCGGTCGCGCAGCCCCTCCAGCATGGCCGTGATCGATACGGGACCCTCATAGGGCAGCGGCATCTTGCGCGCGTCGTCATAGCCGAATTTCTCGTGCTCGACGCCGATGCGCCAGGCGTCCTTCGGCTTCTCGCCGCTGGCGATATAGGCGGCCAGCTGGTCACGATGTTCGATGGGGCCTCCGCCCTGCTGGGGAATGGACATGGACGATGAGGCCTTTCAAGGGTTTCCGGTCGGTCACAGGTGGCAACGCGGACGGGCCAAGTCAAGCCGCCTCAGCCCGGCCTCCGCCAAACGGTGCGCATCGCGTCCTGCTGTCGGGCCACCTGCGCCAGTGCTGCCGACACCGCGCCCATGTCCAGACCGGGCAGCGCGGTGAAGGCATCGGCCAGCGCCCCGGCCCCCGCCGCGTCGGCGGGGATCAGCAACGCCTCGCCCGACTGGCTGCGCAGGCGCCAATGCGCATGGCCGTCCAGCCGCAGCAGGCGGATCTCGACCAAGTCGCGCAGGGGGATCTCTCCGCCCATGTCGGTCGCGCCGTAATAGCGGATCGCCCCTTCGACGATCTCGACCACGCCGGGGGCGGCGACGGGGCGGCGAAACGGCGTGCGGCGCAGCGCCCCCAGGGCCAAGCTGCCCGCAACCAATGCCCCAGCCCCGCCCAGGACCGCAAAGAACCAGCCCCCCCAAAACGCCACCCACAGCGCGGCCAGCGCCAGCGCCGCAAAGATCAGCAGTTCGGAGTGGGTGCGCAGCATGCCGCGCAGGTCAGGCCGGATCACGGGCGGCGGCCGGGCATGGGTATTCGGACGACAAAGACGTTCACCACCGGGTCAGCGCGTCCTCGTCCTCGGGGCGGGCGGCGACCCAGCCTGTGGTGCCGTCGCGCGCGATCTCGCGTTTCCAGAAGGGGGCGCGGGATTTCAGCCAGTCCATCAGGAAATCGGCCGCGTCGAATGCCGCACGGCGATGGCGGGCGGCGGTGGCGACCATCATGATCTGTCCCCCCACCGAGATGCGGCCGTGGCGATGGACGATGCGCCAGTCGGCCAGCCCAAAGCGCGATGCGGCGGCCAGGCCGTGATCGGTCAGCGCGCGTTCGGTCATGCCGGGGTAATGCTCGATCTCAAGCGCGTCCAGAAGGCCGCCGTCGTCGCGCACGATGCCGGTGAAGGTGACGACCGCCCCGGCCCCCGCGCCAAAGCCCGCAAGTTCGGACGCCAGATCGAAGGGGTCGGACTGGACGCGGGCGCTCATCAGCCGCCCGTCATCGGCGGAAAGAACGCGACCTCTCGGGCGCCGGCCAGGGGCGCGTCCAGATCGGTCAGCTGCTGATCCACGGCGCAGCGCAGGGCCGCGATGTCGCCAAAGGCCGCGGCATGCCCGTCAGACTGCGCGACCAGTTCGGCGATCAGCGCGCGCGGGGTCGCGGCCTCCGTCTGCACGGATTCGCGGGGGTGGCCGATGCGTTCGCGCAGCCAGGCGAAATACAGGACCTCAACCGTCACGACGGGAATCCTTCAGATAGGGCAGCGCCTTGATGAAATAGTCCCAGCCCGTCCAGGCCGTCAGCGCCGCGGCGATCCAGATCAGCGTCAGGCCGGCATAGGTGGCAAGCGCCGCCCAGCTGCCCGACCAGATCAGCCCGACCTCGCCCACGCGGGGGGCCAGGCCGTGTTCGACATAGGCCAGGCCCGTGGCCAGGAACAGGATCGAGATGGCGACCATCTGCAGGGTCGTCTTCCATTTCGCCAGCTTGGTCACCGCCAGCAGGCGCGACTTGTCGCCCAGGTATTCGCGCAGGCCGGACACGAAGACCTCGCGGAACAGGATGATCGTCACCGGCAGGATCAGCCAGGGGTTCATCCCGGAATACCCGGTGATGACCACCAGCGCGATGACCACCATGGCCTTGTCCGCGATCGGGTCCATCGCGGCGCCAAAGCGGCTTTCCTGTTTCCAGGCGCGGGCCAGATAGCCGTCGATCCAGTCGGTGATCGCCGCGCCCATGAACAGCGCCAGCGCCGCCCAGTCGGCCCAGGGCCTGTGGAAGTACAGAAACATCAGCGGGACCCCGGGGGCCGCCAGCAGACGCAGAAGGGTCAGGATATTCGGAAGGTTCCAACGCATGGCCGCACGCTAGTCCCTGCCGCGGGCGTTGGAAAGGGCCAACGCGCCGCTGGCGAAGCTGTGATCCGGACCTGTCATCCCTTGGCGTTGAAGTGGTCATAGACCTTTTGCGCCATCGCCGCGGAAATGCCCGGCGCCGCCTGCAGATCGGTCAGCCCGGCGCGGCCCACGGCCTTGGCGCTGCCGAAATGCTGCAGCAGGGCGCGCTTGCGCGACGCGCCGATGCCCGCGATCTCGTCCAGGGGGTTTGCCATCTGCGATTTCGCACGTTTGGCACGGTGGGTGCCGATGGCCCAGCGGTGCGCCTCGTCGCGCAGGCGCTGGACGAAGTACAGGACCGGGTCGTTCATGCGCAGCGCGAAGGGGCGCTGGCCGTGGCGGTGGAACTCCTCCTTGCCGTGGTCGCGGTCCTGGCCCTTGGCGACGCCGATCATCGGGATGTCCTCGACGCCTAGTTCTGCCATGATCTCGTGGACGGCCGAAACCTGCCCCGCGCCGCCGTCGATCAGCAGCAGGTCCGGCCAGGCCTCGGTCTGGCGGTCGGGATCGTCCTTCAGCAGACGGGTGAAGCGGCGCGTCAGCACCTCCTTCATCATGCCGAAGTCGTCGCCGGGAGTGATCTCGGTGCCCTTGATGTTGAACTTGCGGTACTGGTTCTTGATCCAGCCGTCCGGCCCGGCGACGATCATGCCACCGACCGCGTTCGTGCCCATGATGTGGCTGTTGTCATAGACCTCGATCCGGCGCGGCGGGCTGGGCAGCTCGAACGCGTCGGCCAGCCCCTCCAGCAGGCGCAGCTGGGTCGCGCTTTCGGACATGCGGCGGGCCAGGCTTTCGCGCGCGTTGCGCAGCGCGTTGGTCACCAGGTCGGACTTCTCGCCGCGCAGCGGAACGGCCACCTCGACCTTGCGGCGGGCGCGCTCGGACAGGACATCCGCGGTCAGGTCCGGATCCTCGGGCGGGTGGGACAGCAGGATCTGGCGCGGCGGCGGGGTGTTGTCATAGAACTGCATCAGGAAGGCCTGCATCACCTCGTCCGGGCTCTCGGCCCCGCCAAGGCGCGGATAGAAATCGCGGTTCCCCCAGCTTTGATTGCCGCGGATGAAGAATACCTGCACGCAGGCCTGCCCCCCCTCCATGTGCAGGGCCACGATGTCGGCCTCGGCCACGCCCTTGGGGTTGATCGCCTGCACCGACTGCACCGCGGTCAGCGCCTTGATGCGATCACGCAGGGCGGCCGCGCGCTCATACTCCATGTTCTCGGCCGCGCGGGCCATCTCGGTCGCCAGATCGGACTGGATGGTCGTGGTCTTGCCCTGCAGGAACCGTTCCGCGTCATTGACCAGCGCGTTGTAGTCGGGCGCGCTGATGCGGCCCACGCAGGGCGCGCTGCACCGCTTGATCTGGAACAGCAGGCAGGGGCGTGTGCGGCTCTCGAACACGCTGTCGGTGCAGTTCCTCAGCAGGAACACGCGCTGCAACTGGGTCAGCGTGCGGTTGACCGCCCCCGCGCTGGCAAAGGGGCCGTAATAGTCGCCCTTTTCCGACTTCGCGCCGCGGTGCTTCTTGATCTGGGGATAGTCGTGGGACTTGGCCACCAGGATGTTCGGGAACGACTTGTCGTCGCGTAGAAGCACGTTGTAACGCGGCTTGAGCTGCTTGATCAGGTTCTGCTCCAGGAGCAGCGCCTCGGTCTCGGTGTTCGTGGTCAGGAACATCATCGAGGCCGTCTCGCGGATCATCCGCGCGATGCGCCCCGAATGGCCCGACGGCCGGGCATAGTTCGACACCCGCGCCCGCAAGTCGCGCGCCTTGCCCACGTAAAGAACCGCCTGCTGGGCATCCAGCATGCGATAGACGCCGGGACTGCTGTCCAGCGTGCGAAGGTAATCCTGGATGAGGGCGTGGCCGGTTTTCTGGGTCATGAAGTGAACTTGGTGATTCTCGGCCCCGCTGCAAGTTCCGGGGACCGAAGGCAAGAAGGAAGCTTTCCACGGAATCTGTGGATAATTCTGTGGGTGGGCTGTGAGGATGACCCCGCAGGGCCAGCAATCGTTACAGTTCCGTGAAGTTGCCCTTATTTTAGGCAGATCACAATGGCATTGTTATTGCTTGATAATTTTTATTCGGGCCAGTTGTGGACAGAAAAATCTTGCAGAATCCGCATCTTGCAGGGGTCTGCCGGGGTGCCGTGGACAAAATGATCCGATCGTTCCGGATCGGGCCTATTCCGGCCCCAGGACGTCGGGCGTGCGCCACCCCAGATGCTGTCCGCCATCGACGCAGATCAGCTGTCCGGTGACCGCACGCGCGTCCAGGAAGTACCTCAGGGCGTCGGTGATCCCCTGCGCATCAGCCCCCCTGCCCAGCACCGTCGCAGCCCTCTGGGCGGCGAAATGGCGGTCGCTCTGACGGGCGCCCTGCAGGGTCGGACCGGGACCGATAGCGTTCACGCGGATGTCGGGCGCAAGGGCCTGTGCCGCGGTGCGCGTCAGCGACCACAGCGCGGCCTTGGCGATGGAATAGGTCATGAACTCTGGCGTGGGCTTCAGCACCCGCTGATCGACCATGTTCACCACCAGGCCCGCGGCCTGGGGCTCGCCGTTCTCGTCGGGGCGCGCCTTGGGGCATTGCGCGGCAAAGGCCTGCATCAGCTGGAAGGGCGCGCGAAGGTTCGACCCCAGGTGCCGGTCCCAACCCTGCATCGTCGCGCTGCGCATCGTGTCGTATTCGAAGATCGAGGCGTTGTTGACCAGCACGGTCAGCGGCCCCATCGCCGATGCGACGTCCGGGACCAGCGCGGCGGTCGCATCTGCGTCCAGCAGGTCGACCCGGAAGGTCTGCGCCCGCACGCCCAGGGCGCGTGCGTCAGTGGCCGTGCGCTCGGCATCGTCGGCCGAGCCGGCATAGTGGATCGCCACGTCATGGCCGCGCCGCGCCAGTTCCAGCGTCATCGCGCGGCCAAGGCGGCGGGCCGCCCCCGTGACCAGCGCGACGCCCGTCACAGCAGCACCCAAGCATAGGCGGCATAGCCCGCCACGAACAACGCGCCCACCGGCCGCGTCAGGCTGATGCCGCGGAAAAGGAACGGGAACAGCAGCAGGGCCGCGCCCAGCATCACCCACAGGTCCAGCCGCAGCATTTCGGGCGGGATGGGCAGCGGAGAGATGACCGCGGTGATCCCCAGGATGGCCAGGATGTTGAAGATGTTCGAGCCGACCACATTGCCAAGCGCCATGTCCGCCCGACCCTTCAGCGCGGATGCGACCGAGGCCGCCAGTTCCGGCAATGACGTGCCGATCGCGACCAGCGTCAACCCGATCACGGTCTCGCTGATGCCGAAGGCGCGGGCGATGTCGGTCGCGCCATTGACCAGCAGGTTCGCCCCGACCGGCAGCAGCACCAGGCCCAGGCCCAGCCAGACCGCGATGCGCCCCCAGCCCGCGCCCAGGGTAGCGCCGTCCACGCCGTCGGCCTGCGTCTCCTCGGCGCGGCCGGTGGACAGCTGCCGCCACAGGACCGCGGCCAGCGCCAGCAGCAGGATCACGCCCTCAAAGCGCCCGATCTCTCCGGTCAGGGCGATGCCGATCAGCAGCAGCGAGGCCGCAATCATCATCCCCCAGCTTTCGCGCAGGTCGTGCCCCTTGGTGACGATCACCGACACCAGCGCGGTCACGCCCAGGATCACCAGCACGTTGGCGATGTTAGAACCCACGACATTGCCCATGGCGATGCCGCTGGACCCCTTCAGCGCCGCCGACAGCGACACCAGCAGCTCGGGCGCCGATGTGCCGAAGGCCACGACGGTCAGGCCCACGACCAAGGGCGTCATGCCCAGTTTCAGCGACAGCCCGACGGCGCCCTTGACCAGCAGGTCGCCCCCCAGAACCAGAAGGGCCAGTCCGCCCAGCACCAGAAGCAGTTCAACGATCACGATGGTCGATCCCCAGGAATTTTTTCAGAAAACGGCGCAGGCCCGGTCCGCGCAGCAGGGCGACGACGACCATGACCAGCAGGAACAGGAGGACGATGCGCAGCATCATCCGCGGGTGCCGAACCGCTGGAAGGCGGCGCGATCCTCGGCCGCGTCCATCAGAAGGTCGGCGGACAGGCCCAGGCGGCGCAGCAGCGGCCGGCGCATGCCGTGCACCTCGAAGCGGATCTTGTCGCCGTACAGCGCCTTGAGCCGCGGGACCGGATGGGCGATGCCGTCGGCCAGCCCCAGGCGCACGGATTCCAGCCCCGCCCAGAACTCTCCGGTGAACAGGTCGCGTTCGGCGTTCAGGCGGGTGCCGCGACGGGCGCGGACATGGTCCTTGAACGCTTGGTGGATCGGTTCAAGAATCGCGTGCAGGCGGGCCACGTCGTCGGGATCCTGCGGGCGGAACGGGTCCAACGTCGATTTCGACGTGCCGGCCGTGTGGACGCGGCGTTCGATGCCCCATCGCTGGATCAGCTGGTCGAACCCGAACCCGGCCGAAATCACCCCGATCGACCCCAGGATCGAACTTTCGTCCGCCCAGATGTCGTCGGCCGCGCAGGCCAGCCAATAGCCGCCCGATGCGGCCACGTCCTCGACGAAGGCATGAACGGGAATGTCGGTCTCATCCGCCAGCCTGCGGATGCGCGCCGCGATCAGCGACGACTGCACGGGCGACCCGCCCGGCGAATTGATGATCAACGCAACGGCCAGGGGCTTGCCGCGCCGGAACGCGCGTTCGATCACGGGGGCAAGGGCCGCATCGTTCAGTCCGCCGCCGCGCCCCGCACCACCGATGGTGCCGGACAGGCGGATGACCGCGACGCGGGGCTTGCGGGACAGCAGGCGGGAGACGACGGGAACACGCATCGCCCACAGATAGGCCGCGCGGGGGCGGCCCACAAGGCGGGACGTCAGGCGGGGATGTCGCGGATCGTGTCGCCGGGCAGAAAGGTCGGGGTCAGCGCGATGATGCGGTTGTCGGGCGCCGCGTCCTTGCCCGACACCAGCCGCGCGGCGCGCCGCCCGACATCGACGCGCCGCGCATCCGTGGTGGCCAGGCGCATCGGCAGCCCGTCTAGCAGGTCGACCCCGTTGAACCCCGCCAGCCCCAGCCTGCCGGGCACGTCATAGCCGCGGTCGATGCAGTGCAGCAGCCCCCCTGCCCCGATCATGTCGTTCGAGAAATACAGGAAATCCAGGTCCGGCGCGCGCGTCAGGATGCGCTCGGTCAGCTCACGCCCCTTAAGCAGGGACGATCCGCCCTGATAGTACTCGCGCGCCTCCAGCTGGACGCCGGCGGCGGCCAGCCCCTCCTCGAAGCCCAGCAGACGTTTGCGGGCGCGGTGATCCTCGGGCATGTGGGTGCCCACGAAACCGATGCGGCGATAGCCCGCCGCCAGGATACGGTCCGCCATCTCGCGCCCGGCGCGGATATGAGAGATGCCGACCAGCGTGTCGATCCCTTCGCCGTCGACATCCATGATCTCGACCACCGGCAGGCCTGAGTTCTGCAGCATCGCGCGCGCGGCTTTGCTGTGCTCCAGCCCCGCCAGGATCACGCCCGAGGGCCGCCAGGACAGCATGTCGTACAGCACCATCTCCTCGCGCGCGGGGGAATAGTTGGTGACACCGATCACCGGCTGCAGGCCGGTATCGTCCAGTTCCGCCGAAATGCCGCCCAGCACGTCGGGAAAGACCAGGTTCGACAGCGACGGGATGACCACGGCGACCAGGTTGACCCGCTGGCTGGCCAGTCCGCCCGCGATCTTGTTGGGAACATAGCCAAGCGTCTTGGCCGCGGTCAGCACCTTTTCACGCGTGGCCGCCGACACGTCGCCCCGGTTGCGCAGGACCCGGCTGACGGTCATCTCCGAGACGCCCGACGCCTCGGAGACGTCTCTGAGGGTCAGGGGGCGGCGCGGTCGAATGGGCAGCATGGGGCGTTCCGATCTGTGGATGGCCGATGTTAGCGAAGGACAGACCGGCCCACAACCGCCCCTGCCGCCGCTTGCCAAGCGCCCCCCGGTTTGAGTATGCATGCCCGGCAGGCCCCGTGGCTCAACTGGATAGAGCAGCCCCCTCCTAAGGGGCAGGTTACAGGTTCGATTCCTGTCGGGGTCACCAACAATCAATAGGCCTTCTAAGCGCGTTGGGGGTTGCTCTTTGGTTTCTTGAACCAAGTAGCTGCTTGCGCACCGTGTGATCAAGCAAAAGAAGAGGCGCCGAGCTATGTGCCAAGCGCCTCTTCCGACATGTCAAAGTGGTACGGGGTCAGCCAAACATTGGCCATCCACCGCGTTCATCTCGATCAGGCGTCAGGAAGACATTGAAGGTATTACGCGTCTGGAGCGCCTGTCCAGCCGTCACTCTCTCTGAGCGCTCAAGGATCTGCTCGAGCATCTGGTCCAGTACTACAGAGTCGTTCCTATGATCGCCAGAAGCGTTGTTTTCATTTGCCATTATCTGGAGTCCCACCTCGAAGTATCAGCATTGAGCGTAGCCTGCACTGTTGACGTTGACAAGCATTCTGAGCAAGCTCGTACGTCGTGGCGCACAAAGATCTTGTGACCGTTCTTACCAAGAATTCTCCAATCAAAAAGTTCCCTCCCATGCATCCTTTGCCCGACGAAGAACTAGCCTATAAACCCGAATTAATTTTTGGTCTGGTCGGCCCGATCGGGTGCAATATAGATGCGGCGCAAGATGCCCTTGACACCCACCTTACGCGCTTTGGCTATCAAACAAAGCTAGTGCATATTACGAAAGCTGTAGGAGAAGTTATCCCTCAAGCAGCCGAAGTTTCGCAGGGACGATACGAGCAGAAAATCACCGAACTTAACAACATTGTTTCTCTTTCAGGTGAAAAAGATTTTCTGGCAAAGATTGCAGTTCTATTTATTGGTCGGCACAGGCTGGAGCGGAATAAAGAAACCGGATTGGATCCGTCATTGATCGCGGATACTCCAGCAAATGGAACGGCATTTGTTATTAGACAACTGAAGCGATCGCAAGAAATCGAGCTGCTGCGAAAAGTCTACGGGGAGAAATTTATACAAGTCTCCGTCTCTGCCGATGAAGCTGAGCAACTAACCGCAGTGCAAGGCATAATCGGGAAAGAAGATCCATATCTCCCTCAAGACGAGCGCGAACGAAAAGCCCGTAGCCTAATTCACAAGGACAAGAACGAGGCGCAAGAGACCTTTGGCCAGCGCATGCTCGATACATATCACTCCGGCGACGTGTTCGTCGGGGGAAGTGCGACCAAGATACATTCTCAGGTCGGGCGGTTCATCGATGCCTTCTTCGGGTCAAACTACATAAGCCCGACGAAGGACGAATTCGGCGCTTATCTTGCAAAAGCGGCATCTCTTCGAACGCTAGATCTGTCTCGCCAAGTTGGCGCTGCGATCGTTTCCTCGGATGGAGACGTGATCACCTTAGGGTGTAACGAAGTTCCTAAGGCCAACGGAGGGAATTATTGGGGAGAAGACGAAAACCCGCAGCGCGACATTGAGCGCCGGTTCGAATCAAACAAGCTGGAAACCAACCGGATAATTCACGATTTTATCCATGCCCTGTCGAAACACTCTATGGTCCAATGTGATCCCGAAAAGATCCTTGGCACCTCTGAGTTATCTCAACTTCTTAAAGCATCTCCAATTTCGGACTTGACCGAATTTGGCCGGATGACACACGCCGAAATGTCAGCACTGATGGACGCAGCAAGAATTGGGCGCTCCGTGAAAGGTGCAACGATCTATGTTACCACTTTTCCGTGCCACAACTGCGCAAAGCATATCATCGCGTCTGGCATCAAACGGATCGTATACATCGAGCCGTATGCGAAGAGTAAAGCAATTGAATTAAATGGCGACGCCCTTACAACATACACTAAATCAAGTGACCGTGTAATCCTTGAACATTTTCATGGAATTTCCCCTGCGCGGTACAGAGAAATCTTCGACAAACCCAGAAAGAGGCGAGACGAAAACAACAACATAAAGCCATGGCACTTCGACAAGCCGAAGCCGATGGTAAATCAGCTAATTAGCACCCATATAATGATTGAGCCCGGCGCACTGAAGGAATTCAAATTAACTCTTAATAAGGTTAGCGATGGCTTGAGCGCTTCCCGCACTTAACAAGCTGGTCGCGCCCCGAAAGTCACATCTCCAAGGCGCTCGCAGCTGAACGGAGGTACTCAGGCGAGAATCGGGCGTAGGTTGACCGGGTAATTGCCGGATTTGTGTGACCCAAGTACTGCGCGATCTCCTCCATAGGCACCCCTGCCTCGGCCATGAAACGACCAGCAGTCCGTCGCAGATCATGAGGGGTGCAGTGGTCGATCCCTGCCCGCTTTACTGCCGCATTGAAGCCCGTCTTGATCGAGCTAACCTTCCGCCCGCCCCATTCGATCACATAGGCAGAAATTGCCGCCTTGTCTGCAGTCTGAAGGGCCGCCATAAGGGTGTCGTTGATCGGTACCGTGGCCCTGCCCTTGCGCGGTCCGATGTCATTCGTTGCCAGCTTGATCAGTCGGCGATCCAGATCCACACGATCCCATGTCAGTTCCAGAAGCGCGCCGATCCGGCCCGCCGTCGTCAGCATCAGCAGCACCACAAGACGAATGTGGGGATCCCCGCAAGCGGTCAATAGCCGTGCGACCTCGTCGCGGTCCAGATACCGCTCACGCGGTGGCGGCGTCTGCGGCATTTCGATCCGTGGCGCATTGCGGATTAGCTTCGCCTTAACGGCCCATGTCAGAGCTGTCCGGAGGCAGCCAAGCTCCGTCCGGATCGTCGCATCCTTGCGCCCTGCCTGGCGGCGGTTCGCGATGAAGCGCCGGCAGTCCTCGATGCTGATCTGGTCAGGACTGAGGTGCCCGAATACTGGAAGGACGTTCTTGCCTGTCTGGGCCAACTTTGATTCTTGGCGGCGGCCTGCGACCTCTTCCTGATAAGCGGCCCATAGCTGTGAAACGAGGAGGCCCTTAGCGGGTGCCGTCTGCCGCAGGATTAGGTCGCGCGCTTCGCGCTCAGCATCTTTCTGCGTGTGTGCCTCAAGGCGATAACGTCGCCGGCTTCCTCCGTCGTCGTTCCACATGACGACGAACCGGCCCTTGAGTCGTCCGATCCTGTAATCCCGCATTCGTAGTCCTCTACCGCCCTGGCCGTGATGCGCATCATTTTTCCGACTCGGAACGCTGGCAACGTCCCGCTGCGCACCATGGCCCGGACAGTCTCGGCGCTGCAATCCCAACGCTCCGCCAGCAGCTCGGGGGTGTATGGTCTCGCCATCAGCTGGCCTCCTCGAATTTCTCGGACTCGTGTCCCCAGTTCGACCACCCTGCCCGCCTCTGCCGGCTGAACACCTCGATACGCCGCGCGTCGGGCATCAGCTTTTCGGCCGCGGCGAAGGCCTCCTCCGGCTTGCGGCTATGCTCGCGGATCTGGCCCATGATGACGGAACTGGTCGAGCTGGTCGTCTTCGGCGCGCCGCGCGTGCCGATCAGGAACGGCTCGCCAGCACCGCGCAGGATGTAGCCCATACCCATGTTCAGCTTGCCGTTCACGGTCGTCTTCACCCAGTGGCCCGACGTCTTATACTCGAAGCCCCAGGCCTCGATCACTGCCAGGGCCTGAGGCAGCATCGTGTTCAGGCCCCATAGCCACAGCAGGCAGTTTGGCGCGGCCAATGCCGCGACGGGCAGTGCGGCGATCTCGTCGATCGACATGCAGGCGTACTTGGCCTGAGGCGACCGCGTCTCGCCTTTCTCCGACCGCATCTCATACCGCCAAGGCGGGTCGGCCATGATTAGGTCGAAGCCGCCGAAGGGCCTCAAGTTGTTGAACTGGTGCAGGACGGTGGTCATTTCCTGCTGGCCCGTGCCAGCCGTGCTGCATGGTCCAACTTTGCCACGGTCATCACTGCGGGTTTCAGTTCAGGCGCAGCATCGTCGTATTTGACGCCTGACCAGCGGGCGTTCAGCCGTGGCAACAAGGCCTGCGGTATGGCTTCCCAATTTTCCGGGGCGCAGTTCTTCTTATCGCCGTCCAGGCATTTCAGAACGTGCCCCTCCGGGACCGGGCCATTAATCTGCTCCCAAAGATAGCGGTGTTTGTGCACCGGGCGGGTATCGGCGCCCGTCCAAGGGTTTTTCTCGGCCACGATCATGATGACGTAGCCCTCCTTGCTGTCGACGCGTTCGTGACCAGGGCCACGATAATTGTGCGGGAGCTGTCCGGCCTTGAACGTCGTAGCCAGACACTTGGCGCGCACCTCCGGCGACATCGGTTTGCCCTTGTTGAACGGCACCTGTCCCTTGCTGAAGCATCCGGTGCGGCCGGTCATCCAGCGCTTGCGCTTGCACAGGTTCTTGAAGGCGCCGAGGAGCACATCGTTCCGCTGCCAATAGGCACAGAACAGGGCATGCAGTTCGGCGCGCGGCATATCCTTGCGGGCCTCTATCCATGCCAGCTCCTTGGGTAGATAAACAATAGCTCGACCTTTCATGTTTCGGCCCGCCCAATCTGCGGCAGCATGGGCATGATCTGCTGACCATGTTCCGCCCATAGCTTGGCTGCCTTCAACTGCGTGTCCGCATTGCTGATGATGGTGTCGGCCACCGCAACGATCGCCGACGCCCGCTTGGCCTCCTGCTCGATCTGCTCGGCCGTCATATCCTCATCGGACAGACGCTCTAGGGCGGCAAACAGGTGATTGTTGAGATCTCCAAGCTTGTTCTTCATGCCACCAGCTCCTCGCCATCGTAGCCGCGCCCGCCGTCCATAGCGGCCAACTCTTCGTCCATGCTGAATGTCTTCGGTGTGCCCTGCATGACCGGGGTGCCACTGCCGCGCCGTCCGGTAATCCTCCCCATGCTTGCGTGGGTTCCACTCGCCCTCACCCTCGACCTTGACGCCGTGCTATCGATCATCAGGTGTAGCGGGCCGTTGGGGCCACGATATGGGCTATTCACGGCCAGCGTCCTCTGGCTGCGCAATAGCGTGCCGAACTCCGGCATAGCTCAATTAGAACCCATGAGATGCAACAGGCTCTAGAAGAAGCCACTCGCCAAGATCACTCGGACCAGTGTCGTTTCGATGGCTCGATCTGCCGTAATGCCATGCCGAACAGATCCTTCATCATCAGACAAGTATGGATGACGGTATCGTCGTAGACCTATTGGCGGTCACACTTGCCTGATGGCGCGGCATTCCGGTTCACCTCGGGGTCGAACCAGATCGTCGCGAACTAGGGCGCTTGGGCGCTTCATTGCAGGCCGGCCAGTTCCTGGTCCTGTAAACTGGGGGTGTCGGATTGCTCATGTAGCCCAGTTACCAAGCTGGGTTCATAAGATAAATCCCTTGCAGAATTTGTGTAGCAGAGCCGGCGGAAGCGACACATTTCACCGCGGCTCAAGATACAATAAATAAAACAGAAATCTTTATTATGCAGTATACGCACGAAAGCAAAGCCTGATTTCCAATCCACAGCGACAAGGAGGAAACGTAAGTCTAACGGTCGACATGGCGCCACACATTACCATCAAGCTGAGGAACCCCTTAAGTAGCACGCACCAACATAATCCATGACAAAACCATGCATAAATCATTATACTTAGATAGATTAGCAGCGCCAACTCAGATATTAAACATTGCGTCGCTCAGTTAGATAAGCATGGCTTTTAAATTCAAGATGCTTAAAAAGAAAATCGCACCAGGAATAATTATTAATTACTTAAAATGAGATCAATATTTCTAAAAATTTATTGACAAGCAAAGCCGCAATGATCAGAAATTCTATAAAAATATACCTAGACTGGCGCCAGCCCTTTTTACAGCTGAACATATAAGTAAGAACCAAAAAAATTTAGTGAGTCCCGTTTACCATTTAAAAACTGTTATTTTTGATCCTATCGCCTGGCCTGTTGCCGTCATACAATTACCTTACACACAAGTTCCCTTTGAATGTATTGCACAGTATATTTTAGCAGGGCTTAATGTACGCCGGCATAGCATGATCAGGGATGCCGAACCTTGGGTAGGGGGATCACGACTATCCGGTCGCGCTGATCCTCCGCTACAAGCGCTGCAACCTTTGCGCGGACCGTGCGATAGGCGCTGTTGTGCTGATAGGACGACAGCGCGTCATCGATCAGGCGCAATTCATCCTCGGTAAACAGTCGGGCCAACGATATCTCTCCAGCTGCTGCGTCAAATTACGTGGCGGGGTGTAAAGGATCGATCATTAACAATTTGCACGGAATGCATTCACCACGCTTCGACGGATGCCGGCAAGTAAGGTATCTGTGACCCTGCAACATCTTGCGCATCACACGAAAAGGCGCTTCCCCCTGCGGCGTCAGGCGGACGGCGTGAAGCGGCGCATTGTCAGTTCGATGACCTCCTCGTCATCGGGAAGCGGGATCGCGCTTTCCAGCATCACCTTCTGCATCTTGCCGCCGATCTCGATCAGGCCTTCGGCATATTGTGCCAGCTGATCCTGCGTCATCTTGGTCGTGGTGCGGATCCGGATATAATCGCCACCGGTATCGACGATCTCTCCCGAAAGTTCGGGGCCGTCTTCCAGGGTCAGTGTTGCATGGGTCATCGTTAACTCCTTGTCGGCCTGCTTATGTGCAGCCCTCATCCGAACGCGCGATGGCGGGAATGGGTCCGCGATCCGCCCGGCAGGTACCGCAACGTTCGCTTGGCCGTGCGGAGGCTGGCGCGACGCGCGACCGTACAGCGCCCGGTCCTCGCCTTGACCGCTGCGGATCCGTTGCCGGCAAACCGGCACATGCAACGCCCGCATGGTTAAGGAAGTATTACCGCAAAGGCTGTGTAACGAGCCCTGCAAACAGCGCAGATCGGAGACGTCACCATGCCGACCGGAAAGATCGCGGCCCGCCTCGGGGTCATCAACAGCGAAAGCTCCCGCCCATTCGTCAACGCGTTCAAGCAGGCCTGGTCGTGGCAGTCGGACCGGGGCGGCCTGCAATGGGACGCGCTGGTGGCCGCCGGGCACATGACTGCCGGTGGGCGGCTGATCTCGATCCCGCCGAACTCGGGGGGCTTCCGGACCCGCGTCTTCCACAACATGCCGGCCCAGGCCGGCGGGACCGGTCGCTGGCGCCTGCGCTGGCAGGGGACCTGCACGATCGACGTCATCGGCGGCACGAACATCAACCGGTCCCTGCCGAACGAAATCTATTTCGACTTCACCGCGAACGGGTCCAGTTGGGTCGACATCATCGTCCGGACCATTGACCCTGCCGGCGGGCAGATCCGCAACATCCGCCTGAACCACCGGGACGACTGGCCCGACGCCGACCGCGGCGCGATCTTTCGCAGCCAGTATCTGGACACGGTGCGCGGCTTTGGCGCGCTGCGGTTCGACGAATGGGTCGGCATCCTGACCAGCGCGGACCAGGGTGGTCTGCGGATCACCAACTGGGCCAGCCGCGCCCTGCCGACCGACGAGATCTTCCACCGCTTCGTGCCCTACGAGTGGATGGCCGCGCTGTGCAACCAAGTCGGCGCGGACATGTGGCTGTGCCTTCCGACCGCGGCCACCGATGATCATTTCCGCCAGTGTGCCACGCTGATCCGGACGCTGATGCCCGCGCCGCGGCACGTCTATGTCGAATACAGCACCAAGACCTGGGACTTTTCTGGCACGCCCCAAGCGCATTACTGCGCCGAGCAGGGCCGCTTGGCCTTTGGCACCGCCACGGGATCCGAGTTCCGCAACTGGTACGGCATGCGCGCCACCCAGATGGCGCAGGCCTGGCGCGCCGTCTGGGGCAACGACACCCGGCTGCACACCGTGGTCCAGCACCAGGCCGATTGGGTCGGCGGCGAGGCCGACATCCTGGTCGCCCCGCTGTGGCGGGACCGCAGCGGGACACGGGGGCTGCCGACCTATGTCGCGCCGCATTCGGTGATCGACATGCTGACCGTGCATGCCCAGGTCGACGGCGGCATGGCCTATGGCGCGCGCGTGGCCCAGATCGACGGCTGGCGCACGACCCTGTCGCAAAGCGCGGCGTTCGACCGGATGCGCGACCAGATGCTGACGGGCGCGAACTGGGCGGCCGATCGTACCGTCAGGGCGCTGACCCCCAAGTGGCGGCATTACCGCACCGAGGCGACGAAGTATGGCATGGAACTGGGCGCCTACGAGGTCGGCAACCATCTGAACGGCGTCGGAGGCACCACCGCCACGCGGGCGTTCCTGCATGCGTTCTCGGTCAGTGCACAGATGGGCGCGGTCTATGCCGCCACCATCACCGCGCTGCGGACCCAAGGGTTCGACGGGCCGATGGCGATGTCGGTCGAATGCCGGTTGCCGGACGCGAATGTCTGCCACGGCCTGCAGCGCTGGCTGGGCGACCGCAACCCGGCCTGGACCGCGGTCGCGGCGCTGATGGAACCAGTGGTGGTCCCGACGCCCACTCCTACTCCTACTCCCACTCCGGCACCGACACCCACGCCGACTCCTACTCCTACTCCTACTCCTACTCCTACGCCGACCCCGGCGCCTACACCCACTCCAACCCCGACGCCGACACCAACGCCAACTCCTACTCCAACGCCAACGCCGACCCCGACGCCTAATCCCACCCCGACTCCGACGCCCCAGGAACCGAACATGAGCGATCGCAAGAAACTGACCGACGTCTTGGCGGCCCTGCAGGCCACGACCACGGACCTGCAAGCCTATCTGGCTGCGCAGCCGGCCGTGACGCCCGCGCCCGTTCAGCCGGCACCGGTTACGCCCGCACCGGTCACGCCGACGCCCACCCCCGCGCCGACCCCAGCACAACCCGCGCCCGTCACCCCGGCTCCTGAGCCGGTCCAGCCTGCACCCGTGCAGCCGGCACCTGTCCAGCCCGCGCCGGTCGCGCCGCTGCTGCCCACGGGCTATCGCGCCGTACAGGACTTTACCATCGACCGCTCGCTGTCCTTTGACTGGAGCAGCGCGGGGGGCATCAACATCTTCCTGCCGAACTGGGCCGGGGGCGACCGGGGCAACGGCGTGGGCGGCAGCCTGGGCACGCCGGCCCGCGTCACCTACAACACCGACAAATCCGTCTCGATCAGCGCAGCGATGGAGGGTGGCCAGTGGCGGAACGGTGCGATGCAACTGAACCGCCCGTCCGCTGCCATCGGCAAGTGGGGCGCGGTGGTCACCAGCCATACCAGCAGCGCCGTCAATGCCTTCTTCACCCACGCGGACAACGGCAAGGAGCTTGATTTTGAACTGGTCAAGCGCAACGGCGTGATCGGATGGGCGCCGGCAGTCCACATGCCCCGCACCGGGGGGGGCCGTGCATCGTCCGACCGCCGCACGCTGGCACTGGGCGAGTTCAAGCCGGGCGTGCCTCAGCGCCTGGAGTTCGAGCTGTTCGCCGACCGCTGCGTGTTCTCGATCGACGGCAAGGTGTTCGAGACGGTGCGCCATGCCGACATGGCGTCCGGCTTCATCTGGGACCTCACGACGAGAATGGCGACGCTGACGACGATCGAACGTCATGCCGCCTGGGCCGGCTGGACCACCGAGGACTATGCCCGCGAAAGCCGGATGACCATCCACGGCTTTGCCCTGCCCACGATGCCCTGACGGTCAGACGCCAAGGAATGAACCATGCCCCGCCATCGTGCGGGGCATGGTCTATTGCATGGGATGGGTCCGAATCCGGTGTCAGGCCGCCGCAGGCAGGGCGTCCGCCCGCGACAGGCGCGGGGCGACCGGGTTCGCGGCATGGTGATCGACCAGATGCGGAAAGTCCTTGGCCAGCTTCAGATCCTTGGTCATCTGCAGACTTTCCGCGACCAGCACGGTCCCGGCATCATCGGCCTTGACCGAGAGCCAGCTGTGATCCTCGACCAGGATATGGAAATAGCTGCGGCCGTCGATCAGACCGCGTTTGCTGCTGATCGCGCCGGCCTCGACGTTGAAGCCGTCGACCTGCACGCCATGATTGGCCGAAAGACGGACGCCGGCGACGATGCTGGGCCGGTCGCGGAACTGCGTCGGCTGCCATGATCCGACCGACAGGACGCGCTGCGGCCCCTTGGAGGTGGTGACGATGTCGCCGGCCTGGATGGTCTCGACCTTGACCCATGCGTTGTCCGCCAGGATCAGCGTGCCTTCGCAAAAGCACGGACCGCCGATGTTCTGCGGCGGGTTGGACCCAACATCGTCGCCGCCGCGCGTCCCCAGATACAGCAGCGCAAGCGGGATCAGCGCCAGCCAGTAATTGGGCGCATTGCCAACGGCCGCGACGGGCGTGGCGGCGGGGGTGAATTCCACGATGGGCGCCACGTAACCGCCTGCATAGGCCGCAACGGAACTGCCGAAGGCCGCGACACCGGCCGTCAGCGCCTGAAGCAGGCGACGGGACGATTTTGCAGAGCCCTGGGAAATGCGGTCGTCACGGCCGAAGCGGTTGCCTTTGGCCGGCGCGGTGCGCTTATCGCTGATACGCATACTGTGCGATCCAATTCACTTGTGACTGATTGTCGCGCAAGATGAACGCCCTCTGCTGCCGATAAAAGCGGCAAATTGAGGCGAGAATTGGGCGGTAACGCAATTCAGGGTTTAGTTAAGTTTTATTACAGTGGGTTGAATATTCAGATGCCTGTCCAATTATACAGGTGTTTCCGTTTCCCGGAAACGCACGCGTTCGGGTGTTTATGCCGAGGCGCCCCACATTCAGCCAAAGCACGATACTGCGCGGCAATTTCCTTCGGAATCAGTCGACATCGCGGTCTTGCTGCGCTGACCGCCCCTGGCCCACGACTGTCCGGTGGTTGTCAGCGCCTATTCCAATGGCAGGCGCCGATAGCGACTGGCAGGCGGAAGGAATGAAATCAGAACGACATTGGATGACGCTCAAATTTGCCAATGAACAGCGCACACCTTTTAGAATGAGCATCAGCCACGACAGTACCAAGATGATGATCCGCAATTCACCGACAATTACGGTGCAGGTATCGGCAGTATAATATGTTCGGATTGTATTTAGCGCGCATCGCTTGTCAGGCATTGCGCCTGGCATTGGTGCGGGACGCACCATTCGATGCCGTCAACGCGAACGGGCCCGGCCGTGGCCGGACCCGTTCGGATCGTAGGGTGGATGGGTCAGGGACGCGCCTTGACGACCTGCAGCAGGGGCATGACGTCGGACATGTCCGGGCCATGCGCCTGGCCGGTCACGGCCTTGCGCAGCGGCATGAACAGGCCCTTGCCCTTGCGGCCCGTGGCCTCCTTGACCGCGGCGGTCCATTCGCCCCAGGTCGCGTCTGTGAAGGGGCCCGCAGGCAGCAGGGTCATGGCCTGCGCGATGAAGTCGGCATCCTCGGGGTCGATCTGGGGTTCCGCACCCTCGCTGAAGATCCGCCACCAGTCGCCCAGGTCGTCCAGGCGCGTGATGTTCTGGGACGCCACGCGCCAGAAGCGTTCGGCCTGATCGTCCGGCACGCCCAGGGCCGCGATGCGGTCGGCCACCGCCGCGAAGGGCAGCGCCTGGTTGCGTTCGCGCGTCAGCGGCCACAGATCGTCGGCATCGAACTTGGTGGGCGATGCGCCGAACTGGCCCAGATCGAAGGCCTCTGCCAACTCGTCCAGCGAGGCCAGCGCGACCGGCACGCCCGAACCCAACCGCGCCATCAGCGCGATCAGCGCCTCGGGGGCCACGCCCGCCTCGCGCAGGTCCTTGAGCGACAGGGCGCCGATGCGCTTGGACAGCTCCTCGCCCTTGGCGCCGGTCAGCAGGCTGTGATGGGCAAAGGCCGGGGGCGTGCCGCCGATGGACTGGATGATCTGGATCTGGGTGGCGGTGTTGGTCACATGGTCCGACCCGCGCACGATATGGGTCACGCCCATGTCGGTGTCGTCCACGCTGCTGGCAAAGGTGTACAGCACCTGGCCGTCGGCCCGGATCAGCACCGGATCGCTGACGGATGCGGCGTCGATCGAGATGTCGCCCAGGATGCCGTCCGTCCATTCGATCCGGTTCTGGTCCAGCAGGAAGCGCCAGTACCCCTCGCGCCCCTCGGACCGCAGGCGATCCTTGTCGGCCTCCGACAGCGACAGACCGGTGCGGTCATAGACCGGCGGCTTGCCCATGTTCAAAAGCTTCTTTCGCTTCAGGTCCAGCTCGACCGGGGTCTCGAAGACTTCGTAGAGGCGGCCCGAGGCGCGCAGCGCATCGGCCTCGGCGCGATAGCGGTCCATGCGCAGGGACTGACGCTCGACCCGGTCCCAGTGCAGGCCCAACCATTCCAGGTCGCGCTGGATGCCGTCGACATATTCCTGCTTGCTGCGTTCCTGGTCTGTGTCGTCCAGGCGCAGGATGAAGGTGCCGCCGGCCTTGCGGGCGATCAGATAGTTGAACAGCGCGGTGCGCAGGTTGCCGACGTGGATATGGCCGGTGGGCGAGGGCGCGAAACGGGTGATGGTCATGGGGCGTCTCCTGTTGCTGTTGCTCTTTCACAGCCGGGCATTTTTGTCCATATCGGGGGGACCATGCAGGAGGCGCTGGAATGAGTGACTGGAACGGCCGCACGGCCCCCGACGCGGCCGAGATCGAGGCCATGGCCCGGCACGCCATGACCACCCTGCCCCCCGAATTCCGCGAAGCCGCGGCCCAGGTCGCCATCCGCGTCGCCGAATTCGCCCCCGAGGACGTGCTGGACGAGCTGCAGATCGACGATGCGTTCGACCTGACCGGCATCTATGACGGCATCCCCGTGACCGAGAAATCGATCAGCGACCAGCCGGGCGGGCCGGACATCATCTGGCTGTACCGCCGCCCGATCATGGACGAATGGGCGTCGCGCGGTGACGTGACCCTGGGCGATCTGGTCACCCATATCGTCACGCACGAGATGGCGCATCATTTCGGCTGGTCCGACGACGACATCGCCACCATAGACCGCTGGTGGGAATGAGATGAGCGGTCAGGCCCCCATCCTGACCGTCACGCTGAACCCGGCGCTGGACCTGTCGACCGCCGCCGACAGCGTCGTGCCCGACCTCAAGCTGCGCTGCGACAAGCCGGTCGTCGATCCGGGCGGCGGCGGCATCAATGTCAGCCGGGCGATCAAGATCATCGGCGGCCAATCCACCGCGATGGTGGCCCTGGGCGGCGCGACGGGCCAGCGCATGGCCGACATGCTGAAGGCGGCGGGGCTCAAGGTGCTGCGCCTGACGGCGCCGGGCGAAACCCGCCAGTCGCTGGCCGTCACCGACCGCGCGACGGGCGGGCAGTACCGGTTCGTCATGCCCGGCCCCGAATGGCACATGACCCAGCTGGCCAGCACCATCGCCGCCATCGCCGAGGCCGCGCTGGCCGGGGGCTGGGTGGTCGTGTCGGGGTCGAACCCGCCGGGCATCGCGCCGGGGTTCGAACAGATGCTGACCGTCAGGCTCAAGGACGGGCGGGCGCGGCTGCTGGTGGACACCTCGGGGGACGCGTTGCGCGCCCTGGCGGGGTCGTCCATTCCCGTCGACGTGCTGCGCATGGACAGCCATGAGGCCGAGGGCCTGGCGGGCCGCCCCCTGCCCCTGCGCAGCGACAGCGCCGAATTCGCGGCGGGCCTGGTGCGCAACGGGGCGGCGAAATCGGTGATCGTGGCGCGCGGCGCGGACGGGTCGGTCATCGCCGGACCCGACGGCGCCTGGCATGCCGCAGCGGCGCCGGTGCGCGTGGTCAGCGCCGTGGGCGCGGGCGACAGCTTCGTCGCGGGCTTCGTGCTGGCTGCGGCGCGCGACTGGCCCATGCAGGAGGCGCTGGCCCTTGGCGCGGCGGCCGCCTCGGCGGCGGTCATGACGCCCGCGACCGAATTGTGCAACGCCGCCGACGTCCGCCATTTCTATTCACAGCGTGTGGTGACGCGGCTGTAACAAAAGAGGCCGCCCAAACGGGCGGCCCTGATCGTCGATGCGCGCAGGTTTCAGGCGGCTTCGGCTTCCTCGGCCTCGGCGGCCATGCGGCGCTCACTCTCCTCGCGCGACAGCGCGACCGAGGTGCGCACGCCCTTGGACACGAATTCCATCAGGCCCTTGACCACACGCTCGTTCGGGTCGATCCCGGCGCAGGACAGCACCTCGCGCCCATCGCGCGAGCGCGCCCAACGGGCGATCTGTTCGGGGCCGTTGCCGTATTTCTTGTCATCCGCAATGGCATCATCCAAGGCTGCCAGCACCACCGCTGCAAACAGCTTGCGGGCACGCTGGCCCTGTTCGAAATTGAAGGCCGAGCCGTCGACAAAATCGCGCATCTTGTTTTCGTCCATTCTCTTGCGGCCCCGATCGGGAGTCAGGGCCTTATGGGAAAACTTGACGTTTCCCCTGTTTCTTGAATCCGCTTCTCTGACGGTGCCTGCTGCCTTAGCCGTTCGGCCCGCCGATTCGGTATCCCTTCACTCGCATGTCTGCCATGTCCTTACTGCATGTCGCGCAAACTGCGGGAAAAATCGTGACCCCACTGCGCCAGTGACGTGGCGATGATCTTGTTGGCACCTTGACAACGCCGCAGTTCCGTTCTGGTTGCCTGATGCCGCAGCCCTCGATATAGGGGGCCAGAATTGTCGTTCAACGGCTGGCAATGCCAGGACGGCCCGAAATTTCCGCAAACGCACGAGACCCATCCCATGCCCAAGATCAACGGCAATGAAATCCGCCCCGGCAACATCCTGGAACATGACGGGGGCCTGTGGGGCGCCGTCAAGGTGAACCACGTCAAGCCCGGCAAGGGCGGCGCCTTTGCCCAGGTCGAACTGAAGAACCTGCGCGACGGTCGCAAGCTGAACGAGCGTTTCCGGTCAGAGGACAAGGTCGAACGCGTCCGCCTGGACCAGAAGGACCAGCAGTTCCTGTACGAATCCGACGGCAAGCTTGTCTTCATGGACAGCGAGACCTTCGAGCAGACCGAACTGGACGCCGACCTCTTGGGCGACCGCCGCCCCTTCCTGCAGGACGGCATGACCGCCACCATCGAATATTACGGCGAGGAGGCGCTGTCGGTCTCGATCCCGCAGAAGGTCACCTGCACCGTCGCCGAGACCGAGCCGGTCGTGAAGGGCCAGACCGCCGCCAACAGCTACAAGCCGGCGATCCTGGACAACGGCGTGCGCATCATGATCCCGCCCTTCGTGGGCGAGGGCGAGGCGATCGTCGTCAACACCGAGATGTTCGAATACAGCGAACGCGCCTGATCCAAGACCTGTCCTGACAGACGCGCCCCGCAGGCCCCCTGCGGGGCGCGTCGCGTTCTCACCTTTGCGTGAACGCGCTGATGGGGCGTGGTGTCGGGCATCGCTTCGCGGGAAAGATCGCACAACCCCCCGGAAAAGGAGATGCCCGTGACCGTCCTGTCCCGCCGCCACCTGATGCTGACCGCCGCGGGCGCCGCCGTCGCGATGCCGTTCCTGGGCCGCGGCCTGGTCTTTGCCCAGGAACCGGCCGCCGCCGCGATCCCGGCCTTTCTGCCAACGGTCCATACCCGCACCCTGGGCAACACCACCGTCACCACCATCGCCGACGGGCATTTCGACTTTGCCAAGGATCTGGTCGTCAACCTGGACGATGCGGCCTATGGCGCGGCCCTGCGTGCCGCCTATCTGGACCCCGAACAACCGATCCGCGTGCCGGTCAGCGTGCATCTGATCCGCCAGGGCGATCAGCTGACGCTGGTCGATGCGGGCGGCGGGTCGGCCTTCGGTCCCACCACCGGGCATCTGGCGGCCTCGCTTGCGGCATTGGGCGTGACGCCCGACCAGATCACCCGGATCGTGATGACGCACCTGCATCCCGACCATGCGGGCGGACTGGTGGGCGATGCGGGCGCGGTCTTTGCCAATGCCGCGCTGCACGTGAACGAGGACGAGCTGGCCTTCTGGACCGACGAGGCGACGGCCAGCGCGGCGCCCGCCGATGTCCAGCCCTTCTTCGCGCTGGCCCGCGGGGTCCGCGACGCCTATGGCGACCGCGTCCAGACCTTTGCCGGAGAGGCCGACCTGGGCGGCGGCATCACCACGATGGCCCTGCCCGGCCACACGCCGGGCCACAGCGGCCTGCGCCTGTCGGATGGCGACGCACAGATGATCATCCTAGGCGATGCCGCCGCCCTGGCCGCGCTGCAGTTCCGCCACCCGGATGCCGGCGTTGCCTTCGACACCGACGCAGGCCAGGCGGCCACGACCCGGCGCAACCTGCTGCAGATGGTCACCGCCGACCGGATTGCGGTGGCGGGCACGCACCTGCCCTTTCCCGGCATCGGCCATGTCGAGGCGCGCGGCGACGCCTTTGTCTGGGTGCCCGAGGACTGGTTCGCGACCCGCGCATGAACAGCGCCCTGAACCTGACTGGCCGCCTGCTGATCGCGGTCCTGTTCATCGGCGGCGCGCTTCAGAAGGTCGGCGACCCGACGCAGGTCATCCGCATGATCGAAAGCCTGGGCCTGCCCGGCGTACTGGTCTGGCCGGTCGCGGCCTTCAACCTGGTCGCGGGCATCTGCCTGATCCTGGGACCGCGCGTGCGGACCTGGGCGCTGCTGTTGGCGGTCTATTGCATCGGGACCAGCTGGTTTCACTGGCAGCTGCGCGCCGACCCGTGGCAAGTCACCATCGTGGTCAAGAACTGGGCCGTGGCGGGGGGCCTGCTGATCCTGGCGGCGCAGGGTCCGGGCCGGTGGGTGCGCTGGCGCTAATCGAACAGCGACAGCTGGGCGGGGCCGTCATCGGGGGCCTCGAACCCCGACAGCGTCACGCCCAGCAGGCGCGCGCCGCGCGGATCGGGCAGCACGCCCGCCGCCAGGTCGCGCGCGATGGACAGCAGCTCGTCCTGCGAGGCCACCGCATGACCCAGGCTGCGGGCGCGCGTGATCTGCTGGAAATCGCTGAACTTGACCTTCAGCGTCACGGTCCGCCCGCGCAGGTCGTGGCGCGCGACGGCGGACCAGACCTTGGCGGCCAAAGGCTCCAGCGCCTCCTGCGCGGCGTCCAGCGCCATGATGTCGGCGGAATAGGTGTTTTCCGCCCCCACGGACTTGCGGATGCGGTCGGGGCTGACCCGACGGTGGTCGATGCCCCGCGCGATGTTCCAGTAATAGCGCCCCGACTTGCCGAACCGCCGCAGCAGGAAATCCAGGTCCTGCGCATGCAGGTCGGCCCCGGTGGCGATGCCCATCGCCTGCATCTTGGCCGCCGTCGCGGGCCCAACGCCGTGGAACTTGCCCACCGGCAGGGACAGCACGAAGCCCGGCCCCTGTTCTGGCGTGATCACGCACAGACCGTCGGGCTTGTTCTGGTCGGATGCCAGCTTGGCCAGGAACTTGTTGTAGCTGACGCCCGCGCTGGCGGTCAGGCCCGTGGTCTCGCGGATGCGGGCGCGGATCTGGGACGCGATCTTGGTCGCGGTGCGCCCGTCAAGGTAATCGGTCACGTCCAGATAGGCCTCGTCCAGGGACAAAGGCTCGACCAGGGGGGTGTAGTCCAGGAAGATGTCGCGGATCTGGTGGCTGACCTGCTTGTAGACGTCGAACCGGTGCCGCACGAAAATCAGGTCGGGGCACAACCGGGCCGCCGTCACTGACGGCATGGCGGACCGCACCCCGAACACCCGCGCCTCATAGCTGGCGGCGGCCACGACGCCCCGCGCGGCGGACCCGCCCACGGCCACCGGCTTGCCGCGCAGTTCCGGAAAATCGCGCTGCTCGACCGAGGCGAAGAAGGCATCCATGTCGATATGGATGATCTTGCGCGGCCCCGGCGCGGGGTCGGTCACAGCGGGAACAGCCGCGCCTCGCCGGCCTGCATCTCGGGGGCCACGCGGTCGTGGCGGACATGGGCGATGGCCTGCCCGCCGGACTGGGTGAAGACCGCGCCGACCTCTCGTCCCTCGGCGGTGATCGGCGTGCCGACAGGGGCGGCACCCTCGATCCGCAGCGTCGTCAGGCCCTTGCGCAACTCGGTCTTGTGCTTCATCCGCGCGGTCACCTCTTGACCGACATAGCAGCCCTTACGGAAATCCACGCCGTGCAGACGCTCGAACCCGGCTTCCAGGATATAGGTGTCGTTCGGGATCAGCTCGACCAGAGTCTCGGGGATGCAATGCGCGACGCGGATGGCGTTCCAATCCGTGCCGTCATCCCCCGCCGCGCCGTAATGCCGCCAGCCCAGGGCCGGATGCCGCGGGTCGGCCACCGCCCCCTCGGGTGCGGGGCCGGTGCCGCGTGCGACGGGCATGTCCACAAGGTCCAGCGCGACCTTGCTGCGCAGCTTGTACATCGACAGGCGGCGCAGCAGGTCCTCGGCCAGCCGCGCATCGACGTCGATCAGCAATGCGTCGCCGTCGGGCACGACCAGGAAATCGGCCAGGTACTTGCCCTGCGGCGTCAGGATCGCGGCCCAGATCGGGGCGCGGTCCACATCGTTGGTCACCATCCCCTGCAGGAAAGGCAGGCGGTCCTCGCCGGTCAAGCGGATGATCTGGCGGGTCATTCATTGTCTCCGAATTGCAGCGCGACAAGGCGGGCATAGGCGCCACCCCTGGCCATCAACTGGTCATGACTGCCCTGTTCGACAACCCGTCCCGATTCCATCACGACGATCTTGTCGGCGTTGCGGATCGTCGACAGGCGGTGGGCGATGACCAGTGTGGTGCGTCCGCGCGACAGGTGGTCCAGCGCATCCTGGACCAGACGTTCGCTGGCCGTGTCCAGGGCGCTGGTCGCCTCGTCCAGCAGCAGCACGGGCGCATCGCGCAGCAGGGCCCGGGCGATCGCCACGCGCTGGCGCTGTCCGCCCGACAGGGCCGACCCGCGCGGGCCCACGGGGCTGTCCAGCGTGCGGCCATCGTCCAGGAAGTTGCTGACATTCGCGGCCTTCAGCGCGGCCTGCAGGTCGGCATCGGATGCGTCGGGACGGCCCATCAGGATGTTGTCGCGCAGGCTCTCGTCGAACAGGGCCGATTCCTGGGCCACGGTCGAATACTGGTCGCGCAGCACGCCCAGGTCATAGTCGCTGACCGGCGCACCGCCCAGGCTGACCAAGCCGCGGTCCGGGTCCACCATCCGGGTCAGCAGGTTGAAGACCGTGGACTTGCCCGCCCCCGACGGGCCGACCAGCGCGGTGGTCTGGCCGGCCTTGGCGGTGAAGGACAGCCCGTGCAGCACGACCTGCCCGTCATAGGACAGCCAGACGTCGTCCAGAACGATCTCGGTCGTGTCGGGCGGCGCGGTACGGGGGCCGGACACGACCGTCGGACGGGTGTCGAAGACGTGATAGATGCGCTCCAGGCTGGCGGCGGCGGTCTGCCAGACGCCAGCGATCCCGCCAAGGCGGCGCATAGGCTGGAACGCCAGCGCCAGCGCGGTGAAGAACGCCATGAAGTCGCCAACGCTGCGGTCGCCGTCCATCACCTGGTTGCCGCCCAGCGCCAGCACCGCGACGAAGCCGATGCCCGTCACCACGTCGGTCAGCGCCGGGATCACGCTGGATGTCGCCGCGACCTTGGTTTCGGATGCGCGGATGCGGGACACGATCGCCGCAAAGCGGGCGGTCTGGTCCGCCTCGGCCCGGTTCAGCCGGATCGAGGCGATGCCGTGCAGCACCTCGTCCAGCCGGGTGGCGCGCAGGCTGGCATTCACGCGGTTCTGGCGCACCTTGCGGCGGATGTATCTCTGCACCATCGCGGCGGGCATGATCAGGATCGGCGCGCCCACCAGCGCCCCCAGCGTCCAGATCGGATCGATGCTCAGCGCCACCCCGAACAGCATCACCAAGCTGATGGCGTCGCGCGTGGCCCCCGTGATCAGCGTGGCCCAGACCCCCTGGACCGCCATCGTGTCGCCCTGGATCCGCTCGATCATCGCGCCGGGCGAATTGTCGCGGAAAAAGCGGCTGTCCAGCGTCAGGATATGCGCCAGCAACTGCGTCTGCATGGTCGTGGACACCGCCAGCGAGATCGTCGTCAACAGGGCCCGGCTGGCCACCAGCGTGACCGCCCGCAGCAGGAATATGCCGAAGATCGCCGCCCCCACCCACCAGATCGCGCCCGGCTGCTTGCCAATGAAGACCAGGTCGAACAGCGGCTTCAGCATCCAGCTGATCAGCGCCAGCGTGGACCCCTCCAGCGTCATCAGGAAGAAGGCCAGCGCCATCTTGCCCCAGTGCTGGCGCAGATAGTCGTCCCACAGCCGCCGCAGCAGACCGGGCACCTTGGACGCATCCGGGGCGGGCGGCACGGTCGCGCCGCGCGTCGCGGCGGCAATCAATCGGGAGGGGCTGTCCTGGCGCGGGTCCACGTGTCTGTCGGGCCTTTCGGTCGCGGGCGCGGGCGCCCTTTTCGATCACGCCCAGCCATACCCCTTTCCGACCTTGCGCCACAAGGCCACCCCCCGTTGACGCGGACGGGGTGTGGCCGTACCGATCTTGCACGATGTGAAGGAACGCTTGCGATGAGCCTTGCCCCCGGACCCGACCTGATTGCCATTCCCGGACCCTCGCCGGTGCCGGCCCGCGTGCTGAACGCGGCGCACCGCGCCTCGCCGGACATCTATGCCGACGATCTGGCGCAGGTGAACCTGCAGGTCATGGCCCACCTGAAGCGCCTGGCGGGGACGCGGGCAAACCTGGCGCCCTATATCGGCAACGGCCATGCCGGCTGGGAGGCGGCGTCGGCCAACATGTTCGCCCCCGGCGACCTGGCGCTGGTGCTGACCAGCGGCCATTTCGGCCGGTCCTGGGCCGAGATGACCGAAGGTCTGGGCGTCACGGTCGAGCGGCTGGACTTCGGCGCGCTGGCCCCCGATCCCGCGCGCCTGGCGGCCCGCCTGGCCCAGGACCCGCAGGGCCGCATCCGCGCCGTGATGGTGTGCCAGACCGACACGGCCAGCGCGACCCTGGCCGACATCCGCGCGATCCGGACAGCGATGGGCGATCACCCGGCGCTGCTGGTCGTGGATGCCATCGCGTCTTTGGGCTGCGCGCCGATGCGGATGGACGACTGGGGCGTCGACGTGCTGATCGCCGCCAGCCAGAAGGGGTTGATGTGCCCGCCCGGCACGGTCTTCGTGTGGTTTTCCGACCGGGCGGCGGCGCGCGGGCGGACGTCGCTGACGTCTCCGTGGTGGGACTGGCACCTGCGCGCGGGGTCGGACGCGCTGTGGCGCTGGTGGGGCGGCACGCCGCCCGTCCAGCAGATCTTCGCCCTGTCCGAGGCGCTGACGATGATCCTGGACGAAGAGGGGCTGGAGGCCACCTGGGCGCGCCACGACCGCCTTGCCCGCGCCACCTGGGCCGCCGTCGACGCCTGGTCGGTCGGCGGCAGCATCCGCCTGTCGGTGGCCGATCCCGCCGCCCGCGCCTGTTCGGTGACCGCGGTGACGCTGCCCGGGGCCGACGCGCTGCGGGCTTGGGTGACGCGCGAATGCGGGGTGACACTGGGCGTGGGCCTGGGCGCGCCCGACCCGTCGGGTGCGCTGCGCATCGCGCATATGGGCCACACCAACGCGGGCGTCCTGCTGGGCACGCTTGGCGCGATCGAGGCCGGGCTGACCGCCCTTGGCATCCCGCACGGCACCGGCGCATTGGAGGCGGCAGCGGCCAGCATCGCCCGTTCGGCAGGAACCGCCGGCAGCGGCCGGCACTGACGCGCCGGGCCGCCGAAGGCAGGCCCGGCGCCACCGAACGGCCCCGCGCCGTCAGGCGCCACGCGCGGCGGTCGACCGTTCGGACCGGTGCGACTGCGTGCAGATGACGGGCGTTCGCCTCAGGTTGGATACGGCACCAAAAGGTGGCTTTTACGCAGCTTCGTTGCCTGCGACGCGCGCCAAGGTCACCACCGTATCGCCATAGTTGCGCCGGTCCAGCAGCGTGACCCCTGCTGGCAGCATCGGCGGGCGCGATTCCTCCCAGATGATCCATGCCCCCGCGCCGATCCAGCCGCCCTGCATGGCAGAGGCCAGTGCGATCTCTCCGCGTCCCTGGCCATAGGGCGGATCAAGGAACACGACGTCGAACGTCGGCCCTTCGTGCCGCCCCAGCCTGGTCGCATCGCGGCGCAGCAGGCTGGCTTTGTCCTGCACCCTGGCCTTGGTGATGTTCTGCCGCATCAGGGCATGGGCGCGGGCGCCGTCATCGACTAGGGTCGCGTGGGCAGCGCCGCGCGACAACGCCTCCAGCCCCAGCGCCCCGGTCCCGGCGAACAGGTCTAGCACGCGCGCCGCCGGCAGTGGATTGCCGTGCGTGCCATTGATCAGCAGGTTGAAGATCGCCTCGCGGACGCGATCAGTCGTGGGGCGGAGATGCGCCGCCGGATCGCCTGCACCCAGGTCTGCCAGCTTCAGACCGCGCAGCGTGCCGCCGACGATCCTCATGATGGCGTCCCGCGGTGGCGGCGGGGGGCATCCTGCCCCCCGCTCCCCCCTGGGCCGATCTGCGAACCGGACCCGGTCATGCCATCAGCGCCTTGAGGTCCGCGACGGTCGATATCACCGCCGGGTCCGGACTGATCCCGCCCTCGATCAGGCGCTTGCCAATCATGTAGGCGCGGGCGTCGTTCAGCGCATCGACCGCGATCAGGGTCCCCTGCCGGTAACACCAGACCGATGCGGCGTGATCGCCCTGCCCCACCCGCGTGACGACCTGATCATGACCCGTATTCAAACCCGCGATCTGCAACTTGGCATCGAACTGATCCGACCAGAACCATGCCTTGGGCACATAGTCCCGCGTCAGCCCCAGCATGTTGTCGGCCACGCACTCCGCCATGTCGATCGCCCCGCCAACGCTTTCCAACCGCAGCCGCCCGCCCTGCCAGGGCGTGCTGGCGCAATCGCCTGCGGCCCAGATTAACGGATCCGACGTGCGGCCGTGCAGGTCGGTCGCGATGCCGTTGTCCAGATCCAGCCCCGCCGCGCCGGCAAGCGCGGTTTCCGGCAGCACGCCGATGCCCATGATCACCAGATCCGCGTCGATCTGCCGGCCGTCGGTCAACGCGACCCCGGTCGCCCGGTCGTCCCCGGTGATGCGGCTGATCCCCGTGCCTTCCAGGATGGTGACGCCATGCGCCCGGTGCAGCGCGCGGATCAGGTCCGCGGTCTGGGCGGCCGCGACCCGGCCCAGGATGCGCGGTGCCGCCTCTATCAGCGTGACCTCCAGGCCCAGCTTGCGCGCCACCGCCGCCGCCTCCAGTCCAATATATCCACCGCCGATCACCACCAGGCGCCGCCCCTCGCGCATCTGCGGTGCCAACGCGTCGACATCGGCCAGGCTGCGGATCACATGCGTGCCGGGCAGGTCGCCGCCCATCGCCGCGGGCAGGCGCCGCGGCGCCGCGCCCGTGGTCAGCGCCAGCGCGTCATAGGAATACGTGCCCCGATCGGTCGTCAGGACCTGCCCCGCCCTGTCGATGGACAGCGCGGTTTCCGACAGGTGCAGCGCGATCCCCTGGTCGCGCCACCATTCGGGCGCGCGTAGCGTCAGGCGGTCCAGCCCCATCTGGCCCAGCAGATAGGCCTTGGACAAGGGCGGGCGCTGATAGGGGGCGGCGGGCTCGTTTCCGATCACCGTCAGCGGTCCCTCGTGGCCCTTGGCCCGCAGCCGCGCCGCCATCGACGCTGCCGCCTGCCCCCCGCCCACGATCACGATGCGCATCTGCCGCCTCTCTGGTCTGTTCACCGGAGGCACCCTATAGTCGCCGCGAATCCGTTGCAATTCAGGAGAATGCGATGACCATCACCGCCGGGGACAAGCTGCCCCAGGGCCAATTGCTGCGCGTGGGCGAGGCCGGCCCCGAGACCGTCGACACCGCCGACCTGATGCAGGGCAAGGTCGCCCTGTTCGGCCTGCCGGGCGCCTTCACCGGTACCTGCACGAACGCGCATATGCCCAGCTTCGTGCGCAGCGCCGACGCGTTCCGCGCCAAGGGCGTCTCACGCATCGTCTGCATCACCGTGAACGATCCCTTCGTGGCCAAGGCCTGGGCCGATCAGACCGGCGCGACCGAGGCCGGGATCGAGGTCCTGGCCGATGCCGACGGCAGCATGACCAAGGCCCTCGGCCTGGACTTCACCGCCCCTCCGGTCGGCTTCTTCGGCCGCTGCAAGCGCTTTGCGGCCTATGTCCAGGACGGCGTGGTCAAATCCATGGATGTCGAGGACAGCCCCGGCACCTGCAGCGTCAGCGCCGGAGAGGCCCTGCTGGAAAAGGTCTGACCGCAGACCCATGGCACGACACCGGGGGGCCCGGGGGGCTGGCCCCCCGGCCCTTCGCGGGACGCAAGGGCCCGCTCACGGAGACAGATCGCCCTTGCGGAAGGGGGTGAACTCGGCCAGCGCCTCGATCTCGGCGCCCATCGCGTCGCGTTCCTGATCCAGATAGTTTTCCAGCGCGCGCAGGAAGCCCGGATCGCGCACCCAGTGCAGCGAATGGATCGGCACCGGCTCGTATCCCCGCGCCAGCTTGTGATCCCCCTGCGCCCCCGCCTCGACCCGGCCCAGCCCATGCGCGATCGCATGGTCGATGGCCTGGTGATAGCACAGCTCGAAATGCAAAAAGGCGTGGTCGGCCACGCAGCCCCAGTAGCGGCCATAGATCGCGTCCGGCCCCAGGAAGTTCAGCGCCCCCGCGATGGGCCGGCCGTCGACCTCCGCCAGCACCAGCAGGATGTCGTCGCGCATCGTGTCCTGGATGCGGTCGAAGAAGGCGCGGGTCAGATAGGGCTGCCCCCATTTGCGCGCCCCGGTGTCCTGATAGAATTCCCAGAACGCGTCCCAGTGATGCGGCCTCAAGTCGTCGCCGGTCAGGTGCCGGATCGTACCGCCGAACGCCTGCGCGCGGGCACGCTCCTTGCGCAGATCCTTGCGCTTGCGCGAGGACAGTGCTCCCAGAAAATCGTCATAGCTGGCATAGCCGCGGTTCAGCCAATGATACTGCTGCGTCACGCGCGGCAGGAACCCCGCCGCCTCGCCCAGATCGGCCTCGTGCTCGGTGCAGAAGGTGACATGCGCCCCCGACACGTCAAGCCGCTCGGCCACCTGCATCAGACCCGCCAGAAGGCCCGCGCGGGCCTCGTCGTCGCGGGCCAGCAGGCGCGCGCCGGTGGCGGGGGTGAAGGGCACCGCGCATTGCAGCTTGGGATAATAGCGCCCGCCCGCACGCACATAGGCCTGCGCCCAGGCATGGTCGAAGATGTATTCGCCCTGGCTGTGCGACTTGGCATAAAGCGGCGCCGCGGCGACGGTCTGCCCGTCGCGTTCCAGCGTCAGGTGCAGCGGCTGCCACCCCGTGCCGGTGCCCACGGATCGGGACTGCTCCAGCGCGGACAGGAAGCGGTGCGTGGTAAAGGGATTGCCGTCGCCCAGAGCGTCCCAGTCCTCTGGGTCGATGGCGGCGATCGAGGGATGGGTGGTCAGGGTCATCATGTCGGTCATGCCCCGGAAGATAGGGTGCGGGGCGCGGCTTGTCAGGGCCCGCCGGTGTCGCGGGGCGCCGCAGGTCGGCGCCCCTTGGGTATTTGTGCAGCGAAAGGGCGTCAGATCGCCGCGCGATAGCCTTCGAAGGTGATGTTCGTGGCGACGCGGCGGGCGGCCTCCTCCTCGGCGGCGCTGCGGATGGTCCAGGTCAGCACCGGAACGCCCTGTGCGCGCAGCGCATCGACGCGCGGATTGTCCAGATCGCCCTTGTCATGCGAAATGAAGCACGCCCCCACCGCATCGAAATCGCGAATCTGCGCCAGCTCCTCGCGTCGGGCGGGCGCGACCTGCGGCCAGTCGCCCTCGGGAAAGGCGCAGGTGGTCAAGCCCACCGGCACGTCCGGAGCCGCGGCGCGGAAGGCCGCGATCATGTGCGGGTTGAAGGACATGACCGCCACCGGCCCGTCATAGCCTGCCAGCACCTTGGCCACGCGCGTGGACAGCGGGCCGACATCTGGCCCGCAGGCGCCGTCCTGGTCCTTGATCTCGATCAGCAGCGGCACCTGGCCCGCGACCAGGTCAAGGAACCGGGCCAGCGTCGGCACCGGCTCGTCCGTGCCCAAGAGGCGCAGGCCGGCCAGCGTCTGCGCGTCGGTCGCGCCGATCACGCCCTCGGCCCCGGTCAGCCGCTTCAGCCGATAATCATGAAAGACCAGCGGCTCTCCGTCCGGGCCGGGCTGGATGTCGCATTCGATGCCGTAGCCCGCCTCGATCGCGGCGCGGGCGGCGGCCAGGCTGTTTTCGGGGACCCCCGCGCCATGCAGGCCGCGATGGGTGATCGGCACGGTCAGAAAGCGCGGGTCCAGCATCAGCGGACCTCGAAGACGGCTTCGATCTCGACCGCGACGCCGAAGGGCAGCGAGGGCGCGGACACCGCGGCGCGCGAATGACGCCCGGCCTCGCCGAAGACCTCGACCATCAGGTCAGAACAGCCGTTAATGACCTTGGGCTGATCGGTGAAGTCGGGGGTCGAGTTCACGAAACCGGTCAGCTTGACCACCCGCGTCACGCGGTCCAGGTTGCCGATCGCGGCCTTCAGCTGCGCGATCAGCGCCAGCCCGCAGCGGCGCGCGGCGGCGGCGCCGTCCTCTAGGCTGGTCGTGTCGCCCAGCTTGCCGGTGATCAGCCCATTGTCGTCCGCGCTGATCTGGCCCGAGATGAAGACCAGGTTGCCGGTCTGCACGAAGGGGACATAGTTCGCCGCCGGCATGGGTGCTGCAGGAAGGGTGATGCCTTTTTCGGCCAGGGTCTGTTCGACGCTCATGGGATCCTCGCTTGGTTTCGCCGGGACCCTAGCGCGGGTCGCGTCAGGCGACCAGAGCCTCGGCGCGTTTCAGGTCCACGCTGACCAGCTGGCTGACGCCCTGCTCGACCATGGTGACGCCGAACAGCCGGTCCATCCGGCCCATCGTCACCGCATGGTGGGTGATGATCAGGAACCGCGTGTCGGTCCGGCGGGTCATCTCGTCCAGAAGGTCGCAGAATCGGCTGACATTGGCATCGTCCAGCGGCGCGTCGACCTCGTCCAGCACGCAGATCGGCGCGGGATTGGCCAAGAACACCGCAAAGATCAGCGCCATCGCGGTCAGCGTCTGTTCGCCCCCGGACAAAAGGCTCAGCGTAGACAGCCGCTTGCCGGGCGGCTGGCACATGATCTCCAGCCCCGCATCCAGCGGGTCGTCGGATTCGACCATCACCAGGCGCGCCTCGCCGCCCCCGAAAAGCGTCGTGAACAGGGTGGCGAAATTGGCGTTCACCGTCTCGAACGCGGCCAGAAGGCGCTCGCGCCCCTCGCGGTTCAGGCTGCCGATCCCGGCGCGCAGCTTGCGGATCGCCTCCTCCAGGTCGGTCTTCTCGGCGGCCAGCCCGTCGCGTTCGGCCTCCAGGGCGCGCTTGTCCTCGTCGGCGCGCAGGTTGACCGCGCCCAGGGCCTCGCGCGCGCCGCGCAGGCGGGCGATCTCCTGTTCCAGCCGGTCGACGGGGGCGGTCAGGTCGACCTCGCCCAGGGCGGCGCGCAGCTGGTCGGGGCTCTGCTCGGTCTCCTCGCGGATGCGGGCGCGGGCCAGGGCCTCGGCCTCGCGGGCGGCCTCCTGGCGGGCCTCGCGCGCGGCGCGGGCCTCGCGTGCCTCGCCCGCCTGCCGCTCTGTCTCGCGCTCGGCCAGGGCGGCGGCGCGGGCGGCCTCCTCGGCGGAGGTCAGCGCGGCGCGGGCCGCCGTCAGCCGCGTCTCCAGCTGCACCCCACGCGTGACCAGCGCCTCCTCCTGCTCGGCCAGGATGGCGGGCTGATCCTGCGCCTCGGCCAACTCATCGGCGGTGGCGTCGCGCCGCGCGGACAGCTCGGCCGCGCGCGTGCCGGCCTGTTCCAGCCGCAGCCGCCAGCCCGATTCCTCTTTGGCGATCTCCTGCAGACGCTTGGTGCGGGCCTGCCCCTCGCGGCGCAATTCGTCCAGCGCGGCGCGGCGGGTCATCGTGGCGATGCGCGCGCCCTCGACGCCGGTGCGGGCATGTTCGACCGCGGCGGCGGCATCGCCGCGATCGGGCAGCGCGGCAAGCTGCGCCTCGGCTTCGGTCAGGCGGGCTTGGGCGTCGGCGGCATCGGCGCGGTGGCGCGCCAGCTCCGCCCGCGCCCCGTCGGCGCGGCTGGAGGCCATGGCCAGATCGGATTCTGCCCGCGTCGCGGCGCGCGCGGCCTCGGACAGCAGGCGCTCGGCCTCGCGGCGCGCATCGCGGGCCGACTTCTCGACCTCGGCGGCCTGGGCCAGATCGGCGCGCGCCGCCTCATGGGTCTCGCGGGCCTCCTCGGCGCGGGACTCGGCACGCTCGGCCTGTTCGGTCACATGGGCCAGCTCGTTGACCTTCTGCAGATGCAGCGCGGCCGAGGACAACGCCTGCCCCGCCATCACCCGCAGCCCGTCCCATCGGAACAGGTCACCCTCGGGCGTCACCAGCCGCTGTCCCGCCGACAGCATCGGCTGCAGCGCGGCCCCCTGGCCTGCGTCCAGCACCAGCCCCGTCTGCGACAGCCGCCGCGCCAGCAGATCCGGGCCGCGCACATGCGGCGCCAGCGGCACGGCGCCGTCCGGCAAGGGCTGCGGATCGTCCCAGCCCGGCAGGTCGTGCCAGCCCGACCCGTCGCCGCCCACGCCCGCGCGCAGATCGTCGCCCAAGGCCGCCCCGAATGCGGCCTCGTGCCCCCGCGCGACGGCCACCTGATCCAGAAGCGTGGCACCCCCGGAGCGCCCGCGATCGACCAGCCGCTGCAGGGCGGTACGTTCGGCGGCAAGGGCCGCGGCCTCGCCCTCGGCGGCGGCGCGGGCCTGGCGGGCGGCGGCCTCGCGGGTCTCCAGCGCGGCCCGCCCGGCCTCGGCCTCGGCCAGCGCATCCTCGGCGGCCTCGGTGCGGTCGCGGGCCTGATCCTGCGCGGCATCCGCCCGGTCCAGCGCGGCGGCCGCGGCCTCTCCGGCGGCATCGGCGGAGGCCAGCGCCTCGGCGGCCTCGGCGGCGGCCCGGTCGGCGCGGTCGAACATGGTGCGCAGGTCATGGGCCAGACGCTCGGCCGATTGATGGCGGGCGGCCAGGCGGGCGGATTCGTCGGTCAGCTCGGCCAGCCGGGCCTCGACCTCGTGCAGCGTCTCGGCGGCGGCCTCGGCCTGGGCGGAGGCCATCTCCAGCCGCGCGTCATGACCCTCGCCGCCCGCGCGCAGCTGCTCGGCCTCCCAGGTCAGGCGGCGCACGACCTCATCGGCATCGCGGTTCAGCGCCTGCTCGCGATCGATGTCGCGGTCCAGCTGCGCCAGACGCCCCGACAGCGCGGTGATGGCCTGGGTCGCGCGCCGCCCGGCCTCGGCCAGAGCCTCGGTCTCCACGGCCAGCCGCTGGACCAGGGCGGCGGCGATCTGCTCCTCTTCGCGCAGCGGCGGCAGGGCGGCCTCGGTCTCGGTCCGCCGCAGGACGGCGGCATCGGCGGCGGCACCCGCCTGACCGGCGGCCCGCACCGCCTCGGCCAGGGCCTGCGCCGCGGCAAGGCGCGCAGCCTCGGCATCCGACCAGCGGCGATACAGCAGCATCCCCTCGGCCAGCCGCAGCGCGGCGCCGATCTCGCGGTACTTCGCCGCCGCACGCGCCTGCCGGGCCAGTGTCGCGGCCTGGGACGACAGCTGGTCCAGCGTGTCGTCGACGCGCGTCAGGTTGCCTTCGGCCCCGTTCAGCTTCAGCTCCGCCTCGTGGCGGCGCGCGTAAAGCCCCGAGATCCCCGCCGCCTCCTCCAGGATGCGGCGACGCGACTTGGGCTTGGCGCTGATCAGCTCGCTGATCTGGCCCTGCCGCACCAGCGCCGGGCTGTGCGCCCCGGTCGAGGCATCCGCAAACAGCATCTGCACGTCGCGCGCCCGCACGTCCTTGCCGGCGATCTTGTAGGCGCTGCCCGCGTCGCGGGTGATGCGACGGGTGATGTCGAACTGGTCGTCCTCGTTGAAGCCCGCGGGCGCCAGACGGTCGCGGTTGTCGACGCTCAGCGAAACCTCGGCATGGGCACGGGCATTGCGGCCCGTGGTGCCCGCAAAGATCACGTCCTCCATCCCCTCGCCGCGCATCGCGGTGGGGCGGTTTTCGCCCATGACCCAACGCAGGGCCTCCAGCAGGTTGGACTTGCCGCAGCCGTTGGGCCCGACCACGCCCGTCAGCCCCTCGCGGATGACCAGATCGGTCGGGTCCACGAAGCTCTTGAAGCCGTTCAGTCGCAGGCGGTCAAAGCGCAAGGGGTCGGGTCCAGATTCGAAAAGGCTGGCGGATTGTCCATCCGCAGGGGGGACAAGTCAACCGGACCGCAAGATGTCGCCCCGCCGGGACACTTATCCACAAGATGCGCGGCGTCGCCACTGGCGCGACCGGGGGCCGCACGCTACTCTGGCGGCATGATCCGCAGCCTTGCCATCATCCTGACGTTCCAGCTGGTCGGAGAGATCACCTCGCGCGGCCTGGGCCTGCCCCTGCCCGGCCCGGTGGTCGGACTGATCGCGATGGTCGCGGCCTTCATCCTGCGCCCCGACCTGGCGCAGGCGATCCGCCCCACGGCGACGGGACTCTTGTCGCATCTGTCGCTGTTTTTCGTGCCTGCGGGCGTCGGCATCGTGGCCCACTGGGATCTGCTGCGCGAACAGGGGCTGGGGTTGGCCGCCGCCCTGACGGGATCGACGGTGCTGGCCATCGCCGCAGGGGCCTGGGCCTTCACCGCGGTGGCCCGCCTGACCGGATCCGAGGAACGCGCCGCCCTGAGGGACCAGGGGCGTGAGTGATCCGGTCCTGATCTGGTCCTATCTGGCGCAGGGGCCGCTGTTGTGGCTGACCGCCACGCTGGTCGCGTACCTCGCGGGCGACGCAGTGTCGCGCAGGCTGGGCCGCGCTAGCTGGGCCAACCCCGTGCTGATCGCGGTGATCCTGCTGGCGGTGCTGCTGGGGATGACGGGGACCGACTACGCCACCTATTTCGACGGCGCGCAGTTCGTGCATTTCATGCTGGGGCCGGCCACCGTGGCGCTGGCGCTGCCTCTTTATGACAACCTGCCCCGCGTGCGGCGCGCGGCGTGGCCGATGCTGGCAGGGTTGCTGGCCGGATCGGGCGTCGCGGTCGTCTCGGCCCTGCTGATCGCCCGCGCCTTCGGGATCGAGGGATCGGTTCTGGCCTCGCTTGCACCGAAATCCACCACCGCGCCGGTGGCCATTGGCATCGCCGAACAGCTGGGCGGTCAGCCCACGCTGACCGCGGCGCTGGTTCTGCTGACGGGCATCTTCGGCGCGATCGTGGTCACGCCTCTGCTGAACGCGATGAAGATCCGCGACTGGCGCGCGCGCGGATTTGCGGTGGGCGTCGCCGCGCATGGCATCGGAACGGCCCGGGCGTTCCAGGTAAACGCCACGGCGGGCGCGTTTTCGGGCATCGGCATGGGCCTGAACGCGGTGCTGACGGCGATCATCGCCCCGCTGGCCCTGCGTCTGTTCGGCGGCTAGGCGCTTTCGGGTATTTGGACAAAGAAGAAATCAGTCTCCTTTGTCCAAATACCCCCTTTGCCAGCACATACGGGCGGTCAGGCCGATTTGGGACGAAAGGCCTGGATCCGTGCAGGATCGGTCTCGATGCGCGCCGCACCCATCAGGTCCAGGCAATAGGGGACAGCGGCAAAGACCGCATCCAGGCAGGTGGCGATGGCCGAAGGCTTGCCGGGGATGGTGATGATCAGGCTACGCCCGCGGATCGCCGCGGTCTGGCGCGACAGGATGGCGGTCGGTACCTCGCGCAGCGAGGCGCGGCGCATCTCCTCTCCGAAGCCGGGCAGTTCCTTGTCCATCACGTCGGCCACGGCCTCGGGCGTCAGGTCGCGCGGTGCGGGGCCGGTGCCGCCGGTCACCAGGATGAGGTCCGCGCCCCCGTCGGCCAGATCGCGCAGGGTGCTGGCGACGCTGTCGCGGCCGTCGGGGATGATGTGGCGTTCGATGGCCATGGGCGAGGTGACGACACCCCGCAGCCAGGCCTCGGCGCCGGGGCCGCCCTTGTCCTCGTACTCGCCTCGCGACGCGCGGTCGCTGACGGTCACGATGGCGATGCGGGCGGCCCCGTCCGTCATTTCGCCACGCGGGCGTTGCGGTTCGCGATCAGCTTCAGGCGCAGCGCGTTCAGGCGGATGAAGCCCGCCGCGTCCTTCTGGTCATAGGCACCCGCGTCGTCCTCGAAGGTCACATGCGCCTCGCTGTAGAGCGAGTGATCCGACCAGCGGCCCACGCAGGTCGCCAGACCCTTGTAGAGCTTCAGCCGCACCGTGCCCGTCACATGCTCCTGCGACTTGTCGATCAGGGCCTGCAGCATCTCGCGCTCGGGGCTGAACCAGAAGCCGTTATAGATCAGCTCGGCATAGCGCGGCATGATCGAATCCTTTAGGTGGCCCGCACCGCTGTCCAAGGTGATCTGCTCGATCCCGCGATGGGCCTCCAAGAGGACCGTGCCGCCCGGCGTCTCATAGATGCCGCGCGACTTCATGCCGACAAAGCGGTTCTCGACGAAATCCAGACGGCCGATGCCGTGTCGGCCGCCCAGTTCGTTCAGCTTGGTCAGGATCGTGGCGGGCGACATGGCCTCGCCATTGATCGCCACCGCATCGCCCTTCTCGAAGGCCACCTCGATGAACTCGGGCTGATCGGGCGCGTCCTCGGGGTTCACGGTGCGCTGATAGACGTAATCGGGCGCGGCCTCGGCCGGGTTCTCCAGCGCCTTGCCCTCGCTGGAGGTGTGCAGCAGGTTCGCGTCCACGCTGAAGGGCGCCTCGCCGCGCTTGTCCTTGGCGATGGGGATCTGGTTCTTCTCGGCGAACTCGATCAGCTTGGTGCGGCTGGTCAGGTCCCATTCCCGCCAGGGCGCGATCACCTTGATCGACGGGTCCAGCGCATAGGCCGACAGCTCGAACCGGACCTGATCGTTGCCCTTGCCCGTCGCGCCATGCGCCACCGCATCCGCGCCCGATTCCTGCGCGATCCGCACCAGATGCTGAGAGATCAGCGGCCGCGCGATCGACGTGCCCAGCAGATACAGCCCCTCGTACAGCGCATTGGCCCGGAACATCGGGAAGACGAAGTCGCGCACGAATTCCTCGCGCACGTCGACGATGTGGATGTTCTCAGCCGCGATGCCCAGCATCAGCGCCTTTTCGCGCGCGGGCTCCAGCTCCTCGCCCTGGCCCAGATCGGCGGTGAAGGTCACCACCTCGCAGCCGTATTCGGTCTGCAGCCATTTCAGGATAATCGAGGTATCAAGCCCCCCCGAATAGGCGAGGACAACTTTTTTCGGCGCGTCGGACATGCGGTTAACCCTTCGTCGAAGTTTCAGCGGGAATACGGCGATTTGCGCGTTGTCACAAGGGTTCGGCGGCGATTAGGGTCTGGGCCATTTCAAACGAATGATTTGATGCTGGCCTTTCGCCTTCTCCGCCATTCCATTCTGCAGCTGACCGGCAATCTGGGCGCGGCGCTGACGCTGTCGGTTCTGCCGCTGTTGCTGGCCGCCCTCGGCATCGGCATCGGGATGGCCGCGCACCAGGCCCTAGCGGTCGGCGATCCGCCCGGGATCATTGTCGCAGTGGTGGCAGTGGCGATCGTCGCGACCTTCGTGCTGGCCTTCGTCAGCCTGGCTGCATCCTGGCATCGTCACGTCCTCCTGGGGGAACGCCCGCAGGTCTTTCGCAGCTTCGGAGGTTCCGAGGCGCGCTATTTCTGGGCGGCGGTCAGGATGAGCCTCGGCATCATGCTGATCGTCTTCATGCCCATGATCCTCATCGTGGCGCTGACCTCGGCGTTGAACGGCAGCATCTACGTCACCATGCTGGCCAGCCTGATCATCGGGATCGCGGTGGCCATCATCGGCCTGCGCCTTGGAACAGGGCTGGCCGGGGCGGCCATCGGCGCCGCAAAGCCGCTGACGACCGGCTGGAAGGGGACGGAATCCTGTCTGGGCACCCTGCTCCTTCTGGCCGTGTTCAGCCAGATCCTGCAGACCATTCTGAACCTTGCGTCGCAGATCCCCGGTCTGGTGGGGCTGGTGGCCACGCTTCTGGCTGCCTGGCTGGGCACCCTGCTGTCGCTGTCGATCATCACCACGCTCTGGGGGCATTTCGTCGAGGGTCGCGCGCTGCGCTGACCCTTGCCAACAGGCCCGTTTCGCGGCATGGGCGGGGCATGGAAAACTTTGTCGCCGCCGTCCGTCTGGCCGAGGCCGCGCTTCGCGACCTGTTCGAGCCTACGCCCCTGCAACGCAACGACCATCTGTCGGCGAAATACGGCGCCGACATCTGGCTCAAGCGCGAGGACCTGACCCCCGTGCGCAGCTACAAGCTGCGCGGGGCGTTCAACGCAATGCGCAAGCAGGTCACGCCCGGCGCGCCCGGGCATTTCGTCTGCGCCAGTGCGGGGAACCATGCCCAGGGCGTGGCCTATGCCTGCCGCCATTTCGGCGCGCGCGGCACGATCTTCATGCCGATCACCACGCCGGGACAGAAGATCGACAAGACCCGCATGTTCGGCGGAGACGCGATCGAGATCGTGCTGAAGGGCGACTATTTCGACCAGACCCTGGCCGCGGCCCAGGCCTTCTGCGCCGAACAGGGCGCGCAGTTCCTGTCGCCCTTCGACGCCCCCGACGTGATCGAGGGGCAGGCCACCGTCGGTATGGAGATGCTGGCGCAGCTTGGCCGCGCGCCCGACCTGGTCGTGCTGCCCGTGGGTGGGGGCGGCCTGTCAGCGGGCGTCACCAAGCTGCTGGCGACCCAGGCGCCCGACACCCGTTTTGCCTTTGCCGAACCCCTGGGCGGCGCCAGCCTCAAGGCCGCACTGCAGGAGGGGGCGCCCGTGGCCCTGCCGGCGGTGGACAGCTTCGTCGACGGTGCCGCGGTCGCGCGCATCGGGGCCCTGCCCTTCGAGGCGCTGCAGCGCTTTACCCCCGCCGACGTCTATCTGGCCCCCGAGGACCGCATCTGCCGCACCATGCTGGAGATGCTGAACACCGAAGGCGTGGTGCTGGAACCCGCGGGCGCGCTGGCGTTGGACGTGCTGGGTGATCTGGGCGACTTGTCCGGCAAGACCGTCGTCGCGGTCTGTTCGGGCGGCAATTTCGATTTTGAGCGCCTGCCCGAGGTCAAGGAGCGGGCCCAGCGGTTCCAGGGGGTGAAGAAGTATTTCGTGCTGCGCATGCCGCAGCGCCCCGGCGCGCTGCGCGATTTCCTGGACCTGCTGGGACCGAACGACGACATCGCGCGGTTCGAATACCTCAAGAAATCCGCCCGCAACTTCGGTTCGGTGCTGATCGGGATCGAGACGTCGGACCCGGCCAACCTGATCACGCTGATGGCGCGGCTGGACCGGTCAGGCTTTGCCTATCGCGACATCACGAACGACGGCATCCTGTCGGAACTGCTGGTCTGATCACGACGCGCGGGCGGCGGCCTGGCCGCCCTGGTCGCCGTCCATCACATGCGGCAGATCGCGCAGGAACAGCTGCTTTGTATGGCCGAAGCTGGCGCGCAGCGCCGCGGGGGCCAGGGCCGTCTGGTCGCCGCGGGCCAGCTGCTGTTCGGCGCGCAGGCACTGGGCGCAGAACTCGGTGAAGCCGATGTTCAGCGCCAGGCCGCGCAGCAGGTGCAGGTCCTCGGCCAGGTGCAGGGTACGGCTGTCCAGCGCGAACAGATGCGCCTCGATCTCGACCAGGATCATGTCGATGATGGGCAAAAGCTCCTCGGGGCCAAGCTCGTCGCGCAGCTCGATCACGCGGTTCCAATCGATCATTCCCCAAACCCTTCGAATCGCTGACATGCCCTTGTCTAGCGCGGCCGCGTTGCGAAAAGTTTAACCGCGGGAAACGGGGCGGTTTACCCGAAATTTACGACCGGCACGCTATGCATGGTCCCATGACAGCCGCGAATCGCCCCTCTCCCCTCTCCGACACGGCACCGCCCAAGCAGAAGCGGCTGGTGCTGCTGGTCGATGACAGCGCCGCGCAACGCCGGCTGCTGGCGCGGCTGCTGAAACGCGGCGGCTATGACGTGATCGAGGCGGCCAACGGGGCCGAGGCGCTGCAGTTGTGCGAAAGGCTGGCTCCGGACCTTGTGCTGTCGGACTGGGTGATGCCCGAGATGACCGGCCTGCAGTTCTGCGCCGCGTTCCGCCAGTTGTCGCGCCCGAACTATGGCTACTTCGTGCTGCTGACATCGAATGCCGACGCCCATGCCATCACCGAGGGCTTGCAGGCCGGTGCCGACGATTTCCTGACCAAGCCCGTGGCACCCCAGGAACTGTTGGCGCGCCTTGCCGCCGGCGAGCGCATCCTGCGCATCGAGGAGGAGCTGCGCGCCAGCAACACCCAACTGCGCCAGGCCCTGTCGCAGCTGTCCGAGACCCAGGCCGCGATGGAACGCGACCTGCGCGAGGCGCGCAAGCTGCAGCAGGGGCTGGTGCGCGAACGCTCCGGGCGGTTCGGCCAGATCGAGATCAGCCTGCTGTTGCGCCCGGCGGGCCATATCGGCGGCGACCTGGTGGGGTTCTTTCCCATCGGCGACGACAGGCTTGGCCTCTATGCGCTGGACGTATCGGGGCATGGCGTGACCGCGGCACTGCTGACGGCGCAGCTGTCGGTGCACCTGTCGGGGTCGTCCGACCAGAACATCGCGCTGCGCGGCGCGCTCGGCGGGGCGGATGCGGGGGGGCCGGCGGCGCTGGCACATTTCTTCAACACGATGATGCTGGAGGAGATGAACACCGACACCTACTTCACCATGATCTATGCCGAGCTGAACCACATGACCGGGCATCTGCGCATGGTCCAGGCGGGGCACCCCCACCCCGCGCTGCAACGGGCCGACGGCACGGTGACGCATCTGGGCGCGGGCGGCATGCCGATCGGCGTCTTCGAAAGCCCGCTCTTCGACGAGATCGACATCACCCTTGGTCCCGGCGACCGTCTGCTGATCGCATCCGACGGCATCACCGAGGCCACGACCCCCAACGGCCGCCAGCTGGGCAATGACGGGCTTGAGGCGGTGATGCGCACCAACGCCTTTCTGAACGGCCACTCCTTCCTGGAATCGATGGCCTGGTCGGTGTCGGAATATTGCCGCGGCGAACGGCAGGACGACATGTCCGCGGTGCTGGTCGAGTTTCGTGGCACGGGCAAGGTCATCCGCCTGGACGACGGCTAGCGTCCCGCCAGCCACCCCGACAGCGCCGCACGCGACCCTGGATCGGCCAGCGCGTCCATCGCCTGCGCGGGCGTCATCCAATGCGCACTGTGTCCCGGTTCGGTCGGCGGCGACAGGCGGCTGATCGGCCGTGCCACCCAGATCTGACAGCGCTTTTCGGCGTGCATGTCGTAATCGGGCATGAAGCAGAACCGCCGATAGCTGCCCAGATAGCGCGGCGCGCCGATGGTCCAGCCGGTCTCCTCGGCCACCTCGCGGTGCAGGGCCGCCAGGGCATGCTCTCCGGGGTCGATGCCGCCGCCGGGCAGCTGGAATTCGGGTTCGGGCGCCTGCTGATGCGTCAGCAGGATGCGCCCGTCGCGCCACAGGATCGCATAGGCGCCGGGCCTGCGGCGATAGCGGGGTCCGGTCAGCGGCGGTTGTCCGAAACGCGGGATCATGGGGCACCTGTCTGATTGCCCGCCCGTGATAGCCCGGCCGGGGCGCGGCGGAAAGCGGCGTGCCCGGGCCCCCTTGGGATCGGCGGAAAATGCCTTATATTGGGCGCAACCGGGCGCGCAATGTCGGCGCCGACACCACCTCAAGGATCAATCATGAGCAAGATCAACCAGATCGCCTGGGACGACACCGTACTGCCCTTTCAACTTGACCGCAGCTCCATCCGGGGCCGCGTGGTACGTCTGGACGGGGTCTTGGACCATATCCTGTCGCGCCACGACTATCCGCCCGCCGTCAGCGCCATGGTCGCCGAGATCGCGCTGCTGACCGCGCTGATCGGCCCGACCGTCAAGCTGCGCTGGAAGCTGAGCCTGCAGGTGCGCGGCAACGGCGCGATCCGCACGCTGGCCGCCGACTACTTCGCCCCCGAGGGCGATGGGAAGCCCGCCCGCATCCGGGCCTGGGCCAGTTTCGACCCCGATCGCCTGGATGCCCGCGCCCCCTTCGAGCAGATCGGCGAGGGCTATTTCGCCATCCTGATCGACCAGGGACCGGGCAGCACCCCCTATCAGGGCATCACGCCGCTGACGGGCGGGTCGCTGTCGGCCTGCGCGCAGACCTATTTCGCGCAATCCGAACAGCTGCCGACGCGGTTCCAGCTGGCATCGGGCCAGTCGCGCCTGTCCGGTCAGGACGCGCAGTGGCGCGCCGGCGGCATGATGCTGCAGACTTTGCCCGGCAATCCGGCGCAGCCGACCGAGGGCGGCAGCGGCGAGGGCGGGCTGATCGAGGCGGCCGACATCTTGCAGGGCGCGGAGTCCGAGGATTGGAGCCGGGCCAACATCCTGCTGGACACGGTCGAGACTCTGGAGCTGATAGGCCCCACCGTCGGCCCGACCGACCTGCTGCTGCGCCTGTTCCACGAGGAGACGCCGCGGGTCTTTGACGCGCACCGCGTGGAGTTCGGCTGTTCCTGCGACGCCGACCGGGTGCGGGGCACGCTGTCGATCTATTCGGCCAAGGACATCGGGCACATGACCACCCCGGAGGGGACCGTGACCGCCGATTGCCAGTTCTGCGGCGCGCATTACGTCTTCGACCCGCAAAGCCTGGGCTTCGAGGCGACGGTGGATGCCGACGGCAACCCCCTGCCCGACAGCGACAGCGACAAGGCGGCCGAGTGACGGAGTGGTCCGAATCCCGCCTGCGCGACGCCCTGCGTCGCGCGGCGGACCCCAGCTCTGACTATGACCTGAACCCCGAAGCACCCCCGCCGGACGCGCCCCTGCGCCCGGCGGGGGTGCTGGCGGCGTTTCGCGCCGATGACGGGCGCCTGGTCCTGACCAAGCGCGCGTCGGGGCTGCGCCACCACCCCGGCCAGATCGCCCTGCCCGGCGGCAAGGTCGATCCGGGCGACGCCGATGCCGTCGCCGCCGCCCTGCGCGAGGCGCGCGAGGAGATCGGCCTGGACCCCGCCCAGGTGCGCGTGCTGGGCTGCCTGCCGCCGCACCGCACCGTCACAGGCTTTTCCGTGACCCCGGTTTTGGCCGTGATCGACGGCCCCTTCGCCCCCGTCCCCGAGGCCGGAGAGGTGCAGGAGGCGTTCGACCTGCCCTTTGCGCATGTCGCCGACCCCGCCCGCTATCGCGTCGAACGCCGGCGCTGGCGCGGCGGCTGGCGCAGCTATCACGCGGCGCCGTTCGGGCCCTATTACCTGTGGGGCGCGACCGCGCGCATCCTGCTGGGACTGGCGCGGCGCCTATGACCCAATTGCCCGCGCATGTGCTGGAGGATGCCGCCCTGATCCGGGTGCTGGACGCGCTGCAGGCAGAGGGCGATCACGCCTATCTGGTGGGCGGCGCGGTGCGCAATGCGCTGTTGGGCCAACCCATCGACGACATCGACATCGCGACCGACGCATTGCCCGACCGGGTGACCCGGCTGGCGCGGGCTGCCGGCCTGCGCGCGGTGCCCACGGGCATCGACCACGGCACCGTGACGTTGATCGCCGGCGGGCGCGGGTTCGAGGTTACGACCTTTCGCCGGGACGTCGCCACCGATGGTCGTCATGCCGTGGTCGCGTTCTCGACCGATCTGGCCCAGGACGCGGCGCGGCGCGATTTCACGATCAACGCGCTTTACGCAGGCCGCGACGGGGTGGTGATCGATCCGATGGGCGGCCTGCCCGATCTGGCCGCGCGTCGCCTGCGCTTTGTCGGCGACGCCCACGCGCGGATCACCGAGGATTACCTGCGCATTCTGCGCTTCTTCCGTTTCCTGGCCCGCTATGGGCAAAATGCCGACCCGGCCGCCGTCGCCGCCTGCGGCGCGCATCGCGACGGCCTGTCGCGCATCGCCCGCGAACGCATCGGGGCGGAACTCAAGAAACTGCTGGACGCGCCCGACCCCGGCCCGGCGGTCGCGCTGATGGACCGGACGGGGGTGCTGCATCAGTTGCTGCCCGGTGCCGATGCCGCGCGCCTGCAGGCGCTGCTGGACGCCGAACCCGCGCCCGGCGGCTGGCTGCGCCGTCTGGCGGCGCTTGGCCCGGTCCAGCCCGACCTGCGCCTGTCGCGCGCCGATCAGCGCGCGCTGGCGGCGCTTGACCGGGCGCGCGGCTGGTCACTGGACCGCGCGGCATGGCACCTGGGCGCGGATGCCGCAACCGACCATGCCGCCCTGATGGCCGCCGACGGCCACCCGCTGCCCCCCGACTGGCAGGCCCGCATCACGCGGGCGACCCGGTCCCCCCTGCCCGTGGCCGCCGCCGACCTGGCCCCGCTACAGGGGCCTGCCTTGGGACGGGCGCTGAAGGCCGCGGAGGAGGCGTGGATCGCGTCGGCCTTCACCCTGCCCGCCCCTGCCCTGATCGACGCGGCCCGCCTGGCCGGGAAGGACGACGAATGAGCCTGCACACCCGCTTCGGCCGCATGGTCGACGCCTTTCGCCCGGCCGAGGGCGCGCCGCCCGCCACACTGATGGCCTTCTTCCGCTGGTGCCTGTCGGGCGCCTGGCCGGGGCTGGGCTTTGCCGCCATCGCCTCCGCCCTGGGCGGGGTGGCGGATGTCGTCTCGGCGCTGCTGCTGGGGATGGTCGTCGATGCGGTCACGACCAGCGCGCCCGGCGTCTTCTGGGACCAGAACTGGGGCCTGGTCGCGCTGTTCGCGGGGTTCTTCCTGGTGGTGCGGCCGGCGATCTATGGCCTGTCCACGGCCAGCTCGAACGTGATCATCGGGCCGAACATCCTGCCGTTGGTGCTGTCGCGCCTGCACCGATGGACGATGGGACATGCGGTCACCTTCTTCGACAACGACTTTGCCGGGCGGCTGGCGCAAAAGCAGATGCAGACCGCGCGCGCGGTGACCGATGTCGCATCCGAAATGGTGAACGTCGTCGCATTCGCCCTGGCATCCGTGCTGGGATCGGCGGCCTTCCTGCTGGCCGTCGATGGCTGGGGCGCGGTGGCGCTGCTGGTCTGGCTGGCGGCCTATTTCGCGCTGATCCGGTTCTTCCTTCCGCGCATCCGTGCGAAATCGGGCGCACGCGCATCGGCGCGGGCCAATGTCACCGGACAGGTCGTCGACACCATCACCAACATCAAGACGGTCAAGCTGTTCGCCCATGCCGACCACGAGGATCAGGCCGCCCTGGGCGCGATGGCCGGGTTCCGCGAACGCGCGCTGGATTTCGGCGTCGTCTCTACCTGGTTCCGGCTGTCGCTGATGGTCGTGGCGGGGATCCTGCCGGTGATTTTGGTCGGCGGCGCGATCCTGCTATGGCGCGACGGCACCGCGACCGTGGGCGATGTCGCCGCCAGCGGTGCCATCGCCATGCGCCTGTCGCAGATGACCGGGTGGGTCAGCATGGCCCTGATGGGCATGTGGGGCAGCATCGGAGAGGTCGAGGACGGGATGAAGACCCTGTCCCCGCCCCATGCCCTGACCGACCGCCCCGGTGCCCGGACCCTGTCGCGCGTGCAGGGCCGGATCGAGTTCGACCATGTCGAATTCGCCTATGGCCGCGACGCGGGCGGCATCCGCGACCTGACCCTGACCATCCCGGCCGGAGAGAAGATCGGCATCGTCGGCGCGTCCGGCGCGGGCAAGACGACGCTGGTCGGTCTGCTGCTGCGGCTCTACGACGTTGAACGGGGCACCATCCGCATCGACGGCCACGACCTGCGCGATGTGACCCAGGAAAGCCTGCGCCGCCAGGTGGCGATGGTCACCCAGGACACCGCCATGTTCAACCGATCCGCCCGCGACAACATCCTGTACGGTCGCCCCGACGCGACGCAGGACGAGGTCGTGGCCGCCGCCAAGGCCGCCGAGGCACACGACTTTATCCTGACGCTGGAGGATTACGCGGGCCGCACCGGGTACGACGCCTATCTGGGCGAACGCGGCGTCAAGCTGTCGGGCGGCCAGCGCCAGCGCATCGCCCTGGCCCGCGCCTTCCTCAAGGACGCGCCGATCCTGGTCCTGGACGAGGCGACCAGTGCGCTGGACAGCGAGGTCGAGGCCCAGGTCCAGGATGCCCTGACCCGCGCCATGCGCGGCAAGACCGTGCTGGCCATCGCGCACCGACTGTCCACCATCGCCGAACTGGACCGCATCCTGGTGATCGAGGACGGGCGCATCGTCGAACAGGGCGGTCATGACGAGCTGTTGGCCCGCGACGGCCGCTATGCCCGCTACTGGAACCGCCAGTCGGGCGGATTCCTGGGCACCGAAGAGGCTGCCGAATGACCCAATGGACGATCGAGCGGCTTGGCCGCAAGGGCGACGGCGTGGCCCTGTCGGGCAACGCCCGCGCGCTGGCCCCCCTGGTCCTGCCTGGAGAGGTCGTCGAGGGCGAGGCCCTAGACGGCCGCATCGCCGCCCCGCGCATCGTCACCCCGTCCCCGGACCGCATCCGCCCCGTCTGCGGCCATTACCGCGCCTGCGGGGGCTGTTCGCTGATGCACGCGACCGACGCCTTCACCACCGCCTGGAAGACCCAGGTCGTGCAGACCGCGCTGGCGGCCCAGGGGATTGCGGCGCCTTTGCCGCAGGTCCACGTGTCGGCGCCAAACAGCCGCCGCAGGGCCGTGCTGTCGGGGCGGCGCACGAAGAAGGGCGCGACCGTGGGGTTTCATGGCCGCGCATCCGACGTGATCGTCGATCTGACCGAATGCCACGTGCTGCGCCCGCAGATCCTGGCCGCGCTGCCGCTGCTGCGCCGCATCGTCATTGCCGGGGCGTCGCGCGCGGCGGAACTGTCGCTGGTCGTCATCCATGGACCGGCCGGGCTGGACATCGCCGTGCGTGGCGGCAAGCCGATGGACCCTGCGCTGTTCCAGGCCCTGGCCGCCCTCGCGGATGAGGGCGATCTGGCGCGGCTGGACTGGGATGGCCAGGCCATCACCCGCCGCGCGCCCGCCCTGCCGATGGGGCGCGCGCATGTCGTCCCCCCGCCCGGTGCCTTCCTTCAGGCCACCGCCCAGGGCGAGGCCGCACTGCTGGCTGCGGTGCGCGACACCGTGGCGGGCGCGTCGAAGGTCGCCGATCTTTTCGCGGGCTGCGGGACCTTCACGCTGCCTTTGGCGGAACGGGCCTCTGTCCATGCGGTTGAGGGGCTGGCCGCACCCCTGTCCGCCCTTGATTCGGCGTGGCGGGCCACGCCGGGCCTGAACCGTGTCACGACCGAGGTCCGCGATCTGGCCCGCAGGCCGCTGATGCCCGATGAACTGGCCCCGTTTGACGCGATCGTGATCGACCCGCCCCGCGCCGGGGCCGAGGCGCAGATGCGTCAGATCGCCGCCGCTCGCGTCCCGGTGGTGGCGGCCGTGTCCTGCGACCCGGTCAGTTTTGCCAAGGATGCGCGGATTCTGGCCGATGCCGGCTATGGCATCGATCGGCTGTGGGTGGTCGACCAGTTCCGGTTTTCCCCGCATGTCGAACTGGTGGCGGCGTTAACGCACCGCTAGGCAGGCATGGTGTATCCGTGATATTCCGGGCCCATAAAAAATCAAAAACGCTTCAGAGGCAGTGATGATCAGAACCACCCGTCGGACGTTCACGATTTCGATGCTGGCCCTGCTGGCTGCCTGTGGAAAGCCGCAGCAACCCAGCAAGTTCCAGCGCTATTCCGGGCCGCCGATCACCCAGGTGCAGGTGAACAAGGGTCAGCGTCGCATGCACCTGTTCAGCGGCAGCACGCCGGTCCGGTCCTATGACATCAGCCTGGGCAACCAGCCGGTGGGGCACAAGCAGTTCTCGGGCGACGGCAAGACCCCCGAAGGCGTCTATTACATCGACCGCTTCAACCCGCGCAGCGCGTTCCACCTGTCGGTGGGCATCTCGTATCCGAACCCCAACGACCGCGCCTTCGCCGAGCAGTACGGCATGGATCCGGGCGGCGACATCTTTATCCACGGCCGCGGCCCTCAGGGCAACAACCTGTTCCCCCGCCAGCGCGACTGGACGGCCGGCTGCATCGCCGTCACCGACGAGGAAATCCAGGAAATCTATGCGATGCTGATGCCCGGCACGCCGGTCGTCATCTATCCCTGACCCCCGCGACCGATGCGGCCCCGCATGGGGGCCGCCCGAGGCCTAGCGTCCGGTCAGCAGCGTCCACCAGACCTTGCCCGACGGCTCCTTGAACCAGGCAAAGCCCAGTTGCGTCGCGGTCGGGTCCATGATCACGTCGCGGGTGTCGCGCGTGGACATCCATGCGGCCAGCGTCTCGATCTCGTTCTCGTAGGTCTCCGAGATATTCTCGCCGATGATCTCTCCGCCGAACCCCTGACGCTGCGCCCGGTCTAGGGGCGACGATCCGTCCGACCCCCAGTGCCAGGCCCGGTTCTGGGCCGACATGTCGCGCGAATGGACCAGCGACGCCGCCTCCAGCGCAGGGCTGGGCTGCAGCGGGGACAGGCCGATGTTGCCGCGCAGCGTGTTGATCTGCTGCAGCACGCGCCCCGCGATGGCCGCGTTGTCGTCGACCACCGGCGCCGCCGCCGCGGCCGGGTCCATGGGCATGGCCATCGGCGCAGGCGCCAGATTGCGCGGGCCGCACGCACCAAGCACGATCAGGCCCAGAATCGCAAGCGCGTTGATTTTCTTCATGTTCCGGCCACTCTCCTCGCGCACATGGCCTAGTCCTATCCAATGCCTCGCACCGGATCAAACCCAACTTGGCGTGAACGCGCCGACGCTCACCGCGGCTGCACCCAGCCGCCGATGTTCTCGCGCACCACCTCCAACATGACGCGGATATGGGCGGGGTCGTCGTTCAGGCAGGGGATGTACTGGAATTCGTGCCCCCCGGCCTCCTCGAAGGCCTCCTTGATCTCGCCGTTGATCTCCTCCAGCGTCTCGATGCAGTCCGACGAGAACGCCGGAGAGATCACCGCGATGTCGGTATGGCCCTGCTTGGCCAGTTCGGCCACATGCTCCACCGTATAGGGGCGCAGCCACTCCTCGCGGCCGAAGACCGACTGGAAGGTCGTGTCGATGATCCCCTCGGGCCAGCCCAACTCCTCGCGCAGCAGGCGCGACGTCTTCTGGCACTGGCAGTGATAGGGATCGCCCTGCATCAGATAGCGCTTGGGCATGCCGTGATAGCTGGCGACCAGCTTCTTGGGCACCTTGCCGTCCAGCGCGCGGCGCACGCTGTCGGCCAGCGCCTTGATGTAGTCGGGGCGGTTCACATAGGGCTCGACCGTGCGCACGGCGGGCTGCCAGGTCTCCTTCATCAGGACGCGGAACAGCTGGTCGTTGGCCGTGGCCGAGGTCGGCCCCGCATATTGCGGATAAAGCGGCAGGAACACGATCCGCCGACAGCCCGCATCGACCATCCGTCGCACCACGTCCCCGGTCGACGGATTGCCATAGCGCATGCAGAAATCGACCATCACCTGATCGCCCCATTCGTCATGCGCCATCTGCGCCAGCGCGCGGGTCTGGGCCTTGGTGATGGTCAGCAGCGGGCTTTCGTTCGCCTCGTGGTTCCAGATCAGCTTGTAGTTCTTGCCGGAACTGAACGGCCGCTTGGTCAGGATCACCCCCTGCAGCAGCGGCTGCCAGATCAGGCGGTTCACGTCGACGACGCGGCGGTCGGACAGGAACTCGTTCAGATAGCGGCGCATCGACCAGTAGTCATAGCCGTCCGGCGTGCCCAGATTGGCGATCAGGATGCCGGTCTTGGCGGGCTTGACCGCGGGATGGTCGGCAGGCGCGTGGGTGGGTCTCATCATGACTTCCTGAGTTTTGTCAGCGCATCGGCCAGCGAGGTGGTGGCCGATCCGGGGCGCAAGGGCTTTGGCTGGCTGTCCGAGGGCGCCCAGCCCGTCAGAAAGACCAGATCGAAGGTGACCGCGACACGGGACGGATCGTCGCGGTCGGGACTGTGGGCGGCCAGCAGATCGGCGGCGCGGGCCAGCACGGTGCGCGGGGTGGGCCGGCGCAGGCGCGCGGCCATCGCGTTGCCCTCGCCCATCGCACGCAGGTCGCGGCCCAGGTGGAACAGGTCGCGATAGCTGGCGCGCTGCGGCAGCAGGTCGGCCACCGGCAACGCCAGTCCCGCACGGGCCAGCAGGCCGCCCAGGTCGCGGATCTCTCCCATGGGCAGGATTCGGGGCGACAAACCACCGGTGATCTCGGCCTCGGCCTGGGCCAGGGCGGCGCGGGCTTCGGACAGGGTCTGGCCGCCGAACAGGACGCCGATGAACAGCCCGTCCTCGCGCAGGGCGCGGCGGCACTGCACCATCTGCCCGACCGGATCGTCCGCCCAATGCAGCGACAGGGCGTGGATCACCAGGTCATGCGCGCCGGGTTCCAGGTCCAGCACCGGGTCGTCCGCCACCACCCGCGCATCAGGAAAGCGCGGGCCCCAGATGTCGGGAAAACCGGTCACCAGGGCGGGGGCCGTAAAGGTTCTGTTAACCTCGGCCAGCCTATCGTGGATCTCGTCGGCGGCGATCTGGTGGAATAGGTCGACCATGCCGTCCCGTTGGGCGCGGCGGCGCTGGCGGGTCAGGGCGATGCGGTCGGTCAGGGCGGGTCTGGGGTCACTCATGGGACGGGAACATAAGGTGCTTTCGGGGGCGATGAAAGCCGCGCTGCGGCTGTTCTATCCCCCCCAATGCCTGTCCTGCGGCGCGGGCGTGGCCGACGGGGGCGCGGGGGCCGTGCATCTGTGCGCCGACTGCTGGCCCGAGGCTGCCTTCATCACCGGCGCCTGCTGCGATTGCTGCGGGGCGCCGCTGCCCGATGACGGGTCGGGCGTGGACACCGTGCTGGTCTGCGACGACTGCCTGGGCACGGTGCGGCCCTGGACGCGGGGGCGCGCGGCGATGGTCTATGGCGGCACCGCGCGCAGGCTGATCCTGGCGCTGAAGCATGGCGACCGGCTGGACCTGGCCCCGCCCATGGCCGCGTGGCTGGCGCGGGCGGCGGCACCATTGGCGATGCCCGGCATGATCGTGGCCCCGGTGCCCCTGCACCTGCGCCGCCTGGCAAAACGCAAGTACAACCAGTCCGCGCAGGTGTCGGGCCGGGTGGCGCGCGCCCTGGGGCTGGATCACCAGGCCGACCTGCTGGTGCGGGTGCGCCACACGCAGGCGCAGGACCATCGCGGCGTGGCCGACCGCTATGCCAACCAGCAGGACGCCCTGGCCGTGCATCCGCGTCGCGCGGCGGGCGTGGCGGGGCGGCCGGTGATCCTGGTCGACGACGTGATGGCGTCGGGGGCCACGATCCACGCAGCGGCACTGGCGCTGCTGGCGGCGGGATCGGGACCGGTTTCGGTGGCGGTGCTGGCACGCGCGGTCAAGGATCACTAGATAGGGGGCAGCCACCAAAAAGGACCGCCATGAGCATTGAGATCTATACCACCCGCACCTGCCCCTTCTGCATCCGCGCCAAGCAGCTTCTGGACCAGAAGGGCGCGTCCTATACGGAAATCGACGTCGGCGCCGACCCGGCGCTTCGCGACAAGATGACGAAGCGCGCGGGCAAGCGCAGCGTGCCGCAGATCTTCGTGGGCACCACGCATGTCGGCGGCTGCGACGACCTCTATGCGCTGGAGCGGTCGGGCAAGCTGGACCCGCTGCTCAAGGGCGCCGCCTGATGGGCGCGCTGACCGTCGGGCTGATCCAGCTGACGGTCGGCGACGACCCGGTCGCGAATCTTGGCCCCACGATCGCCCTGATCCGCAAGGCCGCGGGCCGGGGCGCGCGGCTGGTCCTGACGCCCGAGGCGACGAACCTGCTGTCCCCCGACCGCGCGCGTCAGGCCGCCCTGCTGCGCCCCGAGGATCAGGACGCGACCCTGGCCGCCCTGCGGGCCGAGGCGCGGGCGCTGGACATCTGGCTGCTGGTCGGATCGCTGGCCCTGGCCAGCGGCGACGCGGACGGGCGGTTTGCGAACCGCAGCCTGCTGATCGCCCCCGACGGGACGGTCGCGGCCCGCTATGACAAGCTGCACATGTTCGACGTGACCATCAGCGACACCGAAGCCTATCGCGAAAGCGCTGCCTATCGCCCCGGCGACCGGGCGGTCACGGCACCCGCGGCCGGGACGGTGCTGGGCATGACGGTCTGCTATGACCTGCGCTTTCCGCACCTGTACCGGTCGCTGGCGCAGGCGGGCGCGCGCATCCTGACGGTGCCGTCGGCCTTCAACCCCGTCACGGGGGTCGCCCATTGGGAGCCGCTGCTGCGCGCTCGCGCGATCGAGACCGGGTGCTTCGTGCTGGCGCCCGCGCAATGCGGCACCCACCCCGCGCCCCACAGCCCGGACCGCCCCGCCCGGCGCAGCCACGGCCATTCGCTGGTCGTCGACCCCTGGGGCCGGGTGCTGGCGGATGGCGGGGACGACCCCGGCATCACCATTGTATCCCTTGACCTTTCGGCGGTGGATGAGGCACGGTCTCGCATTCCCTCGCTGTATCACGACAGGCCCTTTGCGGCCCCGGAAGGCCATGACGACACCTGCGCCCAACCCTGACAAAGCCGCCGAGGCCCGGTCCACCGACCGATTGGCCGCAAGCCTGTTCGCCGAGGTGCTGATCGCCGACCAGCTGTCGCGCAACCTGATCGGCAAGGCGCTGCCCAAGGGGATGCAGATTTCGCATTTTTCGGTGCTGAATCTTTTGGCCCACGTGAACGAGGAACGCACCCCCGCCCAGCTGGCGGCGGCGTTTCACATCACGCGGGGCGCGATGACCAACACGCTGGCGCGGCTGGAATGGGCGGGCCATGTGCACATCCGCCCCGATTGGGACGATGCACGGCGCAAGTTCGTGTCGATCAGCACGGCGGGCCGGGCCGCGCGCGATCAGGCCATCGCGGGCTTCATGCCGCTGATCGCGGGCGTGGTGCGCGACATCGGCGCGGACCGGGTGCGCGGCGCCCTGCCCGTCCTGCGCGAGCTGCGCCTGCGGCTGGAGGCCGACCCGCCCAAGCCCTGAGGCCTCAGGCCCGACGCGCCGTCATGATGTAGTTCACCGCCAGGTCGCGATCCGACATCGACCAGCCGAAGGTGATCGGGTTGAACACCATCCCCTTGCGATCCGCGACCATCAGCCCCGCCGCCTGCGCATGGGCGGCCAATTCGTCCGGGGTGATGAAGCGCGCCCAGTCATGCGTACCGCGCGGCAGCCAGCGCATGATCCATTCCGCCCCGATGATCGCCGCGCCGAAGCTGCGCGCGGTCCGGTTCAGCGTCGACAGGATCAGCAGCCCGCCGGGGCGCAGCAGGTCGTGGCAGGTCGCGACGAAGGCCGCGGGGTCGGCGACATGTTCGACGATCTCCAGCGCCAGGACCGCGTCAAAGCGTTCGCCCGCCGCGACCAGCGCCTCGGCCGTGGTGGCGCGGTAATCGATCGCCAGCCCCTGCTGATCGGCATGGGTCTGGGCCACGGCGATGTTCACCTGGGTCGCATCCGCGCCCACCACATTTGCGCCCAAGCGCGCCATCGGTTCGCTGGCCAGCCCGCCGCCGCAGCCGATGTCCAGGACCCGCAGCCCCGCGAAGGGCCGCAGGCTGCGCCGGTCGCGCCCGTATTCGGCCGCGATCTGGTCGCGGATATAGTCCAGCCGCAGCGGATTCATCAGATGCAGGGGGCGGAACTTGCCGTTGGGGTCCCACCATTCGGCGGCCATCGCCTCGAATTTCGCGATCTCGGCCTGGTCGATGCTGCTGGGCGTGGTCATTGGGGGGCGGTCCTTCTGGCGGGCGGCGTTGTCTGTGCTTATAGTGGCAGGATGGACCGATTGGCAGGACAAATCTCCGCGTCACATGGCCGCCTTCACCCGGCGGTCGAACCCTTTGCCCGCCACGAGATCGACGTGGGCGACGGCCACATCCTGTACGCCGAGGAATGCGGCAACCCGCAGGGCCGGCCCGTTCTGGTGCTGCATGGCGGGCCGGGCGGTGGGTGCAGCCCCTATATGCGGCGCTTTTTCGACCCGGCGCATTACCGCGTGGTGCTGTTCGATCAGCGCGGCTGCGGGCGGTCGCGGCCCACCGCGTCGGTGCGGGCCAACACCACCGCGCATCTGATCGACGACATCGCCCTGATCCGCGCGCGCCTTGGCATCGACCGCTGGCTGCTGTTCGGCGGCAGCTGGGGGGCGACGCTGGCCCTGGCCTATGCGCAGGCGCATCCGGACCATGTCACCGGGCTGGTGCTGCGCGGGGTGTTCCTGGGGATGCGGTCCGAACTGGACTGGTTCTATGGCGGGGGCGCCGCGCGGTTCTTTCCCGACCTGTGGGAGCGCTTTCAGGAGCCGATCCCCCCATCCGAACGCCAGGACATGATCGGCGCCTATCACCGGCGGCTGTTCGACGACGACCTGGGCCGTCAGGCGCGATTCGCGCAGCCCTGGCTGATGTGGGAAAACGCGCTGGCGGGGCTGCAGTCGCAGGCCGCGGGCCATGCCCCCGCCGATTACGCCCGCGCCTTTGCCCGGCTGGAGAATCACTATTTCAGCAACGGCTGCTTCCTGGACGAGGGGCAGCTGCTGCGCGACCGCGGGCGGATCGAGCACCTGCCCGCGATCATCGTCCAGGGCCGCTATGACATGGTCTGCCCCCCCGTCAGCGCGCACCGGCTGGCCCAGGGGTGGGACCGGGCCGAACTGCGTCTGGTCCCGGCGTCGGGCCACGCCCTCTCCGAACCCCGCATCACCGCAGAGCTGGCCGCCGTCATGGACGGCATCCGCGACGAAGACCGCAGCCGGAGGGCGCCCCGTTGATCCTGTTCCCGGTCTTCCTGCTGGCCAGCGTCGCCGCCGCCGCGACCGGCGTCATCTTCAAGCCCGGCGCGTGGTATGACGGGCTGCGCAAGCCCGGCTTTACCCCGCCGAAGTGGGCCTTTCCCGTGGCCTGGACGATCATCTACCTGCTGTCGGCCACGGCGGCGACGCGGGTGGCGGGCCTGCCCGGCGCCGGGGCCGCGCTGGCCCTGTGGGCGGCGCAGATCGCACTGAACACGCTGTGGACGCCGGTCTTCTTTGGGGCGCGGCGGATGGCCCTGGGCATGGCGATCATCGCCACGCTGCTGGTGACGGTCGCGGCCATGACGGTAACTTTCTGGTCGCTGGACCGGACCGCGGGGGCGATGCTGCTGCCCTATCTGGCGTGGCTGTGCGTCGCGTCGGGACTGAACTGGCGCATCTGGCGCGACAACCCCGCCGTGCCGCGACCCGCCGCCTAAGATCGCTTGCATTCGCACCCGTCTCCGGCTATAGGACCGATCAACAGCGGTGCAGGCGTCCAAACCCTGCCCACCGGAACTTCCGCATGGGGCCCGCTGACGGCCCCTTTTTCCTGTCCAAGAGGATCTGATGTCCGACGATCTGCCCGTCACGAACGACCTGATCGCCAAGACCGCGATCGACCGCCGCCTGGCCGAGATCATCACCCCGGTGATCGAGGATCTGGGATACGAGCTGGTGCGCGTCCGCCTGCAGGGCGGCAAGACCGCCACGCTGCAGATCATGGCCGACCGCCCCGAGGGCGGCATCAACGTGGACGACTGCGCCCAGATCTCGACCGCGGTCAGCGCCACGCTGGATGTCGAGGACCCGATCGAGGACAACTATCACCTCGAGGTGTCCAGCCCCGGCATCGACCGTCCCCTGACCCGCCTGAAGGACTTTGGGACATTCGAGGGCTATGAGGCGCGGCTGGACCTGAACCAGGCGATCGACGGGCGCAAGAAGTTCAAGGGCGTCCTGGCGGGCGTCGAGGGCACCGAGGTGCTGATCAACATCGAGGACAAGGGCCAGACCCACACGATCGGGCTGGACTTCGACCTGCTGTCGGACGCCAAGCTGGTCCTGACGGACGAGCTGATCAAGGAAATGCTGCGTCAGAAGAAGGAAGCCGGGGTCGAGATCGACAACCTGGACGAAACCGCCTTCGACGAGATCGAAACCGATGATGACGGCGCGACCGCCGTGCAACCCAAGGAGTGAGTGATGGCCATCACCTCTGCCAACCAGCTTGAACTGCTGCAGACGGCCGAAGCCGTCGCCCGCGAGAAGATGATCGAGCCCGAGCTGGTCATCGAAGCGATGGAAGACAGCCTGGCCCGCGCCGCCAAGTCCCGCTACGGCGCGGAGATGGACATCCGCGTCAAGATCGACCGCCGCACCGGCAACGCGACCTTCACGCGCGTGCGCACGGTCGTGGCCGACGATGCCGTCGAGAACTATCAGGCCGAACTGACGGTCGAGCAGGCCAAGCCCTATCTGGACAACCCCCAGATCGGCGACGAGATCATCGACCAGGTCCCCCCGGTCGAACTGGGCCGCATCGCCGCGCAATCCGCCAAGCAGGTGATCCTGCAGCGCGTCCGCGAGGCCGAGCGCGACCGCCAGTACGAGGAATTCAAGGATCGCGCCGGCAGCATCATCAACGGTGTCGTCAAGCGCGAGGAATACGGCAACATCATCGTCGACGTCGGCCGCGGAGAGGCGATCCTGCGCCGCAACGAGAAGATCGGCCGCGAAAGCTATCGTCCGAACGACCGCATCCGCGCCTATATCAAGGACGTGCGCCGCGAGACGCGCGGGCCGCAGATCTTCCTGTCGCGCACCGACCCGCAGTTCATGGCCGAACTGTTCAAGATGGAAGTCCCCGAGATCTATGACGGCGTGATCGAGATCAAGGCCGTCGCCCGCGACCCCGGTTCGCGCGCCAAGATCGCCGTGATCAGCCATGACGGCAGCATCGACCCGGTCGGCGCCTGCGTCGGCATGCGCGGCAGCCGCGTGCAGGCCGTCGTCGGTGAACTGCAGGGCGAAAAGATCGACATCATCCCGTGGAACGAGGACCAGGCGACCTTCCTGGTCAACGCGCTGCAGCCCGCCGAGGTCAGCAAGGTCGTCTTCGACGAGGAGGCCAACAAGATCGAGGTCGTCGTTCCCGACGAGCAGCTGTCGCTGGCCATCGGCCGTCGCGGCCAGAACGTGCGCCTGGCCAGCCAGCTGACCGGCCTGGACATCGACATCCTGACCGACGAGGAGGAATCCAAGCGTCGTCAGGCAGAGTTCAACACCCGCACCGCGCTGTTCATGGAACAGCTGGACCTGGACGAGTTCTTCGCCCAGCTGCTGGTGGCCGAAGGGTTCACCAACCTTGAGGAGGTCGCCTATGTCGACCAGGACGAGCTGCTGACGATCGACGGGGTCGACGAGGGCACCGCAGCCGAGCTGCAAGCCCGCGCCCGCGACGTGCTGGAGGCCAAGAACAAGGCCGCCCTGGATGCCGCGCGCGCCTTGGGCGCCGAGGACAGCCTCATTGAATTCGAGGGTCTGACACCCCAGATGGTAGAGGCGCTGGCCAAGGACGACGTCAAGACGCTGGAAGATTTCGCGACCTGCGCCGACTGGGAGCTGGCCGGTGGCTGGACCACCGTCAACGGCGCCCGCGTCAAGGACGAAGGCCTGCTGGAACCCTATGGCGTGACGCTGGAAGATGCGCAGACCATGGTCATGACCGCGCGCGTGATGCTGGGCTGGGTCGATCCGACCGAGCTGGACGACACGGATGCGGAAGACGACCTGCAGGACGATGACGACAACGAGGAGGCCGGGGCCTGATCGCCCCGGATCGGAGCACAGATTGAGCCGTGGTGGACATGACAAGGACCGGGACGACGACCCGGAACGCCGGTGCATCGCCACCGGCGAGGTGCAACCCAAGCGGGGCCTGATCCGTTTCGTGATCGGTCCCGACGGGCAGGTCGTGCCCGACCTGGCGGAAAAGCTGCCCGGTCGCGGCATCTGGGTCGCCGCCGACAAGGCGGCCCTGAACAAGGCGGTGACCAAGGGGTTGTTCTCTCGTGCCGCCAAGGCTCCGGTCCAGGCGGCCCCCGACCTGGCCGACCTGGTCGAGGCGGGCATCGCCCGCCGGCTGGTCGAACTGGTGTCGCTGACGCGGAAATCGGGCCGCGCGGTGGCGGGGTTCGAAAAGGTCAAGGGCTGGCTGGCCGAAGGTCGCGCCAAGGTGCTGCTTCAGGCCAGCGACGGGTCGGACCGCGGCAAGGGCAAGCTGTGGACGCCCACCGGCGGACGCTGGTTCGGCTGCCTGACCGCATCAGAATTGGGTTTGTCCTTTGGGCGCAGTCATGTCATACACGGCGCGCTTGCGAAGGGTGGCCTGACGGACAAGGTGATCTTGGAAGCCGGCAGACTAACGGGTCTGCGCGGGCATGACGACGGCAATACGGCTGTCGGGAAGGAATGAAGACGCAGATGAGCGACAAAGACGGAAAAACCCCCTTGGGCCTTGGTGGCGGTAATCGCCCCGGCGCAGTCAAGCAAAGCTTCAGCCACGGTCGCACCAAAAGCGTCGTCGTCGAAACCAAGCGCAAGCGCGTCGTGGTGCCCAAGGCAGCCGCGCCGATGACGGATGCGCAGAAAGAAAAGAACCCGCTGACCGCCCGCGTGGCCGGCGACAGCTCCAAGCGCCCCGCAGGCATCTCCGATGCCGAGATGGAGCGCCGCCTGAAGGCCCTTGCCGCCGCCAAGGCACGCGAGGCCGATGACGCCGCCAAGCGCCTGGCCGACGAGAAGGCCCGCGAGGAGGAGCGCGAGCGCCGCCGCGCCGAGATCGAGGCCAAGGCCCGCGAGGAGCGCGAGCGCGAGGAGGCCCTCAAGGCCAAGGCCCTGGCCGAGGCCCAGGCCGCGCAGGATGCCGCCGACGAGGCCCGCCGCAAGGCCGAGCCGCGCCAGGAGCGTCCCAAGCCTTCGGCCGGTGCGACCAAGCCCACCGCCCCCGATCAGGCCGCGATCGAGGCTGCCGCCTCGCGCGCCGAGACCAAGGGCGTCACGACCGGCGTGGCCCGCAAGACCGACCGCGTCGAGCGCACGGACCGCGACAAGACCGCCAAGGCCAAGACAACCGACGACAACCGTCGCGGCGGCAAGCTGTCGCTGAACCAGGCGCTGAACGGCGAAGGCGGCCGCCAGCGCAGCATGGCCGCGATGAAGCGCAAGCAGGAACGCACCCGCCAGAAGGCGATGGGCCAATCCGCCCGTCCCGAAAAGCAGTTCCGCGAAGTGCGCCTGCCCGAGACCATCGTGGTCCAGGAGCTGGCCAACCGCATGACCGAACGCGCCGCCGACGTGGTCAAGGCGCTGATGAAGATGGGCATGATGGTTACCGCCAACCAGCCCATCGACGCCGACACCGCCGAGCTGGTGATTGAGGAATTCGGCCACAAGGTCCTGCGCGTCAGCGACAGCGATGTGGAGCAGGTCATCGCCCCCACGGTCGATCGTGACGAGGACATGCAGCCTCGCCCGCCGATCATCACGATCATGGGCCATGTCGACCACGGCAAGACCTCGCTTCTGGACGCGATCCGCAAGGCCTCCGTCGTTTCGGGCGAAGCCGGCGGCATCACGCAGCATATCGGCGCCTATCAGGTGACGACCGACAGTGGCGCCGTCCTGTCCTTCCTGGACACGCCGGGCCACGCGGCCTTTACCTCGATGCGTGCCCGTGGCGCGAACGTGACGGATATCGTGGTGCTGGTGGTCGCGGCGGATGACGCCGTGATGCCCCAGACCGTCGAGGCGATCAACCACGCCAAGGCCGCCAACGTGCCAATGATCGTGGCGATCAACAAGATCGACAAGCACGAGGCTGACCCGCAGAAGGTCCGTACCGACCTGCTGCAGCACGAGGTGGTCGTCGAGGCCATGTCGGGCGACGTGCAGGATGTCGAGGTCTCGGCCAAGACCGGCCTGGGCCTGGACAACCTGCTGGAGGCCATCGCGCTTCAGGCCGAACTGCTGGAGCTGCGCGCCAACCCGAACCGTGCCGCACAGGGCGCGGTCATCGAGGCGCAGCTGGATGTCGGACGCGGCCCTGTCGCCACCGTCCTGGTCCAGCACGGCACCCTGCGCCGCGGCGACATCTTCGTCGTGGGCGAGCAGTGGGGCAAGGTCCGCGCCCTGATCAACGACAAGGGCGACCGCGTCGAGGAAGCCGGCCCGTCCGTCCCGGTCGAGGTTCTGGGTCTGAACGGTACCCCCGAGGCCGGAGACGTGCTGAACGTGGTCGAGACCGAAGCGCAGGCCCGCGAGATCGCCGAGTTCCGCGCCCAGCAGACCAAGGACAAACGCGCCGCAGCCGGTGCCGCGACCACGCTGGAGCAGATGATGGCCAAGGCCAAGGCGGACGTGAACGTGTCCGAACTGGCTGTCGTCCTCAAGGCCGACGTGCAGGGTTCGGCCGAGGCCATCGTGCAGGCCCTGGAAAAGGTCGGCAACGACGAGGTCCGCGTGCGCGTGCTGCATTACGGCGTGGGTGCGATCACCGAATCCGACATCGGCCTGGCCGAGGCGTCGGGCGCTCCGGTCATCGGCTTCAACGTCCGGGCCAACGCTCCGGCACGCAACGCCGCGAACCAGAAGGGTGTCGAGATCCGCTACTACTCGATCATCTACAACCTGCTGGACGACATCAAGGCCGCCGCTTCGGGCATGCTGTCCAACGAGATTCGCGAGAACTTCATCGGTTACGCGACCATCAAGGAAGTGTTCCGCGTCACGGGCGTCGGCAACGTCGCCGGCTGTCTGGTGACCGAGGGCGTGGCCCGTCGTTCGGCCGGCGTGCGCCTGCTGCGCGACAACGTGGTGATCCACGAAGGCACGCTGAAGACGCTCAAGCGCTTCAAGGACGAGGTCAAGGAAGTGCAGTCCGGTCAGGAATGCGGCATGGCCTTCGAGAACTATGACGACATCCGTCCCGGCGATGTCATCGAGATCTTCGAACGCGAAGAGGTCGAACGCTCGCTGTAAGCGACCGTCTGCGACATGCGAAAGCCGGGCGATACGATCGCCCGGCTTTTTGCGTTCCAGGGTCCGGCACGATGGAACGGAAAAGGGGGTGACCCTTTCGGATCACCCCCTTGGTGTTCATGCGGTTCCCTTGGCGCCACGCTCCCCCGTGCGCCGGAACGGTCAGTGGCCGACCGGCTTGCCCTCGAAAGTACGGTTGCCGACGCGGACCAGGATGTTCCCATCCGCAGTCGAGCCCTCGAAAAGACCCTGGATCGAGATGTAGCTGCCGACGGAAATAGTGCGAATCATGTCAAGCCTCCTCTGTGCCCTAAACAAAGTTAGTCATGAAATGGTTAAAAAATCGTTCGCAACTTGATCATCTACGACTTTTTTCAGCAACAATGCAATCGGATCACTCAAATTTGCGACACTATAGCCACATCTGCAGGGCCGGGATGAGGGGAATGTCTGCCGCAGGCATGGGGTAATCGCGAAAATCGCGTGCCCGGACCCAAGCCAGCTGCTGCCCTTCGCGCGGCTGGACGATTCCCTGCCAGCGGCGGCAGGCGAAGAGCGGCATCAGCAGGTGGAACGTGTCATAGGCGTGGCTGGCGAAGGTCAGCGGTGCCAGGCAGCTGTTCCAGGTCTGAATGCCCAGCTCCTCCTCCAGCTCGCGGATCAGGGCGGCCTCGGGGGTCTCTCCGGGTTCGACCTTACCGCCGGGGAATTCCCACAGGCCCGCCATGGACTTGCCCGGCGGGCGCTGTGCCAGAAGCACACGCCCGTCGGGATCGATCAGTGCCACCGCGGACACCAGGACGGTCTTCACGACCGGTAATCCGCGTTGATGTCGATATAGCCGTGCGTCAGATCGCAGGTCCAGACCGTCCGCGCCGCGTCTCCTAGGCCCAGATCGACGGCGATCCGCAGGTCCTGGTTGCGCATGTAGGCGCTGGCGGCGGCTTCGTCATAGTCGGGATCGCGCCAGCCGTCGCGGGCCACGACCATGTCCCCGAACGCGATGCGCAGGCGGTCACGGTCGGCGCGCGCGCCCGACTTGCCCACCGCGGCCACGATGCGGCCCCAGTTGGCGTCCTGTCCGGCGATGGCGGTCTTGACCAGCGGCGAATTGGCGATGGCCATGGCCACGCGATGCGCGTCCGCCGCATCCGCGGCGCCCGTCACGGCGATCTCGACGAATTTGGTGGCGCCCTCGCCGTCGCGGACGACCTGATGGGCCAGATCGCGCATGACGCCGAGCAGCGCGGTCACAAAGTCGCGCCCCGCATCGCTGTCCAGATCGGTTATGGGCGCGCATGCCCCCTGCCCCGTCGCGGCCAGGATCAGCGCGTCGGATGTGGAAGTGTCGCTGTCCACGGTGATCGCGTTGAAGGTCGCGTCCAGCCCGGAGGACAGCGCCTGCTGCAGCACGGCTGCGGGCACCGTGGCATCGGTGAACAGATAGACCAGCATCGTCGCCATGTCGGGCGCGATCATCCCAGAACCCTTGGCGATGCCCGCGATGCGGGTGCCGTCCGCCAGGGTCGTGGATGCGCCCTTGGGGAAGGTGTCGGTGGTCATGATCGCACGCGCAGCATCGGCGACCCCGCCCGCATCCAGATCACGTGCCAGATCGCCCACGATGGCCACAATCCGTTCGTGCGGCAGCGGCTCTCCGATCACGCCGGTCGACGAGGTGAAGACCCGCCCCTGCGGCAGGTCAAGGGCACCCGCCACGGCCGCGCAGACGGCATCGACCGACTGCTGGCCGCGCGCGCCGGTGAAGGCATTGGCGTTGCCGGAATTGATCAGGATCGCGGCGCCGTCGGGCGCATCGCCCCCCTGCGCCAGCTTGGCCTGGTTGTCCAGGATGCAGGCGGCGCGCGTGGACGACCGGGTAAAGGCCCCGGCCACAGTGCTGCCCGGCGCGATGCGGATCAGCGTGACGTCGCTGCGGCCCTGGTACTTGATGCCCGCGGCGGCGCTGGCGAAATCGACGCCCGCGATCACCGGCAGGTCAGGAAACCGCGCGGGTGCCAGAGGAGAGACGGGCAGACCCGCCTTTCCCATCACTCGGCCTCCAGCAGGTCGGTGGCGTTCAGCTGGGCGGGGTCCAGCCCTTCGGTCTTCTTGACGTCGGCGGCGGTCACCAGGCTCTGGATCTGGGCCTCGACCTTCTCGCGCAGGACCATCTGGCTGATCTGGTCACGGACCTCGGCCAGCGGGGGCGCCTCGCGCAGGCGGGTCTCGTTCAGCTTGATGACGTGCCAGCCGAATTCGGTCTCGACCGGGTCGCTGACCTGGCCCGGCTCCAGCGCCGCGACGGCCTCGGCAAAGGGCGGCACCATCTGGTCGGCGGCGAACCAGCCCAGATCACCCTTGTTGGGACCGGACGGCCCGGTCGAGTTCGCCTCGGCCACGGTGCCGAAATCGGCGCCGCCATCGACCTCGGCCTTCAGTTCGGCGGCCTTCTCCTGGCTGTCGACCAGGATATGGGCGGCATTGTATTCCGTCACGCTGCCCGCATCGGCGAACAGGCGGTCATAGCTGGCCTGCAGCTCCTCCTCGGTGGGCTCGGCCTGGGCGATCTGGCTGACCGCGGCCGAGGCCAGGGTGTTGCGGCGCTGCAGCTCCAGCTGGGCGCGCACGCCGGCGGTGTCCTCGGCGGATTCGGCCACGGCGGTCTGGCGGATCAGCTGGTCCAGCATCACGTCCCACAGCGCCTGGTCGGGCATCTCGGCCATGGCCGGGTCCTGGATCGACTGCTTCATGACGATCATCTGGCCCAGGGTGATCTCCTGGCCGTTCACGGTGGCGACCACCTGGTCGGCATCGGCGTCCTGCGCCAGGGCGGGGGCGGAAAGGGCGGCAAGCACGGCTGCGGCCAGCAAAGTCGATCGGGTCATGGGGATGGGTCCTTTCACGGCGCGCACCCCCGCGGGGGCCGGGCCAACATTGACAGTCAGGTGGGCTGCGCCTACATCCAAACCAACTCCGTGGAAGGCGCCGCCGCCGCGTTCGTTCAACGCCCCTGATACGGCAATGCGACCGGCGCGGGCAAGTGGGCCGCAGGTGACGTCCCTTCCCGACAACGTGATGGCGAAGGTAACATGATCGGTAATCTGGCGAAGATGGTCTTTGGCACGCCCAATGACCGCAAGGTCAAGGGCACGCGCGCGCTGGTCGCCCGCATCAACGCCCTTGAGGACAGCTTCAAGGCATTGTCCGATCAGGGGCTGGTCGACAAGACCGCCGAATTCAAGACCCGCGTGGCGGGCGGCGAATCGCTGGACGACATCCTGCCCGAGGCGTTCGCCAACTGCCGCGAGGGTGCGCGCCGCGCGCTTGGCCTGCGGGCCTTCAATGTGCAGCTGATGGGCGGGATCTTCCTGCATCAGGGCAACATCGCCGAGATGAAGACCGGCGAGGGCAAGACCCTGGTCGCCACCTTTCCCGCCTACCTGAACGCGCTGTCGGGCAAGGGCGTCCATGTCGTCACCGTCAACGACTATCTGGCGAAACGCGATGCCGAATGGATGTCCAAGGTCTATGCCCAGCTGGGCATGTCCTGCGGCGTGGTCGTGCCGTTCCAGCCCGAGGGCGAAAAGCGCGACGCCTATGCCTGCGACGTGACCTACGCCACCAACAACGAGCTGGGCTTCGACTATCTGCGCGACAACATGAAGGGCAGCGTGGCCGAGATGGTCCAGCGCGGTCACAACTTCGCCATCGTCGACGAGGTCGACAGCATCCTGATCGACGAGGCGCGCACGCCGCTGATCATCAGCGGCCCCAGCCAGGACCGGTCCGAGCTGTACCGCATCCTGGATGCCTATGTGCCCCTGCTGACCGAGGAGCATTACAAGCTGGACGAGAAGTCCCGCAATGCGACCTTCACCGAGGACGGCAACGAGTTCCTGGAGACGCGTCTGCAGGCCGACGGCGTCCTGCCCGAGGGACAGACCCTCTATGATCCGGAATCGACCACCATCGTCCACCATGCCAGCCAGGCCCTGCGCGCGCACAAGCTGTTCCTGAGGGACCAGCATTACATGGTGCGCGACGGCGAGGTGATGCTGATCGACGAGTTCACCGGCCGGATGATGAAGGGCCGCCGCCTGTCGGACGGCCTGCACCAGGCGATCGAGGCCAAGGAAGGCGTCGAGATCCAGCCCGAAAACGTGACCCTCGCCTCGGTCACCTTCCAGAACTATTTCCGCCTGTACCAGCGCCTGGCAGGCATGACCGGCACGGCATCGACCGAGGCCGAGGAATTCGCCGAGATCTACAAGCTGGGCGTGGTCGAGGTTCCGACCAATCGCGGCATCGCGCGGATCGACGACCATGACCGCGTGTATCGCACCGCGACCGAGAAGAACGCCGCCGTCGTCGAGGCGATCAAGGAGGCCCATGCCAAGGGCCAGCCGATCCTGGTCGGCACCACCAGCATCGAGAAGTCCGAGCTGCTGTCCGAGATGCTGAAGAAGGACGGCGTGCCCCACAACGTCCTGAACGCCCGCCAGCACGAGGCCGAGGCGCAGATCGTGGCCGATGCCGGCAAGCTGGGCGCGGTGACGATCGCCACCAACATGGCCGGTCGCGGCACCGACATCCAGCTGGGCGGCAATGTCGAGATGAAGGTGATGGAGGCCCTGAAGGCCGATCCCGACGCCCATCCCGACGAGCTGCGCGCCCGGATCGAGGCCGAGCATGCCGGAGAGAAGGAAAAGGTCCTGGCGGCGGGCGGGCTGTTCGTGCTGGGCACCGAACGCCACGAAAGCCGGCGGATCGACAACCAGCTGCGCGGCCGTTCGGGCCGCCAGGGCGACCCCGGACGGTCGCTGTTCTTCCTGTCGCTGGACGACGACCTGATGCGGATCTTCGGCTCCGAGCGTCTGGACAAGGTCCTGTCGACGCTTGGCATGAAGGAGGGAGAGGCGATCATCCACCCTTGGGTGAACAAGTCGCTGGAACGCGCACAGGCCAAGGTCGAGGGTCGCAACTTCGACATCCGCAAGCAGCTGCTGAAGTTCGACGACGTGATGAACGACCAGCGCAAGGCGATCTTCGGCCAGCGCCGCGAGATCATGGACAGCGAGGAGGTCGGAGAGATCACCGCCGACATGCGGCACCAGGTGATCGAGGACCTGATCGACGAGCACATGCCGCCCCGCAGCTATCCCGAGCAATGGGACACCGAGGGGCTGAAGAAATCGGTCCGCGAGCGGCTGAACCTGAACCTGCCGGTCGCGGATTGGGCGGCCGAGGACGGCGTGGACCATGACGTGATGCGCGAACGCATCACCGAGGCCAGCGACGCCTATATGGCGGACAAGGCCGCGGCCTTCGGCCCCGAGACCATGGTGCAGATCGAGAAGCAGGTCCTGTTGCAGCAGATCGACCAGAAATGGCGCGAGCACCTGATGACGCTGGATCACCTGCGTTCCGTCGTGGGCTTCCGCGGCTATGCGCAGCGCGACCCGTTGGCGGAATACAAGACCGAGGGTTTCCAGCTGTTCGAGACGCTGCTTGACGGCCTGCGCTTTGACGTGACGCAGCGGCTGGCGCAGATCCGTCCCCTGACGCAGGCCGAGCGCGACGAGATGGCGGCCCAGATGGCCCGCCAGCAGCAGCAGGTCCAGGAGGAGGCATCGGCGGAACCCGAGGCGGCAGCGCCCGCGCCCGCCGCGCCCGAGGCTCCTTCCGCGCCGCGCCCGGGCTTTGACGAGGCCGATCCGTCGACCTGGGGGATGCCTGCGCGCAACGATCCGTGCCCCTGCGGATCGGGCAAGAAGTTCAAGCACTGTCACGGCGCGATCTGAGCATCACGCGGGGCGCCGTTTGCGTCCCGCGATGGCGGTCGCGCCCGCCGGGTGGGGGCAAGCCCCACCGCGCCCGGGCGCGACGGGCCGCTGATGCGGCCCTAGCCCAACCGGGGGGGCATCGCCCAACCGCGCAGCAGGTCGGCAGGGGTCATCGTCCGCTTGCCCGCACGTTGTGCCAGTGTGATGCGCACCGCCCCGGAGCCGCAGACGATGGTGAAATCGGGCAGGACCGTTCCGGGGTCGCCCTGTCCCGGGACGACGGTGCTCGCCAGCAGCTTCACGCGTTCGTCCCCGATCATGCACCACGCCCCCGGAAAGGGTGACAGCCCGCGGATCTGGAGGTCCACCTGTTCGGCAGGCAGGGTCCAGTCGATACGCGCCTCGGTCTTGTCGATCTTGGCGGCGTAGGTCACGCCATCCTGCGCCTGAGGCACGGCAGGCAGCGGCAGGCGGTCCAGCACGTCGCAGATCAGGTCCGCCCCCATCGCCGACAGGCGGTCATGCAGGCTGGCAGTTGTGTCATCCGCGGTGATGGGCGTGCGGGTCAGGGCCAGCACCGGGCCGGTATCCAGCCCCGCCTCCATCTGCATGATCGCGACGCCGGTTTCCGCATCCCCCGCTAGGATCGCGCGGTGGATAGGCGCCGCCCCTCGCCAGCGCGGCAGGATCGAGGCATGGATGTTCAGGCAGCCAAGGCGCGGCGCATCCAGCACCGGCTGCGGCAGGATCATGCCATAGGCCACGACCACCGCCACATCCGCGTCCAGCGCCGCGAAGTCGGCCTGGTCCTGGGGGTCGCGCAGGCGGGCCGGGGTGCGGACCGGGATCCCCAGGTCCTGCGCCGCCAAGGCCACCGGAGAGGGGCGCGGCTTTTGCCCACGCCCGGCCGCGCGGGGCGGTTGGGAATAGACCGCCACCACGTCGTGGCGCGCGGCGATGGCCCGCAGGGCGGGGACCGAGAAATCGGGCGTTCCCATGAAGATCACGCGCATCGGGCAAGCCTCCGGTTGGTGCCTGCCCTCAATGCCCGCGCGGCGGACGGGCTTCAAGCCCCTGAGGCAAGCCCCCAATCGGTGACGGCGTCCTGCATCCGGCGCAGCCGCAGGAGCGTCGAGCCTTCGTCCAGTGCCACGTCGCCACACAGAATCGGTTGCCCTGCCGCGACGTCGCGGCGCAGCGTCCGCCCGGCGGCCAGGTAGTACGGCACCGGCACATCGTCCGCGACCGCCCGCGCGGGCGTCATGCGGCCCGAGACATGGGCGATGCTGTGATGATGCCCCTCGGCCCGCAGGACGGTGCCGACGGGCAGGTCGGCATCGGCGAAGGCGGTCAGGTCCACGACCGGGCGCGGGGCGCGCGCGCCGGAGGAGACGCCGTGCAGGGCGGCCTCGAACACCGTGGTCGCGGCCTCCAGCCCCAGCAGGTGGCGCGGCAGGCCGATCATCGCGGTGCGCCCGTCGCGGGACACGACATGGCCCTTGTCGCGCAGCATGTCCCACGTCGCGGCGTCGTCGCAGGCCACGGTGACGAAGACGCCGCCCGCGAAGCTGACCTCGCCGGCCAAGCGCAGGCAGTGGAACACGTCCAGCCGCCCCTGCCCCGACAGAAGCCCGCCCTGGTCGGTCATCAGGTCCGCGACCTCGGGGATGCGGGCGATGGGGGCGTGCAGGTCCGCACGGTCCGGCATCAGCCCCAGGGCATTGGCGACCAGCGTCAGCTCGCACAGGTCCGGCACGGCGCGCTGTGGCAGCGCGCGCAGGGCGTGCGCCCGGCCCGCGGCCACATCGGCCCAAGGCCGATCCGCCGGGTCCATCCAGTCGGCCAGCCCCGGCGCGGCTACAGCCGTGCCATTGCTGATCACCTGCCCCGTATCGGGATCGAAGACGAAATCGTATTCGCTGGACTTGCCCGCCGCGACGATCCGCAGGCCGATGACCTGCGCCCAGGTCGCAAGCCCGATCAGCAGGCTTGGCTGATCGCCGTCCACCGGCGCCACGACCACGCCCCTATCGCGGGCCATGCGCGACAGGATCGGGCCGATGACGCTGTCGGTCTCCTTGGTGACCATGACGACGTGATGTCCCGCCGCAATGGCCATCTCAGCATGGCGGGCGCCGGCCTCGGGGTCGCCGGTGGCCTCCAGTACGACGTCCAGCGGGAGGGCGGCGACCGCGGCCAGATCGCCGGCGGCGATAAAATGACCCGCATCCCATGCCGCCCGCGCGGCCGCCGCGTCGGTGCAGGAAACGATCCGCGCCACGTCCACGCCGACAGATGCCAGCGCCGCCACTGCCGTCTCTGCATCGCGGTCCACCGCCACCCGGCAGGCCAGCCCGTCCACATGGCGCGCCTGCGCCAGATAGCTGCGCCCGAACCCGCCGGTGCCGATGATCGCGGTCTGGACGGTGCGCCCGTGGCGCGCGGCAAAGTGACCGATCAGGTTCATGCGACCACCTTGCGGTTGCGGCGCAGGCTGAGCGCCAGGCCAAGCGTCTTGGGCAGGATCAGCAGCGCCAGCGCCACGATCATGATCCCTGTCACCAACGGGTTGGCAAAGAAGATGCCAAGCGATCCGTCCGACAGCAGCATCGACTGGTGGAACGCGTTCTCGGCCTTGTGGCCCAGGACCATGGCAAGAATCATCGGCGCCAGCGGATAGTCCAGCTTGGTGAACATGAAGCCCACGAAACCGAAGATCAGCACCAGCCACAGATCGAACGTCGCCCCGGACACCGTGTAGGCACCGACGAAGCAGATCGCGACGATCATCGGCCCGATGATGGTGAAGGGGATGCGCAGCAGCGCCGCGAACATCGGCACGGTGGCCAGGACCAGGATCACGCCCAGCAGGTTCGACACGTACATGCTGGCGATCAGGCCCCAGACGAAATCGGGCTGGGTCGCGAACAGCATTGGCCCCGGCGTCAGGCCCCAGATCATCAGCCCACCCATCATCACCGCCGCAGTGGCCGATGACGGCACGCCCAGGGCCAGCATCGGCAGCATCGCGCAGGTGCCCGCGCTGTGATCCGCCGTTTCCGGCGCGACGATGCCCTCGGGGCGTCCCGACCCGAAGGCCGCGCCCTTGCGCGAGGTCTGGCGCGCCACGCCATAGGACATGAAGCTGGCCGCCGTCGGCCCGCCCGGCGTGATGCCCATCCAGATGCCAATCAGGCCCGACCGCAGGGTCGTGGCCCAGTACTTGGGCAGCTCGGCCAGGGTCTTGAGCACATCGCGCAGGTCGATCCTAGAGGACACGCCGCGGAACCGCAGCCCCTCCTGCACAGTGGCCAGCAGCTCCCCGATGCCGAAGAGGCCGATCACCACCACCAGGAAGCTGATCCCGCCCAGCAGGTCCGAGAACCCGTAGGTCAGGCGGATGGACCCGGTCACGCTGTCCATGCCCACGGATGTCAGGATCAGGCCGGTCGTCAGCGACACCAGCGTCTTCATCGGGGCGGCGCTGCCCATGCCGATGAAGGCCGCGAAGGCCAGGAAATAGACCGCGAAATATTCTGGCGCACCGAAGCGCAGCGCGAATTGCGACGCCCAGCCCGCCAGCAGGGTGATGACCAGAATACCCATCAGCGCGCCCACCCCCGCCGACACGAAGGCCAGCGTCAGCGCGCGCGTCGATTCGCCGTTGCGCGCCATCGGATAGCCGTCGAAGGTGGTGGCGACCGATGACGGTTCCCCCGGAATGTTGAACAGGATCGACGTGGTGGACCCGCCGAACAGCGCCCCCCAATACATCGATGTCAGCAGGATGATGGCCGATGTCGGGTCCAGCGCGAAGGTCAGCGGGATCAGCAGCGACACCCCGTTGGGCGCCCCCAGCCCGGGCAACACCCCCACGACCAGTCCCATCAGGACGCCCGCGACCATCAGCATCAGGTGCATCGGGGTGATGGCCACGGAAAACCCGTGCATCAGCAGATCGAAATTGCCCATTGTCGCGGCCCCTTAATAGATGCCCAGAAGCGGCTCCAGCGGCCCCTTCAACAGCGGAATCTGAAAGATCGTCTCGAAGATCAGGTACAGGCTGACGGCGAAACCCGCGCCGATGGCCAAGCCTTTCCACAGGCGGAACCCGCCCTGCCGCCAGGCGGTCAGCCCGATGTAGAAGGTCGCCGCGACATAGAAGCCGACCGTCAGCATGCCGATGACGAAGGCCGTCATCGCCCCCAGGAAGGTCGCGATGCGGATCAGGTTCTGGCGCGGCAGGAACGGCTCCTCCGGGTCATCCAGGGGGTCGGGGGGCGTGCGCTGAGCCTTGCGGTGCGCGACCAGCGCGCCGGCCAGGTTCCACAGGCTGCCCGCGATCAGAACGATCGCCACCCAGAAGGGGAAATAGCCAGGTTGAGGGCCATGATCGCTCCATCCGGTGCCCAGTTCGGCGGCGCCGATGATGGCCGCCACGCCCAATGCGCCGGTGGTGATTGCCGTGCCGATCTCGGCATGAAAACGTCTGACGGTCATGACCCTCCCTTTCCCCATTGGCAAAAGGGGCACCCGGATGATCCCGGATGCCCCGATGCGCTTACTGCGCGGCGGCGGTGACCCAGCCCTCGGCCTCGAAGACGGTCACGGTCGCAGCCTCGTTCTCCTCGATGAAGGCGGTCAGCTCGTCCCCGGTCAGCACCGCCGCGGTCTGCGAGGTCTTGGCAAGGTAGTCCTGCCATTCCTCGGTCTCGGCCACGCGGGTCAGGGCGTCCTGGTAAAAGGCCACCACCTCGGGGTCCGTGCCCGCGGGCAGCCAGACGGTGCGTGGCATCTGGTACCGCTCGATCTCCAGCCCCTGCTCGGCGCAGGTGGGGATGTCGTGCCAGCCCATGTCGCCGCTGACCGGCTCGGATTCCGCCATCCGCTGCGGAGAGAACACGCACAGCGGACGGATCGCGCCCGCCTGCCACTGGCCGATGTTCTCGTTCGGGTTGTTGACGTTCGCGGCGATATGGCCGCCGGCCAGCTGCACGCCGACCTCTCCGCCGCCATTGAAGGGGACGTACTTGAAATCGGCGCCGGTGGTCTGTTCGATCAGCGCGACCAGCGTCTCGTCGGTGTCCTTGGACTGGCTGCCGCCAAAGACAATGGTGCCGGGTTCGGCCTTGGCTGCCTCGATCAGCTCCATCGACGTCTGCCAGGGGGCGTCGGCCTTGACCCAGATCAGGAACTCGTCCAGCGCCAGCGCTGCGACGGGGTGCAGGTCCTCGGCCGAATAGGCCAGCTGGGCCACATGGGGCAGCAGATAGACGTTGTTCGTCCCGAAGATCAGCTTGTGCGGATCGGCGGCGTTCTGGCGGGCGTACAGAAACGCCTCGGCCCCCGAACCGCCACCCTTGTTCAGCACGACCATGTTCTGGTCCAGGATGTCGTTGCGCGTCAGCGCGGCCTGGATGGTGCGGGCGAAATTGTCGGTCCCGCCGCCAGCCCCGGATGCCACGACGAATTCCACCGGGCGTTCGGGGGTCCATTCCGCCAGCGCCGGGACGGTGGCTGCCAGCAGGGCGGTGCCTGCGATCAATGCGGTTTTGATGGTCATTCTCTCTCCTCCCAAAGATGATGCGACCCGCTTGCGGCGGGAAGAAGACCGGGCGCCTATTCGGCGACCAGCAATGTCGGGGCGACTTCCGCCTGCGCCCAGCCCGCGGGCAGCGCGCGCGGCGCGCGGGCAGGGTTCAGCGCGGCCAGGTCGCGGCCAAGGCGCGCGGCGGTCAGCGTCGCGCCAAGATCGGCGCGCCCCTGCCCCGCGATGTCGAAGGCCGTACCATGCGCGGGCGTCACGATCGGAAAGCCGTAACCCGCGATCAGCGTCACGCCACGGTCAAAGCCCATCAGCTTCATCGCGATCTGGCCCTGGTCGTGATACATGGTCAGCACCGCGTCGAATTCGCCGCGAATGGCGCGCACGAAGACGGTGTCGGACGGGATCGGCCCCTTGGCGTCGATGCCCATGGCCACGGCCTGCGCCACGGCGGGGGCCAGGATTTCGTCATCCTCGTGGCCGAAATTGCCGCCGTCGCCCGCATGGGGGTTCAGCGCGGCGACGCCGATCCGCGCGCCGGGCTTGCCCGCACCGGCCATCACCTCGGCCGTCAGGCGCAGGCTGTCCAGGATGCGTTCGGTGGTCAGCGTCTCGGCAACCTTGCGCAGGGGGATGTGGCTGGTCACGCGGGCGTTCCAGACCTCCTCCAGGACGTTGAACTCGCGCCCGCTGCGATCGGCGTTCAGCACCGCGTCGATGAAGCCGATCTCGTCGACATAGCTGGGCCGCGCCAGCCGCATCGAATGCTTGTTGAAGGGCGTGAACATCGCCGCATCCGCGATCCCCGCCCCTGCCAGCTGCAGCACGCAGCCGAAATTCTGCAGGCTGGCCGCGCCGGCATGGGCGCTGGACTGGCCCAGGGTCATGCCGTCCACCGCGCAATTTTCCAGATCCAGCAGCACATGGCCCGGCGCCATGTCGGGGCCGACCTGATCGGCGCCGATCCGCGGCAGGTCCAGCGTGACGCCCGCATGGCGCGCGCCCATCTCCAGCACCCGCGCATCGCCCACGACGATCACGTCCAGGGCCTTCATGTCGTCATGGGCCAGCAGTTTCGCCGCCAGTTCCGGGCCGACGCCCCCGGCATCCCCCAAGGCCAAAGCAATGCGCATATGTCTCTCCGTCTGGAATGATGGTTCGTGGGCGGCGCGTCGGTCGCGCCGCCCGAATTCAGCGGGCCAGCGCCACGGCCACGACCCGCGCGCAAAGCGCAAGCGAGATCGCGCCCGCATCGGGATGCCCGATGCTGCGTTCCGCCAGCGGGCGTGCCCGGCCAAGGCGCGGCGTCAGGTCGGCGGTGGCTTCAGCGGCGGCGGTCGCCGCGCTTGCTGCGGCCTCCCAGGCGGTGGCCAGCGCGGCACCTTGGGCAACCTGCCCCTGCAGCGTGTCGACGAAGGGCGCAAAGGCATCGACCAGCGTCTTGTCGCCGGGCCGAGCGCCGCCCAGGCGGGTCACTGCGTCGATCCCCGCCCGCGCCCCTGCGGCCACGCGGGCCGCATCGGGCACATCCGTATCGCCCAGCGCCTGCCCCCAGGCACGCAGGGCCACGCCCCACAGCGCACCCGACGTGCCGCCCGCGCGATCCGCCCAGGCGTCGCCCGCCAGCGACAGGACGGTGCCCGCGCCCGCGCCCTGCGCCGCCGCATCGCGTGCCGCAACGGCGGCTGCCGCAGACCCGCGCGCCATGCCCTGGCCGTGATCGCCGTCGCCCGCGATGGCGTCGATGCGGCCCAATTCTGCCTCTGCCTCGGCCAGCGCCTGGGCCAACCGCGCCACCATGTCGGCCACGCAGCCGGCCTGCGCCGCACTGGCGGGTTCTCCGCGCGGAACCGCTGCGATGGCTGCCCCTTCGCGGGCCACCTGACGCGCGCCCTGGGCGGCCACGGTCCCCTTGCGGAAGGCGGGTGCATCAGCAGGCGCACGCCACAGATCGGCCAGCGCATCGTCCAGCCACAGGATCGACAGAGAGCACCCCTCCATGTCCAGGCTGGTCACGAACTCTCCGACCTCGGGGTCGATGATGGTCAGGCCAGCGTCGGTCATCAGCCCGGTTAGGTGATGCCACAGGACGAACAGTTCCTCGTATTTCGTGCGGCCAAGGCCGTTCAGGACCACGGCCACGCGGCCGTCATGGCCGTGGGGCCGTTCCGCCAGCAGCGGCTTCAGCAGCATCCGGGCCAGATCGGCGGCGGGCAGAACGGCCTGCTCGGCGATCCCCGGCTCTCCGTGGATGCCCAGGCCAAGGGCGACCTGCCCCTCGGGCACGGTGAACAGGGGTGCCGCCTGTCCCGGCAGGGTGCAGCCGTCGAAGGCCAGCCCGAAGGACACGGTCCGCGCATTGGCGCGTCCGGCCAGATCCATCACCGCGTCCAGCTCCAGGCCCGCCTCGGCCGCGGCACCGGCGATCTTGAAGACCAGCAGGTCGCCCGCCACGCCCCGCCTGCGCGCCGCGTCGGTTGCGGGCGCGCTGGCCACGTCATCGGTCACGGCCAGGATGCGCGCATCGATCCCTTCGGCGCGCAGACGTTCGGCGGCAGCGCCAAAGTTCAGCACGTCGCCCGCATAGTTCCCAAAGCCCAGGATCACGCCTCCGCCCAGGTCCGCCGCCCGCGCCACCCCGGCCACTGCACTGGTCGAGGGTGAGGCGAACACGTCCCCCGCCACCGCCCCGTCGGCCAGGCCCGGACCGACATAGCCCAGGAACGCCGGATAATGCCCCGACCCTCCGCCCACGACCAAGGCCACCTTGCCCGGCGCCCCCGCATGGGCGCGCAGGGCGCCATGCGGGATGGGAATGACCCGGTCGGCATGCGCGGCGCAGAACCCCGCCAGCGCGGTCGCGGCGAAATCCTCGGGGCGGTCCACGATCTTGGTCATGGCAGGGTCCTTCTCTGCGCCAGGATGCGGCGGATGTAGTCGCGGTTCTCGGCGCAGACCCCAAGTCCGTCGCCGCCGTAATGCTCGACCAGGAAGGGGCTGGAAAAGCCCAGGTCCAGCGCGGTGTTGATCGCCGCGCGCCAGTTGATGGTGCCGCCCATCATGGGCGCGGGATGGGACAGGATGACCCCCGACGGGTCGGTCATCCGGTAGTAGTTCTTGACGTGCCAGTAGCCCGCGAAGGGCGCGCACAGCGCGATCATCTCCGCCCAGGGCTGCACGGGCCGATGCAGGCGGATCAGGTTGCCGATATCGATGTTCAGCCGGACCGACGGGAGGTCCACGTCGGTGACGAAGGCGACCGCGTCGGAGGCGGTGCCCAGATAGGTGTCCTCGTACATCTCCAGCGCGACGTGGATGCCGCGATCGGCGGCGTGGCGGCCCAGGTCGCGGATGCGGGCGACGGCCAGGGCGCGGGTGGCGGGATCGTCGGGGTTCGTCACCCCCGGCTCGGTCCAGAACCACAGGGCGGCGCGCTGCGCGTCGCTCAGCGGGCCGAACAGGCCAAAGCTGACATGCCCCGCGCCAAGATCGGCGGCGCAGTCGATGACATGATGGCAATAGGCCAGATGGTCGTCACCCTGCACCGGGTCGATCACGCTGCGCCGTGAGGTCGAGATGGCCGGAACGGTCAGTCCCAGGTCACGGCAGATCGCCACGAACCGCGCCCGTCCAGCATCGTCCAGATCGGCCAGCCGCAGCCAGCTGTCTGTCGGATCGACCGCGTCGAACCCCGCCGCCGCGACCTGCCCCAGATCGCGCGCCCAGGCGGCCGGCCCGGCATCCTGGACGGGTGCGAACGGGATCATCGCACAGGCGATGGGCCAGTCCTGCGGCGTCCAACGCATGGTGTTCCCCGACATCGATCCCCCTCCCGAATCACGTCCCGGGTTCTTGCTAGCACGGCCTCGAAAGCGTATCAATAATTCTGTATACAGCACACAGAAGGCAATATTGACTTGCCACCCCCGCCGTCATAGCCAGAGAGAGACGCGCCAACGGAGACGCCGGTGACCGACATGTCAGACACAGACGCCCGCATCGAACGCCTGCCCCTGCTGGACGCGATCCTGTCGCGGCTGCGCGACATGATCATCGAGGGGCAGCTGCCACCCGGCACCCGCCTGAACGAGGGCCAGATCGGCCAGCAGTTGGGCGTGTCCCGCACGCCGCTGCGCGAGGCGATCAAGTACCTGGCATCCGAGGGGCTGGTCGAACTGGTCCCGGCACGGGGCGCGGTGGTCAAGCAGTTCGGCGCGCGCGAGGTCCGCGACATGCTGGAGGTGATCCGCATCTTGGAGCAGCAGGCCGGGATCATCGCCTGCGCGCAGGCGACGGATGCGGGCATCGCGGGGGTGCGGACGCTGCATGACAGGATGCTCGATTGCTATGCCCGGCGCGACCGCATGGCCTATTACAAGCTGAACCAGGCGATCCATACCGCCATCGTGGCACTTGCCGACAACGGTGCCCTGTCCGAGGTGCATGCCCGCCTGCAGACCCGGTTGAAGCGCGTCCGCTTCATCGGGCACGAAGGTGCGGAAAAATGGGCCAGCGCGGTCGCCGAGCACGAACGGATGATCGCGGCGCTGGAGGCGCGGGATGCGGACGGACTGTCGGACATCCTGGGCCGCCACCTGACCCTGGCGTGGGAGCGGGTGCGCGACGACCTGCCTGCGCAGACATGAAAAAAACCCGCGCAGGGCGAACCTGCGCGGGGGGACTGTCAAAAGATCTTACCAGGAAAATCGTCGCTGCTCATCTGGTTCAGGCAGAAATCCTCGATGACCAGCTGGTTGGGGCCGAAATTCAGCACGACGTCGGACCCGCTCTGCACGGCGGCGCCGCGGATCTGGGCATAGCTGTCGACATTGGGCAGGGCGCGCAGGTCGATGTCGTCGTCGCCGTTCTCGAAGTCGGTGATCCGGTCGCGCCCGCCGTTGAAGACGAACACGTCCGCCCCCTCGCCGCCGGTCATCGTGTCGTTGCCCAGCCCGCCGTTCAGCGTGTCGTTGCCCTCTCCGGCGATCAGGCGGTCGGCGCCGAAGCCCGCGATCATCCGGTCGTCGCCCTCGGCCCCGGTCAGGATGTCGTTGCCCGCCCCCGACGCCATGCGGTCGTTTCCGTCACCGCCGTCCAGCGTGTCGCGCCCGGCGCCGGCGTACAGGATGTCGTCGCCATCGCCGCCCCAGACGCGGTTGTTGCCGTGGCCGGCGGCGACGATGTCATTGCCCTCGCCCGCGGCGATCACGTCGCTGCCCGCGCCCGCCCAGATGCGATCGTTCCCCGAGCCGCCGGACACGCGGTTCGCGCCCTCGCCGGCCCAGATGCGGTCGTTGCCCTCGCCTCCGTCGATCGTGTCGTTGCCGCGAAAGCCATAGAGCGCGTCGTCGCCCGACCGGCCATAGATCAGGTCGGCCACGTTGGTGCCGGTCAGGCGGTTGTCGTCGTCATTCCCGAACAGTCGTGCCATGGGGTGCATCCTTCTGAAAATCCCGGCGCCGCGGCGATCTTGCGACGGGGCGCGACGCCGGTCCCCGCTGCACGGACGGCCTTTTGGGCCATTCGACAGCAGAACGGAACGACGGGTCGTTCTATTCCATAACGACGAAAAAAATCAGCGGCGGTGCAGCTTGGCCGACCGCGCGACCAGCATCTTGCGGCGCAGGGGGGTCAGGTGATCGACGAACATCCGCCCGGCCAGGTGGTCGATCTGATGCTGGACGCTGGTGGCCCACAGGCCGACGAAATCGCGGTCCTCCTCGACGCCGTCCTGGTTGAGGAACCGCACCGTGACCGCCCGAGGGCGGCTGATCGGGGCCGAGACGCCGGGCAGGTTGGGGCTGGCCTCCTCGTGCTCGCGCAGCTTGACGCTGGCATGCAGGATCCGGGGGTTGGCCATGCGGACCACCTGTCCGCGCGGCCCCGAGGCATCGACGACGGCCAGCGCCATCATGATGCCGATCTGGGGCGCGGCCAGGCCCACGCCGGGCATCGCCTCCATGGTATCCACCATGTCGTCCCAGATCATGCGGACGGATTCGGTGATCTCTGCCACCAGCGCGGCGGCGCGATGCAGGCGGGGGTCGTCATAGGGCAGGAACGCGCGCGCGGCCATGGTCAGTCCTTCACGATCAACAGGCCGTCCAGGTGATCGACCTCGTGTTGGGCGATGCGGGCGGCGGGACCCTGCATGTCGCGCACCTGATAGCGGCCGTCCAGATCATACCAGCCGATTCCGATGGCGGCGGGCCGCGTGACCTCGACAGGGCGGCCGGGGATGGACAGGCACCCTTCAGTCGCGGTCTCGGTCTGCGGCGACCGGACCAGGATCTCGGGGTCGATCAGGACCAGAGGATCGGGCGCGCCGTCCTTCCAGCCGGCATCCATGACGAAGATCCGGCGCAGCACGCCGATCTGCGGGGCGGCCAGGCCGCGGCCCTGGGCGTGATACATGGTGGCCAGCATGTCGGCGGCCAACACGCGCAGTTCGGGGCCGGTCATGTAGCCGGCGGGTTCCGCGCGCAGACGCAGGCGGGGGTCGGGCCACAGGACGATGTCGCGCAGGGTGCCGCGGCCAAGATCCCCCGGCAGGTCGGGGCGCATCCAGCCGCTGGCACCCGTGCGATCAGGCACGGGCCAGGTCCCGCTTCAGCTTGACCATCTTGCGGGTGATCATCTGCCGCTTGATGGCGGAGAGGTGATCGATGAACAGCACGCCGTCCAGGTGGTCCAGCTCGTGCTGGGCGCAGGTGGCCCACAGCTCGTCGAACTCGCGTTCATGGGTCTTGCCGTCCAGCCCCAGCCAGCGCATGCGGATCTGCGCGGGGCGCGTGACCTCTCCGTACTGGTCGGGGATGGACAGGCAGCCCTCCTCATAGGTGTTGGGCGTGTCCGACGCCCAGGTCACCTCGGGGTTGACCAGCACCAGGGGCGCGCGCGGCGCCTCGGGGTCGCGGTTGGCATCCATGGTGAAGACGCGCAGGCCCACGCCGATCTGCGGCGCGGCCAGGCCGATGCCGGGCGCCTCGTACATGGTGGCCAGCATGTCCGCGGCCAGGGTCTCGATCTCGGGCGTGATGCGGGCGACGGGCTGGGCCACCTTCTTCAGGCGCGGATCGGGATGGATCAGGATGGGTCTCAGGCTCATGTCCCGGATTTAGGGCAAGCCTTCACCATAAGCAACAACCCCGCTAGGCTGGGATGACGCAGCCCCCAGGAGCCCCCATGACCCATCCCGACTTCGACCGCATCATCGACCGGCGCGGCACGCATTGCAGCAAATGGGACGACATGCAGGCGGCCTATGGCGTGGCCCCCGATGACGGGCTGGCCATGTGGGTGGCCGACATGGACTTCGCGCCCCCCGCCTGCGTGCAGGCCGTGGTGGACCGCGCCGCCGCGCATGGCATCTATGGCTATCCCGGCGCGAACGCGCCCTATCTGGCCGCGATCGGCTGGTGGATGGAGCACCGCCACGGCTGGCCGATCCGGCCCGAATGGGTGCTGACCTGCGCGGGTCTGGTCAATGCGGTGGCGATGGCGCTGCAGGCCTATACGCAGCCGGGCGACGGGGTGGTGGTGATGGCACCGGTCTATCACGCCTTCGGCCGGGTCGTCCGCGCGGGCGGGCGCGACCTGGTCGAGCTGCCCTTGGCCGAACGGGACGGCCAATACGTGATGGATTGGGACGCGTGGGAGGGGATGCTGACCGGGCGCGAGCGCCTGCTGATCCTGTGTTCGCCGCACAATCCCGGCGGCCGCGTCTGGTCCGAAGCCGAACTGCGCCAGGTCGCCGATTTCTGCGACCGCCACGACCTGATCCTGATCTCGGACGACATCCATGCCGACCTGGTCCTGCCGGGCGGCCCCCGTCACCGGATGATGGCGACCGTGGCACCCGACATCCTGCCGCGCCTGGTGACGCTGACCGCCGCCACCAAGACCTTCAACATCGCGGGCGCCCATATCGGCAACGCGATCATCCCCGACCCCGACCTGCGGGCGCGGTTCCAGGGCGCGCTGGCCGCCGCGGGGATCTCTCCGGCGATGCTGGGCCAGGACATGGTCGCGGCCGCCTATTCGCCCGAGGGCGCGACCTGGGTCGATGCGCTGGTCGATTACCTGGACGGCAACCGGCGGATCTTTGATCAGGCGGTGAACGCGATCCCCGGCCTGCGGTCGATGCCCCTGCAGGCAACCTATCTGTCCTGGGTCGATTTCCGCGACACCGGCATGACCGACGCGGAGATCACGCGCCGCATCCAGGACGACGCCCGGATCGCGGCCAATCACGGCGCGACCTTCGGGCTGGGTGGCGACGGGTTCATGCGCTTCAACATCGCGACGCCGCGGGCGCGGGTGATCGAGGCGGCGGACCGGCTGCGCGCGGCCTTCGCCGACCTGCAGTGACGCGGGCGCGGTGCCCGGCCCCGCGGGTGCCGGCCGCCGCGCCCGCGTTGCAACCCGTCCCGCACCGACCTATATAGCGCCAAACCCGAACCCCAAAGGCATGCCGCATGGTCTATCTGGATTTCGAAAAACCGCTCGCCGACATCGAGGGCAAGGCCGAGGAACTTCGCGCCATGGCCCGCAAGGGCGACGGCACCCTCGACGTCGAGAAGGAGGCCGCGGCGCTGGACCGCAAATCGTCGGACCTGCTGCGCGACCTCTACAAGACCCTGGACCCCTGGCGGAAGACGCAGGTCGCCCGCCATCCCGACCGCCCGCATTGCAGCGACTATATCCAAGCGCTGTTCACCGAATACACGCCTCTGGCGGGCGACCGCGCCTTTGGCGACGACCATGCGGTGATGGGCGGCCTGGCGCGTTTCAACGACGCGCCCTGCGTGGTGATCGGCCATGAGAAGGGCAACGACACCAAGTCGCGCATCCACCACAATTTCGGCATGGCCCGCCCCGAGGGGTACCGCAAGGCGATCCGCCTGATGGACATGGCGCACCGTTTCGGCCTGCCCGTGATCACGCTGGTGGACACGCCCGGCGCCTATCCCGGCAAGGGCGCCGAGGAGCGTGGACAAAGCGAGGCGATCGCACGCTGCACCATGAAATGCCTTGAGATCGGCGTGCCGCTGGTCAGCGTCATCATCGGCGAGGGCGGGTCCGGCGGGGCCGTGGCCTTTGCCACCGCGAACCGCATCGCCATGCTGGAGCATTCGATCTATTCGGTCATCTCTCCGGAAGGCTGCGCGTCGATCCTGTGGAAGGACGCCGAAAAGATGCGCGACGCGGCCGAGGCGCTGCGCCTGACCGCGCAGGACCTGAAGAAGCTGGCAGTGATCGACCGCATCATCGCCGAACCCCTGGGCGGGGCGCAGCGCGCACCCGATGAGGCCATCGCCGCCGTGGGGGCCGAGATCACCGCCATGCTGGCCGAGATGTCGGACATGAAACCCGACCAGCTGATCAAGGACCGCCGCGCCAAGTTCCTGGCGATGGGCTCCAAGGGGCTTGCGGCCTGACGCACACGATACTGTGACCGACCTGCAACAGCCGTCCCGTCTTGGGGCGGCTGTCGCGTTTTGCCGTCTTGCGCGAAATGCAAGGCTGGGCCAGCCTGCACTCCTGCCCGCAACGCATGCGCGAAAGGAGGGGCTCATGACATCATATGCCAATGCCCCCGCCCTGACCCGCACCGGTTCGATGCGTACCTTGTCGTCGCGACAAGGCGCCTGACCGCCGCAAGGCAGACCCCGCTGACATCATGACCTGACACGACCGCGATCCGCGGGCCTGTCCGCATGGCGTCATCCCTTCCCTGAACCCCATCGACCGCACAAGGCACCGCCCTGTCCGGTCCCCCTATCCGGAGACTGACGATGATTGCCGATCTTCATCCGCAAAGCGCCCGCCTGCGTCCCGCGATGCACCGCCTGATCGCCCGACACGGCGCGACGGCGGTCTTATGGGCCGCGATCCGCGCGGCGCTGCTGCCACGGCGCAGGCGGCCGCGGCCGCCCGATCCGTACCTGATGTCCCCGCACATGCGGCGCGACATCGGGCTGCCACCGCAGGGGCCACATGTCCCGCGCTACTACGACCTGAGGTGAGAGCGGTTCCGGGCGGCGTCATCCGCGTCGCCCGATTCCGGCAAGACCAGCCCGGCCTCGGCCATCAGGCGATCGGAATGGGTCTCGATCTCGGCCCGCAGGCGGGGCAGGAAACCCTCCGCCGGGATGGCGGGATCGATGGGCGGCAGGAACTCGACCACCGCGCGGCCGGGGCGGATGCCCCACCCGCTGCGCGGCCAGAACATGCCGGTGTTCACCGCGACGGGCACGACCGGCAGGCCGGTCCCCTCGCGGATCGTGGCCACGCCCTGCTTGTAGGGCTTGCGCTGGCCCGGCAGGGTGCGCGTACCCTCGGGATAGATGATCAGCTGGCCCAGCCCCTCGGCCGACAGGCGCTGGTTGATGGTGCTGCTGATCGCGGCCATCGCGTCGCGCCCGCGCGACCGGTCGATGGGGATGCAGCCGGTCTTCCACGCGTACCAGCCCATGACCGGGACGCGCATCACCTCGCGCTTCATGATGAAGGCGCGGCGGGGGACGGCATGGGCGATGACCATGATGTCCCAGAACGACTGGTGCTTGGCCGCGACGATGCAGTCATGGGTCGGCGGCGTGCCGCGGATCTCGCAGGTCAGGCGCAGGTGGATGCGCGCGGCCCAGACCATGTAGGCGATCCAGCGCGTGGCGATGCGGTTCGCGCCTGCCCGCCCGTGGCGCAGCGCAGGCAGACCGAACAGGCCGATGATCAAAGTGGCGCAGGCGACGTGGGCATAGAACAACACGTTCTGGACGTACTGCCAGGGGGTCAGCGCGCCGGGACGCGCGCCGTCGGTCATCGCACGGCCTCCAGCATCTTCAGCGCCGCCCACCGCGTGGCGACGAAGCCCACACCGGCCGCGATCAGCGGGATGGTCAGCGGCATCAGCCAGTCGGCGCCCTGAAAGCCCAGCCCGGTCAGGAACCCGCCCGCGGCGCTGGCATCGGGCAGGATGGCGATCGCGCCCATGCCCAGCACGGTGCCGACGGCGGACCCCATCGCGGCGCGCCGGGTGAACCGGCGCACGAAGGCCGTGGCGATGGTCAGGTCGCGCGCGCCGATCAGGCGCAGAACGCGGATCACCTGGACGTTCGCGGCCAGCGCGGCCTTGGCCGCCAGCGTGATCATCGCGGCCGAGGCGGCCCCGATCAGCATTAGCGACACGATGCCCAGCATCCGCAGCCGGTTCGCGGCCGAGACCAGCGGCCGGCGCCATTCGGTGTGATCATCCAGCACCGCGCCCGGCACCTCGGCCTCAAGGCGCAGGCGCAGGCCCTCGGCATCGAACTCGCCCTCGACGGGCAGGTCGATCAGCGCGGGCACGGGCAGCGCGTCCACGGGCATGTCCGGCCCGAACCACGGCTCCAGCAGCTGGGCCAGCTTGTCCTCGGGCAACAGCCGCGGTGTGCCCGCGCCCGGCGTGGTCTGCAGGATCGACAGCGCCGATTGCACCAGCGCGTCCTGTTCCGCCACCGGCGCGCTGACGCGGACCGTCACGCTGCCGGCCAGTTCGGAGGACCAGCGGTCGGCCAGCCGCCCCGTCGCCAGCGCCAGCGCCAACGCGAACACCGCCAGGAACGCCATGGCGCCTGCGGAAAACAGCGTCAGCTGCGCCGTGAACCCGGTCGGCGGCACGATGCGGTCGCCGGCGCCGTCCTTGTCACCCGTCAGGCCCTGCCACAGGCTTCCGATATTCAGCCGTCCCATCAGAGATCCGCCCCCGCCAGATGCAGGCTGCCGCCGGTGATCCGCAGGACGCGCGCCGTCACCTGCGCCTTGGTGGCGCGGATCAGGTTCAGGTCATGGGTCGCCACCAGGACGGTCTTGCCCGACTTGTTCAGCTCGATCAGCAATTGCATCAGCCGCATGGACATGTCCCAGTCCAGGTTGCCCGTGGGTTCATCCGCCAGCACCAGGTCCGGCGACAGGATCACCGCGCGGGCCAGCGCCGCCCGCTGGCGCTCGCCGCCCGACAGCGACGGTGGCAGGGCGCGGGCGTGCTGAGACAGCTGGACCCAGCCCAGAAGATCGCGCAGCGCGTCCATGTCCACCTCCTCTCCGGCGATGGAGAGGGGCAGCGCGATGTTCTCTGCCAGGGGCAGATGGTCCAGGAACTGCGGGTCCTGGTGGACCACGCCCACGCGGCGGCGCAGATCGGCGATGCCGTCGCGCGACAGCCCGCGCATGTCCTGGCCAAAGGCCGTCATCTGGCCCGAACTGGGCAGAAGATCCGCAAAGCACAGCCGCAGCAGCGTGGTCTTGCCCGACCCGGACGGTCCGGTCAGGAAATGGAACATGCCCGGCTGCAGGGTCAGCGTCATGCCCGACAACAGCTCGTCCTGGCCCTGATAGCCGAAGCCGACATCCCGCATCTCGATCAAGCGCCACCTCTTTTCCGCTGCGACCCGTCTGGTGCGGGCCCTTGGCGCCCGGCGCGACTTGGAAGCCGGACCCGCGCTTGATAGAACAGCCGCACGATGAATGCGAGGGTGGCATGGCTGAATTCAAGTTGATCTGTCCGGGTTGCCGCGCCGAATATGCGCTGCCCCCCGACGCCATTCCCCAGGGCGGCCGCGAGGTCGAATGCCCCGCCTGCGGCCATGTCTGGCAGGCCCATCCCCCGGCCGCCGGGGGACGACTGGATCTGGGCCGCTTCTTCAGCAGGCGCCCCGACCAGGACGAGACGCCCCGACCCCTGCCGCCGGCCCGCGCGCGCCTGTCCCCGGACGTGCTGGACATGCTGAAAAGCGAGGTCGATCACGAACGCCGCATGCGCGACGCCGAACAGCCGGACGACCCGCGCCCCGGCGCCGAGGAGATCGACTGGCCCGCGACCACCGTGACGCTGCCCCCAATGCCCGCGGCCCTGCCCCCGCCGTCCCCGGCCATCGCAGCGCCGAACCCCGCGATTCCGGATGCGCCCCGCGCCCAGGTCCCCCGTGGCCCTGACGCCCGTGACGCCCGTGACGCCCGTGACGCCCGTGACGCCCGTGACGCCCGTGACGCCCGTGAACCGGAACGGCGCCAGCCGGACCTGCGCCAGCCAGAATTGCGCCAGCAGGCCGAAACCACGGTGCATCGCCGTGCTACGGCCACGCCCATCCGGGTGATGCGCCGGGGCCGCGGCTTCGGCGCGGGCATGACGATGGCCCTGCTGGCGGCCGCGGCGGTGCTGGCGGTCTATCTGCTGGCCCCGGTGGCCGAGACGCGCGGCTGGCCGTTGTCGGGGACGCTGGCTGCGGCGCGCGACGGGCTGGACGCACTGCGGCAATGGCTGGCGACCCGCGTCGGCGGCTGAGCCGTCAGAACCGGTCCAGCAACCGACCCAGGTAATCGCGTTCGTCCTGCGGGCGGTCCGGCTGCCCACTGCGGCGGCGGATCTCGTCCAGCAGGTCGCGGGCACGGCGTGCAGGGTCCAACCCCTCGGCCAGCGGATCGCCGTTGGTGATGACATTGCCGCCGCCCATGCTCTCACGGCCCAGGGGGTCCAACTGCGGCCGACCCTGATAGGGCTGCCCCTGGCTGCCCTGCGCCGACTGGCCGGGTTGCTGGCCGGGCTGCTGCCCCTCGCCGGCCTGCTGGCCCTCCTGTCCCTCCTGGGCCATCATGTCGCCCAGAGCGCGCATCCCCTCGCGCATGGACTGGATCGCATCGGCCTGGCGCTGCATCGCGCCGGCCATGTCGCCGTCACGCAGGGCCTGTTCGGCGTCCTCCATCGCGCGCCCGGCCTCGTCCAGCTGACGCCGCGCCGCGTCGCCCTCGGGTGACCCCTGCCCCGGCATCAGCCCCTGCTGCTGGCCCAACTCCTCGCGCAGCGCGCGTTGGCGGTCGGCCATGCTGCCGCCGTCCTGGCCCTCGTTACCGGGCTGCTGGCCTTGGCCGAACTGGCGCTGCATGTCGCGGAACGCCTCGTCCGACAGCTCCTGCTGCTCGCGCAGCGTGTCGGCAAGGCGGTTCATCGGCTGGCTGCCCTGCTGGCCCTCTCCCTCGCCCTGCCCCTGGCTCTGCTGAACCTGCAGGTTCTCCATCATCCGGTTGAACTGGTCCAGCAGGGCCTCGGCCTCGGCCATGCGGCCCTCGTTCATCAAGCGCTGGATCTCGTCCATCATCTCCTGGATCTGATCGGCGGTGATGGTCTGGCCCTGCTGGCCGCCCCGGTCGGGGCTGTCGGCCTGATCCTGCGGCTGGCTTTCCTGCGCCAGCATGTCGGTATAGGCGTCGGTCGCCTCGCGCAGCTCGTCCATCAGCCGCTGGACTTCGTCGGGGCTGGCCCCATTGCGGATCGCCTCTGACAGACGTTCCTGCGCGGCGCGCATCCGTTCCAGCGCATCCGACAAACCGCCATCCTCCAACAGGATCGCGGCCTCCCACAGGGCCTCGGCCAGACGGTCGCGGGCTTCCGGGGTCAGGTCGTCCCCGTCCAGCAGCCGCACCGCCGCGCGCAGCTCGGCATACAGATCGTCCTCGACGAACCCCTCGGGCTGCCAAGTGACGGCGCGCAGGATCTCGGCGCTGCGCCCGGCATTCTGGCGCGACCACAGCAGGTCGCGGCGCAACTCGATCAGCGTGGCCGCGAACGGATCGAAGAACCGCCGCCCCGGCAGGGGCAGCGCCATCGGGTCGGACTGGCCCGTCTGGTCGATCCCGTCCACCGCGCGCAGCGTGACGGTCACGGGCAGGTTGGCCCAGGGGTGGCGCGACAGATCCTCGGCCAGCTGCCCCTGCACATCACGGCGGTCGCCCCGTGGCAGGGGCAGGTCCAGCGCCACCGGGTCGCGCGGCTCGGGCGCGACGGTCAGGCCAAAGCGGCGATCGACCGCGTCCAGGTCCAGCGCGATGACCGCCTGAGCCGAGATGACGCCGTGATCGTCCCCGGCCTGGTAATCCTGGATCATCCGCCCATCGGCGCGGCGCGTGGGCGCGGCGCCCGCGCGGATCACCGGGACGGCATCGGGCTGCACGGTCACGGCGAAACGACGTCCCTGGACGTCGATGCTGCCAGAGCGGTCGGCCCGGAATGCCGGCGCCGTCGGATCGTCCGACGTGACAGGCCCGATGTCCTGGGTCACCTCTGCCCCCTGGGCATAGAGGCGAAAGCTGACCGTGCTGCCCTGGGGCAGGTCCAGCACCTGTCCTTCGTCCAGCGCGTTCAGGTACAGGGTCGGGCGGCGGGTATAGGCGGGCGGTTCGGCCCAGCCCTCCCACACGGGGCCCTGCGGCGGCGCGGCGCCCGGCTGCGGCGTGGCCATCGTCGCGGCCAGGGCGCGCAGACCCAGGCCCATCTGGCCCGCCCCCCCGAAGATCAGCGCCATCACCAGCGCCACCAGCCCCGCCAGCCGCAGGGCGAACGGGTCGCGCCGGGCAAGGTCCGCATCGGGGCGCACCGCGCGCGCGGCCAGCGCGGCATCGCGCATCTGCGCCAGATGCGCCTGCCACAGCGGCCCCTCGCCGCCGATCGCTGCACGGTCGGACAGCGCGGTCAGCGGGCGCCCGGGCAGGGTGCGGTCCAGCCGGGCCAGCGCCTCGGCCCGGCGCACGCGGCGAAAGCGCCATCCGCCCCGCACCGCCGCGATCACGACCGCCAGCAGCCACAGGCCCGCCAGCCATGGCAGGAGCACCTGAGGCAAGGCCGCCACCGCGCCCAGCCACAGCGCCGCGATGCCGAAGAACAGCAGCGTCGTCAGCGGCCAGAAAGCCCGCGCCGCGCGTTCCCATGCCATGCCCGCGCGGGTCAGGCGCAGGGCACGGGCCACCGGCCCCATCTCCGTTGTGAAAATACCCTCGGGGGTCCGGGGGCTGACGGCCCCCGGGCTGTCGGTGTCGTGCTGTCGCCCGATCAAAGCCATGCCGGGATGCTATCCCGTGCCAGCATTTCCTCAAACGTGGGGCGTGCCCGGATGACGGCGAAGTGATCGCCCTGCACCAGCACCTCGGGGACCAGCGGGCGGGAATTGTATTCCGACGCCATCACCGCACCATAGGCCCCGGCCGACCGGAACGCGACCAGCCCCCCTGCCGCCAGTTCGGGCAGATCGGCCCCCTTCTGGAAGGTATCCCCCGATTCGCAGACCGGACCGACCACGTCATAGGGCCGGACCGGCGCGCCCACCGCGGGCTCGACCAGCGGGACGATGTCATGATGCGCGCCGTACATGGCCGGGCGCAGCAGGTCGTTCATCGCCGCATCCACGATCAGGAAGTCGCGATCCTCGCCGTTCTTCACATAGATCACGCGCGACAGCAGGACGCCGGCATTGCCGACGATGTTGCGGCCCGGCTCGATCTCGATCTGACAGCCCAGATCGCCGACCGTCTCGCGGATCACCTGCCCGTATTCGATGGGCAAAGGCGGCGCGCTGTTATCGCGGCGATAGGGGATGCCCAAGCCACCGCCCAGGTCCAGGCGGGTGATGTCGTGCCCCTCGGCGCGCAGCGCACGGGTCAGTTCGGCCACCTTCAGATAGGCGGCGCGGAACGGTGCCAGATCGGTCAGCTGGCTGCCGATATGCACGTCGACGCCCACCACGCGCAGCCCCGGCAGGGACGCGGCCTCGGCATAGACGGCCATGGCGCGGGAAATCGGGATGCCGAACTTGTTGTCGGACTTGCCCGTGGCGATCTTCTCATGCGTCTTGGCGTCCACGTCGGGGTTCACGCGGATCGCCACCGGCACCGTGGCGCCCATGCTGACGCACAGCGCGGACAGGGCGCGCATCTCGGGCTCGCTCTCGATGTTGAACTGGCGGATGCCGCCTTCGATGGCCATGCGCATCTCGGGGATGGTCTTGCCCACGCCCGAGAACACGATCCGCTCGCCCGGCACGCCGGCGGCCTTGGCGCGGGCGTATTCCCCGCCCGACACCACGTCCATGCCCGCGCCCAGATCGCCCATCAGCTTCAGCACGGCCAGGTTGCTGTTCGACTTGACCGCAAAGCAGACCAGATGGTCGGTCCAGTCCAGCGCCTGCCGGAACAGGCCGAAATGCCGCGTCAGCGTCGCCGCCGAATAGACGTAGACGGGCGTGCCGACCTGGCTTGCGATGCAGGACAGGGGCACGTCCTCGGCGTGGAGTTCGCCGTTCTTGTACAGGAAGTGGTCCATTCAGAGATTGGCCGACACACCGATCCGCGCATCGCCGCTGACGGTCACGCCCATCTGCTGCTGGACGGGCTTCTCGACCGGGCGCTGCGGGGCGCCGTCCACGCCGCAGCCCGCCAGAAGCGCCACCGCGACGACCAGGACGACGACGATGATGGTGATGTTTCTCATGCCAGTTTCTCCTTCCAGCGGGCGATCTGCGCGCGCACCTGCGCGGGCGCGGTCCCGCCATAGCTCTGCCGCGAGGCGACGGAATTGTGCACGCCCAGAACATTGAACACATCGGCGGTGATCTGACCATGCACCGATTGCATCTGCGCCAGCGACAGATCGGGCAGATCGACGCCCCCCTGTTCGGCCAGGGCCACCAGCGATCCGGTGACGTGATGGGCGTCGCGGAACGGCAGGCCCAGTTCGCGCACCAGCCAGTCGGCCAGATCCGTCGCGGTCGAGAACCCGGCCCCCGCCGCGGCCTCCAGCCGGTCGCGGTTCGCGGTCAGGTCCGACAGCATGCCGGTCATCGCGGCCAGCGCCAGCATCAGCGTGTCGGCGGCGTCGAAGACCTGTTCCTTGTCCTCCTGCATGTCCTTGGAATAGGCCAAGGGCAGGCCCTTCATCACCGTGAACAGCGCGACGGTCGCCCCCAGGATGCGGCCGATCTTGGCGCGGATCAGCTCGGCCGCGTCGGGGTTGCGTTTCTGCGGCATAATCGACGACCCGGTCGACCACTTGTCCGACATGGACACGAAGCGGAACTGGGCCGACGACCAGATCACCAGCTCCTCGGCCAGGCGCGACATGTGGACGGCGCAGATGCTGCTGGCCGCCAGGAATTCCAGCGCAAAGTCACGGTCGCTGACCGCGTCCAGCGAATTGGCCATGGGCCGGTCGAAATCCAGCGCGGCGGCCGTCATGTCGCGATCGATCGGATAGCCCGTGCCCGCCAGCGCCGCGGCCCCAAGGGGCGATTCGTTCATGCGCTTGCGCGCGTCCTGGAACCGCGACAGGTCGCGGCCGAACATCTCGACATAGGCCATCATGTGGTGGCCCCAGGTCACCGGCTGCGCGGTCTGCAGATGGGTGAAGCCCGGCATGACCCAATCGGCGCCGCGTTCGGCCTGCGACAAAGCCGCGCGGATCAGCGCGGTCAGCCCGTCGATGGCCGCGTCGCACTGGTCGCGCACCCACAGCCGGAAATCGGTCGCCACCTGGTCATTCCTGGACCGGCCCGTGTGCAGGCGGCCTGCGGGTTCGCCGATGACCTCCTTCAGGCGGGCCTCCACGTTCATGTGGATGTCCTCCAGGTCGGTGCGGAAGGCGAACTGGCCGGCCTCGATTTCTGACAAGACGGTGAGCAGGCCTTTCCCGATGGCCTCGGCATCGCTATCGCTGATGATGCCCGTGGCGGCCAGCATCGCCGCATGGGCCCGGCTGCCCCGGATATCCTGGGCGTAGAGCCGCCGATCGAACCCGATCGAGGCGTTGATCGCCTCCATGATCGCGTCGGGACCGGCGGCAAAGCGCCCGCCCCACATGCTGTTGGCGGTGGTCTGGGGCCGGTCGGTCATCAAGTACGTCCTTCGGAGGTCACATGCTGCGTTCCGCCCTGCTTTATACGGCCCTTGTTTTCGGTGCAAACACCGCCTTCGCCGCAGGCCCCGACTGGCAGGCGGCGCGCGACGGGGGGCTGGACAAGCTGGTCGTGGCCGAAGACCCCGCCCCCGTGGCGGCCGCCGAGTTCACCGATCGCGACGGCGGCACCCACACCCTGGCCGACTGGCAGGGCAAGGTCGTGCTGCTGAACTTCTGGGCCACCTGGTGCGCGCCCTGCCGCGAGGAGATGCCCGCCCTGGACCGCCTGCAGGCCGAACTGGGCGGCGACGACTTTGAGGTGGTGACCATCGCCACCGGACGCAACGCGGTCGAGCGCATCGACGATTTCTATGCCGAGGTCGGCGTCGAGAACCTGCCGGTCCTGTTGGACCCGCGCCAGCAGGTCGCGCGCGAGATGGGCGTCGTGGGCCTGCCCGTGACGGTGCTGATCGACCGCGAGGGCCGCGAGGTCGCCCGCTATCTGGGCGACGCCGAATGGGATTCGGATGCCGCCAAGACGCTGGTCACCCAGCTGACAGCGCCCTGACGGGACCATGCCTGTGGCAGGTCACGACATGGTCGTTCACCATGCCCGTGGCCTGCATGAAGGCATAGGTGATCACCGGACCGCAGAACCCGAAACCGCGCGCCTTCAACGCCTTGGACATCGCGTGCGATTCGGGCGTGTCGGTGGGGACGTGACCCAGGTCCGGCCAGTCGTTCTGGATCGGCGCGCCGCCGACAAAGGACCACAGCCAGGGGGCGAACCCTTCGGCCGCCTCGATGTCCAGAAAAGCGCGGGCGCCGCGCACGGTGGCCTCGATCTTGCCGCGGTGGCGGATGATGCCGGGGTTCGTCAGCGCACGATCGATCCGCGCCGCGTCCCACGCCGCCACGCGTTCGGGGTCGAACCCGTCGAATTCGGCGCGAAAGGCATCGCGCTTCTTCAGGATGGTGATCCAGGACAGGCCCGCCTGGAACCCGTCCAGCACCAGCTTTTCCCACAGCGCGCGCGGGTCGCGTTCGGGCACGCCCCATTCGGTGTCGTGATAGGCGACATAGACCGGCAGATCGCCGCACCATCCGCAACGGTCCATCATCTGTTAACCCAAACCTGAGAAAGAGATCACGATTCACGGCAGGTTAAGCCAATATGGGCAGACTGCAAGCAGACCCGACTCGGTAAGAGGCCGCCCGTGAGCGACAGAATTATGGACAACAGCTCGCCCCTAGAGGACGCGATCCGCCATCAGGACCGCATCACCCTGGCGGCCGTCACGTCGGCGGTGGAAAAGGGCAGCGCGACGCTGGCCTTCCAGCCCATCGTCCAGGCGCAGCGCACCAAGACCCCCGCCTTTTACGAGGGGCTGATCCGCATCATCGACGACAGCGGCCGCCTGGTGCCCCTGCGCGATTTCATGCCCCAGGCCGAAGTCACGGAACTGGGCCGCAAGATCGACTGCCTGTCGCTGTCCCTGGGCCTGCAGACCCTGGCCGAGGATCCGGGCCTGCGCCTGTCGATCAACATGTCGGCGCGCTCGATCCTGTATCCCGAATGGATCAACACCCTGCGCCGCGGGGTGTCCGACGACACCACCCTGGGCGAACGCCTGATCCTGGAGATCACCGAAAGCAGCGCCATGGGCATGCCCGAGGAGGTCCAGACCTTCATGGCCGAGGTGCAGGGATACGGCATCAGCCTGGCCCTGGACGATTTCGGGGCGGGCTATACCTCGTTCCGCTATCTGCGCGACTTCTGCTTCGACATGATCAAGATCGATGGCCAGTTCATCCGCGAGATCGCCACCAAGCCCGACAATCAGGTCCTGACGCGCGCGCTGCAATCCATCGCGCATCATTTCGACATGTTCACCGTAGCGGAATCGGTCGAGACCGCGGACGAAGCCGCCTTTCTGATCGATATCGGCATCGATTGCCTGCAGGGCTACTATTTCGGGGCCCCGACCATCGCCCCGCCCTGGAAGAAACCCCCGTCCTTGGCCAGCCGCTGAGGGCAACTTCCGCCCATCCGGGCGGGGGCCATCATCCGAAAGTCCCAAGGCTTCGACTTGACGTAGCGTCCCGAAACAGCATCCTGACCCCAGGCCGGTTCGTCCGGCACTGATGCGAAGGAGTCTGCCGTGACCAAAGCCGTAATCGTTTCCGCCGCCCGCACCCCGGTCGGAAGTTTCCTGGGGGCCTTTGCGAATGTCCCCGCCCATGACCTGGGCGCAGCCGTCCTGGCCGAGGTCGTCGCCCGCGCCGGCATCGACGCGGCCGAGGTCGACGAGACGATCCTGGGCCAGGTGCTGACTGCCGCGCAGGGCCAGAACCCCGCCCGCCAGGCGCATATCAAGGCCGGCCTGCCGCAGGAATCCTCGGCCTGGGGCATCAACCAGGTCTGCGGGTCGGGCCTGCGCGCCGTCGCGCTGGCCGCGCAGCAGGTGATCCTGGGCGACGCCCGCGTGGTGCTGGCCGGGGGTCAGGAAAGCATGTCCCTGTCGGCGCATGCCGCCTATCTGCGTGCCGGTCAGAAGATGGGCGACATGCAGTTCATCGACACGATGATCCGCGACGGGCTGTGGGACGCGTTCAACAACTATCACATGGGTCAGACGGCCGAGAACGTCGCCGCCAAGTGGCAGATCAGCCGCGACCAGCAGGACGAATTCGCGCTGGCCTCTCAGAACAAGGCCGAAGCCGCCCAGAAGGAAGGCCGCTTTGACGACGAGATCGTCGGCTATACCGTCAAGACCCGCAAGGGCGAGACGGTCGTCGACAAGGACGAATACATCCGCCACGGCGCCACGATCGAGGCGATGCAGAAGCTGCGCCCCGCCTTTACCAAGGACGGATCAGTCACCGCGGCCAATGCATCCGGCCTGAACGACGGCGCGGCCGCGGTCATGGTGATGACCGAGGACGAGGCTGCGCGCCGCGGCCTGACGCCCTTGGCGCGCATCGCAAGCTATGCCACCGCGGGCCTGGACCCGGCGATCATGGGCACCGGCCCGATCCCGGCCAGCCGCCGCGCGCTGGAGAAGGCCGGCTGGTCGGTCGGCGATCTGGACCTGGTTGAGGCGAACGAGGCCTTTGCCGCCCAGGCCTGTGCGGTGAACAAGGACATGGGATGGGACCCGTCCATCGTGAACGTCAACGGCGGCGCCATCGCCATCGGTCACCCGATCGGCGCCTCGGGCGCGCGCGTCCTGAACACGCTGCTGTTCGAGATGCGCCGCCGCGACGCGAAAAAGGGCCTGGCCACGCTGTGCATCGGCGGGGGCATGGGCGTCGCTATGTGCCTGGAACGCTAAGCCAATTCGGCGCGCAATTATCTTGCGCGCCGAAACTTCATTGATTAGCAATATTTCAAGAACCTAAAGAAGGAGGGGGAAACATGTCGAAAGTCGCACTGGTCACCGGAGGATCGCGGGGCATCGGCGCCGCCATCTCGAAGGCGCTGAAGGAGGCGGGCTATACGGTCGCGGCCAATTACGCCGGCAACGACGACGCCGCGCGTGCCTTCACCGAGGAGACCGGCATCAAGACCTACAAATGGTCGGTCGCCGATTACGACGCCTGCGCCGAAGGCATCAAGCAGGTCGAGGCCGAACTGGGCCCCGTCGCCGTGCTGGTCAACAACGCCGGCATCACCCGCGACGCGATGTTCCACAAGATGACCCCCCAGCAGTGGAAAGAGGTCATCGACACCAACCTGACCGGCGTCTTCAACATGACCCATGGCGTCTGGAACGGCATGCGCAACGCCAAGTTCGGCCGCGTGATCAACATCAGCTCGATCAACGGGCAGAAGGGTCAGGCGGGCCAGGCGAACTATTCCGCGGCCAAGGCGGGTGACCTGGGCTTCACCAAGGCGCTGGCCCAGGAGGGCGCGCGCGCGGGCATCACCGTCAACGCCATCTGCCCCGGTTACATCGGCACCGAGATGGTGCGCGCCATCGACGAAAAGGTGCTGAACGAACGCATCATCCCGCAGATCCCCGTCGGCCGCCTTGGCGAACCCGAGGAGATCGCCCGCGCCGTGGTGTTCCTGGCCGCGGACGATGCGGGCTTCATCACCGGGTCCACGATCAGCGCGAATGGCGGCCAGTTCTTCGTCTGACGTCGGACCGCACTGCTGAAACGGCAAGGCCCGCGCGATCTGCGCGGGCCTTTTTCCGTTTGATGTCGGGTCGGCGACGGGTCAGTGACCCAGTCTGTTGATCTGCTCCTTGAGACGCAGTTTCTCGCGCTTCATCGCGGTGATTTCGTGGTCGCGGGCACTGGGGCTCCTCTGGGCCCTCTCCACGGCAACCGAAAGGTTCTGATGCTTCTTGCGAAGCTCCTCGACATGGGAAGCAACCGTCATCGCGTACTCCTCTATAGTTGTCTCGAACCAGTCCAGTGCACCACAGCTTGTTGATTCTGTCACGCGGCTTTCGCAATTCCCATTGCGATCGGCGCACCATCGCGCAGAACCTGGGCAGCCAGGGGGGTCAGATCCTCGGCATCGCGGTCGTGGCGGGGGGAAGCATGGGTGATCAGGGGTGCCAGCAGGCGCAGCGGACCGCGCGCGCCCTTTCGCGCCGCGACCAGGACGCGCCCCGCCGGGCTGCCCGCCCGCGCGGCGATGGGCAGGATCGTCACCGCCCCGGCACGCGCGCCAAGCGCGGCCATCACCCCGTCCAGGCGGTCGGCCCGCTGGATCACCGTCAGCCAGCCGCCGGGGCGCAACCGCCTGAGGCCCGCGTCGATCCACTGCGCCAGCGGCGTCTCCTCGCGTCTGGCCAGGGCGCGGCCCGCGTCGGGCGCGGCCGTGCCGCCCAGAAAATATGGCGGGTTCATCATCACATGGTCAAAGGAGGCGTCGCGCAGATCCCGCGGCGGGTCTGTCAGATCGCCGGTCAGGACCGTCAGCGCGATGCCGTTCGCGTAGGCATTGCCGCGGGCCAGGTCCGCATAGGTCTGCTGCCGCTCCAGCCCGGTGATCGCCAGATCCGGCACCCGCCAGCCCAGGCACAGGCTGGCCACCCCCGCCCCGCAGCCCAGTTCCAGCACCGCCTGCCCCGGCCGCGCGGGACAGGCCGCGGCCAGCATCACCGCATCCGCCCCCGCGCGATAGCCGCGCGCGGGCTGACTGATGCGCAGCCGCCCGTCCAGGAATCCGTCGATGCGGGTGTCAGTCATCCAGCCCGTTGTCGCGCAGGATGGCGCGGGCCATGAATTCGTCGCGGTCCGCGACCATCAGCCGCGCGGGCAGCACGCCGATCGATCCCTCCAGCACGCTCATGTGCTGATCCATCGGAAAGGTGGCGATCCCTTCGGATTCCAGCAGGCTGGTGGCGGCAGACATGCGGACCGGATCGTTGCTGCGAAAAAGCTCTTTCATCGGCGCGACGTTAAGCGGCGGTTGCGCATTTGTCGATGCCGTGGCAATGCACGGTCGCAGACACGGGGTATGGCATGACTGTGCAGGACAACGTCCGCAAACCGCTGGATCGGCTGAGCGAAGCCCTGACCGCCGAAATGGAGGCGGTCAACGCGCTGATCCGCGACCGCATGGCCAGCCGCCATGCCCCCCGCATCCCCGAGGTGACGGCGCATCTGATCGAGGCCGGCGGCAAGCGCCTGCGCCCGATGCTGACGCTGGCCGCGGCCAAGCTGCTGGGCTATCCCGGCCCGTGGCATGTCCACCTGGCCGCCACGGTCGAATTCATCCATACCGCCACGCTGCTGCATGACGACGTGGTCGACGAAAGCGCGCAGCGGCGCGGGCGCCCGACGGCGAACCTGCTGTGGGACAACAAGTCCAGCGTGCTGGTCGGAGATTACCTGTTCGCGCGCAGCTTTCAGCTGATGGTCGAACCCGGCAACCTGCGCACGCTGGAGATCCTGGCCAATGCCAGCGCCACCATCGCCGAGGGCGAGGTGCTGCAGCTGACCGCGGCGCAGGACCTCGCAACCGACGAATCCGTCTATCTGCAGGTGGTGCGCGGCAAGACGGCGGCGCTGTTTTCCGCCGCGACCGAGGTGGGCGGCGTCATCGCCGGTGCGCCCGACGATCAGGTGCAGGCGCTGTTCGATTACGGCGACGCCCTGGGCGTCAGCTTCCAGATCGTCGACGACCTGCTGGATTACGGCGGCGCGACCGAGACGATCGGCAAAAACGTGGGCGACGATTTCCGCGAACGCAAGCTGACCCTGCCGGTCATCAAGGCCATCGCCAAGGCCGATGCCCAGGAGCGCGCCTTCTGGACCCGCACCATCGAGGCGGGAGACCAGCGCGACGGCGACCTGGAGCACGCGCTGTCGCTGCTGGCCCGTCACGGCGCGATGGAGGCTGCGCGCGCCGATGCGCTGGCCCATGCCGCACGGGCCCGCGCGGCGCTGCAGGTGCTGCCCGCGCATCCGATTCGCGACATGCTGGCCGACCTCGCGGATTTCGTCGTCAGCCGCGTGGCCTGACCGACCCCCTTTTCGTCCTCTCCCACCCTGCGTTTTCGGCGGCCCTTTCGGGGCTGCCGTGGCCGCACGCGGCGCGCCTGAATTTCGGGCATCGCCCCGCATTACAGCCCATTTTCCCGGCATGGCCGGTCTGGACGCCCTGAATCAGTGCCTGCGGCCTGTGCAAGCGGCTGCATTCTGCCAATCCAAGGGGCGAAGTTCGCCGCAGCTGCGGCCCGTGGGGTGATGTTAAGGATGAGAGAAGTATGAGAAAGCTTTCCGCATATGGTCTTTTGGCGGCGGCCCTGTCCGCCGTCCCAGCCTTCGCGCAGGACGCCGCGGCCCCGGTCGTCGAGGCGGCGGCCCCCATCGTCGACAAGGGCGATGCCGCCTGGCTGATGATGTCGGCCGTCCTGGTCATCTTCATGACCCTTCCGGGCCTGGCGCTTTTCTATGGCGGCCTGGTGCGCGCCAAGAACATGCTGTCGGTGCTGATGCAGGTGCTGACCATCTTTTCGATCATCGCGATCCTGTGGGTCGCCTTCGGCTATTCGCTGGCCTTCACCGGCGCCGGCAGCGCCGAGGACGCGACCTTCTTCACCCCCTATATCGGCGGACTGTCCAAGGCGTTCCTGGCGGGCGTGGGCACCGATGCCCTGGCCGAGACCTTCTCGACCGGCGTGTACGTCCCGGAACTGGCCTTCGTGATCTTCCAGATGGCCTTCGCCTGCATCGCCTCGGCGCTGATCGTGGGTGCCACGGCCGAACGGCTGAAGTTCTCGGCGGTGATCCTGTTCGTGGTGATCTGGTTCTGCTTCTCCTACATCCCGATGGCCCACATGGTCTGGTGGTGGGGCGGCCCATCGGCCTATGACGCGCCCTCCGGGCTGCTGTTCGGGCACGGCGCGCTGGACTTTGCCGGCGGCACGGTGATCCACATCAACGCAGGCGTCGCGGCGCTGGTCGCGGCCATGGTCGCAGGACCCCGCCTGGGTTATCGCAAGGAGCTGCTGGCGCCCCATAACCTGACCTTCACGCTGGTCGGCGGCTGCATCCTGTGGGTCGGCTGGTTCGGCTTCAACGCTGGCTCCAACCTCGAGGCCAACGGCCTGACCGCGCTGGCGATGATCAACACCGCCGTCGCCACCGCCGCCGCCGTGCTGGCCTGGTCGTTCGGCGAATGGATGATGCGCGGCCATCCCAGCCTGCTGGGCGGCATCTCGGGCGCGATCGCGGGCCTGGTCGGCGTGACGCCGGCCGCGGGCTTCGTCGGACCCATGGGCGCCATCGCGATCGGCCTGATCGCCGGCCTGGTCTGCATGTGGTTCGTCATCTCGGTCAAGCCCCGCATGGGCATCGACGACAGCCTGGACGTGTTCGGCATCCACGGCGTCGGCGGCATCGTCGGCGCGATCCTGACGGGCGTCTTCGCGGCCCCGTCCCTGGGCGGCGGCGGCGTGTTCGACTATTCCACCGGCGCGGTGGGCGAATACGCAATGGGCGCGCAGGTCTGGAACCAGACCCTGGGCGTGATCATCGCCATCGTCTGGTCGGCGGTCGTGTCCTTCATCGCGATCCATATCGTGAAGGCGCTGATCGGCCTGCGCGTCAGCGACAGCGACGAACGCCAGGGCCTGGACGTGACCACCCACGGCGAGAACGCCTACAACTAATCGGGCGCCCGCCCCACGGCAAAGGCCCGGCCCCTGCGGCCGGGCCTTTCGCATGACCGGCAGGCGGGGAAAATCACGCTTCGGTCAGCCCAATTCCCCCCGACGCAAACTTGCTGTAAGCTGGATGCCAATTCCGCCGGACCAACCGGCCACGCAGTCACGCAGGCACCCGACGCATGAAACGACCTACCGGTACCCCGCCCCGTTCGGGCAAAAGCCCTGTTGCCGACAAGCGCAGTCAACCCGCGCCGGCCAAGGCCACGCCCCGCAAGGTCAAGCGGCACGGAAAGCCGCGGCGCGGCGGCATCCTGGGATGGATCGCCGGTCTGGTGACGCTGGCCTGGCGCATCGTCTGGGGGTCGATCTGGCGCCTGGCCATGACGGTCGCGCTGATCATCGGCGCCGCCAGCGCCTATTTCTATGTCAGCCTTCCCGAGGCGCAGGACCTGTTCGACGGTCGCGCCCGCGGCAGCGTCACCATGCTGGACCGCGACGGCCGCGTCTTCGCCTGGCGCGGAGAGACATACGGCGCCGTCACCAGCGACCAGATCCCCGAAGTGCTGCAGCAGGCCGTGCTGTCGTCCGAGGACCGCCGGTTCTTCCGCCATTTCGGCGTCAGCCCGCGCGGCATCGCCAGCGCCATCCGCATCAACATGGCCGAGGGCCGCGGCCCGCTGGAGGGGAACGGCGGTTCCACCATCACCCAGCAGGTCGCCAAGCTGCTGTGCCTGGGCGACACGTTCGATCCCACCCGCTTTGCCAACGAGGCCGAGTTCGAGGCCGAATGCCGGTCGGGCGGCATCTGGCGCAAGATCAAGGAGATCCCCTATGCCTTCGCCATGGAGGCGAAGTACAGCAAGGAGGAGATCCTCTCGATCTACATGAACCGCTCCTATCTGGGCGGCGGCGCCCGTGGGTTCGAGGCCGCGAGCCAGGTCTATTTCAACAAGCCCGCGGCCGATCTGAACGTGTCCGAGGCCGCGATGCTGGCGGGCCTGCTGCCCGCACCCAGCCGCTATGCCCCGACCGCCAGCCTGGAACGCGCCCAGGCCCGTGCCAGCGTCGTCATGGGGCTGATGCACCAGGAAGGCTATCTGGACGACCAGCAGCTGGCCCAGGCCCGCGCCAACCCCGCGACCCTGTCGCAGGCGGCATCGGCCCGGGCGGGCGGTTACTTTGCGGACTGGCTGATGGAATCCGGCCCCGGCTTCCTGACCAGCGAGACGACCGAGGACGTGACCATCACGACCACGCTTGACCAGCGCATCCAGCGGGCAGCCGAACGCGCCCTGCAGAAGGTGTTCGACGAGAAGGTCAAGGACGGCTCGACCGCCGAGGCCGCGGTCGTGGTGATGTCCGCCGACGGCGCGGTGCGTGCGATCATCGGCGGGCGCGACACGCGCGTGAACGGCGTCTTCAACCGCGCGACCCAGGCCAAGCGCCAGACCGGGTCCAGCTTCAAGCCCTTCGTCTATGCCGCCGCGCTGGAAGCCGGGTATTCGCCAAGCGACCGGATCGAGGACGGCCCCCTGACCATCCGCATCCCCGGCGGGCGCAACTGGTCGCCCCAGAACTATACCCGCAACTATCGCGGCATGGTCACGCTGACGCAGTCCCTGGCGCAATCGCTGAACACCTCGACCATCCGCCTGCAGGAGGTCGTCGGACGCGACCAGGTGATCCGCGTGGCGCGCGATTTCGGCATCGTCAGCAACCTGACCACCAGCCCGTCCCTGGGCCTGGGCGCGTCCGAGGCGACGCTGATGGAGCTGACGGGCGCCTATGCCGGCATCCGGAACGGCGGCACGTCGGTCGCGCCCTATGGCGTGGTCGAGGTCGCGATGCAGGGCGACGACCGCCCGCTGATGGGCCAGACCGGCGGTTTTGGCGAACGCGTCATCAGCCAGCGCGCCGCGGGCCAGCTGATTTACATGATGCAGCAGGTGATCTCGAACGGCACCGGCGGGCGCGCACAGCTGGGCGACCGTCCCGTGGCGGGCAAGACCGGTACGACCAGCAGCTATCGCGACGCGTGGTTCGTGGGCTTCACCGAACAGTACGTGACCGGCGTCTGGATGGGCAACGACGACAACACGCCCCTGACCGGGGTCACCGGCGGCGGTCTGCCGGCCGAGATCTGGCAGGCGGTGATGCTGGAGATCCATGACGGGCTGCCCGAGCTGCCCCTGTCGACCGTGTCGCCCGACGGCAGCGGGATCATCATGTCCAGCGGCGGCACCACCCCGCAGGTGGTGACCAGCGGCTCGGCCGACGATCCGCTGGCCGCGGCGCTGGCCGGGGTGATGAACGGGATCGAGGCGCAGAACAGCGGCCGCGTGATCACCGCCCCCGGAGAGGTCCAGGGCGGGGCCCCCGTCACGCCGGGCAGCAGCGTGGGCGCCGATTCGGACGACGCCCTGTCCCGCGCCCTGAACGGCATCCTGGGCGGAAACTGACCCCCGGACATGAAAAAGCCGCCCGGTCCTGCGACCGGGCGGCTTTTTCGTGGGCCGGTGCGGTCAGCCCGCCTGGCGCAGATCGGCGGCCAGCGCCGCGACATCGCCCTGCCGACGGGCCAGCATGGCGCCGATCTCGGCCCGTTCGCTGGCCAGCATGTTCACGCCCTCGATGATGATGTTGAAATAGAGATCCTGCCCCGAGCGGTCCGAGACGTGCCATTCGACCTCCAGCGGCGCGCGCCCGTTCAGGTACGCCACCGACGTTACCGCATAAAAGCTTTTCAGTTGCCGCGACCCCGTCACCTCGATCCGCGATCCGATGAACTCGCGGAACCGGGCGCCGTACTTGCGGCCGATATAGCCCTGAAACGCCTGCCGGTACTCGGCAAAGGTCGCCGGATCGGTCTGGCGCGCCGCCGGACCAAGCGCCGAACGCGCGATGACATCCACATCCGCATAGCGGGCAAAGATCGCCTCGAACTGCTGATACATCTGGGGGGCGGGCTGGCCCGAATTGATGACCTGATAGACCTCGGCCAGCGACCGGTCGATCAGCGCGTGCGCCCCATCCGCGTCCAGCGCATGGGCGGGACGCCAGGGCAGCACCGCCGTCAGCGACGCGCATCCGATCAGGCCCAGCAGCCCCCGGCGGTCAGTCCGAATAGGGGTCGATGACATCCGCATCGTCATAGGGGTCGTAATCGTCACCGGTCTCTCCCAGGTCAAAGCGGCGGTTCATCAGCCAGATCAGCCGCGTCTGCGCATAGCTATCCGCACTGCCCTGCAGAATGCCATCCACCGTATCCCCAAAGCGCGCCCGATCACCGGCTTTTGACGCGACCCGCAGGGCGAATACCGTCGCGGCATCCCGACCGTCGAAGACGTGGTACAGCGGATCGATCAGCAGATCGACGACCTGCCCCACCGCATCGCGCTGTGTCGACGGGCCCAGCACGGGCAGTTCCAGATAGGCGCCCTCGGGGACGCCCCAGACCGCCAGCGTCTGGCCGAAATCGGTGTCACGTTCCGTCACGCCGAAACTGTCGGCGGCCGGATCGAAGACGCCGCCCAGCCCGACCGTCGAATTGACCGCGAACCGGGTCAGGTTCGCGCCCGCATCGCGGGGCTTGCCCTGCAGCAGCCCGTTCACGACCTTGACCGGCAAGGACAGGTTGCGCCCGGCATTGGTGACCATCTGCAACAACCCGATCGGCGCATCGGGGTCGTGAGGCGCGTCGTCGCCGCTGCCCTTCAGCCGGTTCGCGACGGGGCCGATCACCCGCGCATCCAGCCCCTTGTTGAAGGCATGCACGCGGCGGTTCTGCGCCTCGAACGGGTCGTTGATGGTGATGCCGTCCTTCTGGACGGGCGCCTGCGCGCATCCGGCGGCGACAAGCGCCGTCAGCAGCAGGACCATGACGGGGGGGCTGTTGGGGCGCAAGGGAATCCTTAACCTTTCGATGCGAGGGTCGCGGCAGGCTGGCATAAGCCCTGCGTGGTGATATGGTCGCCGCGGTAACGAGGCAAGCCCCGCCATCGGCGCGGCATTTTCGGGGCAAGACGTATGGCCAAGGCTGCGAACCTGACGGACGGGGCCCGGGAACTGCGCCAGGCGCGCGCCACGGGGTGGCCGCTGTTCCTGTCGGTGGGGGTCTTCTCGGCGGTCGTGAACCTGCTGATGCTGACCGGGCCGCTGTTCATGCTGCAGGTCTATGACCGCGTGCTGGCCTCGCGCAGCGTCGAGACGCTGACCGCGCTGTTCGTGCTGGTGATCTTCCTCTTCGTGCTGATGGGTGCCATCGACATCATCCGCAACCGCGTGATGCAGCGGATCGCCGCCCGGTTCCAGGACCGGATGGAGGGTCGCGTCTTCGACGCCGCCCTGCGCGAGGGCGCATTGCGCGGCGACGAATCGGCCGCTACGGCGGGCGGAATGCGCGACCTGGATTCCGTCCAGCGGCTGATCGGGTCGCCGGTCATGCTGGCTTTCTTCGACCTGCCCTGGGCACCGCTGTTCCTGGCGGCGGTCTTCATGTTCCACCCGGTCCTGGGCATCGTCGCGACCGTCGGCGGCGGGATCCTGGTCGGCACGACGATCCTGAACCGCGTCCTGACCCGCGCGCCGCTGCAGGGTTCGGCCCAGGCCGGCGCGCAGGCGCAGCGCATGGCGGACCTCTATCGCGACGAGGGCGAGGTGATCGGCGCCCTGGGCATGCGCGGCGCGACCTTCGCCCGCTGGCGCCTGGCCCGGTCTGAATCACAGGACAATGCGGTTCGCGCCGGGGACCTGTCGGCGGGGTTCAGCGTCTTTTCGCGGACCTTCCGGCTGTTCCTGCAAAGCGCGATGCTGGCGGCGGGGGCCTGGCTGGTGCTGCGCCAGGAACTGACGCCCGGCGCGATGATCGCCAGTTCCATCGTGATGGGCCGCGCGCTGGCCCCGGTGGACCAGCTGGTCGGCGGTTGGCCGTCGGTTCAGGCCGCGCAGGACGGTTGGGGCCGCCTGGCAGGCCTGTTGTCGCGCCAGCCGCCCGATCCGGTCCGCACCCCCCTTCCCCGCCCAGAAGCCCGGCTGGAGGTGCGCAACCTCTCGGTCGCCCCGCCGGGAGAGGGGCAGGCCACCCTGCGCGGCGTCAGCTTCGGCGTGGCGCCTGGCACGGCCCTAGGGGTCATCGGCCCGTCGGGCGCGGGCAAGTCGACGCTGGCGCGGGCGCTGATCGGCGCGTGGCGCGTGGGCGGCGGCAGCATCCGTCTGGGCGGCGCGACGCTGGACCAGTACCACCCCGACGTGCTGGGCGGCCTGATCGGCTATCTGCCCCAGCAGGTGACGCTGTTCGACGGCACGATYGCCGAAAACATCGCCCGCCTGTCCGACCGCCCCGACCCCGACCAGGTGGTGCGCGCCGCACAGGCGGCSGCCGCGCACCAGATGATCCTGGACCTGCCGCAGGGATACGACACGCGCATCAGCCAGACGGCGGGCCGTCTGTCGGGCGGCCAGATTCAGCGCATCGGCCTGGCCCGCGCGCTCTATCCCGACCCCGTGCTGCTGGTTTTGGACGAGCCGAACTCGAACCTGGACAACCTGGGGTCCGAGGCGCTGAATGCCGCGATCCGGCGGCTGAAGTCGCAGGGCGGCGCGGTCATCATCATGGCCCACCGTCCCGCCGCGATCAACGAATGCGAAAACCTGCTGGTGCTGGAGGGCGGCGTCCGCCGCGCCTTCGGCCCGCGTGACAAGGTGCTGGAACAGATGGTGCAGAATTCGGCCCAGATCCGTCAGGCCCAGACCTCGGGCCAGGGCGGGGGCGTCGCATGAGCCGCGGTCGGACACGCGCGGCCTCGGGCGACCGGCGCTGGCCGGTGCGCGGCCCGATCATCGCGGGCGTGGTGGCGGTGCTGGTGCTGGTGGGCGGCTTCACGGTCTGGGCGATGTCCACGCGCATCTCGGGTGCGGTCGTGGCGGGCGGCCAGGTCGAGGTCGAACAGCAGCGTCAGATCGTCCAGCATCCCGATGGCGGCGTGGTCCAGGACATCGCCACATCCGAGGGCAGCACCGTCGCCGCGGGCGATCTGCTGCTGACGCTGGACGGCACTCTGCTGCGCACCGAGCACACTATTGTCGAGGGCCAGTATTTCGAGATCCTGGCCCGCCGCGGCCGGCTGGAGGCCGAACGCGCCGATGCCGACACGATCACCTTTCCCGACGAACTGGTGCAGGCCGCGACCGCGTCGCCGGCGCTGCAGGATCTGATCGCGGGACAGACCAGCCTGTTCCGCACGCGGCTGGACACGCTGCGCCAGTCGCTGGAYCARCTGGCCAAGCAATCCGACCAGATCGATTCCGAGGTCGACGGCATCGACGCCCAGTTCGCCGCCCTGGGCACGCAGCGCGACCTGATCGGGCGCGAGCTGACCGACCAGCAGAGCCTGCTGGACCGGGGGCTGGCCCARGCCAGCCGCGTGCTGGCCCTGGARCGCGAGGCCGCGCGCATCGACGGYGAACTGGGGTCGCTGCAGGCCAGCCGCGCCTCGGCCGCGATCCGCCAGACCGAACTGCAGATCCAGAGCCTGCGCCTGGCCGCCGAACGCCGCGAGATGGCCGAGACGGAACTGGGCGATCTGGGCTATCGCGAGCTGGAGCTGGCCGAACGCCGCCGCAGCCTGACCGAACAGCTGGACCGGCTGGAGATCCGCGCCCCCGTGTCGGGCGTCGTCTACAACATGCAGGTCACCACGCCGCGGTCGGTGATCCGGCCCGCCGACCCGCTGCTCTACATCATCCCGCAGGACCGCCCGCTGGTGATCGGCGCGCGCGTGGCGACGATCAACATCGACGAGATCCAGCTGGGCCAGCCGGTCGTCCTGCGCTTTTCCGCATTCTCGTCGCGCACCACGCCGGAAATCGACGGGCGGCTGGACCGCATCTCMGCCGAYGCCCTGCTSGATGAGGCGACGCGGACCCCCTATTACCGGGCCGAGGTCTCGATCCCGCCCGACCAGCTGGACAAGCTGGGCGGGCTGGCGCTGGTGCCCGGCATGCCGGTCGAGGTCTATATCCAGACCGGCGACCGCAGCCCGATGGCCTACCTGATGAAGCCGCTGGCCGACTACTTCAATCGCGCGTTCCGCGAAAGCTGATCAGCGCCATCGAAGTGATCCGTCGTTAACGGAATCTCATTCAAAATGCGCGACGCTGACAAAGAGTAGATCACTAGAGGGACAAATGGCGCTTTCTTCAGAATCGAATATTCTTACCGTCGGTCATAGCCTCGTCGGGCGGCAAATTCCCCATATGATGAACAGCATGGGAAATGAAGGAAAGACCGACTTTCAGGTCATTACCGGCGCACCGTTGCGTGTGAGTTGGAATGACCACGATCGTGTCCATGCGCAAGGTGTGGATTCCCATCAAGCCCTCGCCACCGGCAAATATGACGCACTCATCCTCACGGAAGCCGTTCCTCTGGAAACGAATGTCCAGTGGAACGAYACCTCGGGTTACGCCCTCAAATTCCTTACTCTTGCCCATGCCACCAACCCCGGCATCCAGTCCTATCTCTATGAGACCTGGAACGGGTTCGACTTCTTCAACGGTGACCTGAAGGCTTGGCGGGCAAGCTTGGACCGTTTCAGCCCGATCTGGGAGGGCGTGGTCGACAAAGTGAATGCGGCACGACCGACTGGATCGAAAGAGATGCTGCTCGTTCCCGCCGGGCAAGCAATGGCCAACCTTTACGATGCTATCGAGGCCGGCAAGATCCCTGGCGTTTCTTCCATCAGGCACTTCTTTTCCGACGATATCCATCCGACAGACGCCGGCTATTACTACGTGACGATGGTCCACCAGGCGACACTCTACGGTAAGGACCCTTCAGGCCTGCCGAATAYCGTCTTCGGTGATTATGGCGCCTACCCGACCATCAATCCCATCATTGCAGCAAGCCTTCAGAAGCTGGCTTGGAAAACTGTGATGGAATATGATCGTGACGGCGTGAATGAGAGTGCCGCTCCCGCCCCAATGCCCACCCCTGTCCCGCCCGTCGACGAGCCTCAGACCGAAGAGCCAGAGGTCACACCTACACCCGATCCGACCCCCATTCCGACGCCTCCCGCCCAGAACGTCATCAACGGGAATGACAGCGCGAACACGCTGAACGGTACGTCCGGGAACGACAAGATCTACGGCTTCGGCGGCAATGACGTCATCGACGGCAAGGCCGGCGCGGAYGAGATGYATGGCGGCACCGGGAATGATGTCTACTGGGTCGATAACGCCGGCGACCGCGTGATCGAACTGGCGGGCCAGGGTCATGACACGGTCCATTCGACCCGTGACTGGGTKCTCAGCGCCAATGTTGAGGACCTCTACCTGCGCACTGCGGCCAACACCCGTGGTGAGGGCAACAGCCTCGACAACCTGATCTCCGGCAACAGCGGCAACAACGGCTTGTTCGGAATGGCCGGAAACGACGTCCTTCTTGGAAACGAGGGCAACGATACGTTGGTCGGGGGCACTGGAAACGACACGCTTACCGGTGGGACCGGAAAAGATACTTTCCGTTTTTCTGCAGGCGACGGTCGCGACACGATCACGGACTTCGACGCCCGCGCCGGAGAGATCCTCGACATCCGTGGATATGCGAACGTCACTGCGCTGATCAGCGAGAACGGCGGCACCCGGGTCGTCCTGGGGACCAATGACAGCATCTTCCTGCAGGGCGTCGACAAAGCGATCCTGACGACCGCCAACTTCCTCTTCAACGGCGCCGTCCCGAAAGACCTGAACGGCACACCGCCCACGGTTACGCCTGCGCCCCTTCCCACACCAATACCGCCGGCAGCCGATATCAATGAAATAAGAGGTTCGAATGCCGACGATACAATGCGGGGTACGACACAATCAGACATAGTCTGGGGTCTTGAAGGGCTAGATACATTCTACTGGCAGCCGGGGGTGGGCAACGATACCTACCATGGCGGCACCGGGACAGAGCGGTACGATGCTAACCCCTATACACCTGGTAATCCTGGCGGCGACAGGTTGGTTCTGGACGGTTCGGCCGGTCTGCGCATCGACATGCACTCGACAGATAGTGGCAGCGTTCAGAGCAGGAATGACCGCCTGGAATTCACGGGTATTGAGCGTATTTTTGGTACCACCGGCGACGACGTTGTCGTGGCGACAAATGCGACCGTAAATAGTTCCGGTGGAAGTGTACCCGCCCACGGTCTGTCGATCTTTACCGGTGCAGGAAATGACCGGATCTCAGGATCGCAGTTTGACGATGTCATTGATGGCGGCTCGGGCAACGATACCATCAACGGCGATGGCGGGAATGATTTCATCCACTCCAGTACCGGCAATGACCTAATTTATGGCGGCGCCGGTGACGAAAACATCCGATGGGGTAACGGTGATGCCAACCACAACCCCGGTAATGATACGATCGACGGCGGCTCAGGAAACGACCTAATCAACATCTGGATCAAACGCGGCGACATCTATTCCAACAATGACACTGTTGGCATCGAGGGTGTCAGTGTCACGGTTGATCGTGTCCTGTCTGACGGAGCGTTTTCAGGCAATGCCAGCACCAGTATCGGCGGGACCGCGACACTGCGGTTCGACAACTTCGAACTTGGCTGGACGCATGCAGGCAACGACGTCATCGACGCGTCGGGCGCTGTGATCTCAAGTTCCGGGGCTGGCGTAAACTTCAACACGCGATGGGGTCACGATAGGTTGGTGGGCAGCCGAGGCAACGATACTTTGGACGGGTCAATGGGCCGTGATACTGTGCAGGGTGGCCAAGGAGATGACCGCATCTGGATTGGAGACGGGCACAATGGCGACGGGGCAAGCGACGTGCTTATATTCCGGGCTGGTGATGGTGCCGATATCGTCTACGGATTCGAGAGCAGCCGCGATACCCTGGACCTCGGTGGAAGGAGTTACAGCGCCACAGAGGTCCGTGATGGAACGCTTCTCAATTTCGGTAGTGGTGACTCAGTTCTCTTAAACGGGGTCTTCGACTTTATCTAAAGTGGCTTGGGCGTCGGAAAAATGGTTATAAACCGACGCCCCTTTCATACTAGGGTCAGGATTCATTACAAACAGATGACGGTTGCTGCGAGAGCGATGGCCGAGAGGAAGACCTTCGGACATCTGTCGTATCGAGTTGCCACGCACCTCCAATCCTTGAGCCTGCCGAACATGATCTCGATGCGACTTCGCCGCTTGTAGCGTCGCTTATCATATTGGACCGGCGTCTTGCGTTGCTTCCGACTAGGGATGCAAGCGCGTATCCCTTTGTCCTGCAACGCCTCTCTCAACCAGTCAGCATCATAACCGCGATCGCCAAGCAGCCATTCGACGTTTGGCAAGCCGCTGAGCAGCGCCCGTGCGCCGATATAGTCGCTCACCTGTCCGGCGGTGATGAACAGGTCGAGCGGTCGTCCCCGGCTGTCGCAAATGGCGTACAGCTTGGTATTCATGCCGCCCTTTGTGCGGCCGATCAGGCGTCCACGCACCCCTTTTTTACGGCCATACTGATCGCTGTTCGATGTGCCTTCAGGTATGTGGCGTCGATCATCACGGCCTTCTCCTCACCGTGGTTCGCAGCGAGGCTTGCCATCATACGAGCGAAAATGCCCTTTCCGCTCCAACGCCTCCAACGGCAGTAAAGCGTCTTGTGAGGCCATAGGCGGTGGGTGCATCACGCCAGCGCAAGCCATTGCGGATACTGAAGATAATCCCGCTGACAACCCGCCTGTCATCAACGCATGGCTTTCCGTGGGAATTTGGGAACTAGGGAGCGAGACGTTCCATCTGCACGTCGGCCAGCCAGAAAAGGTCGCTCATGTCACCGCTCCGTTTCCGAGCCGTGAATCACACAGCAAAACAAGTATCAGCGCACCCTGACCCTTCTGTATATCCGTTCTGCTAAACTGGTCCCGTCACCGGCCCCGGCCAGGACCGATGGCGGGGTGGTACGCGACGTCTGACCCTTGTGGCATGGCCGCGTCATCGGCATAGATGTCAGCCGCGACTGGCTGGACCTTCATTGCCTTCCCGACGGGCATCGCTGCAGAGTGCCAACGCTCCGGCGGGTCATGCTACCGTGGCGGAACTTGCCCGAGACCGGAATGCTATCGTCTGTTTCGAATCGACCGGCGGCCAAGAGTGGCAGCTCTGGGCGTTGTTGGAGGCAGAAGGTGTTGCAGCCCGCCAGGTGCCCCCCGCTCAGGTGAAAGCGTTTGCGCAAAGCCGGGGYACGCGCGCCAARACCGACMGGATCGATGCGGRACTCATCGCCCGTTTCTTCGCATTCCGACCCGAAGCAGGCCGCAGTCTTCCTACGGAGAAGATACGCATTCTCAGAGCCTTAACGTCTAAAAGAGCGCAGCTGGTTGAAATGCGCAAACGGCTGCTGGCCCAAATCCGCGCGCATCAAAAACTGGGCAATGCCGCGATGTTCGAGGACGTCGACAGCGAGCTGAAGCACCGGATCGACAGCCTGATCAAGGAGCTGAAAGACCGGATCACCCGGGCCATCGCCAGTGACCATCACCTTTCGGAGACAGCCATCGTCCTTCGCTCCATCCCGGGGATCGGCCTAATTGTCAGCACGATGCTGATCGCCGAAATGCCGGAGATCCGCACCATCACCGGCGAAGAAGCTGCCGCGCTCACCGGATTGGCCCCGGTCGCGCATGACAGCGGAACCCTTCGCGGGAAACGAGCCATCGCGGGTGGTCGCCGTGCCMTGCGGCACGTGATATTCCAAGCGGCTTTAGTCGCGGCACATCATAACCCGGACYTGAAAYMCTTTGCAGATCGCCTCCGCAAGGCCGGAAAACCGCACAAGGTCATCATCACCGCCGTCACCAGAAAGCTTGTCACTATCTCTTCCTTATGCTTCGCGGTCCCGCAAATGGGCCGCAGCAACGGTCTGAGACGGTGAGGAGAGGCGGGATCAGCCAGCTAGCGCGCGTGGTCAGGCCACAAGGTGTTCAGCGCTGTATCCTACCCCGTCGTTGGTCCTGGCCGGGACTGGCGACGGGCCATTTATAGCAGAGACGAAACACATAAGGTGTTCCATCCCGGATGATCACATAGACCCTCGCCGGACCGCGTTCTTCGTGGCAAGATCGATCCTAGCCGAGTTTCGGGACGGGAGGCGAGGATGCTGATCTCTCTTCACAAGCAGGCAGCGACGACACCGAAGATACGAGCTGCGATCCAGGCAAGCACTGAGCCGGCCTGGAGGGTGGCGGAGCGCTACGGCATCTCCATGCAGACCGTCTGGAAGTGACGGAGCCGGGACAGCGTGCATGACCGAAGCCACACGCCGCACAGGCTTCAGTCGACGCTCACGCCCGCGCAAGAAGCTGTGGCAGTGGCACTGCGCAAGTCGCTGCTTACCGCTGGATGACCTGCTGTCGGTGGTGCGGGAGTTCCTGAACCCGCATGTTTCGCGTTCCGGGCTGGACCGCTGCCTGCGCCGGCATGGCGTGGGCAACCTGCGCGCCTTGAAGCCTGCTCTGCCACGGCCTGCACACGGGGCCTTCAAGACCTACGAGCCGGGCTACTTGCATGTCGACGTGAAATACCTGCCGCAGATGGCCGACGAGAGCCGCCGCCGGTATCTGTTCGTGGCCATCGACCGCGCCACGCGATGGGTCTTCGTGCGCATTTACCCAGCCAAGACTGCTGCCAACGCCCGCCGTTTTCTGCGCGATCTGGAACGCGCCGCGCCGATGACGATCACCCGTGTGCTCACCGACAACGGCAAGGAATTCACCGATCGTCTGTTCGGACTTCGCCGCCGGGGGCCCACCGGCAACCACGATTTCGACCGCCTCTGCGTCGACCTCGGTATCGAGCATCGCCTGGCCCCGCCGATGCACCCGCAAACCAATGGTATGGTCGAACGCTTCAATGGCCGGATCGAGGACGTCCTGCAGAGCCACCGCTTCCGCAGCGGCGAGGATCTCGAACAAACCATCCTGCGCTACGTCCGGCTCTACAACGGTCAGCTCCCGCAATCAGTGCTGAAGGAGCGAACGCCCATCGATGCACTCAAGGACTGGCAGAAACAAAGGCCGGGCCTGTTCAGGAAGAGGCCGTATAATCACGTGGGGTGTGACACCTGCGGCGCGTCAGACTTTGCCTCCATTTCTAGGAGACAATTGTTTCATCAGAAGGGCGAAGTCGCATCGGACTGCGCGCGCATGAAGGCAAGCACACCTGCAGCATACTCCGTTCGATCCAAGGTCCTGACACCCTGTATCGCGACGAAGTCGAAAAGCGAGTTCTTTTCGGAAACTCCGAGTGCCATATGCCAGCCTGGAAACTGCCTGGTTGAGACGGCATCCCTGCTCAGAATGGTTTGCCCGTAGTGAGATCGGCTCTCATTGATACACCGTTCAACGATCCGAAGTTCGGCTTCCGGACCTTCGACCCATTGATGGAAGATCCCGTCCTCCCAATGCAGGTAGCCTGTAACGGCCATATTGCTGTTCCGGGATCGCGGGTGTTCCAGGATCATCCGGAACTCGAGATCATGGGGCTGAAGCAGTGTCTCACTGCGGTACAGAAAATTACGGACCAAACCGTCCTATCCTCAAAGGGCTACGTGTCGGGTGACGGCCAGAATGTTGCGTCTGGCATGACCATCAGTCCCAGCCATCAACCATTACCCTCCAGTGGCGGAGCAGATCAGCTGCACCGTAATCGCCATGCCGTTGGCGCTCCGTGGCAGCAGCTGAGATCATCGTCGCCACACCACTGCGATCCATCGCTTCCGGAAAGGCGAGCGTTGCGCGCAGAATGTTCAGCAGGATCCGCTCGGCCATCGCGCGTTGTTCGATCTCGTCCAGGAGGTCATCGCTCATATGCCTGGTCATATCGGATCTCATTCTACCCTAGCGTATCACGCCAAAATGTCTGCACTTGATGCAACTCACATAGTGAGGGTCAGAACACAACCTTGACGCGATCGCTATCTATCTTAAAGTTAATGAGCGCTTACCGGCTGAGCCCCTGCCCTATTCGCCAGCATCATCGATTACCGCCCCGGAGCCCATAATCCGATACGGCGCCAGGGCCGCTAATCGCCCATGATCTCGCGAGCATTGGGCATCTCTGGTCTGCTCATGCTGGCCCGAGCGTTCGCCCGCAGCGTACTACGTCGCAGATGGCACCGGGCTTGCCCTTGCAGCCGTGACAGTTGCCGCATCCGTTGCGTCATATCGAACCGGACCTTAACTTCAAATTAACCAATATCCGGCATTCTTTTCTCATGAGCCGACTCAGTAAAAATACCGCGATAGTTGGGCTTTCAAGAATAATGGGAAAAGGGCGCCTGCATGACCACAACTGTCATCCTTCTCATGATCGTGGCTGCCACGGCGGCCGGTGACTACCTGATCAAGGCGGCATCGTTGAATACGCAGGGTATTGCATCAGCGAAATTCATGGCTGGAGCAGCACTTTATGCGCTACCGGCAATTGGATGGTTCTCCCTCATGAAAAACCACACTCTGGCCACGGTTGGCATCATATATAGCTGCTCAAATGTTTTAATTTTATTTGCCCTCGGATGCTTCGTTTTCAAAGAAGCTGTTTCGGCGAGGGAATTGACAGGGATCGGCCTTGCCGTCGCTGCAATTCTCGTGCTGCACAAAACGTAGAACTGCCAAGCGACACCGTCCACACAATCGAGGCAACGAAGCAACATGCTGACTGTAGACCACAACATCAGCCAAAGCACGATCCATGGCCTGGGAGTTTTCTCAAATGAAAAAATTGTAGCTGGGCAGCTTGTCTGGACCTTCAGCCCGGTTGTAGACCGAGAAGTTCCAATCGAGCAGCTGCTTAAGATGCCCGATCATGTTCTTCGAATGTTTGCCCGCCATGCTTGGTACGTCAAGGAGCGAGGCACCTTCGTCATCGGATTAGATGGCGACTACTTCATGAACCACTCGGACGAACCCAATCTCACCGACGATGGTGAGCATATGTATGCCGCTCGAGACATAGAAGTCGGTGACGAGCTGACATGCGATTACAGCACAGTCACCGTCGTAGAGTTCGATCCAAACAAAGGACATGCACATGCCGAGGACATTCGTGAATTCTATACGAAGATCTTACAGCAAGATGCCCATCAAAGAGTAACTGCGGAGGTTGGCATGCTCGGTCCTATGTCGAAGTTAGCACAACTGCAAATGAGAAGTTGTGCTTAATATTCTTGCCTGAATCTTTCCCAACAGGACGTTTGACGATGGTGATGTTTTCTGGAGCTTCAATCCGACTATCCAATCGCATTGCCACCGTCGCGCTTTACGGCACATTGTTGCTCTATCTGGCGATTGGAGTATCACTGGAGTCATTGAGAAGGCAAATCAACCACCAAGCAGAACTCGAAGCTGGCCGTCAGGTCGTTCACAATATCAGCCTGCTGCACGATCAGGTCAGGCAATTTGCCAGAGACTACAACAATTGGGGCGATGTATATCAAGCAATTATTGACAAAGACTTTGAGTTTGTTTCAAATAACTATGGCATTACGGCCGTCAACGGAGATATGTTTGATCGCGCCGTCATCTACGATGGTCTGCTGAAAGATCCTTTGGCTTGGAACTCTACCGGAACCCGAGCGCCACACCAGTCATCTCTCTCAATCTGGGCTTTGGAGCAGATCCGTCTTGGCGTAGACAGGTTGCCACGCGAAGGTCGGGCTACATTCGATTTCGCTATCTTGAAAGATCGCGAGGTTCAATTCGGAAGCGCGTCACGCATCCTGCCAGATACCGAAGAGGCTCTTGCAACGGCGAACCGAGATGAAGCGTCAATTGGAGCAATTTTACGAACAGTTACAAATGCGCAGTTGACCGACATAGCGACCAGCTCAAATGTGACAGATCTTCGACTATCAAAATCCCTAAGAAACCCTGCAATCTCAACGCCACTAATCGGTGTTGATGGCAGGCCAATAGCATATCTCAACTGGATTCCGCCGCACCCAGGAAACGAACTTCTAAGCCATATAGCACCTATAATTGCGCTGATATTTATCGTTCTCGGGGGTGTCGGTATTGGCGGAGCGCGCCTCCTGCGCGACCACGCAAATACTCTTGCCCTGCGGGAGGACGATGCCAATCGACTTGCACGGTCCGATCCATTAACAGGCCTTCCCAATCGCCTTGCACTTAAAGAGTATATCGAACGCCTTGAGTCTACCGGTATCAACAATTACGCAGTGATTCTTCTTGATATTAATAACTTCAAGAAAGTTAACGATCTTGCGGGCCATCAGGGTGGCGATGAACTCATCAAGACTTTCGGAAACAATTTGCGTGCGGCAACAGACAAACAAGTTTTCGTCTCTCGTGTCGGCGGTGATGAGTTCATCGCGGTTGTCAATACTTCGGGTGATATCATCGAATTATCTCGCTGCACTGTCGACCGCTTCATGCAGGCAACTGGTGTTTGCTTTAATTACCGAGGTCTACAATTTCCTATAACATCTTCGTATGGCATTGCCGCCAGAAAAGATGCAACACGCTCTTTTGAGGATCTCTTAGGAGACGCGGACCGTGCAATGTATGCGTCAAAAAAGGATGATGGCAACCACGTCACGGTTTACGATGCGGAGCTTGATGCGGAATACACTTTTAGAAGGAAAATCGAGGAAGCACTTCGCTTGGCTATCAGATCGCCGGATGAGTTCTATATGCTTTACCAGCCTATCGTTAATGCGCGGACTATGGAATTACACTCGGTGGAAGCTCTGGCGCGCTGGAATTGTGCATCCCTCGGACCTATCGCTCCTGACGTGTTCATTTCCGTTGCAGAAAGAAGCGGCCTGATAGTCCAACTTGGATCGCTCCTTCTTAAGAAAATATTTTGCGACATGCAGTGCAGGCCAGATTTACGCTTCAATATCAATATTTCTCCTTTGCAACTTCTGTCGTCGGGTTTCATTCCGACGCTGACACGCTTGTTGGGAGAGCATTCCATATCACCAAGCCGAATTGAAATTGAGCTTACCGAAGGCGTTCTTGTTTCAAATTGCGATACGGTCCAAGCTCAATTGAAGCAACTCAGACAGATGGGGATCACTACGGCACTTGACGATTTCGGAACCGGCTTTTCTTCCATCGGCTATCTTCAAAAGATGCCCCTCGATACTCTTAAAATTGACCGAAGCTTTGTATCGGGGCTTGGAGACGACAAGGTCCTTGCAAATGTACTACACTCGATTGTATCCCTTGGCCGCACCTTAGGAAAATCAATCACGGCGGAGGGCGTTGAAACGCTCTATGAGGCAGAGATTCTGGCTGATGTCGGGTGCCATTATCTTCAAGGTTATCTTTTCAGCCGGCCTCAGCCCCTTGATCAAATCCTTAAGGCAGCTGGCAACGGTCTTTCTCTCACGGGCGAGCCTTGTGCTCAGCAGCTTCGTCGAGCCCTCGTTAGCTAGATTAATGTGAATCAATTTTCATAAGCTGAGGAATATTTGATTAATATATTGTCGTATTTTGCGAACCTTTGATGTATTATTTGCAATTCGAGACGATGATCTTATCCTGCCACTCTCGGCTGGAAGCAGAGGGTACAGGAGTAGGCGTACAATAGGGTTGACCAGAGCCCCGCATCCTCCTTCGGTTTGAGATGTCCGCTCTGACCTGCCCCCCCGCGGGTCCCTCGATCATAACGAGAGTCTGGCGGTTTTGCTCTGCTCCCCAACCTTGGACCGCCGGATGTTGGAGTTTTCCGGCTTGGTCATGGCGACGGGCTGGCTGCGCCGCCGGGATAATGCAGGGCGATCGGGACGTTATATCCGATCGCGCTGTGGGGTCGGTCCTCGTTGTAGTGCCTACGCCAAGTCTCCAGTTTTTCCTGTGCGTCCGCAAGGCTCATGAACCAGTGCGCGTTCAGGCATTCGGACCGGAGCTTGCTGTTGAACGCCTCGATGAAGCCATTGTCGGTGGGCTTGCCAGGGCGTGAGAAGTCCAGGGTGATATGGTTGGCGTAGGCCCACAGATCGAGGTCGCGCGAGATGAACTCGCTGCCATTGTCGACCCGGATCGTCTTGGGATAGCCGACCTGGGCACAGACCCGTTCGGTAATCCTCCCCATCGTTAAGGGGGTTTATTCGTAGAATTTTCTCGTAGCGTGAGCTGAGGAGATTCGAATGAGAAAGACCCGATTTACCGAGCCGCAGATCATGGCTGTGCTGCGCCAGGCCGAAGGCGGTGTTGCGGTGCCGGAGCTGTGCCGAGAGCATGGGATCAGCAGCGCGAGCTTTTACAAATGGCGGGCGAAGTATGGCGGTATGGATGCGTCCATGATGAGCCAGATGAAGGCGCTGGAGGATGAAAACCGGCGGCTGAAGCGCATGTTCGCGGACCTGAGCATGCAGGCCGACCTGCTCAAGGAAGCTTTGGGAAAAAAGTGACGCGGCCAGCTCAACGCCGCGAGTTGGCCGCGAGGGCGGTGGCAACGAAGGGGGTCAGCATTGCGCTGGCCTGCCGCACATTTGGGGTCAGCGAGACGTGCTTTCGTTACAGCCCGAAGCGCTGTGCCGAGAACGAGACCATCGCGGATCTTCTTGAGGGCCTGACCAAGGCGCACAGAACCTGGGGCTTCGGCCTATGCTTCCTGTATCTGCGCAATGTCCGTGGCCATGCCTGGAACCACAAGCGCGTTCGCCGGATCTACTGCGAACTGGAACTGAACCTGCGGATCAAGCCAAGGCGGCGCATCAAGCGGCACAAGCCGGACGTGCTCTCGGTTCCAGACGCGCCGAACCTCGTGTGGTCCATGGACTTCATGGCCGACCGTCTGGCCGATGGTCGCCAATTCCGGCTGCTGAACGTGCTCGACGACTTCAACCGCGAGGGTCTGGGCATTGAGGTCGACTTTTCGCTTCCGGCCGAGCGCGTGGTTCGGGCGCTGAACCAGATCATCGAGTGGCGCGGCAAGCCCATGGCCATCAGGGTCGACAACGTCCTAGCTCGGGAACAAATCGCCGTTTAGGGCATCAGATCACGGGGCATCCGAGCGACCGGATGCCCTTAAGATGTTTGCCCAAGCGGGCTCCGCCGTCAAGAAGTGGTCTCTTCCATAGCAAATACAGGGTCGGTCTGGTTGCCGCCCTCACCGTCCTTAAGACGAGATCCTAAATCCCAAGCGGAAGGCCCGAACATTATCTACGAGGTCGCGTCATGCGCCTCCACGGCCCTTTGAGAGAGAGGTCCTTCCGCTTGGGCTCGTCCCTTCGAAGAAGGGACGATAGGGTTCGCCGGATTTGATCACGGCGTGAATAGTGCGTGCCATCTTTGCAGCGATGGCGGTGTAGGCCTTGCGGCGTAGATCTGGGTTGTGGCGATCCTGCGCAATGTAACGCTCGAATTTGTCCCGGAAGCTATTCGCTTTCTTCAGAACCGCGGTCTGCCCTGCGAGCCACAAAGTGCGGCGCAGGCGGGCATTGCCATACTTGGATATCTTGCTTCGACCGCGAAACATGCCGGACTGGACGGTAGCAAGATCCATACCGCAGAATTTCAGGAACTGGCGGTGATGGTGGAACCGCCGCAGATCGCCGGTCTCGGCCAGAATGGTCAGCGCATTGATGGGTCCGATCCCCGGAATGGTGCGAAGCAGCTGATAATCCGGTCGGTCGCCCAGCAGTTCGACGGCGCGATCTTCGATTGCATTGCGCTGCCGGATTAGGCTCCTTCCCTCGGCCAGCATCATGCGGAACATACGAAGGGCGTCAGAATCTGGCGCGACGGGCAATCCTGCCGACACCTTTGCTGTCTCGTAAATATCTGACAACAGGAGAGACTTCTCGACCTTGCGCCCAACCACTTCCCAAGCAGTCTGAATGAACTCCTCCTTGGTCATGGCGCTGATCATGTGCGGAGAAGGGAACATCTCGAGGAACGCCAGAAACCAATCCGTCCGCGAACTGCGGTGGAAACGGTCGGCTTCCGGAAAGTAGAGCGGCAGGTAGTGGGTCAGGATGCGGTGCCAAAGCTCAGTCTTGGACCGCGACACCGCATCATGGGTCTTGGACAATTCCTGAATATCGTTCGTGCCGGCCACCATCGGGTCCTGGAAGATCTGCACCGCCCCGATCTGCAGCATGTGCAAGATAACTTGGGCATCCTTCGGATCATTTTTGTCCCAACTGTTGTGCAGCGCCTCCCGCGTCCGGGCCAAAGCGACCGAAGACACCAGCTTCAGGTCGAACCCGGCGACACCCAGATGATACATCAGCACCCGATGATAGTTGCCAGTTGCTTCAAAGCCGATCCGGACAGGCAGGCCGGATTCTCGCAAGATCGCGATGAGCCGCATGAAATCATCCGTGCTGTTGGTGATCGTCAGGCGCCTGCGACGCGTCTTGCCCGGGACAGCAATCAACACCTCGTGCCGGTGTTTGGAAATGTCGATGCCTACCAGAACAAGGGCATCCGAAGTATGCTCAACCTTGGCCATAGCCGGTCTCCTCTGTGGTGTGGTTAGCAAAGCCACCATAGAGACCCGAGACCCGGTTATGGCCGCCTGCTGCGCAATTTTGTAGGCTGCGCAGGCGGCCATAACCTTCAACGGTGGGTCATTCCCAACATGCTACGGCATTCAGTTCGCCGAGCAGCCGCGAAATCACAACACCATCTCTTCCCGGCCCATGCGCATTGACATGATCTGCGAGGCCAACGGTATCGAGCACCGCCTCACGAAGCCAAACCACCCTTGGACCAATGGCCAAGGTCGAGCGGATGAACCGCACGATCAAAGACGCAACGGTAAAACGCTTCTATTACGAAGACCACAACCAGCTCCGCACCCATCTCGCCGACTTCATGGACGCTTACAATTTCGCCCGGCGGCTCAAGACCCTCGGCAGCCTCACGCCTTATAAATACATCTGCAAGATCTGGACATCTGAGCCAGACAGATTCATCCTAAACCCGATCCACCAGATGCCGGGACTGAACACCTAGACATAGAGAACCTGCGCAATACGTCGATGTTCCGGTCAATAAAAACGACCACGGGATGGCCATGAAATTCGTGTAGTCAGAAATGAGGCACAGGAATAGACATAAGTTTGAGGGGCTTCCCTGACTGATCAACGATTTATATTACAGGAACGAAGTGATGCAGAATTCGCAGAAATACGCGGCGGAGCTGATCGGAACATTTTGGCTAACATTCGGCGGTTGTGGCTCCGCCGTTCTGGCTGCCGCCTTCCCGGAACTAGGCATCGGCTTCATGGGCGTGTCTCTTGCCTTTGGCCTTACGGTGTTGACCATGGCCTACGCCATTGGACACGTATCGGGATGTCATTTGAACCCCGCCGTGACGGTTGGCCTCGCCGCAGGCGGGCGCTTTCCAACATCGCAGATCCTGCCCTATGTCGTGGCGCAAGTTCTGGGCGCCATTCTTGGAGCTTTGGTGCTTTATGTCATCGCAAGCGGTGCGCCGGGATTTGATGCCGCAGCAAGCGGCTTTGCCTCGAACGGCTATGGTGAGCATTCGCCAGGGGGTTATTCCATGGGTGCGGCCTTCGTGGCCGAGGTCGTGCTGACGGCTTTCTTCCTCTTCATCATCATGGGGGCAACCCATGGTCGTGCGCCTGTGGGCTTTGCCCCCATCGCCATCGGGTTGGGGCTGGTACTTATCCATCTGATCAGCATTCCGATTACCAACACCTCTGTGAACCCGGCACGCAGTACAGGTCCGGCGCTTTTTGCCGGAGGCTGGGCCTTGGGTCAGCTCTGGATGTTCTGGGTTGCCCCGCTGATCGGAGGGGCGGCAGGCGGGATTCTCTACCGCTGGCTTAGCCCGCAGCCTGAAGAGCCGGTCGTGGGCGGTATCCGCAGCCCCGGCTAAGCGATGGTGTCTCGATTAGAGATTAGATGAAGATCGTTGGCAGTTCGCTGATCCTTGTCGTGTAACGCGATGATCGGTGACCTGCCTTCGTCTCCCAAAATTCGGATACGCCCTCCAGGTCGGCCGCAGAGTTGAACCTTTGGGCATTTAGCTTCCCCTTTGTCGCAGAACCCACGCCCTAGATTTCTAGGATGAGAATAGGGCGTATCTCATAGTCTCGCATGTCCTGGTCGATCAAACTTTAGATCACAGACCAAAGCGCATTCCTCTTGGTGGCATAGCTTGCACGCTTTGTAAGGGTCTTGGTCGGCGCGATAAGTCCTTTGCGTCGATCTTCCCAAACCGCCGATAGGGGTGGGTTCTATCCTGAAACGCGACAAGCCATGATTTGCTGGGCTTTCGTGGATCGAGGAGTTCAACTTGGCATCGCATCTCATCCTCTCCGAGCGCCGCATCATTGCGGGCATGCTGCAGCGCAAGATCAGCGTGGCGCAGATTGCGGTGCAACTCGGCCGGCACCGCTCGACGATCCACCGCGAGATCGGGCGCAACTTCTGGCGCGATCCGGAGGTGCCGATGGCGACGGGCTACTGGCACATGAACGCTCAGCACCTGGCCGACGACCGTCGCAAGAGGCAGGCTAAGCTCCTGCAGGATGATGACTTACGGGGCGGCGTGATCGCAGCACTGGAGGCCGGCTGGCCTCCGCAGCAGATTGCCGGGCGCATGCGGCATGAGCGCGCGCGGCGGCGCGTCTGCCACGAGACTATCTACCGTTACGTCTACTCTCCAGATGGCCGAGCACAGGAGCTTGCCCGTTATCTTCCCGAGCGGCGGCGCAAGCGCAAGGCGCGCTACGCGCGCAAGCCGAGAAGCCTTGTCTTCCCAGAGCGCTGCATGATCAGGAACCGCCCTCAAGCCGTCAAAGACCGGCAGGTCTTCGGCCATTGGGAGGCCGACCTGATGATCTTCCGAAAGGAGCATGGGCCGGCCAATCTGGCCACGGTGGTCGAGCGCGTCAGCCGCTACACGGCGATCTTCCGCAACAACGATCGGCGGTCCAGGCCAATCATGGACAACCTGATCAACCTGCTCTCGCCCCTGCCCCGGCATGCCCGTCAAAGCCTGACTTTCGACCGAGGCCTTGAGTTTGTGTCGTGGCGCGAGCTTGAGGAAGGGCTTGGGGCGCAGGCCTGGTTCTGCGATCCACAGGCGCCTTGGCAGAAGCCTACAGTTGAGAACACGAACCGCCGCGTCCGGCGCTGGCTTCCGCGCGACACGATCTTGCTGACAATCCAGCAGAAAGAGTTGCTGGGCTTGGCTCAGCGGATGAACGCCACGCCCCGCAAATGCCTTGGCTACAGGACGCCGGCCGAGGTCTTCCGCGAGGAGTTGGCGAAGGCCTCAGGCCTGCAATAGCGTTTAAGTTGCGAGTGTTCGCTGCCGTTGACGGTACAGGTTATCCTGCCTAACATTTACCGGTCTGAAACAGGTTAGGCTTGGGAAGGTTGGCTCAGCCCCCGCACCCTGCGGGTCCTTCCGTTGCAAGGCAGCGGCCCGAGACTATCAAGGCGTCTGCGCGGTGCAGGAGCCGATAGGTAGGGTATGACATGAAGCCGAGAATTTCCGTTATAACACTTGGCGTGAGTGACCTCGAACGCTCGCTTTCCTTTTACCGTGATGGGCTTGGGATGCCCACCGAGGGCATCATCGGACAGGAGTTCGAGCATGGTGCGGTGGCGTTCTTTGACCTGTCCGGCGGGCTGAAGCTCGCCCTCTGGTCGCAGGCCGACATCGCCCACGATACTGGATTGCCAGTACAGCCGGTTAGCCCGACCGCCATAACGATCGGGCATAATGTAGCGCGACCGGAAGAAGTCGATCAGTACATGGAGGATGCGGTGCGGGCAGGTGCTGAAGTGATCAAATCTGCACAGGACACATTTTACGGCGGCTACGCTGGCTATTTCCGAGACCCTGACGGGCACCTTTGGGAAATCGTCTGGAACCCGGACCTGCTTCCGCTGGAGAATTGAGCTGCCCTATTGAAGTCCCCGGCCCTCCTGAGGCCAGCGGCAACACTACAGTTCACGCTGTCAGTGGCGCTGGATCCCCGCCTGACCCGGACGGGCTGCGATGGCGGATGTCTCCGCCCGCCCGGGTCAGGCTAAGTCGGCGCCCGTGTCGCGTTTCGAGTTGAATCCGCAAACCGAAGTAGAATTGTCGCGAACTGGCAAAGTTGATTTGTCGCCTCTGCCCTGAAGGCTGACGCTGCGCTGAGCAGCATGGCACGAGGGTTTTCGACATGGGACTTATCCTGATGAGCGAACGTGAGCTTCAACGGATCGAGGTGCTGTCATGCGCCGGGGGTTTCTTTACCTGGTAGCGATCATGGATTGGCACAGTCGGAAAGTGCTCAGCTGGCGGCTGTCGAACTCCATGGACGCGAGCTTTTGCGTCGAGGCTCTGAAGGAGGCACTGGCCAAATACGGGCCGCCCGAGATCTGTAATTCTGATCAGGGTTCGCAATTCACCAGCTCTGATTTCACCCAGGTGCTGCTGGACGCCAAGGTGAAGATCTCCATGGATGGCCGCGGTCGCTGGATCGACAACCGGATGATCGAAAGGCTGTGGCGTTCCCTCAAATACGAATGCGTTTACCTGAACGCTTTCGAGACCGGGTCCGAGGCCCGCCAGGGGATCGGCGCCTGGATCAGCTATTACAACGAAAAACGTCCGCACTCATCGCATGGGTTGCTGACGCCAGCTGAGGCCTATGATACCGCCACCTTGAACCTGAAAGCCGCCGCCTGACATGAAACCCATGCCAGAGCTTAGTGAGGCGGCAAACTGGTCGAAAAACCCGGACCACCTCTGAGTGCCCCGCGCCGGGTCTGCCAAGAGACGATCTATCAGTACATCTATTCCGAGGACGGTCGTCGTGAGCTGCTGCCGGTTTCGTGGACAGCAAGTTAAGCTAGCATAGCGCGGGCCTCGAATTCCATGGGGCTGATGTAGCCCAGCTTCGAGTGCCGCCTGCGCGGGTTGTAGAAGCGTTCAATGTAGTCGAAGACGTCGGCGCGGGCCTCATCGCGGGTGCGATAGACCTTGCGGTTGGTCCTCTCGATTTTCAGCGAAGAAAAGAAGCTCTCCATGGCCGAATTGTCCCAGACATTCCCGGCCCTGCTCATGGAACAGGTGATGCCGTTGTCGGCCAGCAGGCGCTGGAACTGCTCGCTTGTGTATTGGGCGGTCTCAACCGGTCGTCGCAACATGGTCAGTTTCGGCGTTCGTGAGCAGCGCGTCCAGTGCCTCTGCCGGGGTTCTCCAGCCGAGGGTTTTGCGCGGACGTCCGTTGAGCGCAGCTGCAACAGCTTCGAGATCATCAGGACCGTGCAAGCTAAGATCGGTGCCCTTGGGGAAGTATTGGCGCAGCAGCCCATTGGTGTTTTCATTTGTGCCGCGCTGCCATGGGCTGTGAGGATCGCAGAAGTAGACCGGCAGATCAGCGGCGACGGTCAGTTCGGCATGACGAGCCATCTCGGACCCCTGATCCCAAGACAGCGACCGCCGAAGATGGCGGGGCAGATGAACGATGCTCCGCACGATGGCATCGCGCACGGCCTCGGCACCGTGACCCGCAAGAGGCGGCCCATTCTTCACGCGTGGTCCGTCACCATGCCCGGGCATCCGTGGAAGGTGCAGCAACAGCGTTAAGCGCGTCTGCCGCTCGACCAGCGTGCCGATGGCAGAGCGGTTGAGGCCGATGATGAGGTCGCCTTCCCAATGGCCGGGGACGGCACGATCCGCAGCTTCGGCGGGGCGCTCGCTGATCATGATTTCGGATGTCACGAAGGATTTTCCTCGGCCGGCAGTCCGGGCACGGGGCACACGCAACGCTCGACCAGTGCGCAAACACGCCGTCAGCTCACGGCGCAGAGCGCCACGCCCCTGAATGTAGAGCGCCTGGTAGATGGCCTCGTGACTGATCCGCATGGTCTCGTCCCCTGGAAAGTCGATGCGCAACCGACCGGCAATCTGCTCGGGACTCCAGGCTTTGGCCCACCGACGCGATTGCCGCCGTCCATGTCGCCGGCCTTTCCAGGCTGTAGGCGGGCCAACAACGACCGAGCCACCCGGGTGCGAGATATGGCCGGAGAGCCTGTCCTGCACATACTGCCGCAAAGCCGCGTTCGTCGCCAGCTTTGCGGCCTTTGGCCGCTCGGCCGCGCGCTCGGCATGCCACTGGGCCGTGGTCGCACGATACTCAAACCCGCCGGAGCGTGTGGCGGCATTGCGACGGATCTCCCGCGAGATAGTCGACGCAGCGCGGCCAAGACGGCGGGCAATCTCACGCAAGCCGACATTCTGCACCAAGAGCAGAGCGATCTCTTCACGCTCTTCCAGGCACAGGTAGCGCCGAGACGGTGCCGCCGCGGATGGAGCTAGATGTGAAGGGGGCATGCCGCCAGCCTTTCGAAACCACCGTGTTCCGACCGGCTGCGAGATGCCGGTCCGGGCGGCAGCGTCCTCGCTGGAAAGACCCAATGCAATCAGGGACCAGAAACGGCGCCGCTCCGACTGCCTTGCCACTCCCGGCCGCCCTGGTGAGCGCAATTTGCGCCTCGTCGACTGTTCGGATCTTCGTTTGCCTGTCGTCATCGCAACCTCCATCAGCAGAGTGTTGCGACGACCGGTTGAGACCGCCTTGGGATCCCTGGTCGGAATGATGAAGGAGAGCGTCAGCTTTTCCTCGGCGCCAGACCGCCATCATCAGAGCATCCATGACCAGCGATGCATCGCGATCTGCCTTCATGGACCAACCGACCGCGCGGCGGGAAAACAGGTCCAGAACGACCGCGACATACAGCCAGCCCTCGGCAGTCCAGATGTATGTGAAATCGGCCAGCCACTTCTGGTTTGGCCGATCTGCCTGGAAATCCCGGTCCAGGATGTTGTCGGCAATGATTGAGCGCTCACCATCGTCCTTGGGCTTGCCTCTGCGCCGAGGCCGAGCCTTGAAGGCGTTGCAGCGCATCAGTCGCTCGATCCTGTGCAAGCCGCAGGCCAGTCCTTCTTCTAGAACATCGCGCCACACGCGCCGCGCGCCATAGGTTCGATCACTGGTTTTGAAGCTCGTCTCGATCGCCATGACCAGCTTGGTATCATGGATCTCGCGGGTGCTTGTCGGGCGGTTGAGCCAGGCGTGGAAGCCGGAGCGCGACACCTCCAGCGCCTCGCAGAGCCAACTGACTGGCCAAATGTGCCGGTGCTTGGCAATGAAGGCGAACCTCAAGTCGCTTCCCTCGCGAAGAATGCCGCGGCTTTTTTTAGGATGTCACGCTCCGCCTTGAGCTTGGCGACCTCTTTCTTCAGGGCTGCGATCTCTGCCAGCTCGGCACGCTGCTGGCCATTGCCGGGAAACGCCGTGACAGGGGCCGCTGCGGCCTCCCGCATCCAACGTCGCAGCACGCTCTCAGCCAGATCCAGATCCCGGGCTGCCTGCGCCACCGCAACGCCCCGCTCCGTCACCAGCTTCACAGACTCAAACTTGAACTCCTTCGTGAACTTCCGTCTCACCATGTCCGATCTCCGTTTCCTTGGTCACGATCTTATCTTCGTGTCCACGAAACCGGCAGCAGCTCATCGAGGTGAACTGTGGCGCCACCTGCCCTCTGGCCGCCGGCGCCGTCGGGGCTACCGGCTTCGCAAGCGCCCGCCACCGAGATTTGCGCCTGAACTCAGCACCTTGTTCCGCCCGGACATCATCGCGCATCGCAAGCAGTTCGGTCACTGGGAGGCTGACCTGGTGCTGTTCCGGCAGAAGTATGGGCCGGCCAATGTCACCACCATGATCGAGCGCACAAGTCGCTTCCTGGTCGCGTTGAAGAACACCGAAAAGCGCACCAAGCCGATCATGGCGCAGATCGCCCAAGCATTGACGCCCCTGCCCCGGCATGCCTGCCGATCGATCACCTTTGACCGTGGTTCCGAGTTCATTGAGTGGCCGCAAAACCATGATCGCCCTACCGTATCCGGATAATTGTCTGCATGAATACTTATACTTTCGCACAGGTTGCGGAGCCACTCGTCTAAACCTGCCAGCGCTGCGTCATCGCGGCAACGCTTTGCCAGCCCACGCGCTGAAGCTCCTCCTTCATGGAGGTGATATCGATGCTCGTGTCATTGCAAGCCTGCTCCAAGCGTAAAGCAGAAGTGGAAAGTAACTGCGCTCCAAATGTTCCCCCATTCCCATTGAGGTCGTGCGCGATTTTTCCAACGGAGACATGGTCGGTGCATTCCTCGAGCTGATTGAGGCGATCCGATATACTTTGTACCCAGGCCCGTATCAGATTGAGGAGTTCGTCTCTCTCCACAACATTCGCCAGCGCCTCCAGGGGGGAATCGTCTAGGATAATATCTGCAGCCCCGCTCCTGCATGGCGTTGATTCACTGCAGTTCGATTGATCCTGCACAAGAATGCGGCGAACGGAGGATAGCAGCTTTGCAGGATCTACGGGCTTGGAAAGATAATCGCTCATCCCCGCCGCGATACATCGTTCTCGGTCGCCGGCCATCGCATGCGCAGTCAGGCCAATAATTGGTATCGCTCCCTTGGGCGCAGGAAGACGGCGGATCCTGCGGCTTGCCCGAAAACCATCCATCACTGGCATCTGAACATCCATCAGAACCAGATCATATAATCTATTCTTGATCGCTGCTACACATTGCGCACCATCATCGGCTGTATCGACGAGCGCACCTTCTTTTCGGAGGATCGCTTCGGCATATCGCTGATTTATCTGGTTGTCGTCGCAGAGCAGGATACGGAGGCCCGTCAAAGCTCGATCCGGAGCCAAGACGTTGACCACTCGGCCTTCGACATTTCCAGTGCAGACCCGCTGAAGGATGTCGATCATGCTTTGGCGTCGGACCGGCTTCGTCAGAACGGCCTCGATGCAGCTAGCCCTTTCTGCCAATGGACGATGACCGGGTCCTGCCGAGGTTGCCAAGATAATGCGTGTGTTTGCAAAGCGCTCGTCATCCGATACGCGCTTTGCAAATGTATCGCCAGCCATGCCTGGCATCATCTGGTCGAGCACGATGAAGTCGTAAGTCTCGCCACTGTGCCAAGCGCGCTCAAGCGCTGCATAACCCGCGAAAGCGTCCTCGGCATCAGTTACCACGACCTCCTCGCGTTCGAGCATGCGCCGCATCAACCGCCTGTTCATTTCGACGTCGTCGATGATGAGTGCCCGCAGGCCCTGCAAGGAAGCGCGCGGTTTACTCTGCCCCGCCTGCCTCGCGGCACCTGGCTGAAGGGGGACGGTAAACCAGAACTTGCTGCCGTCTCCAGGCTGGCTCTCTAGCCCGATGTTGCCGCTCATCAGGCCGACGAGGGACTTGCTGATCGCCAGTCCGAGGCCGGTTCCTCCGGAGCGTCGGGTCACTGAACTATCGACCTGCGAGAACTTGTCGAAGAGATGCTTCTGGGCCGCCGCCGGTATGCCAATCCCGGTGTCCCGGATCTCGAACCGGATAATATGGCGCTCCCCCTCTGCGGTGGCAACCGTCTCCTTGACGGCTACTGACACCTCGACTGATCCACGATCGGTAAACTTAACAGCGTTACCCACAAGATTCACGAGTATCTGACGGAGCCGCGCTGGATCTCCCAACCACTCGGCTGGCATACCATCATCAAGCGATAGTCCGATCGCGATATCCTTGGATGCGGCTGCGGTCGCTGACACCTCCAGCGCACTTTGAACCAGATCCTCCATTTCGAAGATGATGCTCTCGAGCTCGACCTTGCCCGCCTCCAGCTTTGATATATCCAGAAGGTCGTTGATCAGCATCAGTAGAGCTTCGGCGCTGTCACGTACTGCAGCTGCGTACTGCGTCTGCTCGTCATCCAACATTGTCTCGAGAAGCAGCGAGTTCATCCCCAGAATGCCGTTCATCGGCGTTCTGATTTCATGGCTCATGTTGGCAAGGAAATCTGACTTTAGGCGGTTCGCTCTTTCCGCAGCTCGGCGAGCGTCCGTCTCAAGCTGCATCCGCCGCCGCTGATCCGTAGCATCGATATACAGAATTGCGTAGCACGCATTGTCCAATGGGATCCCGCGGATCTCAAGGGTGGTTCCGTCGGGCCGCACATGTTCAAGCAGCATCGGGCGAGCCACCTGCACCGCCGCAACTGTCGTCTCCACGTTGTCAGCGGGTGAGGTGCTGCCAAATTCGCCTCGTTTGCGGAGCAGTCGCAGCACCGGGCGCAGCATACGCCCCTGTACTCTTGCCCCGACGCTATGAAGCCCCAGAAGTTCGGAACTGGAAAGGTTGGATACGGAAATGCGCATTTCGGCATCAAGCAGAAGAATGCCAATCGGGAGGTTTTCGACCAGATCCTGCAGCTGTTTGCCTGCACTGTCTGCAAGGGCATGGGACGCAGCAATCTCGCGCGCCTGTTCCTCGTGCCATTTGCGCGCCATCCGAAGCTGCAGTTGGTCCATCACGAGCGCCGCAAGTTTCTCGAGGCAAACCTGCTGCTCGGGCCCGAAGTTCTTCCTCGGGCTTCGGTCCAGGATGCAGAGCGATCCGATCCGATAGCCTTCATGCGTCGTCAGTGGCGCCCCGGCGTAGAAGCGGAAGCCATCCTCATGCGCGACAAGCGGATTGTCAGCGAAGCGCGCGTCCTCGCGTGCGTCCGGGATCAGACACACGCCAGTCTTCATGATGGCATGCGCACAGAATGCGACACTTCGCGGCATTTCTTGCAACTTGATCCCCCGCCGCGCCTTGAACCATTGACGCTCGGCATCCACCAGCGAGATCAGCGCGACAGGGACATTGAACAACATGGTTGCCAGGTGCACGATGTTCTCGAAACTCTGCTCAGCGGGTGTATCAAGGACTTCCAAGGCCCTGAGAGCAGCGAGACGAGCATGTTCGCCTTCGGGTATAGGAAAATTGCTAGCCTTCACCAGCGAAGGGTGGTCGTTGTGTGGCGTTGTCATTTCCTGTCTCCGTTGCCGGTGAGAAGAAGGGTGCTGACATCGGAAGGCGTCTGATGCCGTTTAAGCCCTGGCAACCTGCCGTATCCGCTGTATCAGACCCGCGATTTCTTCTGATAGCCAGCCGCCCTTCTGTCGCGAGTTCAAATGCTTGAGTTCGCGCGCTGCCCGTTCGTGGCTGATGCGCTCGGTCACCATGTCCCGGTAGATCCGGTTTGCCTTCTTGCGCCGCCGAACGGCGTCACCTGCATCGAGAAACGCTTCTACGGCTTCTATGATCTTGTCGATCCGGCTGCCGGAGCGTGAAATATTCATCTCCTGCCGCACCTCTGCGAGTTGCTCTTCAAGAGAGGCGCTTATCAGGTCGAGCTGCGGGCCGAGACGGTCGCCATCCCGTGCCCGCAGTCTTGCAACGGTGGCCTGCACGCGCTCTTCGGCGGCGATCCCGAACTCCTGGAAGGTCAGAAGTGTCTGAAGACCTTCGGCAGAGACCAGAGAATCGGAGCTTTCTGCCTTCTCGCAAGCCGAGTGCACCGTCTCCCAGGCCTGCCACCGATAGACAAAGTCCAGTCCGGTCCCCTTGATGTTCTGCATGCCGATGGTCCTGTTGAAAATACCCGGCGGGGTCACCTGGCAAGCCACGTCGATGACCTTGTTTCCAGAGGCATAGAAATCCTCAACAACAGTGATCTTGCGCTGGAACCACTGCTTGACCTGGTTGCGGAACGCGCGATTCAAACGTTCCCTGTCGCCCCCTTCGCCGATTAGCGCCAACATCTCCTTGTATTCTCTGACAGTCCGCTGCATCTCCGCCAAGTAGAGCAGGAGGTCTTCGGCTTCGGCCACATCCGCCGCCGCAAGCGCCGACCTTAGATGCTCGTGGTCATCGCGCCGGGGGAGGAGAGCCTCTACGTCGAGGTCGACATCCAGCCCTTCAAGCGCCGCGCGCAGGCGATCCACGACATGCTGGTTGCGGTAAGGGATCCGCAGATGCCGGGCCACAGCCTCCAGCACCTCCCGCGGCTCTGAACCTTCCTGTGCCATTTCCGGCCAAAGCGTTGCATCCTCAAGCCGTGCCTCCAGCGCCTCGTCGATATAGCCCTGCATCCCCTCTAGGTTGGAGCCGATGAGCACGATCAGATCGAGGCTGACGTCATTCACCACCAAATCTGCGAACACCCGCGATCTCGGCACCCTGTCTGCACGGTTGTTGACCACCGCCGTGAGAAGCACGCCTGGCTCCGCATAGGCGTCCTGCTGGTCGAACCCCATCCGCCTCCAGTTCCCGAGGGCCCCGAATTTTTCGTTCGCAGAATTCCCCATGACGAACTGCATCCGCCTACGGCGCATGGTGGTGATGGGGTACGCCTTCAGCACGCCGATGTCTGGAACCACGCGATCGGCCATCTCCCGCAGGGCGAAATCGCTGTCGACGCCGATCTCTCTGGCCATGCGCAGCACCAGCGCGATGTTCAGCGGATGCTCCTCGTAGGGGAAACGGCGCAGGGCGTCGGACGGCAGCAAGCCTGCCTCCAGCCAACCGACGCTGTCTATGGAGGTGCCCAGATCACGCGCAGCATTGGCCAGTATCGGCCGCATCTGTTCTTCCGTCGTCAGTAGGCGCCCTTTGCGGGGGATGAAGTTCGTCATCACCTCTGGGATATTCCGCCCCGCCGGCCCTTGGAGATCTTCATGATCAGGATAGGTGTTGGTGATGGTGGAAATATCGTCACGCATCCAGTGCCTTTGGAGTACCTTGACGTAACCCGGTGTCAGGCCCATGCACTCCCACAAGAACACATCGCCTTTTAGCTTCGTGGCAAGGCGCGCCAGCTGCTCTTGTTCCCAGATTGTCGCCTTGTCATACGGGCGAAACAGGAACATCTCCTTCACAGGGCCGAAGGGGAAACCGTACAGGAACATCGCCTCGTTGCCGGTGGTCTTGGACACGAGCGAGTAGCCAAGCGCATTGATCAGCGCTGCCTTGATCCGTTCAGTGCCGGATTTTCCTCGTGTTCCCCATCCGCCGAGCACAAGCGGCAAGGCAGCTCGAGTGCGGCGCATGCGAGCATTGACCCAGATGTGACGCCCGAAGAACCACAAGAGTACTGCTGCCAGAAAGATTGCGAGGTGGCGGAGCGTGTTCTGATAGACAGAATAGGAATAGCTTTCGAAGCGGCCCCAGAACCCCGGTGGTATCAGGACAAGCGAGGCTGCCGGGAAAAAGCGTAACACCGACCGGTCCTGTTCCTCGGCTTTTTCATGCGGAAGCAGTTTGAAGGAAAAACCCAGATCCGCCAGCGCTTCGAGATAGCTGGAGGGGGCGTGGCTCCGCGCCGGCGTCCAGTTCCGAAGATGTGCCACCTCCGAAAACCGGAGGCTGAGAAGGATCCGGCTGCGGACCCGGCGCAGAAAACCTTTCGGCGGGGTCATCTCGGTGATGCCTTCGCTCGTGACGATGCGAACAGTGCTACCCGTGTCGATGGCCGAGAGCGCATGGTCGGGGAGCGGCAGATAAGGGCGCCAGCCGGCTTCTTCGCCAATGAAGAACGGCTCTCCAGGAACCTTGGTCTGCGCCAATTCCGCCATCACCGTTGATGGCGCGTGCCATCTCCCCGAAAAGACGCGGCCGATCGTATGAGGGAACGCCTGCCGCTTGTCGGGAGACGGATGCCGAAATTCGTACCATGCCCGCCATGCACGAAACACGAACCTGTCCCCACGGCGGATCTTCGGAGAAACACCCAAGCCTCCACAGTGCAGGTCGAAGCCGAAATCAGTCTGAGCCATAACAGACAGCACACGGGCGACGAGATGAGGCTGCTCCCGAACTGTTTGACGGATCTTGCCGATCCTGCACCAACTTCCTTCGCGCTTTCCCTCAACAGCGCCGCGAAGATAATCGTTCAACTCCCGGGCTCGAGGCTCCTGCCAGCACCAGATACGCTCTCGGGATTGGGCCGCCCAACGACGCACCGCCAGCGATGGCGCGTCTGTCCGGAGCGTCTCCATTTCAGGGACAAGGAACGCTACCCAGTCATCAGCATCCACATCGTCCAGATTTTGAAGCGCGGTAGCTGCAACGTCGAGGGCGACCCGAAGAACGAAATCGTTCGTTTCCTCCTGCAACACCTGCTTCAAGGTGGAACTGGATATTCGGACATCCACAACCCGTACAATAGCGGTCAATGCCCGAACCGCTGCGCCTCTGACCTCTGGCGCATCATCTTCGCAAGCCAGCGCTATCAGGCAGTCATGAACGGCGCCTTCTGGAAGATATTCAAGGTGCAGAGCCAGCGATTGCCGGACCGCAGGGCTTGGATCCTTGCGGATCAAGGGCAGCAACTCCGCCAGCCGTGGTGCGTCCGATATCTCCTTGCACAACATTCCCACTGCGTGCCGACGCACCCAGAAATCGTCCCCGGCCGAGGGCTTGGCTATGCGGCGCGAAAGAACTTCCTGGAAGCGTGCCACGGAAAGAAGCCTGAGCAATTCAAGCGCGTGTATCTGCGCTTCCACCGCCTCGGCATTTGGTTGTGAAGCAACGCGGTATACCCGGCGGAGCGTCGCCTCCCCTAGAAGATCCTCACGGAGATGGGCCGGAAGCGACCGCAGAACCTCGCGGAGGCAACTCAAGGCTGCGGTTCGCACCCTGGCGTCGCCGATGTAGTTCAGCCCGTCGGTGACCGCTTGCTCAATCCTGCTGCGTCGCCATGCGCCGCGCAATTCCATCTCTGCCATGCCCGACATGAGGGTGACGGCCAGAACGGAAAGACGGTTCAGCCCGAAGGCCGCCTGCCGCTCGGTCAGAGCAATCCTGCGCCGCGAGCGCTCGGCCACTGCATCGAGTCCAAACCAGCGGCGGAAGGCCTTCGCGTCCCCCCGGAGCTGCCGTGCACCGGCGCCGAGCGCGCGCGCATAATCCAGTATCCGAAGGCGGCGCGCCTCTGCATCTGGTGCCTGCGCAATGCTGGCGTTGAAGGCTGCGTTGATCTGCTTGACCTTGTCGATCTGGATTATGCAATCCGATACCCAGACCGAGAGCCGCGCAGTGGCAGCGCCAAACGGATCCGGATCATCAAGCGCTTCCACCAGTACGCCTTCGATCTGGGCTACAAGCGGGGCTTCGATCTTCCTTCGGGTCGGATGAATGCCGCTCATGAGAAGCGACCGGAGATGCTCCCGGTCGAAAAGGGCCGACGCGGGGACCTCCTTCTGCCAATCGGAGCCGGCGTCTGGCATCACTCTTCCCACCCGTCGTCCTGGTCGTCTTGTTCAGCTGGTAGCAAGCCTGCGGCCGCGCAGACCGGCAGCTGTCCGCCGGTGATGGCGGGCACCCGCTCCGCAGGTGCGGCGAGACGCGGAGCGGGTGCGCCCTGCGCCGGCTCATCAACAGCCTCGGCATCCGGAAGCAGTTGGAAGACCCGCAGGAGCAACTGATCCTCCCCATCTTCGGGCGGAAAAGTCACCGTCTGTAGGCCGGGTTCAACCGCGCGGTAGTTTACCTGGGTTCTGCCATCCTGATATTCGTGAAGCCGCAACCATGCGGGCCCCTCCAGCGTCAGCTGCGCAGGCTCTTCGGGCGTTGATACCTCAAAGCGCCGGGAACCGGAATCCTCAATGAATGGCTCCCCCCCCATCTGCAGCCTCAACCGGACGAACTGGTTCGCGTGGCGGGAAAGGATGGAGAGGTGCAGTGCATGCTCGCCCTCCGAAACCGGCAATTCGAAGCGATGCGCGGGTTCGCCCTGCACGAGGGTCACCGTCACCGGCTCTTCCTCGTCCAGCTGATAGCGCACCGTCACGGGGCGGGACGGCAGGGTGGGAACGGTTTCAAGCGCAAGCACGCCTTCCACAACCGCCGGCTCCGGATTCACCAGCGAGACGACCGTGTCGGCGGAGTTGGAAAGAAAGCGTTCTCCTTGGTCCAGCACAGGCAACAAGCCCAACCGGGTTCTAAGCGCGGGACTCTCGACCTGTGGCCTCGGCAGGTCCACCGTCCGTGTTCCCGCGCTGAGATCGAAAGAGGTAACGCGTTCCCAGCTGGCTCGCCGCAAGAACCGCTGCCAGACACTGGTAACCGCAGAGTCGCTGGCATGCTGTTCGCTCAGACGCGCGGCGGAAACAAGCAGATCACGACGTTGGTCAGGGGCAGCCTCGAACTTATGCAACAACTGCGCAAGTTCCTGCGCCGGGGTCAGCTGGCCCGTCTGCGCCGGAACAGAACGCGACGTGGTTTCGGCGGACACGAGAAGGGGGATGCTTTCGGTCCCGACGGTGACCGTGTGCTTCCCCGCAGGAATGTCAACGACCTCCTCAACCGCGGTCCCCGCCCTTGCCTTGATCCCGATAAGTTCGATCCCCGGTGCCGCCTGGTTTCCGGTGATCGGGATCTGGATCTGTCGATCGCCGGTGGCGACGGTGAACCATCCCTCTATGGGCTCGTCGCCTGTCGTATCATGCAGCGGCCGCGCGCTGATCCGCAGCCGCACTGGCCCATTGATGCTCAAGGTCAGCGGCTGCCGCGATGTGGCCCGGTAAAATCGCCCCTGTGTCCCACGCGCGGTTGCGAGGTAGTCCGCAGCACCGGCGCTTCTGGTCACCGTATGCTCAGCACTTTCCCAGACAGGGCGGAGCTTGGTGGTGCTGCCGGGAGGAAGCGATGCGGATGTCGCCCACCCGGCCCGGAGCATCGCGTCCCGGAAGCTGTTGGCGCGTTCGCGCGGCAGCAGCAAAGCCACTGTTGCTGCCATCTCGTCCTGTCCCTCTGCCTCCAGCGCGCGTGCAAGGTGCTCAAGGCTATGAACAGAAAAATCGCGGCTGAGTTCTGCAACCTCCAGCCCCAACACGGCTTCGGCCACGCCCTCGCTTCGATACTTTTCCAGAAGCCGCTGGTAGGCTTCGCGCCGGTAGGACGCGTTTTCCGTCGTCAGATAAAGGTTCTTCAGGATGCGCTCGGCCAGGAATGCTTCCCCTAGCTCCTCCAGTATCCTTGCGCGCTCAAGCTGGCTCCGGGCCCAGGTGTCCCCTTGCGTGATCTCCGCCACCTCGGTCCAGTGCTCCAGCGCATCCAGCATCCGCTGTTCTTGAGTCGCCTGTTCCGCCTGCTCAACCCGTTCGGCGACACGCGCTGGACCATCAGTCTCTGCTGCCGGCCTGATGCGGCGCTCCGGCGGAAGCGAGCCGAACAGGGTCCGCTCCCGCGCCCGCAGCAACCTGAGAAGAGGCGTCCACGTGTTGTAAAGCTCATCGACTGCGGCCGGTCCGGCCTCACCGACCCACTTCACGAAGGAGCAGCGACCGGGCTGCTCAAGCCAGTCGGCGCAAGCCACGGCGGACTGCACTGCTTCAGCAAAGAGTTCGCGCGCCGCTTCGGTACCGATGCTGTTGATTTCGGCGGCATATGCCGCTTCGCCAAGGGTTGGTGTGGCGGCTGCCCGATACTGCAGCGCGACCCGCACATCATCCCGCGAGGGATCACTGGCCCAGACACGGATTGTTCTGCTCTTTGCCGGAAGCGGCAGGCGGATTGTGCCGGCCTCGAACAATCGTGCCGGAGTTTGGTAGGTGCCAAAAACATCGGTTTCGGTGACTGCGCCCGGAGCCACGCCGGCGGCCTCCGCCAGCCGCAAGAGACCTTGGGAGGCGGGGGACGGATTATCGGCGGCACGCGGCACTTCGGCTTCAGGCAGTGCCAGAACGCGAGTTGGCGTGCCGCCATCAAGGCTCATGTAGATGTCGGCAGGCGCTTCCAGCGCGGTTTGATTAACGAGCAAGCGCAGCTCGGATGCTGCCTCTCGCGGCGGCGGCAGGTAAGAAAGCGAACCTGCCAAAGGCACGGGCACGAACACTGCCCTTACCAGTCGATCGAGAAGAACGGGCGTCGGGAGTCCCCCGATCGCGGACGCGGTCTGATCCGCTCCGTCCTGCGGGATCCGCAGCTCGTCGACATAGGCAATCTCTTGGCTGAACCCCTCTGGGCTGTGCGGGACCAGGTCGCGGAAGAAGCTGTAGGCGCTCTCCAAGCGCGATGCAGAGGCTTCGATCTGCCGCCGGTCTGCTCGTGTCGAGGCGATGCTGCGCAACTGCTCCACCGCGGTCAGCGACCCGCCAAGCATTGCGTTGTCACGCGCCGTTCGCCGCGCCACACGCTCCAGTTGCGCCTGCGAAGTGCAGGCAAAGGCGCCGAGGTCGCCGACCTGGCTCTGTGGCAGATCCCAGCTGCTGGACAGCGATACGCTCTGCGGCGTCTTGCTCACCGTCAGTCTGGCGAACAACTGCTGGGACGGATTTATCTGCAGGAGGTGATCCCCCTCCGGGATGTCAATGTATTCGGTCTGCGGCGAGCCAACAACGAGCCCAGGGTTCCCATCCACCCGTGCATCGAGATCAGGGCCAGACTCGTATTCCAGAACCACCCGAGGCACCCCGTTCAGAGCGGCATTGACGCGGTAGCTCCTTGTCCAATCCGATGTTCCCTCAAGCAGCAGACGGGTCTGGAGCACCAGGGTCGCAGGACCGGTAACTGAGATCTGCGTGGGCGCCGATGCAGCAAGAAGCTTGAATTCGGCATCTCTGCCGCCGGGGCGCTTGATGATGGCGTCGGTGCCGGGGACGTCCATGCCGCTCAGCCGGCGAGCGCGCCTGCTTGACGCTTCGAACGTGCTGGAAACGCGAAATCGTATCCGCATCTCGTCGCGCGCGTCGGAGGGCCGCTCGACATGCAGCACGGAAGCGCTGTCTTGCGCTGGCAGGACAAGGGCGCCATCCAGGGAGAAAATCTCTGGATAGGCGATGAGGCCCGTCCCGTTGGAAACCCCCACCCTCAGATCGCCCGGGCTCAAATCGCGACCGGCGCGAATTTCAAAGGCGGAGCCGGGTGGAAGTTGCAGCACGACCTTTTCACCGGGATGCAAGCGTGCGGAGCACGGGCCCGACAGGCCGATCAACCCTGGCAGGACCCGAAGATCGCCCGGCTGGCAGCCGCCTATTTCCGGCAAGCCTGGCGCTGGATCGCGATAACCTGTGCAACTCTCCAGCATCAGCAGCATAGAGAGGCACCCGATTGCACGTGCCATGCGGATCTGTGTCATGTGGCTCTTCCAGTATCTTCGAGACGCTAACGCAGGGGCTGCGGCCAAGCTGGATTTACTGAAAGTCAGCATGGCATGATGCTCTCGGCAAGGCGGGCTCTCAGGCCCCGATCATCAAGAAGCCTGTCGCGAAGTTCCCGAGACAGTTCGATATGCACGAAGCGGTCGAAGCCGATGTCCCGAAGGGCCTGAGCGTTGGTGTTAGTAGTCGCGCCAAGCTCGCGGACCTGCATCGGATAAAGAAGAACCGTCTCCGCAGGCAGCGCGGAGCCCAGGCATTCCGCGACAGCGCGCGCCACTCCAGCCGGGCGCTCCGTCCCGCTGGACACGATGATGCTCGCCGATCTTCCGGACGCGGTGGTGCGCTTGTCACGAGCAAAGCCGTGAAGCTGCACGACCGTCCCTTCGGGATAGGCCCGAGCGAAAGCGAGCGTGAAGGCGTTGAAGTGGCTCACCTCAATGTGCGCCAAGTCGGCATCCACGCGGCCCGAGGCTCCCTCATACCAGCGCGGCGCCGTGTTCCAGGCAGCGGCCCCAAAGTCGTGTTCCTCCATCAGCCGGGCGAGGATCGTTCCTGTTCCGGCGTCCTTGTAGCGGTGCGGGGCCTGCACGAGAACTGGCGAGCCCTGCTCTTTGATCATGTAGAAGCCCTTCCCGGTTGCGCGCTCGGGTGCTTCTCGCACAAAGAGGAGCGAGCTGCCGCCCGCTTTTCGGCTTTCCGGAACCGAAAACCCCAGATCCTCCAGGTTCCGCACGAGTTCAGGGGACCCGCCCTCCTGCAGCAGCCGCTGAAAAGCGTGGGCCGCATCGTTCATCTTTTCTTGCGTCGCAGGCTCATATCCATCTCGAAGGGCCGTGCTCTCCAGAATGGCCTCGATACTCTCCTCCTCCATCCTTGCCTCCGCCTCCTGCCCCGCCTCGTCCATCCCAGTTCGTGTCGTGTCAGGCTCCTTTGGCGCCACAACCAGGACCAGTACGAGTGCCAGAACAAGGCCGGCGCCCGCTGCCGTGATGGCCCTCTTTCTTGCCGAGGATGAGGGATGTGCTGTTTGCCTTTTCGTCATTCCTGAGCCCCGTCCCGCTGCGCCGATGCCTCGACAGTCGTTCGCGATAGCGCGAGGTAAAGCTCCGGCCCATCCTCAAGAACCATGCGCAGCCTGTAGGTTCCGGCGGGAAGGTCAGCCCCCAAGGGCACCACAAAGCGACGTTCCGGGCCGACCATCTGATCCGAGCCCAACACAACGACGCTTCTTCCGTTCGCCGATGTCCCAATGCTGTATTCACGGTCGTCCAGCGTCCAGCCGGCAAGCGGCCCCAGGGGACGAACCGGGTTCTCCAGCACCACGCGCAGGTTCTGCCGCCCCACGTCACCTGATGGAAACACCCGTGCGGTCAGGAGTTCCTCACCGTCTGTGCGTTTCTCGATCTCAAAAATCGTTTCGCCGGGCGGGAGCCGAATAGCCTGCCGACGTGCCAGGGCAACCGGGCGGCCCTGCACATTACTCAGAAAGACCGACACATCCGCAGGGCTGTCGACGACCACGCGGCGCTCTCCGATCTCTAAGGCCGGTAAGGACATTGAGCCGCGCGTGCCGGTGCCCAGCCCGCTGAACACCTCTTCGCCGTCAATCCGCACGCCTATGGAGGCCGACTCGGCGTCTGGTTTCAGGTAAACAAGCTCTGGTGTCACCGTTTCCGCATCGTTGCGTGAAGCAAAGTCCAGGCGCAGTTCCTCCCCGAGAGGCAGGGATACATATGAGGAACCAAGCGCCTCGACACGCGGCTCCGTGTCGCCGTCGGCGGGAATGAGCAGTTCGCGCGCTAGCCAGTCCCCCACCGGTACAAACTGCTCCCAGGTGTATCGGCCAGCCGCGATCTCCGGGTCGCGTTCCGGCGGGCGCGCCGGAACCTCAACGATCGGCGCACGGTCGCCGGCGCTCATGACGTCCCATCCTTCCGGGCGGAGATAGAACCAGGTGCGTCTTCCCTCATCGGCCGCGTCTTCGGCAACCTTGTCCTCTGGAATCATGAAATGGCGGGTCGCCCCGGGTGGGCGGGTGAAGCCGTAGACGATGACCAGCGCATCAGAGACAAAGCTGACGGCGGTGGCTTCCTTCGGCAGATTGAAGTAGATCTCAGTAGGCACGGAGAGCGGATCGCCCGGCCTTTCTCTCAGCCGATCATAAGGCGAAGCCGCCGCGGCCACCCGAATTGTTCCCTCTTGTATGATGGCCTGGTCATCCGCAGAGATAACGTAATGTACTTCGGCCGGCTCTGCTTCCATGTCCGGCTCCGTTGCGCATTGACACCTCAGCACCAACCGGAACGGCGTCGGCTCCCCCTCAAGGGTGGTCACCGCGTAGCGCAGAGGATCTGTTGGCAAGAGGGTGTAGGCCCGCAGGCGGCTGACCTCTACGGTGAGGTCCTCGGCCTCCTCGCCTTCTTTCAGAAGGTAGGCGCGTAGCCGCAACGGAGCCTCGGCTGAAACTTCCAGCACGCCGCCACCAAAAACGTCCTCGAACCGGGTCATGCTCCCATCCAGCGGGTAGGAGCGCCGGATCCCCTGGGCTGCCAGCGGTTCGTGGAAGACGACGTCGAGACTGCTGGCAAGGGCTTCTGCTTCTGCTTCGACAACAAAGCGGATGCGCCCGCCGTCCTCTGGCAGTTGCAGGGTCACCCTGCGGCTGGCGTCGAGGTAAAAACCTGCGTCTCCAGCCGATACGGGGATGCGCGCATCGGCCTGATCGCCGCCCAGAGAAATCAGCGTCCGGGTCTCAAAATCCACGCCGCCGACGCCGCTCGGCCCGATGGGGAGCCAGTTGTTCCTGATCAACCATGCCCTCTCCTCACTGGTCAGGAGCGGGGCGCCGAAGACGCTGCTGCGTCCGAGCATGGTACGGTCTTCAGGGCTCAGACGTGCCCATGCCGCTGGAAGCCGGGACTCGCGGACCGGGCGGCGTTCATAAATGCGGACCGCAGCGCCGGCCACCACGGCGGTGTCCGCAGTGGGGGCGCCGCTAACGAACCGAGCGCGCAGGGCGGCGGCGCCCGGAACCTGACCGAGATCGAGAGTCACAAGATCAGCCGCCGTCGGCAGCGCATCGTGATCCGCATAGCGCGCGCCGGACATCGTTTCCTGCGTGGCTGGATCGATATAGGCCAGCAGCCGCGTGCTGAGATGAAGAACGTCTTCTCGTAGCACGGCTCCGGTCGCGTCAACGATCTGGTACTCGATCGCGTAACGCCAGGCCCCGTTCATATCGCCCGTTGCACCAGGAGGGACACTGGCATTGACCAGCAGACGGACGTGGCGCGGCGGGTTTGAAAATGGAAAACGAGTCCACCGTTCGGTTCCCAGGGGATAGACGACGCTTCTGGATGCCTGCTCTTCAGGTTGCGCTTCCTCCTTGCCAAAGGTCAGCGTGTCTATCACCGGGCGTAGCCCCGCGATCCCGCCAGCGCCAAGCCCGAGTACGACGAACAGGATCAGCAAGCGTCCCAGCAATCTCATGGTGTCGCTCCTAGGATCAGCCAGCCTGCGCGCGTGCGCACGAAGCGCCCGACCGCGTCTTGCAGACTGGGCTCCCTTGGATCGACCCATACCTCGCTCTCCGGATCGCGCGGCGACAGGTTGGCGAGTGCGAGAACGCTGCCGGCTTCATCCAGAACAGCCAGGAAGGACAGGCCAAGCGCAGCGTCATGGATGCGGATCAACTTCCTCGCCTGCTGGACACGTTGCAAGGCGACAGCATCCCGCCGCCATTGATACGCCATGATGTCCTCCACCACCTCGGGCGTCAGCGCCTCGGCGGAGGGTTCACGCCCCGCGAGAAACGCGGAGGGAGTGGTTGTCACGGTCTCTATCTCAAGGGCAGTGAAAAGCGCTGCCTCCGCGCGATCCACCTCGCGCCGATAGGCGCCGCGCAACGTCGGCGAAAGCCAGACCACCGCCAGCTCGCCGCTTCCCACCGCTTCCAGATACCGTGCCTGCCGGACCCCGCCCACTTCCAGCCCGGCGGTCTCGGCCTCGCCGCGGACGAGGCCAATGCTCCCGCTGTTGGCCGAAACGACTGCCCAAATCCGTTCGCCGAGAACGGTCAGAACATCGTCCGCCGGCATGACGTTGAATGCGATGACGGCGTCGTAAGGTAATGCCTCCGCCGCTTCTGCGGAAAAGCCGCGCGTCTGAACCACCATCAGCGGGGTCTCGGCGCTCTGCCGGAGCAAGACCTGCGAAACGAGGTCAAAGAGGGTCGGATCGCGCTGCGGATCAACCACGGAACCTACCCCATCCCCTGAAGCGTCAGACTGCCTGTCTTGCCGCTGGCCGCCGGGCAGCATCAGGCTGGTTCCCTCCAGATCTTCGTAAAGCGCAACGGCATACTCGAGCGTTGCAACCTCGCGCCCCGGGCGCGGAACCTGAACAACATAAGGGGAGCGCTCTCCGATCCGGAAGGCGTAGATGCCGCGCCCGGGTGCGGCGGGGGCCACGACGAGATGACGTTGCCCCTCGATCGGGTTCGAGTAGATGATGACCTCGTATCCCATGGCCGAGGCAGCTTGGCGAACCGGCGCGAGCAGTTCGGCCGGATCCTCGGCGCCCTCTCCCATCGCGGGAATGACCTCTTCGAGGAGCGGGGTCAGAACCTCGCGGTCGAAGAACAGCAGCTCATGCACCGGCTGCGCCGAGGTATAGTCGAGGGTCGCGGCAGCGAGGTCCAGCACGTAGCGTCCAAAGCCGCCTTCCGCGCGGATCAAGGCGACCTCTGGCATCACACCCGCAAGCATCGCTGACACATGCTGCGGCCCAAGATGCAGCGTTGCAAACCCTGCCGCCGCAATCCCTTCCTGTACCGTCCGTTCCCCGTCGCGGCCAAAAGCGACGGCGATTGGCCCCACCAGCGGCTGAAGGCTGCTTGGATCAAGGCCCGCCGGCATCAGCGTCGGTATTCGCAATCTCGCCTCGCCACCGCTCTCGCCATCCCCCGCAAGCCGCAGAACCGAGCCCGAGGCCAGTTCGTGGAAAGCTTGGAAAAACGAGAAGCGATCCGGTTCGAGTGTCGGGCCTTCCTCTGTCAGAAGACCTGTGCTTCGGCCTCCCATTGCCAAGGCGCGCGCACTACTTCGCTGCATGACAAGCCCGCCAGCCACCGCCAGGCTCGGCACAGCCAGAGGATCCGGAATGCTGATCACCATTGTGGACTGGGCGTCGAGATCGATGAGATAGGTGCCGCCGCCGCGCCTCAGGCGGGTATCGGCGACGGCAATCACGTTCCCTTCCAATCGTTGAACCGCAAAGCCCGCATCACTGAGTAGCGAGGCGCCTTCTTCCACCTGCGCATCACTCTGAAGGATCAGACGCATTCCTCCCTGAAACGCCTCGAACGCCCTTGGATCTGGCCGCGTCGCCAGCGGTCGGGCCTCACTCGCATAAACCGCTACCGACCGTTCCCCGAGGAAATCCAGAGGATCAACGTCGCTGGCCTGAAGCATCGCCGGTGCGGAGGCGCCCCCAACCATCATGGCAGCAGGCACGGGGGGAAGAAGCAGCACCATTGCAAAGCCGATGGCTGTCCCCACCGCGGCGCCTAGGAGCGAGATCTGCAAGGTGGCGCGTGTCAGGCGAAGCAGGATGTCCTTCTCGTACATCTTGATCGCGATCAGCGTCGAAAGCAGATAGCCGAAGCCGTAGTAGTCGGTCACGTGCACGTCATAGCCCGCCCAGTACAGGACGTGGCCGATGATCAGGCGGTAGGCAAAGCTGATGTTGAAGAAAAGCATGATCTTGCGTGCACCCTCGATGGTGGTGTTCGCAAAGATCGGCAGTCGCAGGAGGAGAGCGGCAATGCCGTAGATGACAAAGGCCTCGACGAAGGACGTCACCACCTTGAAGGGCTGATACCATTGCAGCGCGATCAGCGCGGGGATTAGCACGCCGTTGAAATCCCAGCCGTAGCGAAGGTTCATCCGCGATGCGAGAAGCGCCGTGACAACAAGGATGATGTAAGCCTTGGGACTGGCCAGGATCGAGCTTGCGACATCTTCATAAAGGTAGCTGACAGCGCTGATGCGGAAGTTGGTCAGCTCCATTAGCCCGAAGCGGACGACAAGGTAGGTCAGGCCGATGATTACCAGCGTCTGGCTCATGCCGCGCAGGTAGCCAGGCTTCCAAAGCTGGTTCGCCAGCAGCGATATCACGATCAGGCCGAAGCTGTAGAGGTTCCCGCGCAGATCGGCTTGCAGCCCAAAATCCCGCTCGGCAAGATCGACGAATGCCGGCAGAAGCCAGCCGTCGAACGTCAACCGGACCAGGATGCTTGCCAGGATCAGGCCGACAAAGCGATCCCGCCCGAACAGGCTGCTCCAGGTACGGCCGCCCGACAGTTTTTCAGAAAAGAACCACACCAGCGCATAGGTGACCGACGCCTCGACCAGAATAACCCAGAACGACAAAGGACGGGCGATCAGGAGCGGCACCAGATATCCCGGAACCACAATGCCGGAAAGAACCCAACCAAAACGGAGATTGAAGAACGCGATGATGAAGACACCGACCCAGACGGTCGTGACTACGGAACTTGAAAGGCTTCCAACCGGAAAGATCGGTAGCGGGAATAGCCAGTCGGGCACGTCAGACCGGCCCTGCCAGCGCGTCGCGCACATGCCTGACAAGATCGGCTGGGGCGACGGGCTTGCGGACGACGCCGCGCACCCCTGCCGCGCGCAAGTCGCGGTCGATCAAACCAAATCCCGCCGCTGAAAGTACCAGAACTCGTGGAGGTGACTCTGTTTCTTTCAGCGCCCGTACAAATGCCATGCCGTCCATTGCTGGCATCATCAGGTCGAGCAGCACGAGATCGACACGTTCATCCCGAAGACGTTGGAGCCCGTCCCGTCCGTCGGCTGCCTTGAGAACCTCGAACCCCTCGACCTTCAGATACAGCGCCAGAAGGTCTTGCAGAACCTTGTCGTCATCAATGATGAGAACCCGCGTTTTCTCCATCTGTCACACCAGCTTTCTTAATGTCAGCACAAAGCGCACATTGGTATGCGCGTCGGAGTGCGCTTCGAAAACGCCTCCCCAGATGGAAACTTTCCCCGCGGCATTGACCATCGTGCGCATAGAAGCAGAGGCAGGCTCGCGAGCGCCCGACAGGAACTCCTCAAGGCGTTCCTGTGTCAGCCCGGTTGAGGGCGTCGTCATCGTGATCCTCGCCTTGTCGATTTCTTCGGAAACCGAAACCGTAACAGGCGCCTCCGGACCTGCGTCATCCGCAAGAAACTCCAGCGCAGAGCGCAGCAACGTCCGAAGGGTTTCGGGTTCTGCCATCACTGCCGCCATGAAATCAGGCATATGCAGCTCGACCTCAACATCCTGCCGCAGCGCAGCAACCACCTCCCGCAGCACGTCCTGCACATCAAGCAGAAGCATGTCGTCGCCGCCCATCAGGGGCTGGGACTGCAGGAAGGGTTCGATCGACGCAAGCCTTTGCCGGGCGCGGTCGATTGCCTCCCGCATCCTGGCAAGCACTTCGCTTCGGTCCTGTGGGCCAAGGTCGGGGTGCTCAAGCAGGGCAGAGGCAAGACCCACCGCTTCCAGATCGTTTCGGACCATGTAGCCGAGTTGTTCGCTTGCCGTCCGCTGCACCTCGGCGGTTTGCACGGCTTGGCTGAAGTCCACGATCTGGAAGAGCAGATAGCCGCTTCCCTGAGCGTCCTGCGGCTTCAGCCGGGACAAGTTCAGCACCGCGTGCCGCTGGCCGGATGCAGTCATCGGCAAGCTGATGCGGCCTCTTTCCGCCACGGCAAAACGCAAGGCGGCAGCCGACCGTTTCCTGTCCAGCCCAGTAAGTGCCCCTACCAGTTCGAGCGGACCCGTTCTGCTGCCGCTTGCGAGGCGCACCGCCTCGATCTGTTTCCTGAAGCCTTCCGTGCTCAGGATCTCGTTGCCAAGCAGATCCCGGACCGACAGGCCAGCGGAGGCTTCGTCAAGCAGTTGCTCGAGCGCGCTTATTCGCGACTGCTGGTTGCTCAGGGCGGAGGACAGATCCTGAAATATTCGCTCTTTCACCGGCCGCCAGCCCTCGCTCTGCCGAGGCAGCGCAAGATCGGCGATTGCGGCGGAAAAAGCGTCTACGGCGCGGGCTGAAGAGGGCGAGGCACTAATTTCCGGGTCCTGCTGTTGGAACAGCCAGTAGCCTGCCAGAAGCCCATCCCGCAAAAGCGGCGCCACCCACCAAGATGGGCGCGCGGTTTTGACCATGGCCGGCGCCAAGGTCCGTGCGGCTTTCTCGAAGGCTGGATCAGCACCGCTCAGGACGTTTTCCGGCATCGCCAGCTTCTGAAGCTGTGCGCGGGACGCTGGCGTGAAACGCCGGCGCTCGTCAAGGCTGATGACGACGGACTTATCAAGCTCCAGAATTTCGGCGGGCCATTGTTCTCCCGGTTCGGAGTAGAAGCGATCGGAGACCTTGGAGGGGACGCTACGCGCCATCTGTTGCAGGGCACGGTCCTGCACCTTCTCGCGTCTGCTCCATATCAGCAGCGAAAGCAGCACATGCGAGACCAGCAATTCGGCGGCGGGTATGACGATGTCGAGCCAGAGCAGCGCGAGCAGACCACTTGTCACGATCACCAACGGTACAACGACTGCGACTCCCAAGGCCTGGCGCGGAGTGGTTCTATGATAAGCAGCGGCACCGAACACTAACGAGAAACCGATAAGAAATGCGGCTGGCAGAAGCGAGAGGGCGCGAGGAACGTTGCCCGACATCAGCGTTTGCAGAGCAAAAGCGTGATATATCAACGGGTCCATTACAGGCAGGTTCGGGTTGATCGACGTCGTCAGGCCTGGCGCCTCGGCAGACACCTGACCGATCAATACCACACGATCAGCCAGAAGCTCTTCCGGAACCCGCCCTTGCAACAAATCGTCGGCCGCGATGCGGGGAATTCCCTCTAGTCCCCCCGGAAATCTGACGTAGAAGGGGCGATCGTCGGTAGTTCCGGCGACTGTTGCCTCCAGCGTGGGGATGGAACCAGTGCTGCCAGCAACGAAGGTTAATTGGGTCCGATGGATCCCGTATTGAGCGGGAGGAATGACGATGGCACCCCGCCTTGGCTGCACGGGTGGTGACATCGCAGGGTTAACCGTCGCCTCGGGAGAAAATGGAAGAAAGACTGGCGCCGAGGGATTGATGGAGGAAAAAGATTGGGACGTGGCGAAGGTGAATGCCACTGCGCGGCTGCTTGCGGCCAAAAGTTCTTCAGCAAGATCGGGCCATCGAACTGAGGAGGTATCGAGGCTGGACGGGACTTCGACTACAACAACATCGTCCTGCGCTGGCTGCACGAGGACCTCTATCGCCGCGTCATAAAACAGTCCGTTCAAGGGTGCCCAGATGCCCGAACCGAAAGTGGCAAGCACCAGTAGAAGTATGGCTGCGGCACTCAAAAGAGGTGACGCAGCCTCTGCTTGATCCAGAAGCCGGTTACGAAAGGCCATGCGTAGCCTCACCAGCCCTATTCATTGGTGCGTGATACAGAAAAACATTCATGCATGGATGCAAAGTGCGCGAATTTCGTGCAAAACAGGTCGAAGCCTCGTACAGTCTCGTCCTTAAAGAGAAATAGCATTCTATTTTCATAATCGACTGATCTACAAACCATATTCTTTTGCCTGCCCGAGATGGCCAGCCATTTTTGAACGTGGTGATTGTCAGATTATGCTCGCTGAGTGTCCATACACTTATATGGCGAGAAATTTTGTATGATACACTTATATCGCGTGCGATTGGCACGTACTGCAAGTTTAGAAAAGGTGTCATATACAGTCAGCAGACTGCCAATCAAGCTCATGATCCCCGCAGTGTCTCCAAAGGTTTTATCCAGTTTAAAGTCCACTGCGGTTCTCCATCAAGCCATGGCCGATGAAGCACAGCATCGCTCCAGTGCCGGGGGATTTCTTCTTTGGTTGCCGCTTGTGAAGCAAGTGGCTTCTGACCATGTCGGCGTGTGATTGAGTGCGAACTTTTTTGAAGCCCCGATTTGCGGGACATCGGGGAGCCGCGGGCCGACAGGGTAATCTGCAGATCAGGTTCAAATCTTGTAGAAGAGCTTGCAAGCTCAAGGGATCTCATTGACTCTCCCAATCCAGACCTATTTGATCGTTACGCCCATTCAAGTCGTCGGCTTCTCACACCCCCTTGGCACCGGGGCCGGAGACCTACGACATGGTGCTCATGCCGGGGTCGCCAGCGCCGGATCTCTGTAGTTCTCGTTCTTCGTCAGCATCGCCCAGATCAGCCGGGCCATCTTGTTCGCCAGCGGAATCCCCAGCAGCATCCTCGGCTTCCTCGCCAGTATCCGTCCGATCCAGCTCTTGGCCGGAACCTTGTACCGCGCCCGGCCCATGATCCTGGTCATGGCGCCGAGGATCAGCATCCGCCGGCTGACCAGCCTGACCAGCCTTGGAAAGTTGTCGGCGCAGGGAAAGTGGCGCAAACTCTACGGCTAGAATCGCTTACCTGAGATCATCCATGGGGTTAAGTTCCGCGACGGCCCCCTCAAATTTAAGCCACCGCCTGATCAGGCGTCACCAACTTCTTCCTATATCTATGTAAACCACGTGTTGCGGCTCATGTTCGCCATCCTAATGCCGCTGTTAGTCGACGCTGCCGAGGTAGGGCTCTTGGTGCGCCACATTGGCTTTGCCCGCGGCTGGACCCTTATCGCGCGGCGGCATCTGCTTTACAGCCAGAAGTCGTTCGCAGTGAGAGCGCTCACGCCCGCAACTTGGATCTCGAAATCCGCAGCCTTGTCACCATTCACATCACCCAAGATGAGGAGATCAGATCCCGATTTCGTGTACCAGACCGAGTTAGACTCCACCTTGGTGCCGCTGAACTTGAAAGTGTCGTCAGCTGCCGTCCGGCTATTGGCATTGATCCCTTGGAGGCTGATGAGATCCATACCTAGGGCGAAGTGGTAGATCACATCGTGGCTTGCGCTGATCGAGCTGTCGGTCTAGGAGGCGAAGACGAACAGGTCTCGCGCACCGTCGCCCTTGCCTCCCTCCAACCGGTCGGCACCGCCGCCGCCGACCAATGTGTCAGACCCGCCGCCTCCAAGTAGGATGTCGTTCCCGCCGCGTCCATGGAGGAGATCATCTCCAGCGTAGCCATTGAGGCGGTTAACGGTGGAGGATCCGTAAAGCCTGTCGCCCCAGTTCATGCTCCCCACGGCATCTTCTATTGATGATAAACTATCTTTTCCACCGAGCCCGTCCGTCGCCGTTCCGGCCTCTAGGTCCACAACCGCGGAGGCGTCGGCGCTCCAGTAGCTCACGAGGTCGATGCCGTCGCCGCCCTCGATTGTGTCGTCGCCGCATTCCCCGCGGAACCAATTGTTATGAGCATTGCCAATCAAGTGGTCGTGGAAGGCGCTGCCGCGAGTGGCATCGATACGGACCAAGGCATCTAGGCTGCCCCAGCCGTCAATGGCTGTCTGCAGTGCAAGGTCAACAACCACCCCGAAGCCGTCGCCGTCCAAGTCCACATCTGTCAGGTAGTCTGCGGAAATCCATCGGCCCCAGCCAGCAACGTCCGGTGCGATAATCGTGTCCTCGCCATCACCCCCGCGCAGCTGGCACATCATCTGGTTGTCGAACAAGCCGGGATCATCGAAGAGACTGATCTTCTTGCCCTCAAGCGTGTCATCGAGCGCAGTTCCAATCAGCACGTCAATGGTGTTGGCCGCACCAAGGCTTTCCCGGTTGCCCCAGCCATCGTTCACGATTATCCCTGTATGAAGGCTGGCCTCTGCACCTTCCGTCTGCTGGCCTTCGGATGCGGCATAGGGTGCAAAGGAAAGGAAATCCATCCCTCCCCCGCCGTCGTACACATCCACTCCCTGCCCACCCATCAACGTATCGTCGCCGTCGCCGCCGATGAGCGTGTCGTCACCCTCCCACCCAAACAAGCGGTCGCCATATTCCCAAGGCTGGTCGCCCCCCTGTATGTGGTCATCGAAAAGGGAGCCTATTATCCCCTGAATTTTGTCAAAGCTGTCGGTCGTCCCGTAACCGTCCTTGGCTGTCAAGGCTGCGACGTCCACGCCAGCCACGACGATGTCCGAGTCTGAAAGGTTCACGAGTACCCGGTTGGGGCTCTCGCGATAGTCGGCCAGCACCCGCGTGTCGGCTTCCGGTGCGCGCAGGATATCGTCGCCGGCAAGACCTCTAAGATGGCTGTTTGTGCTCCCCCCGTGGCCGGTCAAGTCGTCCGCGAGGCTGGTGCCGTAGGCTCCATCGATAGCCTGAAGCGTATCCTGAAACCCCCAAGGGTCCGTGGCCAAACCCACGGCCAAGTCCACGGTGACACCTCTCGTGATGTCGTCTTCGTCGTAGCGCACGGCGTCAAACCCGCCGCCGCCCGCAATCCAGTCGGCGCCCCCGCGCGGACGGAAGGTGTTGGCACCGGCACTGCCAATCAGCTTGTCGTTAAAATTCGATCCAATGATGTGTTCAATACTAGAAAGCGTATCGAGCGTCCCATGGCAGTCTAGTGCAGTCCGGGCGGCAATGCGAAGGTCATCTATCGTAACCTCAGCGGCCGAAAGATTCACCGAAACGCCCGTGGTCGCATCGGGGTCGGAGTAATCAGCCCAATCAGCCCCGTCGCCTCCGGAGAGTATGTCCGCCCCTTGGCCGCCCCTGAGCGTGTCGTTGCCGACTCCGCCATAAAGCGTGTCTCTGCCCTTGCCGCCGTTCATACGATCAGCACCGCCGCCGCCGTAGAGGACATCCTCGCTGTCACTGCCAATCAGGTCATCGTTCCCTGTCGTGCCATTGATGGTTACCATCTGTTCCTCACAGAGCGCGCTTTGGTGAATCGTGGTCAGGCTGCATTCTGACGCCCAAATTCTAATAATCGGTGTGTAGCCGGGCTCTGCTGCACAAACTGGGTGGTCTGCAGCCAAGGGAGATCCATCACCGATGGGGCGGACAGCACCCGGCGGCATTGTTGCCCATCGTGGCGGGTGTTGAAGCACCACTACAGAGCGGAGCGTCCACTCCATTGGTTACGTGGCGTGTGCGCGTGTGTGTTCCGGGATCAGGTCGGCGTGATGCCGGAGCCGATAGCTAGCGTCCGCGATCTAGACCACGACGGCATGATGGAGCAGGCGGTCCAGAAGCACCATCAAACCATGGGATCGAACACCTTATGTGTTTCGCCTCTGGTATAGATGCCCCGTCGCCGATCCCGGCCAGGATCGGCGACGGGGTGGGATTCAGCGCTAAACACCTTGCGGCATGACCACGTTCTTTAGCAGGCTGATCCCGCCTCTCCTCACCGTCTCGAGCAGTTGACGGCGGTCCGTTTTCCGGGACCGCGAAGCATAAAGAGGAGAGAGTGAATTGATAGCAGCAACGACCGTGGCCGGGATAGATATGTCCCACGATTGGCTGGACGGGTTTGGTTTTCCCGGCGAGCAGAGCCGATCAGCTAGACACAGTTGCTAGCGATCATAGATTTATGGCCTGATCAGTTTTTACACAGTTTAGCGCGTGTGAAATCTATCCGCGGACGTGCTGGCGCCTAATCTTTGCATGCTGATTGTCCGGCGGACCGGTAGCAAGGCCTGTGCGTGTGTACGCAGATGGACTGCCCCGCTGAAGGGGTCCACCAACTGGCATAGTTAGGCCCCGTTTCAGGAGGATTATAGATTCAGCGCAGCTTCAGCAGAAGCCTTATGATTACGAAAACAGCTGCTCTCGGCCTGGTCGGGATAGATTTTGCCCCGCGCGACATTGCCTACATTGTCGACCAGACCATAGAACAGGCGCGCATGGCCTCCTGAGTCATTGTCGCGCTGTAACGATTGCACATGCCCCCGCACGTCAGCATTGCTGCTAGTTTTCGATACCGCTTGCCAAAATCGGCTTCTCCTGAAGTCAAGCCAAAACGTCAATTTGACCATTAGGACTGTCCAATTGGTCAAAAACCGTCTTCGTCTTTATCTTGCCTGAAATCAGCGTCAGAAGACCCGGATCAAGCTTTCCGTTCTCACTTGGTTCCATGTCTGTCCTCGCCCCATGTTCAAAAACGATCCAGACCGTGTGAAAACTTGGCGAAGTCTGATGGTGTGCAGGGTTTCGGCTGGACCGGAGATTTCCCTTTAGGGGATCCGGATCAAACGCTTGATTTTGGGTTTTGGGGTCCTGTGGGGATCTCTGAAGGCGAATATGGGCTGATACTTAAGGAAATGGGGAGCCTTTACAGCCTGACTGCCGCAATCAACGCCGGAATGCCGACAAGGCTGATCGCTCGACGCAAATTGTAGGCGATGGCCGTCAGGCTGAACTCAGCGCGCACGTTCTCCAGCCTGCGCATCAGGAATGCACCCTGGCCCATCCATTGCTTCACGGAGCCGAACGGGTGCTCGACGCTCTCGCGCCGCTCATCGAGCACACCGGGCCGCGCGGCAAGCCGTTTTGCCATCCGGTCCAGCACGGCCTCGTTCTCATAGCGTGCAACCTTGCGATAGGCCGCAGCGGTGCAACGTGTTTTGAGTGCGCAGGACTTGCAAGCAGCCGAATTGGCATAGTCGAACACGCGGATCTCGCCACGAACCGGGCGGCTATGCACATGGCGCAAAGCCGCGCCGCCCGGGCATGTGTAGATATCTGCCTCGGCGTCATAGCGGAACTGGTCCTTGGGAAAAAATCCCTTGGCAACAGCAGAGCCGCGCTGCGGTTTGGGAACGTAAGGCACGATGCCTGCCATCTCGCAGGCCTCGATATCTTCGATCTTGAAGTAGCCCCGGTCTGCCACGGCATCGATCTGCGCAACATCGAGGATCTCACGCGCAGCCTTGGCCGTCTCGGTCAGCAGGCCCAGGTCGCTGACCTTGTTGTGGACCTGCTGCTCCGCAATCAGTTTGTGCTTGGTATCGACCGCGATCTGGATGTTGTAACCGACCCCGACGCGGCTGCTGGACTGCATCGCGCGTGCGTCCGGGTCGGTCAGCGAGATCTGGTCCTCGCCGCTGTCCGCAAGGGTTTTGTTATGATCATTAAGGTGTTCACGCCGCTCCCGGAGCGCTGCAATCTTTTCCTGAACCCTCTCGACGGTGCCCCTCTCTGGCGCGTCCTCACCGTCCTTGTCGGCCTCATCAAGCTGCTTGAGATACCGCGCCAAGCGCTCATCGCTTTCCGCCATCGCTTTGGCCAGCTTGGCCTTGGTGAAATTCCGCTCCCGGCTGTTCACCGCCTTGATCCGGGTGCCGTCGACCGCGATCAACTCTCGTCCGAACAAGTCGAGTTCGCGACACAGCACCACGAACTCCCGGAACACCTGGCGGAACGCCGTCCGGTTGTCACGTCGGAAGTCTGCGATTGTCTTGAAGTCGGGCGTCAGACGGCGGAGCAGCCAGATGACTTCAAGGTTGCGTCGCGTCTCGACCTCCAACCGGCGGCTGGACCGTACCCGGTTCAGGTATCCATAGATGTAGAGCTTCAAAAGATCGGCCGGATCATATCCCGGTCGACCGGTACTCTTCGCCTGGACCCGCTCGAAGCCAGCAGCCTTCAGATCGAGCCCGTCAACGAAAGCATCGATAAACCGGACAACGTTGTCCCGCCCCACATAGTCGTCCACAGAGTCCGGCAAAAGCAGGAACTGGGACCGATCACCGCCTGAAATATGTGCCATGCCCAAGAATACCACGGCCGCTCAATGCTGGGAATCCGGTTCGAGTTTTCACACGGTCTGGATCGTCTGCGCAACAGAGTCAATCGTGTTGCGAAAGCCGCTGCAAAGGCGATTTTTGCAACATGCTCATTATAGACTGGCTTCTGCGACAACGGAGAGGCATGCGATAGCGATAGTGGGCTATTCCAGGGTGTCGACTTGCGGGCAGGGGCATCGCCTGCAGCTCGATCCTTTACAAGTGGCTGGGTGCGACGACGTTGTCTCAGAGGTCGGAAGCGCCACTGATCAGAACACCCGGCCAAAGCTGCAACGCCTGCTGTCTGACCCTCTTGGCGAGGATATCGTCATTGGCTTACGGTTGGACCGCGTGCCGCGGAACGTCGAAGAGCTGATCGCAGTCGCCAACGAGTGTTCCGAACGGAAGGTTCGCTTGCGGTCCTTGGATGAACAGATCGACACGACGACACCACAGTACAGGATGATGGTTCTTGTCTTTGCGATGGTCGCGCGATTCGAGCGTGTCCTGATCGGACGCAGAACGCGGGCAGGACTAGAAGCCGTCGGTGCCAGTGGCTGGATCGTAGGACGTCGGCGCCACCTGGTACCGACGCAACTTTCTCAGGCCCAGGTATCGTTGGCAATCAAGCGGGTAACGCAGGCTCAGGCAGCCAAGACCTTTGGCGTCAGTCGCGCTACCCTCATACGGGCTATTTCTCCGGTTAAGGAGCTTGGCGAATGATCGGTGCTATCGCAGTCGTGGCATTGACGCAGATGATCGGGCCAAGCGCGCTACCTGCTACGCCGCAAGCTCTGCATCTATGCCTAATCCCAGAAGATCCTGTCGTCGATGGAGGATTAGCCGCTGAGTACGGTATCTCACCAAAAGACGAATATGAAAGATATTTTCGTGACTTAAATGCCTACCTAATATGCCTGCAAGACTCGCATGCTGACACGATCATGCGGGGCACAGTTTGGTACGATCGCTACAAAAAAGGATTTCCAGCGGAAAGTAATGAATAGCAAACAATATTTATTTATTCGGCATTTCGGTTATAATTTACAGCCTTCCAAAGGAGCTTTATCATGAAGTTGAATATTCTAGGGATTATCGCATGTGCTGCTATGACGGTGGCCTCGGCGCATAAAGTCAACGCATACTCTATCGATTGCGCAATCCTCCTCTGTCTGGCCGGTGGCTTCCCTGCATCAGCGGAATGCACAGCAGCTAGGGTCGAAATGATCCGTCGCGTGACGCCTTGGCCCGTCGAGCCGTCTTTGCAGCTTTGGAATTGTCCCCTGCAGGCCAGTGGTCGCCCCCCGTTGCCCAACACCGGGCGGGATGGTTTGACGGATCAGATCAGAGGCTACCGCGACGGCATCGAGGTCTATCACGTCAACTATCGTGCTCAGCGGAACAGCGGTGGCTTTGAGGTCTTCGACTCGACGCAACGGGGTTTCTACGATGAGAACGGCGAATTTCATTGGACCGGTGTGCGTCTGCAGGACACACCGTCATGGGTTCGTACGCTAGCTCGTTTTCACGGCGGAGAGCATACCGGAACGCGGCGGGGTATCGCCATGCGAACCGCGGATTACGACGGTCAGATTTCCGACGTCATTTGGGAAACTTACTGATGTAAACACCTAGCAGCATATCTGCATTATATCAATTGCCACGCATTCGCCTTTCCGTCGTACGGCAAGCTGAAATCCCTGCAACGGGAGGGGTGCGCAAAGTCAGATAAAAATACCAACCCAAAAGAAAGCCCCCCGCGCGGGGGTCCGCACGAGGGGCTTGGTGTCGATAACTCAGGTTTTGCCGACCTGAACTAGCACATGTTTGTACCTGCTATCGTTATCCTCCCACTCCCAAAAATCAAGAGCAAACAACGCATCTGTGCTAATGGATACGGCTTGCCTCCGGACACCGCGCTTCTTGATCGAGGAGCAGCAGATGAATACCGGTGGCCTGCCCCTATCGACAGACGTCCTGCACCCAACTGGATCGAAATCCCGCCGGCCCGATCCAGTGGTCGCGATATGGACGAAGGTCGGATGACATATCTCTTCAAGTAATGTTCCTCTGGGACGAATGTTCTTGCCGCCGAAACTGTCGATACAAAACTTATCCAGTCGGCTTGAACCGGCCTTTCCAAACGTGGAAATCACGAACATATAGTGAACATAGCTTGTCGATATCGCGCAATGCGACAAAGCGCCACCGGTGTTTGTCGTTACATCGCTCTAGCAACGCGAGAGCCGGATACAGTGAATGCATGCCGAACGCAGGGCCCCGATCGAATTGACCGCAATACGTTGCTTGTACACGCGATTGTTTCAGGAGCGGCTGCTTTTTCGCGCTGGAGGTGTCGCAAACCCGTCAGTGCGCGCGTAGAGGATCTGCTACAATCTTGAGGGTACCTATGGATGGAGACTGGCCATGTGTGCGACTGCCCAAGTCCCTGTCCCATTCCCGCTGGACTTCGACATCGACGATGACCCCTGTCTGGTCTGCAACGGAGCGCTTGGCGCGGACTGGATCTGCACGACGTGCAAGGCTGACCATTTCGAGGGTGTAATGCTGCTGATCGGCTATGGGTCGCCCCGGAAGGCCATGATTGGCTCTACGAACCAAGCAAATGCCGCTGGCCTTTCCGCGGCTGGCTGAACGAAGAGACCCGTCCGAAGGTTGCGGACCCCTTCCATATCCTTCCTGACCCATAGTGCTTCAGGTCTATCACGAAGATGTTGAACTGGCCCCCGTTTCGACCGGACACTTGGGCATAGCCATGGAGGCTTAGGTATATGCCTGAGCACGTGCTTATGTCTGAGATTGAGATCATCACCGATGGCGGTCGTCGGCGCCGCTGGACTGCTGCCGARAAGCTGCGGATCGTCGAGGAGACGCTRGAGGATCACGCCAGCATTTCCATCGTTGCGCGGCGCAATGGCGTTGCACCCAACCTGCTGTATCGTTGGCGAAGGCTCATGCTCGAAGGGGGGAGTGTCGCCGTGACCGAGGATGATGACGTCACCAGCAACAAGGTCGTGCGGCAGCTCGAGGATCGCATCCGCGAACTTGAACGGCATCTCGGCCGCAAGACGCTTGAGGCCGAGATCCTGCGCGAGGCCCTGGACAAGTCACGCTCAAAAAAACCGACCTTGCATGTGCGGTCGCCGCTGACAGGCGGTTCCCGGTGAAGGTCGTGGCAGAAACCCTCGGTGTGGCCCGCTCGAACCTGGTCGATCGACTGAAGGGCAAGACGAAGCTGCGCCGGCGCTACCACAAGGCGCAAGACGCTGAGCTGGTGCCGCGGATCGCCACGCTGGTGACGGCCCGGCCGACTTATGGCTACCGCCGCATCACCGCGATCCTGAACCGCCAGCTGCGGTCAGAAAGCTTGGCACCGGTCAATCACAAAAGCATCTGTCTTGAAGCACAAGGTAAGAAATCGTGCAACGAGCCTGATCGGACCGGAGACCTCCGAGTATCGGAGGTCCGATCAGGCGGCGTCGACGAGCGAGATGTGGCTCCACAGCAGAACTTATTTGACCGGCATATCATGAAACAGCGGCTTCAACGGCTCTTGCGATGCCGCGAGGGGCGTTCCGCCATTCCGAACGCCCCTGACCTTCGGGTTCTGGCAAGGGGGCTGCGTGGTCGCTTCATGTCCTGCCTATTCCTGGCTTTGGTTCGGCTGCTTGCTGACGCAGATCCCCAAAAAAGGCCTATTCGGAGCGCGGAATGATGCTGATGCCTCCGCTTACCTCCAGAACAGCAAAGTCGATCTGATCCAGTGTCTTGAGGCCTTGCTGCTGTCGGGCGGCCTCCAGAACGTCTTCCACGCTTATCCTTGCGCGGCGCATTGCCTCTCCGTCGATCTTGCCCCTACTGATAAGAACAGTGGGCGCCCCATCCAACCACAGAGAGAGTTTGTGGGACCGGCCTTTTACGTAGGCCAGCGATATGTCCACGGAGAACAAGGTAACAATCAGGATGAAGGCGTTCATGATTGAGAAGTCATCGCCCAAGAGAGCCTGCTGCGTAGTCTCCGCGATGATCAGCAGAAGGACGAAGTCAAACGGCGTTACCTGGGCAAGTGTCCGGCGACCGGAAAGGCGGGTGACGAGCAACAGGACAGCATAGACCGCGACCCCTCTGACAACTGAGTCCATGGCAACTCCTTAAGGCAGAACAAGCATGCTGATGGGTCGCGTCTCACTGCCGATGGTGAGATCGAAGCGAAGCCAGCCGAAATGGGCGGCACGTATATCAAAGGTCACGGCATGGGGAGGCGGACCCTCAGCAAGGAAACGGAATTGCTGCCCGCCAGTCGTCAGCACACTGTCAACGGGTTGGGGCTGGATGCGCTCCAATCCGAAGGTTTCGAAGAAAGGTTGGCTGACGGTCATCTCCTGCGCATCGTCCTCAGCCGTGAAACTGATCGACATGCTGTCTGCCGCCTCCCACCGACTGATGCGCGGGATCTCGGCAGTCGCAACGGAAAAATCCACCTGCTGTTTTTGAAACGGGCCGCCGCTGCCGGTAAAGCCCAAGAGCGCGATCAGGCAGATCAGTGCGAACACCACCCAGCAAATTCGTTCGACGACCCAGAAACGCCTTTGCTGCTGTCGTGGTTCGTCTAGTTGCAGGCCGTCATCCCGCACAGGGGGAAGAGAAATATCGTTGTTCATGACTGACGCTGCCCTACTTTCGATCATGGAGCGCAAGGTTGTTTACTGAACCTTGCGTAGGAAAGGAAGGTTCCACATAAAAAAGGTCGTGCTACTCAACAGCCCGAGGCGTGACTGCTCCATGTCATGGATTTCCATACCGTAGTGCCAAACAATACTTTGCAGCTGCGGAATTACTGATAGGTCCCGCATTACTGCCGGTCGGGCGGTGCGGAGCCAAAGGTTAATTCAGGGCGGGGCAGCCGACCAAGCCCTGCCCTCTTTCAACAAGGTGTTCGCAAGAACCAGAAGTTTCCGCATGACAGCCGTGATTGCAACCTTGAACGGCTTGCCTGCCTTTCGCAGACGTTCGTAGAATGCCTTGAGATCGAGGTTCCACCGGACTGCGCTGACACTGGCCATGTAGAGGATGTTCCGGGCCATGACCCGCCCGCCGCGGATCGTCTTCTTTCCCCTCATCATCCCCGAATCCCGGTTCATCGGCGCCAGTCCGGCAAGAGCCGCAACCTCGGCTGAATTGGCGCTGCCAAGTTCTTTCATCTCCGCCAGAAGTGTCGCCGCTGTAGTCGGACCGATGCCGGGGATTGACGTCAGGATCGCGCATCGCTGCGTGAGCTGCGGGTCCGCTTTCAGAACTGCCTGCAACTCGGCATCGAGAACGTCGCAATGGCGCCGACAGAGTGCAATCCGCTCGATGAGTAGGTCTTTCACCATATCTGACGTTGTCTCTTCGCTTTGGTTCTCCAGCGCGAGACGTTCAGTGATCACCTGGCGTCGGGCGACGACGATCTCTTTGACCTGGGCCATCGTTGCTGACGTTGGCTCTGTCGGCACGGGCTTCATGATGGTCCCAAACCGGGCCAGGACTTCGGCGTCGATCTCGTCTGTCTTGGCAACGCGACCAAGCACATCCGCAAACCGCCGGGTTCGATAGGGATTGATGATCGCCACCTGAAAACCCGCCTCATGCAGGGCGATGTGCGCCATCCGGTGATACCGGCCGGTCGCCTCCATCACCACGAGTTCGGCAGAGTTGGCCAAGCAGCATGTCAGAAGCTTTCCGATGCCTGTTGCGTCGTTCGCAACACGGACACGTTCACCCATGGGGTGCAAGAAGACGTCGAGCCACTTCTTGCTGACATCGACGCCAACGACCACCGTTTCCGATGGTGTCTGATTGGTCGTCACCTTTCCTTTTATCCGGGACATCGAAGACTCCCCCTTATCTGTTCAGGTCCAAAACCGTTGAAGGGGACCGACCTTACTTGCTCGCGGCTCTGAAAAACCCAGGGCCTGACGGTCCAATCCCCACCCGAACTTCCCACATTGCAGGCTGCCCGGGGAGACATGCTGCTGCCGGTCACGTCTCCCCGCCAACATAAAAAAAGGGCCTGTGGGCAACCGGGTGCGGCTTGCGGCAGCTGCGGCACAGAGACACCGCGGCCTCTTTCAGAATAGCGAGATCCCCACGCAGGCGCGGCGATCGAGACTCAGGGGGGATTTGGACAAGCCAAACGCCCCCTGCCCTTKYTGGGCCAGGCGCTGCGCGCCTGTCCGTCAGGGGACCGCCGGTCCCCCACCGCAACAGGAAAATGCTGCACGTCCTGCGGGGCCGTGTCCTCGCGCTGCGCGCTGCGGGCCGCACCACCCCCTTGTCCGTTTGATTTTCCCATTGCGGCGGTTCCCCCCCCTGCCCTCGCCGGGAGGCAAGGGTTCAGGAGAGGGGCGCGCTGCGCGCTTCCTCGCCTGACCCCTCGCCCATTTTGGGCACCGGCCACAGAGCGAAGTCCGGGCCGGGATCGTCGCAAAAGAAGGAACGCCAAATGGCTCAATCGTTCGACCTCTACCAGCACGTCACCGACAGCATCATTGCCAGCATCGAGGCGGGCACCCCGGCATGGCGCAAGCCTTGGACCGGCGAGAAGGGTGGCGCACCGTTCCCGCTGCGCAGCAACGGCGAACCCTATTCCGGCATCAATGTCCTGATGCTGTGGCTTGCCGCCGACGCAAAGGGCTATCGCGCCCCGTTCTGGTTCACCTATCGCCAAGCGCAAGAAGCGGGCGGACAGGTCCGCAAGGGCGAGAAATCCGCCACGGTTGTCAAATACGGGACGTTTGAGCGCGAGGACAAGGAAACGGGCGAGGAACGCCGCCTGCCCTACCTGAAATCTTACAGCGTGTTTAACGCCGAGCAGATCGAGGGGCTGGCCCCGGAATACTATGGCAGCCCCGCCGAGGCCGCGCGTGACCTTGGGACCGAGGCCGACCCGGCGCTTGATGCTTTCTTTGCAGGGATCGGGGTGGAAATCCGCACGACTGATGACCCGCGAGCCTACTACAGCCCCGCCGCCGACTACATCCACATGCCGCCGATTGCCACGTTTCACGATGCGGCGGGCTATTATGGGACGCTGGCCCACGAGGAAATCCACGCCACAGGCCATAGCACCCGCCTTGACCGCTTTTCCCGATTTACTGACCGCAAGGCGTATGCGTTCGAGGAACTGATTGCCTTATCTTGACAGTCTGCACCACCTGTCGGCTTGCGGCTTTGCTATTAGCGCGACGTAGGGGGTGGTCAGGCCAGCCGCCGCGCTCCCCATAAAGCTGGCGGTGGCTGGCCTGATCACCGCCGTCCGGTAAGATGTATAGGTTGGAATGATAGATCGGGTATCCACATGGCACGCGATATTAGACTTCAGGAAACTCGCAAAGTAGAAGGCATTGATCGGGACATTCCGACAGTTCTTGCCAATGGGG
>NZ_JYGY01000002.1:281505-315325 GCF_000967825.1 Paracoccus sp. 228 | reverse complement strand
GTCGCCAGAAAGGGTAAAGGTGGACGACTTTTACGCCGCCCGCAGCAGGATCATCCCGCCGCTACCGTGGCCGACTTTTGCACCGCCGTTCTCACATGGCTTTCTGGACTGGCTGCGCCGCTTTGAACCTGCCCCGAACGAGGGCCGGGGACCGCAGGTCCGGCAGGTCAGCAATGCCTATCGCCTATCCGCCCCTAAGCGCGCCCTTGCGCTTCTCGGGAGGTGGGCTGGTCGGCCAATTGCGCCCGATGATGACCAGGCAGCGCGCAAGGACCGTGCCGCCATGGAAGCAGAGCATGTCGAAACCCTCGACCTTGCTGGACTGGCAGCGTTCAAGATCGAGGACTCAGATCTCGCGAAGGCTTTGGCATTGATGGGAAAGGCCATAGATTTACGCGAGTCCGCCAAGCGGACTGAATCCCAATCTACCTCTTTTTCTTATGCTTGAAGCCAATCATGACGCCGCGCATCGGGACGCTAAAGCGCCCCTGCGGCAGTTCCGGCCCGAATATACCGGGCCGATGGGCGAACGCAGCACCCTTAAATCAAACCGCAGTTCTAGCGGCACGGTAGTAGTGGCTGTGAATGACAGCATGTTGCGGCTGGAGAGCGATACAAGACTGTTTCGCGATGTGATGCGTTTCAGTAGAAGCTTTTTTGCGGCTTTCGGCCTGTGCTGCACCATTGCAGGACCGGTGTCTGCAGACAGCATTTCAGGCCGAGCAAGCGTGATCGACGGTGACACCATCGACATCAGGAGCGAACGCATCAGACTGGTGGAAGCGCTAGCCCAAATGCGACAATGGTTGCCGGGATAGTTTCTCCCGTCTGTAGCCGCGTCCGAGTATGTTAGCCTTGAACACCTCGGCAGGCGTTCGGAAGCCGAGGCACTTGCGCGGCGTGGCATTGAGGCCCGCGCAGAGCTGACGGAGCTCCTCCTGGGAAAGGGTGTTCGGATCGGTGTCGCGGCARAGCCATCGTCTGAGACGCTTGTTGGCGTTCTCGACGGCGCCTTTCTGCCACGGTGACTGCGCCTCGCAGAACCAGGTTTGGGCGCCCACCTCCGCCTGCAGATGCGGCCAATCGATGAACTCGGAACCACGGTCAAAGGTGATCGATCGGCAGGCATGCCGGGGCAGGGGCGTCAATGCTTGGGCGATCTGCGCCATGATCGGCTTGGTGCGCTTTTCGGTGTTCTTCAACGCGACCAGGAAGCGACTTGTGCGCTCGATCATGGTGGTGACATTGGCCGGCCCGTACTTCTGCCGGAACAGCACCAGGTCAGCCTCCCAGTGACCGAACTGCTTGCGATGCGCAATGATGTCCGGGCGGAACAAGATGCTGAGTTCAGGCGCAAATCTCGGTGGCGGGCGCTTGCGAAGCCGGTAGCCYCGACGGCGCCGGCGGCCAGAGGGCAGGTGGCGCCASAGCTCACCTCGACGACCGTCCTCGGAATAGATGTGCTGATAGATCGTCTCYTGGCAGACCCGGCGCGGGGCCTTCTCATAACGCATACGGCCGGCGATCTGCTCGGGGGTCCAGCCGGACCTCAGGCAGCGCTCGACTTGGTCACGGAGCCCGGGATCACGCACCAGCTTGCGCTGCCGGGTCCGTCGTCCATCCGAATAGCTTTGCGCTACGACGCACCAATAGCCGCTGAGCTTCGGGATCTCGCCGTCATGGAAGTGATTGCGCCGCAGCTCGCGGAAGATCGTCGAGCGGTGCCGGCCAAGCCTGCGCGCCATCTCGTCAGGGCTCAGCTTCATCTGCCGCCAGCGCTCGATCTTGCGGCGCTCGGAAAGGGAAAGGTGAGAGAACCGAACCTTCATTCTATGATCCTTTCATGGCTCAASCCATTGTTGAGCACAGAAAGTCGCATTTCAGGATAGCGCGTCCCCCTTCTACATTATAATAAGGTATAATCCGTCTTATGTAACGCAGTCGTTACGGATCAGGGCTGCTGCACGCAAATTGGCAGTTTAGTTCAGCGACGCGCCACTAGCAGTCCCAGAAGAACACCTACGCCTGCTGCAATCCCCAAAGCTTGGACCGGGTAGCCTCGAACAAGGTCCCTGGTTTCCTCGTAACCGAGTTCCGCATAAAAGGCTGCTTCCTGTGCGCGCTGCTCACCTGCTTTATACAGGCGTTCAGCATAGCCTTGTCCCGCCTTCTGGAGGGGAGTTATATATTCATGGCCCACCCCATAAGCCGCATTGGCAAGCGCCACCCCACGCTCAACCAGACCAGCAACACCTCCTTCGCGAGAATCTGACATATTATTGTCGGCTGCATCGACATCCTGTTTCGTTGTGACAGGCGGGGTCTGTACCATTGCATGATCCTTTTTAAGTGGGGACGCTGTCCCGAATATAATTAAATCCCCAGTGAGGGTCTGGTTCCGTGTGTGGCCAAAACACCGGATTAGAGCTTAGTAGGGTCTTCAAGGGGAAAAGGTGTGAGTAATGAGTTGCAGAGCGAGGCTGGCGGCATGTTTGCACAGGAACATTTGTAGAAGCGTACTGTTGTAATATCTTCAAGCTGCGGAGACAGATGATGAACAAACCTGATCTTGCCGGAAGGCATATTCTCGTGGTGGAGGATGAATTCATTCTCAGCCTTGATATCTGCACGCAGATAGAAGCCTTCGGGGGCGTGGTCATCGGCCCTGCTGCAACTCTGGAGGATGGATACGCGCTTCTCCAGGCGGTGCCGCAACCAGACGGAGGCATCCTTAACATCAGGATTGGTAGAGAGATGGTCTACCCATTGGCCGATGAGCTGCTGGCAGCAGGCATCCCTATCATCTTCGCAAGCAGTGAGAGTAAGGCCAGCATCCCTGACGAATATGCACTTGTGCCGCTGCTGAGCAAGCCCATCAACATGATGCACGTGGCCGAGGAGCTGTTCCCTGCGTCCTAAAGGTCGCGGGGGGACCAGATATACGAAGAGGGCCGCTCCAGCGCGGCCCTCTTGTTTTATGGTCTCAGTGGTGAGGTGAGAGCTAAGCCTCGGCCATCAGCAGCATCACTTCCGGCTGCGATCCAGATCATCGCGTTCCAGGGCCGTACGCTCGTCGTCCACCTCGACCTCGGTGTGGCGTACCGTGTCGGATACCGTTTCCTGACGGGTATCACTGGTTTTGCGCAGCCCGATTTCCTCAACGACGCGGGCTTCTTTCGAAACGACGGCTTCCTCCCGGTGCTCTTCTGCCTCAAACGAGCGCTCTTGGTAGTCCTCATCCACCTTGGCGGGACGATCGACCGGGGTCCGTACCAGCTCGACATGCTCATCTCGCAGCTCGACCATCTCGCTGACCGGTGTCTCCACCGTATAGGCGCGGACACGGACGCGGCCGTGGCTGGTGTCGCGTTTGCCGACACGCAACCTCTCCTCGACGACCGGGATCGTCTCGTCCGCGGATGCCGCGGAATGGTCGGTGGTGGTGGGATGTCCGGTTGCATACGTGCTGGCCTCGTAGCCGCCCCAACCTTCGCTGCGCCAGCTAGCCTCGCGCTCGTCAAGGTTCACGGTGCCTTCGTCATCCAGAATGTCGAGAACCGTCTCATACTCCGTGTTGGTGACACCCGATACAGTCAGAAGCTGGCCGCCACGCGACAGGCCCTCGGCATAGCTGTAGCGGTCTTCCTCAGGCATCAGGAGATCGCCAAGGCTATCCCAGAAGCCTTTGCCCTGATCGGTCTGGGCGGGTGTGGTGTCCATGCTGCCGGCGTCCATACGGATTCGGCTCATGTCCACCCCAGCCTCAAGAAGCCGATCAACGGTGCGTTGTGCGTCATCCTGGCTGTCGAAGAGTGCGGAGACGGATGTCTGGCCCGTGGTGCTGTCATAGGTCATTGGAATGATCCTTCCATTTCAGGATCAGAGAACAGGTTCGAACACTGGATGTTCCCCTCATCACCTGACAACCGGCGGAATTTGGCTTGATTCGAAATAGACTTCGGTGTGCCCGTAATTCGATAGGGAATATGCATTTTCAGCAAAGCCTCCGGTTCGGCTTTATCCTCATGTATCGTAGTACGCGCCGAGCATAACGGATTGCCAAGCAGCATGGATAACCGTCACGCAACCGGTCAATTCTTGAGATAGGCGTGATGGTAAGCCAGGGCGATCAGGGCGCCGCCGGCAAGATTGCCAAGAGTGACGGCGACAAGGTTCGAGGCGATGCCGATGACGGTGATTTGGGTGGCGGCGCCGGTAGCAAATTGGATAAGCCAAGCATAGGGCAGAAGGAACATGTTGGCCACAGAATGCTCGAAACCGGCAGCAACGAATGCCGCGATGAGCAGGATTACCGCGGCCAGTTTTTGGGTCACTGTTTGTCCGCCATAGGCCATCCATACGGCAGTGCAGACCAGCATATTCGCCAGCACCCCACTGGCAATGAGCGCGGTAAAGCCCTTGGTGGTCTTTTCGGCACCCAGTTCAAGTGCCGCCTGCGCAATGGCACCTTCGCCAGCCTCATGGAAGCCTGAGGCAAGCGTCAGGAGCACCAAAAGAACGGAACCTAAAAAGTTGGCCGCATAGACAACGGCGAGTGCGGCAGCAGCTTTGCCCGCATCAAGTCTCCCGGCGGCGACCGAGCCGAGCATCAGTGTATTGCCGGTGAACAGTTCGGCTCCCGCCACAACCACCAGGACAAGGCCGAGGGCAAAAACGAGGCCTGCAAGCGTCTGTCCAATGCCGTACGGTATGGCCTTAGCGCCGGCGAGGCCGATGAGGGCAAATATCCCGCCAAAGCCGATATAGATGCCAGCCAGAAGGCCAAGAATAATTCGCGAAGCATTGTTTAGAGCAGCCTTGTCTTCCAACGCCTCTCGTACGGTTTTGGCAAGGTAGGGCGGTTCGGGCAAGGTAAGGGCGTCGGGCATAGGGCTCCTCGGGTACTGGGTAAAAAACAAGAGCCCGAAGCTTCGTCTTGTTCCGGAATAGCCGCAAAAGCTCGTCCTTTTAGCCCCTAGGCAAACTGTAACCATACCGTAGCAGCGCCACGAGTTCTGCCGCATGGAAGCACCATGATACTGAGTGATCGGATCACTCTCGCATATGCGTTATCAATTGCTCCTAGCGCTCGTTGCGTCCGTCATCGGTCGCACCCACTGCGCGTTATGGAAAATTTTAGCAAATAGACTGGTACGGCTGCACCTCGATGCCAAGTCAGCATAGGCCATTCGGAAGTTTGATCCGAACGTTACCTTGGCCGCAATCCACGACAGTTCAGATCGCTGGAAACTCCACAAGACCCGGCAGGGGAGCAGTAAAGACTAACTTATATTGCCCTCCTGAAATCGGAACGAACCGTGGACGACAAGGTTGTCGATCATCACGGAGGGATGTGATGACGTCTGACCACGACCACGACCAGGACCACGACCAAGCCGAGCAGACCGTCCCGCTCATGGAAGAGCAACTGACGGTCACAAAGCGGAAGAGGGTGACAGACCGGGTCAGGGTCTCGACAGTCACCGAGACAGTGGACAGCCTTGTGCCCGTCGATTTCTCTGACGTCGAGATAGATGTGGTCCGGGTCCCCATCGAGCGAGATATCGACGTCGTCCCTGATATCGTGACCGAAGGGGATCTGACCATTATTCCCGTGGTCGAGGAGCGGATCGTCATCACGCGACAGCTCGTGCTGCGCGAGGAGATTCATGTCCGCCGCACCGAACGCCGGGAAACCTCCGACATTCCGGTCACCATCCGGCGTCAGCGCGCCGTGATCGACCATCTCGGCCCTCAGACTGAGGGTCAAATCATCAGCAAAGAGGAAACTCACGATGACCTATGACAATGACGCTGGTACCTCCAGCGGAAGCATGTCCGTCTCCGCCATGTTCGATACGAACGCCGATGCCCAGAACGCCGTATCGCGGCTTGAAGCGCTTGGGATATCGCGCACGCAGATCAGAACAGTGGAGGGTGCCGCTCAATCCACTGAACAACGAACCTCGTCGACCGAAGACAAGGGGTTCTGGGATAGCCTTGGTGATTTCTTCTTTCCCGACGAAGACCGCTACACCTATGCCGAGGGGCTGTCGCGGGGTGGGGTTCTTGTTACCGTGACGGGCCTGACGGCCGCCCACTACGATCAGGTTCTCGACATCCTGGACGACGAGGGCACTGTCGATTTGGCCGAGCGCGAGGAGAGCTGGCGGTCGGAAGGCTGGGGCGGCTATGAGGTCAGCCCCTATGCGACCGAAGCCAGGACCGTGGGTTCGTCTGTCGGTAATGATGGCAGCTATGCCGATACCTCCGCTCAAGCGGACGGAGAGAGCATTCCGATCGTCGAGGAGCGGCTGCGCGTCGGCAAGCGAGACACCAGTCATGGTCGCGTTCGCGTTCGGGCCTATACTGTCGAGGAACCTGTGAGTGAGACGGTGAACTTGCGTGAGGATCGCGTCGCGTTGGAACGGCGCCCGGTTGATCGGGCCGTCACCGATGCCGACACCGCTTTCCAGGACCGGACAGTCGAAGCCGAGGAGTATGTTGAGGAGGCGGTCGTCTCAAAAGAGGCGCGTGTCGTCGAGGAAGTAAGCCTGCGTAAAACCAGCGATACGCGTCAGGAAACGGTAACCGACAGCGTACGACACACGGAAGTCGAAATCGACGACGAACGGTCCGATCCTTCCCGCCCCATCCGCTGAACTCAAAGCTACTGATGAATTGGTAAGGGCCGCATCATTACTGATGCGGCCCTTATTTTGAATATGAAGACTAGTCACCCATGCGCAGACCATTATAACCCGAGAAATTTATGAGAGCATACCTGCCTCAAAACCCGCTACGGAAATTTGGCCAGTTCATCGCTTTCCATCGGTTGCTGGTCATTGCATTGACGTGCTGGACAGCTTTTGCATGTATCGCAATTTCGATGGTCACGGGCTACACGGCCCGCGTGGATGCCTGGAGCCTGTTGGCGTTTCGTGACGCTTCAGAACTGACACTATCCGGGCCGGCATGGTTGAGTGTGGCAATTCGTGATATGACCGCCTTGGGCGGATTTCCGGTTCGCAATCTTTTAGCCATCATGGCGATGGCGATCTTGCTGACGCTTCGGCGTCAGCCTCAGGTGTTGGTGGTTCTGACAGCGATCGTCAGTGGAATGCTTCTGGAATATTGGCTAAAGGAATGCTTTGGCCGTCCACGACCTGCCATTGTGCCGCATCTCATGTCCATAAATGGTAATAGCTTCCCGAGTGGCCACGTCTTCAACGGCAGCGTAGTCTATATCAGCATCGCGCTGGCGTTTGCGGGCATGTCATGGAAAACGACCACACGCTTGATGATCATGGGCACTGCGATTGCAACTTGCATGATGATAGGCCTGACCCGCGTCGCTTTGGGTGTTCATTACCTCACGGATGCTGTCGCCGGACTGGTGGGCGGCGCTGGATGGGCGTTGCTGGTTTATGCGCTCTTAAGTTCGAGCCCCAGCAACCCACCCGCAAGCCCCTGAGCCTAAATGAGGCTCCTACGGAGCCTGAATGTCAGCAATGACATTATTCAAACCTATAAAATCGTCTTATTGCTAAGGTTATCAAGCTCGGGCGCATCTTGTACGCTTACGGGTTCAACGCCGCCCCTAAGTCAAACTCCTTACAAGGACGAGGATTTAGCAAGTGACAGGTTCACAGCGCTTTCGCGTCTATCCCGGCCAGTTTCGACGTCAAAATTGATCTTTTGGCCATCAGTCAATGTCCCAAGTCCTGCGCGTTCAACGGCGGAGATATGAACGAAAACATCCTTGCTGCCATTATCAGGCGCAATAAAACCAAAGCCTTTCGCCTCATTGTACCATTTTACCGTACCGATTGCCATTTTTCCTCCTGTCAGGTTGTGATGCAAAGCTTGGCTTTCGAGCAAAGCGTGTCCTCTGTAGATTGTCGAGCTTCAAAAGCAGAGTAACGCTATGATCTTTGCGACCCCTGATCTGCTTAATCAATGTTTTTCAAATGGATCAGCATATGAAAAAAATGCACCGGACAGCATCCATAATTGGCGGCCAGAGGACCTCAGCAGGCTCTGCTCATCCTGTGCATTTCTGCCACCACGCGCTGTTCGTCATAAGGTTTGCCAAAGAACACACAATCGACGGGCAGTTTCATCAACCCCATTCCAGGCTTTCCGGACGTTACGATAATGTGGATAGGCGGCCAACGCTCCCGGATGAGCGCAGCCAGCTTCAGGCCGTCCACGCCACGCGGCATATCGACATCGGTGAAGACGGTGCGGATATCGGGGCAGGCTTCTAGGATCCTGATCGCATCGGTGGCGTCGGTCGCCTCGACAGCCTCAAATCCAGCAGTCTCGACCATATCGAGCGCAGCCATGCCCAGAATGGGCTCGTCTTCAACGACGAGCACAATCTGGCGTTTCAAAGGAGCATACTGGGCCATCAAGTCTTTCCGCGTCAGGGCTGCTGCATTTGAGACAGCGGTGCTTGCATGAAAGCTGTCAGCCCCGACGGATCGTAACGAAGCTCCACGTCACCGGTTCCGATCAACCCCATACTGATCAGTCTTGACCCGAAGCCTTTGGATGATGGCCGCAATGCCGGAGGGCCGCCCGTTTCCGTCCAGACCATGCTGAGCATGTCTTCGTCCGCTCCCGGCTCGATGGTCCAGGTGATCGATACCTGTCCGTCCGGCACGGACAAGGCGCCGTACTTGATGGCATTGGTTGCCATTTCGTGCAGCAACAGGGAAAGCGATAAGGTGGCCCTCGGTCCAATCTTCAGATTTGGGCCCTGCAGATGGATGCTCCCTGCCTGATCGAATGTTGAGAGCGTCGATCTGGCTACATCCGCGAGGTCGGCGGACACCCATCGGGTTTTGAGAAGGGCGTCATGTGTGCGCGACAGCGCGCCGATGCGCCTGGTCAGTGCCGTCACGGCATCTCTCTCCGGGACCTACCGGAGAGTTTGACTGGTGATCGCCTGAACGATTGCCAGGGTGTTCCTCATGCGATGGCTGAGTTCCTCATTAAGGATATGTTGTTCATGTTCGGCCAGTACTCGCGCAATGGCCGCATGTGCCCTATCTCCGACCTGCCGGACGAGATGGATTTCCTCTGATGTCCAGTCCCGCGCGTGAGCGTTCAGGATGAAGATGACCGTATCAAGGACACCGCGCACCATGATCGGCAGGTTCAGAAGAGCCCTGGCGTGAATCGTTTCCAGACGATCGGCCTCGCTGGCGGTTCTCGGGTCATTCTGGACATCGGAAATGACCACGGTCTCGCCGCGCTTCAGATCCTCAATATGGGATCCAAACGATCTGAAATTATGAGAGCCAACGACGCTGGCACCGTGGGCATCGTACCAGTCGACCCCGACATCAATCTTCTCCTTGTCCAGATCAACCTTACCGAAGCCAATGCAATTTCCGCCGATGGCCTTGGCCAGGCATGCCATTGCAGCCTTGGCAATCTCATCGGCATCGTTCAGGTCGCGTAGAGTCTCCCCAAGGTCGGCAAGGGCAGCAACCCGCCTTGTCTGGAGGACATGCTCCGTCACGTCCGAGCCTTCCAGAAAGAGGCTGGTCACCGCCCCCTGTTCGTCCCGGGTCGGCTGACAGACAAAATCAACAAAGCGATCCTCCGGTGGGGCATCGGGATCGCTCTAGACTGCGTAATGGGCCCCTCTCTGTACAAACGGTGCCCCCGAACGGCTGGCTTCATCCAGCATCCGTCCATAACCCTGCCGTGCAGCGTCCGGCAGGGCTTCGGCAAAGCACTTTCCGATGAGCTGCCGGCTCCCGACCAACCGGCAATAAGCGGGATTCACCAGGTCGAAAACATGATCCGGACCTTTTAAGGTGGCCATGAAGCTTGGCGCCTGATCGAACATAGTGGCCAACTCCATTCGCTCGTGCTCCGAGTGCCGTCGATGTCTTTCCGCCTGATCAAGCAGGATGTCGCGATCAGCAATGATGCGTCGCATTTCCAAAAGGCTCATCACCTGCCGGGCAAGGGCTTTCAGGTCATCCGCCTGATCATCGGTCAGCCCCGCGGGCCGGGCGACATGGTCGATGACGCAGATCGTGCCGAGCGTCAGCCCCTCCGAAGTGATCAGCGGCGTTCCGGCATAAAAGCGTAAATGCGGCTCCTCCAGGACCAACAAATTTGAACAGGTGCGGGGGTCCAGGGTCAGATCAGGGATGATCAGAAGGCCGTGTTGCCCGATGACATGCTTGCAGATGGACTGGCCGATCAGCGTTTCGCTGAAATCGAAGCCTACGCTGGCCTTGAACCATTGCCGCTCGCTCTCGATCAGGCTGATCACTGCAACGGGCGTATGGCAGAGCCGTTTGGCGAGACGGACGATGTCGTCGAAACCGACTTCAGGCGTCGTGTCCAGATGGTCTCGCGCACGGAGTGCATCAAGGCGTGCACTCTCATCTGTCACGTCGACCGAGTCTGTGACCCATTGCTTGCGAGACAAGGCATCTATCCATCCAAGAGTAATCGTACCCCCGCGTTAGCGGATATATCGGGCTTTGTCAGCGAACTATGGGTTCGCTTAATTAAAAGCAGTCCACCTCAATTTCCTCACTAAACAGGCATTCCGGAAACACCGAGCTGTATTTCAATAACAGGTCTAGGACAAAACGTGCAGTGTAATCTGCCCGGAAATGCCGATACCAGTCTTCGCAGAAGCTAGGAAATACTCGCCAGCCGTTAAGGTAATAGGTTCATCACCGGCGTCAACCAAAACTGTGGGAAGGCCCTGAAACGACTTGAGACCTGTATTCAGCCCAAAAAAGGTAAGTATATAAGTTACCCCTACCCCACGCTCCAATCGCCCTTCAAGCGGGCCGTGGTCGCCAATGTTGAATATGACGGCATTCATCATTTATTCCATCTCATACAAAAACAAAAAATTTGCCCACCTATTCTTGGCCTATGCATTTACCATAAGTTGCGCTCCACATCCATATATCATCTAAAGATAGAAAAATTTCATCTAACTGCTGGTAAATTACACATTTATTGTACGGCAATACTTACTGATATCTGGCATTATACTCAAGCCTTCATACATATGACGATAACACCTGCAATTGTGGGTGATATAATTTTCAATTTTGCACTTTTAAATATGGGAGATATTCTTGTCAAACGACCCCCAAGACCATCTTGCCGTTGTTACAGGGGCAAGTGCCGGCTTGGGTCGGGCACTGTCCTATAGGCTCACAAAAAACGGCGTTCGTGTTGTTGGTCTGGCGCGGAACGCTGCGGAGCTAGACATTACCGCTGAAAGATGCGGGAATGATATGTTCTTTCCGATGGTATGCGATGTCGCTGACAGCGAGAATGTGCAAAAAGTAGCTGATGAGATAAAGGAAAAAATAGGGCATGTTAGCATATTGATTAATAATGCCGCTGTTTTGGACGATTATGATTTTCTCTCATCCGACGCCCGGGTCATCAATAGCCAAATAATGACCAATCTATTGGGCCAGATAAACTGCGCCAAGGCGTTCTTGCCACATATGTTTGCGCAAGACAAAGGCAGAATAGTGAATGTGGGGAGTTTTGCGGGAGAGAACCCCGTAAATGGCAATCTCGGTTATTCAGTCTCAAAAGCAGGTACACGCTGCTTTTCATTAGCCTTGGCACGTGAACTCGAAATAAAGCTCCCCACCGTCATTGTGTCTGAGTGGATCCCTGGCATTCTAAGCACAAGATGCGGTCGTCCGGATGGAATTGACCCTGATTTGGCAGCGCAGTGGGGTGTCAAACTTGCCCTTGATAGAAGGGTGGATATTCATGGAAAGACATATTTGAAGGATAAGGAAGTTGCCGGATCAATAAGCGCCAGGAAAAAAGTTTCAGACGCGGTTCTGATATCTGTAGAACTCTTTCGAAAGCTTTAAGTTTTCTAGTGTTACCTTGAATGTAACCTATAATGGAAATTTTACCCTGCTCGTAAAGATCTGTTTCAAAACTATAGGGAGGTTACGGCTATGAGACTGACGACAGTTACTGCATCATGTTTAGCGCTCGGAGTTCTCGTATCATGTGGCACCTCTGCTGAACGGTGCGAAGGGCATGTTGCTGCAGAACAACGGAATGTCGCGCGTCTTCTGCAGGAAGTAGAAGCGAATATTGCACGTGGATATGCCTATGAAACCAAACCCGTAGAGACAGCTGGGTTCCGCTTTTGCGCAGGCGGTTTTAGTCGTAGTAGTGAAAGGCTGGGTATAGGCTATGCAAGTTGTTATGGGGATAATCAAACGATCCGTCAACGTGTGGCCATTGATCCGACGACCGAACTGCGCAAACGCGATGCGCTCCGCAGTCGACTTGAAGCGCTTTCTGGGGACAGAGCACCGCAATGCACTCGATATCGATAATCAATCTCCCTTTACTTATGCAGGTTGATGCTGGCCGCCCTATTCCGCGGTTTGCGACGCGTGAAATTTTATTTTAATACGGATGCAATAAAGCATCAGAAGATGTTTACCGCGCAGGCTGGTCTAATTAAAAAATATTATACTATACTTCATTTTCCTGAGAGCTTACGCGCAGTTCCATGTGATCTATATTGCTTTATGGCAGTGTTTCCTTATGGCCTGATGGCGTTCTGCCGGCGCTTGAAGATGCGATAAGCGGTGCGTCTGGACAGCGAAATGATCTGTGAAATCAACAAAGCGGCAAGCAATGGTTTCCCTGCTGGCGATGTCTTCTGCCTCGAACTCGCTACCATCATTGGCAAGGATGAACTTGGCCTTGGCGCGGGCTGTCAGAGGGCTGACCCTAAGAGCGGCTAGCGCTTCGACGACAGCGCCAGGCGCGCAGGCCGCCAGGTGGACGTTATCTGTCTGGAGAACACCGCCCCACCGGCCCGTGAAATCCGACTTGCTGGTCCCGTCCGCGGCGAAGCCGCTTGATCGTCGTATCCTTGTTCCCAAAGGCGGTCAGGAAGGCATAAGTAAATTCGGCGGGGTCGAAGGGCTGCTCTGCCAGATGGCAGATGGCCTGTTTAACCTCGACGGCGTTCATTTAGCATTCCAAGGGTTGATCAAATCTATGCCACAGCCCTCGAAGTCGGGCGTGTTCCGGGTGGCAACAGGTGCGCCGTGGGCATGCGCTATTGCGGCGATCTGGCAGTCGGCCTGCATGATCGGACGACCAGCGGCACGCCGTGCCGCTGCGATGATTGCATAGGATTGCGCAGCGGCACTGTCGAAGGGCAAAATGCGGCCCGCCATATCCTCACGAAGGATATGATCAACAGCATCTGCGAGTGCCGTGCGGCGTTTCCCCGAAGGCATGATCGCCACCCCATGACGAAGCTCAGCTTCGGAAATTGCTGTTAGGTAAATGTTTTGGCCGTCTTGCCTGGAAAGCCACTGTTCAACGCGAGGCTCAGGCTCAGGGCGCAGCAGCTCTGAGACCACGTTCGTATCGACGATGATCATGCTCACGCCTGATCAAACGCTGGCGGGTCTCTCATAGGCTCGCGCGGCGGTAGGTCCAAGGTGGCACCTCCAAGAGGCGCTACACGGGCTCGGATAGCTGCGGCGAGATTATGAGCAGGCTTCGCTTCCCCCACGACTTCGCGGAGGATTTCGCGGGCCTCCTCTTCCATGGAGCGACCATGCTCAGCTGCCCGGATGCGAAGCCGCCGCTTGACGTCATCATGAAGGTTTCTGATTGTAATGCTAGCCATGGTACCTCCGCTCGCATGTCATCATCGCATGCAACGCTATCACAATCAACAACAGTGGTTCTGCTCTCACTGCTGTGACCTCCACCGCTTTGTGGCGAGGTTTTTCCGGGGCTATGTGGCACCGATAACGAGGGTGGCGCGGGCTGCGTGGACGACGTCGTCGGTGATGGTGCCAAGGTCGTTAATCTTCATAATGCGTCCGATCTGGACGAAGAGGCGCTGGAGCAGGCGAAAGTTGCCTCCTGTGATGCGCGCAATGGAGGCGATGGCCTGAGCGTCGGTGAAGTCAGCCTCGTCGAGATCGAGGCCGAGCCGGCGCCAGTGGCGGTTGAGCACGAAACTGAGTTCGTCGCCAGTGAGCGGGCGGTAATGGTGGGCGAAGCCCACGCGGCTGTAGAGCTGGGGGTAGCGCGCGAGGCGCCTCTCCATGCCCGGCATGCCGATCAGGATCACACCCCGGCTGGTGCGGTCGAGGATATCGCGCACGAGCTCGAGCGCCGCAGTCTGCATCCGCTCGGCTTCGTCGATAATGATCAGCTCGACCAAGCGGTTATGGTCGCGGCGAAGGACTGTGCCGCCCTCACGCTTAATCTGCGCCTCGATGCAGGCGCTGATCAGGACAAGGCTCTCGCCCATGGTGTCGCGCAGATCGCGCAGCGTGCCGGTGATGGTCGGGGTATGGAACACCGTGCGTGCGCGAGCGAGCTTTTCCTCGAGGGCTGTGCAGGCGTCCACGCTCAGGCCCCGCCCCTCGATCATCGGCTCGGCCTCGTTCCAGTGGGCGTAGCGGCGCGCGGACAGGGTCTTGCCCACGCCTGCGGACCCAAAGCACAGACCGATGGTGCGGTGCCGGCGCACGGCGGTGGCGAACTCGACGAAGCGGCGGTGCTCCTTGGTGGCGATGAAGGCGCTCGCGCGCTCGACCTCCGTCAGGCTGGCCATCAGTCGTCCTCCTCGTAAAGGCGCAGCCTGGTGCGAGCGCGCGAAGGCGGCTCCGGCGGAGCCGCGGTCTGGGCGGGGCCACCAGAGATGGGCAGGAAATTGGCCACGCGCGCGATCCGCTCGCCGATGCCGGCCCGCAGGGCCAGGCGGTGCGCGCGCCGCGCCGCCTCGATGTCCTTGAGCGTGACCGCCTCGCCGGCGTGCTCCTCGCTGATGGCGCGGCAGACAAAGCGGTCTCGGTGGAACACCCTGATCTCCGACAGGTCGCGCGGGTCGAAGCGGACCGTGACCGCCTCGCCGACGAAGCCGGCAAGGGTCGGGCTTGCGTAGCGCAGGCCCTCGAAGCGGATGCCGTCGCGCTGCACGATCCTGGGCTTGGCATGCTGGACCAGGAGCAGGTCAAGCTCCTCCAGGCTATCGGGCAGGCGCGGCAGGAAGGCGCCCGCGGCCCAGGTCTCGCGCGGAGCCGCGCCGGTCCCCGAGTGAGGGCGCAGGTTGTAGGTGCCAACCACAAAGGCGCCGATCGCGCGGTCGAGCTCGGCCAGCGACAGCCGCGGCGGGCTGGCCGGCCGACCCGCGACAAGGTGCCCGGGCAGCTCAGGCAGGAGCTCTGTCGTGATGGTGCCGAAGAGGCGCTCGATTTTGCCCCGGCCTTGAGGGCGAGCCACTGCCGAGTGGATCAGCCGAATACGCAGATCGGCCGCGACCTGCTGCAGATGGTCACTGGTAAAGTCAGAGCCATGATCGACGTAGAGGGCGTCGGGGATGCCGCAGACTGTCCAAGCAGCGTCCGCCTTGCGCCAGATCGCCTGCCGCAGCGCGAGCGAGGTGTTGAGCGCCGAGGGCGCGTCCAGGAACACCATGTAGCCCGTCACCGCCCGCAAGTGATCGTCGATGACCGTCGTGAGCCACGGTCGCACGGGCTTACCCTTCTGGTCCAGGATTAGAACCGTCCAGAAGCGTGTGATCGGCCTGCCAGAGAGCGTTCGGCGCCTCCGCCCGGTGGCGGTGGATCAGCTCGAAGCGATCACGGAAGGCGGCTGGCCCGTCCTGCGCCAGTGTGACCATCGCCGGGTCGAGGGTGGCGAGGATCGCATGCACGGCAGCGTAGGACGGAGCGGGCCAGCCCTCGGCTCGCGCGGCTTCGATCACCCGCCGGTGGATGGCGGCGGCGGACCGGCGCGGCCGCTGGAGCCCAAAGCCCTCGATCAGGGCGACGAGCTTGGGCGGCAGCCGGCGCCGGCCAGCGTCGCTGCGAACGAGCCGGGCCAAGCCCTGCACCCCGCACTTGCGGTAGCGCGCCAGCCAGTGCTGCGCGGTCCGGAGCGGGACGCCCGCCTCCGCCGCGGCCTTCACGAGAGGCACTTCCTCTTCAAGGGTGGGCTGGAGCACAGCCAGGCGGGCCATGGCCTCGCGGCGCCGGTCCTCGGGGAGAGCCGCAAAGAGAGCTTCGGTCGACTTTGACGTGTCCCGTCTCATGGGGGCTCCCTGCCAACTCAGCCCGCAGCCCTCGACGCGTCCGAAAGGGGATCGTTGAGAGGACGGCCAGCTTGGCTCTGAACAGGTCCCTTGAAGGCTAGCAAATGCTGGCGGAACAAAATCTCAGATGAATGGTCCGATATTTTTTGCAATGAAGGGGCGGCTACTGTTACAGATTAGGGTCAGGACTTCGGTAACGGGGTCGTCTCAGTCAAGCCATTTCACGCATGCGCCGTCGTCCGCGAATTGGCGGTTTCAGGTTTGTTATGATCGTCGCACGTCTGGCACAGCCAACTTCGTCTGAGGTCACCTGGGTGCATGCTTCGGTCCGTGGTCGGCGCGCAGGCCGCCAACATGATGCTGGTTCAATGCAGGTCCGATGTGCCCATCTCATTGGCGTGCTCGATGTGGTTCGGCAACAGTCCTGACCACGACATCATCGGAACCGCGTCCCATGGGGACCTCGAAGGCCTGCGGTCAGGCAGGCGACGGTGAAGCGCTTGACCGATCAGGCTGCTTGCGGAACCTCAATCTCGGATCGGAAGGTTGTGCCGTCAGTCCATATCCGGTGCAGGATCACGCTGATGCGCCGGGCAAGGGCGACCATGGCCCGTTTTGCGCCACGACGGCGCGCGACCTGCACTGCCCATGTTCTCAGCCACGTCGAGCGACCACGATGCATCATGACCGTCGCCGCCTGGCACAGCGCACGCCGCAGGTTGACGTCCCCTGCTTTGGTGATCCCGCCGGAGATGTCGCGTTCGCCTGACTGGTTGCGTGAAGGCGTGAGGCCGACCCATGGCCCGACCTTCTTCGACGACGTGAACCGCGAGGGGTCATCAACTGCGGAACGGTAGGTCAGCGCCACGACCGCGCCCACGCCCGGCATCGACATCAGACGGCGACAGACAGGGTCGTCTTGCGCCAACTGACGGACCCGGCGTTCCAATCCTGCAAGCTCCTGTCGAAGGGATGCCCGCGCTCGCAGCATCGGCTCGGTCGCGGCGAACAGCATCGGGTTGTCTACCGTCAGCTCTCGGATGCGGTGCTCGAACCTGCCGCGGGAGATCGCGCCGACCTTCAGCCCGAAGTTCCGCAGCAGTCCACGCAATGACAGCTCCAGAGTGATAAAGCCCTGCTGCACGGCTTTGCGGGCACTGAGCAGAGCCCGCACTTCCTGCGCCGAGACGGATTTGCAATGGACGGGCCGGAACCAGCCGAGATGAAGCAGGCGCGCAATGCCCTCGGCATCCCGTCGGTCCGTCTTGATCGGCATCGCCTTCAGGGCACCCTTCACCTGCCGGGTCTCCATCAGCACCACACTCAGGCCCGCCTCGGTCATGCCACGATGCAGCCATTGCGACAGGGGGCCGGCTTCGAGACCGACGACCGCGATGGTGCCCTCCAAGTCCCCAATCCAGCGCGCCAGCGCCTCCGGCTCGCTGGCCGCCTGCGCCTCCCTCACGATCTTCCCATGCTCGCTGATGACGCAGATCGCGGTCTTCTCCAGCGACACGTCCAGTCCGACAAACAGCTTCATTCCGCAGTCCTCCAGATGGATCCAATACGGGAATGGCGCCAGATTGCCCTCGGTTTGACAACGGTAACGGGCAGGTCGCAGCGCAGGCCCCGTTACGGCATCTCGTTCTTGATCACAGCCAGAACAGAACGGTTGCGGCCAATGCGATTGCGGAGAGGTAGGTCTCCGGGCACCTGTCGTAACGTGTGGCGACACGTCTCCAGTCCTTCAGACGACCGAACATGATCTCGATGCGATTGCGCCTTCTGTAGCGGCGCTTGTCGTATTTCACGGTCTTCTTGCGCGACGTCCTGCCGGGGATGCAGGCTTTTATCCCTCTGTCCTGCAATGCTTTTCGAAGCCAGTCAGCGTCATAGCCCCGGTCTGCCAGAAACCAGTCGGCCTGCGGCAGGCTGTCCAGAAGCGCCGCCGCGCCGGTATAATCACTGACCTGCCCTGCCGACATGAAGAACCGGATCGGTCTGCCTTTCGCATCGGTGACGGCGTGCAGCTTTGTGTTCATGCCGCCTTTCGTTCGACCGATCTGGCGACCGCGCCCCCCTTTTTCGCACGCAGGCTACAAGCCGTGCGGTGCGCCTTCAGATACGTCGCGTCGATCATGATCGTCTTGGGATCGGTGTCCTTTGCGGCCAGGCCGACCATGATCCGTGCAAAGACCCCGTTGTCACTCCAGCGCCTCCAGCGATTGTAGAGCGTCTTTGCCGGTCCATATTCTCTTGGTGCATCGCACCATCGCAAGCCATTGCGATTGATGAAAATAATGCCGCTTAGCACCCGCAAGTCATCCACTCGCGGACGGCCATGGCTCTTGGGAAAGAACGGGCGAAGGCGCGCCATCTGCGCTTCGGTCAGCCAGAACAAGTTGCTCATCGATCAGGTCTCCTTGCGGCGGCCTGAATCACGCAAAGGGCGTAAAATCAATGGGTCTGGAGCCTAGTCTACGGGCGGTCAGCTTGTTGCGGATGCTCGCGTGGCAAGTACTCCCTAAGTTTACCGACCGCATCTCGTTCCTAATACGCGGAATCGTCAAAGTAGGCGTTACAAAGACTTCGTTTCCATCCTTATGGACAAGCGGGCGACATAATCACCTCGTAGTTTGTGGGTTCCGGCAGGCACGTAGCGTCGATGAAATCGATTGCATGCGGTTTAATAGCCCGTAGTCTTCGCCCTGGGAGCAATGGAGATACGGAGGAAGATATGACGAATTTTTCAATGAGACGTCGCGGTTTTATGGCAACAGCGGCAGGAAGTGGGGCATTCCTGGCGACCGGCTGGATGCCCGCACTGGCACAGAGTGCCGCCGACATCGCCCCGCCAAATGCAGCGGATAACTTCGGCTTTAAGCCTGGTGGCCTGATCCCGCCGGAACGCATCGGTGTCCAGATTTTCACCGTACGAGCCTTGATGGACGAGGCCGCGTTGGGCTTGGCTGACACGTTGTCCCTGCTGGCCGAAGCGGGGATCGCACAGATCGAGATCGGAGGCCAACTCCTTGGTCAAACACCGGCAGAGTTTCGCAAGCTGGTCGAGGATCGCGGAATGCGCGTTGCCTCAAACCACTTCGGGCCGCGCACGATGGAGGGCGACAACCCGTGGTATTCCGCTGAGGGTCGCGAGCAAAACTTCGCTGTCGCCAAGGAGCTTGGCCTCGATCACTGCGGGACAGGGCATTATTACAATGTGCCGCTGACGGTCGGAGGGTTCACCGAATTCGCCGCGAACATGAACATCTGGGGCGAGCATGCGCAAGAAAACGGGCTGAAGTTCTTCTTCCACAACCATAACGCCGAATTCACCCGTTTCGACGGCAAGCCGATCTATGACATCCTGCTGGAGCAGACCGACCCCGAACTGGTGGCGTTCGAATTTGATATTGGCTGGGCTGCGGCAGCGGGCGAGGATGTGGTAGCGTGGGTGCGCCAGCATCAGGCTCGCTTTCCCTATTTTCACGTAAAAGATCTTGTCTGGGCCGAGGATGGCAACCGCGTTGGCCGGCCGGGCACCCTTACCGCTGATCGGAAGTTCGATTTCGCTGATGTGGGCAAAGGCGAAATTGATTGGACCGCTGTCTTCAGCGCACTGGACGATCCCTCGCAGCACCTGTTCTTTATCGAGCATGATGATGCCGGTCGCACGGTGCCGGAGGAAGGCTTTCCGAAGGCCGCAAACCCCGCCGGTGCTGCGAACACGATCTGGACGGGCCGCAAGCATATTGCGGGACTAGCCACGACCTAAGCGTCAACGTGGGGGTGTCATGATTTGGCACCCCCATTCACAAAGCGCAGCGGAGGCATTGCTGCCTTCGGATCGCCGTATCACCATCCGGAAAATTGGGGAGCCGGCAGGGCAAAACGAGCCCGTGGCAGCTTTAGGATTACTTGGAGGTCATCGACCGCAAGTGACCGCTTCGTCCCGCAAAGCAGACGCCACCGAACTGTGGAGACAGCCGCTTGAATAGCTCAAAGCGGCCTGCCGCAACGGCACGGAAGCGGCCCATTCCAAACCAAATTTAGATAGTTAGGCGACCTTCATCCCAAGCGTTTGGCGAACCGTATCCTGGGTGCCATGAATAGCAGCACCGTCGTCCAAGCTGGCTAAATGCGCCGAAAGGGAGCGAACTGATGGGGTATTGCGGCTCTCACAATGTGGATGTTACCTACCGTATATGGCGCACGAAATCTTATCGCACGTACTGTAGCTTGCATTCCAGCATTCCGTGCAGGCTTGACACTTAGAGGCAAGGAACGATGACACTTAACGATTAGCTGACTAAAGCAACTACACCTAGGCGGGGACGCAAGATTGAAAAAGTGCGCGATAGCGCGGCGGTCATTTTTCTTCGAGACGGGTACGCGGGCGCCAGCGTGTAACCGTCCGGGCTCACTGCTCTGCCGCAGATAGAGAGTGATCGATAGTGTCCGCTTAGGATAGCGGACACTCTGGGGTTATTGATGGCGGGTCGGACCAAGCGGCTTTGGACGGACGAGGAGAAGCGTTCGATCTGTTTTCAGACGACGGCAGCTGGTGTTTCGGTGGCGCAAGTCGCGCGGCGCTATGCAATGAACGCGAACATGGTGTTCAAGTGGTTCCGTGACCCACGGTATGCGCCAGACGCTGAGCAGACGGTCGATGCGGGCCTGGCGGACATCTCCTGTTTCTTACCAGTGCAGATCATCGATCAGCCATGGATCGATAACGTTGTTCCGGTCGCTGATCCTATGCCGACATCGGCAGCAGGGACGATCGATATCGATATTGCTGGCGGCCATCGGCTGCGCATCATCGGTGCCTACGATCCGGCGGCCTTGGCGTTGCTGATCCGGGGCCTGTCAGGATGATCCCGGTTCCGGTCAATACGCGTGTCTGGCTGGCCGCTGGTGTCACTGATATGCGACGCGGGTTCACGACACTGGCGGCCCAAGCCGAGCAGACGCTGAAGCAGGACCCATTTGCGGGCCACATGTTCGTCTTCCGGGGGCGGCGTGGCGATCTGATCAAGATCATCTGGTGGGATGGTCAAGGCGCATGCCTGTTCTCAAAGCGTCTGGAAAGGGGCCGGTTCGTTTGGCCATTGGCGAAGGAGGGCAAGATCGCCCTGACGGCGGCGCAATTGGCGATGCTGCTGGAGGGGATCGACTGGCGTCTGCCGCAACGCAGCTGGAAGCCGCTCAAAGCAGGGTAAATGACCCCGCGCGGTTCATCCTGGATTCCCGCGATGGCCTTGTTTTGCTATGCTGAGGCATGCTGGATTTTGCCAAATCTTTGCCGGAAGATCTCGATGAACTGCGCCGCTTCACGGCCCTTCTGCTGGCCGAGGTGAAGTCGCAGGCAATGTTGATCGAGAAGCTGCACCACCAGCTGGCCGGTCACCGCAGCCACAGGTTCGGCCCCTCGTCCGAGACGATCGATCAGCTTCAGCTGGCCCTTGAAGCCAGCGAGATCGCCGTTGCGAAGATGACCGCAAAGTTGCGCCTTCCTGATGAAGACCCGAAGGACAAACCGAAGCGTCGGCCTATCCCGGACCATATTCCACGCCAGGAGATCGAGCTGACGACCGGCGATGACGACTGCACCCATTGTTGCGGAACCCTGCGCCGCTTGGGCGAAGATATAACAGAAGAATTAGAGTATGTGCGTATGCGCCGTTCCCGTCCCATTGATTTCCACGGTTCTGGTGCGCTGACGTAGCGGCGAGTTTCGTTCTGAGGATTCAGAAGGAGACGACGATGGCGGATGGCGGGAACGGGTTTGATGGCTGCATCGAGGTTGTGCGGCGGACGCGTGGATATCGGCGCTGGCCGGACGAGGCGAAAGCGCGGATTGTGGCCGAGAGCTTTCAGCCCGGTGTTCGGGTAGTGGATATCGCTCGGCGGCACGGTTTGGACGCGCATCAGCTTTCGGATTGGCGGCGTCAGGCGCGCCAGGGGGACCTGGTTTTGCCGGCGGATGCCATGGCCGGGGTGGCCTCTCATGCTCTGCCGGCCTTTGTGCCTGTTTCAGTGGAGCCTGAGAATGTCGGTCCACCAAGAGATGCTGATCGGACATGTGGTGTCATCACGATCGAGATCCGCAACGATCTGGTGCTGCGGGTGCCGGGCGATGTTCCGGTAGAGCGGGCAGCGGCGTTGGTGCGCGCCCTGCGAGGTTCGGCATGATCGTCGCGGGACAACGCCAGCCGATCCTGATCGCGACGCGTCCGGTGGATTTCCGCTGCGGCCATCGGGCGCTGGCGCTGATCGTGCAGACCGAGCTGAAGCTTGATCCACATTCCGGGGTGACAATCGTGTTCCGTTCTAAACGCGGCGACAGGCTGAAGATTTTGGTTTGGGACGGAACAGGCCTGGTGATGGTTTACAAGGTTTTGGAGCAGGGCAGCTTTTCCTGGCCGAAGGTTCAGGACGGGACAATGCGGCTGTCGCGAGCCCAGCACGAGGCATTGTTCGAAGGTCTGGACTGGCGCCGGATCTTTGCGCAGCGGGTTGCTCCACCCATTGCAGCGGGATGATTTACTCGGCTGTTTTAGCATTGTTTTATTGGCCTTTCCTGTTTGGAGAGGCTATGAATCCGCATGTCGCAGCCCTTCGATCTCAGCCTGTTTCCAGACCTTCCGCCGGAGGTTGTGAAGGCGTTCGAGGCCGCGCAGTTCGAGCTGTCGGTGGAGCGTGCGGCGCGTCAGCATGAACAGGCGGTGGGGGCCGAGAAGGACGCCTTCATCACCGAACTGAAGGCCCTGATCGAAAAGCTGGAAGGCCAGGTCGGACAATACCGACATGCGAAGTTCGGGCCGAAATCGGAAAAGCTGGACCCTGCGCAGCTCGAGCTGGCGCTGGAGGATCTGGAAGCCGCCATCGCCGAAACCCAGGAACAGATTGTCGCGGTCGAGGCGAGGATCGTGGCCAGCGAGACCGATCCCGAGAAGAAGGTGCCGGACAAGAAGCGCAAGGCGCGCTCCTTGCCGCAGCATTTACCACGCGTCGAGCGTGTCATCGAGCCAGACAGCATTGTCTGCCCTTGCGGCTGTGGCGACATGGTCCGGATCGGGGAGGATCGGACCGAGCGGCTGGATTACATCCCGGCGCGCTATCAGGTGATCGTCTCCGTCCGCCCGAAATACGCCTGCCCCAAGGGGCGCACGGGCGTGGTTCAGGCGAGAGCTGCAGCTCATCTGCTGGAGAGCAGCTGGCCCACCGAGGCGCTCCTGGCGCAGATCGCGGTGTCCAAGCATTCCGAGCACATGCCCCTCAACCGCCAAGCCGTGGTCATGGCGCGGCACGGTGTGCCGATCGACCGATCAGTCCTCGCCGACTGGATGGGTCGGACCGGTGCGTTGATCGCCCCGGTCGTGGACCGCATGGCGGTGCTGCTGAAACAGGGCAGCACCCGGCTCTATGTCGACGAAACCACCGCCCCCGTGCTGGACCCCGGGCAAGGCAAGACGAAGACCGGCTATCTCTGGGCGGTGCTGCGCGATGACCGGGGCTGGAACGGCCCCGCACCGCCGGGGGTGGTGTTCCACTATCGCCCCGGCCGGAAGGGCGACTATGCCGATGAGATCCTGACCGGCTTCAATGGCACGATCCAGGTCGACGCTTATGGCGCCTATACCCACCTGGCCACACCAAAGCGCACGGGCGGCGATCCCTTGCGGTTGGCTTTTTGCTGGGCCCATGGACGGCGCAAGCTGATCAAGGCCAAGCCAAAGAAAGGCTCGCCCATCGTCGACGAGGCGCTGGTGCGCATCGCAGCGCTCTACAAGGTCGAGGATGTCATTCGCGGGGCGGACCCCGTTCATCGCCGGGCGGTTCGCCAGGAATTGTCCTGCCCTCTGGTGGATCAGTTTTTTGCCTGGCTGGCCGCCCAGGCCGCACGCATCTCGCGCAAATCCGACCTTGGCATGGCGCTCGCATACATGCTGCGGCGCCAGAACGGCTTCCGGCTCTTTCTCGAGGATGGCCATGTCGACATGGATTCCAACCTGGTCGAAAACGCCATCCGCAGCCCGGCCATGAACCGCCGCAACGCGCTTTTTGCCGGCCACGATGAGGGCGGCCGGTCGTGGGCACGCTTCGCCAGCCTGATCGGCACCTGCAAGATGAACGGCGTCGAACCCTATGCCTATCTGCGTGATCTCTTCACCAGGCTCGCCAACGGCCATCTCGACAAGGACATCGATGCGTTGATGCCATGGGCCTATGCCGCGACCCCAGCTCCTTACAATGAGCTCATCCGGGAGTCCCCAGTGAGCTCATTCTGAGCGCTCATGAAAACATCAGCAGAACTCACCGTCGCCGCCCGCAAGCAAAATCCCAATGGGACAGGGACGGCACATACGTATGTGCCGGGTCGGTTCATCGTGAACCGGATTGTGCGACCGCGCTTCGCCTGTTCCGGCTGCGAGGCGTTCACACAGGCAGTTTTACCGTCGCGGCCCATCGAGCGTGGCCGCCCTGGACCCGGCCTTCTAGCGCATGTGCTGGTCAACAAGTACGCCGATCACCTGCCGCTATACCGGTAAAGCCAGATCTTTGAGCGTGATGGCCTGGATCTGGACCGCTCGACCTTGGCAGACTGGGTAGGCAAGTCGACGGCGCTGCTGGAACCGCGGGCGGATGCAATCGGGCGACATGTTCTGGCCGGACAGGCGATCTTCGCGGACGACACTCCGGTGAACATGCTGGCACCAGGAACCGGCAAGACAGCCACGGCGCGGCTGTGGGCTTACGGTCGAGACGAACGATCTTGGGTTGGCGATGCACCGCCCGCCAGCTGGTATCGCTTCTCACCCGACCGGAAGGGGCAGCACCCGAAAGATCATCTGTCGGGATATCACGGCTGGATGCATGCCGACGGCTACGCCGGGTTTGAAGATCTTTACCGGACCGGCGGCATCCGCGAGGTCGCCTGCATGGCACACGTGCGGCGCAAGTTCGTCGACATCCACAGGGCCCAAGGGTCTGCCATCGCCGGCGAAGCCATCACGCGCATCGCGCAGCTCTACGCCATCGAGAAGGAAGCGCGGGGATCGCCGCCGGACAGCCGCGTCCAGATCCGACAGGTGAAGGCGAAGCCAATCTTCAACGACCTCGAAGCATGGCTGCACGTCCAGTTGCCATCCATCTCGGGCAAATCGCCTTTGGCCGTGGCCATCCGATACGCCCTGACCCGCATAAGACGGCTCCGCCCCTATCTCGATCACGGCATTCTGGAACTGGACAACAACACGGCCGAAAGGGCGATGCGATCCATCGCCATCGGCAGAAAGAACTATCTTTTCGTCGGATCGCTGACCGGCGGCCGCGCCGCCGCAATCGCATACACCCTGATCGAAACCGCCAAACTGAACGGCGTTGATCCGCAGGCCTGGCTGGCTGATACACTGGCCTGTATCCCCGACCACAAAATCACCCGCATCGACGATCTGCTGCCGTGGCATTGGCGGACCGACAAATAGAAGGACACTGTCCCGGCATGACCATCACGCGTCTGAAGATCACTCTCGAAGGCATCGAGCCCGTCGTCTCGCGGATCCTCGAGGTGCCCACCGACATCCGCCTCGATCGGCTTCATCTCGTTATCCAGGCAGCCATGGGGTGGGAGAACGCTCATCTCTACGAGTTTATGGCAGGCACGGTCCGCTGGACCTTGCCCGATCCCGCCTTCGGCAACGACGCGCTGCCAGTCGCAAAGGCCAAACTTGCTGACCTCATCGACGCTGCCGGAGCAGCCCCGATCCGTTACGTCTACGATTTTGGAGATGACTGGGCCCATGCGATTGAGGTCAACACAATCGGTGATCCCACACCCGGAAACCTCTATCCCCGACTGGTCGACATCACGGGACGATGCCCGCCCGAGGACGTCGGCGGCCTCCCGGGATACGAACACTTCCTCAAGGCAATCGGCGATAAAGCCCACCCCGAACACGAAGACCTAACAGAATGGGCGGGCGGGCCATTCGATCCAGATGTCCCCGACGCCGACGAACTCCGCTCCGAAGTCTTCAAGCTCGCAAAGAAATGGAAGCCAAAGAAAACATAGGCAGCTTCACCGGACGGTTACGCCAGCGTTGACGACATCACCCGAGAGGCGCAGGTATCCAAGGCGACGCTTTACAGCTACTTTCCCGAAAAATCGATCATGTTCCGTGCGGCCATGCAGGCTGAACTCGGTGACGCATTCGGCAAATGCCTGTTTGACGACCGCGGAGATGGTGATGCTGCCGACATCCTGCCCAAGGTCCTGACCGCTCTCGCCAATTGGTCAGTTGCCCCGCAAAGAGTGCGTCTGTTGCGCATTATCATTGCCGAACGGGTCCGCTTTCCAGAAATAGTTACAATCTATGACAGTGCTTTTGACAGGCGCATCATCAAACCACTTCAAGCGTTGATCGATATCTGGATCGACCGAGGGCAGATCGATGTCCACGACAGCGATCATTCAGCGCGTCAACTTGCGGCCATGATCATGGGTCAGGTCCAGCAGCGTGCCATGCTGACAGGTTACAGGTTCACGAAGGAGGAACTGGCGGCGTGTGGACAGGCCGCGTCTCACCTGTTTCTTTGCAGGCATACTGTCATAGACAACAAGGTTCTCTGAATACTCTAGCTCCAGCATTGGTTGCACCTTGAGCCCGGAAGAACCCGGCCAATAGGGCAAGTGCGGCAAAGCACATCACTGCCAGTCCGGCGCCAGAACCCGCCATCAGGATACCGAAAACCGGCGCACGGACAGTCTGACCCATGGCCATCGGCAAGAATCCGATCATCAGGCCGGTGGCTGGACAATCCGACAAAGCGCGCACCCCATTTTATACTTCCAAGTGACACAGACCCGAAGGCGGCTTCGTCCCGCATAGCTGCCGCCAACGTCGGGCCCGCTTCCTCGCTGACGCTGGCTTCGTCAAGCAAGTGAGCAGACCGCCTGCGATGTTGCTTTGATTTCCGGAACGGTTTGTCTGCTTATGCATTCCTGCGCATTAGAACCTTTGTCACAAGGCACCCTTCGTCATCCTAGAACCACGCGGCTATTGTCAATCCAACTGCCAGACCGAAGGCCAACCCAATCGCGATGCCCCTGAAGAACAGGCAGCAAGGGCAGGACGTGTGGAAGTACTGCATCAGTTTGGAGGTCCAATGTCCCGGAGTATCGCACCACGACGGTAAAAAAGCACGGCTGGCCCATGCCATAAAATTAGAGATCCAGTTGTCCTCCCAGTCACCCGTACCACCATCTAATGTCGCGGCTTCTGCCTCAGGTTCTTTGTTCGGGGTCTCCGGCCTGAATTTGAATGGATTGATTGCCATGAGTTACCTTGCTCAGATATTAAAAGATCACTGTACAGAACGAGGCTCTGACACAGCATGTGGATACAAGGGCATAAGCTTGCCCCTGATCATCAAGCAAGTGTCCGAGATAAGTGCGATTGCAGCGCTTGACTGTCTTTACAGGGAGCATATTTGATTACGAGGCGTTCTGTGAACGAGTACCACACTGAGCGCCGCCCGCTGCAGACAGCGCTGCCAAGCGATTTCGCAGCGCAGCACGCTTGCGGAGTTCGGATTCCGGATCAATCGCCACGCGCTCGCGTATCGTCCGGTCCCCACCATAACAGCTCGAATAACCCAGACCCAATCTGTCGGAGTCGTGCCTGAAGCCGCCAGCGCAAATGCGGAAGCCCGGCGTGTAAGCAGGCGTCGTTTCATAGGCGTAGCAACGCACGATATTTGTTTCCACCTCTTCGAGGAGCCGGGACACGTTGCGTTGTTCGGCAGATATGCTTGCGTTGCATCGCTCTGCCGGCGTGGTGCAGGAGGCAAGGCCCCCTATGATCGCATAGGTGATGAGAATTGGCGTCGGGTTCATTTAAGTAGCTCCCTGTTTGGCGCGCAAAGCCGATGTCATGGGTGAAAAGCTGCGATCGATGGAGATGTGGAGATCATCGTAGGAGATGCTAGTAAGGCACATGTCGCGCCCCGAGGTCAGAAGAAGGAAGCGGCTGCCCTGCGAAACTTCTGTCGCATACTCATGGGCCTGATAAATTCCTTATCCTTCAGATAGATCTTTCCATGAAGTTCCACCCTGTCATCGAGCACCAGGCTGACGCCCCAGCTGGCGGCCATATTCGGATCGATGCCGCCCGGCTCGCCATGACGGGTGCACATGATGCCAGGGATCCATTCCGTTACGATCACGGAGGGAAGTTCGGTCTCCAATTCCCGGGCAAGTGCCGTCGAGAAGCACCGGGCGCCGGCTTTTGACACGGCGTAGCCCAGACTCCCCTTTTGTGGATCGTCCCCGGCAAAGCTGCCGACGTTCAAGATCCTGCCCTTCTTCTGCAACAGCATCTGGGGCAGAAAGGCCTTGACGCAGTTTACCGGCCCTAGAAGGTTCGTCAGGATCTGCTTGTTGATGCGATCAGCATCTGAGGAGGCAAAATCATATCGGTCGAGGATGGCGGCGTTGTTGATGAGAATATGTACGGCGCCGATATTCCGTTGAATGTCCGCCGCAGCCTTCTGCACGTCGATTTTATCCGAAACATCGCACTTGATCGGAAAAAATGTATCGGGGAAGCATTTTTCCCCTGTTACGTGTAGCTCGCTCTCATTTCGCGCAAGACCGACAACCCGAATGCCACGTGTTGTCAGGCGATGGGAAAGCGCACGGCCCAGGCCCGCACTGGCTCCTGTGACGACAGCAAGTGGACTTTGGTCGTCATATGGCAATTAAGGAACCCCCGATGCGAAGGCGATTTGAACAGGTTCAGCGTCCGTTTGTTCCACAATTTGATTTTCGAGAATCAATAGTCAGTCATTGGATGATGAAAATCACGCGTCATCCGCGGTTGAAACAATCTGACGTTGAAATGAGAAATTTGCATTACAAGAAATGTGTATTGACGCGGAATACGCAAAGATATGAGCTGCCTCCCATCTACTTGCAATTTTGCGGCGATCTTGCATAAGAATTTACAACTCAAGCACTGTGCATTTATAAGAGGCACGGCAATATGGTTAATCCGTAAATGAATTGAGATGATGAGTTCTGTCAAAAATAAGAGGCTGGGCGGATTGCTCCCCTACTTTCCGGGAGAAGGGGTAGGTTCCAAGGGGGCCGACCGCTGCAGGGCAGAGGCGGGCACAAAGCACAAGAAACTTGCGTGTCCGCAGGCCGGAGGGATGACACTTCGACCGGCGGTACTGGCATTGGCATTGTGGAAAAGCTGCTTCTCAGGTTCTCTGCTACCAAGACGCTGGATTGCGAGGCCCGATCATATCAGATCAACTCTCACTTCCTTTTTGCGACCCCATGTTCCGAAGCGAAGCGATTGCCGGCTTCGAGTGTGGACTGGTGCATAACGGACGCCATGACCTGCTCTTAACTACCCGGCACACGCCACATGATCGAATGCACCAGCATTTCCAGGTAGCTCGCGCCCATGGCATGCTCACCGTCCGGGACGGCCTGGTTCCTGGTCACGATCCGTGGGCCCGGCTTTCGGCCGCCCGGGCAGCTGATGTTCAGGGGATCTGGGATCTGTCCCACTATCACCGAAACTCCGATCCGATCTGTTCGGCGCGGATCGCCGTGGAAGCGGCACTTGGCATTTCCGGTCAGGAGCGGCTTTGGCTGTGTCCGGTCAATGAACCGTCTCTTTATCCGGGGCTATCAGGCATGTCGTCCCATGAGGCCGCCGGCATGGCGATCACCATGGCCCGGGTTGCCCGCGATCATCACCCCAGTATCGGCATCCTGACCAACGATCCGATCACCGGGGTCGGAGACCGTCAGTTCGAAGCAACCGACGCCATCGTGTCAGCCGTCGATGTCGACGTGATCGGTGTGAACTATTATCCCCATACCGCCCGCACCGCGCTTTCAAAAGTTTTGGTCAAGACATGGAGACGGTACCGGAAACCCGTCATGGTCTCTGAAACCAGTTGGCACGATGGCCATCCTGTTCATCATCACCGCCATCCCGGGTTTCACAAAGGCCACTGGTGGCGGCACGTTCGCGAAGAAGTGGAGATTGCCAGGCGACAAGGGGTGAACGTGGTTGGTGTCTGCTGGTACCCGATCGTCGACTGCCCGCCGTGGCACACGCCCCGCGCACGCCGACGGTGGAGCCACGGACTGATCCGAAGCGACATGTCCGTCGATCCGGCTCTGGCTGCGGAACTGTTTGCATGATGGCATGACGGATGGCTTGAGAGCCCGATGCTGTTTCAGGAACAAACAAATCCCTGGGTCTGTTAATCCCCGCAAAACTCACTCACCTCGTGGCGATTTGAGATCAAGGGAAACCGTATGGTACGTTCAGAACTCGTCCGAAAGATCGCTGACGCCAACCCACATCTTGCACCCAAGGCAGCAGAGGCTGTCGTCGCGGTGATCTTCACGGAAATCGAGAGGGCATTGGCACGTGGAGACAGGGTCGAACTCAGAGGCTTCGGGGTGTTCGTCACCAGACCTCGGTGTGCACATACGGGCCGAAACCCTAAAAGCGGAACACCGCTGTCAATCCCGGCAAGACAAGTTCCCTGGTTCAGAGCGTCGAACCTGCTGCTTGATAAAATCAACGCTTAATATCCGTTAGGTACGCCAAAACTATCTCCCCACAGGCCACCAAACAATGGCAGACGGGCTATGTTGACCCAAGAGCACGCCGGGCAGCAGCCAGAAGCCGCCTCTCCTCGAACGGCTTTCGAACATTCTCCACATTCGCCAGGACAGTGACGGTCTGTAGTTGCGCAGCCTCGTAGGACGAGGAGAGGAAGAAAGGGATCTGAAGGCTTCGGAGACGTTCCGCGACTGGAGCAACCGATTGGCCCCGAAGGTTCACGTCGAGAACCGCCAGGTCCGGCCGCGCATTGTTCAGGAGTCGCAGGGCCATGTCGACCGAGGTGGCAGGCCCAAGCACATCATAGCCGTCATCCTGAAAGATAATCCGAAGGTCGATGGCAATGATAGGCTCATCTTCGACAATAAGGATGCACGGGCAATGAGCGGCATCAACAGGTGTAGCATTGTGGGGCAAACGAGCATCCTTCGTTTGCGGCGGAGAAAACATGTGAAGGCTCTTCCTCATGGAACCTTTTTCGATTCAACAGCCGAACCGAAGATGTAGGAGAATGTTCCGGTATACTTCAAGCGGCTCTGTCGGAGAAGATCGGGAGGTCTCTACAGGGTTCCGGTCATCTCATAGCGTACCCCGCTCGGGGCATAGTCCAACTGGGCTTTTCCGTCAAAATAGAAGGGCACAACACGCTCGGTCAGGCGTGTACCGAACCCCGTTCGTGTGGGCGCATCAACTGCGGGTCCTCCAACTTCCTGCCACAGGAACATGAGTGCCCGATCCACCGATACCGTCCATGATATGTGGATCCGGCCCTGCGCGCTCGACAGGGCGCCGTACTTTGTCGCATTCGTCGACAACTCGTGGAGGGCAAGCGCCAGACCCATGCTCTGCTGCGCGGTCAGCGCGGCCGTGTCCCCGCTTATCAGAAAACGATGCTCGCCATCGGCATGCGGCGCAATTGCGGCCTGCACCACCTCGTGGATGTCAGCGGTCTCCCACCTGTGCTCCGTCAGGATGTCCTGCGCGCGCCCAAGAGCATGGATCCGGTCCGCGATCAATCTCGCGGCTTCCTCAAGCGAGGTGGCGTTGCGCAGGCTTTGGGTCACCACCGCCTGGACCATGGTCAGAGTGTTCTTCATGCGATGGATCATTTCGCGCTGCACAACCCTTTGCTGGCGCTCCCAGTCCCGCCGTTCCTCAAGTAGACGTTCAGTCTGGGCGAGCTTCCGCGCGCCTTCCAGATGCTGGCCAATCAGGTCTGCAAACAGCGTGAACGTCATGATTGTCTGCGCGGATCTCAAGGAACGGGGGAGGGGATCGATGGCGCAGAGAGTGCCAAAAAATTCCCCATCCGGCAGATGAATGGGAAAAGACACGTAGCTCTGGAAGCCATACATCAGTGGTGTCTGGTGGATGCTGTACAGTTCATCCGTGGACACATTCTCGATGACCACCGGGGTAGGGAGCTGCCGGATCTCGTGACAGATCGTCGTCTCCACCGGCAGTTCGTCACCCGCAGCGAGCCCGAAATCGATCTGGTCCTTGACGGCGCAGGCAATCCAGCGGCCTTCGGTGACGCGTGCCACCGCTGCAAACCCCATGCCCGTCATCTGGCACACCACGTCGAGGATCGAGGACACCGCTGAAATGGACGCGATGATATCCACATCTGCTTGAAACTCGTCTTGCATCCCCGCGCCTTTCTATCTTCAGACACCGCCATTTCCTCACGTCCAATTTGTGAGGATGCCCGGAAACAACGATAGTCCGTAATCTCCCAAGGGCCGTGCCGGACCTGCTGTCATAACCTGCAACACCAAGCAGTCTTGTTCAGCCGCCCCTCTCGTCTGCTATCGTACTTTACAAGCGGAAGCCAAGAAGCGGTTGTGCACACGTCAGCTGAGCAGGACGTCCGGAACGCCCCGGGACGCGCCTATGCTGCGACGGCATCCTGGTTTGGACTACAGCGCCCCTGGTTCATTTTTAACCAAGCAGGCTCCCATGGAGAGTATGATAATAGCCCCGGACCAAGCCAAATCCCGCCGGCTCCACTGCGTATGGGAACATCCCCAAGCCCGAAACCGTTTTTGATCCTGAAACGAAAGGATCATCACGATGACCTATGAAAGCACTACTGATACTGCAGGCGAGATGTCCGTCTCTGCACTCTTTGACACCCAGGACGATGCACAGCGTGCCGTGGATCGGCTTCTCGTGGCTCGCGTGGACATGAGCCAGATCCGCCTGGATTCCGGCAGGACCGACACCGCGACTGAGCAAGCTGATCAAGGCAAAGGCCTCTGGGACAGTCTGGGCGATCTGTTGATGCCTGACGAGGATCGGTACAGCTATGCTGAAGGCCTGGCCCGAGGCGGTCATCTCCTGACGGTGTCTGGTCTCGCCAGCGATAAATATGACGCGGTTCTGGACATTCTGGATGACGAAGGCACCGTGAACCTCGATGAGCGTGAGGCCAGTTGGCGCAACGAGGGGTGGGGCGGCTACGAGGTCAGCCCCCATGCGATGGAACGGCAGTCTGCCACCGGCTATTCGGAGGCATCCTCAGACGAGTCGATCCCGCTCGTTCAGGAGACCCTGCGTGTCGGCAAGCGTGACACCAGTCACGGCCGTGTCCGCATTCGCGCCTATATGGTAGAAACGCCGGTCAGCGAGACGGTTGAACTGCGCGATGAGCACGTCGAGCTGGTTCAAACCCCTGTGGATCGTCCTGCCATCGTTGACGAGGACTACCGCGAGCGGACGTTTGAGGCGGAAGAACATCGGGAGGAGGCCGTCGTCTCCAAGGAAGCCCGCGTCGTTGAGGAAATCGGGCTGCGCAAGACCAGCGATACGCGGCAGGAAACAGTATCCGACACGGTTCGACATACCGAGGTCGAGGTGGACGATGAACGCTCTACCTTGGGCCACGACGATCGGGGCCGCACCCGCGAGTGATACCCCTTCAATCTGGTGTCAACGGCGGCGTAAAAACCGGCCACGCGGCGGCGCAAAACCAGGCCAGTGGCGGGGCGCCAAGCGCCATGGCGCGCGCGCTCCCCAAATAGCTGGCGCGTGCCATGGCGCTTTG